>CAVONL010000019.1:0-62159 GCA_963697295.1 uncultured Planctomycetaceae bacterium | reverse complement strand
TCGCGGCGAAAACTCCGTTAAAGCGATGGCAACCGATTGAATGTGACGAACAGCAACGGGCTCCCTTGGAATCACAGCCTGCTTTGAACGATCTGTTGGTTTCCGCGTCGGTCGCGAAGAAGTTCGAAAAATCGTTAAATGTCGTCACGCACGGGCAAACAACGAAAACCGCTTGTTTTACATCGGCTTACGGACGCAGCCCCGTACACAGCGGCTCCTATATGCTAACCACCGACGGCCTCCGCCGATTTTCTCCGCGCGAGATCCTGTGGCAGCTTGGTTTCGGCCGGAAATACGTGCTACCTGACTGGCCGTATTCCAGATTGTGGCCCCTGGTGGGAAATTCACTGTCGATTCCAGCTGTGCAGTACGTCATTTCCCACCTTCCGGCCAATTGTAAAGTGAGTGTAACAACCTCAACTTTAGAATCGCATTTATCAGGCTGACTCACGATAATCAAAAGGGTCCAGTGAAGCTGCAATCGTCCCTTAACGAGTTGTGATCATGAAGAGACTTTTTCGTTTTCGTCTGTCCACGCTAATGGCCGCAATGCTGGGAGTGGCGGGCTTATGTGCATACATCACGATGCACGCTGCGGAGTTTCAAAGAGAAAGCAGGTTGATCGATCAATTGCTTGACTCGCTCGACGGACCAACGAGTGTGGAGTTGAGCAAGGCGACTGACGGCAGAAAGTTGTTCACGACAAATCTGCTCGGCTTTTTCTGAAGCCCCCACTCGGTTTCAATAACCTACAAATACGTTGGTCCAACGTTACTCAGAAACCAAATTGAATCGTTCTCTTCCAATGGAAAGACCATCTTTCATCGCGTCGACGAAATCGACATCCAACGCATTCCGCTGGCGGATCCTGAGGTCTTGAGGGCATTCAAGAATTTGACACGGGTCCGTTTGACCTCCATCGCCAGGGGCGAGCCAGCCCACTCACTTCATTCGCTTTTCAAGGATCGGAACGTCGAAGTCACGTTGATTTCCGACGGGCGATCCGCTTCCAACTGAGGGTCCACCGAACCAGGGCTAACTCGTTTTTCCGATGTGGATTCCCTCTGCGTTAGGACAACGGTCGCAAATCAAAGGCCCGATTAAATTACGGAGTCCAATCGAGGATGTAATTAGTTAACGCCGTTGCGGAATGGGTTGTGACCTCGTTAACGGCCTACTTGTGCGAAATGCAGCCTAAAACCGCAACTTCAAGACGAATGCCTGCCAATCGCGTTCAAATTCTTCCATGTCCGGGTGGCCGAGCGTATCGCTGAGCGTTTGATAGCCCGATGGGTCCTGATCGACGTTTTTCCTGAATTTGTGGTAAAAGTCGTGAAGCAATCCCTCCTCCTGCAAGTAGTAACAGAGGTACCGGGCCTGCGCGTAATTGGTTCCGCGGTCATCGTCGTAAAATTCGCGCGAAGTCGTCGAACACAATTCTTCAAAACTCCCCAACCGCCCGGATTTGATGACACCCTGCAGTCCTCTTAACCGCCAGTTGGTTTGTCCCCATATCCTGTCGTGCTTTTCCCCACACTGCTCATAAAGTGACGCCAAACCTTCGTTGAACCACGAAGGACAATCCGGAAAATTGCTTTCGATAAACGGATGTACGATTTCGTGGACCAAGGTACCTCCACCCGTGCTGATGTTCATGACGAGTGCCTTGTTGGCGGAAGAATAGAAGCCGAACGGCGTCGTGGGCAACGATCCAAATAGCTGCTTGTTATGTTGCTCGTAACTCGCTTTGTCTTTGAACAACCAAATATCAATGATTTGGTGTGGATCGTTTGGAAAATATTCCTGCTTGAGGAGTTCGACCGCCCATTTCACGGTCCGCTCCGCACGGAGACTGACGACTTCGGGTGCTTCGTCACCGATCACGACAAAGGGCTTTTGAATGACGATGTGAAAATCGTCATGCGGCAGTTTTTGCTTCAATCGCTCAAGGTGGGCTTCAAAATCAGTGTTGGAGACATTGGGTGTCTCGGAACGGACCAGTGGCTCCGCTTTCCAGTGAGGCAATTCCGATGTGAAGGTTCGCAGTGGAGCTTGCCCGGCAGTCGAACTCCATGTCCGAACTCGATTGGATTGCGTGGCGGCAGTCCCGGTTGCAGGCGTGCTCGCGGGAGGCTCGGCCACCCCAATCCAAGCGAATACGCAGGCGAGGCAGCTGGCTGCGAAAACTGCCATCGAATTTTTAACCATCTGATTTCCCGTCATAAAGAATGTCTTTGTGCATGTAATCAAGACGCAGTGTAACGCTGAGTTGTTCCCGTGGTTCTCAAAATCGGGTGGTTTGTTACAACGCTGTTACACAAGGATATGGCCAGCACGGAACAAAATTCGGCAACGCAAGGGTATTGTCGGTTTTTGCAGGATCACGCCGACGATGCCGACATCGGCCTGGCACGTAGCCTGACGATAGCTAACGCCCGCGGCTGGGCGTTAAACTATAACACTCAACGTTTTCCATCAAACTAAATGAATCGACTTTGACATGCCTGTTGCTAACCGGTTTGCGAGTGCCGTTGCAATCAACCCTTCTCTTGAAACTGCCATTGCTGAGGTTGGGCAAGCCGTTGCCAGTTCCGCGGCGGACAAGAATGATTTGGCGTTTGCTTTTGTCGCTGGCTACACGCCTGAGCAACTGGACGCGCACCTGGGCAAGCTGTATGCCGCGCTGAATTCAACCGTGGTCTTGGGAACGAGTTGCCAGTCGGTCGTCTGCGATCGTCGCGAATACGAAGAAGAAGCGGGAATCGCCGTTTGGACGGCACGGCTGCCTGCTGCGGAAATCATACCCATGCATCTGACATTTGAGCGTAGCCCGGACGGTGGTGCGATTGTCGGCTGGCCCGCATCGGTCGACGGTCCATGGCCGGTCGATTGCAGTTTGTTGTTGCTCGGCGAACCATTTGACTTTCCGGTTGACGGTTTACTTGAAAGATTTAATGAGGATCGACCGGGAGTTCGGATTATTGGCGGGATGGCCAGCGGCGCTTTTGCGCCTGGAGAGGCGCGTATCTTCTGGAACGACCAGGTCTTCGAGTCCGGTGCCGTTGTCGTCAGAATAAGCGGTGACGTCAAAATCGAACCGATCGTTTCCCAGGGATGTCGGCCGATTGGCGAGCCGCTGGTCATCACCGCGTCCGAACGCAACATCATTCAGACGCTCGGTGGCCAACCCGCTTTGGTGCAACTCAAGAAACTATTTGACACGCTGCCCGTTCGCGATCAGCAATTGGTCCAAAACGGACTCCATTTAGGACGGGTCATCAGCGAATACCAGGACAAATTCTCATACGGCGACTTCCTGATCCGTAATGTGGTGGGGATCGACGACGAACACGGTTGGATCGGCATTGGAGACTTCATGCGTCCCGGGCAAACGGTTCAATTTCACATTCGTGATCACGAGTCGGCAACTGCGGAATTGGACCAGATGCTCCACAATCGCAGGACGGCCGAACCAGCTGGCGCCCTGTTGTTTTCGTGTAATGGTCGCGGCCAGAACATGTTCCCAAATCCAGATCACGACGCCCGGCTGATCTCCGACAGACTGCACGATATTCCCCTTGGTGGGTTTTTCGCAGCCGGAGAGATTGGACCGGTGAGTGGAAAGAATTTCTTGCACGGATTCACGGCGAGCGTCGCCCTGTTTTCATAAGTACTGTTTGGCCATCGGCGCGTTTTCGAGTGGATCATGAAAAAACCAGAACAAGATATCGTCGCCTACAATCGAGGCGCATGGGACGTTCAAGTTGAACGGAAAAATCCATGGACCGTGCCCGTATCGCCTGAGGAAGTCGCAAGAGCCCGCGGTGGCGACGTTCGCATTGTGCTGACGCCGACGAAACGGGTTCCCAAATCGTGGCTGTTGCCGCTTAAAGACAAAGACGTCTTGTGCCTGGCCGGCGGGGGCGGTCAACAGGCTCCGCTGCTGGCAGCCGCAGGCGCCAGGGTTTCGGTGTTGGACAATAGCCCGCGGCAGCTGGAACAGGATCAATTGGTCGCGCGACGAGAAGGATTGCAAATCAAAACCGTGCTGGGCCTGATGTCGGACCTCTCTGCCTTTGACGACAATTCATTTGACTTGATCGTGCATCCCTGCTCCAACACGTTTGCGCCCGAGATATTGCCGGTTTGGCAGGAAGCGTTTCGCGTGACGCGACCGGGTGGAAATCTGCTTTCCGGATTCGATAATCCTTTGATTTACATTTTCGATTACGAAGAATTCGAAAAGAAAAACCTGGTTGCCAAACACAAGATCCCCTATTCCGACGCGGAGAGTCTGAGTGAGGACATGAAAGGAAGATGATTGCCAACGGTGAACCACTGTCGTTTGGGCATTCGCTGGCCGATCAAATTGGCGGTCAAATCGCAGCCGGCTATGTCATCACCGGCTTTTTTGAAGACAATTGGCCAGATCAGGACGATTTGATTTCCCCGCTCATCGACTGCTTTATCGCTACACGTGCTACAAAGCTCGTCGGTTAAGATCGAAAAAGCCAACTTTTGACCCGGGAATCGACAACCATGGGGCACAATTTGGCGTTTGCCAACCGCAGCATGTTACTCCCGGACTCCTACCAACTTTATTTCCTGTGAACCGCGTCCTTATCACTTTGTTGAAATTTGGAATGTCGATTGGCATTCTGGCGTGGTTGTTCAACAAAGCGTGGCAAGACGATCAATTCCAGACGATTGCTCAGGGTCCCAAAGACTGGCGCTGGCTGGGTCTGGCGGTCGTTGCCTGTTTTGCAGCGCACTGGCTGGGGTTTTGGCGGTGGCGGGTCATGGTTCGGGCCCTGGATTTGCCATTTTCATTTGTCGACGCTACGCGAATCGGATTCATCGGCTGTTTTTTCAACCTGTTTGCGTTCGGTGTAATTGGGGGCGATTCGCTGCGCAGCGTTTTACGTTTGCCGACAGCTGAAGGACAAAACACCGCAAGCAATCGGCTCGGTCGTCGCAGACCGAATCATCGGGCTCCTGACGATGTTTTCGGTCGCCGCCATTGCGTTTATGGTGTTTGATTTTTCCACGATTAATTCGTTGAACCCGACCAAGTTGGCGGCGGTCAAATTTGCTGCCCGAATCGCCACGGTCGTTTCGATCGTCGGTTTCGCCGGCTTGTTTACATTGCTGCTGATGCCCAAGATCACACAGACGCCGATCTATCGACAGCTGATTCATGTTCCCAGGATTGGCGAAGTAGTCGCACGGTTGGCCGACGTATTTCTGGGTTACGCCAAACGCCCTGACGCAATCCTGATTGCGATTGTGTTGAGCCTGGGAGTTAACGTTTGTTTTGCAATTACCATTTTTGCAATTGCTTCCGGGATTGCCGGAGCCCACCCGACGTTTTCAGAGCATTTTTTGATTGAGCCAATTGCCATGGTGGCGAACGCCGTGCCGCTTCCCGGCGGGCTGGGAGGAATGGAATTTGCACTGGACTTTTTGTACCAGAGTTTTTCCCAGGCGGCAGAGCCAACCGAAAACGGTGTGGTCGTCGCCTTTGCTTTTCGATTCGCCCTGCTATTGGTTTCCGCGTGTGGCGCGATCGCATGGTTCGCCAACCGCCGTCAACTGGCTGAAATCGTACCTGCCGCAACTGCCAAAACGGCGCCTTCGTTAACCTCGGAATAACGCCATTTACCTGGTCGGGTTGGACGGGAACATTCAGGTCAGTAACACCTGTTTGCAGCGGCTGCCAATTTTCCCGGGCTTTTTTGCATCGTGTCGCGATTCAACTAGAATGCAGGATCACATTCAATCCTGGAGAACACGACCATGATTTTTGTAAACACCAGAACGCTTGCCGTAATGGTCGCCTGTCTATTGGTGACATCAGCAGTTTCTGCAGTCGAGTGTCCAAACCGGCTGTTATGGACCAACGGAACACTGTGGTGCTATTCCACGGTCACCTGTGACTCTCCCCGTGACTGCAGTAAACCGTCGTCCGTCACGTTGATTTATGACCACGCCGTTGCCAACACCGGTTGCAAGTCTTCGGCCACCGAATGTAACTGCAATCTACCCGATGCCTCCAATGACTACCTGTTCCGGGTTGTCACCGAGGGCGGGGGAGCTGCCGACGTGTATGAAATGAATCCGGATCTACCCGTTCAGAATCAGAATTGCCTGTTTCTTGACGTTTTCAATGTTCCGATCCCGAATTCGACGAATTATTTCCAGTGCCTGGAATTCAGGTTCACTCCTGATCCAGGCAAGCCGCCCCGCAACATTCGAATTGCGATCAAGTTAAAGTCGAAGCCGGCCCAATACTTGTTAAACGAAAATATTACGTTAGATGCAACGCACCTCACCCGCAAAGTCTCCGGCCAGGACATCAAGTATCAACTGTTACGCAGTGGGATGTTAGTGCCGGAGGAGGTTCCCCCGCCCGAGCCCGACAACAAACCGGAATCGGGAGGGAAAGCCGAAAGCACGCCTCCGGTTCCAGCTGCCACGGGAGAAACCAGCAAGTAACGGGCTGTTGGCTACTTTCGATCGGGTCCTTTCCGCTCGATGTATCTATGGCGACGGCCAACGACTCAATCAGCGTTGGCCGTTTTTTTATCGAAAGTTTGGCCGGCTCCGAGGCGTGGCGTAATACTCTTGACGACACGAAATCCCAACCCCCGGCAATCGACCGAGGTTGGCTGGACGTCCAGAAAAAATCCCGGCCCGATGTAAGAGACCGAACTCGGTAGGGCCGCTTTGATACATTCGGGTGGACCGCCCACGACAATCCGCGAGTCCTTATATTCTGAAAAGAATGGTTGTTTGATCGCGGCGCCTGTCCGCTTGCTGATCAGGATGTCGACATCTTGCGTCCATTCGAGCACCGACGAAAATAAATTGTGAACCTCCGGCTTGCGCAGGGTGAGATCGAATTCCGGTTTGCCAATCTCCCGCGATTGCCAACCGTCCATCCCCTGTTTTTCATCTCCCCAGGGAAATTTTGTTTGACCGCCGTTGGTGGCCGCATAAAGGTACTCGTCAAACACGGGCAATCGGCCGCCGATTCGTTCGCAATATTCGAGTGCCTCGTAGAAACTCACATTGGTCATAGGTGCTTTGCCGGGGATTTCTGCCTCGAAATTCGCGTTCATGACGTAACTGCGGCGCTGCATGACCTGGTGAAAGTTCTCAAAAGAGACTTCATATTTTCCCATGTAAAAATCGGGTACTTGGACAAGTTTGGCTGGTCTCCGCGGGCGGCCGTCGAAACCCGAAAGCCCGTCGGATTGTGAAGTAAATTCGCCTCCCTGGACCCGTACCATCGCTTCCTCACCAAGCGACGCCCGTGGACCTTTCAGGTCGTTTTTGTGGATTTCAATTTCTTTCCACGTCACGCGATTATCATCCAACTCCCAGTTGTAGTTGGCAAGGTCGATCATTCTAAAATCGCCATTGCCTTCCGGCACATTGCGCCAGACTTCCTGCACGCCGAATCCCGGCATGGAAGCTTCGATGATGTACCATCCGGGTTCCAGTTTAATCCAGTAGCCATCATCACTGGAATCGGGAAAGAGAACGTTGTCGTAGTCGATACGACCCAATTCAAAATCGACTTTGACGATGGCGACGTCGGCACGAGGGGGGATGACTTTGAACTCAACAAGTTTGCGCACATCGGGCGGACCCGCAGGTCGGGTCGAGTACAGATAAAAGGCAATGCCGGCCAAAAGCAATAACATGGATCCGACGGTGGTGGTCACCAGGTGTCGCTTGATCGTTCTCACGCCGCGTTGGAATCTGGTCAAGGGTCGCGTCAATGTGGGTTCGCCCCGGATGAACCGCTCGAGTTCATCGGCGAATTCCAATCCCGTGGCAAACCGATTGCCCGGATTCGTTTCGATCGCTTTCAAACAAATTGCTTCCAGGTCTTTCGGCGTTTGCGGCGCGAACTGTCGAACAGGCGGCGCCTGGCCTTCGATGACCTCATCAATGATCAAACCGCTTTCACCTACAAACGGACGCCTGCCGGCAAGTAATTCGTAGAGCACGACACCGAGTGAATAAACGTCCGTTCGCCGATCGGCCAACTCTGCCTTCCCGGCAGCCTGTTCGGGTGACATGTAGGCCGGGGTTCCCATTACTCTCCCCTTGGCGGAAATCGTAAAGTTTTCGGGATTGTCCCGCTTGGCCATGCCGAAGTCGGTGATGTGCGGTTTGCCATCCCCATCAACAAGAATGTTACGGGGTTTCAAGTCGCGATGAACGACGCCTTTTTCGTGCGCCATGTGCATCGCCCGCGCAATGTCGGCAATCATTCGGGCGGCGTGAACGGCAGTCGGCTTGTGTTCCTCCGACCATTCCACAAGCGTTTGCCCGCCTTCGACATAGTCGCTAACGATGTAAACCCGGTCGCCGTCGCGGCCAACTTCGTGAACCCCCACAATATTGGGATGTCGCAATTGGGCCGCCGCTTGGGCCTCACGAAAAAACAAATCGACGTGAAATTGCGACATGCGGTTCAGGCGTGGCAGTTTCAAGGCCACGATTCGCTGCAGCCGTTCATCAAATGCAGCGTAAACCGTTCCAAATCCACCACGGCCGAGGATGCTCCTGATTCGAAAATGCGCGACCGTGTCACCGGCTTCAAGGATCGTCGATTGATGATCGGAAGTTTGTGTCAGGGATTCATCCAGACTGAGCAGTTCATTGAGGTGAATCTCCGACTGACAACTGGGACACACGATTTCCGCGCTATCGTCGTATTGTAGCTCGAATGCAGTGCGACATTTGGGGCAACGCAGATTCATGGGCAACCAACGGCTGGAAAATATCACGCGGAAACGAGATGGATCGCGAAACCCCGTATTATGGACGAACGCCACGTCACGTGAATCTATCATGCGCGGGGACCAGCATCAAATTGCACAACGATTGTCGATTCGATAGACTATTGGCGGGCAGGCATCCTCTGCGAATAAGGAGTTTCCGTAGTGAACTCTCAAATCCCAAAATTCTGGCGTCCGGCAAGGCAAAAAAGTCCCGCCGTCGGAGCAAGATCCCGCAAGTTGTTACACGGTTTGTTAGCCGGTTTGGCAACCGGGCTTCTGTTCATTTTGGTCGCGGTGGCCATCGTCATCTTCGCGAGTATCGGGCTCCCGGACCTGGTTTCGGTATTTGCCGACGAGCCGCTCCCGGCCAACACCGTGCAACGACCCATTGGTGAAATGCGGCGTGACGTCGAGGCATTTTTGAAAAACTCCAAAACCAAAGATAACGTCGATCTGCAGGTCGGCGGGATCGTTGATTTGTGCTTCATGCATCAGGAGATTGTAGCCGACCCCAGGTTTTCAACGAATCGACAACTGCAAAGCATGCGGGCAGTCGCGGCCGATCGCTTAAAAAAGTACTTGAAGACGATCGAGATCGAAAAGGCCCGCAAGGCCCGCCGCCTCAAGAAGGAACAGATTGAGGAAACCAAAAAATTGCTTGCCGGCGAAGCGGTTGAAAATCCCGCGTCAAACAAACCAGGAGAATCGACGTCCAACCCACTCGCATCGCCAAATAGCCCGTCGTCGCCAGATTCTCCAAGCGGTTCCGAAATTTCCGACGCTGACGCGATCGATGAATTGATGTATAGCTCGATGAGTTCGCTGGGCAATTTAACCGGCGGCCCGTCGCAATTATTGGGATACCTTCCCGGGCACTACGCCCCTCCCTGGGACCATGGCGAAGAACTTGTTAACTTGATCGAAAATACGATTAATCCCGAGTTCTGGCAACGAAACGGCGGCAGCGGAATCATTTATTACTACCGTCCTTCTAGAATTATCGTCGTTGGGGCAACGTCCCAGGTTCAGGATGACTTGACAAACATGCTTCGCAATTTGCGAAGACTCAGTCGTTAACTGGAGAACTGGAGAAGGCAAAGCTGGAACGTGCATAGCCGTGAAAGTTTTCAGTGTTCAAAACCTCTGGAAACCCGTAGAGCAAGCAAAGAAACCCATTTTTTGAGTTTCCTCGCTCACGCGTCGGGTTGCCATTGGTCTTGAGATCATTGCGCCGGCGACAACACGGCGTGGTCATTTTTTCTCAATGGGTTCGTCCCAGTGGACTTCAAAACGACCACTTGAGTCGGCGGCAGCTCGTGCCATGCCTTGCGTATTGAATGCCATGTAAATATTTCCATCGTGATCGACGCCGATGATCCCTCCGTCGCCCGGCTTGAGACGGTTTTGCAAATTATCATCGATGGCAGCCTGCAACGAAACGTTGCGGTATTTCATCTGGGCGGCCACATCAAACGCGACGACGTTCCGGATATATTGCTCTCCGATCCCGGTGCCGGAAATCGCACATGTTTCATTGTCCGCGTAGTTTCCAGCACCAATGATCGGACTGTCGCCAATCCGCCCAAACTTTTTGTTGGTCAGGCCGCCCGTGGAAGTGGCTGCCGCAAGATTACCGTTCGAATCGAGCGCGACGCATCCAACCGTTCCCAAATACGATCCCGTATCAAGGTCTACCAATTCCAGGGCCTCCTCACCCTTGGCTTCCAGCGCACTGCGTTCACCCACCTTGGCCCTGGCTCGTTGCCAAGCCTTCAAAGTCGCGTCGGTGTCGAAATAGTTTGGCTCGACCATGATCAGCCCCTTGCTGGCTGCGAACATTTCGGCTCCCGGCCCGGACAGAAGCACATGCTCGGTGTCAGTCATCACCAAGCGAGCTAACGAAATCGGATGTTTTACGCGAGAAACTCCGGCGACCGCTCCGCATGCTTTGGTACGTCCATCCATGATGGAGGCATCCAGTTCGTGACTGCCAGCGGCATTGAAAACAGCGCCCCGGCCGGCGTTGAATTGAGGGTCGTTTTCGAGAAACAGCACAACGCTTTCCGTCGCGTCCAAAGCGGTTCCTCCGGCCTTGAGAATGTCGGTACCAATCTGCAGTGCTGTTCGCATCGACTCGGTCCGGCGGGCGTTGGCCTCTTTCGAAAAACGGGTTGGCGATGAACCGGCACCGCCATGAATCGCGATTGCGTATTGCATTTTTGGCTTCTCTTCGACGGGCGAGGTTTCCGTAATATCCTGACAGGCTAGACAACTTCCGGAAGAAACAACGAACAACAACAGAACCGTAAAAACTTTCATTCTTCTCTCTCGTGACAAAACCGGCGGCTGCGAATGGGAATCAAGCGTTTAATCTGAGGATTCAAGGTCGAAAAATGTCAGTCCTTGGGCGTTCCAAAAGCGAAAAGTTGCTTATTCGAACGTACGTAGATGCGTCCATTGGCGACCGCTGGCGACGCGTAAATTGAATCGCCAAGTTCAACTTCACTGAGTACTTTTGGCTCTCGACCGGCCGCCAAAACGGTCAATGCGCCTTCGCGGCCGGTGACAAAGATCTTTCCGTCCGCGGCGACCGGCGTCGAACGGTGACGATCGGCTAACAATCGCTTCTCGTACACTTGCTCACCGGTTTTTGCGTCGAGCACCAGCATGACCCCGTTTTCCCTCGCCAAATAGACCAGGCCATCATAAATAACGGGGGTCGCCACATCCGGGGTGCCGCGCTCAAGTCGCCACTGGCGGGTATCCTGTATTTCAGAAACGTCGCCCTGCAACTGGTCATCCACTCGGATCCCCAGCACGGGTCCGTTTTTTGCAGACGGACAGACAATCAAACCCGGGCCGCAAACGGGCGAGGAGACAAACCGCAGAAACATGTTATAGCTGTCGCCTTTTGGATTCAGATCCCCACACCTCCACAGCTCGGAGCCATCCTTCAGCGAATGGGCAATCAAATAGTCGCCACCGTGGGTCAGCAGAAATTCCCGGTGCTTGTCACGATACACAACCGGAGACGTGTAGGCGTGACGATTTTCAAAAACGCCATCCGTCTTTCGTTCATGTTTCCAGATTTCTTTTCCGGATTTGGCGTCCAATGCAATGACCCAGCCCGTGCTGGTTTCTGTTGAACCCCGTTTCATCTCACCATGAATCAACTGGACATACAAAACATTATTATCAAGCACCGGCGTCGTCGTCATTCCGAACTGAATGTGAAACGCGCCATACTCTGCCTGCAGATTCTTTTTCCAAATCAGTTTTCCATCCATGTCGAAGCAATAAATAATTCCGTCCGTCATCATGGCCCAAACGTGCTCGCCGTCGGTACAAGGAGACGGACTGGCCGAATTCCCACCATCGCGGCTGTTTTTGTTTTCGCCATCGAGTTGTTGTTTCCATTTCAGTTCCCCGTCCGTCGATACGCACATCAGGACCAGTTTGTCGCCGTCGGCCCCGTCACCATCAACCGACGTCAAGAAAATTCGGTCTCCCCAAACGATCGGGCTGGCACCTCCCGGACCGGGCAATTCGAATTTCCACAACAGGGCGCGCTGATCGCCCACATCAGCTGGAATTCCCGCTTCTGAACTGACGCTGGTAAAGTCAGTTCCACGCCATTGGGGCCAATTATCTGCGTAACAGAATTCCACGGCTGTAAAAACGACAAGAAACCCGATTGCAACCAGCAGTTTTTGACGCTCGATTCCGGACATTGAGGTTATCTTCGAATTAGGGGCCTGAAGCAGGTTTGAAACGATGTACACTCCGCCAGTTTAGCAGAAAATGGTGGCGTTAGCCGTGGGCTGAAATTGCTTTTATGCCGGCAAACGCATAGGCTTTCACTATCAAATGCCAATAATGATTCCCATGAAAAGATCCATCGGTTCGATTCCACAGCTCTATCGCAACGTCCGACGCTGGACTGAAATCGTGTCCGTGCTGAGCAAATACGGGCTGGCGGACTGGATGAGCCGGTTTAACATCGCTTTCATCAACGAGCGGCTCAAAGCGTCCGATGGGGAAGTGCTCGCGCATCTGACACAGGCGGCCCGAATTCGGCTGGCGTTAACCGAATTGGGACCCACGTTCATAAAATTTGGGCAATTGTTAAGTACGCGTCCGGATCTGATCGGTCCTGAGATCGCGGACGAACTTTCGAAACTCCAGTCGGATACGCCGCAGGATCCGTTCGAGACCGTTAAAAACGTGATCGAAACGGAACAGGGCCGGCGACTCGAAGAAATGTTTATTTTCTTCGAAGAAAAGCCAATCGCCTCGGCTTCGATCGGGCAGGTTCATGCCGCCAGGCTGGCCGAAGAATTCCGGGAACTGCACAACGGTGATTCGCTGCACCCGTCGTCGGACAACGGAGCCTGTGTTGCTGGGCAGCATTGCGATCGTGAGACCGATGTCGTGGTCAAGGTGCGGCACGCCGGCATTGAGAGGATTATTGAAACCGACCTCGACATCCTGTCCGGGATCGCCGCGATGGCAGAGCGTTTGGAAGACTTCAAAAATTATCAGCCGACATTGGTTGTCGCTGAAATTTCCCGCGCAATGCGACGCGAGTTGGATCTTGAACGGGAACAACGAAACCTGCTTCAATTTCGCGCGATGTTCAAAGCTGACAAGACCGTCGTGATCCCGTTTCCGGTGACTCAGCTTTGTTCGCCGCGAATGATCACCATGCAACGGATCGCAGGCACCAAGCTGGTTGATATGAAACGATCACTGCACCATGCAGACGCTGACTTGGACAGCCTCGCACGCAAAGGCGCTAACCTTTACCTAAAAATGATCTTTCAACACGGCTTTTACCATGCCGATCCACACCCGGGCAACATTCTGATCACGGATGAAGGCAAGATCGCCTTGATCGACTTTGGAATGGTCGGTCGCATTAGTGAACGACTTCGTGAAGATATCGAGGCAATGCTGGTCGCGATTGTGAATCAGGATGTGGCGATGCTGACGGCACTCATCAAACGGATCGGCAAATGCCCGCTGGACTTGAGCGAAGCCGCGTTTTCCAACGACATTGCGGACTTCGTCGGCCATTATTCCACGCAGGTCATGTCGCAATTTGACATGAGCGGCGCTTTGAGCGATTTTGTCGGGATCGTACGCCGTTTTAACATTACGCTTCCCAGTGAGGCATCGCTGTTGATCAAAGTGCTAATCACGCTGGAAGGGACCAGCAGGCTGTTGGATCCCAACTTCAGCTTGATGGAAATTATGAAGCCGTTTCAGCGGATGTTGGTTCTGAAACGCATGTCGCCGGTCCGTCACATGCGAAAAATGCGCAGATTTTACCTTCAGATGGAACAGCTTGCCGACGCGCTGCCTGGCCGGATCTCCAGCATCCTCGAGCAAATTCAATCCGGTAGATTCGACGTTCACCTGGACCATCGGAAATTGGGGCCATCGGTCAACCGGATGGTGATGGGGTTGATGACCAGTGCACTGTTTCTGGGTTCGTCGTTGATGCTTAGTTACAAAGTACCGCCATTGATGTTCCCCGAAGAAGGGCTGATGAGAATTCACGACCTCTCGATGTTGGGTGTGATGGGGTGCTTTGTAAGCATTATGATGGGGCTCAGATTGATGTGGGCGATTCGAAAATCGGGAAATCTCGACCAGTCGGATTAACGAATCGCTGCCTTTATTCGCCGGCAGGTTGAGTCACACGGCGCTTGCTACGCGGCCTCGCCGAGATTTTTTTCATCCGAATCGCCATGCCAGCCCAAAGCTTCGGAATTCGCGTCGATTTGGAACTGGCGTTCGCGCTCTGAGCGGCGATCCTGACCAATTTCTTGGATGAATGCTTCGATCCGCTCGTTGAGATGGTCAATTTGATTGAGCACGTCGTTTTGTCGCTCGAGCAACTCGGCGATAAAGTGGTACTGACCCTGATTTGGTCCACTGGAGTGCGACATGATTTTCCGTAATGACGCAGAAATCGGAAAGGAACTGTAAGAAGGTCATCGGCAGAAAACGGGATGAAACTGCGAGCCGGAGCGATTTTAGGGTTAACGCATCTGGGCAACCTGGGAAAAGCCTCCCAGCGGAAGAGTTTGGAAATAATCGGCTGCAGACCGACTTTTGTCTCTACCGGCACTGGACAAAAAAGCTGTCAAAACACTAGAATCGGTGGATTATACTCGATTTGCCCCGAAATCGCCGCCGAACTAAGTCTGCGCAGGGCAAAAACTCAATCCTCATCAGAAAGGAAAGATTGTGAATTTGATACATCGTTTGGAGGGGCAATGGTAAAGCTATTGGTTCGTGACAAAGAGTCCATCCAGGAGGCTGTCAGAAGATTCCGAAAATTGGTTGAACGAAGTGGAATCAAAAAAGAGATGCGACGCCGCGAGTATTACGAAAAACCCAGCGAGACGAAACGCCGGGCACGACTCCGAGCCGAACGCCGATCCAAGCGGGCAAGAATGCTCAACAAACGATAATCGC
Source organism: uncultured Planctomycetaceae bacterium (assembly GCA_963697295.1). GTDB lineage: Bacteria > Planctomycetota > Planctomycetia > Pirellulales > Pirellulaceae > Mariniblastus. Next base: position 46,875 of record CAVONL010000019.1, on the reverse strand, counting down.
TGCTTGCGGTAGAATATGCGCTAGCGAGACAATTCACGATTGCGATATTGAAACAACAAAGGGAACTGCCTGTGGCAGTTCCCTTTTTTTTCAGATCTTCTTCTGCACTCGCCGCAGCGACTTCTGCCAACCCTTACTGGGTGGTCGAGTATGGATGGACGATGACTGGCCGCGAGCGAAACTTGGGGCGTGGTGGACTGGCAGTTCTTCGTGACGCATCAGCTGGCGCGTGAGGATCGGCCGTTGGCTGAGCCGGTGGGATCGGCGCATGAACTGGTGAATTGGTTGCGGTTCGCTCGAAATGATTGTGCAGCACCGATGCTTGTCGTTCGGTTAGCAAACCACATTCGGAAACCAGCGTCCGAATCGGCGTACAGCTTTCCATCTGATATTGAAGCAACAGTGCTGCATCGGCTTCGTCGAGCAAGTCCATCTCCATGGCAATCTGCTGAAACGTCTTCGCCGGCGTGGCTTCCAGTTCATCCAGAATCGTTGCGACTTGCCTGATCGTCAGCAGATTCTTTTTGATCGCGAGATTTGCCAGTGAAACCGTCGTTTCCTGTTGGATTTTGACGAGCCCACAGAATTGCTCAGGTGTGATGATTCGTTGCTCAACCAGGTAAATTCCAAATTTCAGACTCATATAACCATTCCATCCATCGGTAGTCGCGTCCACGATGCCTTCACCGACACCTGTTGTGTTGTTCATCGTCAACCACCCAAAAAAGCCTAAGCGAAACTTGCCAGCACAACAATTCACGATTTTGGTCAATATCAGCACGCTAATTGCGATCAGGTCGACTGTTGTATTTGGTAAACGTCGGTTGGATTGCGTCGTGATTTTTCATCGGGACCGTCAAGTCGAATCAAGCCGGTTATCCAGGTCAGGAGGAATAATCAGTTCAGGCGACGCTGGTTGTAGCGTCTGGATGCCTGATGCCAAATGCGGATCTGGTCGGGTCCATGATTTGCTATATGTTGCCTCATCATCACGACCTGTCGACTGATTGTGTCCTAACGTTACTGGAAGTTTGTAAATGTTTCAAAAGGACATTTGTTTCAAGAGTGGATACCCAGTCAATTGTTGTGAGGCCAAATCAATGCGATTCAAAAGAAAACAGAATTTTGTCGACTCCTCGGTGCAGGGAGCGTTGCTGCGAAGAATCTTCTGTCATTGGTGCACGTTTTTTGTCGTCACCCTGATTTCAATCGTCCTGATGCAAACTCTCCTGGGCGATCCGGCCAAGTCGGTCCTCGATCGGCTCAAGTTTGAACTTGGCGAATTCATGTTCATCGGGATGATCCTGCTGGCTTTATTTCCGGCATTCATGCTGGATACGATCCGCTTCAGCAACCGCTTCGTCGGTCCAATTGTCCGCCTGCGACGTCACATTCGCGAGCTGGGCAGCGAGAAAAACACGGACCACTGCACCTTCCGTGACAACGACTTCTGGACAGAGGTTGCGGCTGAATACAACAGCGTAGCGGATTTGGTGAAGCGGCAACGAGAAGAAATTGAGAACCTCAAACGGCAACTCCAGGGCGACACTGCGACGACCACCGGTTAACGCAACGTGCGATGAAACAAATCCTTTTGGACCGATGATGCCATGAAAAAACCACAAAAACTCAACTGCCAAGGACGCCGTGGAGTTGCCACGGTTGAATTTGCCGTATGCCTGCCGGTCATTGTACTGGTCGTGCTTGGATCAATCGAGGCAGCAAGTATGCTGTTTCTCAGGCAGGCCATGATTCAATCTGCCTATGAAGGCGCGAAAGTCGCCATCCTGCGGAATGCAGATAATGATGACGCAATTGCTGCCGCCGAAGCAGTTGTCCGGAGTCGGCAACTTGACGGCGTCACCATCTCGTTCGACCCTCCGAATGTGGCCTCGGCCGCACCTGGCGACACGATTCGCGTGACCGCCTCTGCGCCCGGCAACGCCAACAGCTTTATTCCGTTTGGCCCATTTCGAAACAACGTCGTCGCCGCCGACGCGGTCATGATCAAAGAATAGCCCCTCCGCTGTTTCCCTTTTCGCTCCCCAGACCTACTTCGAGGAAAAATACCGTGAACCGAACCAGTACCTTCAAAACCCGTTTTCAACCGGGAGCTGACCGAACCGGGGCCATGCTGCCGTTGGTTGCCGTCGTGCTGATCATTCTCTTTGTTTCGGCTTGTCTGGCGATCGATATTGCCCGGATCCATGTGACTCGCAGCGAACTCCGTACGGCGACCGATGCCGCTGCCCGGGCGGGAGTTGAGGCACTGGGGCGACTCCAAAACCAGGACGCAGCTGTCGCCGCCGCGTTGAACACGGCACGGTTAAACATTGTTGCCGGGCAGGGCCTGGATCTGAATCCCGATCAGATTGTGTTTGGAACTTCAACCCAAAACCCCGATGGCTCCTTTTCCTTCGATCCCAATGGTGCCATCATCAACTCGATCAACGTTACCGGTGAGCGGCGTAACGGCTCGCCCAATGGTCCTGTTAACATGATGTTTGGGCCGCTGTTTGGCGTCACTCAATTTGAAACCATCCAAACGGCAACGGCGACTCGACTCGACCGCGATATTGCCTTGGTCCTGGATGTCTCGGGATCCATGGCACACGAAAACCGTTTCGAAGCTCTGCAGAACGCCCTCAATGTCTTTCTTACTGAGCTTGAAGACAGCCCGCAGGAAGAACACATTTCACTGACGGTTTACAGCACTAATGCGCGAAAACTCGTTGACTTAACACCGAATCTACTTTCAATTCGCGAAGCGTTCGCGCTTGAATCACCCGGTGGTTACACGGCGATCGGTCTCGGATTGCGCAAGGGTCTCGATTCAATCGAGCATGACGCCGGCGCCAGGCCATTTGCCTTGAAGTCCATTATTGTCATGACCGATGGAAATCATAATACCGGCGTCTCTCCGGATGTCGTCGCGGTCGACATTGCGGCGGCCAACATTACGCTGCACACCATTACGTTCAGCGCAGGTGCGAACCAAGCGTTAATGGAAACTTGTGCGGACATTGGTGGCGGAATTCATCTGCACGCGAATACCAATCAGGAACTGCTGGATGCCTTTCAGACGATTGCCAAGACGCTACGTGTGCTCATGACCGAATGAGCACGCGATCACCCGATTTAGCGGGCAAACACCTTGAGGCTGCTCCACGACCCGATACGTTAAAATTACTGAAAGCCAATTGAGATGAAAAAAATAAGTTTTCAATTCCGCCGCGGTGTCACGACGGTCGAAGTTGCAATTTGTCTGCCGTTGCTGTTCTTGTTTTTGTTCGCCTCATTCGAATTGGCCAGTGCAAATATGTTGCGACACGCGTGCGAAAGCGCGGCCTATGAGGGAGCCCGCGTCGGAATCGTCCCCGGGGTAACCATCGCCAAAATCGAAGATGCCGTCGGCTTTGTAATGGGTTCGGTTGGCGCTGCAAATTATGACGTCACGGTAACCCCGTCAACGATTCAGGCCAATACGCAAAAGGTAACCGTTGCAGTCGAAGCGGACCTTCGCCAAAATTCGATCATGAGCCATCTTTTTATCAGGAACCTCAGACTCAGGGGTTCCTGCGAACTGACGCGCGAAGTCCTGTAGATCGCAATCATCGTTCCGCAGCCAACCGCTCAGCCACTGACAGATTCGTCGGTGGTTTTCTTTGTTTTCGATTTCATCCAGCTGGGTGCCGGCATCGCAGGCTCGACAAGTGCTGATTTGCCAATACACACGACTCCCCCGGGACTCACAATAAAGCCCCGAGCTCGATCGGCCTCGTGGTCGAATCCAATTTCGACATTGGCCGGAATCGTCACCCCTTTGTCGATAATCGCCCTGCGAATCCTGGCTCGCCGGCCGACTTCCACGCCATCAAACAGAATGGAATCCGTCACATGTGCATAGCTGTTGATTCGCACATGCGGTCCCAGGATGCATCTTTCCACGGTTCCTCCGGAGATGATTGAGCCGGCACACACGATGCTGTCCAACGCCCGACCCACGCGCTCCTCGTTTTCCCGACTTCCAAATACAAATTTTGGCGGCGGAAAACCGGACTGAGTCGTTCGAATGGGCCAATCCTGATCGTACATGTTCAACATCGGATCGACACTTATCAAATCCATGTTTGCCTGGAAGTACGCATCCAACGTTCCGACGTCGCGCCAATACGCACTTGCCTTTCGATTCTCGTCCAGGAATGGAAATGCGAACAAACGGCACGATTCAATGATCGGGGGGATGATATTCTTGCCGAAGTCGTGCGAACTGCGCGGATCATTGGCGTCCTTCAACAGCTGCTCAAACAGAAACCTGGCGGTAAATACGTAAATCCCCATGCTGCACAGGCACGCGTCGCCCCTGCCCGGAATGGTCTTTGGCTCGGCCGGTTTTTCCTCAAATCCCACCAGGCGATGTTCCGTGTCAATTTGCATCACACCAAATTGACGGGCCATCTCGATATCCGTTTCCAGAGCGGCAATCGTCATGTCGGCGTTGTTGGCAATGTGATCGTCGACCATTTTCTGGTAATTCATTTTGTAAATATGGTCACCAGCGAGAATCAACACGTATTCCGGTCGCTGTTTTTCCAGTGAATAGATATTCTGGTAGACGGCATCGGCCGTTCCCTGGTACCAGTGCTCATCGATACGCTGCTGAGGAGGAACAACATCGATGAATTCCCCGAGTTCATTGCAGAAAAAATTGCGCCAACCGTTATTGATATGCCGGTCCAGGCTCATCGCCTTGTATTGGGTCAACACCAATAGCTTTCGAATGCCGCTATTAAGGCAATTTGACAGCGAGAAATCGATGATTCGATAGGCTCCTCCAAAAGGAACTGCTGGTTTCGCACGGTCGCGAGTCAAAGGTTCAAGTCGCGAGCCCTTGCCGCCGGCCAGGACGATTGCCAGAACGTTCTTCACAGTTAGCACACCTTTTGGGCCTTACATTGCAATCATGGTCACTACCGATTATAGCTTGTCATGCAATAATGCAGAATACGAAACTGTTTGATTAATTGGAACCGAACTTGAAGCACCCACCCGTTTCCTTTGTGATCCCTGCACATAACGAAGAGAAATATCTGCGGGCGACCGTCGCGGCAATCAAAGCCGCCTGCAATCAACTTGAGCTGAAGTTTGAAATCATCGTGGTCAACGATGCGTCGAGCGATGAAACCGGCGAACTGGCGGCCGAACTGGGTGCACGCGTGATCGACGTTGACTTGAGAAACATTGGAGCAGTTCGAAATGCTGGAGCTGCACAGGCAAGATACGAGCGACTGATTTTTGTAGACGCTGACACGATCGTACCTCCGAAAACGCTCCAGCAAACACTTGCGGCATTTTCCTCAGGAAGTGTTGGTGGGGGAGCCCGGGTGGATGTCAACAAAGACAAGCCGCTGCCATTGACCAAGTACCTGATGTATCTGGGTGTTTATGTCGGTTGGCAGTTGATGGGTCGTTGGGCGGCAGGATGCTACATGTTTTGCCTCAAGGACCCATTCGTCGATTTCGGTGGTTTTGACGAGAATTATTATGCCGCGGAAGAATATTTTTTCTCGCGAAATTTGAAAGCTCGCGGAAAATTCACCCTGGTACGCAACCCCGTAATAACCTCCTCGCGCAAACTTCACAGTTATTCATGCTGGCAACTGATCCGTTTTCTGACTCGGCCATTGCTGGAGGGTCGGCAATTATTCCGGTCCAAAGCGGGCCTGGAAATCCTCTACAACGATCCGCGGGCGTGATTCGTCCCTCGCGGGCGCGATTCGTCCCATTAACTCGCCCCTTTGAAAAACGTCCATTTTCCGCCCTCATTGCCGCCAGCCCACGGTTTAGGGGAAGCCCGTTGCGAACCGTTCGTTTTGTGAATTATTGCGGGGGCACGATTTCGGTGGATTTTGCCGGTTAAAATTTCCTCATAATGCCGTCATTTTTGGACTGACAATTGGACAACCCGCCCCGGGACATTAGAATAGGTGGATCAATTCGGCTTGGGTCTCCCGGCTTGGACCGGGATTGACTTTTTTGCTTTCCGTCCAATCTTTTTCGGCGGCGGATTTAGCAACACGGAATGAACCATCATGACGAACATCATCAGGTATCTTCTTGTCTTAGCGAGTGTCGTCTGCGCTAGTTTTTCCGTCTCGTCGATAGCCGACGAGGTGATTCTGGATGACCAAAAATTCGAAGACATTTTTGTCGGCGATTTTAGCTGTTCACCGGGGCAGTACCGCTCTGGAGACATGTTCAAAATCAACCCTGGCAAGCAGGGTATCAACACCGGCGAACTCTGGACTTATTTCAAAAGCCGCGGAATCAACAGGATGGATCGGTTGATAATTTGCATGGATATTGATCCCGCACGCGAAACAGCCGATGTCGACGTTCAACAAGTTGAATTGACGATCAAGGATCCGTTTGGCGGATCAACCTTAACGAGCTACAGTCTCGATCGAGATCGGGATAACTCGCTGATCGTGCCGGCCTATGAAGCCAGTTACTATCGTCCGGAAGCGATGATGAAAATCAATCTTGGCTTTGATTTCATGGAACGGTTCTCTGAATCCAGCACCCAGGAAATATTTTTTGACGTCAAAATGGACGAGCAGGGGACGGCCAATTCGAGTTTCTACATTACATCGACTGACGATTCGCTGGTCGCTTTACCGTCGATCCTCGTTTTGGGATTGTTCGTTGCTTTCTGGGTCGCTGTATTTGCGATCTTGTTCCTGTTGACCAATCCTGCCGCCCGCTCGAAATCAAAAAACGCTGTATCCACCTGAGCGTCGCGTTCCCATTGCTGCGTTATTGGGCGCAGCGGTTCGCGCATCCTGCCGCTAGGCGTCTTCCATTTTGGGATTCCGCTGACGGCATACCTCGTATGCCATGATCGATGCCGACACCGATACATTGAGACTATCGGCGATTCCAAGCATCGGCAATTTCACCGCGATGCCGTCCGGAATATCCCAATCATCGGTCAAGCCGTGAGCTTCATTACCGAGGACAATGGCCAGCTTGCCACTCAAATCAGCTTGATAGAAATTGAGCGTCGCCTCGGGGCGGGCAATCACAATTTTGAATTGATGTTCGCGTAACCATTCCAGGGCACATTCGGAAGTTGTCACCGCGAGTGGAACCGAAAACACCGTCCCCATACTCGTGCGGATGGCGTTGGGATGAAATGTGTCGGTGATCGCGTCGACAACGACCACGCCGTGCGCGCCTGCGCCGTCGGCGCTCCGTACGATGGCGCCCAAGTTTCCTGGTTTTTCGATACCTTGAATGACCAGATAAAACGAGAGGGGCGCAACCTCAAAATTCGCGAGGAGTAATTCTGGTCTTGCCGCAGTTGCCACGACTCCGTCGGTGCGATCTCCGTATTTTAGTTTTTCAAAAAGGGCTTCGGACAACAGGAATAGCTCCCGGCCGAATTCACTGGCACAACTCATGATTTGTGAAAATGTGTCGGGTGGAACCAGGTTTTTACAAACAAAAAGTTCCTCAATCTCGACTCCGTTGCCAATCGCCCGTTCGACTTCCCGCCAGCCGAAGATCACGAATCGGTTTTGCTTGCGGCGCCCCCGCGATGTATGCAACTGGAGCGCGGCGCGAAATTTCGGATTTTGATTGCTGGTGATTTCTTGCACGCTTCATACTTTCAGCGTCCTGCCGTCGCTCGGACCTACGCGCGCGAATCTGCGAGCCAGCGAAAACAGGTACCGCTTTCCAAAGGACGTTTGTCCCGACTTTTCAAACAGAGGCTTGTCGAACGTAATTTCCCGAACGAGAGATCAAATCGTCCGCCAATCAGCGATCTCAGCCGAGACGAGTCGAATTCCGGAGTGTGACATGTAAACAGAAGCAAACGGCACCGATTTTTTGTCAACGCCGCGAGCATCTCGAGAAGGGTGTCCATATCTCGTGAAAGTTTCCACGTTTCGTTGCGCGTCCCGCGGCCATACGAAGGAGGATCTGCAACCACGATATCATAATCGTTTCCACGCTTGATTTCACGCCGAAGAAACGTGATGGCATCTTCCACCAACCAGCGAATGGGAGCGTCCGCCAGTCCGGACAGGGCCGCATTGGAGCGCGCCCAATTGACGATGTTTCTGGCGGAATCAACATGCACAACCGACGCGCCACGTGCCGCCAATGCCAGCGTAGTCCCACCCGTATAAGCAAACAAATTGATCGCCTTCAAACCGGTCAGTTCCAACGGGAGTGAATTGATCCACGACCAATTGCTGGCCTGTTCGGGAAATACTCCCAGGTGCCCAAATGGGGTTTTCTTCAGCTGCAGCGAAAATGTCTCGTGGCGGATTGTCCAACATTTCGGAACCGCCGCGCCCACCCAGGAACCTGTGCCAGCCTCATGTCTCTGAAATCGAAGCGAACCTGTCCATGCCTCAGGGATCAATTTCGGACCATTGGCGACCGGCGATTCCCGGCGAACGAGAACGCCTCCGAAATTTTCCAGCTTTTCGCCGTCGCCAAAGTCGACAAGTTCATATTGGTCTGAACGGAACATTTGTCGCCGCACGAGTGAATGGACGATATACAGCAGCAGGTAGCGACGGACGCACGCGAGGACGCAAACTCGGATGACTAGTACCAGATCCATAACCGCGGATTGGCCTGTTGCAACCGAATCACGCCTTCATGCGTCACCTTGGTTTTGCGCAGCACGAGGCAATGCAAATTCGTCAAACCATAGAAATGACGAAGGGCTTTGTCCGTAATTAAAGTGCCTTCCAAATCGAGAACGTGGCATTTGTTAAGCCCTTCGAGGTAAGGGACTTTTTCATCGACGATGGGCGCATTTCGTTGGTCAATGATCGAGCGACCCTTGAGCGTCGAATCATAGCCTTGCCAGTCAAGCCTGCGGGCAAACCACAGGATCAAGTTCCAAATCGGTTTTTGAAACCAAGCAAGTCTTGCCCGCGGATTTCGCATCAGCTGATGACCCTTGTAGATCAAGGCCACATAAAGCGCTGCGCATAACCCAATCACCACCATCGCGACCGTTCCGCCAATTCCCCCAACGAGGATCGCCGCCAGCATCAGAATGCCCGCCAACAGCCCGAGCATTACATGCAACACAATGGTGATCATGCGTACCGACACGCCTTCATTGAATATCGCGCAGAACCAACGTTGAAATCCTGCCGGTTGCATTTGGAGTTGGTCCAACGGCAGGTAGGCCGATTCAAATCTTGGTTCAACGTATCTGCATTGGGAACACTTACCATTTTCCTGCAGCAAACTGCCACATTTGGGGCAACGTTTTTCGGTGGTGTCGTAGACCGAAGCGTTCTGTTCCTGCTCGAATTCAAACGTCATGACGTCGGTGGTCATTCGGTCAATTGGATCGGCCAGCCCGAGCTCGTTCACCTTCTTGCTCCGCACGGCTTTGTTCTTGTGGGCAGGCTTCGTTGATTTCGTAGCGGCAATTGCAGGCTTTTTTTTCACCGAGGGCGTGTTCTGGGCAGCTGGTTTCTTGGCGATCTCAAACGGAACCTCTACCATCTGTTGGCATTTTTCGCATTTGATTAACTGGCCGATCTTGTCGTCGCTAACGACCAACCTGTGGCCGCAAGGCACGCTCCGACCCTTGGAGGCGTCGTACTCAAGTACGTTCGAACAGTAAAACTCAATCAACATGATGTTTTTGTGGGGTTTGGCACTTTTTCCCGCTTCAGAATCGAGCCTTCAGTTTGATGTACAGGCTCCGTTTTGCAAAGTCCCACTTCACCGAGTTGATTCAAAACAACAAAAAACGCGCCCTTGCGAGCGCGTATTGATCCAGTTGATTGGCGTCAAGATTTATTGATCGTTGGCGATGGGCTGTACGATTTGGGCCGAAAACGGAATCGTGGTCGTTGGCGCTCCGGGCAAATCAGCCACAATTTTTATCTCGCTGTCGATCGATCCGATATCGGACGTATCCAATTCGTATTCCAGAATGTGCAACGACTTTTCGCCGTCGCCATTTTCAACTTTAATTCGCTGATTATCGACCAGAATCTCCTTGATGCGGAACGCCTGGTGCACCGCGGACCACGAGTTTCTTCTTAATCGGTTCATCCTTATGAATGATTCCCAGCCTGACCGGAGACGATTGAATGATCGCCTGGATGTTACCCTCAACCGGAATCACCATTTGTTTGCTGGCGGGATTGCTGTCGTTGGTAATCAACGTCAAGTAATCAGAAAACATTCCGGTTCGCTGTCCGCTTAACAACTTGACAGCTAACTCATAGGTCACGCGGCCCGTCGCCGGATCGCGACTGGATTCCCGGGACTCGACTGTGATATCCGGATTAGAAGATTTCACGTCGGTCAGCGCCCAGCGGGAATCGCCGGCATACTTGACTTCAATCGTCCGTTGGGTCTCTTCATTCGGTCGCGCGTTATCAAATTGGACCTTGCTGGGATTAACGACAACATCCTGGCGAATCCGGCCTTTTACCGAGAATTGGATTTCTCCGTATTCGGTATGAGGCATATTTTTTTGGATGGATACCGTCACCGTCGCCGCTTTGTCTCCACGAAAACTCATGGTATCAAACTTGGCAAGAACCTTGCCTGTTTCACCCGGCTTTACCGATTGGGTCAACAGCCGAGGTTTTGTGCAACCACAGCTGGCCCGTACCGCTGTCAGGAAAATTTCCTCATCAAGCGTGTTTTCAAATTCAAAGACATGTTCCTGTTTGGAAGCCGTCGGGACAGCACCAAAGTCATGCATCCGATCACCAAATTTTAATCGTTGCGCCCAATGACTGGTCGTTAACGTCTGTTGCGGCTTGAGAAACTGTTGGTCGTTTTGCGGGTAAGGCTGTCCCTGGGCGTAATAATTTGGCGAACTTTGGCCCGGATAAACAGGTTGTGCATAAGATTGCCCCTGAATCACCTGCCCCGAGTAGTTTTGAACTGAATAGCCCGGTGTCGGATAGACCTGCTGGCCTTGGTACGCCGGATATTGGCCAAATAGATGGCAACAACCCGGCAATGCAATCCAAGCGAACACGATTCCGGATATCTGAAACTGAATTTTGATCATGACTGTTCCCCAACAACCCCCATGTGACGCGTAAAAATTACTTGTTGTGAACCCGAACATTGGCAAGATTCGAGACTTGAGTGATCCTCGTTAGCTCGTTGGCTCACGCCAACCATCGATGCCATAAGTCCACGCCCACAAATTACGAAGTCGGGACAATTTTGTCCGCAGGTAACAGGGAGGATTGTCCATTAATCCTTCAAATCGCCGCCGGTAATCTCATTTGTACCAGTTGGTAAAAGCTGATAAGAATTGCCAATTGTCGGAACCGTCCGATGCCTTGGCTCGTCGGCCAATTCTTTTCAGCAATCAGTCGGAATTCAACCTGGAAAACAGGAAGAGCCGCTCCACCAGGGCGTCATGCGGGGGCTTTCGATAGCCAAGACAAGTTACCCGGCTAGGACTCGAACCTAGACTGAAGGAACCAAAATCCTTAGTGCTACCATTACACCACCGGGCAATCGAGCCACAATATTATGGTTTCTCCACTTGTTTGACAACGGCAAATGCCAGTTGTTCCAGCTCCATCGCCAGATCAACTCCCACCACACTGACCGATTTTGGGAGAGTCAGTGTCACCGGGGCAAAGTTCAAAATTCCGGAGATGCCGGCCCCCACCAATTGGTCAGCCACTTTGTGGGCCGAGGAAGATGGAACGGCCAGAATCGCCAAGCGAATATCCAGAGTCTTGGAGATTTCAAAGAGCTGGTCAAAGTGATGAACTTGCAGATCCTCCACCATCTGCCCCACAATCTTCGGCGAAACGTCGAAGGCAGCAACCACCCGAAATCCCTGTTTCTGAAATCCCCGGTATCCCAACAGAGCTTGACCCAGGTTTCCGCAACCGACCAGGGCGACATTCCAGACGCGGTCAGTTCCCAGGATCTTTTTGATCTCAGAAATGAGTTCTTCACAGCGATATCCAATCCCTGGATACCCGAACTGGCCAAAATAGGCAAAATCTTTGCGAACCTGAGCTGCGGTAAGCCCAAGCCGCCGTCCAAGATTAGTTGAACTTATTGTTTTCTTGTCGGCCAATAGAAGCTGTTGGAGTTCGCGCAGGTAAAGACTCAGTCGACTGACGACCGCCTTCGGCACGCTGGTAGAGGAGTTGGGTCGAGACGGCTTCAAAATCTACCTAAACGGAAAAACAGTGCTTCATGACATAAGGCTAGGCTCCGAATGGAAATCGGGCAATCCCGGGCCAACTCGGCCCCAAATATCGAATTGAGTCCCAGATCCGGAATATCTGGATGAGCTTCGTTTCCCGGGAAATCCTACGGATGAAGCTCCTTCAGACCTAAAAACGACCCGTTTGTAGGAGCGATCGTTATTCTCAGCGAGCAAGCTTTGACCAGCCGGGACCCATCAAATGATCGGTGCTTGCAGCATAATCCGCAAAGCCTGACCATCTTTTTCATATTTTTCACAAGTCTCATATTACCTATTTAACCAAGACTGCCACGGGTGACGAATCCTAACGTTGCAGGAGGGCCTTTTCGGCCAGACGCAGAAATTGTCTGGATTTTCGTTGTTGAAGAAATTCGCGGCAGGATGTAGCGACCGGAGTCACAACGGCGATTCATGAAACGGAACGGCAATGGCGAGTGTTTCGCCAGACCAGATGCCACCTCCAAAAGGTTTTAGAAACGTCAGTTTTTGGGAGAAGACACAATGAAATTGGTAAGAAGTCTGCTGACTTCAGTAGCAGTAGCTGCTGTTTTGTCGGCCAGCTTCGGCTGGGGCCAATGTTGCGGCGGCGCCAGCTACGACACGGTTGGAGCTGCTGCACCAGCAGCCGGCTGTGGGTGTGGATACACGGTAATGCGAACTTGTCGTTCAGTCGTGTATGACACACAACAAGTGCAGAAAATGCGAACTGTTTACAGAACGGTTTGCGAAGACCAACAAGTTCCAGTGACTCGGACGATTCGCGAACAAGCTTGTCGCACCGAAGAGTACACGGTACAGCGACCTGTCAAGGAAGTATCCTACCGCACTGAAACGTACAACGTTCAGCGACCTGTACGAGAAAACGTTCAGCGAACTGTCAACTATTGCGTACGGATTCCTGTCCAGGAACAACGGACTCGAACGGTTACTTACAACGTTCGTCGTCCTGTAACCGAGCAAAAGACAATCATGAAAACGGTCAGTCGCCCGGTCAAGGAAATGCAGACAAAGACGGTTAACTACACCGTTCGCGTTCCTTACCAGGAAACACTGTCTCGCACGGTTACCAAGACCATCCGCGTTCCTTACACCGAAATGAGAACGGTAACGGTTCGAGGTGGTTCATGGCAAACAACAACGGAAACGATCCCGGGTCGGTCGTATCAGCGGCGCGTTCGCGACGCTGGTTACTGGACCTATGATCCTTGCACATGCTGCCGCCAGTGGAATCCTGGTTGCGTCCGCACCGTTTGCTGCCAGACACCAGATCGTACGGTTTGCAAGAAAGTTTGGGTTCCTACCTGCGAAACCAAGCAGTGCCCTGTGACCAAGTATCGTTGCGAGCAAACCTGCGAGCAAGTTCCTTACTGCGTCACCAAGTACCGCTGCGAAACTCGCTCGCGGGAAGTAAGCTGCTGCGTGACACGGATGGTTTGCGAACAAGTTCCGCAAACGATTTGCTGCACACGTTGGGTATGCGAGCCTCAGACCAAGGAAGTTAACTACTGCGTTACCAGCTGGAGAACGGAAAACCGTACGAAAGTTGTTAATCAGTGCGTTACCAAAATGGTTTGCGAAACCAAAACACGTCAAGTTCCTGTTTGCACAACCCGCTGCGTAACAGAAACCCGCACACGTCAGGTTCCTTACACTGTCTGCCGACAGGTTCAGGAAATGAAGACCGTGCGAGTTTCGCGCAAAGTTTGCGAGCAAGTTCCTTACACGGTATGCGTTCGCGTTCCCCGAGTTGTCGAGACGCAAGTTCCCGTAACTGTCAATCCTGCACCTTCAGCTTGCTGCGGTTGCGGCGGAGCTCCAGTTGCTGACGGCGGATGCTGCGGTGACGCTCCAGTTGCTGATTGCGGATGCTGCGACAATGGCGGCCGTGGTCGTCTGTTCGGTGGCCGCATGGGTCGCGGAAACGATTGCTGCGGTTGCGAAGCTGCACCAGTTGCTGACTGCGGATGCGATTGCTGCGACAGCGGATGCCGTCGAACTCCACTCCGAAACCTGTGTGCACGTCTGCGTGGCATGTTTGCCGGCTGCGGATGCCATGCAAAATCGGATTGCGGTTGCGGTTGCGAAGCTGCACCAGTTGCCGACTGCGGCTGTGGATGCAACTAAGTAGTAACCCTGGCTTTCTAAACCAGGAAGCTAATCTGGTCTAAACGTCAACGGGCCATTCAGACATCACGTCTGGATGGCCCGATTTTTTGCGCTAAACCGGCGTCCAATGGGGGATTTCGGCTGGCCAGCTATCGGCTATCTTCAAGGCATCGCTTCCAGTCCACGATTGAGGGCTACCCCGAGATTCGAGATGCCAGATTCCCGCACGTTACCAGCTAATCGATCTCGACTGCCGCGGGTGCGGAGTCTGTTGTTTCCATATGGGATATCCTGCGTTCATTAGGCCAGCCCCGGCATTAACCGCTCAGGAGATCGAAGCGGACCCGCGGTTACGCGAATTGGCCAAAGACCCGCGCACCCGACAACAATTTCTTGACGGCAGCCTTGGCGAAGAACACTGGCATTGCTTACCAGCTCACCTTCGCGTCGAACTGGAAGCCTTCGTGGCCAATTATTCCGTTGCCGAAGGCGAACTGGATCCGCCCTGTTTTTGGCTCGACTGAACACGCGGCTGTGCAAGCACCACGAACATCGACCGCGTGTCTGTCGGGATTTTGATATCGGCAGTCGCGGTTGCCAGGAATGGCGCAATCATTATCACGATCAAATCGTGCAACTTCGTTAGCCGGAACTTCTGACCCGCTTACACCGGTGCCTGCAGGTTTTCCCAGGCATCAATCAACAGACTTGCAGCGCGGTCGATCTCTTCTTCGGAAGTGTACCAACCGACCGTCAAGCGTACCGTTCCCAAAGCCTGCCCGTGTGAGACGCCCATTGCGTCCAGCGTCGCAGAAACAAACCCGCTTCCACTATGGCAGGCCGAGCCAGTCGAAGCGCACAGTTCCGGGATTCTGTCCAGGATCTCGGTACCGGTCGTCCCCGGAAACGAGACACTCAGAGTATTCGGCAGTCTTTTGACGTGGCGGGCATGCACCACCAGGCCCGATCCAATCGATTCCATTAACTGTTCCTGCAGTCGGTCGCGAAGCACTCCCATGCGCTCGCTCGAATCGTCGATGCACTTCATTGCCATAAAGCAGGCTTGCCCCAATCCGACAATATAGGGCGTATTTTCAGTGCCGGCCCGCATTCCATATTCATGTGCAGCACCATGCAAGAGAGGTTCCAATGAAATTCCGTCTCGGACAAACAAGACGCCGATGCCTTTGGGCCCGTAAAGTTTATGTCCGGCAATTGTCAGCAAGTCGACATCCAGCATATCGACCATTGCCGGAATCTTGCCAACGCTTTGCGACGCATCCGTATGCATCAGAATTCCTTGCGCGTGACAAATTTCGGCAATTTGTCGAATCGGCTGGATCGTCCCGACTTCGTTGTTGGCATGCATCACGCTGACCAACCGGGTGTTTGGTCGCAGTGCTTCCTCGACGGCCTCCGGGGAGACAACGCCATTTTCATCGCAACCAACCACGCTTACCTCGTATCCCAGGCGTTCAAGAAAACCGGCTGGAACCGACACCGCAGGATGTTCGATCGCTGAAATTACCAAATGCCCGTTACCTCCGATTCCCCGCTCAAACATGACGCCTTTGAGCGCCAGGTTGTTGCTTTCGGTCCCTCCGCTGGTAAAGATAATTTCGTCTCGATCGCAGGCAAGCAAACCGGCAACCTTGACCCGGGCATCTTCGATGGCCTCTTTCGCTGCGCGACCGAACGAGTGGGTACTCGAAGGATTTCCAAAATGCCCGACCAGAAACGGATTCATTGCCTCCAGGACGCTTGGTGCAATTGGGGTTGTGGCGTTGTAGTCCAGATAAATTTGTCTCACGAAATGCTCCGTCGCTAATATGATTCCTAACGCAATCTAAGGCAATTATTCCTAACGCAATTGATCCCAGGCCAGCGCGTTCGACCCGACATGACGTTTTCACACTTTCAACAATTCTTGCAGGAAACGCCCGGTAATTGAAGACGCGTTTGAGGCAACTTCCTCGGGTGTCCCGGCGGCAACCAGTTCTCCCCCCGCGACACCACCCGCGGGTCCCAGATCAATGATCCAATCCGCGGATTTGATGAGTTCCAAATTGTGTTCGATGACGACCACGGTATTTCCCAGCTCGACCAGCTGTTGCAATACCGAAAGCAGCTGGCGCGTATCATCGAAATGCAAGCCGGTTGTCGGTTCGTCCAACAGGTACAGCGTGTTGCCCGTATTTTGAGTCGCCAACTCGGTGGCAAGCTTGATCCGCTGGGCCTCGCCACCCGACAACGTCGAGGCCGGTTGGCCCAACGGCAAATAGCCCAATCCCACGTCGACCAGGCTTTGCAAGATAACTCGTACTCGACTGAAGTTCGTGTATTCCTGCAGCGCCTGTCCG
This sequence comes from uncultured Planctomycetaceae bacterium, assembly GCA_963697295.1. Classification (GTDB taxonomy): domain Bacteria; phylum Planctomycetota; class Planctomycetia; order Pirellulales; family Pirellulaceae; genus Mariniblastus. The sequence continues at coordinate 30,159 of CAVONL010000019.1, read as the reverse complement.
ACTGAGAGCTCAAGAACTTCGGCAATATTCAGATCACGAAACCGAACCTGCAAGGTTTGCTTGTTGTAACGCTGACCAGCGCAGGTTTCACACTGCACAAACATGTCGCTCAAAAAGTTCATCTTGATGCGCTTCGTTCCATGGCCGAGACAATCGGGACAACGCCCCGATTTTGAATTGAAGCTAAAACGGGACGGTGCAAAGCCACGTTGCTTAGCCGTTTTCGAGGCGGCAAACAACTTTCGGATTTCGGCAAGCACGCCACTGTAGGTGGCGGCACACCCCCGCGACGTGCGACCCAGGGGGCGTTGATTGATCTGCACCAGTTTATCGATTCGTTCCGCGCCCTCCACAGACTTGACGGGTGCAGGCCGCGGCGCCACTCGCCCGAATCTCCGAGCCAATAAGGGTGCGATGGTTTTGTTAACCAGCGTGCTCTTACCGCTGCCGCTAACCCCCGTAACACAAACAAAGCACCCCAAAGGAATTTCCACGTCGATATTCTGCAGGTTGAAGCCGCTTGCCCCGCAAACTTTCAACGAGTTTTCCCAGTTTCGCCGAGGTGGGATCTCGATCGTGTTGCGCCCCGCGAGGTAATTCCCTGTGAGGCTTGCGGAATTTGCGGCAATCTCAACTGGAGTTCCTGTTGCTACGACACGTCCGCCTCCGGTGCCCGCTTCGGGCCCAATGTCGATGACGTAGTCGGCGGCTCGAATCATTGCCTCATCGTGTTCCACAACGACAACCGTATTACCAGATCTTTTCAGGTTTCGAATTGATTCAATCAATTTTTCATTGTCACACGGGTGCAAACCGATTGACGGTTCATCAAGCACGTAACACACATTGGTCAATCCGGAACCGATGGAAGTCGCCAGTCGCATCCGCTGATATTCACCACCGCTTAACGTCTGTGAAGCACGATCCAGCGTCAGGTAGCCAACGCCGACCTGGTTCAAAAATCTCAGCCGTTGTCGAATGGCGGCTAGCAGCGGATCCGCGATCCGCGTCCGATCACCGCCCAGCGCAGCTGACCCAAAATCGCTGTTGAAATATGCTTCGGCCGCCTCGATGGACATCGCCGTCAGCTGGCCAATATTTCTGCCGTCAAAATAAACCGAATTGGCCCGCGCATTTAATCGCGATCCTTCACAATGGTTGCAGGCGATCGGACTCTTCAATAATTGCAGCTGCTCTCGCCGGGATTCGTCGCTCGTGGTTACCAGTTCTTTTTCCAAAACCGTCATCAAACCGGGTGCAGTTTTTTCCGCCGCCCACAAAAACTTGCTCCAGATTTCGTCAGCAAGCGCTGTCAACGGCGTTCGCGTCTCAAATCCCAATTCGGAAATCAACGGTTGCAATTGGTCCAACATTTTTTTGCGACCGGTCCCCGAAAGTAACTCCCAAGCCACAACGGCATTTTCCTGCAATGACAATCGCCGGTCATTGATAACAAGTTCCGGGTCGAATTGTTCAAAATAACCAATTCCGTGGCACGCTTCGCAAGCGCCATAAGGACTGTTGAAGCTAAATGTGCGGGGCTCCACTTCCGGGTAACTGATTTCGCAGTTCGGACAGGCATATCTCGTGCTGAACCATTGATCCCGCGTAGAAAGCGAGGAGGTCTCACCGTCAGAACTGGCCACGCGAACATTCGCCACGACGCGACCGTTTCCTAACCGCGCTGCAAGTTCAATACTCTCAAACAACCTGTTTTCGATGCCTTCACGAACAATAATCCGGTCGGTGACCGCTTCGATGGTATGCTCCGTCTTGTTGTTCAGTTCCGGAAGGCGGTCGATGTCGTAAAGTTCGCCGTCGATGCGAACGCGCACCAGGCGTTCCTTGCGAATCGTGTCGAACACATCCTGGTGTTGGCCTTTTTTGCCAACGACCAGCGGCGAGAGCAACATGATTTTCGTATTTTCGGGCAGCCGCAACAAAGCATCACGAATTTGTTGAGTCGTCTGTTGCTGGATAATTTCGCCACAGCCATGACACCGAATCTCCCCTGCCCTGGCCATCAACACACGCAGATAGTCGTAAATCTCGGTGATCGTGGCCACCGTGCTGCGGGCACCGGCAGCACCGACATGTTGCTCAAGACTCAGCGTCGGCTGAAGCCCATGAATCTGGTCGACATCGGCCCGGATCATCTGGTCAAAAAACTGGCGGGAGTAAAGCGAGAGGCTTTCGATGTATTGCCGCTGACCTTCGGCAAACAACGTCCCAAATGCCAGGGAGCTTTTCCCTGAACCGCTACGACCAGTAATGCAGACAAGCGCGTCGCGTGGAATATCGACATCAATATTTTTCAGGTTGTTGGTTCTCGCGCCGCGAATCTGGATCGAATCGACGAGCTCCAAGTTCGATTGCTGTTTAATTGCCACCGTTGTCAAAGCTCAGCCGTCCCTGATTTTATCCTGAAACTATTCACTGGCAGACCCGCCGATTTACCGCCCCTGACCGAACCAGAACGCCATTAAAGCGCCAATCACCAACATGATCCAGGTCATCGGTTTCAAATCGCTCAGGTGGGCAAGAAAGTATGAAAAGCTGCCGTCCGCGTTAAATGGAAAATTGGCCCACTCGGAAAACAAACCCAGTGCGAGTGCCGCAATCGCACAAATGATCCCAAATGCCAGGTTTCTTTGCTGTGCCGCCAGCCCAAACCCCAATCCCAACAGGGCGCCCGGTAACACCAGAGCATAAAAGCCCATGGTCGTAATCCACCCAAAGCCGAAATATCCAAGTGCACCGCCAATAACAGCCCCAACCATTCCCCGGATCAGTCCGATGATCGTTACGGAAGGTGGTGCGGGATGTTTGAGATTGCCTGGCGTCAGACTCTGGCCGTTCGGTTTTGGTACTCATCCGCGGAGCTCCGATTTGGTTTTGGCTCATTTTGCCGCAGCGATGGATCGTCTTTGGAATTGCTACGATTATTCTACCGACTTTGGGTCACCAGGCATCATCTTGCCATCAATCACTGGTTTTTCACAAAACTTGCCACGACTGGATTCTCTTGATTGACTGCATCTTACAAAAAAACCCGAGCCTTGCGGCTCGGGTCACTTATTTGATCAATTGGACACAAAATTCAATTACTGAATCGTCCAAACAGCCTGGTCCGTGTTGGAGGCAAATCCAGCACGCGGACTGTCAGCCCGATACCGAATTCTGGCCTGAATCGCACGGGAATTCTGATCGACAAAACGCGACAGATCCCCCCCCGGCGCAGCCGTCACCGTCAAATCCGGATTTGGCGTTCGGTTCGCGTTCCGCTCGTCCACGACTTCGTAGGCGTTCGTGAGGTAGTTGAAAAACTCAATCCTTTGCACGACATTTGGACGTGAGACGCAGTTCCCCTCCAATGTGAATTCGAAAACCGTCGGCGAAGCGGTGGGACTGGTTGCCGACAACACGAATTGGGTGACCGCAGCGGTAGAGGTAGGATCCCGAAACAGGTTGAGATCCATATTGTCGCTGGCCTCAAGTTCCGGCAGACCACCCGCGTTTTGAATGCCGGGTGCCACGGTGAGCGTTTCACCAACCACGACGACCGGTTCACCGCCACCCAAGTCGATAATTTTGATGTTATCGAACGCCAGTGCGTCGAATGGCATTTCGGTCGTCATGCGCAGTTCAAGCGTGCTTCCCGTTCCGACAAGAGCCGTGACAAAAGAATCAATCATACCCGCGCCTGCCGCGTCAACAGGCGGACACTTGTCCAAGATCGTGTTATCGGAAACGGAGCCGTCTTCTGCCGAAATTTTTATAACTGTATTCGGACCCGTCGCTTGACAAACGTCGACCGCGTTGGTGAGGACGCCGATGTCGTTCAGGCGGTACGTGAATCCTGAACCCGTTGAATCAAATGCTTCGCATCGTATCGCTTGCACAAATGGGCCACCGTCGATGCTGTATTCGAATTCGACGTAGCCAGCGTCAAAACCACCAAATGAATCACCGTTGGCCTGTTGTCCCATGTCGACGCTCAATTGCAAATTCGATCCCGCCGATATATCGAACACCCAACTCGCCACGAGCGGTCCTCCTCCCATGGCTGGGTCGTTCCATTCGCGGGTATCGGATATTCCAAAAAAGTTGTTGGTCCGATCCGACGTAACATCGCTCCAGACGGCCACAACGTCGGCCGGAAAAACCGTCGCCGACTCATCGATCAACGCGAACGGCACCCCTAACGGCATACCCATATCGTCGACCTGCGGCCAGTCCTGGATATTGCTGACGCCAAACCAGTCTCCGCCACCGCCGTCGAGATTTTCCGTAGCCGGATCATAACCGCTTATCAGGTTGACGGCCCCGCCGTCGAAATCCTCACCCGCAATCGTGACTTGGCCGGATGATTGTGTCGGCAAACACAAGGGCAAGCCGATCAAGCCAATTACGGCCCATAAACCAAATAATTTCTTCATAACGAACTCCTCATGACAAGTTTTTGCTGATCAAAGAAACCGCAAGTATAAACTTTTCCGGAGCGGTTTTCATCAAGACTTTGTTAAGATTCCTGCTCCGGCCTGAAAAACCCGGAGATATTATGCTGCGTCGGTGAATCACCGAAAGTTCCCCACCTATTTGCGGGCATGTTGCCCGGCAGCGACATTCCATGCTACGACCACCAATACAAAAAAGGCGGGGTGTTTAACCCCGCCTTTGTTCTTGCAAATCCGACCAGTTAGAAACCGATCGTCCAGATTAGCCTGGTCCGTGTTCGAAGCGAATCCGGCACGCGCAATGTCGGCGCGGTAGCGAACTCGAGCCTGAATCTCGCGGGTCGAGGGATCAACGAATCGAGACAAATCGCCGCTTGGCGAAACAACCACCGTCAAGTCCGGATTTGGTGCACGATTGGCATTTCGCTCATCCACGATTTCAAACGCGTTGGTCACATAGTTGAACAACTCAATGCGTTGCACAACGTTGGGACGCGAAATGCAGTTGCCTTCCAGTGTGAAATCGAATGTCGTCGGAGCAGTCGTTGGGCTGGTCGACGTGATGACAAATTGAGTCACCGCGTTAATCGATAAAGGATCCCGGAAGATATTGAGATCCATATTGTCACTCGCGGCAAGTTCCGGGAGGCCGCCGGCATTTTGAAGTCCGGGAGATACATTGAGCGTTTGAGCCAGCAACGACAACCGTACCACCGGTGGGCTGGACCGCCGCCAAAACTGCGTCGAAATCGGTACCTACCGACAAGACGGGAATGGTCACGACACTGCTGTTACCGCCGTCCTGTCGCAAAGCAACTGACTCAACCAACCTCATGGCATCGGGCAACTCGGTGTCCGTAATGCTGGTGCTGTTAATATCAACTGGGTTCACCCACAACGTGGCATCGCCCGTTCCATTATTCCACTCGACGACCGCAATAATTTCTTCGCCGAAATCAAAGTCCCCATTCCAATCCGCCTGCCCATCGCCTTCGGACGAGGCCCAGATTGAAAGTGAAAAGTCTCTTTCGGCATCCGTTGGATCATCCAATGCCAGCCGCGCATTGTATCCGAATCCAGTATCGTCCTTGAAATGCACGAAGTAATCGTTGTTGATAGTCATCCCGGTTCCAAGCTCTACCGAAAACCTGACGGCGTAATACCACACATCATTGACTCCCATCACGGCACCGGTAAGCCGATTGTCGTCCAAATCACCGGGCGAAGTTACGACGGCGTCCCCGTTGACAACTTGAATGTCGCCTGCCACACCGCTATGCGAGACCCACAAACCACCCGATACGGTTGTCAAATCTCCGTCGGGATAGTCAAAGCTCTCCGTAAAAAAAATCTGGCCCATCACCCCTGCTTGATGTCCCAGTACGAAAGCGCAACTCAAAAAAGCGATCGCTAAACCATGAATTCTCATTTCCCTTTTTTCCTTGTCGAAGTTGATTTCTCAAAGTCACGTGGCCTGAATACACAGGGCACCATTATAGACCGAATTACGACAGGTTGTGTGAAAGTAACGTGAATATATGTTTTCTGCGATCAAAAACTTGGTATGGAAGCCAACTCACCGCCAAACCAAACGGCAATTCCCAGTCAATGACTGTGGGCAAGCCACCCGGATCGCTGGCCCCAACGAGGCAGGTGAATCAGGGCTGTTTATCGACGAGAACGAGAATCAATTATGGGAATCCGGCTCGACGGGGCCTCTGTCGGCGACTAGCGATACTGAGCGCGTGCCCGCCGGTGACCACGCAAACGTCCTCGGGAAAAAACACCGGACCATGGCGCCAGACGGCTTCGCCGTACCGCAGATTTGTCCGACACACCGACCTAGACGCGCACATTACCTCGCTTAACTTCGCGACATTGCGCTTGCCCCGAACCAATGCCCGCTACATTAAGTGTCGCCATTCTTCTCAACTTGTTTGGCAACCTCTTTGGCCAACTTTTCTAACCGATCAAACTCGTCTTCCAGTTGCCGGTAGAAATCTTCCTCCATTCGGCGATCTTCCTTGGCATCGCCCTCGCCGAACAAGCTTTGGTCCTCGTCGTAACCCGTAGTCCTCGTCGTCAATGAGCCCGTAGGAATCCTGACCATTTCCGCCGCAAAGGATGTCCGCTCCCTTACTGCCGACGATTCGATCGCGGCCGTCAGATCCCATCAGAATATCGTCGTCATCGCCGCCATTGAGCAAATCGGTTCCGTTGCCGCCATGAAGAATGTCGTCGCCTTTCCAACCAATCAACTGGTCATCACCGTCGCCACCCCAAAGTTCATCGTTTCCTTCTCCGCCGTTGAGAAGATCGTTACCTAACCAACCATAAAGCAAATCGTTTCCGTTGCCGCCGACCAGCCGGTCGTTGCCTTCATGACCCTTTAGCACGTCATCTCCATCGCATCCTCCCAGGATATCGTTGCCAAGGTATCCGGACAGATAGTCGTTTCCGTCCCCGCCTACCAGGCGGTCGTTCCCAAGCCATCCATACATCTCGTCGTCGCCATCGCCGCCAATCAGGAAATCATCACCCTCGTGACCTTTGATTACGTCGTTGCCTTCGTTGCCAAACAACCAGTCATTGCCCACATATCCGGAAACGTAATCGTCTCCCTTGCCGCCCAGCAGCACATCATTGCCATACCAGCCGAACAATTCGTCGTTGCCATCCTCGCCCATCAGCCGATCGTTTCCATAGTCGCCATGCAGGCTGTCATCGCCCTTATCACCTCGCAGAAGATCGTTACCGTCTCCGCCGTGGAAACGATCGGAGCCGCTTCCGCCAAAGAGCCTGTCATTTCCCTGATTACCGTAAGCGACCGAATCGAGCGAGGTTTTGTTGACGAAAATATCATCGCCTGCATTTCCGGAAAAAAACAGCGAATTCACGTCGTCTGCTTCAAATTCAAATTTCAACTCGTCCTGGTCTGCCACCTGGAAGGTAACTTCGACCGCGTGGCCTTTTTCTTTGACACGGACGGTATCAGCCAGATCAGTCCCTTCGATGGACAATACGCCGGCATCGAGTGAAACTAAAGGACTGGCGGACAAGACATTCCGGTTTTCCAACACCTGGTAGTCGAGAAAACGGTGATTGCGAGTTTTGGGCATTTGATCGAACTTCCAAGGGTCATTTGAAATGAGTGAGCCAATAGGAAACTGTATGACAAGAACGGCGTTGGAGCGGAAATAATCGGCGGAAAACGAGTGTCGAAAATTCACCACAGGATGGCCAACGACAACGGGAATAATTGCCATGTTGACGGTTTTCAACAGGTGCGGGATTTTGATGCCCAACCATCGGGGTTTGACAACCAAATTATGAGGATCGAACGAACAACAGTTCCTATTCCTGGCCCATCATGGTCAGCACCAGCTTTCGCCTGGTTGCCCGCTCGCGGTGTTCGCAAAGATAGATGCCCTGCCAGGTTCCCAGCGCCAAGCGGCCGTTGCGGATGGGAATCATGACCGAACTGCCAAACAACGACGCCTTGACGTGGGCCGGCATATCATCGGGGCCCTCGCAAGAGTGGATGAATGGCAAAGATTCAGGAACGATGTAATTCGCCGCCGTTTCCATGTCGATTCGCACGTCCGGGTCGGCATTCTCATTGAGAGTTAGCCCCGCAGAAGTATGGCAGATGAACACCTGCAGCCACCCTATTTTGCACCTTGGCAAATCGGGCAAAGCAGCAATGACCTCCGATGTAATGAGGTGAAATCCTCGCGGGCGGACCGACAAGAGGTGCTCGGTTTGGTACCAGTTCATGCAATTCACTCTCAAGTGGCTGGCAATCTACGAGGGTCCCGGGTTTTGTATAAGCAAACACAATTCAGAGCGAAAAATGTTATTTTCCTGAACAATTTGGCAGTCGGTCCCCCGTAAGGCAAGTTTGCTGACCTTAACACCTGACAATGGCCGTCCATTTTCCGGCTGTCAGGTTGCGTGTCAACATCGGGTCGCCGCGCCGAAAACAGTTGGAGAATCGTTTAACAATTTTCTTGACATATGTTTTTATGGGTTAATAATGACGACACATTCATGGCAATCAAACGTTTTCATCGTTGAACCGCACACAGATCAATCTCCAACGTCGGTCAAATCGCTTACGCGAACGAACACGAATAGATGAAGCCCGCCTTAAATTGCCACTCACAGGGACGTGTTTAAGATAAAAAGATTTCGTTAAGAAGAATTTGTCTCGATTCGCTGTCCAGCCCCCATTAAAGCGGTCTAGCACACGGTCGTTTCGAATCCACCCAAGTTACGTAAAAGGTAAATTTATCATGTCGAAAAACGCTTTGCCCCCTCGCAAGAAAATCAAAAACGTATTTGAGGCGATTTTGGAGTACGGTCACGATGAGGATTTCGTCCCTAACGAATCCGAAGAATTCGTATCGACAGATGCTCCTGCAGGTTCCGAAGATAAAATTGAAATGTTGCGACGTCGTGTGATGGAAGGGATGCCGTTGTGGCACGAAGAAGATCGCCAGGACTACTCTGGTTTGACGGGTGCTGTTCGCCCTCGTGAATAACTCCCGGCAAATTGCTCCAATTTCTGACGTATTCAAGACGCCCGCTTTTTGCCGGGCGTTTTTTTTGCGTTGTGTATCCGCTGATCCAGACAGCGAACTTGTCTAGACTTCCCAAGGCTGAGGAGCGAATCCCCAACTGGTTGACAACGCATCCGCGGCTTCTTCGCGATCCGAAAAATGCCCCCAACCTCCGTTTCGCAAATAGGCGTGGGCAAATTCGTGGGCAATCACGTAACAGGCAAATGCTGTTGAACACCGGGCAAGCTTCGGTTTGAGCACCACGCTGCGGCTGCCATGACCGTTTTCGGAAAAACCAGCCAGCCACACAATTCGACCTCGGGCGGGGTGAAAATCATCAACCGCAATCCTGAAATTCGGATCCTCCAGAAAATCGCGGACAACCTCTGCGGGCAGGTTTTCCAACACGAGCATTACGCGATCGCGAAGAGGCTTCAGTTGGGAGACACCTGCCAACAGGTTTTCGATGCGGAGCGAATGTTGCATTAACGGGACCGGGATTGGGTGTACAATGCCGACGCGGGACAAAGCCTTCGCGTTATTCAAAAGGTAAATTGTGGCCCATTTTTTCTCGCTTGGTCGAAAGATACTTCGCATTGTGCTCGTTCATCGGAGGCAGGATTGGAACCTGGTCAACAACTGTCAGATCAAATCCGCGAAGGTTAAACGCTTCAGCCTTTTTGGGATTGTTGGTCAGCAGTCTGACTTCCTTGAGTCCCAGATCTTTCAGGATCTGGATGCCGACGCCGTAGTCTCGCATGTCGGCTTTGTGCCCCAACGCATGGTTCGCCTCGACGGTATCCATCCCCTTGTCCTGTAACGCATAGGCTTTGATCTTTTCGGTCAAGCCAATTCCGCGGCCTTCCTGCGGCAAATACACCAGGACACCATGACCCTCGCGCGAAATCATTTGCAATGCGAGGTGAAGTTGGTCCCCACAGTCACAACGGAGCGACTCGATTACATCGCCGGTGAAACAGCTGCTGTGCATTCGCACCAGTGGAGCCTGTTTTTGCGAGCCAGGCTGGCCCATGACCAGCGCCACTGGCTGTTGAGTTTCATATTGCACTTCGTAAGCGACAACCCTGAATTCGCCGTACTTGGTTGGAAGTTTCGCGGATGCGATTTGTGTGACCAGTTTCTCATTGACACGGCGGTAGGCGATCAAATCCTCGATCGTAATGATGTGCAGGTTGTTCTCCCTGGCAATTTCAACCAGTCGATCGCGCGTTGCGCGGTTACCGTCACGATCGAGCACTTCGCTGAGAATTCCGGCAGGTGCCAAGCCTGCCATGCGGGCCAGGTCGACGGCAGCCTCGGTGTGGCCAGCCCGCCGCAGGACTCCCCCTTCCTTGGCCATCAACAAATGGACGTGCCCCGGTCGCTGGAAGTCCTCCGGTCGACTGTTGGGGTCGGCAATGGCTCGAACGCAGATCGCCCGTTCCGCCGCCGTGATACCCGTGCGGGCTGATTTATGGTCCAGAGGAGTCAGGAAAGCGGTCTGATTGTTGGAGGTGTTTTTCTCGACCAAGGGGAACAGGTCCAGCCGAGCAGCCGTTTCCGGAAGAATCGGCATGCAAAAGTCGCCTCGCCCGCTCAAGATCAGATTGATCGCTTCGGGCGTCGCCAATTCGGCCGCGCTGATGAAGTCTCCTTCGTTTTCACGTTTTTCGTCGTCCAGAACAATAACCACTTCTCCGCGGCGAATCGCATCGACGGCGTCTGGAATTGAAGAAAACGGCTTGTTCACGGCAGCCTCCAGTTTGAATTTGCTCGAAAACCCCATTATAGATGTTGAGCAAAAGCGCAACAGTCGCATTTAATAGGTGGCTGCCAAAAATTGCAGAAGTTAAGGCTTTTGACTGGCATGCTGATCCACAACACCTTGGGAACTCCCGGCGATCGGGCATAATGGTAACTATGAATCGACAGCGTCTACCCATAATTCTGATTCTTATGACGACGGCGTGGCAAACGGGTCTCGTAATCGCTGACGCGCAAATGCTCACCTGTCTGAAACCGGAACCGTTGAAGGGACTAAACACAGTCGGTTGATGATTCTTCGTTGCCGGCAAAAAGAAGAAGTTCGATTTTCAAAAACACGGTGGAATCGTTTACCAGCGGGGAACGGCCAGCGGCGGCGAAGACTACGAGCTTAAATTGGATGTCTACGTTCCTGAGGGTAAGGGGCCTTATCCGGCGATCCTCGCAGTTCATGGCGGATCCTGGACCAGCGGAACGAAGGTTCATTTGTTGCGTCATGCCTGGCGGCTGGCGGAACGCGGTTATGTTGTCGTCGCGATCAATTATCGTCATGCTCCGACGTATAAATTTCCCTGTCAAATTCATGACTGCAAACAGGCCGTTCGCTGGATGCGACACAACGCGAGCGAATACAAGATTGAACCGGAAAAGATCGGTGCCTATGGTTATTCTGCCGGCGGCCATCTCGTCGCATTATTGGCAACGACCGACGCTGAAGATGGACTGGAAGGCGACGTGGACGAGCCCTTCAAATCGTACAGCACGCGACTCCAAGCCGTCGCTGTGGGCGGAGCTCCGTGTGAATTTTCCTGGGCCGGTTCGACGACCTTGGCGTACTGGATTGGGGCAACGAAAGACAAGCGGCCAGAGCTGTATACCGCAGCTGCACCGATCACGTACATTGATCAAGACGATCCACCGTTCTATTTCTATCATGGCGAATCTGATTTTCTGGTCCCCTCGTCGTCCAGTCAGAAAATGCGTGATCAATTACAGGCTGCACACGTCACGTGTACTTACGAGGTTGTCAAAAACAAAGGTCACTTTTGGACGTTTAGCGATTTTCGGCAGTTCGATCGGGCAATTGACTTTTTCGATGACACGCTGCAAAAATCGACCGGGCAAGGCGAGACTATTCGCGCGAAAGACAACTGAACCATTGCGATGTTCAAACATTCGTGCTACGTCACATCCAGCGAGGGCCTTGGCGTCTCTTGCGCAATCATCAATCCAACCTCACGCGGAACGACCAATGGGGCTCTTGCCACGAGAAGAGTACGTTGAACAGGCCTATTTGTTTCACGCCCTGGCTCATCGCGTGAAAGACGGCGAGCCGGTGCAAGAACTGCTCCGTCATCTGCGCGAAGAAATCCTGACAACGACCAAACTGCCGTTGGCGGTCGATTACCTGCTGGCGGAACTCAACCATGTCGGTACGATGGCATCGGCGATGCAAAAGTTGTCGCATTATTTTACGTCGTTTCAGACGTTTATTGTCTCTTCTGCCGAAGCCGAGACTGGCCGGTTTGACATGAACACGGCGCTGTTGATACTCGAGCACGAAGCACGCTTTCGCAGTGAGTCCGAAGACCGGTCATCTTTCTTCTTTTACCAGTTCGAGGCGCTGTGTCGAAATCGTTTGGATTACGATTATGGCCTGGCAGCCATGGCCAACGATCCCATTTACGACGACGACTGGAAGCGGTGGATCATGAAATTTCGCCACCAGATTGGCATTATTGACGTGGCCGACCTGGTTTACCTCCACAGCACGTACTATGCAAAACGTCAAATCGAAACCGGCGAGCCTGAACCGGAGGTTGCCGATCCGGTCCTGTTCGGCGAGAAAGAAGGTCGCATCGCGCTTGCCAATCGAAAAAAAGAACCCTTGTTTTTTTTCGCAGCCCTGACGCGCCAGCTTAATTATCCCTCAGTGCCACGGCCCAGGCCTCGGGATCCCAGCGAAGATCTGTTGCCCAAGCTCAGCCGAATCGTGGAGCGGTTGGAGACTCGCATTAAGTTGCTCGAAGACGAACAACGTAATAAAGGAATCGATTTAAGCCAATTTTATGAGAAAGGCGATCGACCTGACTTGGGGAAGGCTTGAGCGTTGAATCACGTCACAAGGTCGGTAGGCGTAAGGCGGATGTTGGATTTTTCCGATTGTCGGAGTGTGCCGGAACAGCTATTTTGGGACTCTTTTTTTGCCTAAACCGTTACTTTTCAAGGACTTGCGGCGATCGCTGGCAACTTTGACCTAGCACGGCGGATTCCAGTAGCTAAAATTTGCTCTTCTGAAAAGTTTCGCTGGAATCCGATTAAAAAAAAGTCTATTGATACCACCGCATTGGGAAGTGGTTTTCGGATTTCAGGAAATGATCCCCGGTCGTTGTTTCGCAACAGGATTTGAGACCTCCTGAAATGCGGAAAGATCCGGGTTCGTTAGCGATCGTTGCTGACTCCCTGACCAGCCTTCTTTGCACCTGCCTTTTACAACTCTCTCTATATGTCACGACGCGACTGTATCGAAGAACTGAAAAGCATCAGTCCGGCCATTTTGCCGTCGCTGTTGCTATGCGATTTTGGAAACTTGGCGGCTGAAATTGAAAAGCTGGAGGCTGCCGGCGTAGCCGCACTGCATCTCGACGTGATGGACGGCGTGTTCGTGCCAAACTTTTCCTATGGCATGACGATTGTTCATGCCGTTCGAAAACTCACGGAGCTGCCACTGGATGTGCACCTGATGATGGTGCATCCCGAAAAATACATCAAGCAATTCTATGAAGCGGGTGCCAACATCATGACCATCCATGCGGAGGCGGTCGACGATCCGGTTCCGATTTTGGATGCGATCCAGACGATGGGTGCCGCCGCAGGAATCGCGATCAACCCCGCCACGCCAGTCTCGGCGATCAAAAACTGCCTTCCTCATTTCGACCTGGCGTTAATCATGAGTGTCAACGCCGGTTTTGGCGGGCAATCGTTTGATGCGTCGGTATTGGGCAAGCTCGATGAGTTGCGCGAGTTGACGGACAGGCGACATGATTCTCGAAATAGATGGCGGCATCAACGTCGACACTGTTGGCGCCGCCACGCAGCACGGAGCAGAGTTGTTGGTGGCAGGAAGCGCGGTGTTTAAGCAGGATGATTATGCGATTGCGATAGAAACCATGATGTCAGAGGTTGAAGTTGTAAAATGAATTTGATTCCAAAAAGCGCAGACACACTTCAAATCGTTCTGGTCCGTCCCGGTTCAACCGACCTGGATGAACAGGGGCGCATCAAGGGCACGCTGAATATTCCACTCAGCCCCAACGGGGAAAGCGAAGTTCGCCAGACGGCCGAACAGTTGCTCCATCTCAACATCGAAGCTATTTTTTGTTCGCCCTGCCTGGCAGCTCAGCAGACCGCGCAACAGCTTTCGCATGATGGAAAAATCAAAGTCAAAATAGACGACAATCTCTTGAACCTCGACCATGGACTCTGGCATGGAAAACGAATTAAGGAGTTGAAAGAGACTCAACCGAAGCTGTTCAAACAATGGCAGGAGCATCCCGAAACGGTTTGCCCTCCCGGTGGTGAAACCGTGGAGATCGTTCGAAAGCGTGTTGTCAGGATGCTGAAAAAACTTCGTCGCAAATACAAGAAAGGCATCATTGCGATTGTTGCTCCCGAGCCTTTATCGTCGATCATTCGCAGTGCCGTTGAGAATTCGGAAATCGAAAACCTCGCGGGCAGCGAATTCAAATGCGGAGATTGGTTCACTCTTCACTTTCCAGTTGACGCCGTTGCCTAGTTGTGTCCCGCACAAAACCCGGCTGGCCGATCCAAACTGCTTTGCCTCTGACGACAATGATCATTGTCGGATCGGCGTTTTTGTCCTGGGCAGCTTACTGTTATTTGCTCGCGACGTCGCCACAGACATTCGACTTGCCGTGGTTGCGCTTGGCGGTCAGGTTTCTTTCCGTGCTCCTACCGGCACTCGTCTTCAGATTCGTGATTGTACGCGGGGCAGAGTCCTGCGGCGGAATCGAAACATTGCCTTGAATCAAGACGTTTTTTGTGTTCGACACCGGTGGGTACTCGGACTCGTGACTGGCATCGTGGTCGCTGCGATTTACTTGATTGTCATGTTCATGGATCCCGCACGGGAGAGTATCCTGCTTCCGGGCACGCTAACAGCCTGGATAAGTACGGCGGCCGTCCCGGTTGCTGACGAAATGCTGTTTCGCTGCATTTTGGCAGTTCAGATTTACGCGATCAGCCAATCGCTCGACGGAGCGCAGGGATGGGACTCGTTTATTGCCGCAGTAATTCTGTCAGCAGCCGTCTACGGAGCGTTTTTGTTGCCCGAGTGGTTAATCACCGACGCATTTGCGTTGGACCTGGTCGTGAAGCTGGCAATTGAATTTGGGTTGGGTTGTGTCTTGACGATCTTGTTCCTGACAACGCGATCCATTTGGGCTTCCCTGATCCCGCATTGGGCGTACGTGTTGTTTTGGCAGTTGGCCGGGACGAGCTGAGCAGTAAATTGATTCGAGATGCAACATGTTTGCTGCTACCGTTCGCAAACACGAGTCACTCGGGGCTTTCCCGGCAGGTCGAACGCCTGTGCCTGTGACGTTCGTTAGCTTGTCCCCCAGTTCGCTGCGGGCCATTTCGGCTTGCCGCGTCAGGCGGGCGACCACGTCCGGGTATTGCGCGAGGACGTCGGTCGTTTCGCCGATATCGTTTTTCAAATCGAACAGTTCCATTTCGATTTTCGCTTGCTCATAATCCACCGGTCTCCCATTGGTGCCGCCCGGCTGACCATTAAGTGTTCGGTACGTATGAGGGAAATGCAGTTTAAATTGACGATCACGAACCGCGTGCAACTCGCCGGTTCGGTAGTAACAGAAAAACGCCTCGTAAGGCGACTTGGCATCGGCTTCACCGAATAATAAGGGGCGGATGTCTTTACCATCGATCGGATGGGCAGGCAGCTCGCCACCGATCAACCTGGCCATCGTTGGAAGGATATCCATTGTCGAGCACAATTCATCGCAGGTTGTGCCGGCGGGAATTTTGCCCGTCCATTGCATAATCGTGGGGACTCGATAACCACCCTCGAACATCGTTCCCTTGCCCTCGCGCAACGGTGCGGCCGACCCGGCATGGTCGCCGTAGCTGAGCCACGGGCCGTTATCGGACGTAAACACAACCCACGTATCTTGTCGCAAATCATGTTCTTCCAGCGCATTGAGGATCTGGCCAACGGACCAGTCGACTTCCATCATCACGTCGCCGAACAGGCCCACACCGCTCTTGCCTTTGAATTTGTCTGACACAAAGAGTGGTACATGGACCATCGAATGGGGGACGTACAAGAAGAACGGTCGGTCCTTGTTGTCGGCGATAAATTTTACGGCCAAATTTGTGTAGTCCGTCGTCAGCTGAGCCTGGTCCTCGCCGGTCACTTCGTCGTCGACGATCTCGTTATCTTTGATTAGAGGCAAATTTGGATAGCCCCGCTTTCGCTTCTCTGCTTCCGGAGGCAAATCTGCATAATCTGGATGGAAGGGCCACATATCGTTCGAATACGGCAGGCCGTAATATTGGTCAAACCCGTGTTGCAGCGGCAGGAACATCCGTTTATTCCCGAGATGCCACTTTCCAAAGCAGGCCGTGGCATATTGCTTTTGCTTGCAAAGTTCCGCCAGGGTGAGTTCCGCGGGATTGATCCCGTTCATTGAATTTGGGCCATACGCGCCAAAGATGCTCAAACGCGTGTTGTAACAGCCCGTGAGCAGCGAAGCACGGGATGCGGAGCAAACGGCGGACGAAACCACGAAATCCGAAAACTTGCGACCATCACGGGCCATTTGATCCAAATTGGGTGTTGAGAATTTGTTGGCTCCAAAGGGTCCGATGTCGGCGTAACCCAAATCGTCAATAAAAATGACGACAAGATTTGGCAGGCGACGGGACACCGATTCTTCGTCGGTGCCAGCACCAGAGTGCGGCTTGTAATTGCGGCGTTCGCAAAGAAGACGATCGCGAGAAACAGCTTGAAATTTGACAAAGGTTCATACCAGTTTGGACAAGGGAAAGCGTCAAGCATTGTAATGTGCCGGCCATATTTCTCCAGCGATTGCAACGATTCTTCGTGAAGGCATTACCGTTGCGTTCGCTTTTGATAAAATCGTTGCGAAATTTGATTCCAGCGGGATCGCAGGAAACCACGGGGCTTTGCCGTTTCATGGAGTGTTATGTCTGATCAAGCGAAATTCGACGAGTTGTGCCGGCTGGCCCGTGAAAATTCCTATCTGACGTCCACGATGGCCTTGCTTGAATGGGACCAGCAAACCAAATTGCCAAAGCGCGGGGGCGGTCACCGAGCCGACCAGATTACGTTTCTGGCAGGAGAAATTCACCGACGTGAAACCCATCCACGCATCGGTGAACTTGTCAATGAGTTGGCAACGTCCGGCTTGGCCGAGGATGCCCACAGCGATACCGGAGCGACGATTCTGGAACTCAAGCGAGCGTACGACAAGAAAATCAAATTGCCGGAAAGACTTGTACAAGAACTCGCCCGGGCC
This sequence comes from uncultured Planctomycetaceae bacterium, assembly GCA_963697295.1. Taxonomy (GTDB): domain Bacteria; phylum Planctomycetota; class Planctomycetia; order Pirellulales; family Pirellulaceae; genus Mariniblastus. The sequence goes on along the minus strand of CAVONL010000019.1, from coordinate 12,795 downwards.
AGTTCGACAGGTCAACAGGTCTGGGTCGAAGCCAGGAAAGAAAATAATTTTCTAAAATTCGCTCCCCACCTCGACGAGATGATTGCCCTCAAACAGGAGCAAGCCGACGCTCTTGGGTTCGACGAATGCCGATATGACGCCTTGCTTGACGAATACGAACCGCGCGCCCGGACCAGTGAGGTCGCCACGGTCTTGAACGCACTCAAAGATAAACTGGTTCCCCTGGTCGCGGAAATCGCCGATAGCCCACGCCAGGTGCAGGCTGAAGTTATTCACCGGAATTTTCCCCAAGCAGCGCAGCGCAAGCTGGGGGTTCAGGCGGCCAGCAAAATTGGATTCGATTTTGAGCGGGGACGGCTGGACATCACTCATCATCCGTTTTGCACCGAAATCGGACCGCACGACGTGCGAATAACAACTCGCTATGACGAATCGTTCTTTAGCCCGGCGTTTTTCGGAACGCTTCATGAAGCGGGCCACGGAATTTACGAACAGGGATTGCGCAGTGAGTTTTATGGACTACCGCCGGGTCAATATTGCAGTTTGGGTATCCACGAATCGCAATCCAGACTGTGGGAAAACCTCGTCGGTCGCAGTCGTGGCTTCTGGACTCACTTTTATCCACAGGCTCAGCATTTGTTCAGCGACTCGCTCGGCAACGTGTCGCAGGACGCGTTCGTTGCTGCCATCAACCAGGTTTCCCCCTCGTTGATTCGGATCGAAGCGGACGCGGCAACCTATGATCTGCACATCATTATTCGTTTTCAGCTAGAGCAAGCCATGATCGACGGGCAACTCAAAACGAATGACCTGCCGTCGGCATGGAACGAAAAATACGAGAAATTCCTCGGAATCCGGCCAGATTCGGACGCCAACGGAGTATTGCAGGATATTCACTGGAGTGCCGGCCTGATCGGTTACTTCGCGACGTATTCGCTGGGGAATTTATATGCAGGCCAGCTGTTCGAGCAGGCTTCGCAGGAGCTGGGCGACCTTGATGCAATGTTTCAACACGGGGAATTCGAACCGTTGAGAAAATGGCTCAATCGTAACGTCCATGCCCCTGGCCGGTGCTATTCCTCGCGTGAGCTCGCGAAAAAAGTAACCGGAAAGGAGCTGTCTCAGCACGCCCTGATCGAGCAACTGCGCGAGAAGTTGGCGACAATTTACTCGTTATAGCGATTAAACGAGGGACGAAATTGATTATGCTGATTGTACCGAAACCACCGCTACAGGTTAGCGCCGGGCAATTTAAACTGGCCCGCCGTTTGCTATAATTGTTTTATGACTCGAAACAATGAATTCTGTCTCGCCCCCTATTTGAAGTGTGCATCGTGATAATGGAAATTTCCAACAAATCTCAATCTGACAACATGATCGTGGGGAACTGCGTGGCGTGTGATGGATTGGTTCGAATTCCTCTAAACGCCAATCCGAGTTCGATCGTTCGCTGCCCGCGGTGTCAGACGGACTTTAAACTAGTCGAAGTGTTGGAGCGGGCGGCACCTATCCTGGAAGTCATTGACAATCCGGTTTTGGTTGAATCAGAGTCTCGGAAGCCAAGATTTGTACCGATCGTCGATGAAACACCGCCTCAACCGGAGGGTCGCAAGAAGGGAGACAAATTCGTCGTTTCTCCCATTTTGCAAAAGAATTCAAAACGAAAAAAGCACCGTCGTCGCCATCGATCTTCCGAACACGGTAATTCAGCCCAAAAAAGTGAAAACTCGACCAGGCCATCCGGTCGCGAATCGACCACGTCCATTGAGCCTTCGCTCGAAATTGATCAATCGAGAACAACGGCACCCAAGATTGTTGCGCCGGCAATGACGGTGTCGAATGATGTTGCAACTGATGTCGCCAGAACTCCACGCCCGGCACCGCGTCGGCCAAGAAGCCCCAAGCCCAGTAGTAGCAGCAGCAGCAGCAGTAGCGGCGGACTCGAAATGACAAAAGTCATCTTGGGCGCTGCCCTCGCCTTGCCCGTCGCTCAGCTTCTCATTTGGTGGTTCGCCGGTACGGATCCTTTAAACCTGGGGCCGACGGTAAGCCGAATCATGCCATTTGTCGTTCCCTCAGAATTTCAGCCGGATAAACAACAAGACAAAGACGAGTTTTTCGAAAACGGAAAACCAATCAATGACCTGAAAGATCTCGCTGGTGCCGCCAGCGACGGCGAATAATTTCCGATCTTCGAAAAAATGCCTCACACACTCTCGGCAATAGGTGAATTCCGGGGGCTGGAGTTCCAAGATTTCGGCATCATCGACTGGCATTCCCCGTCTTTGACTGCCCGTCAATCGTTACAACGATCAAACGTTTTATAGTTTAACAGCCATCCAGCTGAATCTTTACGTTTGATTCGATTTTTTTCTGGCTCATTCCAGTTACGTGTTACCCTTTCGCACAAACTTTGTTGCGATATGCGCATGGCGAGCAATTGCGCATCAAAGTTGAGCGTAATGGCGTATCGGGTGAGCAGGATGAACCGAGTCAAAACACAACCAGGACGGTGCTTGCCGAGGCAAGTGATGTTGCGAGCCAAGATGGCTTGTCTCGTGATATTGCTCGCACTTCTGCCAGGCTGTGCTCAACTTCGCTTGCCAGCCATCGATCCCACCGGGAATAGCATTTTTCTGCCGAGACCCTACTCGACGGGACTGTGTAACCATGGCAATCCGCTGCGGGACAACGCCGTGGTGCAACCACCTCCTGTTGTCTCATTTCCACAGCCCGGTGTTCCTTACCAGCTGGCTCAACATCCGGTGGAAATGGTTCGACAACAGCCGCAAACGGCACCGCCGCTGCCCCAAACCAGGTTTCCAATCGAGCCGGCTTTCAAAAATCCTCCGGATCCGCCGCCATGCGATCCAACGCAACAAAAAAACTGTTGGAAAAAACACGTGATTCCGCACCCCAAGGAACCGACGTCCAACGCCGCCCGCGGACAAATCATTACGACTCCGGCAAGAATTATCGCACCTGTTGGAAGCGAAGTCGTGGTGTTGGCCGGAATCTGCGGTCCCGACGGCCGATTCGCCATCAACCAGCCGTTGGAATTCATGCTTTCCAATGACAGTGTCGGCCAATTGATCGAAGTTGGTGGCACGCAGCATGAGACGTTTAACCAGGTGGTTGGACCGACGGCCAGAAAGTTCGACGGCCAATACGCGTGGGGCAGAACCGGGTCTGAAAGAGCTCAATTTGACGCGAGGTACACCCACACCGCTCGATGATATCACTCAACTCAAGGGTCAAACGTTTGTCAGCCTGTCCTCCGCATCGCCGGGGACAAGTTATTTGACGACCGTCGCGCCCAAAGCAGCTGGCTGGGACAAACGAAGATCGACAACGCTCATTCACTGGGTCGATGGAAACTGGTCGATTCCGATTCCCACGTTGGCCACGTCTGGAACCGTTCATCCCATGACGACCAGGGTCACCAGTGCGACGGGTGACGGAGGTGTTGCGGACTGGCGAGTGCGATATTCAATCGTGGGGGGAGCTGCGGCAGAGTTTGCGCCGGCTGGTTCCCAGTCGGTTGAAGCGGTAACGGGCCCGGATGGACTGGCCACCGTTCAAATCAGACAGCCGGCCGGACAGTTTGATCCGGGAACCACCCAGGTTCGAGTTGATGTTATCCGGCCGAAACAGTATGGAGAACCGGAACTCGTTGTTGAAAGCAGCATCACCAGCGTGACCTGGAGCGCTCCGGCACTGACCATCCGCGCGATTGGACCGCGGTCGGCGACGGTGGACCGCCCGTTCAACTATCGTATCGAAGTAACCAACCCGGGCGATCAGGTGTCACGCGGAGTGGTCGTCTCCACCAGGGACCTGAACGGCGACGTCGAGTTTATTTCCAGTACGCCAAAACCAACCGAATATGGCAACCAGTTTCAATGGAATCTGGGCGATATTCCACCCGGCAGTGCGCCAGCTGTCATCGATATCCAGATGAGGTCTCAAAAACAAGGCAATGCAGCACTCTGTTTCGACGTTGCCAGTCAGAGCGATGGGTTGCAGACGGAAGCTTGCGCTCAAACCGAAATTGGCGCACTCTGCATCGGATTGGATGTTGATGGCCCGACCACGGCTGCTGTCGGAGAGCGACTTGATTTCGTGCTGAAAGTGTCAAATCAATGCAACGAATCGCTGAGCAACCTGGTCCTGGATGTTACCTACGATCCGGGACTGGAAGTCCCGGGTGCCGGTCGCCGGCTGCAAAATTCGATCGAGTCACTCGCGTTCGGACAAACCGAAGAGATTCCACTATCGTTTATCGCTCGGCAGCCAGGTCGACATTGCTTCTATCTCAACATCGCGGACGAAGACAACAACGACAACCAGTCCAAAATCTGCGTCACGATTACGCCCGCCGTGGAAGGTCAAGGCGCTGGAGCAGGTGACACGGGACAGCCGTCATCGGTTGAGCTGCAGGTCACCGGGGATTCTCAATTTCAGGACAACGGCACCGGGGCCGTAACGGCTATCATTCGCAATACCAGCAGTCGACCGATCGACGGATTGATCCTGACCAACCGGTTTGCCCCGTCATTGAATCCAATTTTTGTTTCTTCGGAATATGAACAAAGCTGGTTAGGATCAGATCTTGTGTTTGTCGTCGGCCAGTTGGAGCCGGGCGAAGAGGCGGTGGTCAAAGTCCAATTCGAAGCCCTCCAGCCGGATCCTACTGCGTTTTCCGAGTTGACCGTTTCATCCAAATCGGACGAGAACATCTCGGCAACCAAGAGGTTTGACATCAACGTTGTCACGGCCGGAGCTGCCGAACCTGGTATCGGGATCCCATCCGATACCGGGCAGGGCGGTCAATTGCCGCGCAGAGCGCAGCCGCCGCCGGGTCAATCGCAACCACCCACCAGCGGTCTACCGTCAACACAGCCACGTAATCCGTCAGGCGAGCCTGGCATCGGCATTCCAGCCGACAACGGCGTTCAAGGTGGTTTGAGAATTGATGTGCGGGCAGCTACCAAGAACATACGTGTTGGCGAGAAAACGACCGTTGAATTCGCAGTGACCAATAACTCACCGGCAATCGACGACGCAATCGACATTTCAATGTTGATTCCGCCCAGCCTTCGCTTAACGCGGTACGACAATTCCCGATTTGGTCTGGAACTCGTTAATCCAGAATCCAGTACGTCGAAGTTTGATTTCGAGACGCGAAACCAGATGCGGCCAGGCGAATCGATTACCTGTGTCGTCGAGTTACAAGCGTTCAGGCCGGCACCTCGACGTTTGAAGTCCAAGGCCGAAGTCGTAACACCGTTGGCACAGTGACGGGCACCGAAGTCATCTTTGTCGTCGAGTGACCGTAGTCGCGTCTGTCCCACGTAGCCCGTCTGTCCCACGTAGCCCCGTCCGTCCCAGACTCGGAACATCCCCCACTCGTTTCCGGGGGCTGGCTGGTGTCAAGCTGGTGTCAGGCTGGGACGGCCTGACCTACGTTATTGTCTTTCAACCCGCCCAACCAAATAGACGTCGTCGCGGATCTGTTCCATCGTTTGCAGCCGGATTTGCCGCGCTTGCGACATCAAGTCAATTCCATGGCTGCCCAGTGGCGTTTTGGCATTTTTGCCACCGACCAACTTGGGACCGAGGAAGCAATGCACCTCGTCAATTTGACCCAAATCAAAAAGTGAACCCAACAGTGTGCTGCCACCTTCAACGAGCACGTTTGTAAATTCCCGTTCCCCGAGATATTCAAGAAACTGCAGCAACCCTTGATTTCGATCGACTTGATCACTGCGCCACAGTTCAACTCCCGCGGCTTCCAGCTGTCGACATTTCGTTTTGTCGGCGTCGTCACTCACACACAACAAAATCGGACTATCGGCTGCCGACCGGACCAGTTGCGAATCGACTCGCAGGCTGGCGTGGGAGTCGATAACGATGCGCACGGCAGTTCTGGGCCCCGGGGGCCTGGCGGTCAACAGGGGATCATCGACGCTGGCCGTGCCCGCGCCGACCATGATCGCGTCGACTCGCCCGCGCAACGCATGCACTCGTTCCCGTGATTGGTCGTTGGAAATCCACTGACTGTCGCCGGTTGAAGTTGCGATTTTTCCATCCCAGGTCATGGCCCACTTGGCGATCATCCATGGAATTCCGGTTGTAATTTTCTTTAAATAGGGGGCCAGCAGCTCAACCACCTCCGATTCGCAAACGTTCGTTTCCACTTCGATGCCGGCGTTGCGCAGCCGGGCAATCCCCTGCCCTGCGACTTTGGCGTACGGGTCTTCAATGGCTACGACAACGCGTGCTACCTGAGCCTTGATCAGGGCGTCAACACAGGGGCCAGTTTTCCCTTGATGAGTGCAGGGTTCAAGCGTCACGTAAGCGGTCGCTCCGATCGTTTCGTTGCCAGCTGCGGCGATGGCATTCACTTCGGCGTGAGCCCGTCCAAAGGCTTCGTGAAATCCTGCGCCGAGTAATTTTCCAGGGCCGTTGCCCGGTTTCACGATCACGCAGCCGACCATCGGATTGGGTTCGACTTTTCCAAGTCCCTTTTTCGCCAAGCGCAGGGCTTCCAGCATCCAGTGCTGATCAATCGAACATCCGGTGTTCTGTTCCATAGCCTGTTGGCCATTCTTACGCGAGGTCTTCGACGCGACCATTGGAATCCGAAAAACTTTCGACGCTTGCCCCGACTCGATCAAGCATTGAGACATAGAGATTGGTTAATGGCGTGCCAGGCCGGACGCGGATGTGCTGCCCGCCACGAACGGTGCCGCCCCCTTTACCGAACAGGGCGATTGGCAAATTATCATGTGCGTGGGCGTTACCGTCGGCAATCCCGCTACCATACATGATCATGCAATGATCCAAAAGCGTTCCGTCTGCTTCGGGTATTTTACTCAACCGATCCAGAAGGTGATGCAGCAAGGAAACGTGGTACTGGTTGACCTCGCTGATTTTTTGTTGTTTGGGAAAGCTGTTCCCGTGGTGCGACAGGTCATGGTGCCCTTCCTTGATGCCCAAATTGCGGTAACTGCGGTTGCTACCCGCGTTGGTATACATGAATGTGGCCACCCGAGTCGAATCGGTTTGAAACGCCAGTACCATCATATCGAACAGCAGTTTCACGTGTTCGGCGTATTCAGCGGGGACGCCTTCCGGCCTGGGAAAATCGGGGACGTCGACTTCCTCTTGTTCAAGCTTGTCCGTGGTATTGCAACCGTCGCTCGATTTCCCGCACAGCATGCAAATACTCCGAAAGCTTTTGCCGGTCGTGAAACGCCCAGCTTTTGATGCAGTGCTTTGGCATCTTGGTTAACAAAATCCAGAATACTACGCCGCCTGCGCTGCCGCTGATCGAGGGCTTTTTGGTCTTCGAGATCTTTCGTCGAACCGAATAGTCGTTCAAAAACAGCCGCCGGATCGATCTCCTTGGCCAACGGCGAAGTCTCGGACCGCCAGGAGATGTTGGAGGTGTACACACAGCTGTACCCGGTATCGCATTTGCCGGCCGGTGCACTTGCTTCGGTGCCCAGTTCGATGGACGGAAGCCGGGTCAAATGACCAATCTTTTCCGCGGCGACTTGGTCGACCGACTTGCCGTTGCGAATGTTGGCGCCATGAGTCTTTTTGGGGTGCGCGCCGGTCAAAAAAGCCGCCACGCTGCGGGCATGGTCTCCGCCGCCGTCACCCAACGCTTCGGCACCCCGGAGTGACAAACCCGAAAACACGGTCATTTGATCACGAAATTCAGCGACCGGTTCCAGGATCTTCGGCATCTCGAAATTGTGCTCTGGGCCCTGCGGTTTCCAATGAGGCATGTGCATTCCGTTGGGCACATAGAGAAAGGCCATCCGCACGGGAGGAGCAGCCAAGGGCCGGGATAAACCCGCGATCAGGGGCGAAGGACCCGCCATCGCTTCCAGCCACGGTAAGGCCATTGCCGTTCCCATTCCGCGGAGCAAGGTACGTCGGGAGATTGTGGAATTTTGTTTGTTCATGTTGATCTCACTTGGAAGTTTCGCGACCGCGGCGGTTGAGAAACGGTTCACATTCGGTGATCGCATGAATGAAACTGGACAACCGAAAATCGTCTTTGGCAGCACTTTCCAATATTTTATCGACTGTGCATTCATCGTAGTACTCTAAACCACGACCAAGGGCATAGATTAAAAGTTTTTCAGTAAAACAACGCAAGAATTTATCTTTCATCCGGGTCCTGACGAGTTCCTGCAAACCATCGGCACCGGAAAATGTCGTCCCGTCAGGTAATTCGCCCGCCGCATCAATGGGAAAATTTTCATCTTGATCGCGCCAGCGGCCCACCGCATCGTAATGCTCCAGCGAAAATCCCAGCGCATCCATCGTCAGATGACAAGTAGCGCAGGCCGGATTTTGGCGGTGCTGCTCCATTCTCTGGCGGAGCGTACCCGTCAATTCAGGCTGATCCTCCAAGGCCATGACATTGGGGTCAGGCGGCGGTGGTTGTTCTCCGAGCAGATTTTCAAGAATCCACTTGCCACGCCGAACTGGGCTGGTTCGCGTCGGATTGGAAGTCAACGTGAGAATACTCGCCTGCGTCAAAAGTCCACCGCGCCGCTGGCCATCCAAAGTGACTTTCACAAACTGATCTCCCTCGACATTGTCCAAGCCGTAGTGTTTTGCCAGTCGCTGGTTGACAAACGTATACCGCGTATCCAAAAGTTCCAGAATGTTTCCGTCCCGCTGCAGCAAATCCGCAACCAGTCGTTTCGTTTCTTCAACCATGTCATCCCGCATCGTGGCGTCGATACCAGGAAACATTTCCGGATCAGGCTGCACCTCCTTGAGCGCACGAAGTTGCAGCCACTGCGTGGCGAAATTCTCCACCAGCGCTCGACTCCGGTCGTCCGCCAACATGCGGCTGACCTCGTTTCGGTAAACGTCCGTTTGATCCAACTCGCCGCTGTGGGCTAAATTGAACAACTCCTCATCCGGCATGGTGCTCCACAGGAAATAGGACAACGAGGTTGCTTTTTCATAGGCGGACAGGCGACGCGATTTTCCGTCGATCGCAGGCGCTTCGACTTTGTACAGAAAATGAGGTGAGACCAGAACCGCTTGGAGTGGCCAGCGGAGGGCGGCTTCGAACGAATCACCTTCGCCTCGCGATTGCAAATAAAGCCCCACCAGGCGAGCGAGTTCCTGATCCGTAACCGGTCGACGAAAAGCGCGGCTGGCAAAACGACGAAGCACTTTGCGAGCGGCAGCTTGCTGCTGCGAATCGTCATCGCCCGGATCTAAAAAAATGATGGCTCGTTGAGCATCGGTCAAATCAACTGGCCCGCTAATCCCGACGCGTGCGATGTAGAGATTCCGATCGAGACCCTTGTCGGGGTCGTAAAAGTCGTTGAGGAATGACAACGACAACTTGTGCGAGCCCTTTACCAGCGTAAGCGATGTTTGATAGTCACCCGCTTTGTCTTCCGTCGCTGAGACAGCGAAAACCTCAACCTGTTCACCGTCGATCACAATTCCCATTTGGCAGGGTTCGTCATCAACCTGATCACCAAACGCCCGGACGCGAATGACATATTCGCCCGATTTCGGTAACTCGATTCGACGGGATACGCTTGCATTGCAAACAAACACCGCGTTGCCCCCGCGGTGACGGATGAATTTCCGCCGCGAAATTTCGCGCCCGCCTCGGAGAAAGAATATTCAGGGCGCTGTGGGTCAATGATGGCTGTCGACGTGATGGTCTCGGCTGCGTCCAGGTACTTTTCCATCAGGATTGGTGGCAAAGACAATACATCGGCGATATTGTCAAATCCGTAGCCGACGTCGTCCCCCGGAAACTTTTCCGACGGCTGGTAATCGACCCCTACCAGATCTCGAATCGTGTTGCGGTACTCGGTGGCGTTAAGCCGTCGAATCGTAACGCGACCGGGATCCAGGTTTGAACAATCAACCGTATTCAAAAGGTGGTCCACCCAGGACAACAACTTCATTTTGTCTGCATCGGTTAATGGTTCGGCGTCGTCGGGTGGCATTTCGCCACTGCTGACCAGTTCCACGAGTCGTTTAAACTTCGACGAATCTTCGAGCAGTTGATCGAGCGATTCGTACCTGGAAAAGTCAAGCTCGGCGTCGGCCTCCGAACCCCAATGACAATCGCCGCAACTGGATCGCAGAATCGGTTTCACTTCGTCGAGAAACTGACGCTGAACCGTGCGGAACGAGTTTTCGTCTGTCTGAATCGCCCGGGCGAACGGCGTCAACATGAAGCTCGCCAGGACAAAGACTACGAGTTTTGAGATCATGGGGGATATCATTTTGAACGCAAAGAATACGACTTAAGGGTAACCGCAAACGACTGCAGTTGTTAAGTCAACGAGCGCCGGTCGTTTCTTCAATAGCGACCAGAAACGCGTCCAAAACCCGTGGAAATCGGTGGCTTGGTATCGCCTCGCGGGAGTCGGATAGGGTCCATTTTCCCATGTTTTTGGGGGTTGGCCGGTAAAAAGATGGGGTTTTTGGTCAAAAATTGCCGTATTCGTCGAGTTTTAGGGCAAACTCCGCTTGAATTTTTGGGTCGACGCTGTCTAATTTCCGCGTTCGAACGTCGGAAACACCGCTGTTTTCGAGCTATTAATCAAACACCCCCACAAGGAGGAACGTCCATGGCCAAGAAGAATGGCCCTAAGGCCCCAACAAAATCCGAGATCATGAACAACATTGCCGAGACCACCGGCCTTTCCAAAAAAGAGGTGGTTGCTGTCATGGATGCCCTGACCGCCGAAATTGAAAAGAACGTCGGCAAAAAAGGTGGCTCCGGTATGTTCACGATCCCCGGACTTTGCAAAATCGTTGTTCAAAACAAACCAGCTTTGGGTAAACGACAAGTTCGCAACCCTGGTACTGGTGAAATGGTTTGGGCCAAGCCGCGCCCTGCTCGCAAGGTCGTCAAAGTTCGCGCATTGAAGGGTCTCAAAGACATGGTCGCATAAGCGATCGTTAGCATTGGCGTCAATTCAAGCTGTTCAGGTTGAACTCACCGGTATCGCCAAAATCGAACGTAAAACCGCCGTCTGACTCGGCGGTTTTTTTTTGCTCAAAGCCTCGCCCGTGATTGCTGAGGCGTTCACGTCCAAACGCGTGCCCAGGAAAGCGTTATCTTCGCAACATATCGGTAAATGCCTGAGCAACAGACTGCTGATCGGACACCAGCCAGATCGCCGCGCAGAGCGACAGCAAGCCGGACACGATCAGTAATCCAATACCTGACAGGTTGGGACGCACCTGAGTCGAAGCGAGTTCCTTGCGCAATTCGGCTTCGAGCGCCCGCCAGCCATCGTAACTTTGGTGATTCCCCCCGGCACACAACTGAATATTTCGGAATATTTCAATGGATTCCACGTGTAAATGGACTTTCCTGTTGGGCATCATCAACATCTCACCGGCCCACCTGGAATCCCTGTCCAAACGATGCGCGATGCTTTTCAGAACGGGCATCAATTGATCGGCTGAAATGTTATAGATCACGATCCGAGATCGCATTAACAGCACCACCAGCGTGATGCACAACCCGTAAAATACGATCAGCATCAACCACACAAACCCGCCAAACTGGCTGGCAGCGCCCTCGGGGAAGAATAGCTCCATCGGTCCCGCAATCACCATGCCTGAGATGCCAATCCCCAGCGCCGCCGCATCCCTGGCTCCCGTCGTGACAAAAGCCTTGGAACTCAGATTCAGCAAGCCGATCAACAGCAGGTAAACGGCCAACGGCGCAACGGCAATACAAAAATGCAGCGGGTCCATAAGTTGGCGCGAACCTTGTGATTTGTCATAAGTTTGGTGGAGATGCGCAGTTTAGAGTGCTGGCAAGTGCGGGTCAACGACGCGCCAACCGTGCCCACCTGGAAGTGCAAAACATCCGCTGACAACTGCTTGCATTACCAAAGCCAATGCGCCGGTGATTCGCAATTGTATCGTGAAAAAATTATTGCCATTTCTGGCTTGGCAAATGGATCGCCGCATTTAAAATCCTCGACATGAAAGTGATCTCATTGCAATCCGGAAGCAACGGCAATTGCTTTTATGTCGAAGCAGGCGAAGTCAGGCTTTTGTTTGACGCGGGAATCAGCGGCATCAAGGCGGAGCAACGCCTGGCGGAACATGGACGTGATATTCGGGCCGTTAATGCGCTCTTTATCTCGCATGACCACAGTGATCATGTCAGCTCGATGGGTATCTTTCAGCGGAAGTATGGATTTCCGGTTTACATCACACGGCGAACGCTGAACGCGTGTTATCGGTCGGCCAAAGTCGGTCCGCTGAGCCATGTGCGGTTTTTCCGGGCCGGCGATGTCATTGATTTTCCTGGTTGCCAGGTGCACACGCTGGCGACGCCTCATGATAGCGCTGACGGAGCGGCGTTTGTCATCGAGGATTCTCGCGGGCGACGCGTGGGTATTTTGACGGACCTTGGTCATGTGTTTGACGGGCTGCGCGATGTGCTTGAATCGCTTGACGCGGCGATCATCGAAAGCAACTACGACAACGGCATGCTTGAGTACGGCCCGTATCCGGAGCGGCTGAAAAAACGCATTCGAGGCGCGGGCGGACATCTTTCCAATATCGAATCGGCCCAATTGGTCGACGAAACGCGGACCGAACGTTTGAAGTGGATTTGTCTCTGCCATCTGTCGGAGGAAAACAACGAACCTCACATCGCGCGTAAAACCCACCAGGAAGTTCTTGGCGATGATTTGCCCGTCTACGTCGCCAGCCGCTACGGCGTAAGCCAGATTTTTGAAATTTGATTGAGAGTTG
>CAVONL010000018.1:0-132500 GCA_963697295.1 uncultured Planctomycetaceae bacterium | reverse complement strand
GTGTCGACGGTCGTGTCTGAACCCACCTGACTCCACCTCCCGATAGCTACTAAAACTCCCGAAGACCCTACTTCTTAGGTCCCGTTTCGAATGGAATGCGGTCGCTTTGGGGAAAAGTTTTTCAGGGACCGTTATTATTGTGGTTCTTGCGAGGACGGCTGGGCGTCTGTTTCCAACTTCAACAGCTGCTTTGCTTCGGCGATCCCCTTCACGTCTTCCGGATTTCGTTTTTCTGCAAAGAGAATAAACTCCTCCAACAACTGTCGCGACACGGTGTTGTTACCGGCTTTGTGCAAAGCCTGGGCAAGTTCCAGCACCCGTTTTTGGGTGTCCTCATGTGCCCGCCCCTGGTTTCGCTCGGCGATCGTCAGCAGCTCACGCCTAATTTGGACGCACGACTCCGGGGCACCCACAAGATCATAGCCCTTGGCAATATTTTGATAGATTTTGATCGTCTGCAAATCGTTGTCCCCATATTCTTCGAGCCTGGCTCGACAGGCCGCACGGCCAATATTGAGTATTTCGGGCAAGCGGTCTTCACAATACGAGTCCTCAAGGTGGGTTCCGCAGATAACAACCAACGCGTTAATTGCGGTGATTGTCTGATAGTTTGTCTGACCGAATGTCTTCAGAGAATCCTGGAACGCCGTCTCTGCCATTGCGATCGCCTCGTCGACTCGATGACGTTGTCCAAGAATCATGGCAACCGAATAGCTGGCACCGATCGTACCCCAATCGTCGGCTCCTAATTGGGATTCGACCGAATCGCGGCTGTGCAACAAGTTATTCAAGTTCAATTCCGATGGCTGAATTTGATATTCATTCATCGCGAGTTGATAACCGGCCGTAACGTAGATGCGTAAAGCACGACGAGAAGCCAGGTAATTGTGCCCGGTATTCGAGAACTGATTCGCGTTTGTTTGTGAACCCTTGCCGGCCATGTTGCGGCGGTCGAAAAAGTCGATGATTTGACGGTAGACTCTTGACGCTTCCTTGGGCCGGTTCGTGTTATGGTACCCGTGGGCCAATGTTGAAAGTGCGGTAATCTTGTTTTTGTCACTGATTTGGTCGGTCTCGACAACAGGTTCAATGATGGAATTCAATTCCTCAACGGTAGCTTGATAATCCGCAGAATAGGATCTGCCAAAAGCAGAATACAATTCCAGTTCAAGCAATTCTGACTCCGGCAATTGTAATTTTCGACCCAACTGGAGTGCCTTCGTCGTTACTTCCAGAGATTGCTCTCCGTAGCCAAGATTTCCAAGGCAATGGCCAAGGCGGGCAGCCATTTTCGTTCGCAACGAGGGATCAGCATCCGAATCAAAAATACTCTCAGATGCCTGCAGGAGATTTTCTCGCAAACTCTCACCAAGCGTCTTGCTGTCAAACTCGCCTTTTTCCGTCCCCTCTAACTCGTCAAAGATATTGGTCAACATTTCCATTTGCTCACGCATTTCTATCATTCGCGATTCGGCAAGTTTCAAGGCGTCGGTTTCAGCCTGTCTCAACTCAATCGCTTCGTCTTTTGCGCGAACCGCCGCGGTTCGGTCGCGTTCGGATTTTTGATACATCGACCAGGAAATGCCAAATCCAGCAACGAGTGTCAGGAACGTTAACGCCAAACTGGCGGCGACCAACTTGTTTCGCCTGGCCCACTTGTTCAGTCGATCAAAAACACCGGGCCGCCTCGCAACAACGGTTTCGCCATTGAGAAAGCGCGACAGATCCGCGGACAACTCAAATGCGTTGCGATAGCGAAGGTGGGGTTCCTTTTCCAGGCATTTTTGGCAAATCGCATCCAATTCGACGGGAATCGCAGCGCGAATTTTTCTGGTCGGCGTCGCAGCCTCCAGTTCAACGGCACGAATCGTGGCCGAGATACTCCCCTTTTTGTGCGGTGGGCTACCGGTCAGTAATTCATAAAGTATGACCCCGAGCGAATAAATATCCGTCGCGATTCCGATTTCAGGGTCACAGCGAACCTGTTCCGGCGACATGTACGACGGCGTACCCACCACGGCTCCGTCCATCGTCAGCGTTTCCATCTCGTCTGAGGCCAGGTGTTTGGCCAAGCCGAAGTCGGTGATTCTCAAGCGGCTGTTCAATTCCGAATCGCCGTTTTCGACCAGGATGTTGGCTGGCTTGAGGTCCCGATGAATGATGCCGCGTTGGTGGGCATGATGAACGGCTTCTGCCAAGGTGGCAACCACACTGGCCGCGACACGAATTTCAACTTGATCTTCTTTCGACAGCCAACCGGCAAGCGTCTGCCCGGGACAAAACTCACTGGCGATATAATTGATCGGTCCAATTGCTCCCGCTTCAAAAACCGTCACGATCGATGGATGACTGAGCAACGCGACTGCTTTTCCTTCGCGGACAAAACGGACCTTTGATTCATCGGAATCGAGGGTATTCGGACGGGGGATTTTTAAGGCAACTTCCCGCTCCAGTAACGGATCCCAGGCGCGAAATACCCGCGCAAAACCACCCTGCCCGATGGTTGCGTCGATCCGGAATCTTCCAAAACTTTGGCCAATGGAGTTTTGGGGATCGCCCGACATGTTGAGGCGGGTCCCACTCGTCGGTAAGGCGTTTGCAATTCTCGTCCGTGAAGCCAGGGGCAATGTTGGGTCGTGATCGAGAGCAGCCGCTCCAGCAGTCTGGTTGCCCAGTTGGTCCAGGTCCGATCGAACCTGTTTCAGGAAAGTAAGTACGTCCTTCGCCTGGTTTAATTTCTTGACTTCTTCGTCGGTTAGTTCACCAGGATTTGGCTGTTGCCGTCTTGAGGCATCGACAACGGCGGAATTCTGCGATTCGCTGGCAAACTGTTCATCCAGTTCGATAGCCAGGCGGACAAGTTTTTCCGGGTTATCGTTGTCGCGAATTGTCATCCAACGCCTCAAGTTCTTGCTTAAGTTTCATGACGGCGCGATACCACAATTTTGAAACGGAATCCTTGCTGCACCCATCCTTTTGGCGACGTCCGGGAATGAAAGTTGTTCCAGATTGCGCAGGCGTATGACCGTTTGGTAGTCCTCCGGCAGGTTTTTTACGCGCCGCATGGAAAATCTCGACTCGTTCCGCAGCCAACGCATTGGATTGCGGCGTTAACTGGCACTCCTCTGGTTCGAGATTCAGCTGGGAATCGTCGACAATTGCCCCCAACGACGTTCGCCGGCGAATATCACGTTTTTGTCGGGTCAGGTCACGATGGGACTGTTTCACTTCATTCTCAATGATCCGGTTCAGCCAACCAAAGAATTCAGAAGACGAATTGCCTTGATATTGGTCGATTGCATCCAGCATTTTGATCATCGAGTTTTGTGCAACATCGGAAGGTCCAATGCCGGCCCGGATATCTTGATAAAGATTGCGATCAGCCATCATGATCACATAGGATTGAAGTTGGTTAACCAGGTCCGATTGCGCAGCATGATCCCCTTCCCGAATTCGATTCAATAAAATTCGGAATGTATCAATCTCGGTGTTTTCTTTGGAATCAGCCAATTTTCCTCACTACTTCTTTGACTCCGTTTACGTCGGGAGACGGTCGCATAAAAAGCAATTATCGAATTAATGTTCCAGGTTTTCGAAAAAACCGGTCTTCTTAACTAACATTGCCGAGCAAGATTTTAGCAAAATCCTTCTGACCCGCGGGAACGAAACTCGGGACGAGATCAACAACAGAAAATCCTGTCGTCTCGTCATTCAAGAGGATTCGGCGAGGGCTTTCTTAGTCAATGACTGCCTCGGCTCGGAAGTCGGTTCGTTTCTCCTAGTCTGGCAAGAGCGTGCCCGGATCTGGAGTAACTTCCAATACAACTTTGACTTGAGTCATTACGAACCGAAGAACAAGGCGAGGATCTACGCGAAACAACGAGAGATTTCTTTCGCCGCGACGGACAGGCTCCCTCAGAATGACATTGAATGAACATCGGTAATGGAAATGCGCTCGCGGCAACTGATTGCCGCTGTTTCTTTGGACCATTTCATGAGTTGAGGAAAACGAGTCAACACCATGATGCTCGTTTTCCCCAATTTTACTTGCTAAATTTGCAACGGCCGATACAATTTTGGTTGTCTCCCCTTCCAAGTTTCGATTTCATCGAACGCTGCATGTACAGCCAAGCAAGCGCCTGCTGGATTATTGGAAAAGCTGGTCCAGTCGCCTTTTTGGTCCCGATGCGGCATCCGTTCGACGAAACCTTGCCAAGCAACATTCAAATGACCGGGGCAAAAAATGAGACGAAAATCTGGGGCAGAGAAGGAATTAGAGCATTTGCAAAAA
Source organism: uncultured Planctomycetaceae bacterium (assembly GCA_963697295.1). GTDB lineage: Bacteria > Planctomycetota > Planctomycetia > Pirellulales > Pirellulaceae > Mariniblastus. The sequence goes on along the minus strand of CAVONL010000018.1, from coordinate 128,209 downwards.
GATCTGTCCAGTTGGGAAGTTTCCCTGTGACGCCGGCATCGCTGGTCACGGAATACCCAGCGAACGATTCAAAACAGGGCTCGCGTCGATCGGCTTTCACGCTCATCGAATTACTGGTCGTGATTGCGATTATTGGTATCTTGATTGGCATGTTATTGCCGGCCGTCCAGTCGGTGCGGGAAGCAGCGCGGCGGATTCAGTGTGCCAACAACATCAAACAAATCAGCCTGGCAGCGTTAAACTACGAATCGACCAATGCTCGATTTCCTGCCGCCCACATGCAACAGGGCAATCCGTTGAGTAGTGAGAACTTTGTCACGGGAAGCATGTGGTCGGCTGATTTGTTGCCATTTCTCGAACAACAGAATGTGCACAACTTGTTTCCGAACGATTTGCCCGACTATTACTCGACCGATTTCTATGCGGCGTTTGGCGGAATCCAGCAGGCTTGCAGTACCTGGATTCCTGCCTATCGCTGTCCGTCGACGAATGACCCCGAACGCGTCACCGAATATTGGACCAGCGGCATTAATGATCGCATCACCTGCAGTTACCTCGGCTGTGGATCGGGAACCTCGTTTGTCGAATCGGGCCCCGGCTCTCATGTGGGTGATCCGGAAAGTGATGGCGTCATGTTGCGCGATGACTGGATCACGCACAGCCAGGTGACCGACGGTCTTTCCAATACGGTCTTTTTCGGCGAGACCTTCAGCGCTTTGGGGGTGCTTGGCCAAAGCGACTATGACGGAAGCCCGCAACATGTCGATCACTGGTACATCTGGTCGGGCGATCTCGCGGCCGTCAATATTGAGAGCAGCGAAGTCGTCGGGAGTACGGCCGCTCGGATTAACGCTACCAAGATCGCCGACTCGGACGTCAACGAAAAAGAACTCAGCTATGGCAGTTTTCATGCGGGTGGCGGAGTCAACCTGGCGTATTGCGATGGCCACGTCCGGTTTGTAACCGAGACCATCGACGCGGTCGTTTTTAGTGCGATGGGGACTCGCAACGGCGGCGAAACCGTTTCTGAATGAAAAAATGTTGCGTCGTTTGTCTCAAACGGACACGGACACGTTGTAGGAAATTGTCCCGCCTGTGTCGATCCAGTAGCAGCAAAAACTGGGTGCGCCCAGTCCTTATCAGCCTGCCGTTTGCCGGAAGCCCCCGACGCAAGTCGGCTGGGAGTAATCACACTCCACCCCATTTCGGCCAAACCCAACTTCGATGAGAAGCCCCCGACGCAAGTCGGTTGGGAGTTATCACACATTTCACACAAGCTGTTTGGCCACAAAAAACACAAATTCGCACAAAAAATAATTTCGTGCTTATCGTGTTTTTGTGCGACCGGCAAATCTCCGCTCGGAGCAAAGGAATCAGGACCGTCCCACCAATAAAAAACGTCCGTTCACCGACGGAGTTTATTCAAACACGACGCGAAAGCGTAGTTCGCAGTCCTGGCACTCACGATAGTGTTCCCAGAGTCCTTGGCTGTTGCGACGTTTGCCGGTTTTTGATTTGGTTTGGTCAGAACCACAGCCGGGGCATTTGATATTGGAGACGACGACTTTCCACAGTCCGCCGGCTTTGGCGGGAGGGACGTTGAGTTGCGAGCCGTCATGATCCATATCGAAAGCTGCGGGAAACGTGGATTGTTGTTTGTGTTTGAGCATGATGAGAACTCCAGTTTCAAAACAACGAGCGATGTTCGGCCAAGAAACCGGTTGCAAGCAACTCCATCGGGCAGACGACGTTTTTGGCAAAAACACCAATCCCAGCGAGGCTTACTTGAAACCGCTTTCAAGCCTTAAATCCTACCCGAACTTCGTAAATTTTCAAGCAGATTTGCGTTCATCAAGGTGGCAATTCACACAATAATGCGGTCAAAACGTCCATTTTCAAGAATTTCATACAAGTTTCGCCTCAATGTACGCATACCGAACACCCGCATATTTCGCCCAATTATACTGATCGTCAGATTCGTAAATTCACAACGTTGTACTTCGCGCGAATCCAGCATAACTTTTTTGGGCAGCTGCCCGGGAGCAACAAGAGATGAAATTAAGATTGTTAACAACTTCCCTGATGAGCGTGGCGATTGCCTGCGCCATCACGATGGGCGCTCAGATGCAAGAATTGGCCGTTAACGGTGGTTTCGAAGCAGGAGACACTTCAGGCTGGCAGTATTTCTCGACACCCAGTTCGACATTCAACGTCACAAATGACGCCGCCTCTGGCGCATTTGCTGGAGAGCTTTTCAACAGTACCTTAGCCTCCGATGCTCTTATCAAACAAGCGAATGTCGGCGTCGGCGTTGTTAACCCCGGAGACACAATCAATATTTCCTTCGACGCCAAAGGCGATTTCGTTGCGGGAGGTGTTTTTATCGCGGAGTTCTTCTCGGAGGTTGCTGGTGGTGGTACATCTGCTACTGAAATTCTTGGTGGCGGCCCGCTGTTTGTCTCAAATCAGACTATGTATCAATCATTCAGTTTCCAAACGACCGCGGGACCAGATGTTTCTGGCGGTGTTACCTTGCAATTGAAAGCGGGTACAGGTGGTGCGGGTGGAAGTACAGCAGTCCTCTTCATTGACAACGTTTCGATTGTTCGAGTTCCGGAACCAGGTTCAGCGGCTCTGCTTGGTCTGGGCGGACTCGGAATGCTTTTCCGTCGTCGACGCGCGTAAGCTAGTTGTCGATTCATCGACACCGTAACTTAAAATTTAAAACGTGGCGGAGATTTTCTTCGCCACGTTTTTTTGCGCTTGTACGCCAATCGCGGCGTGCTTGTGTTCCACGCATCAAAAAAGGGCCGGTCTTTCTTGACCTGCCCTTCATGATTTTCTGATTGCAAAACGTCCGTGCTTATGCCACCTGGACGTGTTCGGCACACGGTCCTTTTTGTCCACGTGCTTCGGTGAATGTGACTCGCTGCCCTTCCCGGAGTTCGTCGTAACTCACGCCTTCGAGACTGGAAGAGTGAAAGAATAAATCTTTGTCTCTGCCCACGTCAATAAATCCAAAACCTTTGTCCGTGAGTCTCTTAATCGTACCTTCAGCCATTTGTTCATTTCCTAAAAAGTGTTTTGCGGCAAAAGCGTGAAACCGTGTGTCTCGAGTCGTAACGCCGCGGAAGCATCCTATCACGAATCACTGGCAACCGATGCCCCCGACCGAAAAAAATGCCCAGTTATTCCCAGAAAATGAGCGCGTGCAAACGGCGACCCTTCGATTCGAGACGGTAATTCCGGGATAAAGCCGCTGACGTGGGATAAGCTTCCAGCTGGTCGATGAACTGGGCTGCCGATCAAGATCGCGAAAAATAGTCCTGTGATGACAGGCAGGATACCTATCCCACGTCATCGTTTAACGATTGGCCAGAGGCATCGGCGTTTCTACTTCTACGACAACGGACGCTGACGCCTCCGGCTGGACGTTAAACGATTTTTGGCAAATGGCCGGCTAACAGAGTAGTTGAATACAAGTTGAAGATTTATAGTAAAGAGAAAACTCTGACGGGAGGAATCGCTGACATGAAACAAGCTGCCCTTATCTTCTCAACTTGCCTATGCCTGTTCATCTCCCCTCTCTCGGCGCAGGAACCGATCGAAATCGGGTTTCTCTGGCACATGCATCAGCCAACCTATCGACCGGGCCAAACGATTTTTCAAACTCAGAATTCCGGTGTGTTTTCGTTCAGCCTGATCGATGTTCACAACCAGCGCCTCGGTCCCTACACCACTTGGCCGCGTGATGCGATCCAGTCGGGGCTTGGGCTGCCCAACCTGGCGCATCCGTTTCCTTTTCCGGTTCCTTGATACAAAACCTCGACGATCTGGCGGGCGCGGGAATTAACGGTGGCCAGTGGAACAATTGGCAGGCCGCTTATCAACAGGCGGCCGGTTGGCAAACGTCGCAGGGCAACCGGCGATTGGACTTGGTGAATTTTGGTTTTAACCACCCGTTGATGCCGCTGCTGGATCGGCGCGATATCGAAATGCAAATCCGGTTGCAAAAACATATTCACTCGTCAACCTTCCCTGGCGTCCCTTACTCCAAAGGTATCTTTCCACCCGAGACGGCTTTCTCAACCCGGATCATTCCCGCACTGGTGTCGCAAGGGATCGAGTGGGTAATTATTGATTCAATTCATGTCGAACGCGCGACGATTGATTATCCACATACAAACAATTCCGGACTCTATGCGCCCAACAAAGCAGATCAGCTGAACGCAGACCTGAATTCCCAAGGCAGCCAATGGGTCAACTTGAATGGGCTGTGGTCGCCCAGCGCTGTCGCCGCTCCGTTTGCCTATCGCCCGCACTATGTCCAACATGTCGATCCGGAAACGGGACAAGTCACGCGGCTGATCATGGTCCCCGGCGCCCGTTATGAAGGCAATGAAGACGCGCGGGGCGGGTTTGGTGCGCTGCAATATGAAACTGTTTTTGAACAATATCGCCAGCTGAACACCGATCCGAATCACCCAATGTTCGTGCTGCTGCATCATGACGGAGACAACTTTGGGGGTGGCGCGGAATCCTATTACCATGGCAACTTTAACAACATGGTGAACTGGGCGAGTGGCAATCCGAACTACAACGTGTCGACGATTCAGGATTACCTTGATCGGTTTCCAGTCGCCGTTAACGACCTGGTTCACGTGGAAAACGGATCCTGGGCTGGCGCGGATAACGGCGATCCTGAATTCAAGAAATGGTTGGGCGATCCGGGGACCGGCGGTTTCAGTCCCGATCGAAATTCATGGGCGGTATTGACGGCGGCGCGTAACCGGGTTTTCACGGCAGACGACATCGCCCCGGCGACCAACTTGGGCAACATCATGCACGGGCAGGGGACCGCGACGGAACAGGCTTGGCATACATTGCTGCAGGCAGAAGGTTCCGACCATTGGTATTGGGACGGCCAGGAAGTCTGGGATTCAAATGTCACCCTCGGCTCCAACCTCGCAGTCAGCCACGCCGATTCTGTGATTGCTTCGCATCCGGGAACGGAAGCAACGCCGCCGACCGTTTTTATTCCCCAGCGGGAACCGTACAACCCCGGTGGGTTCGAGTTTGGAAATACCCGCGAACCTGGCGACTTCGAAGTCTGGACTTATGCCTATGATGTCAGCGGCCTGCAATCGGTGACACTGAAATTCCGCGTCGATGCTGACGGCTTGAATCCGCTGACGTCGATTCAAAACGAGACTTACGCTGGCGGTCCGGAAGTCGGCGACTGGATTGAGGTGCCGATGACTGCTTCGGATGTCGTGCCGCCCGCCAACATTCTCAGTCCGACTTATCGAGCTTTGCGATATGGCGGCATGATCGAAGGCTACGACAACGTACTGATCGACTACTACGTCGAGGCAATGGACGGCAATGGGGTGGTCAACAAGACGGATATTCAACATGTTTATGTCGGTGATAACACCGGCGGCTCGGGCGGCGACCGCGTCGTGATCACACCCGACCCGGCAATTGCGGGCAACGATGTGACGATCGATTACGAACCGGCGGGTGGGCCGCTCAGTAACGCGGCGGCGGTTCACCTGCACTACGGTATCAATGGTTGGTTGACGGTTTACGATGACGTGCCCATGAACTGGGACTCAATTCGCTCCGTGTGGACCATTAATGTGTCCGTGCCCAGCACGGCCAATGCACTTGATGTGGTGTTTAACGATGGCGCAGGTACCTGGGACAACAACAATGGTCAGGACTGGCATTTCTCAGTAAGCGGAGCCGTCGGCGATCCGTTTCAGATGGATGGGCAGTTGGATGCGGCTGCGGTGTTGGTGTCGGCTAATAATGGGCAGAGTCTATACGTTGCGATTTCGCCGGACAGTCGGCTGTACGTCGCGACCGAGGACGCGGGCGAAGGTTCCGACACGTTCGTGTATGTGGCAATCAATCCGGGGGCGTTAATTCCAGCTAACTGGGCCAAGTCGGGTTCGATCGCGGCTTGGGAGGGATACTTGGCGGATGAAAACGACAATGGCTATCATGCCTGGTTTGACATGGCAGGCCAATCGGCAACCGGCCCCAACGGGGGCGTCCTTGAAGGCGTAATTGACTTGGCGGCAGTTTACGGTGCGGTGCCACCGTCGATCTGGGTTGCCGTGGGACGTTACCAAACGCACGACGGCGGCGAGCTGTTGCCCCAATTTCAGGTGCCCGCGTCTCTCGACAATGACGGCAATATCCAGCCCGGTGAGTGGCTGGAAATTAATCTGGAAACTGTGACCACCGCGGCCGTGGAGTCATTCGACGTGACGCGCGGCGATCTTGTTAGTGGCGGTGTCATGCAACTGGCCAGCAGCGATAACAATGACTTGGTTGCCAGCCGGGCAAGCGGCGATATCCAGTCGCGCGTCGACATGACCTTTGCCAGCACCAGCCCGGTTCAAAATCCGGCATCGTTTGCATTTTCGATCGAGTCGGCAGTGTTTGCGCGGTCGCAGGTCAACCAATCGATCGACCTGTACAATTTCGATTCCGATACTTGGGAAGAAGTTTATACGGGTGTCGCCGCCCGCTTTACCGATTCAACGGTAGAGTTGGAATTGACAGGTGACTTGTCGAGGTTTGTGCAGCCGGGAACCGGCACGATAGATGCGAGATGTCGCTACGAGTCGATCAATCCACGACAACAATTCACAGCCAATGTGGATCATGTGTTTTGGGCAATCGGCCGCTAATCGAGAATGTTCAAAACAAATGGTGCGGTTGGCTCAAACGCGTACAGGCGTGACGTGAATGGTGCTCCAGTATTGACAACCGTGTGGGACGGTTCGTTTGACACGATCTGGATATCGAATCCGGGCTTTGATGGTCAACGCTCCTGCTGCCACGAATCTGGATAAGTCACCGGTCTCAAGCCCCATAGCTGGGAACATACAGCAATCCATCCGGGGATAACGCCTTTGCCCGCCCCGATTCATCGTAGACGAGGCGAATCCGTTGTCAACTAACCAACGCAGTACTAGGTACTGGGTACTGGGTACTGGGTACTGGGTACTGGGTACCGGGTACTGGGTACGCTCAAGCCTCAAGCCTCACCCCTTCCCGTCGCTGGGCGCAAATTTTCTTACCCCCATGTTCCTACCAAAAGCTGAGTCACCCATCATTCGGTAAGACATCATTCTGTCACTCGACTCGGAGAGTCAAGCTACGAATTCGCGACCTTCAAACCCTTACTCAATCGTCCAGGCCGCCTGGTCCGTGTTCGAGGCGAAACCAGCCCGGGCGATGTCGGCGCGGTAGCGAACTCGAGCCTGAATCTCGTTGGTCGCTTGATTGACAAACCGGGAAAGATCGCCAGTCGGCGAGGCGGTCACCACCAGGTCCGGACTAGGAGTCCGGTTAGCGTTGCGTTCATCAACGGTTTCAAAGGAACCGGTCACGTAATTGAACAGCTCAATTCGCTGCACGACATTGGGGCGGGAAACGACGTTGCCTTCGAGCGTAAAGTCGAATCTCGTCGGCGCTGCCGTGGGGCTGGACGCAGTCACCACAAACTGCACGACCGCGTTGATCGACAACGGATCACGGAAAACCCTCAGATCCATGTTGTCACTTGTCGCCAATTCGGCCAGCCCACCGCCGCTTACAAGCCCCGGCGAGACAACCAGGGTTTCACCCACGACAACGGTCGGCCCACCTTCGAGAACGATCGTAAAAAACTGGTCGCCAGCAAATTGCGTCAAGTCAATTCCGGACAGGTTGCCCGTAAAAGTGCCTGCACCGTCGCCGCCCAGGTTGCCTTGCGGGGGAGCGAATGCGCCGAGTGCTTGATTGGACAGAAAATCATGGTTCTGACCATTGATCATGGCCGAGATCTTGAGCGTGTCTCCGGGCGAAGCACCAATCTCGGTCAGACGGAATCGTGAACTCCAGTCCCGTCGTCACGGCCGCTGCCGCCGCTTGATCGGCCGGGCCGATTCCGCCGCCGACACCGTTGGTATTGGTATCGTCGAATCCAACCCTGATGCCATTGAGCAGCATTCCGTTGAAACCCCAGGGTGAGCCGTTGAACAAGTTGGCGCCAGTGACGACAACCCCTGCATTCCCGACGCTGCAAAAATCGAGATCGAATGTGTTGCCCATGAACACGCCTGCCCGGGCGATCAACAAGAAATCGGGGCTGAAGCCGGCATCGAATCTCATCCCAGCGTGTTTGTTGGCCCAGCCATCGTTGGTCGGATTGTTCCCGCCGTTATTGATGTCGGCAGTCAGCACGTTTTCGCCGCCCGGGACAGAGTCGATAAAAATATTTGCCCGGTTGAAGTTGTTTTCAAGGTTACCCGTGAACATGAGGTACAGATTCGAGTCGTCGTTCCAGAAGTAGGCCGCATCCAACTCGCTGCCGGACTGGATTCCCGAATTGTTGCCAAAGTCAGTATTGGTCGTCTGAATCGCAACAAAAGGACCATAATGGTCGCCCGCGCTGGTGCGGCGACCGTCCGCTTGACCATCGGCCCGGTTGGAAAACAGGATTACAATCATCGCTGCCAGAAGAGTTAGTTTTCTCATGTTTCACCTCGGATAAAAATGATGGAATTGTCATTGTACCAACCATCGCAACGATTTGAGCCAAATTTTGATGGCTTATTTTCTTGTCCAAAGGCATCGTTGGATGCTAAATTTTCTTACCTCCATGTTCCTACCAAAAGCCGAGCACGAACAGGTAGGAAAATGGTGGTAGGAAGATGGTGGTTGTTCGGTCACTCGACTCGGAGAGTCAAGCTACAAATTCGCGCACCCCAACTCTCAACACTTCCCGTCGCTGGGTGCTAAATTTTCTTACCTCCATGTTCCTACCAAAAGCTGAGCACGAACAGGTAGGAAAATGGAGGTAGGAAGATGGTGGGTGTTCGGTCACTCGACTCGGAGAGTCAAGCTACGAATTCGCGCACCCCAACACCTCAACACTTCCCGTCGCTGGATGCTAATTTTCTTACCTCCATATTCCTACCAAAAGCTGAGCACGAACAGGTAGGAAAATGGAGGTAGGAAGATGGTGGGTGTGCTGTCACTCGACTCGGAGAGTCAAGCTACAAATTCGCACACCCCAACTCTCAACACTTCCCGTCGCTGGGTGCTAATTTTCCTACCTCCATGTTCCTACCAAAAGCTTTGTACGAACAGGTAGGAAAATGGAGGTAGGAAGATGGTGGTTGTTCGGTCACTCGACTCGGAGAGTCAAGCTACGAATTCGCGTAACTCAACACCCAAGCCTTCCCGTCGCTGGATGCTAAATGTTCTTACCTCCATGTTCCTACCAAAAGCCGAGCACGAACAGGTAGGAAAATGGAGGTAGGAAGATGGTGGTTGTTCGGTCACTCGACTCGGAGAGTCAAGCTACGAATTCGCGTAACTCAACACCCAACACTTCCCGTCGCTGGGCGCTAAATTTTCTTACCTCCATGTTCCTACCAAAAGCCGAGCACGAACAGGTAGGAAAATGGAGGTAGGAAGATGTTGGGTGTTCTGTCACTCGACTCGGAGAGTCAAGCTACAAATTCGCGCACCCCAACTCTCAACACTTCCCGTCGCTGGGCGCTAATTTTCTTACCTCCATGTTCCTACCAAAAGCTTTGCACGAACAGGTAGGAAAATGGAGGTAGGAAGATGTCGGGTGTGCGGTCACTCGACTCGGAGAGTCAAGCTACAAATTCGCGCACCCCAACTCTCAACACTTCCCGTCGCTGGATGCTAAATGTTCTTACCTCCATGTTCCTACCAAAAGCTTTGTACGAACAGGTAGGAAAATGGAGGTAGGAAGATGGTGGGTGTTCGGTCACTCGACTCGGAGAGTCAAGCTACGAATTCGCGTAACTCAACACCCAAGCCTTCCCGTCGCTGGATGCTAAATTTTCCTACCTCCATGTTCCTACCAAAAGCCGAGCACGAACAGGTAGGAAAATGGAGGTAGGAAGATGTTGGGTGTTCGGTCACTCGACTCGGAGAGTCAAGCTACAAATTCGCGCACCCCAACTCTCAACACTTCCCGTCGCTGGGCACTAATTTTCCTACCTCCATGTTCCTACCAAAAGCTTTGTACGAACAGGTAGGAAAATGGAGGTAGGAAGATGGTGGTTGTTCGGTCACTCGACTCGGAGAGTCAAGCTACGAATTCGCGACCCCAACTCTCAACACTTCCCGTCGCTGGATGCTAAATGTTCTTACCTCCATGTTCCTACCAAAAGCCTAGCACGAACAGGTAGGAAAATGGAGGTAGGAAGATGGTCGGGTGTGCTGTCACTCGACTCGGAGAGTCAAGCTACAAATTCGCGCACCCCAACTCTCAACACTTCCCGTCGCTGGATGCATAATTTTCCTACCTCCATGTTCCTACCAAAAGCTTTGTACGAACAGGTAGGAAAATGGAGGTAGGAAGATGGTGGGTGTTCTGTCACTCGACTCGGAGAGTCAAGCTACAAATTCGCACCCCAACTCTCAACACTTCCCGTCGCTGGGTGCTAATTTTCTTACCTCCATGTTCCTACCAAAAGCTTTGTACGAACAGGTAGGAAAATGGAGGGTAGGAAGATATTGGGTGTGCTGTCACTCGACTCGGAGAGTCAAGCTACAAATTCGCACCCCAACTCTCAACACTTCCCGTCGCTGGGCACTAATTTTCCTACCTCCATGTTCCTACCAAAAGCTTTGTACGAACAGGTAGGAAAATGGAGGTAGGAAGATAGTCGGGTGTTCTGTCACTCGACTCGGAGAGTCAAGCTACGAATTCGCGCACCCCAACTCTCAACACTTCCCGTCGCTGGGCGCTACAATTTCTTACCTCCATGTTCCTACCAAAAGCCGTGCACGAACAGGTAGGAAAATGGAGGTAGGAAGATGTTGGGTGTGCTGTCACTCGACTCGGAGAGTCAAGCTACAAATTCGCACCCCAACTCTCAACACTTCCCGTCGCTGGGCGCTAATTTTCTTACCTCCATGTTCCTACCAAAAGCTGAGCACGAACAGGTAGGAAGATGGAGGTAGGAAGATGGTGGGTGTGCTGTCACTCGACTCGGAGAGTCAAGCTACAAATTCGCGCAACCCAACACCTCAACACTTCCCGTCGCTGGGCGCTAATTTTCTTACCTCCATGTTCCTACCAAAAGCTTTGTACGAACAGGTAGGAAAATGGAGGTAGGAAGATGTCGGGTGTGCTGTCACTCGACTCGGAGAGTCAAGCTACAAATTCGCGCACCCCAACTCTCAACACTTCCCGTCGCTGGGCGCTAATTTTCTTACCTCCATGTTCCTACCAAAAGCTGAGCACGAACAGGTAGGAAGATGGAGGTAGGAAGATGTCGGGTGTTCTGTCACTCGACTCGGAGAGTCAAGCTACGAATTCGCACACCCCAACTCTCAACACTTCCCGTCGCTGGGCGCTAATTTTCTTACCTCCATGTTCCTACCAAAAGCCGAGCACGAACAGGTAGGAAAATGGAGGTAGGAAGATATTGGGTGTTCGGTCACTCGACTCGGAGAGTCAAGCTACAAATTCGCGCACCCCAACTCTCAACCCTCAACTCTCAACCCTCAACCCTCAACCCTCAACCCTCAACCCTCAACCCTCAACCCTCAACCCTCAACCCTCAATTCTCAACTCTCAACCCTCAACCCTCAACCCTCAACCCTCAACCCTCAACAAAAAGCCCGCGCTGTTAGGCGCGGGCTTATTTGATCAAGTTTGCAACTCACGACAAACCCGGTTACTGGATGGTCCAGACGGCCTGGTCGGTGTTGGAGGCAAAGCCCGCCCGAGCAATGTCGGCTCGATATCGAATTCGAGCCTTGATCTCGAGCGTCGAAGGTTCGACAAAGCGGGACAAATCGCCACCCGGCGAGACCGTAATGGCCAAGTCCGGGTTGGGAGTTCGGTTGGCGTTTCGTTCGTCAACGGTTTCGTACGCCATCGTGACGTAGTTAAACAGTTCAATCCTTTGGACGATGTTGGGACGCGAAACACAGTTGCCTTCGAGTGTGAAATCGAACGTCGACGGTGAAGCGGTGGGGCTGGTCGACGTCAACTCGAATTGTGTCACCGCGTTAATCGACAGCGGATCTCGGAAGATCTGGAGGTCCATCCCGTCACTTACTTCGAGTTCTGGCAGTCCACCGGCGTTTTGCAGACCGGGCGAAACGGTAAGCGTTTCACCGATAACGACGACGGGGCCACCGGTTGACAATGTGATTTCAACAAACTGGTCGCCGGCGAACATCGTCAAATCAACACCACTGACCGATTGGTTAAAGTTCCCCAATCCATCACCGCCCAAGTTTCCTTGGGGCGCGGCCAAGGGTCCCATGAACTGGTTGGAAGCATAATCGTGACTACCTCCATTGATAAACGCACAAATCTTGATGGTATCGCCCGGGGAAGCATTAATTGCTGACAGCGGAATCATAAACTCAACGCCGGTTTCGACGGCCGCCGCGGCTGCCTGATCGGCCGCATCCGTTCCACCAATCACACCAGCCGTATTGGAGTTGTTAAATCCAACCATGATGCCGGTGATGGGGAGCAATCCATTGGAGCCCTCCAGATTGGGGCCAAACAGGCTGAACACGGACTCGACAAAGGAGTCGTTTCCGACGGTGTTGAAATCGAGATCAGCTTTGGGGTCTCCGTCGACACCGCTGCGGAAAATCATCAAATAATCGGCTGCAAAACCTTCATCAAATTTAAACCCGTCGAGCGGGATCGCGAAGCGGTCGGCCCACCCGTCGTTGTCGGGATTGTTGCCGCCGGACCCAACGTCGGCCGTAATGACGTTCTCGCCTGCATTCGGGATCGAATCAATAAAGATTTCAAACTTGTTGAAATTGCTTTCCACATTACCGGTGAACATCAGGTACAGGTTGGTCGCATCGTTGTAGGCGTAAACGGCATCGAGTTCGCTGCCGTTATTAGGATTGGCATCACCAAATCCGGTTTGCACCTGTTGCACGGCAATTGGCGCACCGTAGTTATCACCGGGACTGGTGCGTGAGCCGTCGATGACTTGGGCATAGGCAGCGGGCCGGCAATCAGCGCTGCGGCGAGCCGCAGCGAGTAAAATGGGGTTTCTCATGGGTCTCCTCGAATCTGGAATTTCAGAAATTTAAATGGTTAAAATAAAGAAAGCAAACCTTCCGCTCCCGTTCGATAAGGGGTGGAATCCCACTTTCAGGCACGATCAAGCATTGTACCATCGGCGAAATCTTGGTGGCTAAGACTTCTGTTCGACGCGGCCAGTTTTTCGCGGTTGGAAGCCGGATTGGTGAGCGGGCCAACAGTCGGGTTAGGGGCAAGCCTCATCTGCGAAATCGCGACAGACCGATCTCAAAATCGTCCAAATCGCTCCACAAAGCTGGGCGACCCGACGACGATTTGGGAGAGTTCAGCGGGCTTTTAGCCAGTCATTTCGGCGATCAATTAGCCACCATTCAATAGAGGCGCACACCTGCCGGAAATTGGCATCGGAAAAATGGGAATAGGCTGAAAAAGCCGTCGTCAAATCGAACAGCGAATACAAGCTCGAAGCCCAAATTTGAAATTGCAGACTCAGGCCCGGAGAGCTGACACAGCCTTTGCCGGTGGCATTAGCCACCGGTACGGTTACCTTTCCCACCAAAAGCCTGAAGGGCTGACACAATTGCGGTTTTGTGTCGGCCCTCCGGGCCGTTTTGAAAGTCGCAACGATTTCCGGGGCCTGTCGACCCCGGCAAGGGTTGTGCCGCACCGCCGGTGCTGGACGTGTGCAACTTGAAAAAGCGCAAGTTTTGATGTTGCGCCAGCACTGGATTTCCTTGGAAATGGTAACCCGATGCGTTAGCGAGGATTCGGATCAATACCGGTTTTCCCTCGCTTACGCGTCGGGTTTCCAAAACAGCGCAACATCAAAAAGCGAAACGAGTGCGTTTCTTCGCAATGCCGGACGCACTGGCTGGCACCAAGTGCTTGTATTTAAGGTCCGCGAATGGCGATCCGGGTTCCGTGAGATCGGTAATGACGGATGTAGTCGCCCGGTTTGGTCGGCTTGCGGGTTAGGTGAGGCCGTTTTTGCGTTTTCCTGTGCGAAGCTTCGGCCCCGGGGGCTCGTGAGTTATAATGGAGTCGTTACAAGCAGTTGAATTTGAACAAGGCAATTTTATGAACCCGTTCCGACGTTTTCGACATCAAATGGAACTGCGGACCGATTTCAAGAAGATGGAACGGGAAGCCAGCGAGGCAGAGGCCGGGCCGCGGTTGCACTGGCAACGGGCGAGCAGGATATTCGGATCAGTAATTTCAGTGTTAGCCATTATGTTGCTAGCGGCCGTCATTTATGTGGCGATGAATTTTTCGTCCCTTTCCAAAACCTGGAACGCGAAATCCGAACGAGTTCCGGATGGTGCGGTTTCCGATTTTGAATGGCTGCTGAAAAAAGGCAGTTACGGCGATTTGGTCAGCTATGCCGCCCAAAACCAAGCCGACGCTGCCAGCAGTCTTCCGGAACAACTTGACGCCCTAAAAAAACAGATCGCGATCGCCGATCGAATAATTGATATTGATGCGCAATCATCTTCGACGCCAACAACGTCGACACCGCACTTGGTCAAAATTGGTGCGATCATGAATCTTGAACGGCTCCATCAACAACACCAACTCGACAACGAATTTGTCGAACACCAAGTGGATGAATATGTCGTTCCCTTGCTTTCGAATTCGAATCCGGAGATTGCGGGCTCGGCTCATGCTTGCGTGTGCTACTCGCGCTGCTTACGATTTCACAGCACGCGAAGCGACGAAGACTTTGCGAAAATGCGACGAAGATGCATGGATTCGGTGAGCTTCGCTATCGAGTCGCCGGCGACAATGAAAAAACTTTTCAAAATCTTGAGCTTGATTGAGTTGGCAGCCCCAGATGGAGAAAGAAACAAACAACTGTTGATCGAATTAGCTGAAAAGATGAATCAGTCCTCGCAGCCGTCAATCCGGACGATTGGCGCCGAACTACAGGATAAGGTACTCGTCGCTGGCCGAGACCTGAATTTGCTTGCGAGCGGAGTTCTGTTACACGACGCCGAGGCGATTGCGGGAGGAATCGATTTCATTAACGATGTCGCAGAGGAAAGCAGATACAGTGAAAATGGCTATTCAGCCGCAATTCAAATGGCCGAATTGGTCGAGAGAATGGGACACCACGAGGCCTTGGAGCCTGCGATTGAGAAACTTGTTCAATCAGTAGCGCAGGTTCGGCCAGTCGAATCCCAACCGATCATTCAACAGGCTATTGGAGACTTCCTGCAGCGGAAGCAATTGGCGGGCAAACCATTTCGGTTGGAGTTGACGAAATCAACGGGAGCTGACCTTTCAAGCTGTACCGGGAACGTCGTGGTAATAATTTTCTACGATTCCTCGCCTCAATCCACGGCAGCATTGGAGGCGACGGGTCAGCTGGAATATTTCGCCGCAGAGGGCGTTTCGTTTATCGCCATCGAACTTGGAAATCCTGAAAATTCCGCGGACCAGAACGAACTGGCAAAGGCTCGGGAGGAATTACGGATTAAATTCCCCGGATTCATTTTCTTGCAATCCGGAGAAGCCCATGAGTTGTTCGCTCAGTGCCCAGTGCGCACCGGTCCGTATCTGGTCGTGCTTAACAGAAACCACGAGGTCATCGTGACCAACGCGAATCCTGACACCCTGCGAGTCCTGCTCAAAAATTCGACGTCGCCGCCCTAGCTGGCTGCCTCTGAGCTCTGTTGACAAATTAAGGTATTTGGGGCAATTTGCTCGGAGTATCTGGTAAATAAGGTAAAAGAAAATTGGTCCTGCAATAAAGAATGGGTGTAGATACCGGATTCTAATCCATCGTGTCTTTGAGGAACTTATTTCGTGTTATGTAGTCCTGTGCTGAAATTCTTGCCATCGTCACTAATTCCATTCGCCGCCTATTCAATTGTGTTGTTGGGGCTGACCGGATGTAACACGCCAGATGCGGCAGACTTGGCGTCAAACAGTGATTCGCCGCTCCTGAATGTGCGTCGACTCGTCAGCTCAGAAGAGATGATCATGGCACTCTCGAAGCGATTGGGGCCGCTCAACCGTTCGGCGCTGAACTTCAGGGTCCCAGTCGACGAGGCTGTTTCGCTTTTCGCAAATGGCGTTTCTCTTACCGATGTCGAATCAGTTGCTGAAACCACAAGTATCAATAAATACCTGAATTTGAAGAAATGGTCGATCGGTCATGAACGTAAACTCGACGAGCGAGGAATCTGGCAGGATTTGATTTCACAAGTCGCGTATTTTAAAACGGCGAAATTTTATTTCGTCGACGGCCAATTTGATTCGACACAAACCCTGTTTCATGCGCATATGGGATTTTCAGGACAGGCAGCGGATGTCCGACGACTCCATCGGTCACATTCGTGCGAAAATGAACGTGACGTGGGCATGGGCCGACAAAGCTCGTACGGAATTGCACATTGTCGAGTGGAAAACGCAGAAGTTGGAATGCACGATTACCGACCGGCTCCTGTTCGAGGAGGTGACTCAAAGCGGTACTTTTGATCCAACAATTGCTGATGAGTTGGCAACTTCGATGCATGAAGAAATGACTCGCAGGTTAATCTTGGGCGAGCCCGTTAGTCGACCTGAGGAAGACAAATATCCGTTCTTTTTTCCGGAGGTAACGCTGGAGCATCCGGCCGTTTCCATTGTCGACCTTAACTACGATGGATTTGACGACTTCTTTCTCGTGCGCCCCGATTTGCCAAGCCTGTTTTTTTTAAACAACGGGGACAGTACATTTTCCGAAATCGGCGCCAGAATCGGTCTCAACTTGGAAGGCGGATGCACGTGTTCGTTGTTTGCCGACTATGACAACGATGGTGATCAGGACTTGTTTGTTGGCCGCGCGCGAAAACGGGCTCTGTATTTTGAAAACAACAACGGCGTTTTTTCAGATGCAACCGCGACAAAAATCAGCCATAACTTGCCTTATTTGGTATCATCCATCTCGGCAGCCGACATTAATAATGACGGACTGTTGGACGTTTATTTCAGCACGTACAGCCCGATCGAGGGCTCGCACGGTGTTGACGTCACCGGGAATACCATTTGGCCTGAGCTGTATTTGAACCCACTTGAGCTAAGCAATTATTTGATGCGCCGAGCCAAAGCTCATCCGTTCCTCGATATG
Source organism: uncultured Planctomycetaceae bacterium (assembly GCA_963697295.1). Taxonomy (GTDB): domain Bacteria; phylum Planctomycetota; class Planctomycetia; order Pirellulales; family Pirellulaceae; genus Mariniblastus. The sequence continues at coordinate 111,023 of CAVONL010000018.1, read as the reverse complement.
ACGGGCCCCCCCAACTTGTTGTTGGAAAACGCCGGTGATCGTTTTGTGGTTTCCCAGCATAATGATTCGATTGCGTCATGGCGAAAAACTTTCCAAGCATCCTGGTCCGATTTTGATCAAGATGGCGATCCGGATTTGTACGTTTGCAATGACTTTGCACCAGATGATCTTTACCGAAATGATGGTGCTGATGGTTTTCGACGTGTCAATAAGGAAGTTGGTTTGGAACAACTCGGATTTGGTATGGGAGCCGTCTGGGGCGACCACAACAATGATGGTTCCATCGATTTGTACGTCTCCAACATGTACAGCAAAGCGGGCACACGCATTACCAAGCAAATCGAGGGACTCGATCCCAAATTCGCACAAATGGCCGCAGGGAATTATCTATACGAATTGCATGACAATAAATTTGAACTGGTTTCGCAGCAAACCGGTCCTCAAAAAACGGTCTCAACCGCCGGATGGTCGTGGGGGGGCCAATTTGCGGATATTGACAACGATGGATTTTCCGATATTTTCGTGGCCAGCGGCTACTACTCGGCCCCCGCTTACGTTGCCGAAGACGTCGATTTGTGAAGCAATTTTTGGCGCACGGTCGTGCGATCAGACAACTTGCTTGACAAAACGACAGTTGATTCCGGAGATTGGGAATCCGACAGTTTGACCGACAATTCCCGGGGCGATGTCGAAGTGGATCGTTACAAGTTGCCTCGCGTTCGCAAAGCCAAAATGTCGCTCAGCGGTTCGGAGCGTAACCATCTGTTCATCAAGGATCACCACGGTGTGTTCGTCGACGTTTCGGGAAACTCGGGACTTGATTCGGCTAACGATGGACGGGCGATTGCTGTTTTTGATTTTGACCGAGATGGTTTTCAGGATTTTCTTCTGACCAACGCCAACGGGCAAACGCTCAACCTATTCCGCAATCAAGTCGGTGAACTTGAATCTAGCTCCAATTTTGTCGCCATTCGGTTGGTTGGCGGAAACAAAAACCCAAATGCGATCCGCGATTTCTCAAACCGCGACGGAATCGGCGCTCGCGTAACTGTCACCGCAGGAGCAAAAAATCACCTGCGTGAATTACATTGTGGCGAGGGACTCGCAGCCCAAAATAGCCAAACGCTGATCGTTGGCCTCGATCTTGCGCTAGAAGCATCGAAGATTAAGATAGTTTGGCCGTCAGGACTCACGCAGCAAGTTAAACATATCAAATCTCATTCGCTGGTCACGTTTTTCGAAGACAATATGGAAACACACGACGGAACGGGCGTCTACGTGGCAGACTATAAACCTGCCAAAATTTCCGAAGTCGTCTCGTCTAATCGATCTTCGCGACTTCCATTTGAACATGCCCCGGATACCGACGGGATTGCCGTTTACACAGCCATGGCGACTTGGTGTCCCACCTGTCAAAAACACCTGCCTGAACTGAACCGAATCAAGTCGACGTTTGGTGGCACGATTCCCGTGTATGCGATTCCTATCGACGGAAAGGACGATACGAGTAAACTGGCTCAGTACATGCAAGAGTTCCAACCCGCATACGAATTACTTCCACCAAACGAGGAACGCGGCAGGCTGTTTACGGAATTTGTTCGGCAGAAATTGGATTCTGCCGCCCTCCCGTTTTCGGTCGTTACATCAGCCGACGGAACGATTGTCCAGGTGCTGTCCGGATTGCCGACACTTTCAGAATTGAAAAACGCCCTGATAAGCAAAAGTGAACGCTTGAGGCCTGTGAAATCGGAATAAATGCGTCGATTGCAATAAGAAAACGGAAACGCGCGTTGCCACGCGTGCTACTTCTTAACGAGGGGCTCTGCAAAAGGGTTCGATTGGGACTACTGAACCGAAATACGATGGTTGAAACTTGAGTATCAGTGAACTCGCTTTATTGTATTCAAAACGCCGGTTCGGTCGAGAATATTCTTGGCGTTCCATAGTTTAACGCGTAGCCTCAGGAGAATGATCGGTGTCCAATCTCGGCACTCGTTGGTAATTGCTGTTTTGGTATGCTTGAGTTGGGGCCATTGTCCAATAAAGCGGAAAAAAAGCCGTTCAAAAATTGATCTCCCAAAAATCCACGTACGAAGGCGAGTAGGGTGAGTCGGGGTAATTATTCCCGACTCAGCCCTCTCACTGAACCGTACGTACGGAACCACACCGAGGAACTTCTCACCCTCGCGGGCGTGAACCTGATGCGTTTTGTCGCGATTGACGGTCAGTTTCAAATCGACTTCCAGAATTTGGGTAGCGACTTCCAGGGCCCGGTTCGCTGTCGATTCACTCCGGCACAGGATCAGAATGTCGTCCGCGTAACGCACGATGCGATGCCCACGACGCTTCATCTCCTGATCGAAAGCATCCAGATAAATGTTGGCGATTAAAGGCGAGCTCGCTCCTCCAACGATATTGCAAACATCGGTGGATTCTTCGATAGGTTGATCCAGAGAAGTGACCTTCGTCCGGGGTATAGCGAGGGCTGGAATCCGCCGTAACCAGTTTTGGACCGGTACTTTACGACGGAATGATCAATCGTATTTTGGAGCTGAATCATGGATGATTTGAGAATGCCAGCATGGAGCGACGCGACAGCAATGGTGGCACGAGATTTCGAGCCAACTCGTATCGAAAGGCAATTGCTAGTTCGAGCGTTCGAGCTGCTTTGTGAGATTCAATCAAGCCATCACGGCAGCGATCAGCTGGTCTCGAAGCAATCAGCAAGTGCTGAATTCGACCGAAGGAGAATCGCATGACTCACTCTTCTTCCGTCAAGTCCGACAACTCTGGTGACAACTCGTCATCCGTTCGCGTGGCGATTTATGCTCGTGTTTCATCTGACCAACAAGCTCAGGAACAGACGATTCAAAGCCAGATCGTTGCACTGCGTGAGCAGATTGCCAACGAGGGTCATGTGCTCGAGGACCAGTTGTGTTTCATCGACGACGGTGTCAGCGGCGCGACGCTTGATGCGCCCCGCGCTCGAGCGGATGCGTGACTCGGCCTATGTCGGTGGCTTTGAGAAGCTTTACGTTCACTCGCCCGACCGGCTTTCGCGCAAGTATGCCTATCAAGTTCTGATTGTCGACGAACTGCAAGAAGCACGGCATCGAGATCATGTTCCTTAACCGCGCGATCGGCGTGAGTCCGGAAGAAGACCTGCTGCTGCAGATGCAAGGCATGTTCGCCGAATATGAACGGGCGAAGATCATGGAACGCAGTCGGCGCGGCAAGCGTCATGCAGCGACGCGAGGCAGTGTGAATGTGCTTTCCAATGCGCCTTATGGCTATCGTTACATTACGCAAACGTGAAGGTGGCGGCTGTGCAGCATTTGAAATCAACGAGCAACACGCGGCCGTCGTCAAGCAAGTCTTTCAGTGGGTCGGGCGTGACCGAATTTCGATTGGCGAAGTCAAGCGTCGATTGGACAAGCAGGAGATCCTGACTCCCAACGGGCAAGACCTGGTGGGACCGGACAACGATCTGGGGAATCCTGAAAAACCCCGCGTATAAGGGCTCTGCGGCGTTCGGCAAGACACGCACCGGGCCACGACGTCCACAGCTGCGCACACAACGTGGTCAGTCGAAAACTCCTCGCCGAACCGGTTCGACCTACGACACCGACGCCACCGAACAAATTTCAATTACCGTGCCCGCGATCGTGACGGAAGAAATTTTCGAGGCTGTCCAACAACAGCTGACTGAGAACCGTCAACGTGGACGCGAATCAAAACGTGGCGCATCCCATTTATTGCAAGGACTTCTGGAATGTGAGTCGTGTGGCTATGCGTACTATGGCAAAAAGCTCAGCCGAAGTGCCGCCAAAGGCAAAGTTCGTTATGCCTATTACCGATGCATCGGTACTGACGCGTATCGCTTCGGCGGCAAGCGAGTATGTCACAACAAACAGATTCGAACCGACAAACTCGAACAAGCCGTTTGGAACGACGCTTGCGAATTGCTTCGTCATCCGAAGCTGTTGCGCAAGGAATACGAACGTCGATTGTCGGCCCCCGAAAGTTCGTCGAGTGAGCAGTCACTGAAGAAACAGATCGCCAACGCAAAACGATCTGTGAACCGGCTGATCGACGCTTACACCGATGGCGTATTGACTCGTGAAGAGTTTGATCCGCGAATCGAACGTGCGCGAAAGCGACTGGAGGATCTTGAGTCGCAACTTTCCGACTTGCAAACGGAAACTCGCGAGCAAGCCATGTTCCGCGAAGCACTCGCGTGTCTCGACGACTTTTCAAAAACCGTATCGACAAACCTGGACGACGCCGACTGGACCGCCAAACGTGAAATACTGCGCACGCTGATCGCCCGAGTGGTCATCGAACCAGAGCAAATTCGCATCGTCTACCGAATCAACTTCCCCCTTTTTGCGAGGAATGCTAGCGAAAAAGTTTTGCACTTTTGTTGGAGGAGCGATCACTCCGCCTTGCGGACTGCCAACGTCCGTCGCCTCCCAGTTGCCTTCGAGCATCACTCCGCTGGTCAGAAACAGCCGTATCAGATTCAGCACGCTTCCGTCCGTCACCCGCCGACGGATCGACGAGATGATCAACTCATGATCCAGCCGGTCAAAACATTTTGACAAGTCCATGTCGACCACATGATGCAGATCATATTGCCGGATGAACAAGGTCGCTTTGGCAACCGCTTGTTGGCAGCTGCGACCCGGACGGTAACCATAACTTGACGGGTGAAAGTCACCATCAAAAATCGGTTGCAAGATATCCAGCAACGCTTGCTGGACGACTCGGTCGCGAACCGCCGGGATGCCAAGATGCCGCTGGCCGCCGTCTGGCTTCGGAATCGAAACCCTCCGCACGGCTTGTGGCCGGTAAGTCTTGTCCCGAAGTTCACGCATTAACTGTTCCAGTTCGTCTTCCAGTCGCGACGCGAAATCGCCAATCGTCTGACCATCGTTGCCGGGAGCTCCCTTGCAGCGGCGGACTTTTACGAACGCACGGGCCAAAGCTCGCACGTCCAGCAGACGATCGTAAAGACTGTAGTAGACTCGCATGGTTGATGCGGCAGCGGTGGCTGCTCGTGAAACTGTTAATGGTCTGGCTGCGTCGTTGTCGGCTCCGTCGGTTGAACAAGGTGGCGATTTCGCCGGTGCCAATCGCGTGTGCTATTCCAGTAAAGGACAATCGCGCGACGGCTGGTTCCGGTTACTCCACGCGGGCGGGCGTGTTCCGAAGCTCCCCGGTCAAAGGTTGCTGCTGGAGACGACCCCGAAAGTCTTCGTTCGCTTTCGCTCAGTCCCGTTGTTCAATACTTCGCTGTCAATTCTTCAGCTCTCACGTGCATGATGTTCACACTAAACACCAGCACGCACTCGTAAAACTTCACCCCTTCGAACTACGCTTCAGCTTTTGGCTCAAACTTAGCCATTCGAACTCGCGTGCGACGCGTTGCCGCCTGTTACCTCAGTGCTTTGCCGAATGTCGTCGCGGTTTTCTCCTCCAGCCGGTTACCCGCTTTCACTGGCCGCGACTTACTCACTACTACGGGATCATCCGCCACCTCACATCACGTCCGTCCGCTCTTGAGTTACCTCTTGAGCAAACGTTACCCGCTGCTCACGCTTCGCCTTTGGGAGAGCTAACGCGGCCAGGATGATGCCAGGCTTCCCCAGTTACTGCACTGACTCCCTGACGATGATTACGTCCCCAGTCACTTGCTGTCGGTGTTCATGAATCAGGCATCACGTCTTTTTGCACGCTCGCCTCGACAGCCAGCCGAATCGGGTTCGCTTTCGCTAAGTTCCATCGTCCTCCTATCGCTTCCTTCAGACCCCGCTGTTGGCCCGCGACGCCCTTGCGAGTCGGATTCAATTCCCCATGAACAGGGCTTGGTCGATGACAAGCACCGACTGGGGTGGCCAGCTTCGCTGGGCAAACAAAAAATCCCGCCGAATAATTCGACGGGATTTATCATTTCTCAACTGGTCATCAGCTGTTATCAAAGACTAACGGCGTCGCCGAATCGCGGCAATTCCAAACCCAACGAACATCAACAAGGTCGACGTGGGCTCTGGTATAACTGCGAAACCAGCTTTGTTGGTATAAACGTTTATAGTATAGTCTCCACTAGCAGAACCGAAAGTCGTACCGCCAAGGGTAGACCCAAACGTAGTGTTGAATCCGCCAACTACCAAAGTGTAATTTCCGGCCGCGAGATTACCGTCTTCCCCTTCGGCAATGCCATTACCACCGAGGTTAAAAGCATCGCCAAGCATTAGCCCGCTGCCAGCACCGAACGTCAATACGCTTGCCAAGCCGAGCCCGCTATCATCATCAGTATCCACAAACGTCGCGCCAGCGCCAAAACCTGAAAACAATCCAAGTTCGGTGTCGAACGAGGATCCATTTGTACTAAAGTCCAAATAGATCGGACTGGTTATGTCCGTAGTGCTGAATTCGAGGATTGCACCCTGGCCAGCTCCCAACGTGCCATTAAACACAAAATCCTGTGCGTGCGATGTGCCGGCCGAACAAAGACTAACCAACGCAACAGAAAGACAAGACAATAGCAACTTTTTCATAATTTTTCTCCGTGAAGTGAAACCAGATGGAAGGCTTTTAATGGACGTCATCGTAATTGGAAGTACTCCCCTGTCAACCAAACTGATTACCCAAACACAAGAATTTTTGCCAAAATCCAAGTTTGCCGCCCAAATTAGGCATATGGCCATTGAATTGCGCAATTGCATGGTTTCCTAGTCGTTTTGCGACTTTTTAGCGGACGAACGTTGATCTGGGCTTTCGTCTACTCCAAAATCCAATTTGATCTCTCCAAGAGTGTCGTGATAGCGACCCTAAATGAGCGGTGTATACTCTCGGCACTCGTTGGTATCTGCTTCTTGCGTTATCGCAATTTTGCGGTTTGGCTCTGGGCTAATGCGGCTAATGCAGAGGCCTGACACCGCGCGGCGGATTTTCGGTTCCGGCAACGGCATGTTTCCTTTCGCCGCTTTGGCACAAGCTACGATTGCTGCAGGTTCAACCACCGTCGGCTCCGAATATCACTTTCTTTACCCTCCCTCTGGGCCCTCTGGGAGGGGCCCTCCCTCGTTCCTCGCGATCCGCCCGAAGTGAGCGTGATTCTAAAGTGGGTGCGACTGGGCTCAGCGAGTTATCGCTTGACGGCTAATACTTTGTTCAAACTTCAGTAACACCGCATTTGCAACTATCAAAAAATGACCTATTCCCAATTTTTCGTTACCAGTTGTTGGAATTTTTTGCTGCTTGTTGCCACAATGACGACGATCGGTTGCGGTACAAATGATCAACCGGCGGCGAATGACCAACCCAAATCTGCCGATGCCGCCGTCGGGCCCAGAAACCTCCCAAAACTCGACGTCAAACAACTGCTGCAGGAAGTGCCGAAGTCGTTCCCTGACGACGCTTACGTTGATTTTCCGGCAGCCGGCGTGCGGATGGTCCCGCCACAGAGCTTTGCTTCAGCCGAACGGTTTCATGGTTTTGTCGATGCGTTCTCAAGTTCTTCAGTCATGATCACCATGGCCCCCGTCTCTTTTACGGAAATCGCCAAAGACTACGTTCTCAACGTCGGCAAAGACCCGCGACTGGCCGCCGAATCCAACTATTCGCAAATGCTCGAGATTGACGGACAGGATGCCGCCTACTCCTATTTCGTTCAGGAATCGGAAGCTGGATTAAGCGCAAAACATCTGCTCGCGTTCGGCGACGAAAACAAATCGTGGTTTGTAACCGGAGTCTATCCGCAAGACCGCCAAGCCGATTTCGCCAAGGAAGTTTTGAACTCAATGATGAGCGTCAAGCCAATTGCGGATTTCGTGTTCCTCGAACCCGGCTCCGACGTCGATTTCACCGTCTCGTCAGCCAGTTTGCAGGTGACACCCGGCTGGACCAAGGCCATTGTGTTCACCAAGGATGGCGTTTATCCGCTCAAGGACCCGACCAATCCGTGCTTCAAAGCGGCACCCTCGGTAGAAGAAGTACAAGTGGCCCCCGAAGATCGTGCGAAATTCGCTTTGCAGAAAATTCTTCCATCCCCCGATATCAACGTCGAACATATTTTCATTGATCGAGAAATCACGGTCGACGGCTTGCCGGGCCGGGAACTGATGGCCCTCGCCAACGACCTGTCAACCAACACCCCGATTCTCTTGTACGCCGCAGTGCTGTTCGACGAAAATTCGTTTATTACTCTCCACGGCTGGGCCGGCCAGTTCGTCGAAGAAGACTGGGGCGCCGAATTCAAAGCGATCACCGAGTCGTTAAAGCGGAAGTAGTGTGGCCGTGCTGCCTCGTTTAACCGCGTGCCCAGCGGGCCGCGCTCGCGCCTTAAAACGCGCGGGGCGTTGCCCACGCGGTTAAACGATGAATTCAGGTACCTCGTTTAACCGCGTGCCCAACGGGCCGCGCTCGCGCCTTAAATCGCGCGGGGCGTTGCCCACGCGGTTAAACGATCAAGCCGCCACACCTCGTTTAACCGCGTGCCCAACGGGCCGCGCTCGCGCCCTAAAACGCGCGGGGCGTTGCCCACGCGGTTAAACGATGAAGCCGCCACACGCGTTTAACCGCGTGCCCAACGGGCCGCGCTCGCGCCTTAAAACGCGCGGGGCGTTGCCCACGCGGTTAAACGATGAAGCCGCCACACGCGTTTAACCGCGTGCCCAGCGGGCCGCGCTCGCGCCTTAAATCGCGCGGGGCGTTGCCCACGCGGTTAAACGATGAAAACAAATTATGTAAGATGTTTTGCAGGCCGCACTAAAAAGTAATGCGGCAAGTCGTTCAGAACTTTCCAAAACTCGACAGATGATTCACGGTTATCACGTTATTTTTGGTGCCTACGGCTTTTGGCTGCCTAACGATCCTCGTGGTTCGTGGTCTGATTTTGTCGGAGCCTGGGAGCTTGTCCGGTTCGGCTCGTCGACAAAAGGCATGGAACGATTGGAATTGTCAGCGGAACAGCTACGGCAACAGAGTGAAGCGAAAAAAGCGCTCAAATATCCGCCAGTCGTGTTTAACGGACTCCAGGCCCGCGCGGTTGTTAGAGGTTTCGCAAATGCATGCCAGAAAAGCCATTTTACGGTTTGGGCTTGTGCAATCCTGCCCGAACACGTGCATCTGGTTTTGGCAAGACATTCATACAAAATTGAGTATGTGGTCGGGTTATTGAAGGGTGAAGCGACTAAACAATTAAAGAAAGAAAACCTGGAACCGGACGCTGAAACTCCGTGGAATTCACGTTGTTGGCGTGTGTACTTGGACGATGAAGAGGCGATCGAAGCGGCAATCAACTACACCAATGACAACCCGGAAAAAGAAGGCAAAGCGCGTCAGAACTGGAAGTTCGTCAAAGCGTTTCGTGGATTGGATCCTGGGTGGGTGACCTATCACTAACGGCACCACCTTCAACTTATGAGCGCGGGGCGTTGCCCACGCGGTTAAACGATGAAGCCGCCACACGCGTTTAACCGCGTGCCCAGCGGGCCGCGCTCGCGCCTAAAACGCGCGGGGCGTTGCCCACGCGGTTAAACGATGAAGCCGCCACACGCGTTTAACCGCGTGCCCAGCGGGCCGCGCTCGCGCCTTAAAACGCGCGGGGCGTTGCCCACGCGGTTAAACGATGAAGCCGCCACACGCGTTTAACCGCGTGCCCAGCGGGCCGCGCTCGCGCCTTAAAACGCGCGGGGCGTTGCCCACGCGGTTAAACGATGAAGCCGCACACTCGTTTAACCGCGTGCCCAGCGGGCCGCGCTCGCGCTTAAATCGCGCGGGGCGTTGCCCACGCGGTTAAACGACGCGTTCAGCCATCATCCTCATCCATCGGCGGAGCATTCACCTGCGCGACGACGACTCCGTCGACGCTCGGTGACAGCCGGTAGATGCGGTCAGCAAATTTTTCGAACCAGCCGGTGTCGTGATGTGAAATCATGATTACCTGGAAATCCAGCTCCTTCGCCGCCCGGTCAACGATATTCACCAGCCGCGGAACCAACTCGGGCCGCAACCAACAATCCTGCTCGTCCAGCACCAAAAATCGACGGTGCTCGGCCGGATCCAGCGTCGCCAAAGCAAACATCCGCAGACCAACGCTAAGAATGTTCTGCACCGACCCACCCTGCCCTCGATTGACATCCTCGGGATAGCCTTCGCGCTCGATCGAAAAATCCACCACGGCCGAACCTCGCTTGAAATCAGCCTTGGCCTTGAATTTGATTGGCTGCTCCAAAACCTCCTGGAGCGCGATCGTCAGTTTTTCTTCCAACAGCCCCAGAACTTCCTCGAATAATTTCTGGCTGAGTGATTCCAACGCCGTCGACACGTCGCCGGCAATTCCCAGGTACTGTTCGAGCTGTCGCAGCCTCGTTTCGATCTGGGCCAACCGCTTGGCTTGCTCAGCATGCTGAAAACTCAAGCGATCGGCCAGCCGACGCGCGGCAAGCGGCGCACGCAACTTGGATTCCGGCAGGTTGGTCGAAGCTCGCTCGGATTGGTTTGGATAGGTTTTTGGCATGAACTTGTTTTTCTGTTCGGGGCGAAAGGCTGTTAGCGTTGCGATGATTGGGTAGCGGTGCGAGAGGCGGAGAAATAATTAATTGTGGATTGTGAATTGTGAATAATTAATGACGCAATCCTACCCTCACCCGGGCCTGAGAGCCCGACCTCTCCCAGAGGGCAACGCCGTAGCGGATTATGGAATAGGTTTTTACGGGTATTTTCGTTTAACCGTGTGGGCAACGCCCCGCGCTTTTGCCGGCGTGACAAGCGCGGCCCGATGGGCACGCGGTTAAACGACAGACAAGCGCGGCCCGATGGGCACGCGGTTAAACGACAAATAGGATCCGCTACGGCATTACCCAGAGGGAGAGGTTGCAAACTGGCCAAATTCGAAATTTTTAACCGACTTCCACATTTCCTTCAAACTGCTCGTCAATTTCCAAAAGTTTCTGTTCGATGTTGTCCAGATCGTGCTGGTACTTGGCGCGTTTCCGGTCGTTGTCAGCTTTCATTTTTTCAAGCGTCTGCTGCAGTTGCTCCAAATCATCTGAACCGTATTTCTCAAGCGCCGTGGCTTTGAGTTCGGCCAATTTTTCCAAGGCATGCTTGCGGTTTGTTTCGACAACGATCTTTTGTTCATTGAACTCTTTGTAACGAGCTTGCAGCTGCTCGATCGTTTGAGCGGCGTCCGAGGGTTTGGATTTAGCCATCGTGCTTTCCTGATTGCATGATTTCGTTTGCCAGAATTTCTATTTCGCGGGACACGGGAGGCTGCGAACTGCTCCAGATTTTGTGCCAGAAACTCGCGTAAACCCGCCCCGCTTTGCGTGCGGCGGGCCTGCAGTTCCTTGAGTCCGGCAACAAAATCTGACCCAGTTGGCTCGGAGCCGTCGTCGTCAAGCGAATCGTGAAAGACCTCTTCGAAGGGTCGATGAGGCACGACGACATCGACAATTTCGTAGTCCATCTCGCCAACATCGATGCGGATCACCCGGGGAATGTGATTGCGGCTGCGCTCACTGCGCGACCGACGGCTGATATTTCCGGGGGTCAGCCACAGCGTTTGGCCAACCTGGACTGGATCAAGCCGTTTGTGAATATGCCCGTTAATTAGCAAATCGACGTTTTCGATTTCGTGCGGTTTGAAGCGGCCGGCGTCATAACCGGGAATGTCAACGTCGTGATGCGTCAGCCAGATGACCAACGGTTCGCCGTCGAACAGCGTCGTTTTGGCGGTCGGTTTGACCATCTCGAATTTTTCCGGAACGAGCTGGCGATAAGACGAACCGCCGACATAGACCGAGCGGCCACTCATCTGCCCGCGCCAAGGATTTTGATAGTCCACCAACCGCAAACAGCCCGATTTGATCAAGATCGTCAGCGAGTCATTATCGGTCAGAACGGTCTCGGCGCAGTCATGATTGCCATAGATTCCGATCGCCCCGCTGCCTCGCAACATGTCAATCAGCCGCGACAACATCCAAGTCGGATTGTCACGCGGATTTTGAAACAGGTCGCCCAGCAACGTGGGCAGCAACCGGGACTGCCGCGCATACTGCAAACACCACTCCAATTTTTCCAAAATGACGTTGGGGTAGTCGTCTTTGCGAAAGCCCGGTTGCCGTCCTTCCAGATGGGGATCCCCGATAACCAGCAAGCCTTGGTAGTCTGACGTCGGCGAAATCATTGGCTGCCTCCCTTGCCGCCAACCAGGGGAACCAGGTTCCTGGTCGCAACCGGGCCCTTGCAAGTCGGGCAAACGGGGTTTGTACGGGCCCAGGCAAGCATACCGTTCTGGACCAGCGTCAGATTGCGGGCGACGTCTTTCAGTTGCCTGTCCAGGCTCGTGACCTTCTCTTGTTGCCGTGTGATATCGGAGAGCAGCCGAGCGAGCGGATCGGTCGATTCCAATTCGGGAGCGGGTGCAAGTTGGCGTAGCGAATTTGATTTTGCATCGTTCTGCTGCGCGCGTCGCGTCGATGTGACGATCTCGTTGATCACATTTTCAAGTTCGGTTTCATCGTCAATTTCAGGTGGCTGCGGAAGTGGGCGGAGTGCGTCTGACAGCTTGGTGGCATGCTCGGTTTGGGCAATGCTGGTCGCCATTTGCCTTAGTAACCGCTGGAGTTCGCCCGTGTCCTGAAAATCGGGCGGCTGCCGCAATTGTTCGAAGCATCCCACCAGAGTCTCGTGATAAAGCAGGTCTTTATGACCGTCGACGATGTGGTTGATGATGTTGTGAATCGCCGCAATATCCTCGGCTTCGGCGGCCAGGGCTACGAACATTTCTTCCACGGCGACAATTTCGGTGTCAAGTTTTTTGACAGGCGCAAGCTTGGTCAGTCTGTCGGCGACCGCCTGTTTCTCAAGCAGTAGATTCGCTTGGTCGCGTCTGGCGTCGCGGACCTTCAACTTATGGAGGGCCTGCATTTCAACCAACCGAATGGCATCCGAAGACGAGGCAAAAAACTCGGCCGCTGCGCCGGCGGAATCGTTGAGCAGAAAAACCGGTCGTTTTTGTTCTCCAAAATGAACGTCGAATTCCTGTTTGTCGGAAGTCACTTTGGGGAGCCGGAGAGCCGCATGCAACTCGGGTGGGACATTGCGTTTGAGCCGGTCGAAGGGCTTGCCGTTAATCGTGTACTTGGGCGAGCCACTTTTTTTGCGGCTCCACTCGATCACGTGCCCTTCCTGCGTTTCGACGATAATCTGGCAGTCCTTGGCCTGGTGGCGGAGCACGTAAGTCGAGTTGTCGTTGTGACAAAGAATCTGCAATGCCGCAACCAAGGCGCTTTTGCCGCAGTTATTGGGTCCCACCAACACCGTCAGCCCGGCCGCCGGTTCAATGACCGTATGCGCGTGCGACATAAAATTGATTAGTTCAATCCGTTTAATCACGGCGGGGCCTGCAAAAAGCGAGTCTGCAGAACGTGAGCTCAGCGTTCCATCGGTAGTATCGCCACGGCCGTGACACGTTTGGTCACTGTGGCGAGGAATGCTTAAATTATTGAGAAATAAAGGGAATTGGGAAGGGCTGGGTAGGAAAGGGGAAGGGCTGGGCGGGAAATGGGGGAAGAGCTGGGCAGGAAATGGCCAATGTGTACGCAGTACGCAGTACGAGTACGAGTACGAGTACTCTCAACTCTCAACTCTCAACTCTCAACTCTCAACTCTCAACTCTCGACTCTCGACTCTCAAAACACTGCGTTGTCTTCGAGGTCTTCCAGTGAAACAAATTCAATCGCAGACATGTGAGTCGATTCCAAAACAACCGGTGGCGCGACATCTGCAGCGAAAGCTTCTTTCCATCTGGCGGCGCACAAACACCACCGGTCGCCCGGTTTTAGTCCAGGAAAGTCAAATTCGGGCACCGGAGTAATCAAGTCGTTGCCGGCTTGACGACTGAACTGCAGAAATTCTTCCGTCATTTCGGCGCACACCAGGTGCGCACCATGATCGGTCACACCCGTGCGACAATATCCATCGCGGAAGAATCCGGTTACGGGGTCAAAACAGCACGGTTGCAGCTCCGTGCCTAAAACGTTTTTGGGTAGAGCCATGTTGGAATCCTGGATTTCAGATGGCTCAATTTTAACACCAGAAAAGACGCTAAGGGAATGACCAATGGCCGCGTTTGCGGGCCGCGTTATAATTACGGCGTCAAACGCGCGGGGCGTTGCCCACGCGGTCAAACGAAAACAACCTGAAAATGCCCAATAAACATTTGGTTGCGGCGTTACGCGAAGGGCCAACGTACACGGGTCACTATTTTGAGCTATCCGCGTCTTGATCGGATGTTCGATTTGCGGAGCGCGGCGGTTGTTGGGTCGGGTCGACTTGATGGACGATGCGAGCCGTCAGTTCGAGTGTCAATTCACCCTCCGGCGTATCGACGGTGATGCTGCCCGTGGTGTTTTCCAACAAGATGATTCCGGGACTGGTAAGGACCGTAGTCTGGCCGTCAACCGTTTTCTTGATCACGGCGTTAATCTCAATCTGGTTGGATCCGCGTTCCGAGTTGCGGATCAGGGAGTCCAGTTCCGCAGCGTCCTCAAAGTCCGAAGCCACCGATACGATCAGGGAATTGGTTACGGGGTCCGGGACAATGATCACCGGAGCATTGCAAATGAATCCCTTGACCGTGGCCTTGTTCGAATTGAGCTTGCCTTGCAACCACTTGTTGACTGATTCGGCCACGTCGTTCGCGGGCGCGTTGGTAAGCCGATATACCTGAATTTTCCGCTCTTTTTGTTGGCACATATCATTGATCAGTGCCGCGTCAGCAGGTTCACCGGCGCGCATGGGTGTCAGCAACACTGCCGGGTCCTGAGCTCCGTTGACGATCGAATTGGCAACGGAGGCAGCATGCGGTGGAGCTTGGGGGACCTCGGTTTGCGAAAACGCGATGGCAGGCAGAAACAACAGCGGGGCAATGATCAGGAAAATGAGCGTTCGCATATGAGTCTCCGGCAATGAAAGTTTTTGTCGGCACTGCTGGTGCCATGCCGGATTACAGCAACATGGAATTGCTACGACAAGACGAATTGGAACTCGCTAGCCATGGGCGAAAACGCACGCCAGCAGTCTGATGGTGGGGGGGCGTCAAGGAACGGACGGTGATTTTCCGGTTCAATGGAACGGGATGAGTGGAATCGTTGAACAGGAGGACGCAGAGCAAACGGAGAACGCTCTGTTACCTTCTTTACCTCCTGTTCAATCACGTTTGTGGTGGCCGGGGCGCGTTTTTCATGTTTTCAAAAAAGGAAAGTTGTTCTTTAGTCGTTTTTAAAACAGGCCCGAAATCTGTCCGTCTTCGTCGATGTCGATGACTTCGGCCGCAGGCGTCGCGGGCAGCCCCGGCATGCGCATAATCTCCCCCGTAATCGGGATCAGGAATCCAGCCCCGGCAGCAATTTGAATCTCGCGCACCGTAATGTTGAAACCGGCCGGCCGTCCAATCAGATTGGGGTCATCGGAAAGCGACTTTTGTGTTTTCGCAATGCAAACTGGCAATCCTTCGAGCTCCAACTTGTGGATCGTTTTCAAATTTGCGTTCGCCGCTGCTGTGTAATCGACGTCAACCGCCCCATAAACCCGGGTACAGATCGTAGAAATTTTTTCTTTCACGCTCAGGTCCCAATTGTAAAGCGGTTTGAATTTCGAGTCGGAAGATAGGATGGTCTTGCAAACAGCCTGAGCCAATTCTTCTGCGCCCGCGCCGCCTTGCCCCCAGACATCAGCGACGACTGCGGTGAAACCAAGTTCCTGGCAGCGGTCAATCACCAGCCGGATTTCACCCTCGGTGTCTGAGGTGAATTTGTTGATGGCGACAACCGCGGGCACCCCGTACAGTTTCGTGTTTTCCAGGTGCTTTTCCAGATTACATAGTCCTTTGGACACAGCCGACTCGTCGGGCTGGGTAAGCTTTTTCAGATTTGCTCCGCCGTGGTACTTCAAAGCCCTGATCGTCGCCACCAGGACCATACACTTGGGCGCGAACCCGGCGCTGGCGCATTTGATATCAAAGAATTTTTCCGCACCAAGGTCGGAGCCGAAGCCGGCCTCAGTGACGACATAAGGCGAAATGGACATTCCCATTCGCGTGCCAATGACCGTGTTGGTGCCTTGAGCAATATTGGCAAACGGACCACCGTGAATGATGGCGGGGGTGCCTTCGATCGTCTGGACAAGGTTTGGCATGATGGCGTCTTTCATCAGCGCTGCCATCGCACCCTGCGCTTTGAGGTCGCGCGCATAAACCGGTTGGCGATCCAGCGTGAATCCGACAAAGATATTTCCCAGCCGGCGTTTCAGATCGGTCAAGTTATCCGATAAACAAAGGATCGCCATGATTTCCGAAGCGGCCGTAATATCAAAACCCGATTCGCGGGGAACGCCATCACCGGTGCCTCCCAAACCAAGAACAATGTGACGTAACGCACGATCGTTCATGTCGAGCACACGCTTCCACGCGACCGTGCGACCGTCGATGCCCAACGAGCCTTTACGATTTTGGAGATTGTTGTCGATCAGTGCTGCCAGGAGATTGTGGGCTTTTTCGATCGCCGCAAAATCTCCCGTGAAATGAAGATTGATATCTTCCATCGGCAGGACTTGCGACCAGCCACCGCCGGTCGCGCCGCCTTTGATTCCAAACACGGGGCCAAGCGACGGTTCACGCAGCACCACCGTGGCGGATTTTCCGATTCGGTTGAGGCCCTGAGTCAAACCGATGGACACGGTCGTTTTGCCCTCGCCGGCAGGAGTCGGCGAAATGGCGCTGACCAGAATCAAGTTGCCTTGCGCGACTTTCTTCGGATCAATCAATGACAACGGCAGTTTGGCTTTGTATTTCCCGTAGAGCTGAAGTAATTCCGGATCGATTCCTGCATTGGTCGCAATTTCGGTAATAGGACGCAGCTTGATTTTCCGGGCGATTTCGAGATCTGACAGCGGAGCTTCTTTGGGACTGGCAATTTTGACTTGGGTCATTGGCTTCGTTGGGTATAAGGAACATGGAAGTTGACTATTGTCGGGAAATATCCCGAATGAAACAGACCTATCCTCAGCAATAATATTGAAAGCGAGCAGAAATTGGCCAAGATCCGGCGTTCACTGTCGAACAAATGAGTCGTCGTGCGCGTTTTCAAATAGATTCTTTGCAATCGAATCGTTTAACGGCAAGCCGGCAGGCGACTGTGTGCATTCGTTTAACGGCAAGCCGGCAGGCGACTGCGTCCGTCACGAACCTATACTGAACTGAAAACCCCGGTTGCCCATTGAACAATGGTAGCAACGCCGACGCCTTCCGGCTAAACGGTAAGCAAAAGGAATATCGAATGAAACGCTCTCTGTCAGCCCTGCCAAATCGTGTCTCGCAAATTACCAGGTTGTTAATACTGACTTCGCTGGGTTTGGCAAACTGTTCGCTTGCAAACGGACAAGCCGCGGCAACGGTCGACGGGATCGTATTTCAATCCAGAACATCGCATAAACCCAAAACGCAATACTTGCGAGTGACCAAAGACGACCAGGGCCAACCGCAGGCGTTGCAAACCGCCATGACTCGTTTTCAGGCGGAAGACGGGAACCTGATCATTGACCTGATTGGTGCCGTGCACGTTGGCGACCGCAACTATTATCAGACGCTCAACGAACAATTCGACTTGTACGATGTCGTGCTGTATGAACTCGTTGCTCCCGAGGGCACCCGCGTACCGGCCGGTGGCAAAGCTTCGTCTGCCAACCCAATCAGCATGCTACAACAGTCCCTGCAAAAAATGTTGGGGCTGGAGTCACAGCTGGCGCTAATCGATTATCAAAAAAGTAACCTGGTCCACGCTGACATGTCACCTGCCGATATCGGCGAGAAAATGGACGAACGTGGCGAGACCGCCTTTTCGGTTGGCATCAGCGCGATCATGGAAATGTTGGGTAACCAGAAAAAAATGGCGCAGTCGCTCAAGGCCACTGGCTCAACTCCCATGGCATCGGAAAGCCTGTTCGAATTACTCAACAATCCACTGAAAATGAAACAGATGATGGCTCAACAGTTTGCCCAAGCGGACATCGTGGACATGGGATTGGGCAAAACACTCAACCGGATGCTGGTCAAAGATCGTAATTCAGCGGCCATGAAAGTTCTGCACCGGGAAATCGGCAAAGGCAACACGCAGATTGCCATTTTCTACGGCGCCGCGCACATGCCCGACTTCGAAAACCGCCTCGCGAACGAGTTAGGGATGCGGCCCACAAAACAGGTTTGGCTGGACGCCTGGAATTTGAACACGGCTCCGGCAAAACCTGCCAGTCCGACAAGCCTGTTGTTTGACATGTTCCGGGAGATCAGCCAATGAAGACATCAAGGCAATAAATTTGGATAAACTTGGCAAATTTCAAAACGAGGTTTTTCTTTCGCGTATCGTCTTGTCAGTATTGAACGCTCCCCTTTCGGTCAAGCAACGAGCTCGTGGTCGACGCCCACGTGGGCCACGAAACCCGCGGCGAGGCCATTCGGATTCGCCGCTCGCAGCGCGGCAACATGGCGAATGTTAACGTAACTTCACGCAAAAAAGCGGACGAAATGTGCAATAAATTTGATCTTGCTGCTTTCTAAACCGGATTGGCTTTTCTATAATTCGAGGGCCCGGATCCTAATCTGTCTTTCCTTCCGGTCGTACGATCATCGACACGTTCATAAATCTTTCCTTCAAGAGGGCAAAAAAATGGTATTTCGTTCCAAGACGCGTAAGGGATTTACGCTTGTCGAACTTCTGGTTGTCATTGCCATTATCGGCATCTTAATCGGCATGCTGTTGCCTGCCGTTCAACAAGTCCGCGAAGCGGCTCGGCGCACCAGTTGCGCCAACAACATTCGTCAACTTGGACTTGCGACGCACAATTTCGATAGTGCCTTCGGGGAATTCCCTGATGGTTTGTGGGTTGCCGAAGCGGATTCGACTGACACCGGTAATCCCTATCGTTTGCGGTGGTATGGACACACGGTTTTTGCAAAATTGCTCCCTTACATGGAACAGAACAATCTGTATGACCGCTGGAACTTCCGAAAGAGTGCGGATGATGCCAGATCCAACACGTTAGACGCATCCGGTAATTATTTGACAAACGCCGTCCTATCGGAAGTCAACACCGCTGCTCAAATTGCGTCGTTCGTTTGCCCTTCCGACATCAACGACGGCCCAGTATTGCTCGATTGGGATTCGCTCGGATATTCACAGGGTTGGCACGGCATCACCAGCTATGTTGGCAACGGTGGAACTCACTCGACTTATTTCGGCGACGCCGATATGCAGGATAACGGCGCCTTTTTCATGACGGGACCCGATTCCGATCCGTTTAACCAGCCGAACCTGGAGCCTGATGCACAACCATGCACCATCGGCGGCATCCAGGATGGTACTTCGAGCACATTCTTGTTTGGCGAACGCTACCATTACGATCCAAATTTCGATTTGATTTTGAACACAAACTCCACCTTCAGTCGGTATCCGATCAAGGGCTGGGGTGCCTGGGGTTGGATCGGTGGCGGTAACGGCACGACTCACGTTCTTTGCTCGACACGACTAGACGCTCCGCTTAATTATCGAACTCCTGAAAATGCAACTGCCAGCTATTCGGAAGTCAACATCCGCATGTCGGCATTCGGCAGCGGTCACCCCGGTGGCGCGAATTTCTGCTTGTGCGATGGCTCAGTAACCTATGTCCAGGACACGATTGACTTGATCACCTATCAGGCCCTGAGTACCTGCCGAGAAGGCGAAGTCATCTCGGGCGACTATTAATATCAACTAATGAACGACCTAAGCCCGCCGTCGGCGGGCTTATTTTTTTTCACCACAAATTTTAGGTTATTCCGTCGATGAAATTTCAATTCCTGTTAATTGTATTGCTGGTTAGCGCTCCGTTCGTCATGGGGAGTGTTGGTTGTTCGGGCAATTCGGTCGAGGTGGTCGAAGTGGAAGGCACGGTGACACAAAATGGTCAGCCGCTGGACGAAGTCAAGATCATGTTTTCTCCCGACCTGGAAAAAGGCGCAGGGGGGATCACTTCTCAGGCGATCACCGACGCCAATGGAAAGTATCGACTGAAATACAAGGGCGACCAGTTCGGAGCTCAAGTTGGCTGGCACATCGTCAACGCCCTGGATATCAAGGCGGAAAACTCGCGGGACAATCCGATTCCAAACCGGGTCGCTGCGAAATACGCGCAGCCCTCGACGTCAGGCTTGAAATTCGAAGTCAAATCCGGCGGTCCCCAGACCATTGATTTTGAACTCGATCCACGCCCCGCAACTGGTAGCAATTCCCAGCCGCGCGACTAATTCCTCGCTTAGGCGTCTGGAAGTTGAGGGTGCTGTGAACCGCAATTTCAGTTCCCTGACAAGTAAAATCGTCCCACTTTGTAGTTCCCCTCCTCTGGGAGCCTCTTCACGAGATTTAATGGTTCACCGAGATCGTCGTTGATGCCACCCTCCCTTTGGGCAACGCCGTAGCGGATTATGGAATAGGTTTTTACGGGTATTTTCGTTTAACCGCGTGGGCAACGCCCCGCGCTTTTGCCGGCGTGACAAGCGCGGCCCGATGGGCACGCGGTTAAACGACAAATAGGATCCGCTACGGCGTTACCCTTTGGGAGGGTCGCGAGGAACGAGCGGGGAGGGTTGTGCAGTTGCGTGTTTGTCCCGGACTCCCGAAGCGAACGAGCACGACTTTTGGTAGGTACATTCCGTATCGCCAAGATCGCCCTCCCCGGAGCCCTCCCCGGAGCCCTCCCCGAGACTCCGACCCTCCCATGGGGAGGGTGTCGAAGGTCGTGTCTGAACCCAACTGACTCCACCGCCCGACAGCCTCAAAAACTCCCGAAGTGCTTCAAGGGAGCGTGATGAGTATTATTTCGCACTTGGGTCCCGGATGTCATAGCAGCAAATGATTTCCTGATCGCGCAGATAGAGTTTGCCATCTGAGATGACGGGATGCATCCAGATCATCCCGTCGGCCTTTCTCCGCTCGCTTTGAGGCGTCAACTTGAAGCGTCCCCGTTCTTCCAGGCCCTTCGTGTCGGCCTTGATCAAAACGACTTCGCCATCACCTTCCTGCAAGTGATAAAACAGACCGTCCGCATACGTGATCGCGCCTTTCTTGATGGTTTTGTCGTTCCAGACCATTTTGCCATCTGCTTTGTTTTGGCATATCCAGCCAGCCTGGTCGGAATAGCCATAGACGTGATCGTCGACCAGGATGGCGCCGCCGTGATGATTTTTCATTACCTTGTTAAACCAGAGTTCCTTGACCGATCCGCCTTGTTCGATTTCAACAAGTTTACTGCCAACGCTATAGCCGCTGGTTACATAGACTTGATTCTCGTCGAGAATGGGGGACGGAATGACGGCCACACGTCCGGGCCATTCGGATTTCCAAAGCAGCTTGCCATCGGCAGCGGAAACCCCAATCAAGTTGTTCAAGGTGAGCTGGATGTATTGTTTTTTGCCGTTCAGTTCGGCGGGAACAATCGAAGAATATGCCTTGTTTTCGTTCTCTCCAAGCTGGAAATCGGATCGCCAGATCGGCTTCCCTGTGAGTTTGTCAAAAGCGATCATCGCGGGCGAATCAGGACCACTGGGAGTGCAAACGACTTGTTCATCACTGACCAGGGGCGACTCCGCGTAACCCCAGTAAGGAACGGCACCGCCAAAGTCTGACATTTTCTGTTCCCAGACGAGCGATCCATCTTTGGATTTAAGGCAAGCCAGGTTTCCATTGGCGGTAAAGCAATAAACGTACTCGCCATCCACGGAGGGCGTGCTGCGCGGACCGTCGCCCCATTGATTGTTAAATCGCGGCCCCAGGTTGACACGCCAGATTTCTTTTCCGGTTTCGGCGTTCAGGCACAGTGCAAACTCCTGGTCGTCCTCGACGCCCATCGTAAACAGGCTGTCACCGACGATCGAAATTCCGGCATAACCCAGTCCGCACTTTTGATTGACCCACAATTGCTTCGGCCCCTCGGAAGTCCATTTTTCAAGCAGATCAGATTCGCGCGAGATATCATCACGCTGTGGACCCCGCCAATGTGGCCAATCGTCCAGTGTCGCGGCGTTACTGACTGACAAATCAAACAGGCTGCCAGCCAACACACCCATCGCAACGAACAAGATAATAACTGCCTTATTTGCGCCAAAGCTCATCGTTGTATTTCCACTTGGAATTCGGAACAGGAAACCGCAACCCCTGTTTTAACCGGTTCCGTACACAATTCAAGCTGATTGAGCGAGCTATGCCTTCGTTTCGGAAGCAAATGGCGAGGAAGAAAGCGCCGCGACAGCTGCGGCCCGTTTTTGAAAGTCACTGAAGGCCGCCTCGTCGCTGACCCGTTGCTGCTCCAGCGACACGGCCTCGAAGGCTTCTTCGTTGCGCAAAAACGCGGCCACGACTTCGGGATCAAATTGGGTGCCCGAGCCGCTCAGGATGATCATCTTGCTTTCCTGGTGGCTCATCGCTCGCTTGTACGGCCGCTTGGACGTCAGCGCGTCGTAGACGTCAGCGACGGCGACGATTCGGGCACTCAGCGGAATCTGCTCGCCAGCGATGGCGTGGGGATATCCCTTGCCATCCCAACGCTCATGATGTGAGTAAGCGACGTTGCGGGCCATTTCCATAAAATCATTTTTCCCGAGTCGCATTTGGACGGCATCCAGACATTCGCCGCCAATGATCGTATGAATCTCCATGATTTCGCGCTCTTCGCGCGACAAGCGACCGGGTTTGAGCAGGATTGAATCCGGAATTCCGACTTTGCCAATGTCGTGCAGCGACGAGGCCAATTCAAGATTGTGAATGAACTGCTCGTCGACCTGCGGATCGTAATGCATCAGATCTTTGGCCAGGATTGCCACGTAAGTGCGAATTCGATCGAGGTGTTCGCCGGTGTCGTTGTCTCTCGATTCGGCCAGCTTGGCCAAGCCGAAAATAATCGCATTTCGTGTTTTCAGGATTTCCTTCGTCCCCTGGCTGACGATTTTTTCCAGGCCATCTTTGGCCTCGACGACGCCGTCCTGGTAGCGAATCAAGATCGCGACAATCAGGTTGCAACCAACCAATCCAATCAGCAGCGTCGTATAGAAGCTCAGTAATCGGGCAACATCCAGATCCGACGAATTTTGCCGCAGACTCTCGGCTAGAACGCCGCCTTCGACAAGCGAGGCCTTGGGTGACGGCGAAAACCAGTCAAACCACAGGATGTCCGAGCCCAGCATCAGCGCAAGCTGAGCAAAAGCGACGAGCACGACCAACTGCCAATTCTTGTTGAATTTCATTTGCGCGGAATTCGCGTAAAACAACGGCGATTTCAGATTCGAACGGATAGATACGTAAAACGTAGGTTAGTCAGTCATCCGGCATCTGAGCTGGCGGCCGTAAAAACATGATTTTTGGCATTCTTAAACGCAAAGCGGTTGTAATTCGTACAATCATCGTAGCCCGCCGTACCCGTCGCGATAATCATTCCGCTTGAAGCGGTTTTTTCGCAGAGCGGTTTTGGAGGCCGTTCCCGTGACGGATTTTCGGCGACATCCATTCGCAACTTTTGCGAACAAAGAGGAATTGAATGAACTCCCGACTCCCGCTCAATTTGATTTACGCAGTAGCAGTAAGCGCCTGTTTCCTTGGCCATTGGGAAACCATCGGTGCCCAGGAAGCTCAATCGGACGCCAAGCCGATGTTGTCCATCGACGAGTTTCGACCACAGTCGATGCTCAAGGCCAAACAGACAGAACTGCATCATGCGAAGTTTCCGGTAATTGATGTCCATACGCATTTCGGTTTTCGCTTGCGGGGGGACGAGACAGCCTTGGCCGAGTTTGTCGACGTGATGAATCGCCACCACATCGCCATGTGCATCAGCCTCGATGCCGAACTGGGTACTGAAACCGACCATTGCCAGTATTTGTGGAAACAATATCCAGATCGATTTCTGGTATTCGTTCATTTCAACTGGCAAGGCTCCGGGCAGGAAGATCAACCGGCCACCTGGGCTTGCAACCAGCCTGGATTTGTCAGGACCGTTTGTGAGCAACTGGCGGTGGCGAAATCCAACGGAATTTCCGGCGTCAAGTTCTTCAAGCAATTTGGATTAGGCTATCGCAATGCGGATGGTTCCCTGATTCAAATTGATGATCCCCGATTTGATCCGATCTGGGAAGACATGCCATCAGCTGGGGCTGCCCGTCATCATGCACACAGGTGATCCTGCTGCGTTCTTCCTGCCGATCGATGCCACCAACGAACGCTACGAGGAATTGACACGGCACCCTGACTGGAGTTTTTACGGGAAAGACTTCCCGTCGCGCGAATCCCTGTTGGCGGCGAGAAATCGCGTCATCGCGCGACATCCTGACACAACGTTCATCGGTGCCCACGTCGCCGGCAATTCGGAAAACCTGGCTGAAGTGAGTCGCTGGCTGGAGGACCTGCCAAATCTCTACGTCGAGTTTGCTTCGCGTATCGCGGAGCTTGGCCGCCAGCCGTATTCTGCGCGGGAATTCATGATCAAGTACCAGGATCGCATGATGTTCGGAACCGACGGCCCATGGCCCGAACTGAGACTGACGTATTACTGGCGTTTCCTCGAAACCCGGGACGAGTACTTCCCCTATTCGGAAAAAACTCCGCCGCCGCAGGGCTTGTGGAATATCTACGGGATCGAATTGCCCGACGCGGTTTTGCAAAAAATCTATTTTGAAAATGCAATTCGCCTGTACCCGGAGGCGAGCGAAAAATACGAACGTGCCTGTAGACAACTGGCTGAACCAAAAAAATAATTCGATGCCTGTTGGTTACACGGGAAATCAGTAACATGATTCCAATTCATTTTTGACGGGTGAGCGCCATGAAAATCAAGTTGTATGCGATCGCGTGGTTGTTGATCTTATTGCTTTCGGGTCCGGCAAAGGTTTCGGCCCAGGATGCCAAACAACCTCCGCTGGCGGAAAAGAAACCGAAGATCCTGACGACCCACGGCCAGGGTCGCGTGGACGAATACTTCTGGTTGCGGGAACGCGACAACCCGCAGGTGATCGAGTATCTCAACGCGGAAAACGACTATATGAAGTCGCAGCTCGCGCCGACCGAAGAATTGCAACAACAGCTGTTCGAAGAAACAAAAGCCCGGATCAAACAGGATGACACGTCGGCCCCGATCCCCGACCGCGGATACTCGTACTACTTCCGTACCGAGGAAGGCCAACAGTACCCCATTTATTGTCGCCGTAAACTTCTTGAGCCGGAAGGAACCGTGGGACCGGAACAGATTCTGCTGGATGAGAACAAGCTGGCAGAGGGACACGAATTTCTCAGCGTGAGTGGTTTCGACGTCAGTACCAACAACAACCTGCTGGCTCTGGCGATCGATTTCGTCGGCCGTCGTAAGTACACAATGCGCATCTTGAACCTTGAGACAGGGCAGTGGTTAGCAGACCAGGTCGATGACATGACAGGTAATCTGGCCTGGGCGGAAGACAACAAAACCCTGTTTTACACCCGCCAGGATCCGGAAACCTTGCGCTCGTACCAGGTGTTTCGCCACGAAATCGGCACGGATCCGGCCAACGACGCGATTGTATTTCAGGAAGATGACGAAGAGTTCAGCTGCTACGTCGGAAAGACCAGGTCCCGGAAATATATCCTCATCGTCAGTAACCAGACTCTCAGCAGCGAAGTTTTGTACATCGATGCCGAGAACCCGCACCAGCAACCGCAGGTAATCCAACCACGCGAGCGCGATCACGAATATTCGGTCGATCACTATGGCGATTTCTTTTATGTGCTGACCAACTGGAACGCCAGAAATTTCAGATTGATGAAGACGCCGGTGTTGGCGACGGACAAATCGCATTGGCAGGAAATCGTCCCCCATGACGAAAACGTGTTGTTGGAAGAATTCGATTTGTTTGAAAAACACCTGGTGCTCGAACAACGACGGGAAGGCTTGACGCGACTGAAAATCGTGCCGTGGGATTCCAACGAACAGGCTCATGAACTTGATTTTGGCGAGCCCTGCTATGTTGCCAGCTCCGCGGTAATTCCGGATCCCCAGACGCGTCTGGCTGCGGTACAGTTTTTCCTCGCTGAAGACTCCGCCCAGTGTTATCGACTACAACATGGAAACGCGCGAAAAACGCGTGGTCAAAGAGGAGGAGGTCTTGGGTGGCTTTCGACAAAAACGATTATCGCACCGAACGCCTGTGGGCGACCGCGCGGGACGGAACCAAGATTCCTGTGTCGGTCCTGTATCACAAGGACACGCCACTCGATGGAACCGCCCCCTGCCTGGAATACGGATACGGTTCCTACGGCTACAGCATGGACCCGTCGTTCAACATTTCCATTTTTGACCTGGTCAATCGTGGATTCGTGTACGCCATTGCCCACATTCGGGGCGGCCAGGAAATGGGTCGCCAGTGGTATGACGACGGCAAACTGCTGAACAAGAAGAACACCTTCACTGACTTTATCGATGTCGGCGATTTTCTTGTTGAGAACAAGTACGCCAACCCCAAAAAACTGTTTGCCCGCGGCGGAAGTGCCGGGGGTCTGCTGATGGGAGCCGTTATCAACATGCGACCCGAGCTCTATGACGGCGTGATCGCCGACGTGCCATTTGTCGACGTCGTGACGACGATGCTGGACGATTCGATTCCATTGACGACCAGCGAATATGACGAATGGGGTAACCCCAACGATTTGAAATATTTCAATTATATGTTGTCTTATTCTCCTTACGAAAATGTAAGCGCCGTCGAATATCCCAACATGCTGGTCACGACCGGGCTGCACGATTCCCAGGTCCAGTATTGGGAGCCAGCCAAGTGGGTGGCGCGACTGCGCGAACGTAAAATCGATCACAACCTGTTGTTGCTGCGAACCAATATGGACGCCGGACACGGGGGAGCATCGGGGCGGTATGATCGCTATAAGGAAACCGCGCTTCGGCATGCCTTTTTGATTTATCTGGCAACTCGTAAATCGGTCGATTAGCATCACCAAGCCGCGGTTTAACAACCAATAACCGTGGTTCGGTAGCGTTTCTTGATTCAGGTAGCCGTTCACGCGGATGGGACAGGACAAGCCCAACTGAGGTGGGTAACTTATGAATATCAACTTCGGCGAAATGGACAACCGCTGCAGGTTCCCGCCAGCATTTTTGCCGCGACTCATTTAAAGTCGGCCTGCACTTGTGTTATCCTGATCCCGGCAGGTGGCCGAGGATGCCACTCCTTCTTGATGATTTCCAGACACGAATCTGAGCGAAAAATAATGACTGACGACGATCAACCCATTGGCTCTTTGGTATCAGGCATGACAGGTCACGTGCCTGGTCGTTGTTGCGTTGATGTTGGCCGTTGGATGCTCGGGTGATTCGGGGCGGAAAGAACGGGACAGGATGGAAGCTCCCATTTCCGTAAAAACCCAACAGTCCGATCCTGTCACCGGCCAGTTCACGTTACTGCCATCGAGCGAAACCGGGCTGAATTTTGTCGCCGAGTTTGATCCCGATGGCGAATTGGCCCGATTGTATCACGGAGTGTTTTCCGCTGGTGGCATTGCGTTAGGAGATGTTGACAACGACGGCCTGGTGGACGTGTTTTGCGTCGGAGGACCAGGCTCCAACAAGTTGTTCAAACAAACCGCTCCGTTCAAGTTCCTCGACGTCACGAAGCCCGCGGGAGTTGTTTCGCCGATTCCAGCCTGGGGTGCAGGTGCCAGTTTCGTCGACATTGATAATGATGCCGACTTGGATCTGTATGTTTGCAACTACAACAGCGCCAACGAACTGTGGATTAATAATGGCAAAGGCATCTTCGTCGAGAAGGCCAGCGTTTTTGGTCTGGATGTTGTCGATGCCAGCGTGATGGCCTACTTTGCTGATTTCGACAACGACCGGTTTCCGGATCTGTTTTTGTTGACCAATCGACTGTACTACGAAAAAGGATTCGTAACGCAATTTGAATCTCGCAAGTTGCCTGACGGCAAAGTGAAGTTGGAAGAAGATCTGGAACCCTATTTTAACGTTGCCTCCAATCCCGATGGCAGCGAATCTCTTGTCGCTAAAGGCAGGCCCGATCGGTTTTTTCGCAACGACTTGGGACGCCGGTTCAAAGAAGTCACGAGTTCGTCTGGCCTGAATACCGACGGAATTGGCATGTCCGCCGTCTTCTGGGACTTTGACAATGACGATGATCTGGACATTTACGTGTGCAATGACGATTACGATGCGGATTGTCTGTTTGAAAACAAAGGGCGCGGTCGATTTGAAAACGTGACCGAAGACGTGTTTCCGCACACGAGCTGGTTGTCGCGTGGCTGCGATGTCGCAGATGTCAACAATGACGGGCGTTCCGATTTGGTAACCGCAGACACCTCGGGTTCTTCGCATTACCTGGCAAACCTGCTTGCCCCCGATTTTCAACTTCACGCCAGATTTGATCGATAAAGCCGTTCCCTATATTTCGATGCGCAATTTTCTGCACCTCAACGCGGGTGTGACCACGGCCAATACCGGACCGGACAAGGAAACACACTTCATCGAGACGGCACAGCTTTCGGGGATTGCCAGCACAGATTGGGCTTGGGCGCCAATTTTCGGCGACTTTGACAACGACGGGTTATGCGATCTGTTCTTCACCAACGGTCATACACGCAACTTCAATGATGTCGACGTATTGAACCGACCAACCGAGAATCTGCAACCCAACACGCTATGGAACCGGTTCAAAAACGAGCCGCAATTTGATAATGCCAACCGGGCGTTTCGCAACGTCGATGGGGTCGCTTTCGAAGACCAATCCGCCGCCTGGGACATCGGGAAAAATGGTGTCAGCTATGCCTGTGCCGAAGGCGACCTGGACCTCGATGGCGATCTGGACTTGATCGTCATGAATCTGAACGAACCGATCAGCGTCTATCGCAATGACATTTCAGACAATAAGAGTTTGACGCTGCAGCTTGTGGGAACCCGCAGCAACCGGGGAGGCATTGGCGCGATCGTACGTGTCCAGACCCGGTCGGGAACCCAGCTCAAAGTGAATTCTCCCCAACGAGGTTTGTTGGCCAGCCATCAGCCCATTCTTCAGTTCGGGCTGGGACCAAACCCGGTCGTGGAACGGGTCTTGATTCATTGGCCCAGCGGTACCGATCAAGTGCTTACGGACGTCAGTGCCAACCAGTTTCGTTACCGTGGTTGAACCCGACTTTGCGCCCCGCATCGAAGCCGCACCGCTGGAACCTCGATTTCGGCCGCTGGTCAACACCAGCATCCCCGCACGGGAGGAAAAAGAATTCGACGACTACGAACTCCAGCCAAACTTGCCCTATAAACTCTCCGCACTCGGTCCGGGGGTCGCGGCCTCGGATGTCAGTCGGGATAGTCGCGACGAGATTTACGTATCTGCCCCCGCGTGGTTACCCAAAGTGCTTGGGCTCCGTGATGATAGCCAGGCCAGCCAACCCGATCGGATCTTTTTCAAAACGATTCCCCTTCCGATCGACGCGAGCATTGACGAATACGCGCCAATCTTTTTCGATGCCGATGGCGATGATGACCTGGACATCTACGTCGTCAACGGCGGCGTCGAATACAAGAACATCGATTTGCGGATGGGTGATACGCTGCTGATTTTCATCCGGTCCCCCGAAGGCTCGGGATTCAAGCCGATCGACCGGGCTTCGCTGCCGCCAACCGAATTCTCGGGGGCCGCCGCGGCCGTCGCCGATTATGACCGTGACGGAGACCTGGACCTGTTTGTTGGGGGACGCTGCGTTCGCGGGGAATACCCGATCTCGCCGCGCAGCATGTTGATGCGCAATGAAACGACGGAAGTGGACAATCCAAAATTTGTCGACGCCACCCAAACAGACGCTGACAATTTACGACTGCCCGGCATGGTCACCAGTGCATTGTGGTCGGATGCCAATGGCGATGGATGGGTGGACTTGCTTGTCACCACCGAATGGGGACCGGTTCGACTGTACCTCAATCAAGAGGGCAAACTTGTTGAAGCAACCCAGGAGAGCGGGCTTGAGAATCACCTTGGGTGGTGGAACGGCATCAGCGGTCGGGATTTTGATAATGATGGAGACATTGATTATGTCGTGACCAACTTTGGTCAAAACTCGATTTTCCAGGCGTCCACTGAGAATCCCGTACGGATGTATTACGGTAGATTTGGCGACATGAAGAATCCGGAAATTGTCGAATCCCGGTTGTCCGATCAAGGCGAGTTGCCCGTTCGCGGCAAACTGCAGATGCAAATCGCGTTGCCATTCATTGCCGACAAATTTCCGCTGGTGCACGACTATGCTTCGGCAACCCTATCGGAAATTTGTTCCGCTTCGGAGTTGGCAGCGGCCAAATTGCTGGAAGTGAACGAGCTGCGAACTTGCCTGCTGCTCAACAACGGGAGTGGCAAGTTTGAGCTGAAACCGCTGCCCTGGCTGGCACAGGTTGCCCCCGGCTTCGGCGTGGTGACAACCGACTTTAACGCGGACGGATTCGCCGACATCTTTATCGCTCAAAACTTTTTTGCGCCGCGACACGAAACGGGTCGCATGGACGGCGGACTAAGTGCCTTGTTTCTCGGCTCTTCCACTGGAACCTTTGAACCGAGCTGGCCGGAAGATAGCGGGCTGGCGATTGCCGAAGATGCCAAAGGAGCCGCTTGCAGTGATCTCGACAACGATCTCCGGCCGGATCTGATCGTCGGCGTCAACAATAAGCGACCGCTTTTTTTCGAAAACAGCTCTGTGGAAAATGTCCCCATCGCCATCCGTTTGAGAGGTGACGAGAAAAACAGGCAAGCAATCGGTGCGCGTGTGGAACTGGAACTCAGGGACGGCAGCCGGCAACTGGCGGAAGTCCATGCGGGTGGAAGTTACCTTTCACAGTCCACGAGTGACCTGTACTTTGGGCTGGGAGATACGGGCGAACTCAAGATTATTCGAATTCGCTGGCCCGACGGAAGCAAAAGCGAATTCATCCCCCCCAAAACCAGTGAATTGATCCGAATCAGCAAATAACCCCCTCCTGGAAAGACGAACATGCCAAATGTTGACTGGAGTTATCACCGACGCGGCTGAAAGACCTGTGGAAAGACGCAAGAGTTTCTTGCGAATGCAGGGATCAAAACCAAAACCGAAGTTGACGCCAAGAAAGACGTTTACCAGCAGGCAGACGCCATCAAACTGCTAGCGTCCGTCAACGAGTTGTACGTTGCCAAAGGCAAAAACGTCGTGCATTTCAATTTGAAACGGGACAAACCGACGCAGGATGAGTTGTTGAAACTCGTCCTTGGTCCCACCGGCAATCTCCGCGCACCAACAGTCCGAGTCGGCAAAAAATTAGTCGTCGGTTTCAATGAAGAAATGTACGAATCCGTGTTTGCTTAGAACTACATGACGCCGGCATCGATGAACTTCTGCCACTGTTCATTGATGCCCATGAAATCGGCCACAAACGGAATCGCAATGGCTCCAACTGTCATGATCGCCCAGGAAATCAGCGGCTCTTTTGTCCAAGGCAATTTATCGCGATTCAGGCTGTACACGAAAATATACAACGGAATCAAAATCAATAAAAAGTTGCCCACCGATGTGCGACTTTGCCAGCACCGGAACACCCACCAGGCGCTGACGCCAAGCGACAGCAGGCACATCAATGGCAGCACGCCGTAGGCATAAATTTTGACCGCGGTCCCGATATTCATGATCAGAGGCATTGAGATTGTCGCGACCAATGCGAGCAGGGTTCCCAACCCGACGAGCAGCATGCCTTGATTTTTTTTGGCCTTCTCATCTTCATCCTTGAACAAACTTCGTTTCTTCTTTTTGCGTTTCTTGTTCGCGGTTTGCGTTTTTGCGGCTGCCTTGGCAGATTCCAGGGCTGGATTTTTGAAAATGGCGGCGACCGCGTCCTTGGTTGCCTTTTCTTCGGCAACGGGACTTTCGACTTCGCCAAACCCCGGATCGACAACGACATGATTGCCTAACGGATTGCCCGCCTGTCGCGGTGGAATTTCACCAAACAATTCAGGTTGCCGGGAAATTGGACCGTCCAGACCCAGTCGCGCCAGCTCGGCCTGATTGACTTGGGGAATTGCCGCGGCGGTCTTGCTGGCGGGTTTTTTGACAGCGACGCCAGCCACGGGTGCCGCTACCTTGAACATGGTATTGCAAGTCTTGCATTTAACGGGCTTGCCTAACAACTGATCGGGCAAACTATATTTTGTTTTACATTTTGGGCAGGCAACAGCGGTTGGCATTCTGTGCTCCAGGTCCACAAAAATTGATATCGGGGCAAAAGACTATTGTAGTTTCGTGGCCCGATTCCTGCATCCAATAAACGCGAGTTAATGTCGAACAAACCCCAATCACGAACCATGTCGGAACCCGACGCGCGAAAAAGCTGCGGAAATTGTTCGTTTTTTAGCCGATGTGGATAGGAAGCGGGAATGCATTTCGATAAATTGTCTTTTGCGATTGCTCGCCGAGAATAGACTTGGTTATTCTTGCCCACCGTTTGGAAATCAAGCGACTTGTTTTGCGTCTGAAATTGAGCAAGTCCGGATACGATTTTTTGCATTCGACACTTTGGCCACCGATTAATGAACGTATATAGTCGAGCTTATATCGACAGCCTCTACGAAGATTACCTCCAGGACCCCAGCTCGCTACCGATCGAGTGGCAGAAGTTTTTTGAAAACTTCGATCCGGCCGAAGGTTTTAATGCGGCCGTGATCCCGAACCAACCCGGAGTTGTCACTGGCTCCGATGATCACAAATCGGTCGCTCAACTCCAGGATCGCGTCGACCAGCTCGTGCGAGGTTTTCGCGTTCGCGGGCACCTGGAAGCCAATATCGACCCGCTGGGACGACCGCGACCGACCAATCGGGAGCTCAATCTGGAGTCCCACGGCCTGTTGCCGGCTGATATGAACAAGACTTTTTCCGCCCGCACGGTGGACGGCCAGAACTTCAAGACGCTGGAAGAACTCGTGCAACAGCTGCGGTCCACCTATTGTCGCAGCATCGGTGTTCAATTCATGCACATCGATGATCATGATGTTCGCAACTGGATCCAACAGCGCGTCGAGGGGAGCCAAAACCGCTATCAGCTTGATCGGAAGACCCAGGTTCGAATTCTCACACGTTTAACCGATGCCGTAATTTTTGAAGAATTTACGCGGATGAAGTACATCGGTGCGAAAACCTTTTCACTCGAAGGTGCCGAAACCCTGCTGCCGCTGCTGGATTTGGCCCTTGAATCGGCTGGCGAACAAGGGATCAAGGAAGTCGTCCTGGGGATGGCCCACCGTGGTCGTTTGAACGTACTCGCCAATATCATGGGTAAACGTGCTCAAAACATTTTTTGGGGATTCGACGACCCCAACCCCGAAGTCAACCGCGGCGCCGGCGATGTTCTCTACCACCTTGGCTACAGCAGCGATTGGACGACCGGAGCGGGAAAGAAAGTCCACATTTCACTCTGCTTTAATCCCAGCCACCTCGAGTTCGTCAACCCGGTCGCGTTGGGACGTTGTCGCTCGAAACAGGATCGGGTCAATGACGCGAACCATTCCCAGGGGATGACCATTTTGATTCACGGTGACGCGGCCTTCGCCGGCGAAGGCGTCGTCCAGGAATCGCTCAACCTCAGTCAGCTGCCAGGCTACACGGTTGGCGGCACGCTCCATGTGATCGTCAACAACCAGGTTGGATTCACGACGGAGGCCTACGAGGGCCGTTCGACCATTTACGCCAGCGATGTGGCCAAGATGCTGCAAATACCGATCTTTCATGTTAACGGGGAAGATCCCGAAGCCGTCGCACAGGTCGTCAAACTGTCGATGGAATTCCGCCGCGAGTTCAAGCGTGACGTTGTCATTGACATGTATTGCTACCGGCGGTTGGGACACAACGAAAGTGATGAGCCACGGTTTACCCAACCGGTGATGTACCGGACCATCGACAATTTGCCGACCGTCCGCGAGAGTTACCTGAAGCGTCTCTTGAAAATGCAGGAAATCACTCAGGAAGAGGCGGATCACATCGCGGACCTACGTCGCGAACGACTCCAGGAGGAATTCGACACGGCCAAAACGGCCAGCAACTACACGCCCGACACACAGACGCTGGAAGGCGTTTGGACAGACTACTACGGCGGCATGGAACGGGATGATGATTTCGTGGACACCGGCGTTCCAACCGGGAAACTGTCCTACGTGATTGGAAAACTCGCGGAAGTTCCTGCGTCGTTCAAACCTAATCGAAAACTGAAACGCGTTCTGGAAGCGCGGCAAGAAGCGGCCGACGGCAAACGACCCGTCGATTGGCCCACCGCCGAACTGGCCGCCTTTGGTTCGCTGGCGATCGAAGGTCACCGCGTCCGGCTGTCCGGTCAGGATTGCGGACGGGGAACTTTTTCACAGCGTCATGGCGTGCTTTATGATTCGGAAACGGGCCTGAAATTCGAACCGCTGCAACATATTTCGGATGATCAAGCGCCGGTCGATATCATCAACAGCCCGCTCAGCGAAGCGGGTGTGCTCGGTTTCGATTACGGTTACAGCTTGGACGCTCCGGAGGCCCTTGTTTGCTGGGAAGCCCAGTTTGGGGACTTTTTCAATGCGGCCCAGGTCATTGTCGACCAGTTCATTTGCAGCGCCGAGGACAAATGGCGACGGCTGAGCGGGATGGTCATGCTGCTTCCCCACGGATTCGAAGGGGCCGGACCGGAACATTGCAGCGGCCGCATTGAACGATTCCTGACCTCGACAGCAGAACACAATATCCAAATTGCGATTCCCACGACTGCCGCCCAATATTTCCACCTGTTACGGCGTCAAGTCAAACGCAAATGGCGCAAACCACTGATTGTGTTTACGCCCAAGAGCCTGCTTCGCGAACCCATGTTGATGTCGCCGTTGAGCGAATTCTGTACGGGCCAATTCGAAAAAGTTCTGGCGGACGACCAGTACACGCCGGGCTCGGTCCCTCGTCGAGTCATTTTGTGTGCTGGTAAAGTCGGCGTCGATTTGACAAAAATCCGCGAAGAGCGAGGTTTTGACGATGTGTCCATCGTGCGCGTTGAACAACTTTATCCGCTGCCCAAAACCGAAATTGAAGCAACGCTCAGCCAATATCCCAAGGGAACCCCGGTGTATTGGGTTCAGGAAGAACCGCGAAACATGGGTGCCTGGTACTTCATGAAAATCAAGTGGGATGAGATGGGTCTGTCCAGCCGGTGGCCGCTGAGCGTCGCCTGTCGACCTGAATCCGCCAGCCCATCGACGGGCAGCAAAAAGGCGCACAAAATAGAGGAGCAGGAACTGTTCGAGGAAGCATTCGGCGAACCCAGTATGGCTGACGAGAAACCAAGGCGCAAAACAGCCAGTGCTTGATTGAACGCCTGGAAATTTGATGCTGTGACTTGTTCCGTTCATGTCAATCTGGTCCGCTGCGGCGGATTGCGAGTGGAGAATCTTCGTGCAACGCAGGTCCTTTCCGCCACGGCGGGTTCCTCGGTTCAGGATGACATCGCTGCAGATGCAAGACATACGACACATAATTAACAATTACTACCACTAAAAAATTCCCATGATTGAAATCAAAGTTCCCGAATTTGGCGAATCGATTCAGGAAGTTCAGGTTGCCGCGTGGTTGAAACAACCCGGCGAATTTGTCGGCAAGGATGAAGAACTTGTCGAACTTGAATCGGAAAAAGCATCCCAAACACTTGGCTCGCCCGAGTCCGGGATTGTTTCGGCGATCAAGGTCGCCGCGGGAGAGTTTGCCCAGGTCGGTGACGTGCTGTGCATCCTGCGAACCGGGGGACGCGCAGGCTGGAAAATCCGCGGCCGAGCAAACAAAAACGGCTGCTGTGGGTGGTTCGGCGACAGCTGTGGCGGAGGCGCCGCCGGTTGCCGATTCGGCAAGCTGGATCATGCCCGCGGCCGAACGAATCCTGCACGAATATCAGATCTCGGCGGATGCAATCAAACCCTCGGGCCCGGGTGGACGCTTGCTGAAAGAAGACGTTTTGAACTACGTCGAACAAAAAGGGCTCAAACCTTCGGGAAAATCGGCCAAGCCGGTTACGGTACCGACTGCTGCAAAACCGGCGTCGCATGGTGTCACCGCCAGCGAATGGGCCAACGAAAGCACAGGTGTCTCGCGCGAGGAAATCGTAAAACCGATGAGCATGATTCGCCGAACCATCGCGGCGAGGTTGGTCGAAGCCCAACAAACCGCGGCCCTGCTGACGACGTTTAACGAAATTGACATGCTGCCCGTGATGGAACTTCGCAAGAAATACAAAGACCAGTTCCTGGAAAAACACGGCGTGAAACTCGGCTTTACGTCGTTCTTCGCCAAGGCGGCCGTCGAAGGCCTGAAACGATTCCCGGCGATTAACGCCGAAATTCGCGGCAACGACGTGGTGTGGAAGAACTATTACGACATCGGCGTCGCGATTGGGGGCGGCAAGGGACTGGTCGTGCCGATTCTCCGCAACGTCGAAAAAATGAGTTTTGCGGAAGTCGAACGGAAGATCGGTGAGTTCGCTCAACTGGCTCAAACCAACAAAATCTCGCCAGACGACATCGAGGGGGGGACTTTTACGATCAGCAACGGCGGCGTTTATGGCTCACTGCTATCGACGCCGATCGTCAATCCGCCGCAAAGCGGGATTCTCGGACTGCACGCGATCCAGGATCGCCCGGTGGCCCTCAATGGCGAGGTCGTGATTCGCCCGATGATGTATGTCGCGTTGACCTACGACCACCGGATCGTCGACGGCACGGGAAGCGGTCACGTTTCTGAAGACGATCAAAGAAGTTCTTGAAGAACCGGCTCGTCTGTTCCTTGAAGTCTAGTCGGCGGCGTTAAACACTGACAATCATTCTGTACAGGAAAAATGGCGAATCAACAATTTGATCTGGTTGTGCTCGGGGTGGTCCCGGTGGTTACGTCGCGGCAATTCGCGCAGCGCAACTGGGTCTAACAGCGGCCGTCATTGACGAAAACGACCAATTCGGTGGAACCTGTTTGCGGATTGGCTGCATTCCCAGCAAGGCGTTGCTGGAATCAAGCCATCTGTTGGTCGAGGCTCGCGATCATTTCGTCGATCACGGGATCAGGATCAAAGACGTCGGTGTCGATATTCCGGCCATGATGGAACGCAAAGACAAAGTCGTCGCGACCTTGACCGGCGGTATCAACATGCTGCTGAAACGGAACAAGGTGACGACGATCGTCGGACGTGGTACGCTTGTCGGTCCCGGCAAGATCCAGGTGACCGTGGAGATTTGATCGCCGCCAAACACATGATTATCGCCACCGGCAGCCTGCCGATGCAGTTGCCGGGAATCGAATTTGATGGAGACTTGATCGGCGACAGTACGACCGCGCTGGCTTACCCGAGGCTCCCAAAACGCTGGTCGTCATCGGCGGCGGCTACATCGGATTGGAACTCGGTTCGGTGTGGAGCCGGATGGGTTCGAAGGTTATCGTCCTGGAGGGCATGGACGAAGTGCTTCCCGGTTTGGACTCGGAAATCGCCAAACTCGCCCATCGCACCTTGGAAAAACAGGGACTTGAATTCCAAACCGGCATGTGGGTTGAAAGCGCAAAAAGAAGGGCCAGAAGTGCATCGTCAAATGCAAGGGCCGCAACCCATCGAGTGCGATCGCGTCCTGGTGGCCGGGCCGCGTGCCCAACACCGACGATATCGGACTTGCCAAAGTCGGTGTCGAAGTCGATCAACGCGGTTTCATCAAAGTCAACGGCCATTTCGAAACCTCGGTGCCGGGAATTTATGCGATCGGCGATTGTATCGGAGGAGCCATGTTGGCACACAAGGCTTCCGAAGAAGGAGTCGCCTGCGTGGAACAAATCGTCAACGGATCTGGGCATGTC
The DNA here is from genome assembly GCA_963697295.1 of uncultured Planctomycetaceae bacterium. Classification (GTDB taxonomy): domain Bacteria; phylum Planctomycetota; class Planctomycetia; order Pirellulales; family Pirellulaceae; genus Mariniblastus. The sequence goes on along the minus strand of CAVONL010000018.1, from coordinate 73,032 downwards.
AACTACGATGCAATTCCGGCGATTGTGTACACGCATCCCGAGATTGCCATGGTTGGCAAAACCGAAGAACAACTCAAGGAGGCGGGCATCGAGTATCGCAAAGGCGTATGTCCGTTCGGGGCCAACGGCCGGGCCCGAGCCATGGGCGATTTCGAAGGTAAAATCAAGATGCTCGCCGATGCCAAGACCGATCGAATCCTCGGCGTCCACGCGATCGGAGCCGGGCAGGGGACTTGATCTCCGAAGCGGCGGTTGCCATGAATTTTGGTGCGTCCAGCGAAGACCTCGCTCGCTGTTGTCACGCTCATCCGACTCTTTCCGAAATCATGCAGGAAGCCGCGTTGGCCGTCGACGGCCGCGCGATCCATACTTGACACCAGAGCAGGCTTTTCGTTTGGATTTGGCAAAACACTAGCCCGCTTTTCCCATCGTATCCGCGCCGATAAGATGACGATTCATCAACCAACCAAGCGTCACCCGCTTCTCATTTCAACTTCTTTTCAGGAGAAAATTCATGTCCGATACGCTCATGGAACTCATCAAAGCCGCTGTCCCTAAAGAAGTCCTGGGAAAAATGGGAGGAATGCTCGGCCAACCCGCCGACAAAACCTCGTCAGCTTTCGAAACGGCCGCCGGCGCGATCCTCGGCGGACTGATCAAAAAAGCCACTGCTCCAGGCGGTGCCGACGAGATCTTCAATACAGCTCGCAAGCAGGACGGCAGTATCCTCGGCAACTTGGGCGACATATTCGGCGGCGGCCAGGCGACTCAGGATCTTGAAAAAAAAGGAGGCGGAATTCTCGACGTGATCTTTGGATCGAATAACGCCGCGATGGGAGGAATGACGGCTGTGCTCGCAAAGTATCTAAAGCTCGATGAAAAGATGGTCGCAATGGTGCTCAAGATGGCGGCCCCGATTGTGATGGGAGTCATCGCCAAATATATGAAACAGAAATCGCTCGATGCCGCGGGGCTGGGTAATTTTCTGGGTGCCCAGAAAGAGAGCCTGGCAGCTGTCATGCCGGCTTCGCTAACAAGTCAACTTGGATTCAGCGATTTACTTGGCAAAACAGCGGACGCTGCCAGGAACATGGGCAATACGACCGCAGCGACCGGACGCGCGATGGCGGGAACTGCTACCGATGCGGCCAACTCGGGAGGCTCGCTCCTGAAAATGTTGATCCCCTTGATTGTTATTGGCCTGCTTGGCTGGTTGGCGTATACCTACCTCCTGAAGCCAGCTGGTGATGCCGGCGATGCGGCTGGCAAAATTGGCAAGGGCATTGAAGCCGGTGCCGCGGCGGTTGGCGACACGGACTTCGGCGATTTCGACATGTCGGGATTGACTGCCCAATTCGGGGGTATCACTAACGGTTTGAAAGACGTCTCGACCGAAAATGCCGACGGTTTGGCCGACAAGATATCCGGTTTGACAAAGTCGCTGGAGGGAATGGGTTTTGACAAACTTGCCGGCCCTGCCAAGACTGCCGTAGGATCTGCCATCGATGGCTTCAAAAAGTCGGTGGAAACGGCGATGAACAACATCTCGAATGACGCCATCCGGGCCATCCTGAAACCGGTGGTGGACGCCTTGATGGAGAAAATCAAAAGCCTCGGATTCTAGAATTGTCGAGATTGGGTTTCCGCCCCCTTCTGGATGCCGTCCCACTCGAATGGTAACTCCCGGTCCGCCGCGGCAGATAACCCTCAGTAAGGACGCTGACTCGATCATCCAAGATCCTCTGGACGTGAATTCCCCGGTCTTCTATGGTCTCGCACCTGGCAAACTTTGGAGTTCAAACTTTGGAGTTGACGGCCCATCTCGTTGGAAACGGAGAGCAAGCAAGGATGAACTGGAAAATTGACAGAATATCCGTCGCCGTTTTCGATTTGACCGTTTGTCTGATGACGATCGTTGCGATCTCCGCGTTGGCCAATCGAAGCAGTGCGAACGATTTTCGCGTCGAGACAGAAGTCTATCTCGGCGCTGATCCGGCGCCCGTCTCACAAAATCTGACTCTGTTCACCAACGGCATGGTTTACGATTTCCAGATGTCGAATGAAGCCAAACCGAAACCACTTGAGATCGTGATTTACGATAGTCATGAAAAGTCCTTCGAGTTGCTCGACGTCGAGCGCGGAATACGACTGGAATTAAGAGAATTCCAGCTCATTCAAATGTTGGAAGGCTTGCGCCAACAGGCGTCTCAGAACGAGCTGACAAAATTCCTTGTGGAAGACAACTTTGAAGAGGACGTCGACTTCTCGAAGCGCAGCGTTTCGCTAAAAAACAATCACATCGAGTACTGGTACCAGGGTTCAAAGTCGCAGGATGCCACCGCCTTGCCGGCCTACTTTGAATTTCTTGATCAATACACTCGCCTTAATGCCTCCGATCCAACCAAGCTGCCCCCGTTTCCCAGGCTGCGATTGAATCAGTCCATCAAGAAGTACGGTTGGATTCCAACGGAAGTGAAGGTCACGCTCAATCAAAACGAGCTGATTAATTCAAAAATCGAAATAAAATCCGCACATACACTGGTTTTTTCGCTTTCGGATTCAGATCGAGAACGAATCAAGGAGGCCAAAAGTACGTGGATGAGCGCGAAAGCTGTGGACTTGGCGACCTATCGCGGCCTCAAAAAACGGTTTCGAATCGCGGATGTCAAGCCGGCAAAGCTCTTCGATAATGGCGGTCAGGATTCCACTAAGCGAAGATAGAGCCGCGTGGCGTCGCTTTTTCCTTGCTTCTTGCATTGTCGGTCGCAATAATTATGAGTGGGCATAGAAGACGGCGAACAATCTCGGGAATATTTTTCGCCATTTAACGAAACTAATCTCGGGCCCCGGTATTCAAACCATAGGGCAGAATTCGCGTCGTAGGCGCACGCGAAAACCGCGGGTTATAAAACTCGGGGCGCGACGGATCGTCACTTTGCGATCACGAAGTGCAAGCGGAGAAGTTACACGCAGTTGCCGCCTGAATCGTTTGGTCGCCAGGCAATGCCCTTTGGGAGAGAGTACGATGATTGAAATCAAACACAAAACTACGGGCAAAGTCCTGCTCAAGGCGAATCGTCCTTCGCTCAGCGGTTGTGTTATTAAAGGTAAAGATCTTTCCGGTGCGGACTTCTCAAATACCGATTTATCCAAAGCAGTTTTCAATAGCGCGAACTTGAGCGAGTGTGATTTCCGTGGGGCCAACATGATCGGCAGCAAGATTACGAATTCGGTTGCCAAACGAGCTGATTTTTCGCAGGCCAAATTGGACAAAGCGGACTTTTCAGACACGATTTTTAACGTCAGCAAGTTTATCCGATGCAGTGCGATCGGGACCCGGTTTCGCCATTCCAAGATCAATGGCGGCGAATTGGCTGGTGGCAATTTTACCGGGGCGGATTTCTTTTTCGCAGAACTGCGAGCCGATTTCCGCGGTGCTTGCCTTTACGAAGCGAATCTGTTCGGTGCTGATCTGACTCAGGCCGACTTTACTCAATGTGATTTGCCGCAAGTGCAACATGACGGACGCCACGATTCAGCGTGCCAATTTCGCCTATTCCAAGATGCAAGAATGTATTGGCACCAACGGTCGCCCGTGGGGATTTTCGGCAAAGGCCGAATCCGTCAAAAAACGACCTTGGTGGAAACTCTGGAATAGCGCTGCGGTATAGCGCTGCGGTATAGCGCCTATGTCGAATGGAATGAGATCAGATCAGCTTACCCGCCAACTGATCGACGCCGTTACATCTTGCGGTCGCAAGTGGAACCGGCTGCCGGTGGAACAAGAAAATGACGAAGCTGGTGGGTGATTTCGACGCTTTGGTTGGGACCTAGACCAGCAGCGACTCACCCCGTCCATGTTTGGTTTTGGCTTTGGCGTAATACGAGTTGCCTTCGTCTTGGCAAACGGGCAGGCTTCCTTCGTATATTGCGACTTTTCTGCCCGGAAGGACAAAAGCATTTTGGGTGGGGCAGGCAATTAGCCGACAATCCCATTGATAATCGTCACGTGCAGCAACCGCTGCAATTCGATTGCCAACCTGGTTCACCAATTGGCTCAGCAGGTCGTTTTGTGAACGCGTTTCGCTTGATAACGTCTCCTCGAACGCTTGCAGGCCCAACCGACTTCTTGCGACTCGGGCACCAGGATGACCCGTTTACGGCCTGTGATGGGTGTTGAGTGGCAGCCACAAATGCCGATTCCTAATGCCGTCAGTCCAGTGCCGTGTAAAAATTGGCGTCGACATAGTTGCATTGTGTCCTCATGAACCAAAACTTTGGAAGATTCTCATTTGTAAATCGAACCTGAGGGGGACGAAAAAATAGAGGTTTTGGGGGTTCGTGTCAGCATCAACCGTTCGCTAGCCTGAAACGGCATTCAAATTTTGGTAGTTTGGGGTAATAATTGCGGCACGGTAATTAAATGTCCGAGACATCAAAAGGCTGTTTTTTCAAACTGCCGAAATCGGTTGGTTGGAGGTGGCCTTGATTACCAACCGGCGAACAAACGGAATTGGAGACGACGAGGCAATGGTTCAATTTTCGTCAACGAATGCGAAATCCCAGGAATCAATGCGCGCCGAGTTGCTCGATTTGTTCACCCATTTCGAGGAAGACTATCGCAAGAAGTTTCCGCTGTTCTGGCTGGTCACCCTGCTCGGACCGGTGGTTCTCACGATCGCCATCCTGGTGGTCATTGCGTTAGTCGGCGGTTGGGAAGAAGCGTACAACGTTGTCGTCCACGCATTTCTGACGTTTTTTGTGTTTGGCCGATTCATCATTCTGCTGGGAATGCCGGACGCCGTTCAACAGGCCTATGAAGTCTCCATGAGCGCCGGTGCCTTATTTGCCTTGGTCACTTACATGGACGTGATGGTCGCGCTGTTCGTAACTTTTCACATGGGGTTTTTGTTTCGCACCCATCGTGGGCCCAAAAATCGCCGCGCTAGTATGGGACGGCAAGTTCATCATGGAATCGCAACCATGGATCCGCCGCACAGCTTTTTTGGGGCTCGTCCTGTTTGTCATTTTTCCGACCTCCACGACCGGCAGTATCGGCGGTTCGATTTTTGGACGACTGCTGGGGCTGAGCCGCTTTTTGACTGTCACCGGCGTGCTGCTGGGAAGTGTCATCGGTAACGCCTTGATGTTTGCGTTTTCGAATCAGATCAACCGCTACATCGACCCCAGCAACATGTGGATCAAGATTGCTGGAGGCGTGATCCTGGTCGGAATTTTTATCTTGCTCGAGATTCGCTACCAGGCCGTCAAGCGAAAGTACTTTAAAAAAGACTCGACTGTTGAACACGAATAGACCGACTCGACGGTTGACCTGGAATCAGCTCAATAAATCGATCGAAGTTTGCACTCGCTGCCCGCGACTGGTTGAATACTGCCGCGGAATCGCGACCGCGAAACGAAAATCCTTTCGCGATTTCGATTATTGGGGTAAGCCGGTCGCCAACCTGGGGACGGCGAGATCCGACCTGTTGATTGTCGGCTTGGCACCCGGTGCTCACGGGGCCAATCGCACCGGCCGCATGTTCACTGGCGATCGCAGCGGAGATTGGTTGTTCGCGGCTCTGCATCGCGCAGGCTATGCCAACCAACCTGCCTCCCGGCAGCTGGGCGATGGACTGAAACTGTCCAATTGCACCATTACCAACATTTGTCACTGCGCTCCTCCGGACAACAAGCCGCGAACTGAAGAATTGGAGAGTTGCCGATCCTATTTGTTGGATACAATTCGACTGGTAAGGCCGCGAGTATTTCTCGCCCTTGGTGGAATGGCCTGGAAGGCGATGGTCGATTTCGCCATCTCCGAGGATTTACTGGAGTGTCCCAAACCTCGGCCCAAGTTCGGTCATGGGAACAAGGTCAAGTTCTTACTGCGCCGCGGCAAGCGGGATCAGAGAGTCCAATGGCTGGTTGGCAGTTACCATGTGAGCCAGCAGAATACATTCACGGGCCGCCTGACCGAAGCCATGCTGGACGACGTGTTTTTGGAAATCAAACACCTGATAAAACCTGAGAGTAACAAGTGAGTTCATATCCTCCGGACGATCACCCCCATCCGTCGGCGGGCGGCAAACCCTCAACGCCCGATCCATCCGTTTCGGACGAAACGGCTGAGCCCGTCTATGTGCCGCAGGGCGGTGCCCCCCCAAGAGGACCGATGCCACCTTTGGATCCCCCCATTCAATTTCCACCCGGACCATACGTTGCCGGTCAGCCATCGTATGCTCAATTCCCCGGCCAATATCCACCCGCTTATTCGCCGGCAGGTCGACTGCCCGGACAGTCGGGATTTCTGAATGCACCCGATCCGAGTACTTTTCGCGGCAACAAACCGGCCGTTGCGGCAGCATGGCTGGTCATCATCGCTATCATGTTGTTTATCTTTTCGACGACCGTCTGGATGCAGCTGCACGGAACGGTGGATGAAGGTCCTACGACCCAGGGCGAATTGATGCAGGTCAATTTGCAGGGCAAGATGTTGTTAGGGCAACAGATGTTGTTCAACCTGCAGAGCGATTTGTCGGATGAGCCGGAAGTTTCAAACGATAAGGGCAAGCAACGAAGCAAGCGGACCCCAAAAAATTCGGCCAGTTCCCAGGAATTGAGTGCGCTCGCACCGCTCGACGCCGGACCACCCGAAGCGCGGTATTGTTATGCAATCCTGCTGAACGAATTCGCTGGCGCCGAATCAGCTTTGGATCAACTCGTTGAGACCGACCGGCTGATCAAACGGCTTCAATACGAGGAAACAGACGACCAGATTCGGTTACGCGAAATCATCGGGACACTATTTGAGCAATATGATGAGGGTGATTACGATACCAGCGACCTGCCAGCTGTTGATCGCGAGTTTCTGAAAGAAAAGCTAGGCTGGTCTGGCGAATTGGCCTTGTTGCCGAAGAACAGTCCGAATGTCGCGGCCCGCAGTTGGCTGGAGACCGAAGCGCGTAACAGCCTGTTTGTAGCGATCGGCGCGTTCCTGCTCGGAATCTGCATGCTCTTCGGCGGCATGATCGCCGCCGGCGTGTTGTTCATTCTGGCCGCAACATCCGGATTGTTTCCGAGATTCAGGCCGCAATCGACGCATGGCAGAATTTACGTCGAAACGTTTGCCATCTGGATGGTGGGGTTCATCGCGCTCCAGATCATGGTTGGCTTCGCAAGCGCGATTCTCAGTCCAATCATATCGATGTTCCTGACAGCCGCAATCTTTTTTGCTTCGCTGTTGGTTCTGGTCTGGCCGGTGATGCGCGGCATTCCGTTTTCTCAGGTCCGCCAGGATATTGGCTGGAAGTTTGCCAATCCATTTGTTGAGGGCTTTGTCGCCGTGACTTCCTATCTGGCCTTGGTGCCCTTTATGGCGTTTTCAATCATCTTTGCCGTGGTCATCATGGGCGTCATGACCTTGTTGCAATCCAATTCGGGGGCCAATGAGCTTTCCCGCACCGGCGCTGTGGGTCACCCGATCCAGGAACAGATTGCGTTGGGCGATCCATTGATTTTCTTGGGTGTCTTTCTCACGGCGTGCATCGCGGCACCGATCGTCGAGGAGACAATGTTTCGCGGCGTCCTGTACCGGCATCTGCGTGACGCGTCCTCAAATTGGGCGAGATTTGGCAGTGTGTTTATGTCGGCGATGGTCAGCAGCCTGATCTTCGCCGCCATCCATCCCCAAGGCTTGTATGGGATCCCAATCCTGGCCACCCTGGCGATCGGCTTTGCGCTCGTTCGTGAATGGAGGGAGTCGCTGATCGCACCCATGCTGATGCATGCCATAAATAACGGCCTCGTGACTTGTCTGTTGTTTCTAATTGTGTAGCATCACGTTGCTTCGGTTCCAGCGATACCGACTGGAATTGGTCTGACTCAACATTGCAACGAAAAGCCATGGCAAGAATCAACGAACATTATCTCAAATTACAGGCCGGATACCTGTTTCCCGAAATTGGTCGGCGAGTTCAGGCCTTTTGCGAGGCCAATCCTTCGGCGGATGTGATCAAAATGGGAATCGGCGACGTGACCCGGCCCTTGCCACCGGCGGTCATTCGGGCCATGCACGAAGCGGTCGACGAAATGGCAGTCGCGACGACGTTTCGAGGCTACGGTCCGGAACAAGGTTATGGTTTTCTGCGCGACGCGATCGCCGAACACGATTATCAGAATCGGGGCGTGGAGATTGCGGCCGACGAAATTTTTGTTTCGGATGGTTCCAAATGCGATTCAGGAAACCTGCTGGACATTTTCGGTGCGGATAACGTCGTGGCCGTGCTCGATCCGGTTTATCCCGTTTACGTCGACACCAATGTGATGGCGGGACGAACAGGACCGGCGGACAGCGCAGGGCGATACGGCGGGCTTGTCTATTTGCCACTCAGCGAAGAAACCAATTTTCAACCGCCTTTGCCATCCGGCCACGTGGATCTGATTTACCTCTGCTATCCCAATAACCCCACCGGGACGGTTGCCAGCCGTGAAACGTTGCAAACGTGGGTCGACTATGCAACCGAACATCAGGCGATCATCTTTTACGACGCGGCCTACGAAGCGTTTATCTCGGATCCAGAAATTCCCAGATCGATTTATGAAATTCCCGGTGCCAAAGCGGTTGCCATCGAACTGCGCAGTTTCAGTAAAACGGCCGGCTTCACGGGAACGCGTTGCGCGTTTACTGTCGTCCCGAAACAGCTGCTCGGAACAACTCATGACGGGCAAGCAAAGCCGATACATCCGTTGTGGAATCGCCGACATTGCACCAAATTCAACGGCGTGTCGTACCCGGTGCAGCGGGGTGCGGCGGCAGTTTATAGCGAAGAAGGTCAACGACAGATCCGCGAGCTGATCGACTTTTACATGGAAAATGCCAGGCTGCTGCGGGAGGGTCTGACGGCATCCGGATTTCGAGTTTACGGCGGCGTCAACGCGCCCTACGTCTGGCTGAAAACGCCTGCTGGCGTTTCCAGTTGGGACTTCTTTGACCAGCTGTTGCACAAGTCGCATATCGTGGGAACGCCCGGCAGCGGATTCGGGGCCGCCGGCGAGGGATTCTTCAGATTGAGCGCGTTCAACAGTCTCGAGAACACGCAGCGAGCAATCGAACGAATTCAAAAATCGGTGGCGGCAAGCGTCTAAACGGGACCAGTTTTTTTACGAAGATTGGCCGCAAACTTACGCCAATGCCGATTCTTAAACGCAACCGACGCGTCCGTTGCCAGGTAAAACGCATTTTCGAGCAAAATCCGTTAACAGCCAGTGAGGATTTTTGCTAAGCTGATCTCGATTCAAATTTCTCGAATGAGGTGAGACATGAGAGTTGCGTTATCATCCAGATACAATCTTCGTTACGGACTTTTTCCACGTTTTTCGGAATCGACCCGCGTTTACACTGGTCGAGTTATTGGTGGTGATTGCCATCATTGGCGTTCTGATCGGGATGTTGTTGCCGGCAGTTCAGTCGATTCGCGAGGCCGCACGACGTACACAATGTGCCAACAATCTGAAACAATTTGGCCTGGCCATCGCCAATTACGAGTCGGCGATCGGACATTACCCACCATCCTATCAGGGTGTCGATTTTCAACCTGGCTGGGGTTGGGGATCGTACATTCTCCCGTTTATTGAACAGGCGAATTTATACGACTTCGGTGAGGTTGACGACACCCTTTTCGGAAACGGATCGAATCCAGCCTACCCGACCGATTACACCGAACAAATCGTCACTGTTTTTCGTTGCCCTTCGGATCAGGGACCCCCGCTGAACTCGCTGCGGCTCAATCATGGAATGTCAAATTACCGAGCAGCGTCCGGTTCTGAAACGTCTGGATTCTTTATCATTGACTACGACTTTGGTGGAGTCTTGTTTCAGAACAGCCAAGTGCGTCATGCCCAAATATTGGACGGGACCTCGAACATGGTCGTGATTGGCGAATGCATGTTCGATGAACCCTCCGGCAAACGAGCGGCGCTGTGGGCTGGTATGACCGGGCTTCGTAACGGCGCCGTTTGGATCAGTGATGTGATGTGGTGGATTGACGATGAATCAGCCACGATCAACGGCACCGCACCCCAGGCGTTCAGCAGTCGGCATCCGGGTGGTGCGATGTTTTCCTTCTGCGACGGTTCAACGCGTTTCTTCAAAGAGGGCGGCGACATCGAGTTGCTAAAATTCCTCGCCGATCGCGACGACGGGCATGTCGTGACACCCGATTTTTAGTCGAAAACGCAGGTGCGGTTCGGCAGCGTCGCGTTCGCCTCCGCCTTCAACCGATACCTATTGCCGACAGACCGATCGCCAGGAAACGGGTCGGCTCGGGAATCGCAGACGTTCTGACATTGATCGTGTCGTAGATTCCAAAATCTCCTACCCGTGTAACCGCTCGGAGATGCCTAAACGAAGTGGACAATTGAATTGCCCGAATCCTGCAGGACCATCGTTGCAATAGACTGAACGACATTTGAGCCGTCGCATTGGCTTCAGCTCGTTATTGACCGCCGAAGGATTGACCACGCAGGCCATCACCATTCGTGTAATCTGTCGGTTCATCGAGTCCGCCGGTCAACAGCAAGCCCTCGATGTTGGCACTGGCTTGCGCCAGTTTGCCTTGCGCCTGGATAAACCGAATGTTTGAATCGTAGTAGTTTCGGCGAACGGTTAATACTTGCAAGAAAGCCAATTCACCGGCGCTGTATGCTTTTTCTGACAGTTCGAGGCTTTCCTGAGCTTGCGGAAGAATTTCCTGTCGGTACCTCTGAACGGCAGCGTTAGCCGATTCAAAATCCTGGGCGGATCGAGCCAAGCGTGACTTGATGGCCATTTCAATGCGCCTTACGTTTTCAACCGCCCTCGTGTAGTCAGCGCGGGCGGCCGCGATATTGCCGCAATTCTTGTTGCGAATCGGAATCGGTGCGCCGATTTGGAGATTGATTAACCCCGAGTCAGTGGCGGCATCGTAACCCGCGCCAAACTGAGCCGTAACATTGGGTACCATCTGAACTTGATGCCGATTCAGGATCGCGCGCTTTTCGCAAACAATCGCTTTGGCCGCCGCCAGTTCCGGACTTTCGGACGCGATTGCGTGGTAGGCGTTTTCCCAGTCCTGCCCATCCGCCACGGTTTCAAACTCTCCATCCAACCGCATCGGTTGCAAATCGGGGGTGCCTGCAATGGCAACCAAATCCTTCCAGGCTCCCCGATAATTGGCGTCAGCTTGCTCGATCGCCAATTCGATTTCGCTCAGCAGAGTTTTGGATTGAAGTACGTCGATCACCGTGCCTTCGCCCCCTTCCCGAAGACTGGTTGCCACCTCGACACCGCGGCGAGCAACTTTGGAAAACTCAATCGTCGCGTCAAGTTGTCGTTGGGCGGCCATGGCCTCGTAAAAACGAACTCGCAAATCGGTCAAAATCCGAAAGCGGTGCGTTTCAACCTCAAATCGTTGCGCTTCATGAGTGTGCCGGAGAACCTCCCTGTTGAGGGCCAGCTTGTTGCCGCGCACGAATTCCTGCTCCAGAAAAATCGTATGTTGATCGGTGCCTTGATCGGCAAGTTGATTGGCAGCATATCCCAGCGTCGGATTCGGGCGAGTTCCAACCTGTTGATGCAATCCGGCTGATTTTTGCAAAGCGACAGTGGCCAGGGACAATGCGGGATTATGGGATAGCGCCAATTGCTCAAGGTCATGGAGAGTCAATCGTTGCCGGGCATTGGCGAAATCCGCCAGTTGGCCAGGGGCCTCATTAACAATTGCCCCAGGGATCGCGGTCGCCGCCGCTGGACCTCGAATCATCGTCGACAGATGCCGCTTGCTGAAATTTAACTTGCTGCACCGATCCGTCGACTTGATCGCCGTTTCGGTCCGGCATGGAGTCGGTATTCGATGCAAAAACCGGGGTAGCGCCGAAGGTTTTTGCGATAGCAGGCGGTCTTTGTGCCGTCCGACAGCCGCCAACCCCAACGACACAACACACCAAGAAGGGAACGATCTTTTGCGATTGCATCTGTTCATGTCCTGGGCGAGTTGTTCTGAAACAGTTGCGACGGTACCTACGCTACTATCGAAATTTCTGGTTTTGCCGATCAACAATGGCGTTTTTGGTCGTAATATGCGGGCTGGGAGATCTTTTTGGTTATTGCCAGTTTTGCATCCAGGAATTGACAGCAGCGTCCTATTTGCTCGGCAAAGGCCGTCAATAGCACGCCCTACGCTGGCAACTTCCAAGAACTCGCTCACGATCACTAAATGCTACCAGGTTATTCTGTCACTGCCGGTGGCTGTTTGCCGTACTTCGCGACATAAAGTTTGGCATACTTGTCCGCCAGCGATGGATCACACTTGAAACATTGTGATTCGGCGCGATTGTGTTCTTCGCACCAGTCGCCTTTTTCCCTGCATTCCTTGGCGTACGCGGCACTGCACAGACTGCATTCCTCTTCCGGAATCCCGTGCGCATTGCACCACCACCCCGAATGGTCGTCAATCGACGCACTCGCATCCGTGGTGGCGGCATCGGTAGCAGGTTTTTCCTGGGAACAACCAGTCACAAAAAACGACACCGACACCAGAATCATCGCCACTCCAACACATTTGTAAACGCTCATCAATGGTTCCTTCAAGATAAAAAAGTCAATCAACTACAGATACGACCGGTTCTCGCGAACGGTCGGTGGGCACTCGCCCGTCATCTTCAAATTCAGATTGCACCGGGACAGGCAACGTTCCGCCGCCCGTGATACCGGCAAAGACGGAATACAACACGCGCAGCACCAACAGCGACATGATCATCGCGCTGATGACACCGCCCACCACAACCGTTGCCAGCGGTCGCTGGACTTCGGCACCAATGCCCGTATTCAAGGCCATCGGCAGGAAACCGACCGCAGCAACGAGAGTTGTCATCAACACGGGACGCAACCGCGTCATGGCTGCCTGTTTCGATTGCTCGTTCCAGCGCCATGCCGCCCTCGCGAAATCGTCGAATCGTCGTCACCAGCAGCATGTCGTCCAGCACCGCAACACCGGACAACGCGACAAACCCAATCGCGGCCGAAATCGAAAAGGGCATATCGCGGATCCACAGGGCAATGATCCCGCCTGTCCAGGCAAACGGAATTCCGGTCAACACGCGAAACGTGTCGACCAGATTATGATACGTCATGTACAGCAGAATCAGAATCAACGTCAATGCCATCGGCACGATGAGCATCAAGCGCTGTCGGGCGCTTTGGTAATTCTCGAACTGGCCGCCCCATTCGATGTGATACCGACCATCGGGAAGTTTGACCTGCGCGGCGATTTTTTGTTGAGCCTCGGCGACAAATCCGCCCATGTCCCGGCCGCGAATGTTGGCACGAAATCGTAATGCGGCGGTATCCCCACTCTCGCGTGATCGTCGAGGGGCCCTCAATCGTCTTAATTTCTGCCAGGCGTGACAATGGAATTCGCTGGCCAGAGGGCGTGTTGATTTCGATGTTGCCGATCGTTTCAGGTGAACTGCGAATCGACTCCGGCAAACGCACAACCAAGGGGAATCGCAGTTGATCCTCGTAGACTTCACCCAGCTGAAAGCTGCCCAGCGACTCGACCAGATTTAAGACTTCGGTCGCCGAAACACCGTAGCGAGCGATTTCATCTTGCTTGACGACAATCTGCAAAACCGGCTGACCCGTGATCTGTTCGACATTGACGTCGGCATTTCCGTCGATGGATTTCAAGACGCGTTCGATCTCCTGGGCCTTGTCCACCAACACATCAAAGTCATCACCGAACAGCTTGACCGCCACGTCGCTGCGAACGCCGCTGATCATTTCGTTCAATCGCATTTCGATCGGTTGCGTCATGGCGATCCGTTGGCCTGGAAGTTCCCGCAACGTTTTTTGAACCAGTTCAGTCAATTCGTCTTGCGTGCTGGCCCGGGTCCATTCGGAACGCGGTTTGAGCGTGATGAACATGTCGGTCAGTTCGACTCCCATCGGATCGGTGGCAACTTCGGCACTGCCGATTCGACTCCAGACGTGTTCGACCTCGTCAGGAAACTTCCTGCAAAACCGCTTGTTCCATCTGGGTGTTGATTCGGACCGATTCGTCCAAATCCGTGCCTGCCAGCCGAACGACGTTGATGGCAAGTGCGCCTTCCGAAAGTTTCGGGACAAACTCCGAGCCCAAGATTCGGAGCAATCATGCCGAACGCAAATGCAAGCACGCCGAGTGCAAACAGGATAACCGCTGCTTTTTGAGTCATCGTAAACCGCAGAATCGGCTTGTAGATTCGTTTGATGCCACGAATCAGCAACGGTTCACTCTGTTCGCATTTTGCCCGGCAGAAAATAGCTGCAGAGTACGGGCATCAGCGTCAACGACAAGCAACATGGAACCCGCCAGTGCAAAGATCACGGTCAGTGCCATGGGGCGAAAGAGTTTCCCTTCGACGCCGGCCAATGTCAGAATCGGCAGGTAAACGATCATGATGATCAGTTCGCCAAACATCGTCGGTTTGCGAACTTCAATCGCCGCATCCCGGATGATTGAGAGTTGAGGGTTGAGAGCTAGTCGAGAGTCGAGAGTCGAGAGTCGAGAGGCAGAATCTGCGGCATCCGAAATTTGACTCTGGACTCTGGCCGCTGGACTCTCCGCCAACCTCCTGACGCAGTTTTCAACCATCACCACCGAACTGTCGACGACCAGCCCAAAGTCAATCGCTCCCAGGCTGAGCAGACTGGCGGCGATCCCGACTTGCAACATGCCGGAAAACGCAAACAGCATCGAAAGCGGAATCGCCAACGCGACGATCAACCCGGCTCGCAGGCTTCCCAGAAACAGAAACAAGACTGCCACGACCAGCAAACCGCCTTCAAACAGGTTTGTCTTGACCGTTTCGATTACCTGATCGACCAATTCCGTACGATCGTAGACGGTGACGACTTCGACGCCGGGCGGCAGCGTCGTTTTGATTTCTTCCATCTTGTTCTTCAGATCGTTGGTGACGACATGACTGTTCTCACCCATCAACATGAATCCCAAACCATAGACGACCTCGCCTTGTCCGTCGGCCGTGACGGCACCGCGGCGGATTTCGTGACCGATCTGAACGTCTGCGACATCGCCGACGCGAATGGGTGAACCGTCGACCGCTTTGATAACAATATTTTCAATCTGGTCGATGTTGACGGTGCGGGCGATGCCGTGCACCAGCAGCATTTCGGTGTTTCGCGTGATGTTTCCGCCGCCAACATTGCGATTGTTGGACTTCAATGGCTGTCACGACCTCGTCGAACGTCAACCCGTGTTTGATCAGCTGGGCCGGGTCAATTCGCACCTGGTATTGTTTTTCAAAACCTCCCCAACTGTTGACTTCCGCCGTGCCGCGCACGGTTCGCAATTGCGGTTTGACAATCCAGTCATGAACGGTTCGCAACTCGGTCAGTTGTTCGATCTGCTGTTCGCGGGGAAGCGATGAAATGTCAACACCCTCCAGCCGCACAATGTAATGAAACACCTCGCCCAGCCCCGTGGAAACTGGCCCCATCTTGGGCCGCTCGATGCCTTGCGGAAGTTCGACCGTCGAGATTCGTTCGCTGATCAGCTGCCGGGCAAAGTAGATGTCCGTGCCGTCCTCAAACGTGACGACGACTTGCGACATGCCAAACTTTGAGATGGAACGCAGTTTTTCCAGCCCCGGCAAACCACTGATGACTTGCTCGACCGGAAAAGTGATTTGTCGCTCAACCTCTTCGGGGGACAGCGACGGGGCCGTGGTATTGATCTGAACCATCGCAGGCGTCGTGTCCGGAAATGCATCGATATTGAGAAACTGCAGCGAGTAAACACCCACGCCGATCACAACGAGGACAGCACAAAGTACTACCAGTCGATTGCGTAATGAAAAGTCGATAATCCAGGACATGGGTTTGAGTCCAGAGTCAAGAGACAAGAGTCAAGAGCTAACTGATCGTTGGTTTCAGCAAAGATGCTCGCAATCCACTGAGCATGCGAGCCAATTCGTCTGCGCTACCATAGAGCTCCTCGTGTATAGACTTGTCTAACATAGACTGGCGAAGACAAATTTGAAGCTGTGAGATGACTTCCATTAACGAGCCATAGGCAATTTGGACGAAGTGCGCGAACTCTTTGTCCGACGCGCGTCCGCTCCCTTCGGCAATATTTGAGGATATGGAGACCGAGGCGCGGCGAAGCTGACTTGTCAAACCAAACCGTTCATCCACAGGAAACTCTCGGCTGACCGCGTAAACGCTATCAGCAAACTGAATCGCCTTCTGCCAAACGGATAGCTTCTCAAATCGGAACATTATCGATCTCCTTAACTACTAACTCTTGACTCTCGACTCTCGACTCTCGACTCTCGCCTCTCGCCTCTTGACTCTCGACTCTTGACTCTCGACTCTCGACTCTCGCCTCTTGACTCTCGCCTCTTGACTCTTGACTCTTGACTCTTGACTCTTGACTCTTGACTCTCGACTCTCGACTCCAACAGCCGCCCGAATGTCAATGCTCACACAGTCAGCCGGCGCCCAGGTTGCCTTTCAACAATTCGGCGCGCAAGATTCCACTCCCCTTGGTCACGACCACTTCGCCCGGAAGGAGGCCTGCGATTACTTCTACGTTGTCGCCCATCGTGGCACCCGGTCTCACCGAACGGGTGTGAAAGACTTTGTAGGATCCGTCCTGAAAGTAGTCCTTGTCGCGCACAAAGGCGATGTAACAACACCCTTCCCAGTGGATCGCTTCGCTGGGAACGACAATCGCATTTTCTTCTTCGCGCAACACAATTTCGCCCGTTCCAAAGGTCTCGTTTCGCAATCGTCCGTCCGGATTCGGCAATTCACCACGAACTCGTACCGTACGTGTCTGGTTATCGACTTCCGTGCTGATCCAGCTGACGTTACCGGTGGCCGAGCTCTCAGAACCATCCGGATGGAATACGATTTTTTGCCCGATCGAGACTTGCTCAACTTCTTCCAGCCGCAAATTCAGCAACAACCACATCTGCGTAGTATCCGCGATCGTGAATAGCGGTTTGTTTGTTTCAATGACTTCGCCTGCCACCGCGTGTCGTGCGACGACAACACCATTGCGCGGTGAAACGATCGGGATCAGGTTTGTGGAGGCAACCCGTTGATCCATCGAGGCGAGTAGACCATTGGGCAGACCGAGGAATCTGAGTTCGCTCTGGACGTCGGCAATAGGGCGACCGAGAACGTCTTCTTTACGGATCAAAAGCCCGAGGTTGGAAAGTGCCTGGATTGAACTTTCGACGTCAAATTCCGATTCGGCTCTCGCCGTTCTTGCTTCTTCGATTTCTCTCGCGGGGATGAGACTCTCGCCCAGCCGCGAAATCCGCTCAAACCGTTTTTGATTAAGGTCCAATTGAATCAAGGCTTGCAGCAATTTCGATTTCAATTGTCCAACCTCAGCGGCATCAACCAGGGCCAGGACATCTCCCTGTTGCACTCGATCACCAAGATTCTTTTCGACTTTCCAAATCGTTCCTTTGGCTCGCGATGACAAGTGGGCGACGCGCGTCGGGTCGTAAACAATCTCCCCCGTCGCTGCAATCGTTTCAATGACCGGCCCCCGGTCGACGAGGTTAATATCAATGTCCGCCGCATCGACTGCTTCAATGGATGGAAACTGAATTCGTCGCAAGTGCATTTTGCACGCGGGGTCGTTCTTTGTTCGGGGACGCGCCGCGATCGCACGGGCCGCCCGGTCCAAGTCTTCCGGCGTGATTTCCGGAACCTCGATCAACTGCGACAGTTGCGGGTGATGCAGCACGCATTCGTGAACACCATGTTCCTTGCACCAACCATAGATCTCGCCTTTGGGCATCAAATCCGCGTTGCAGGAAATGCAGTCGGTCTCTGGCACGCCATGCTCGTCGCACCACAACTCTCCGCTGGCCTCCACGTTTCCCGTGAGCTCCGAAAATTTGGGTATTCTCCAGCCATGGTGGTGGCCCCACCAGGCAAGCCCGCCCAACATTCCAAGAACGATCAAAGTCGGGATCCCGCGCAGAATTGCACCGGCCAACTTCGCGCTCCAACTCTTGCTTCCGGCGTGTTCAGTAGCGACCGACGACTTTACCTGTGTCATGTCGTTTTCTGATTCTGCAGAATTTGAGGTTGCGCCAGTGGGATTTGAAGGAGCTTCACTCATGATTTGTCTCGCCGCGTTGTGGAAAACAGATGCGCAGTAAAAAACTCGTACGCAAACAGAGAATTCGACGTTCGAGGTTGACCGTGTCAGATCCGGAAAGCGGCCAAACCCTTTGTCGCAACGATAGCAGCGTTAAATAAGCCAGCAGCAGAGGGCAGCGCGCACCTCGAGCGCCGAAGCGTCGACAGGCAGCCGATTTGAATTGCGTTGGACTCGAGCCGGCGCAAGGGCGACCAGCGTCGTTTCCAGCTTCACCCAACACGTCATGAAAGAGACGAGTTCGGCAACGGCCAAATCATCGGAAATATCACTTGCGGGTAACGCGCCGCGGCAAACACAGTCTCGGCAATCCTCGTCGGTCGGCGTTACCGGGCTTGGTTCGCTACAGGGATCGCCAGGCTTCGAGCCATGGTGACAACAACTCGAACAAGCTGCCTTTTCAACGCCGATGCCGTTTGCCAAACAGCCGCCAAGAGTGCACCTGAATGGGCACAGCACGATTAATGCCGACAGCAAAATCGAAATGTAACCTGTCTTGTTCAAATCTGGCGTCGCCAAAAACTACGATGTTTCCTGCCTTTCAGGGTAGGTCTCAGCCTCTTGATCGTCAAGTTGAATGGAATTTCCCCAGCCTAATCCGGCACCGGCGGCATGATAAATTTCCAACATTTGGCTGAAACCCCTGATTTCCTGCCATTGCGAACGAGCGAGGTCGAGCGTGAGTTTGTTGGCAGACTTTACGGTTTGTATTGACTACATGAATTGGTTGTACCCAAGCGGACTGGAGAACGCGGTAGGACGATAACAAAAAGACAGCTCGTTTGCGTCATTCCGCATGTACCCGTGTTGCGGGCCGGATTACCGCGGCTCGGGAGTTCAAGGATGAACAAGATGACTCGCCGGTCGTATCGACACTTCAACTACCTGCTCATGATCGCACTTGTGGCCGCTTCGACTGGCTGTCGCTCAAGAGGTCATGCGTTTGACCAGCCCGCTCAACCGCGGTCGCAAGATTTTGTAAATTTGCAAAATGAACCCGCTTGCGAAGTGGCCGCCTCGAACGCAGTTGACAACTCGATTCGCCGGACCTCATCCCGTTGAGCACTACGTGCAAATTGGCCTGCAACAGAATCCTGAAATTCAGGAAGCACGGTGGATGGTCGAGTCACTGGCCAACCGCGTGCCGCAGGCGGCCGCGTTGCCCGACCCCATGCTGGGGGCCACCGCTTTTCCCGCGCCAGTGCAAACCGCGGCGGGAGAACAGGACTTTGCCCTTTCCATGAATCAAAAGATCCCCTGGCGTGGAAAGCTGGCAACTCGAGCCGCCGTTGCCCAGCAAGACGTCCATGCCGCCCGCGCGAACCTGGCCGCGGTTGAGCTTAAAGTCGCCGAGCAAATCAAGAACGCCTATTTTCAGCTGTACTTTATCCAGCAGGCAATTGCGATCACCAAGGACGACCAGAAACAACTTGAGCTAATCGGGGAAGTTGTTGAGCAAATGTATCGCGTCAAACGAGAGGTGACGCAGCAAGATGTCTTGCAAGTCCAAGTTGCACAGGCCCGACTGGATTCCGAGCTGCTCAACCTTGAGCAACAACAAGCAAGCGCCCAGGCGAAACTTGCCCGCTTGCTCCATTTACCGCCGGAAAGCAAACCCGAGGCGCTCGACAGCCTGCCGACCGAACAGGTTGTCCATGATATTCAACAATATTATGCGCTCGCAATTGAAGCCCGACCCGAACTGCAGGCCCAGTTGTCGGCCGTAGAAAAAGACCGGCAGTCGGCCTGTTTGGCCGAACTTGAAAACTATCCTGATCTGACGCTTGGGTTCAACTGGATCGCCACGTCGCGCGACGGCATCAGCCCTGTGGCAAATGGCGATGACGCATTTCTTTTGACGCTGGGCATGAATCTGCCGATTTACAAAAAGCGAATTGATGCGGGAGTTCGCGAAGCACAAACGCGGGCTCTGGCCAATTCGCGAAAGTACGATCGGCTGAAAGACGAAACCTTGGAAGGTGTTGCGGATCTGTTCGCAAAAATCAAGAGCCAGCAAGAGAATCTTCGGTTATTCCGTGACGAGATCATTCCCAAACAAAAGCTCACGCTGGAACAATTGATCGACGACTACCAGGTAGGCAAAGTCGATTTCTTGCAAATGATCGATAATTGGCGGCAATTGCTTCAGTTCCAAATAGCCGAGAGGCGATTCGAAACGGATCTCCATCAAACACTGGCGTCGCTGGCCCGACAAATCGGCAGTTTTGAATTGCCAGCGGACGGGAATCTGCCATAACTGCGCGGACCGTGTCTTCCTCGGAATGTACCGAGGGTAATGCCTGCCGGCTGTTACTCGGTACCGCAAGTTATTACGGGCGAAAATTCCTCGTCGGCGTGGTATACTTATAATCAGGCTGACCTTGACGCGTCGGTTCGCCGCGAGAATGATGTACGCTGATGTTAGATGTTCACCACCATTCGAAACGATCCAACTCTGGTGTCTTCGCTAAAACCAGTTAACGAATTCGCAAAACAGCTGATGGCATGGTCGGCCATCGCCATGCTGTTTTTGCAGCCGTTGAGCTTGACTGGAAACGATTGCGGCTGCGCTTCGAATGTTCGCACGACTGCGACTGCAAGTTGCTGCTCGCTGAAGCAGGCGGCAAAATCGTGCTGTGGAGTGGTTGAAAAAACATGCTGCTCAAAAAACGACAAGGTAACCACTACGACGTGCACCTGCGGCGACCAATGTCGCTGTTCGAAAGGCAAACCAGTTCAGCCAGTGCCGGCCGTCCCGGCAAAAGAATCCCAGCGCGAGCACACGCAAACGTTGGCACTGCCAAACAGCCTTTTACCATCGGTCGTTTCCTCGTCTGAAAACACGATCTGCCTTCTGTCGCGATCGGACTTTCGGCCTGCTCTCACGGCGCAACAAACCTGCGTTCTTCTATCGCGTTTCATCGTTTAGACCAGTTCTAACCATCTCTTTGCGCGCGATTTTTGAACAAACCGGCTCAACGGGCCATTCGTTCATAGGATTGCCACCGTCAAATCAGCTTTTCGCTTTGACACTCCTGTTTCGGCTTGGCTCCACACCAGTTGCACTTGTACACGCGTGATGCCATGAGTCCCAACCAAGACAATTCAATCAACGATCGCGACGAAGCCGAGCTTGAGCAACACGAAAATTTGCCACCGGATCGTGCGTCGCCAGTCGATATGCAGGTTGCTGCACAGTCGAGCTGGCAAGTGCCTGAGCAGTTGGATTCTGTTTCTGCGGCAAGCGAAAATCCAGACGACATAAATTCCCTGGACGAGTCGGGTTCGACTAACGCAGATATCCTGACTGTTGAATCATCTGATGACGGGTCCAACGCGGTTCAAGTGATCGATGTCGCCCAACCATTTTTCCATGCAAATGAACATCGGAAAATTGACTCACGCCTTCATCCCGGTTGGGAAGTTGTGAAACTGTTTTTGATTCCGGTATTGATTCTCGGCGCCTGCGTCGCCAGCATCGCAATGCTCGGCATTGCCCAGCGGTCAGGTTGGCTCCAGTCGGCAAGGAATGACGGTGAATCGGACCGGGTCGGCCTGACATCGGAAGAAACGTCAGCAGCGACGATGTACATGTGTCCAATGCTGTGCGTGCCACCGACGACCAAGCCCGGTCGTTGTCCTGTTTGTGCGATGGAACTTGTTCCCGTATCGAGTGGCTCGTCCCGCGGTCCTTCCAGCAAAATTCAGATTGACCCCCGCTCCAGACGAGTTGCCGGAATTCAAACAGTTCCGGCAACCATGCAAACGCTGTATCGGGAAGTTCGCGGCGTCGGCGAGATAACGTACGACGAAAGCAAACTGAAAACGTTGTCCGCCTATATCGACGGCCGAATTGAAGAGCTGTATGCAGATTACACCGGCATGGAGGTGAAAAAAGGCGATTCGCTGGCGCTGATTTACTCACCAGATCTTTACGCGGCGCAAGTCGAATACGCCCGCACAAAAGAATTCACGGAGACTGCGACCAGCGGAAATTCCCGGTCGACGGAATCAAATCGCCGCCTGCTGGACAGTTCCCGCGAAAGATTAATTGAACTCGGCATGACTGAGGAACAAGTCAAACAGCTCGAAAGCGACAAAACCCCCAACAGTCGTCTGGCGCTGCACGCGCCGATGAGCGGAACCGTGATCGAGAAAATGACAGAGGTTGGACAATACATCAAGGCCGGAACACCGGTCTACAAGTTAGCCGACTTGAGTTCTGTGTGGCTGGTACTGGAGCTTTTCCCCGAAGACGCGAGCGTCATCGAAATTGGCCAACGTGTCACCGCATCAACCCAGTCGATGAATGGGCAGTCGTGCGAAGGCAGAGTCGAATTCGTCGAGCCGACAGTGGATCCGAACATGCAAACAGTGGGAATTCGCGTGGCAATCGACAATCAACGAGGACAACTGAGACCAGGGGAATTCGCTCGCGCCACTTTGAAAATACCCTTACTATCAAAGGACGGACAGGCTCAGGAAACCGTCGTTGTTCCGCGCAACAGCCTGCTGTCGATCGGCCCAACATCTCTTGTTTACGTGGAGGGAAAGCCGGGTGAGTTTGAGCTGCGACACGTCAAGACAGGCCCAACGGTCGCAGGTCAAGTCGCCATCTTCGAGGGGCTTGCTGCCGGCGAAAATGTCGTGGCCCACTCGACATTCCTGTTGGATGCCCAAATGCAATTGCAAGGCAATCCGTCGTTGATCGATCCCGACAAGGCAGAAACCGCAGAACTGGGTGAAGCTGCGCTTGCGGAAATCCGGATTGCATTGGAACCGTTGAGCGACGCGGATCGAAAACTGGTCGAGCTACAAGTCATTTGCCCTGTTACCGAAGTGCGACTTGGTGCGATGGGAATGGGAACGCCGATCAAGCTCGACATCAACGGTTCACCGGTGTTTATCTGTTGCGAAGGCTGTCGCGACTCGCTGCTGAAGGACCCCGACAAGTATCTGAAAGTTCTGTCCGATTATGCGACTGGAACAGTCACAGTCCAAACGCAATTTGAATAGCGAAGCGACTCAACAACCGCCAGAACTACCACAAATGGAGCTACCACAAATGGAACTACCACAAATGGAGCTACCACAAATGGAACTACCAAAGTAATGCGCAGAACAAACAGTTTGCCGAAGGTCGGTGTTCGTCCCTTCACGAACGCAACCGCCTCCGGCTTGCCGTTAAACGAAATCTAACCAAATCCAGCTTGCCACAACCAACCAATGATCCGATCCATCGTCACATTTTGCATCAAAGAACGACTGTTGGTCATTCTGATTGCAATGCTCGTCGTTGGTGCGGGCTGGTTCGCAACCAACTCGGTACCGCTGGATGCGATTCCCAATATTGGCGAAAACCAGGTGATTGTGTTAGCCGACTGGCCCGGTCAATCGCCCAAAGATGTTGAAGACCAGCTGACTTATCCGTTATCGGTTGCGCTTCAAGCCGTTCCTGGGGCAAAACACGTACGCGGCAAGAGCATGTTCGGATTCAGCTTTGTCCAGGTAACGTTCGACGACAGCACCGACTTTTATTGGGCCCGCTCGCGGGTGGCGGAGCAATTGCTTTCGTTACCGTCCGGCAAAGATTCCGAAAGGTGTCACGCCCGTGCTGGGACCAGACGCGACGGGATTGGGTCAAATTTTTTATTATGTGCTAGATCCACCACCGGGCACCGACCTGGCCGAACTGCGTTCCAAACAGGATTATGTGATCAAACTGGCTCTCGAATCGGTGGATGGAGTTGCAGAAGTTGCATCGATTGGCGGCTATGTCCGGCAATACCAAATCGAAGTTGATCCGGATTTGCTGCGTTATCACCGCATTCCCTTGCAAAAACTAATCGATTCGGTGCGGGCCGCGAACGCGGAAGTCGGCGCAAAAACCGCAGAAACATCAGGCATGGAATATTTGGTGCGCGGGAAAGGGTTTCTCGGCTCGGGGAAGTCTGCCGAGGAGACAATCAACCAGATCGAAAACACGGTCGTCCAGAGCCAAAGCGGCGTGCCGATCCGGGTTCGCGATTTGGCTGCGGTGCAAACCGGTCCCGGCGTTTCGCCAGGGAGCATTGGATCTCAATGGCTCGGAAGCAGTCGGTGGCGTCGTGGTCATGCGTTACCGTGAAAACCCCCGCCAAGTCATCGAAAATGTCAAAGCAAAAATCGCGTCGCTTGAACCTGAGCTGGGAGGTATCAAGATTCGCGGCATCTACGACCGGACATTCCTGATCGACGAAACGGTGCATACGTTGAGCGAGGCCCTCATCCAGGAGACCTTGGTAACGATCGCCATCGTCGTGCTATTCCTGCTGCATTTTCGCGCCAGCCTGATTATCGCCATCGCGCTTCCCATGGCCGTGTTGATGGCGTTCATCGCGATGAAAGTTTTTAACGTCGACGCCAACATCATGTCGCTGGCTGGAATTGCGATCGCGATCGGTACGATGGTCGACATGGGGATTATCATTCTCGAAAACATCTATGAACACCTCGCGGAATGGGAATTGCGGGAGGGCGAGGCTCCTGCCGAGCCGACACCAGCGCGGGAGGGCGAGGCTCCTGCCGAGCCGACACCAGCGCCGGCGGGAGGGCGAGGCTCCTGCCGAGCTGACACCAGCGCGGGAGGGCGAGGCTCCTGCCGAGCGAACTCAAACACGAGTCTCGCGTCGAAGTGATTCGCCGAGCCGCCACGGAAGTCGCACCGGCGGTTGTCACCGCTGTCAGCACGACGTTGGTCAGTTTTCTGCCCGTGTTCTTTTTAACAGGGCGTGACGAGAGATTATTTTCACCGCTGGCATGGACCAAGACGTTTGCCATTATTGCCAGCCTCATCGTTGCGATTACTTTGGTTCCGGCGCTGTGTCGGATGTTTTTGCGAAGCGCGCGAACACCTGTTTGGGCGGCAACGGTCGGTTCTTTCGCGATTTCAATCCTGGTGGGTCTGTCGTGCCAGTTTGTGTGGGGACATTACCTGGCCGGTTGGATCATCAAGGGAAGTGAAATGCTGGCGACGCGCTTTCCCACTTGGGGAATTGTTTCCGTCGAGACGATTTCGTTGGCATGGCTGACGACAATTTGCGCGATCCTTGGATGGGGACTCGGCTGGTGGATTTTGCGGGAGCGAATACGTCCAATCGAAGAGAATCCGGTGAGTCGCTTCGTTCGTTTCCTGTACTCAGCTCGTTTGAAGTTTGCTCTGCGGCGAAAACTGCTCATGCTCTCGTTTCCGTTAGTCGTCTTGTTTTTGGGTGCCGGAGCCTGGGTTGGATTTCCAAAATTGTTGACTCCGCTTGAAAAATTTTCCCGGAAGTTGGGCGCAGAAATGAACGACATCCCGGGGTACGTCGAGGCCAAACATTCGTTCACGGGTCTAACGACCGATGACTGGATTGCGCTGGACGAAGGAAGCTGGTTTTACATGCCCAGCCTGTTTCCGGCGGCAAGTTTTTCACAGGCGATGGAAGTATTGCAAACACAAGACACGATGATTCGGCAAATCCCGGAAGTCGAAAATGTGTTGGGCAAAATCGGACGTGTCGATTCGGCACTGGATCCGGCGCCCGTTACGATGATTGAAACTTACGTCATGCTCAAGCCGCGTGACCAATGGCGTGAGGGCGTCGATTCGCGGGCGATTTGGGATGAAATCAACGCAGTGGCGACATTGCCTGGTGTAACACCGGCGTCTCCGTTGCAGCCGATTGAAGGACGCGTCGTGATGCTGGCCAGCGGGATCAAGGCCTCCATGGCGATTCGAATCTACGGCGACTCGCTGAACGGGATTGGGGATCGCGGCGAATCGAGTCGCGGAGATACTACGGGAAAATCCTTTGGTCGATTCTCGCTCGGTCAACCCGGACGTCGTGCTTGGCAAGCCTTACTTTGAATTCGATGTCGATCGAGATGAATCCGCGCGTTATGGCATGACCACACAAATGGTCAATGAAATCGTGGGAGCTGGCTTGGGTGGCGTGAATGTGACAACGACCGTTGAAGGACGTGAGCGATACCCGGTCCAAGTTCGATTTCGCCGCGACATTCGCGAACAGGTCGATCAACTGGGCAAAGTGTCGGTCGTGACACCAACCGGAGATATCGTGCCATTGGATCGACTGGCGTCGATCACCACTTCGTGGGGCCCCGGAATGATCAATAGCGAAGATTCGCGCCTGGTCGCGCATGTGATGTTCGCGCCTTCACGTATCAAGGGCGATATTGAAACCGTTGAATCCGTCATGGCAACGTTGACCGCTGCCCGGGTCTCTGGCGAGCTGGAGTTTCCCAAAGGCAATTTTGAAATGGTGCCGGTGGGTTCGTTCGAAAACCAAGTCAAATCGAATCAGCGCCTGGCTTGGCTGGGGCCGTTGCTTGATCTGGATTATCCAGAACAGATCGTCTCGTTTCAGGATCGTGTGGCCTGGTTTCTGAACTGGGTTCCCTTGGGCCTGGTTCCACTGGCGATGCTGATCAACTTCTTGCTGCTGTATTTGAGTTTTCGCAATGTCGCGATCGCTGCGACAATTTTCTCAGCGATTCCCGTGTCCTTTGCGGGTGGCATGGTCGCCGTCGCGATTGCTGGCGTCGAGATGAATACAGCAATCTGGATCGGATTTATCGCGCTTTTCGGGATTGCCGTCGACGATGGTGTCGTGATGGCGACCTACATTCAGCAACTCATCCGTCGTCGTACACCAAATTCCATTGACGAACTGCGAGAGACCGTTTACGAAGCCGGCATGAAACGTGTCCGCCCCTGTCTGATGACGACGGTCACGACATTGGTGGCACTCCTGCCGGTGCTGGTTTCATCCGGCCGAGGAGCGGACGTGGCTCGAGCCATGGCGATCCCGATTTTTGGCGGGATGCTGGTTGAACCATTTTCGTCGTTTGTGGTGCCGACGATTTATTGTGCGATTGCTGAACTCAAAATGAAGTTGGGGCTGGCAGTTGAAAAGGATATCGAAACTGAGAATTTGTAACTCCCGTGACATGGGAAATTAGCTGGAAGGGAAACATAACCTGGCCAAAGCACAGGGCACGTGCCCGGTGATGGGCAAACCCGTCGATGCCAGTATGAAGTCGACGGTGGTCAACGGCCGCAAGATTTTCGTTTGCTGTCCTCCCTGCATCGAAAAAATCAAAGCAACGATGCCGGAACGGTGCAATCTAACAAAAGCGTTAATTGCACTCTGTCATTCAGACCAGCCTTTGATTTGCGACCGAAGTTCCGGCACCGTAGAGTTTGCTTGTTGCCGGCCTACAAACATGTGACAAAAACGGCCTAGCGAATCCGCAGCCTTGATATTTTGCTGCTGATTTGCCATTTTGTTTCGCCACAGCCAAACGTTGAACACTGCCCCAGATATTCCCAGCACTCCTGGTGATGAGGCGTCTGGCAGCGACGACAATGGACGCGGCGTTCAACGATGTTTTCGCCACATATCATGCACACTTCGTTTTCGGAAACCAGTGAGACGGCTGAGACCTGCAGCGAACCGGTGAGGTCCTGGGCGGATTCGACCAACGCAAAATAGGCGTCCACGAAGAGTTGGACGAGCCTGTTTACGCCCACCTGATCGGACAAGTCAAAATGCCGCTCCAGGCGAATATTGGCCCCGTTGATATTCAGCACCGCATCTTTGCCCAACGAATAAATCGCTGCTAATACGTCGGGTTTGAGGATCTCCAACAACCTGCTTTCATCATTGGATTGAACAACAAATCGAGCATCAAATTTTGGATGCCCGACCTTGATGTCCTGCATTCCAATAAATTTTTTCATGTCATCGGAAATCGTCTCCGGCAAGAATTTGCGCGAAAACCGGGTTCTGGCCAGTTAGCGCTGATTGTCAACGTGGATTTGCCTTTAAGCATCCGGCCTTTAACGACAAACCCGACCCCATTTTTGTTGAAGTAAACTGTGGGGCGGCTATCCGGAGCCGCGAGACTTCCCTGCATGGATGTCGCAATACTACGAAACATCTCGTTGACTTGTCGTCGCGTGCTTAACACCGAACCCAGCACGCCGATGGCAATCATGAAGAAGATGATAACCACCAAGCTGAAGCCGACCCCAATCAATGCCTGGTTCCTCGCTGCTGACGACGGACGAATGACGGGAAGTTCACGATTTCATTGATGTTTTCGACAATATCCGGATACCGACGGCCAGGGGAATGATCCCGGTGAGAACCACAAAACAGAAAGTCACCCACCAATGCGAAGATTCCGAATCAAAGGACCGCCAATTGAGAAAGTTGTGCACCAGGTTGATCACTCCCCACATCATAACCAGGCTGCCCACGACATCCGCGGCCAAATGGGTGGCGAAGGCAGCCTGATCGTTCGGGATTTGTTTTTTCTTTTTTGACATTTAAAGATCGAAACGATGCTAACTAGTCCTCATCCATCATCTTCACCGTGCGACCAATGTGCCAGCCGGCTGCTGCGGCAAAGGCAATCGCGGTCACAGCAATCACTGCTGCTGCAATAATTGAACAATATGGCACCGAAAACAGCAATCCACCGACGAGTGTAAGTACCGCCAACGCAAACACATAGATGTAAAACTGTTTCCAATCGCCGGATTGAGACTGAAATGTCACGAACGGCTCGAATGAAACCCCGATAAACACGTTTTGATTGAACCAGGCAACCAGTAGCGGGAGCGGCGCGAGCAACAATCGAATGGGAGCCGACAGGTAGGTGCCCAATGCCAAAAATGGCAATCCGGCCAGTGCAAAACTGAAAGCAAACAACAAAAATGTACTCTTGATTTCGTCAAAACCCTGCGTCTTCCACGATTCGACGGTGTGATTGCCTCGCGCCGATTCACGAAAGATAACGCTGCAAACGTACCACAGAATCAACGTTCCACAGCCGTAAATCGCCAGAAACGAAAAACCGGACATGATCAACTTGATTGCGTTCGCGAATCCGACTTCTGCGTCCGGTCCCCGCAAATCCTGAAAGATGTCATACAGCACATCGCCAACGGTCAACATAATGATCGCCGTCACGGCTGGTATGATCAACCTGGGATCGGTGATCGTACCGACGACATGTTCGTTCAGCGACTTGATCGTCAAGGGTTGCAAATCATCTGACGAGTGTACGCTGAGCGGTTTCTCTCTTTCATCGACTTGAGAATTTTCGAATCGCGCCCGTCGGGAGTTTGGCCCGTCGCCCGAGTCCGCTTGACTGAAGGCAGGTTTGGGCGGCAAAGACGAATCGCGATTTGCTTTGGAGCTGGAGTTTGTTGATCTCCTTTGCCGATTTGGACTTGGCGTTTGTGAAGCGTTCCGCTTAGCCACTTCGACGACTTGCAACTCGGGAATCTCGTCGGTCGCTTTCACTTGCTCATCGCGTGGTGCCAGCGGTGCAAGCAAGTCGGTCTCAACATCAGGCAATCCAAAACCAGGTTCGATAAAGTGCTCAACTTTTGGCCGCTGAATCGGTTCGCTCAGCCTCAATTCGCCCGCCTCGTTTTCGTCGCGAGAGCTGTTCGATTTGGGCTGGTTCCAGTCGGGTCGGTATCGTGGTCTTTCCGAGGGCGGATTGACGATTACCGGGGAAAAGCAAATGGGGCATTCGATCTGGCTGCCAACTTTATCGGGAGTGATATGAATCCGGGTGTCACAAACAGAACATTTGACGCCGTAAAGATCGTCGACATCGATTTCGTCGTCAGTGATTCCGTCAACTTGCAGTGGACCAAGGTCCACGTTTCGGTCGGTTGTGTCTTCCAGTGCCATCGGGGCGATCTCGTCGACATGAGTCAACAGCTCGTCGCCATCGACAGCAGGCATTTCGACTGGATGGGGCGATGAGACTTCTACTTGTTCGACTTCGGGACCTCGTTCGACCCTTGCCGGCATCGTTTTGAAAGCCTTGTCGGGAGATTTGGGGTTCGCCACGCGTTTTGGTTTTGCGGTCGATTCCTCGCGAAGTTGTTCAGCTCGTGCCTGCAGCGCTTTGCCTTCTTCAACCAACCTGGCTCCTTCCTCCTCGGCCCGTTTTGCGTCCGCCAGAATCGTGTCGATATCGACATTCTCAAAATCAAACTCAAGAGGGTCAGCGGGCTCTGGCAACGGTGTCTCGGGATTGACCATTGGCTGCGAAGCGGGATCCAAAACCGCATCCAATTCCTGTTCGACTCGGGCCCCGAGGGGAACCTTGACCGGTTGTTCGCATTTTCTGCAGCGGATTCGTTTACCACCGTTGGCGAATGCGGTTTTAAACTTGGCACCGCAGTTAGGGCAGGCGAATTCGATCAAGTCATTTTGTGAATTCAAAACGGGCTCCAAAATCCGACACAGAACATTCTATTATTGGCGAACTTGATTGGACTGTCCAAAGGTAATCTAAGCAAAGCCGATTTTGAGGCAAATCTCCGCACGCCTCAACCAATTTGAGTCCTTATCTAACCCGTAGAAATACACTTGGTTGCCATGGCGAGCGTATTATTCCAAACTACAGCGACTTTGTTGTGCTCGTCCGGGCCGCTCTGTGCGATTCGGAGTGGGCGACCAATGCCGGACCAACAGGAGCCTTCACGGGAATGAAACTGCTAAAAGTCGCCGCTGGGGTTGTCAACCAGACACCGCTCGATTGGCTGGGCAATCGAAAAAACATTTTCGACGTCATGAATGCGGCCAAAGAAGCCTCGGTTACCGTGTTGTGCCTGCCAGAACTGTGTATTTCAGGTTATGGCTGCGAAGACGCGTTTCATGCGCCGGGTGTTTATGCCACGTCGCTGGAGATCCTTCAATCGATTGTACCGAAAACCGAGGGCATGATTGTCTCGGTTGGTTTACCGGTCATGTACGCAGGCGGCCTATTCAATGCAGCAGCTTTTCTGGTAGACGGCGCGATTGCGGGGTTCGTGGCCAAGCAGCATCTTGCCGGTGACGGGATTCACTACGAGCCTCGCTGGTTCAAGCCCTGGCCGGACGGCGTGGCCGGTGAAATTGAGATCGACGAGCAAACATACCCGATCGGCGACCTGCTATTTGACGTGGGCGGAGTGCGAATTGGATTCGAAATTTGCGAAGACGCCTGGGTGGGTACTCGCCCCGGCGGTCGACTGGCGGCTCGCGGTGCCGACATCATTCTCAATCCCAGTGCGAGCCATTTCGCGTTTGGCAAACATGGGGTCCGCAAAAGATTTGTCATCGAAGGCAGCCGCGCGTTCAACGTCACTTATGTGTACGCAAATTTGTTGGGCAATGAATCGGGCCGAGCCATTTTCGACGGCGATGCCATGATTGCCACCAACGGCGAATTGGTGGAACTCGGTGACCGCCTTTCATTCAAGCCCGTGGGGCTGACCAGCACCACGGTTGACATTAACGCGACCCGCATGAGTCGCGCCCGCTCGGGGAGTTTCCTGCCGGAAGTCGATGGAGACGAATCCGATGTCATCAAGCTGGATTTTGAATTTCCTGTTTGCAGGTTATCCAAAATCCATGTCACCGAACCTGCCTGGGAGGCCGAGAATCGAATTAAGTGCGAGGAGTTTACCCGCGCCGTCTGTCTGGGCCTGTTCGATTATATGCGGAAAAGCCATTCGCATGGGTTTGTTATTTCGCTCAGCGGTGGAGCTGATTCCGCCGCATGCGCAGTCCTCGTGGCGTTGATGATCCGACTGGCCGAAGTCGAACTTGGGCTAAAAAATACGATGCAACGGATGGGAAACTGGATATCCACAGGCAAACACAAGCCGACGTCCTCCGCGCAACTCATTGAGCGTTTGCTCACGACCGTTTACCAATCGACTCGCAACAGCGGCAAGGTCACTCGAGATGCGGCCCAAGCAGTTGCCAACGCCATTGGGGCGAAACATTTCGAATTCGACATCGAATCTCTGGTGGACCAATACCAGACGATGGTCAGTAAGGCCGTTGGATACGAACTCAACTGGGAAGACCATGACATCACGTTGCAAAACATTCAATGCCGCGTCCGCTCACCGGGCGTGTGGATGTTGGCCAACTTGAATAACGCCCTCTTGCTGTCGACCAGCAACCGCTCTGAATCGGCAGTGGGTTACGCCACGATGGATGGCGACACCAGTGGAGGTCTCAGCCCTATCGCCGGGATTGACAAGGCGTTTCTGCGTCAGTGGCTGAAATGGATGGAATCCGACGGCCCCCTCGGGATTGGACCGATCCCGGAGCTTCACAGCGTCAATGTGCAGCAACCGACCGCCGAACTTCGTCCGCCCGAAGAGAATCAAACTGACGAAGGCGATTTGATGCCCTACGACGTGCTTGACCGGATCGAGCGCTTGGCCATTCGTGACAAATTGATGCCGGTGGAAGTCTTCGAACACCTGCAACTCAACTATCCTGACGTTGCGGCGAAACAATTGGGGGCATGGGTGATCAAGTTTTTCCGCTTGTGGTGCCGCAACCAATGGAAGCGGGAAAGGTACGCACCGAGTTTCCATTTGGACGATGAAAATCTCGATCCCAAAACCTGGTGTCGGTTCCCGATCTTGTCCGGCGGCTTCGAATACGAAATCAAGAAACTGGAAGCGATGCTGTAGGCCGGAGGCCGGAGGCCTGCCAACGTCTTCCCTCGCAGTGAAAGCCCTTTCAGCGTAAATTAATCGCATGTCAAATGTCATTGAGCAGCTTCGCGCGCGCGCCAAAGCAAATCCCCAAAGAATCGTTTTCCCGGAACCGCATGATCCACGTGTGCTGGAAGCGGCCACGGAATTTCAGCGACTTGGCTTGGGCAACGTCATACTGTTGGGTTCGCTTGATTCTGAATTCGAGGTCGTCTCGCACGACAACGAAGACTTGTTGATGCGCTGCGCGGACCAGCTCGGTGCGAATCGCAAACACCGGGGCATGACGACGGAAACGGCTCGCGAAGCGATCTTGGACGACCCGTTATTGTTTGCCGCGTTGCTGGTCCGCATCGGATTCGCGGACGCCTCGGTTGCGGGAAGCGTGGCCACGACCGCCCGCGTGATTCGGGCCGGGCTATACGGCGTCGGGCCGCGGGACGGTCGAAAATTCGTTTCGAGTTTCTTCTTGATGCTGCTGCCCGATCGCGCGCTCACTTACTCGGACTGCGGTGTTGTCCCGGATCCCGAAGCAGAGCAACTGGCGGAGATCGCAGTGACAGCGGCCGAAAATCACGAATTGTTGACTGGCGAAATGCCGCGGGTGGCAATGCTCTCGTTCTCAACCAAGGGCAGTGCTGATCATCCCCGCGTCGACAAGGTCCGGGCCGCTCTGGAAATTGCCAGACGACATGCACCCGAATTGGCAATCGACGGCGAGCTTCAGTTCGACGCGGCTTTTGTTCCGTCGGTTGCCCAGCGAAAGGTGCCCGAATCTTCAGTGGCAGGGCAAGCCAACGTGTTCATCTTTCCTGATCTCGATTCGGGCAATATCGCCTACAAAATCACCGAGCGTCTGGCCGGCGCACAGGCGCTGGGACCGATTGTCCAGGGGTTGGCCAAGCCGTGTTTGGACTTGTCGCGGGGATGTTCCCCCCGAGACATCGTCGACGTCGCCGTGATTGCCTCCGTGCTGGCGCAATGTTCAAGCAAATCAGAGTAGCACCCGGCAGGTGTTGCCCACGGTTGATTCAAACTCATCGCTGGTCCGCCGCGGCGGATTACTCACGATTCACACCTGCAGCACGCCTGTGCGAAACGGTTCGTCAACCGCATGTCGAGTAACGATTCCCAGTGATTGAATCAAGACGTCGCGGGTGTCGGCGGGATTGATAATGCCGTCAACCCATAACCGCGCCGCCGCGTACCGGATATCGGTCGAAGTATCGTAGGATTCTTGGACTTTGGCCCGCAGCTCTTCGAGTTCTTCGGTGTCCGGGTCTTTGCCGGACCGTTTCATGGCCGCGATGTTGATATCCAGAATGGTTTTGGCGGCTTGCGTACCGCCCATGACGGCATAACGAGCATTCGGCCACGCAAAAATCAATCTCGGATCAAATGCTTTGCCGCACATCGCATAGTTGCCGGCCCCGTAACTTCCGCCCGTGATCACTGTGAGCTTGGGAACACGGCTGTTGGAGATGACATTGACCACTTTCGCTCCCGCTCGAATGATTCCATCCTGTTCGCTGTCGCGACCCACCATGAACCCCATGACATCCTGCAGGAACAGCAGCGGCGTCCAGGTCTGATTACAGTCCATGATGAAACGGGCCTCTTTGTCCGCGCTATCGTGGTAGATCACACCGCCGTATTGCATGCCTTCCTTTGGCGTCTGCACGACCGTACGTTGATTGGCAACAATGCCGACATGAAAGCCGCCGATTTTCGCGTAGCCACAGACAATCGTCTGGCCATAGTCGGATTTGTATTCCTGGAACGACTGGGCATCCACGAGATAACTGATCAAATCGCGAACGTCGTAACGCTCCTGGGGATTCATCGGGATGCAGGAATAGATATCTGAATCGGCAGGCGCTGCGTTCACAGAATCATCGCGTCGAAACTGGCTTGCCATTGCATCGACAGGCAGCATCCCAATCAAACTCTTGACCCTGGCGATAGCGGCATCATCATCGGGTTCCTTGAAATCAATGGTGCCACTGATGCTGGCGTGCATGGTTGCTCCGCCAAGTTCTTCGGATGAAACTTCCTGCCCAATCGCGCTTTTCACCAAAGCGGGGCCAGCCAGGTACAGCCCCGAGCCCTCGGTCATGACCAGTTTGTCGCACAGAACAGGCAAATACCCTCCGCCCGCAACGCAATTTCCCATGATGGCCGCGAGTTGGGGAATTCCCATCGCCGAGATGACCGAGTTATTCCGGAAGATCCGTCCAAAGTCGTCTTCGTCAGGAAAGATCTCGTCCTGCAGAGGAAGAAAGACGCCCGCCGAATCGACGAGGTACACCAGCGGCACATGGCAGTGCATTGCAATCCGCTGTGCCCGCAAGACTTTTTTGCAAGTCATTGGAAAAAACGCACCGGCTTTTGTGGTTGCGTCATTGGCAATAATCATCACCGTCCGGCCAGAAACTTTCCCCAGCCCACAGATGACACTGGCCGACGGCGCACCACCCCATTCGGCGTACATTTCAAACGCCGCCCAACGTCCGACCTCCAGCCAAAATGCATCGGCGTCCAACAGTTTTCCAATGCGTTCGCGAGCCGTCAGTCGTCCTTTTTTGTGTTGACTGGCGATGCTTCGCTCGCCGCCACCCAAGCCGATCTGGTCGCTTTGCGCCGTAAATTCGCTGATGAGTTGATTCCAGGACATGCCGGTTATTCGTTTTGAAGCGCGGACGGAAAACTGAAAAGATAGTCACAATTGTGAGATTTAGCGAGCGGGTACTTGGCAGGGGCAGCGTTGCACGCAGGAAGAGGGCGCCACAGCGCGGCGCGAGCAACCGCCTGCAATCGCTACTGCGGAATCTCCTTTTCCTGCGGCGTGATCACCCAATTTTGGGAATAGTCGTGATCGACCCATTGATCAGCGACCGATTCCATTTCAACATCCAGGTTCATCTTCAAAGCTTCAAATCGGTGATCATTACGACGACGGGCCAAGCGCAGGTAAAGCATCCCGGTGTCAAGTTCGATTTTTTTGGCTGGCTCCGGGATCGTACCGTTAACCACGAGTGCACTCAAACGCGAATAGACGCAGCTGGCCACGAACAACTCGGTAGCAATATCGCCCAGCCTGGCCTGGGTGAATTCCTGATCGAGAATTCCCTCGCGAAATTTCAACAGTGCCATTTCAACAGCCCGGGCAAATTTGCCTATTTGTTTTCCCAATGTGTTGGCAAAGTAACGCAAGTGTTCGTGTTTGACCGGGACCTTGGCCGCCGGCTTAATCAGTTTATAAGCCGTCCACGGTGCGCTTTGAACTTCCTGCATACTTTTGCCAACATGACGCAGTCCGACCGCCGCAATAAAACAACGCAACACATCATTCGCACCTTCGCCGATCAAGTTCAAGCGCGCGTCGCGCATCATCCGCTCGAACGGTTGATCGGTAAAGAAACCTTTGCCACCCCAGATTTGCAAGCAGTCATTGGTGATGCGCCAGAGGTTGTCGCTGGAAAAAACCTTGATCATGGCCGTTTCGACCATGTAGTCCTCGGCACCACTGTCAATTAACGCAGCCGTGTGAAAAGTCGCACTTTCCATCGCATACGTATCCGCCGCCGCTTCCGCAATTTTGCCTTTGACCAGCTGAAAATCACTCAGAGTTTTGCCGAATTGATGCCGTGTTTTGGCCCGGGCCACCATCCGTTCGAGGCAATATTTGGCAGCTCCGGTGCAGCAGGCACCAAAGGTGGTTCGGCCAAAATCAAGTACCGTCAGCGCAACTCGCAGTCCCTTGCCAATCGGACCGAGAATGTTCTCCTTGGGGACATACATGTTCGTAAACTTGATGTGTCCCGTCGCCGTACCACGAATTCCGACTTTTTCCATCCGCTCTTCGATGACTTCAAATCCTTTCATGTCGGGCGTCACCAGGAATGCGGTGATCTTTCCATCGGGCTGACCAGGATCAGGCGTCCGGGCCATCACCGTCAAAACGTCAGCGATCCCACCATTGGTAATCCATCGCTTTTCGCCGTTGAGGATGTAGCCATTGCCGTCAGGCGACTCGTCGGCACGCGTGCGAACATTGCTCGCGTCCGAACCGGCAAGCGGCTCAGTCAAGGCAAACGCGGCCAGGTTTTCGCCTGCCGCCAACGGTTTCATCCACTGCTCTTTTTGCTCATCCGTTCCGAACAGTTCCAATGCCCGCAAGCCAATTGAATGATGGGCGTTTACGAACACACCGGTTGCCGCGCAGTGCCCGCCAATGATTTCCATCACCCGGCAGTAGTCGAATTGCGACATGCCCTGTCCGCCAAATTCGGGCTTGATCGTCATTCCCAAAACGCCGATCGCAGCGAGCCCCTTGACGACCGAGTCCGGAATTTCGGCGTCTCGGTCAATCTTGACTGGGTCGATCTTTTGGCGACAAAAGTCGATTACCTTTTCCACCATTTTATCAGCTGCGGCGCGCTGCTCGACCGATGGCTCGGGGTAAGGCATCATCAATTGTTCGCGGAACCGGCCAAAATACAGTTCTTTGGCAAACCCGTCTTTAGCGGGCCCCGAAAACAGAAGTTCTTCAGCCTGTTGCACCTGTTTCTTCTGCAATTCGCTCAGCGTCGCACTCATAACGGTCCTTAATTGGTTTGGTGTAGTCGGCAGTCCGCCGCAAAATTCCTTCGGGAGCTAGTTATCCATTATTCATTTTCGTGGCGAAATTATGATCGATTTGCGGGCAAAATCAACGAGCAAAAACGATACTTTGCCAATCTGTCACAACCCAATTGGACAACTTTCTCGCCGTGTCGAAGACAACCCGCATGGGTTAACAATTTCAATCAGCCCGAGTGCACCGATCAGCGAAGTCGGGAAGAATCGTCGTCTGGTGATTGGTTATCAAACGGAATTTTCATACGATACATGTTTGACGAAACCCAATCCACACACCCGACCATTTGAGGCAAGAATCATGTCCGATGCATATATCATCTCCGGAGTCCGAACGCCCATTGGTTCGTTCCTGGGCGGTTTTGGCAAAACCTCGGCCACCGATCTGGGCGGAATTGTCGTTGCCGAGTCGATCAAGCGAGCCGGTTTGACTCCCGACAAGATCGACGAAGTCATCATGGGCAACGTCATCCAGGCCGGAATCGGGCAAGCGCCTGCTCGGCAGGCGGCGCTCAAAGGCGGATTGCCCTCAACGATTCCCGCCGTCACCATCAACAAAGTTTGCGGCTCCGGATTGAAAGCCGTGATGTTGGCCAGTCAAGCGATCCGCTGCGGCGACGCCCACGCGATTGTCGCTGGCGGGATGGAAAACATGTCCATGGCTCCCCATGTCGTGCATGGACTTCGCGAGGGCGTCAAGTTGGGCGACAAAACGATCACGGACGCGATGGTATTTGACGGTTTGACTTGTGCCTTTGAGTCCTGCCACATGGGAATGCATGCCGAACATGTCGCAGACAAATTCAACGTCACCCGTGAAGACCAGGACAAGTTCGCTTGTCTAAGTCAGCAGCGGGCTGCCAAGGCGATGGCAGATGATGTCTTTGCCGACGAAATTGTGCCCGTCACCGTGAAAGGTCGCAAAGGGGACACGGTCGTCACCGCGGACGAGGGTCCGAGGCCAGATACGACGCTGGAGGGTCTGGCAAAATTGCGTCCGGTGTTTGACCGCGAAGGCACGGTGACGGCAGGAAATGCATCGATCCTCTCCGACGGAGCTGCAGCGGTCGTTGTCACTGATGAAACGATTTCGTCGTCGGCGCCATGGCGATACAAAATCCTGGCCAGCCATACTTCGGGAACAGAACCCAAAGACCTGTTCATCGCACCGGTCGCCGCCGTACAAGGAGCTCTCAAGAAAGCGGGCTTGTCCACGGACGACATCGACCTGTTCGAAATAAACGAAGCGTTTGCCAGTCAAATGGTTGCGTGCCTGAAAGAGCTCAAGCTCGACGATTCGAAAGTTAACATTTACGGTGGCGGAATTTCAGTAGGGCATCCGATTGGCGCCAGCGGCGCCCGCGTGCTGGTTACACTGATTCATGCCTTGGAGCACACCGGTGGCAAACGCGGCGTCGCCAGCCTGTGCCTTGGCGGCGGAAATGCCGTGGCCATGGTGATCGAAAAGGCATAGAGCAT
The DNA here is from genome assembly GCA_963697295.1 of uncultured Planctomycetaceae bacterium. Taxonomy (GTDB): domain Bacteria; phylum Planctomycetota; class Planctomycetia; order Pirellulales; family Pirellulaceae; genus Mariniblastus. Next base: position 34,116 of record CAVONL010000018.1, on the reverse strand, counting down.
GTTATTGTCGTTGATCGCCCTGCCGGAGGCGTGGAACTGCATGTAAACTGATTCCTGTTGTGTGAGCGGCAAGGCGTTAACCGCCGGTTTTAGAATGGGGAAACAGCAGTTTCACCTTCCGGTGGCTAACGCCATTCCGCTCAGCCAAACAGACAACAACTTCCACTTTTGGAGTAACCATGGATTCGCTTCTTACCGACATTGCCGACTACGTTCATCACAAAGACATCGATAGCCAACTGGCCTACGACACCGCCCGCTACTGCCTGATGGATAGCCTCGGATGCGGTTTCCTGGCACTCAAGTATCCCCAGTGTCGAAAAATGCTGGGGCCGGTCGTGCCTGGCGCGCAAATGGATGGCGGGTGTCGTGTTCCGGGGACCAACCTGGAACTTGATCCGGTCAAAGCTGCTTTTGACATTGGCGCAATCGTTCGCTGGCTGGACTTTAATGACACGTGGCTAGCCGCCGAATGGGGACATCCGTCGGACAACCTGGGTGCCATCCTGGCCTGCGCGGATTATCAAAGTCGAGTCAAAGGCGAAAACTTTTCAGTCCACGATATTTTGACAGCCATGATCAAGGCGCATGAAATCCAGGGGATCCTGGCACTTGACAACTCGTTCAATCAGGTCGGCCTCGATCACGTCTTGCTGGTTCGGGTTGCGAGCACGGCGGTGGCGGCGAGGATTTTGGGCTGCGCTTACGATCAGACGGTCAACGCAATTTCCAATGCCTGGATCGATGGAGGTGCGCTGCGAACTTATCGCCACGCCCCGAACACGGGCTCGCGAAAAAGCTGGGCGGCAGGAGACGCGACCAGCCGCGCCGTACGATTGGCGCTGATCGCCAAAGCCGGCGAAATGGGTTATGCAACGGCGCTTTCGGCACCGAAATGGGGCTTTCAGGACGTCTTGTTTCGCGGCCAGTCGATCACACTGCGAAAACCGCTGGAATCTTACGTGATGGAGAACATCCTGTTCAAGATTTCATTTCCTGCCGAATTCCATGCGCAAACGGCTGTCGAATGTGCCTTGACCCTGCACCCGGATGTCGCAGGACGACTGGATGAAATTGAAAGGATTGAGTTGGAGACTCAAGAGCCGGGCGTTCGCATCATCGACAAAACGGGACCTTTGAATAATTATGCCGATCGCGATCATTGCCTGCAGTACATGGTGGCGATTGGCTTGATCTTTGGCGAATTAACGTCCGAGCATTACACCGATCGCATTGCCCAGGATCAACGCATCGATGACTGTCGCGCCAAAATGGTCGTTCGCGAGAACAAGACGTTTACCGAGGATTATTACGACCTCGACAAGCGGGCGATCGGCAACAGCATCCAGGTGTTCTTCAACGACGGTACAAAAACCGAACGCGTCGAAGTCCAATACCCGGTCGGTCACCGCCTGAGACGTGCCGAAGGCATTCCGCTGATGGAAGATAAATTTAACAATAGCCTGAACGAAATTTTCGATGCCGCCCAAGCCCAGGGGATTCGAGACACGTTTTCAAATCCGGGTGAACTCGATGCGATGCCGGCGCAAGATTTTCTGGACCTGTTCGTGAAGCAATCGTCCGACATTGGTTCGTTACTGGTTTGACCAACTTCCTGTTACCCGGCACTTGAATTCCGGAAACCTTTGATTTTGAAATTAACACAATCGCAATTTTTGCGACTTTCCTATTGGAGACCACGATGAAAAAGAAAATCCAAACAGCCCTCAACAAACAAATCAATGAAGAGCTTTTCTCCGCATATTTCTATTTGGCGATGGCAGCTGAAGCCGACCGAATGAAACTGCCCGGGTTTGTGAATTGGTTCAAGATGCAATATCAGGAAGAACTGTTGCATGCCGACCGATTCTTCAACTACATCCTCGAACGAGACGGCGAAGTCGAGTTGGACGCGATCGCCAAACCCGAGCTCAGCAACGAGACTCCGCTGAGCCTGTTTGAAAAGGCGTTGGAACATGAACAACATATCACGCAATGCATTTTCAAATTGAAGGACCTGGCCCGGGCCGAGAGCGACCACGCCTCGGACCTGTTCCTGGAATGGTTCGTAAACGAGCAAGTCGAAGAAGAAGCCAACGCGCGGGGCGTGATTGACCAACTGCAGATGATTGATGGCAACGCCAATGGCCTGTTCATGATCGATCGCGAATTAGCCGCCCGCCGGCCCGAAGCCGCCGACGCGTAATTGTCAGTCCACGGTGTCCACGCATTCAATTCGCTCCCAGGTTGCAACTTTCTCCCAACATCGTTCGTAGTCCCGCCTTTAGGCCAATACTGCTCAATTGAGAAATTCTGTCACCGCTTCGCGGCTTAGTGTTGCCCCGCAATCTGAACCCCATGCTGACGCATGGGGCTACCCGCTGTCACGACTTAGTCGCTAAAAAAAGCCGCGAAGCGGTGAAAGCATGTAGCCCGCAGCGTAAGCTGTGGGTACAAACGGACAACAAACACCTAGCCGCGAAGCGGTGACGGCGAGTCAAAGACCCGGCAATTTTTATTTCTATTGAGCGTTATTTGCCTTTCGGCGAAACGTCCATGTCATGCCCCTGCCCCACCGCGATTTGGATTGTTGCTGCATTCTCAGTTATTTCCAGTGCTTCATTTCGGTTACAATGAGTCCGGAATTACTGGATGGAGATGGCTAACGTGCGATTCATGCTTACACCGATTTGTGCGGCGATTTTATTGTGGTGCCTGGCCGTTCCTGGAATGGGTCAGGACATTCAGGTTGCGCCGTTCTCAATTCGCACTATCGATGGTTCGAGTTTTGCACTCGACGACGCCGGCAACAACGACCGGCTGACGGTGGTTTGTTTTCTTGGCACCGAGTGCCCGTTGGTAAAAATGTATTGCCTGCGACTCAATGAACTGGCGGAGACCCTGAAAGAGAAGCCCGTGCGATTCATCGGGATCGACAGTAATCGGCAGGATTCCGAGGAAGAGCTAACAGCGTTTGTAGAACAACACCATCTCACGATTCCGGTCGCCAAAGATCATCGCAACCTAATCGCCGACCAGTTGAATGCCAAGCGGACTCCCGAAGTGCTTGTGCTCGATACTGACTTCAAAGTTCGCTATCGAGGTCGCATTGACGATCAATACCAGCCAGGCATTTCAAAGCCAACTCCGTCCCGCAACGACCTGCGAATTGCCATTGAAGAACTATTGGCTGGGAAATCGGTAACCGTACCGCAAACCGAAACTGAAGGTTGTTTGATCGGCCGCGTCAAGGAAGTCGACAACGCCAGCCCGATTACCTTTTCGAATCAGATCTCACGGCTTCTCCAAAAACATTGCGTCGAGTGTCATCGGGCAGGCGACATCGGTCCGTTTTCATTAACGGACTACGAAGAAGTCGTCGGCTGGGCTGACATGCTGATTGAAGTTGTGGATGACCAGCGGATGCCGCCTTGGCACGCCAACCCGAAGTACGGGCACTTTTCCAACGAGCGCCGCATGCCGGAGTCGGACAAACAAACGCTGCGGGATTGGGTTGCGGCCGGTGCCCCGTTCGGCAATCCGCAGGAACTGCCCGAACCCTATCAGGCCCACATCGGGTGGAATCTGCCGAAACAACCCGATGTCGTCATCCCGATGAGGAAAAAGCCGTTTTCCATCGCAGCAGAAGGCTCGATCGATTACCAGTATTTTGTGGTCGACCCGGGATTCAAAGAAGACAAATGGGTTGTGGCCGCCGAAGTGCTACCCGGCAATCGGGCGGTCGTCCATCACAGCATTGTGTTCGTGCGTCCGCCAGACGGAGCTGAGTTCGAAGGAATTGGATGGCTGGGTGCCTACGTGCCGGGACAACGCGAGACGACTTATCCGACCGGATATGGGAGACGAATTCCGGCCGGGTCGAAGTTCGTATTCCAGCAACACTACACACCCATCGGCACCGAGCAAACGGACATCACCCAGGTTGGCATCGTATTTGCCGACGAATCGGAAATCACACACAAAGTCTATACGCTCGTGGCGGCCGAACAGGATTTTGAAATCCCGCCTGACGTAGCAAATCATCCGGTGACGGCCCATCTGCGAGATTTGCCTGCCCAGGGGAAGTTGCTTGCCCTGGCGCCTCACATGCACTTTCGCGGCAAATCGTTTCGCGTGACAACGAAAACAGGTGATCGAGAAGACATTCTGCTGGATGTTCCCAACTACGATTTCAACTGGCAGCATCTGTACAGTCTCAAACAACCGGTGCCTCTCGGGAACCTGGACGACGTGAAGTTTGTGGCCACCTTTGATAATTCTGCAAGCAACCCTGTTAATCCGGACGCGACCAAGCCCGTGTTCTGGGGAGATCAAACGTGGGAAGAGATGGCGGTGGCGTTCTTTGAGGTGGCCGAAGAAAGGCAGTCCTTGGAAAATTCCGCAGAGACATCGAAATCTCTGGAGGAATTGATTTCTCCGCACGAGCAAGAACTGATCGACCGATATGTCGCAGACTTTTTCGAGCGATTTGACAGGAACAAGGATGGAAGAGTGACTCAATCCGAATTGCCCCGAATCGTATGGAAACGCGGACGCCACGAATTGGATATTAACGATGACCAAATTGTAGACCGAATGGAAGTTGTCGAGGCCGCCCGTCGATTGTTTTACGATCAAGATGAGAAGACAGCGAGAGATTAATCGGTCAACGAGATACTGCCGCGAGGAATCCGGAGTTTTCCCTCTCCCGGACCCTCACGTGTCGGCGGGAGAGGGCACTGTTTTGCGATGCTCTCCCGGTCACGGGGCACTGTTGCGACGCTCCGGTCGGCGGGAGAGGGCACTGTTTTGCGATGCTCTCCCGGTCCTTCACGTGTCGGCGGAGAGGGCACTGTTTTGCGATGCTCTCCCGGACCCTCACGTGTCGGCGGGAGAGGGCACTGTTTTGCGATGCTCTCCCGGTCCTTCACGTGTCGGCGGAGAGGGCACTGTTTTGCGATGCTCTCCCGGACCCTCACGTGTCGGCGGAGAGGGCACTGTTTTGCGATGCTCTCCCGGACCTTCACGTGTCGGCGGAGAGGGCACTGTTTTGCGATGCTCTCCCGGACCTTCACGTGTCGGCGGAGAGGGCACTGTTTTGCGATGCTCTCCCGGACCCTCACGTGTCGGCGGAGAGGGCACTGTTTTGATACGCTTGAAGTGGCGATCGCCGTGCAATGAGTGTCGACTCCACGTCAAATCCTGACAACAAACTATCGGACACACGGAGCGGAACAAGTGACATCCTCGTTCAGTCGAGCAACAAGCTGGATCGTTACTCGACCATGGGTCTCCGTCGTTTTGTTGTTGGCAATCAGCACGTTCGCCTTGATCGGTTACTACGATCCCGGCTTGATCACAAGACCTATCAAACGGGCGCTGGAAAAACCGGTCGCCAACAACGAACTCGAAGAAGCGGAATCGGCACCCGATCAATTCGCAGGCCGTCAGGATTACCGCAATGTCGACCCGCTTAAATTTCGTGGTGAAGCAGTTGTGGTTGTGGAAAGCGAGTCAATTTTCACGCCCGAGGGAGCCGCGGCGATCCGGCACGTTGTTGACGAATTACGAAAACAGGATTTTATCAGCCGCGTTTTCTGGATGGACGAAGTGCCACCGATGAACGCGTTTGGATTGCCCGAACCGTTGCTTCCGCGGGTTGGCGCGTCTCCGAACCGATTCGAAATTGCCCGCCAACACGCGCTTGATCACCCCTTCATCGTGGGAAACCTGATGTCCCGGGACGGCAACACCGTTCTGTTGTTGGTCAATTTCGAATACCTGAATGTTAAATCCGACGACGACTGCATTTCAGGATTGCGGCAGGTGGCCGAGAAAGCCGCCGCGGAGTTTCCCGAAGTGCCCATGAAGTTTTCGGTCACCGGATGGGTCCCGATCGAAATTACGGCAATCCGGTCACACGAGTTAAATCAGTTTCAGTATCAGATTGTGGCCTACGTCATGATCGCCGTGATGAGCATCATTTTGTTTCGAGGCGTCATCGCGGTGGTGGTCGTGGCCTTGGCACCTGCGATGGGCATTTTCTGGACGATTGGGTTGATTCAGTTTTTGGGATACGACAATAATCCTTTCATCGATGTGGTCTTGCCGATCCTCGTCAGCCTGGTGGGCTTTACCGACGGCGTGCATCTGATGGTCCAAATTCGCCGGTTTCGTGTCGCCGGAAAAGCCCCTCGTGCAGCCGCCATTGAAGGGATTCGCCAAGTCGGTTTGGCCTGTTTTTTGACTTCGCTGACGACCGCGATTGGATTCGGCTCGTTATTGCTGGCTCATCAGGAAATGATTCGTGAATTTGGAATAAGTTGCGTGGTCGGCGTTATTTGCTCGTTCGTGGCAGTGGTCACGACGATCCCGCTGGCTTGCTCGACTCGCCTGGGAAACTGGATCCACGTGGGACACGACAAGAGCCTGGTCGACAAGAACTTGAACAGGATCAGCGGCGTGATCGATTTCGTCCTGAAACGAAAAGCACGGATGGCCGCAACCGGGATTTTGGTGACTTTCATCTTATGCCTGATCTGCGCGACGCTTCGTCCGGATCAGCGAAACTTCAGTGCATTGCCAACCAAAAGCGAACCCGCAATCGCGCTCACGAAAATCGACAAGGCCCTGGGAGGCTTGGAACCTGGTGTCGTGGAAGTTTCCTGGTCGCCAGAAGTCGAATCGGACTCGCCCGAAGTCATCGAAGTGATCACGAAGATGGATGCGATTCTCAATTCCGAGCCTTTGATTGGATTCCCGGTCTCGATTCGCAAGATCATTGATGCCTTGCCCGGTGAAGGCGATGCGGCCGAACGATTTTCAATGGTTGACCTGCTGCCCGCACGCGTGAAACGCACCTATTATTCGCCCGAAGAGCGGACCGCGAACATCAATTTTCGCGTGCAAGATTTGGGGATCGCCAAATACGGACCCGTATTTGAACGAATCATTGCAGGCGCCGATCAAGTCACGCGGGCTCATCCCCAATTCAAGATTGAACTGTCCGGCGATGCGGTTTGGCGATGGGAAAACCTGTATCAAATTGTTATCGATTTGCTGGCGAGCCTGGGAACGGCTTCCGTAATTATTTTTGCCGTGCTGGCAATCGTTTATCGCTCCTTGAAGGTCGGGCTGATCTCGATCGTTCCCAATATTTTCCCCTTGGCCGTGGCAGGAACCTACCTCGCGTTAACAGGCCAAGCACTTGAAGTCGTAACGGTTTGTGCATTTACGGTTTGTTTGGGGATCGCCGTCGATGACACGATTCACTTTTTGACTCGTTATTACGAAGAACGAGAAGGCGAAGGCACCGAGGAACAGGCGATTAGACGGGCCTTCATCGGTGTCGGCACGGCATTGATTATCACGACAATCGTCCTGGTGTCCGGATTCATGTCAGTCGTGTTTAGCGATTCCCGCGACCATCAAATTTTTGCTTCGATGGGTGCGATTACAATCTCGGCGGCTTTGTTTGGAGACCTGGTTTTCCTTCCCGCATTGCTGGCGTATTTTGGTGGACGTCCGCGAGGCGGGCAATCAAAGCGAAGGGAACGAGTTCCAGTCGAGGACTCCACCGTAGCTTGACTCTCCGAGTCGAGGACTCCACCGTAGCTTGACTCTCTGTCGGTGACTCCACCGTAGCTTGACTCTCCGAGTCGAGGACTCCACCGTAGCTTGACTCTCTGTCGGTGACTCCACCGTAGCTTGACTCTCCGAGTCGAGGACTCCACCGTAGCTTGACTCTCTGTCAGTGATTTTTAACGTAGGTCAGTCTGTCCCAGGCTGACACCGCGTCCGACTTGCGGTTGTTCCGTGTCTGGGGTTCCGTGTCTGGGACAGACGCGGCTACGGTGAGGCGGCAATGCATGAATGCCCTACGGAAGGACCGAGCCTCGACTCGGAGAGCAAGTTACGGACGTTGCGGATGGCGTCTCGACTCGGAGAGTCAAGTTACGGACGTTTCGCATGGTGCCTCGACTCGGAGAGTCAAGTTACGGACGTTTCGCATGGTGCCTCGCCTCGGAGAGTCAAGTTACGAGTGTTCGCCAGCCCTCGTTACAACCGTTACATTTTATCGCGGTATGTTAAACGGGGTAAACTTGACCAGCAAACGGGTTCGATTTGGATGAATTGACCCGATTTTGTCGAAGATGCTGATATCGCGTCCTGCATAAAGTCAACGGAAATGCGCGATCACGCCGCCTATTACGCGACGACAGCTCTCCAGGAGTGACAAGTGATCCATCAACGGAATATTGGAATTGGAATTGCCGCAATCGTTTTGTGCCTCGCACTGACGACAACCATGATGGCTCAATGTAGCTGTCGTGATTGCAGTTCGGGTGCCGGAGCCGACGTTTACGACGCGGACGTTTCCAGTTTCTTGCAAAACGTAGGCACCGGCCAACCCAATCTGGATCCTGGCTGCAGCGATAATTGCTGCGAACGACCAAGTTGCCCGGCAGTTTGCTGCGGTCCCTATGTCAGCGTCTTCGGTGGCTGGTCAAGTGTTTCTGAATTCTTCAGGTCGCAGGATCTTGGCACGATTTCCAGGCCGTCTTCAACCCAGGCGGTTGATGGAATGGGCAATCCTCTGTTTGACGGTATGGGTAATCCAATTTTCGTCCTGGAGGAAGTTCAGCAAACTGAGGAACGTCAATACAATTTTCAAGATGGATTTGTTGGCGGTATCTCGATTGGCAGGCAAGTCCATCAGCGGGCCCGCGCTGAACTTGAGTTCAGCTACCGCAGCCCCGATTTCGATTCCTACCAGGTACAAACATTCACCGACAATTTTCTAGAGACGGATGCAATTTCACCGGCAACTGGATCACTTGAGGCCTACGCGATTGTCACCAACTTCCTGGTCGACTTTAACCAACGGGCCTACCAGAGGTTTAATTTTTATGGTGGCGCCGGAATGGGAATTATCGACTTCAACGGCACCGCAACGACCGCGACCAACGTTTACGAAATTGACGACACCGGATTTGTGTTTCAAATCATCGGTGGGTTAAACAGGGCAGTCACCAGTCGCGTGGACCTGTTCGGCGAGTACCGCTACGTCGTGGCTGGCAACGTCAACGTGTTCGACGTAACAGCCGGCGAGTCCCTGGGTGACTTTCAATATAAGGCCAACGAAGTGTTCGTGGGCATTCGGATCCGCAAGTAAAACCGCAACTCCAGAAACACGTTTACCAGATCTCGTGCGGTTAGACCCGCTTCTCAATCGCTACCCATTCCTGTTCGTCGGGACCAATGTATTCGGCGCCTGGCCGAATCAGTCGGTTGTTGGCGCGCTGTTCAAACACATGGGCGGCCCACCCGGTAATGCGTGACAGCACGAATAATGGCGTAAACATCGGCGTCGGGATTCCCAGGAAGTGATAGGCCGAAGCGCTATAAAAATCGAGGTTCGGGAACAGATTCTTTTCGCGACGCATGACCTGCTCGATTCGCTCTGAAACGGGATACAACACCTTGTCGCCTGTTTCTTCCGAGAGTTTTTTAGCCCAGCCTTTGATAATGTCGCTCCGCGGGTCGGAAATGGTGTAAACCCTGTGCCCGAAACCCATGATCTTGTCTTTGTTGGTCAGCATGTCCATGATTCCGGCCTCGGCCTCGTCTGCCGAATTGAATTTTTCAATCAATTCCATGGCCGCTTCGTTGGCCCCGCCATGAAGTGGACCGCGCAACGTACCAATGGCGCCCGTGATCGCCGAGTAGATATCGGACAAGGTAGCGGTACAGACGCGAGCCGTAAACGTGGACGCGTTGAATTCGTGTTCGGCGTACAGGATCAGCGACACGTCCATCACCCGCTGATGTAATTCGGACGGTTTCTCGTCGTGCAATTTTTCCAGAAAATAGCCGGCCAGCGAATCTTCGTCGCTTTCGAAATCGATTTCGGTGCCGTCCTGGCTGTAGCGGTACCAGTAAATCAGCATCGAGGGAAAGGTGGCCAGCAGACGTTCGGTCTTTTGCACTTGCTGATCGTGTGATGTTTCCGGTTCCAGCACGCCCAACATGGAGCAACCGGTACGCAGCACGTCCATCGGATGGGCGTCGGACGGGATCATTTTCAAGGTCGCCATCAGATGTTCGGGAAGCGATCGTTTGCTGCGCAGGCGGGCGATAAAACTGTCAAGTTCCTTTCGTCTCGGCAGGTGGCCGAACAACAGCAGGAAGGCAACTTCTTCAAACGTCGCATGTTCGGCAAGGTCATGAATCGAATAACCGCGGTAGGTAAGTCCTTTCCCCTCTTTGCCGACCGTCGCGATTGCGGTCTCACCCGCAATCACGCCTGCCAATCCACCAGCTTTTTTGTTCTTTGTCGTGGTCATGCGTTTGCCTTTTTCAATATGGAGTCAATTTTTTGTTCGTAGGAATGATAATCGAGAACGTCGTACAAGTCGTCACGTGTCTGCATCTGAGCGACAACCGCTTGTTGCGTGCCATCTGTTCGGATCGTGCGATAGACCGAATCGGCCGCCAAACTCATGGCGCGGAACGCTGACAAAGGATAGAGGACCAATTGTACGCCCACGTCCTTCAAATACGCCAGTTGAAGCAACGGACTTTGACCAAACTCGGTCATGTTTGCCAATACTGGCACCGACAACGAACTCGTAAATTTCCTGTACTGCGGGGCATCGGTGATCGCTTCGGCAAAAATCATGTCCGCGCCGGCTTCCTCATACATTTGACAACGCTCGATGGCCGCCTCGAGCCCCTCACCGGCGAGTCCATCGGTACGTGCCATGATAATGAAAGTCTCGTCCGTGCGAGCATCGACGGCGGCGTGAATGCGGTCCACCATTTCTGCGGCAGGAACCATCGCCTTGTTCGGACGATGCCCGCAACGTTTGGCCGCTTGTTGATCTTCAATGTGCAGGGCAGCCGCACCGGCCTTGATAAATGACGTTACCGTGCGGGCAATGCACAGCGCATGCCCCCACCCCGTATCGCAATCAACGAGCAACGGCGTATCGCAAACCGACGTGATCCGCTCGATATCCAGGACGACGTCAGTCATTGACGTCATGCCGAGATCAGGAAGACCATACGATGCATTTGCGACACCGGCTCCCGACAGGTAAATCGCTTTGAAACCGGCCCGACGGGCAAGCAAAGCGGAGTAAGCGTTGATTGTGCCCACGATTTGCAGCGGATTTTCCGCGGCAAGCGCAGCTCGAAATCGAGCCCCCGGAGTTTGAGTCATGATCAATCAAGTCAATGCGTGATGAATTACCATACCTATTATGGGTTTTCAGCCGTCCCGTGCCAGTGACCCAAATCGCAAGTGAGCGCGCAAAATTTAATGATCATTATTCGTCGGTGGTGCCGAAATCGGGTAAAATCGCCTTACATCAATCTTGCGTCGGGGGTAACCTTAGTTGATCTGAAACATTCGCGGTGAAGAAGCCTGGACTTGCCCGTTCGCAGCGTTTTCGGCAGTTCATCGTGTCCCAGTTCAAACTATTTTCTAACGCGTATCGCGCAAAACAATATGGCTACAGTAACGAAGTCGCGGATCGCCGCGATCAAAAAGGGCAATTTTCCCGCCGAAGTTGTCCACAACGCTTCTCCCGCCCGGTTATACGAAGATGCGATCAAGTTTGATCATGCCACGATCACCAGTAGCGGCGGGATTGCCACGCGTTCAGGCCAAAAAACAGGTCGCAGTCCCAAAGACAAACGTATCGTGCAACAGCCCAGCGTGGAAAAAGACGTCTGGTGGGGCGATATCAATATCCCGCTGCCGGTGGCCTCCTACGAAAAAGTCCATCAACGAGCCGTCGACTTTCTGGACCAATGCCCCCACCTCTATGTGCTGGATGCGTTTGCCGGCTGGGATCCGAACAGCCGGTTGAAGATCCGCGTTATCTGTTCGTGCGCCTATCATGCCTTGTTCATGCACAATATGTTGATCCGTCCCACCGAGGAAGAACTCGAGGCATTTGGAGAACCGGATTACGTGATCCTGAATGCGGGCCAGCATCCGGCTGATCCGGCCGTCGAGGGCATCGAGACCAACACGTGCGTCGCTTTGAACTTTGACCTTGGAGAAATGGTAATCCTGGGAACGGAATACGCCGGCGAAATGAAAAAAGGTGTCTTCACGATCATGAACTACTTGATGCCCAAGAACGGCATCCTGTCGATGCACTGTTCCGCCAACGAGGGCGACAACCATGACGTTTCGCTATTTTTTGGACTCTCGGGGACAGGCAAAACAACCCTGTCGGCTGATCCCGAACGCCATTTGATTGGTGACGACGAACATTGCTGGTCTGACAATGGCGTATTCAACATCGAAGGTGGTTGTTATGCCAAGTGCATCAATCTCTCGGCGGAAAAAGAGCCCCAGATTTTCAACGCAATTCGATTCGGTTCGGTCCTGGAAAACACGGTACAGGACTCCCGGATGCATGTCGTCGATTACGATGATGTCTCGATAACGGAAAACACGCGCTGCTCCTATCCGATCGAATACATTGACAACGCGAAAATCCCCTGTGTCGGGCCGCATCCCAAGAACATCATTCTACTGACCTGTGATGCGTTTGGTGTGTTGCCGCCAGTCAGCCGGCTCTCGCCTGGCCAGGCGATGTACCACTTTATCAGTGGCTACACAGCCAAAGTGGCGGGGACAGAAGTCGGCGTGACCGAACCCGAAGCGACTTTCTCGGCCTGTTTTGGCGCTGCGTTTCTCGTCTGGCACCCAACCAAATACGCGGAACTGTTAGCGGAAAAGATGAAGCAGCACGACACGGATGTCTGGCTGGTGAACACCGGCTGGAGTGGTGGCGCACACGGCATCGGCAAGCGAATCAGTTTGCCGCATACCCGCGCGATTATCGACGCCATCCATGACGGTTCGCTCGCCACCTCCGAATACGAAGAGGACACATTATTCGGGCTTTCGATTCCCAAATCGTGTAAGGGCGTTCCCGCGGAAATGCTTCGACCAAAAAATACCTGGAACGACAAGGCTTCGTTTGACGCGATGGCAAAAACGCTGGCCAAAAAATTCGTGGACAACTTCGGCAAATATCACGCTCAGGCCAGCGAAGAAATCCGCGCCGCGGCACCGCGCGTTGGCGCTAAGGCAGGCCGTTAACGAGCTCCACGCCGTTACGGCATTCGGACCGCCGGATAATACCAGCACGCCGCGAAAGCTAGTAAGTGAGTGAGTTTCCTTGCCAAGCCGGACTCACTGGCTGGCGCTGCGTGCATGTATTACCGAGCAAATATCAGGCGGCTTGCAGGTTCCGCATTTGGCCGGCCCACTCGATCCAGTCCTTGATTTCGGCGAGGTCGGGTTTCTTACCCGAGCGGATAATCTTTAAGCCCTCTTTTGTTTCAGAAAATGGACCGATGATATCCAGCAATTTTTGCGGTTGCATGACGGCAATATCTTCTGGTTCGGTAATACCACAGGCGACCAGCAATTGCGCGTCGTGACCGCGCAGGTTGGGAATACGGCAGACCAGTCTGGCCTGCTTTTGCCAGTCGCGAACGTCATTGGCGGTAATACGTTTGTAGTTGAGCTTCGCGGCCATCGACTCGGCAGTTTGTTTCAGGAAATCGCGGATGGTCGTCACGCCGATTTTTTCAAACCGCGCGGCCGTCCGGTTTCCAATTGATGGCGCCGCTTCGACATGATCTTCCAAATCCAGATAGAATCTCAATTTACGGTCATCGCCAGCCCTGGCAGACTCGCCAGAAGTTGAAGCTTGCTCTGCCCGAACGATCCGTTGCCGCTCGGTAAAGCTTTTGACCATGGGTGTTGTCGGCACCGGAGTTCGCGCCGCACGGCTCGACATTGCGGACCGTTTGCGAATCGGACGACTTGCCGGTTCCATCCGCGGATTCGGCGTGCCTTCGGTGTGCGCCACAGGCGAGAGATCGTTGGACTGATAGGTTCTCAACTGGGGTGGTTCGTGTGCGGTTCGTTTCAGCTTACGCGAATAGCCACCGTTACTCCCCTCGCGACTCCATTCGGACCGCTGCGAATCGAGGGCCCGATACCAGCCGTTGAGGTAATCCGTTGAAAATCTTCGGCTGGCGAATTGGCTGCCTTCAGGCGTCACCAGGTATCGTTGGATTCTTTCCAGCAACTGCTGACTGTTGGTGGTGTCGAGTTGTTCGGGTTCGGTGATCCCGCAGGCGTAAAGCACTTTGGCATCATTGATGGTCATGCCCGGCGTGCAAATCAATAACCAGTATTGGGCTTGCCAGCGATCAATGTCACCACTGGACATCCCCACCTGGGCAAAACTGACCGGCAATCGGTGAGGATCGATTTCCAGCAAATCGCCGATCGTTACAATGCCGAGTCGATCGAGGTGACCGAGGTCGGCCGGCGCGACAATCCCATCGGCCCCCAAGCGGGTCGATTCATGGAAGGATTTCACCGTATGAAAACGGGGTTCCGCGGGGGTCGGGGGTTCGACAAAACTGGCTTGTTCGAAGTTCGCCGGGTTGAGATCAAAACGTGCGCCGGTTCGCGGATATTTGCTGATCGGATAGCTTTCTCCCAAGGCATTTGTCGTTTGGACAGTTGGCTCTTTGTAAGCCTTGAAAAACGAGATATCGGTGCCAAAAGATGATTCCCAACGATAATCCCGCAGGGGAATGTACGGCTGGCGTTCGGGATTGCTGTACGGTGTGGGCACGATCGTCGGCGGCAGTTCAAAAACCGTAACGTGAGACAAAATCGCGGGGCGAGCGAGTTCGTTATTTTTGGCAAAGACCACGGTTTGATGACCGCCAAGGCAATGTTCGCGAAGGACTTCATAAACTCTGGAAACACGTTGGGAATCCAGGTTCGCAAAGACGTCGTCCAACAGCATGGGCGAGGTAACGCCTCGCTGGGCAAGTGAATCGCGTGCCGCCAGGATCAAGCTCAGATAGACCAGGTCCTGTTGTCCGCGGCTGAGCGATGCAAAATGAATGTGATTGCCGAACTGGTCCTGGGTCACGATATCTGCAGATTCATCACCCAACCAGACTTGCCGGAGATCGCCGCCCGACATTCTTGCCAGGTAGTTTGCAGCTTGTTGCAGCAACGGGTTGGTCGCCGATTCGATACACTCAAGCGAATCCAACCGCCGGGACAACTCGTTGCGGGCGTCGGTTAGCCGGTGGAGTTCGATTTCAATGTTGCCGATCTTGGCAAGTAGATCTCGTTGATCCAGCTGCGCAAGCATTTGATCCCGCTGTTTGGAAAGTTCCGTGTGACGAAATCTGAGCGAACGAAGTTGGTTCTCCTGGTGGGCCAGCAAAGCTTGCTCGCTCGAAAGTTGTCGCTCCAATTCGTGGAGCCGAGTTCGCTCATTCGTCAGATCAAGAGGAACCGCTGAGCTGGTTTTTGTCGGCCGGGGACTGAATTCTCCAACGAACCGGCGGCGAGCTTCCAGGTTACCTTCGTTTTGGGCCACATGGCAAAAAGGCGGCTCGGCTCGCTCGATCGCCTCGGCACCGGCCGGATCCAGACGTCGAATCTCTTCGACAACGGTCTGCCGATGTTGCACGAGGTTGGTGTTGTTGTCACCCATTTCGTTGTAGCAGCAGCGCAACTGTTTGAGTTCTGCCGCAGCAGACGTTTGGCGAATATGTTTAAACTGATGTCCCAATTCATCGCACAATCCATAGATGTCCTCCCGCATCTGATTGCACAAATCTGTCAGCTGCTCGCACGCCGCCTTGTAGTCGGTCTCGGAGTCTGGGCTAAAGGCCTTGGCATGCTCTTCCGTTTCGTCAACTCGCGACTCAAGTGAAACAAGAATCGCGCGGGCTTGATGATACGGGTGCTGTTCTGACTCGAGCGAAATTTCGTTCCAGGCCAACATTTCATCGCGCAACTTGACGCGCTGATTTTGAATGTCTGACTGAACACGTCGCCACCGTCGAACCTGGTCCTCGATTTCATCCAGCCTTCGATAAAGCATCGCACAGGAATCCAACTCCGACAAACCAGATTGCGTTTCCCGAACCGTTCGACGCTGTTGGGCTTCCGCGTTCAAAAGCGTCTCTCGCAGCTGGTAAATCGCGGACTGCAAATTAGCAATTCGATGTTGGGCCGACGATGATTCAATTGAACTTGTCTGCGTGGCAATTTCGCCAAGCTCACGATCGATCGACGCCAGTTTCTGTGCGCGGGCCAGTTTGGCCTGCTCGATCTGGTTTTCATAGCCGCGCTGTTCAATGTTCAGGGCATCCACACGGCGTTGAATTTCAGCAAGTTGCCCTGTAAGCGATTCCGATTCCTGCTTCCACCGTAAAAACGCAGCCTCATTGCGGACTGCCGTTGCACCCCGGGGAACCCCCAGGTGCGCGTGTAGATGGTTGGCCAGACTCCCATAGTTGGCCCGCACATCGTGAAACCCAACACTGAAAATTGAATCATACAATGACGGATTCAGGTTTCCATTGAGTTGACCGATATCGCCAAAATGTTGGTTCGCACTTGAATTCAATGGCTGCAGTTTGAGGTCGCCGGCAATCTGAATGTCTCGCACCAGCCGAAAATCGCATTGCTTGTATTGCACATCAAGCCGACCGCCCGCAACCGGAGTTTGTGTCGCTCCGGACGGGGAAGAGGCCCAATCAAAACCGAACAATACGCCACGAACAAAGTTGCGAATCGTCGTCTTGCCCGACCCTGTCTCCCCATAGACAAGATTCAGGCCGTCATTGAATCGACCCAGGCGTAGATCACGACAAACTCCATAGCCATCAATGGCGAGATCAGTCAGCTTCATTGCTTAACTCCATTTAATTCTGTTTGGGTCCACGCTTATTGGGCTGCAACGTTGGGCCGACGACTGTCTTCCTGACAGCCGTTTTGTTCGTGCCGCTGAACACGATCAAACAAGTGTTAAATTCGGGTCGGGCGCGCGTGAGGGCATGCCAATTGCGTCGCATGCAGCCTCTAAAATCTACGCCACGAGCCCAATTCTACCTAGGTCAGTTTTACAGCCCGGACTTTCGCCGCGCGAGGTCGTGAATACGACATGGCAGCTGAGCAGTCTCATTTGACCCCGAGTTGCGTAACGTCAGACACGTCTCTCGAAACCCTCTCTTTTGGAGAACGTGCCGTTTCATGCCTCGGTAACTCGCGGTTTAGTTCGTGTCGCCAGCAACCGTGGGTTACTCCTGCCCGGATTTATTTTGCTTCTGAGGCGTCGGCCTTTATTCCAACCGAAAACCGAAGGGGCCGGGAGCTCCCGACCCCCTCAAAGTCGACAATCGTTCCCGCTAGATGGGCACGTCGCCGGCACCAGATTTAAGCGTCGCGGGCGTCCATTCGTACTGGTAGTCGTCCCCCAATTGCAAGCGTGTCAGCAGAATGATTTGATGCGTGTGCCCGACAAAGTGACTGGTGGTGTGTGAAATTGCGCCCAGCGTCGTCGTTTCAAACCCTTGAATTTGTCTTGTCTGCAATAATTGTTGGTTGTCGAGGTGTTCAATTCGAAACCTGACATCAGCAAGAGTCTGATTGAGGAGCGACAAAAGTTCGGCCCGGGCAACGGGATTCCGACGTGCAAACTCGGACTCGCGATCTCGCGAATCAGGTTCCCCCGAGATTGGAACCACTGCCCACTGTCGCAAATTACCCGACACGTGCAACAACAGGTTGCCAATGCTGTTAGCGTCGGGGAAGGGCCGCCACCAGATCTGTTCGTCCGACAACTGGGCGAGACAATGATTGATTTTTTTCATGGATGCATCGAGCAGATGCACCGATTCGCGACAATAGAGCTGGGCAAGTTCCATGACGGCACGGGCCTGTTGGTAGTCAATCAATTCAATGGAAGCTAACATATCTGCTGTGAACTTCCATCGTCAAATCGCAAATCACCCGACTCGTGAGTTGTTGCCATGAAAAAAATTTCTGCTTGCCTGGTATTGTTCATTGTTTTGGTGGCATCTGGTAATGGATATCTGAAAGGTCAGGACAAGATAGACACAGAGCAGAAACTTGAATTTGAGTCACTGTTCAATGGCAAAGACCTGAGTGGGTGGTACGCGATCGAAACTTACAACCCGCGCGAGTTCGCGGCCAAAAGTGTAGAAGAACGAAAAACGACGATCGAAAAGGCCCGTGCCGAAACGCCGAAGTTCTGGCGAGTCGAAAACGGCGAAATTGTCAACGACGGCGAAGGACCGTATTTGACCAGCGACCGCGAGTTCCGTGATTTTGAGTTGCGTATTGAATACCAAACCGTTGCCAAGGCTGACAGCGGCGTCTACCTGAAGGCGACTCCGCAGGTCCAAATTTGGGACTACACCGAGGCGGGCGGCAAATGGGACATTGGCGCCGACAAAGGTTCAGGTGGGCTTTGGAACAACAGTCCGGGCGCGCCCGGCAAAGATCCGTTGGTCCTTGCCGACAAGCCATTTGGCGAATGGAACAATTTGCGAATCCGTCAAATCGGCGCTCGAACCTCGGTTTGGCTCAACGACAAACTCGTCGTCGATCAATGCGATCATGGAAAACTATTGGGGGCGCGAGTTACCGCTGGTTGTCACAGGCCCAATTCAATTGCAGACCCACGGTGGTGAAATTCGCTGGCGTAATATCGAAATCTGCGAGTTGACGCCGGAACAAGCCAATCGAATTCTTTCCGAACAAGGCGCTGACGGTTTTACTTCGATGTTCAACGGAACCGACTTCACCGGCTGGAAAGGTCCGACTGAAAATTATGAAGTCGTCGACGGCTATATTCGCTGCAAACCACACGAGGGCGGGACGATTTACTATGACGAAAACCTGGACGATTTTGTGGTGCGACTGGAATTCCAACTCCCACCGGGGGGCAACAATGGGTTGGCGATTCGTTACCCGGGAGAGGGCGATACGGCTTATGTTGGCATGTGCGAGCTGCAAGTACTGGACAGTGAGGATCCAAAATACGCAAAACTGGACCCCCGGCAATATCACGGTTCGGCTTACGGCATGATCGCCGCCCAGCGCGGCTATCTGCGCGAGCCAGGCGCATGGAATTTCCAGGAAGTCACCGTGAAGGGCTCGAAGATTCGCGTCGAACTCAATGGCACTGTCATCCTGGACGGCGATCTGGCGAACGTCACCGAGTTCATGGCCGACAGTCCGCATCCCGGCAAGGACCGCACCGCAGGTTATTTTGGATTGGCAGGTCACTCCGATCCGGTTGCGTTCAGAAACATTCGCTTCAAGAAACTGAAAGACTAGTTCGTGAAGTCGATATTCCTGCGATTGATGGGCGCCATCGGGCTCGTTGTGCTTATTCTCTGGCTGGTCGGGTTCCTGTTGCCGCGCGCGTATTCAATCCGCTCAACCGTGACCATAGAACGACCGGCGGCCGAAGTCTTTCCATTGATCAATGATCTGCGCAACTGGAGTGAATGGTCACCGTGGGGCGAGCAAGCGGACTTGGACGTCAAATATTCAGGCGACGACACCGGGGTCGGTAGCGTGCAAACGTGGACCGACCCACGCGGCGACGGCAAACTCTGGATCACCGAAAGCGAACCAGACCAAAGTGTTTCGTACAGTATGTTCTCCGGGAGTTTTCCGGAAATGGACAGCCGCATCGAGCTTGTTCCGCGGAGCAACGCGACGGAAGTGATTTGGACGAGCGAAGGCAAGTTGCCATCCGGAGCATTTTATGGCTACTTTTCGTGGTTGTTCGCCCCCGGCATGCGCGGCGAATATGATCGTGCGCTTGCGCGGCTAAAGTCGGTTGTGGAAAAGTGAAAGGATAACGCATTGCCAAGTCGAGATTTAGAAGTTTGTCGTAGCTTGACCCTCTGAGTCGAGCAGTACTTACTTGGAAATGTAATAACCAGATTTCAGGTCAGCTCACAACCGCGAATCGCTTTCCACCGCGGCTGGTTGGGGCTTCTCAAAATTCAGCTGATGACTGTGGCCGGGCAACATTTCGATCCCATAGGCGATCGCCACCCCCAGCAACAACATTGCGGAAAGCTGCACTCGATCGTGCGAATGAAAATGGACTTCCGGCAACAGGTCTCCCAGCGAAATACACAAAAAGATGCCTGCGGAAAACGCCAACGCGACTCCCAGCACGAGGCGGGGATCCATGAGTTGATTGACGCCCAGCGCGAACAGGATGGCTCCCAGCGGGCACATCAGCGCAAATACCAGGTTGACCACCAACTGCCGATTGTGATCCCAGCCGCGGGCGGCCATCAGCGAAGTGATTGAAAGTGCATCGAGCGGCTTGTGCAATACAATCGCAAGGAATACTCCCAACCCCGCCAGTATCGTGTTTGATCCATCGGATTGAACGGCGGCTGCCAAGGCAATCCCGTCGATAATCGTATGAATGGCCAAACCAAAACACAGGCCCCCCCAGCTGATGTCGAGCGAACCGTGGTGATCGCAATGTACGTGGTGCTTGGCGGTTTCGTGATCGTGATCACAATGTTCCGCATGGTTGTGTTCTTCCTCGAGCTCGACAGCCAGATCATGCTGATGAAAATGAAACGTCCGAATCAGGAAAAACATGAACAACAAACCGCCCAGGCAGATTCCCATGGCCAAGTTGACATTGGCGAGTACGTAAATTGAGTGAGGCAGCAAATGCAACAGGGCGACACCCAACATCACTCCTGATACCAGGCTGAGGGTCAGCTGGATGCGCCGATGAGTCAGCGTAAAGTAGGTGGGTAGTGAGCCGCCCAGCGCCGAGCAAATCGCAATTAAGGCACAGTAAATGACGAGCAAGAAACTCATGAGCTATTTGGGATTAGGAGAGCCGCTCGAAAATGCACATCGTACGCCAAGCGGTGCTCAAATCAATAGCCGAGCAAATCATGCAGGGTCGTGGGTTTCGGTTCGCAACGCGATCGACTGACAGGCAAACCGGCTCCAACCTTTACCAATCACGCTATTCCAGACCTCAAAAATGCTGGTAGCCTGTCCCCCGACACCCATTCCGACTGGGCCGGAGTCATTTCATCGGAGAGCACAAAACTTGAAATCGCCACGCCACAATCCTTGCGGGTGGACAGGTCGTTCAAAAAGGCCTGTTGGATGTCGAGCGATTCCGCCCCCAGAAATTCTGCCGACCTTTGAAACACTTCACGAGCGGTCAGACAATTAGCGGCAATCGTGATCCGCGGTTTTTCCGACCCGGTTTGCTTCGACAATCGCACGGCGACGTCCGTTTGATTCAAATTCTCGTACGCCAAATAATGTTCACATAGTTCGTCAACTGAATTCAGGATCTCGCTGGAAGTGGGGTAATGAGCAACGAAGGCGTCGATGGTCTGGACGCTTTTGCCGGTTTTTTGGGCCACCAGATTAACCGTGTTGACCACAACCAGGGGTTCCATAAATTCAGCGTCTCCGTCTTGCGAAGCGTCGAATTCAAACAGGTCGATGATGAAGTCATGCGCCTTGGAGGTAAAAATTTTGGCGCCCACGAGCGTTTGGTCGGTCGGCAAACGTTTCAGGATATTGGCCAGCAAACCCGGATAGTTTTGACGGGCAACGACCGCCACATGCCGCCCATCGGTGCCGCGTAGCATGATTTCTTCTTCCAATTGGCAAAAACTGATGGCCAACAGCGCCTTGAGGTGGGTCAGTTGATCCTTGCGTTTAAGCCGGTGAAAATAATCTTCCGGCAGGTCGCGAACGATGTTGGAGATAACGTCGTCGAGCTCGAAATCGATATCGGCACGAAGCTCTTCGACGAGATCGTACATGCGGTTGGTGGGGTTTTCGTTCATGGTGATGGCATTTTACGGGATAGGGGCAACACCGACGATAGCCAATTCGGGGCCAATGACGGTTCCGGATTAGACGTTTTGGCGCCTAAAACAGGGCCGAGTTTCTGAATCACGACTCCCCAACGACTGATCGGCACCAGTAATCGAAACCAGAGCCGAATCAATTTCGGTCCATTTCTCGGAAAAGTTGAGCTTTTACCTCGCTCGATATTCGATCCGTTCGTTGGATAAATGCAACCTAAACAGTTTTTTGATGAATTTTTTGTTTTGTTGACGGGCGCGGCTTTGATACCCCGTGTAAACAAGTAGGATGAAACCTCATCGAGGCTTGTCCAATGGCCGTTTAAACCTGCACTCATCATTTGGCATCGTCCAAAAGTAGGCAATAACGATGAACATTGAGGATATTGATAGACTGTGTGACTTGTATGAGCAGCAGTTAAAGTGCGACCGAGTCGTTTCGGTGACAGAATTTTGCGTCGCGCACGAATTGCCCGAGAATCCGGAGCTGATTGACGAGTTGAATCGGCTGGAATTCGAATACTCAGGGAAACTGACTGACTCGCTTGAATTGTTTGATGAAACGCGCGACTTTGAACATTTCAATAGACTCAATCAACAACGATTTGTTGATCTGCAGCCATACAAAAAAGGCGGCTTGGGTGAAGTCCTCAAAGCAACCGATGCTGAACTGCATCGCACCGTCGCGCTGAAACGGTTGAGAGACGATCATGCCGACGATTTGTTAAGTCAACGTCGGTTCATGTTAGAGGCAGAAATCACAGCTCGCCTGGAACATCCAGGTGTGGTTCCCGTGCACGGCCTGTTTCAAGATGATACCGGGCGCACGTGCTACGCTATGCGGATGATCGAGGGCGAAACGCTGAGCGAAGCTCTGCGCGATTACCACGCCGGCGAAGGCGACCCGGTTTCGTTTCGGCGGCTATTGCAAAGTTTCATTCAAGTTTGCCAAACGGTTGCCTATGCGCACAGTCGGGGTGTGATACATCGGGATTTAAAACCTCAAAACATCATCTTGGGGAAATTCAACGAAACCATTGTCGTCGATTGGGGACTGGCCAAAGTTGTGGGTCGGCCCGAGGAAGATCCGGTACATCATCCCGAAGCGACGTTGCGACCGGTAGGCGAAAGCAGCAGCGAAACGCAAATGGGATCCGCTGTGGGCACGCCGGCCTACATGAGCCCCGAACAGGCGGCAGGTCGTTGGGATGTTATTGATCACTCCAGCGACATTTATAACCTGGGCGCGGTGCTGTATACGCTGCTGACGGGTCGGCCCCCTTTGGAGGGCGAAAACTGGCCGGAGATGCAACAGAAAATTCAGCGCGGCGTTTTTCCATTGCCCCACACGGTGAAGCCAGATGCTCCGCGAGCATTGGAAGCAGTATGTTTGAAGGCGATGTCGCTAAACCCGGATGATCGTTATCCATCGGCCAGGGCCTTGGCAACCGAGGTGGAGCGTTGGCTGGCTGATGAACCTGTCAAGGCATACGCGGAACCGATGCTGGTGCGGGCCAATCGCTGGGCTCGCCGTAATAAATTTTTGGTGACGGGCTCGCTCGCTACGTTAGTGACTCTGATAACGCTTGGGGTCAGTCTCTGGATTGTGCAGCTCGAGAAGACGAAAGCCGATTTGAAGGAGGTAGTTGCCCAGCAAATGGAGCGAAAAAGCATGATGAGCGCCGGGCAAATCGAGCGAGCCAATTTTCGTCATGTTCAATTTGACGAAATGGTTCGAAACGTGCTTGAAGACATGACAAAGCATTTGTTTCACGACGAGGAGTTTAATAAGGAAGCGGTTCAACCGATCCGAAACGCGTTGATTTCCGAAACCATTGCATTTTGGACTGATGCTATTCAGATCCATCGCACCGGGCCAGACTACGAGGGATGGCGTGCATTGGTCTATCGTCGGTATCGAGCGATGTGCAATGCCCGAGTGGGCAATCATGAGAGGGCATTCGACGAGGTCACTGAACTATCAGAAAAAGAAAACCTCACCGGGCAAGAATTTCTTGATTTTGCCCGAATCTGCACTGTTTGCGCGCTATCGGCGGAGGCCGATGAACGGCTGAAGGAAAAATATGTATCGAGCGCGATTGCATTTTTGCAGGACGCATCTGCAATGGACTATTTCGAGGAACCGGCGGCCAAATCCGGAGTATTAAGCCCGTTGGAACAACTGCAACAAGATGAAGACCTCGATTTGTTGCGCGAAAGATCCGACTTTCAAAATCTGATTACTGAAAACGTGGCCGGCAAGCTTTCCCGTTCCCAAAAGATTGAGGAACGGATCAACAATTGAAACCGCTTCAATTATCAACCTGCGAAAGGAGTATTTGATGTCGATGCGTCATAGAGCCTTTACCTTAGTTGAGCTACTTGTTGTGATTGCCATTATTGGAGTTCTCGTTGGAATGCTTCTACCAGCCGTGCAAATGGTGAGAGAGGCCGCTCGCAGAACGCAATGCAGCAACAATGTGAGGCAAATTGGAATTGCCCTACTGAATTACGAGACGACAAATAATCGTTTTCCTCCTGGACTCGCCCAAGACACCGAATATATCGATCAGTACAACCAATCACCGCCGCCCGATACCCATCTTTGGTTCAGTTGGTTCGTCCGCATCCTACCGTATGTCGAACAAAACAACATTTCGGATTTGGTTGAGTGGGACCAATTTGCCTGGCCCAATCCGCATGTCCCTGATCCACCTGAACCAGGATATGTAAACGGCGTTGATGTAGAGCTGTTTCAGTGCCCTTCGGATCAGAATGTACGTAATAAAGAAACATGGTTCTTCGAATTGCAAGGTGGTGGATTCGTCGACATGGAGGCGGCGCTAACTAGTTATCTTGGCGTAACTGGCACTGACCAATTTGCGGGCGACGGGATCCTTTACGTTAATTCGAGAGTTCGCATTGCCGAAATTACCGACGGCACAAGCAACACGATCATGGTGGGCGAAAGGCCAGCTTCTTACGACCGTCAAGCCGGTTGGTGGTTTGCAGGTGCAGGTTTGCCGCCTTGGTTTGGTTCGCCGGACGTCGTCATGGGAACCAACGAAGTCATCGCGACCGAGATTGGAGGAGACTATCAATGCCGACCTGATGGACCGCGCTCTTGGTACCAAGAAGGCGATTTTACCGACGCGTCCGACGGTTATTATTGGTACAAGGACGGCTGGCATTTTTGGTCGGGGCACCCGCAGGGTGCGAATTTTCTGTTTGCCGATGGTCACGTGCGGTTCATTCCCTACACGGTCGGACCAGGACGGGAAAACAGCCCTATTGACGTGTTGCGCGATTTGGGAACTCGGGCCGGAGGTGAAGTGATAGGAGACTTTTGATGGCCGTTCTTATCCACTTTTCTAACCGCTCCAAAACTCTCTTGCTGTTGCTCGTCGTCTGCGTCGCCAGTATTTACTTTCTCGCATCCAAAGGTTGTGGAGAAACAAAACTGGAACCCAAACAGCCAGCCACTTGGAAGAAGGTGCCTTTTCCAAACACCCGAAATTAAATCATGAATCTTGCAGAGATTTGTTAGCTTTTTTTATTAACTATGATGAACTTATTGTCGTTGCGAAATTCGGCTCCTCCTTACACATCGTCGCTTTATCATCGCACTCATCCTTTACGCCCGCGATTGAGAGCTGTCTCTTGGTCAACTTGTGGAGTAACAATGCGTTCAGACAACTCCTCGTTCGACGATAACCACTCCGTCAGCCGACTGATCGAACGACTCAAGAGTGACAAGCCCGATGCGGCCAATGAAATTTGGCAACTATATTTTCAGCGTTTATTACCTGTGGCGCGGTCCAAACTGGCAACCGTTCGCGATCCCTCGATTGACGAGGAAGACATCCTGGTTTCGGTGTTCGACCGGTTTTTCCGCGCAGCGTCCGAAGGGCGATTTGCCAAGCTCAACGATCGTGACGATTTGTGGCAAATCCTGTTGATGCTAACGGAAAGAAACGCGCACGATCAACGTCGCCGCAGCACGACTGAAAAACGCGGCCGCGATCGGGTCGTCAACCAATCTAACCTTGCAAATTTGGACATGCAGCAATTGCGCGAAATCGTCGGGCGTGAACCAAACCCCGATCAAATTGTCGCCTTCAATGAGCACTTGTCAGCCTGTTTACTCGGCCTCCGAGAAGTGAGCACCAGGGAAGTTGCAATCATGAAATTGGAAGGCCTTTCGAATCAGGAAATCGGCGAAAAACTGGAGATTAGCTTAAGTTCCGTAGAACGAAAATTGCGGGTCATTCGCGAGGTTTGGCAACGGAAATTTGACAACGAACATTAAAACGGGGCCGAAAAGACCGTGAGTTTGCGACAAAGCAAACCCTGAACTATGTTACAGCGAACCACTCAGTCACCAGCCATCTTAAGCCCAAATAACGGCTGATTGTCGACCCTTGACGGACCCGCAAGCACATGGCGACTTGCGTTGAGAAAATAATGGAATGGCGTTGCTTGCCCGATTAAAATCAGGCATCGAATTGGTGGTGGTGGCAAAACTATGACCGACGTAACTCGCATCTTGGAGCTTATCCAAAACGGCGACTCTTCGGCAACCGATCGGTTGTTGCCGATTGTTTACAAAGAACTTCGCCGATTAGCGGCACAGCGCTTGGAAAATGAAAAACCAGGGCAGACATTGCAAGCAACGGCGTTGGTTCACGAAGCCTATTTGCGATTGGTTGAAAGCGACTCCAAGAATTCCTGGGATAATCGCGGCCATTTCTTCTCTGCTGCAGCCGAGGCGATGCGGCGCATCTTGGTGGAAAAGGCTCGTCAAAAAAGATCGTTAAAACGCGGTGGCACTCGGCAACGGATCGATTTGGATCCGAATCAAATGTACGAAGCCAAAGTCGACGTCGAAGTGCTTCGCGTAAACGAGGCACTCGACGCGTTAGCACTTGAATATCCCGAATTGGCGAAGCTTGTCGAGCTCAAGTACTTTGGTGGTTTGGGATTGGAAGAAGCGGCGGACTGTCTGCAGATTTCCGTACGAACTGCACATCGAAAATGGGCCTACGCGAAAGCCTGGCTCAGGAAAGCTCTTGGCGA
Organism: uncultured Planctomycetaceae bacterium; assembly: GCA_963697295.1. GTDB lineage: Bacteria > Planctomycetota > Planctomycetia > Pirellulales > Pirellulaceae > Mariniblastus. Next base: position 7,269 of record CAVONL010000018.1, on the reverse strand, counting down.
AAAGGAGCAATAAGTCTCTCGATTCCCTATTTATCCGGGCTTGGAATATTTTATGAAAAAGTACAAAAATTTGGCAGGTTTTGCGCAACGAATTCGCCTTGATTACTGGAGCCCAAACGAATCATAAGGAATAGCCCGGTGGAACCAAAACCTGCACGACGAAGTTTCGTCATTTGTGCCTTGATCGCCGTATTTGGCATGGCGCCGATTCTATGCGTACCCGGATGTGGTAAGCCCAGCGCGGATCCTAAGCCACTTACGGAAAGAGGAGGGAAGCACGGTCTACCGCCCAATCCGGCAAGTCAGCAAAAGTAGTGTTTGGAGGTTGAGGATCGTCACATGGACGAACAGCAAATATTTTGCCAAGCAATTGAAATCGACGATCCAAGTCAACGCGAAAACTTTGTGATTGAGGCCTGCGGTAACGACCCACTGTTGCAGAATCGAGTGTTTGATCTTCTTCGTCAATCTTTCAAACAAGATAGCTTTCTGGAAAACTCGCCTGCCATCCCCGCTGACAACAAAAAAGGGCCAAATGAAAGGTTTGTCGACGCCACGAAAGATGTGCCAACCGCAGTGGAGCCCGGCGCAATCATCGGTCCCTACAAACTCTTGCAAAAACTTGGCGAGGGAGGCATGGGGACTGTGTTCATGGCAGAACAAAAGGAACCGGTTAAACGCCGAGTGGCACTGAAGATTATCAAGCCGGGCATGGACAGCAACGCTGTGCTCGCGCGATTCGAAGCCGAACGCCAAGCGTTAAGCATGATGGATCATCCGAATATTGCTCGCGCTCTAGATGCCGGAACGACCGCGGCCGGCCGACCCTATTTCGTGATGGAACTCGTGAAAGGCGTTCCGATCAACAAGTATTGTGACGAACACAGGCTCACGCCCCGGGAACGCCTGAAACTCTTCATTCCTGTATGTAACGCCGTGCAACACGCGCATCAAAAAGGAATCGTACATCGTGATCTCAAGCCATCCAACATCCTGATTACCGAGTACGACGAGCAGTCAGTTCCGAAAGTAATCGACTTCGGGGTGGCAAAAGCACTGCATCAACCGCTTACTGAAAAAACGCTGTTTACGCGATTTGGACAAATCATTGGCACATTGGAGTATATGAGTCCTGAACAGGCTAAGGTCAATGAATTGGACGTAGACACACGAAGCGACATTTATTCACTGGGCGTCGTATTGTATGAGTTGCTGACCGGCAGCACGCCACACGATCGTACCCGGTTGCAACGTGCGAGCTTGGGATGAGTTAGTTCGCATCATCAGGGACGAAGAACCGCCGCGCCAAGTAAACGTGTTTCGACCATCGATACTTTGCCGGATGTCGCGGCGAGCCGCAAAACCACGCCTGAAAAGCTCGGTGCGTTGATGCGCCGCGAACTCGACTGGATCGTCATGAAAGCGCTAGATAAGGATCGCAATCGGCGCTTTCAAACTTGCGCCAGCTTTGCCGACGATATCGTACGATATCTCAACGATGACCCGGTTCAATCGTGTCCGCCATCGAGAAGTTATCTTTTCGCAAAATTCGTTCGGCGAAACGCTGCGGCTGTCGCATCGATAACGGCGATCATGCTGTCGCTTGTTGTGGGGATGGCGTCAACCACCTGGTTCATGTTGAAAGCACGAGAGTCGGAAGCTCGAGTCCTTCGGGAATGCGCGTTGACGGTTTCCCAAGGCCAACAGACGTTGCTAAATGTAGCGCAGAACAAAGCCATGATGGACCAACGAGAAAGCATTGATGCTCAGGCAGCGACCGCCTATCGGCAAGTTGCGTCCCAAATATTTAATGAAGCAAGCGTGCATAAAGAGTTTGAACCAGTTGCCAAAGAATTGCTGCTCACGCTGTTGGAAATGTGGAATCAAGCTCTCGCCGGAAACGATCGTATTCGCGAAGCAAATCGAGCGACGTTCGAGAAAGCTGGAATGCCTGCTTTTGATCTAGTCAGCAATAAGCGGCGTGAAGAATACTTGCGAACCCAGCGAGCCGACGTCCTAGCCAGGCTTGGTCGCCACAAGGAGGCCTTTGATCAAGTATTCTCCGTAGTCGAGATGGCAGGGGATTCGTCAGAATTCCTCACCGATTCGGTGCGCACGTGTGCGATCTGCGCGGTAATGGCCAAACAGGATGGACAAATGGATCTTGCACGACGCTATACAGAATTCGGCAGAAATTTGATCAATAACGCGGCCGATCAAACGCAAAAAGAAGTCGAAACCTGGAATAAATTGGTTCTTCTCGATGCCGCCAACGATACAACGCGACCTTCGTTGGAATGGTTGGAAAATCTGACGCAAGATCCAGAGATAAACGAACTCGGATTGCATACTCAACTAAAAGAGTTGTTGACCGAATTTAGAATACGTCAGCCCAACCGACAAAATATGATTGACGACAAACCCTACTCAAAATAGGAACAAAATCATGCGAGTTTTAAAACGTTCGGCTTTCACGTTAGTTGAATTGTTAGTCGTCATCTCCATCATCGGGATCCTGTTAAGCATTCTCCTGCCGGCAGTGCAACGGGTCAGACTAGCAGCTCATCGGACATCATGTTCGAACAATTTGAGGCAGATTGGACTCGCGCTCCACAATTATGAAAGCGCGTTCGGCCACTTGCCGCCCGCCCACTTGCAGAGTGCGCTTCAAGCAGTTCCCGATTATGGCCAGCCGCGTACACGGGCAACAAGAGAATTTTATTTCAGTTGGCTGACGCGAATTCTGCCCTTCATCGAAAAAAACAACCTGTACAACGTCGTCGATTTTGACGAAGATCCCTTTCCACATCCGTACGTCGAAAGCATCGGAAATTTTCCTAACTCGGTCCCGATTGAAACTTACCGTTGCCCAAGTGATTACCGAGGAAATCCAGGGGTGTCTTGGATTACGCCCAGTGGCCAGGAATTCGAGGCGAAGTACACCGATTACCTCGCCGTAAATGGCACAACACAATTTAAATACGATGGCTTGATTTACATCAATTCACAGACTCGATTCGCGGAAGTGACGGATGGTTTATCCAACACTTTGGCCGTCGGTGAACGGCCCCCGAGCTACGACCTTTGGTACGGCTGGTGGTTCGCGGGAGCCGGCACGTATCCTTGGTTCGGCGCAGCGGACATCGTCCTGGGAACCGAAGAGCACATTGCGCTCAATTTTGAAAGCGACCCAAGTCGACCTCAATCTAACTATCAGCGGGGGAGTGCTTCCTTCGTGGATGACGGCTACGGCTGGGACGCGCATGCTTGGCATTTTTGGTCATTCCATGATGGTGGCTCCAACTTTCTACTCGGCGACGCAAGCGTGCACTTCGTTTCCTACAATATTGATCTAACCACTTTCAAAGAGCTTGGAACTCGGAATGGTGGTGAAGTTGCGAGCATCGATTAAATTCGTGAACGTTTGAAAGACCGCCGCGTCGGAGCCAATTGCGGTGAATTTGAAGCGGTGTTCAATTCGCGAACTGCGCGTGCCGGTGGAATTGCCAAGACATTCTACGGTGACGTTCCCGAGATGGTGCGACAAAAAACGTTTGAAACGCTGGACGAAAATTTGACTGAAACCGTCAATGCACTCACGGCACGATTCGTCGACAAAACGTAAACGCCGAACAAACATTCGCCTCATGAATCCAGTAGTTTCACGCCATCCTCACAGGTACGAACGGATTTGCCCCGGGGTCGACAAGACTTTTTCGTCGCCCAGGGCTCCGAATTATTCTGTTTGGATTTTCTGCGGCCGAGGATGATCAGCCCCGTAAACGACGTCCATCCAAAAATATGCGGACAAAACACAACAAAGCTCAAAACTCATCAGAGTCAGCTTGGTTGCCAATTGATATTCCATATTTTTGGAGGAAAATGAATCGTTGTTCCGCAAAAACGTTTGTTCTGGGGAGTCTTTCATTGAAGCCCGTTGGTCGCGAGCCGCTGACGTCCCCCAGTCTGCTATTGCGGATTCGCGATCCTCAGGATGTCGATTCGTCAGTAAGCCCTCTCGCGCAACGGCGACACCAAAAATGCTCGGCGGGGCGCCGAGCATTTTTTTTGCGCGTTGCGAAGGTGAATTTCAGTCGGCTTCCCGTGGGCCTCAAATCAAAGTCAGCGAATTTAGCGGTAAAAGTTTGACATTCGACGCCCTCATCATCAAAATTGTAGTCTTGCGGGCCGAAGTTTGCGCTCCAAAAAGGTATTCAAATTCTTGTCGTTTAGCAGTCAAGCGGTTCGCGTCATGAAGTGTGATTCCTTTAGAAGAACTGGGGCTGCATTGCCCCGCGCCGATCTATCGAATCTTGGTCGCCGGTGTTTCACGGTTGCGTTCGTCATGCTTTGGCTTGTTCGGCCGACCTACTCGCAAACGGAGTTCTCGTACCAAGGCAGACTTGACGAAAACGGCAGCCCGGCCATCGGCGTCTTTGATATGCGCTTCCGCGTCTATGATGAACCGATTGCCGGCAACCCGATCTCGGTACTTGTGACAAAGTCCGCGGTGCCTGTCGACAACGGACTATTTACAACCGAACTCGACTTTCTTGAACTGCTCCCCGCTGGCCCGTTGTATTTGGAAATCGGTGTCCGCCGACTCAGCGATCCTTTCACTACTCTCTCACCCCGTCAACAGATCCTCCCGACTCCGCTCGCCGGTTACGCCCTCTCCGGTTCGCTCACAGGCATTACCTCGGGCGCGATTAATCAGCTCCCCGGCCCGCTAGTCGGGATCGCCGAGGCCAACCCGATCGCCACGCTGCACGTGCAGCAACAAGACCTCTCGATCGACGTTCCCGCGATTGCAGGCGACGATTTGATCATCGAGGCTGCTGATGCGGTGCTGGGGTTATATTCCAATTCCGGCGGTGGCTTTGGCTCGGGAATGTCATTGGCCGAGGTCGGCTCGGGGGGCGTGGTGACCAACAAGTGGCTGCTTATACGCGAGACGACAACCGGTGGTAATGGCCTGCGATTCGTCTTCGGTCCCGGCAACAACCCCGGCGGTGCGGCGCCCGCACTTTACCTTGACGACACCAATCGTGTCGGTGTCAACACCACCGCGCCGCTGGCACCGCTCCACGTCGCCGGCGACGCCCTCATCGATGGCATCGTAAATCTGAGTCCGCGAACGCGCAGGCTGCACATCCCCGCCTCCGCCTTCAGGTCAGCCGATTCGGCGAACGTCACCGTGATTCGCTTGACGAATGCCAACGACATGCTTGGCCTGAGCGCGCCATCTGGCTCAACCGGTGCCGCCATCGCGTCCGTTCCGCTCCCCGACGGTGCCGTTATCACGGATATTATGCTCACCACTTATCACGCGGGCCCGCAAAACACCACGTTATCCCTCTATCGCGAGGACTATTCCTTCCCGATCGGCGGCTCGGTGCTCACCTCGATTCCGCCGGGTTCGGCGGGCTATGACCGGTTTTCTTGCGGTGTGCCCTCGGATCCTGCCAACCGTGTTGCCGACACTCAAAATATAGCATTCACCGTGAAACTGACTTGGCCCGGTGGCACCGATGACCACCCGATCGCAGTCGAATTTGCCTACACTGTGGACCGAATCGAGCCATAGTGGACGCAAAACGAGTGTGAGACTGGACAATCTTTGGCAACTGGGGTAGCTGCCGGCGGTTTGGCAAGCCGGTTATTCAGGGTTCGGTTGCTTAGCCGACGGACTTGGCACATCTTTTCACCAACCATGTAAATATGTACACTCATCCGTCTTGACAAGATCGTTGATTTGTAAATAACTGGTCTTAGTCGTCTTCTGAAGATGGCGTTGTTCGGCCGGGCAGCTTTCGCCCGGTTGAAGCGAACGACACGACGTCGTTCACCCAGCGAGCAATCACGGTTGATTGCTGTTGTTCAGTATGTTGGTCGTTCGACCAGGGATGATTGGGAAAGGAAGCCGTGATGTTAGTCTTATCACGCCGCGAAAAAGAAACTGTCTGTTTTCCGAATTTGGGGATTTCTGTCGAAGTCGTTCGAATCAAAGGCAAAACCGTCCGCCTGGGGATTGACGCTCCGAAAAAAATTCGGGCTGTCCGCGGAGAACTGGAAGTCTTTGATTTGCCGGATTTGAATCCCGTGCGATTTTCCGACGAGGAATCGGTCGAAATCCGGCAAAATCTGGACGCCGCCAATCTGGCCATTCATTTGGCCCAGAATCAACTTCGCCAAGGATTGCCGGACCATGCTGACGAGGTATTGGAACAGGCCATTGCCTGCATGCAAAAATTGGAAGCCTATTTGTGCGGCGGTCAGGCGGCGCCCCAAACGTCGGCCTCAGTACGCGAAACGACAACCGGTTATCACGTCGATCGAGATCGTGTTGTCATGATCGTTGCCGCCGATCGAGGCGGCCCCGAGATTTCAACACGCTTGAGCGTCGAAGGTTTTCGCCAACAGTTGTGCATCAATTCGGTTCAGGCGATCAGGTTTTTAATCGGAAATCCGCAGCCGCGCGGCATACTCGTGCCGCCGGGTGACAATGAATTTGGTTCCACGGTCGTCGAAGCCTTGACGTTTCCGGGGATCTCCGGCTTGCGAAAAAGTCGTAGCGCATTTTATGTGGCCAACCAGCGGATGTTGGGCTGGTTTGCGTCCGAGGAGGATCAGCAAGCGATTGCTCGGTGCTTGGAAGGCCGGCAGGATTTGCGTCAAACTTGCACCCGTACCTGAACGGCCTGCGCCATCAAACGGTACTCGTACTCGAAACGATGCAAATGCTTGTGGCAGTTTGATCGAGTACGAGTACTAGTAGGAGTTCAATTATCAGGGTTAGTCCGGTTGCGCGGTTTGCTTGCCCGGGAAAGGGCCAAACCGACAGGACGCGAAGGAGATGAGCTTATAATCGCGTGATATGGTTTGGCGTATGTTGCAAATTGTCAACTTGGCAAAGAATCACGCATGAGCTTAGCGCCAATACCCCAGTTCAAGACAAACGATGCTTTTTTCGCCAATGTTCGGCATCAATGGGCAGCATTTGCGGTTTTGTTCGTGGCCAGCCTGTGCTGCATGGCCAATAATGTGGCCGATCCAGATCTGTGGGGACACGTCCAGTTCGGACGCGACTTGATTCGCGACGGCGTGATTCACCCCACCACGACCTACTCGTTTACCGCGACCGGGTTTCGCTGGATCAATCATGAGATCCTGTCGGAGCTCGCGCTCGCGTTGACCTATGACAAACTGGGCATCGCCGGTTTGATTGCCGGTAAAATTCTGTTGACACTATTTGTGTTCCTGCTGATT
>CAVONL010000017.1:0-86142 GCA_963697295.1 uncultured Planctomycetaceae bacterium | reverse complement strand
GTGCGTTGCGCACGCATGAATGGAGTGGGGCCGATCATCGCGGGTGCGACTGTTTTCCTGGCAGCGGTCAATCTATCGCTTTACTGGAATTTCCGCCCGCAACTCGCGTCGTTCGTTTTCTGTGCCGCAATGTTGGCGGTTCTCGAATGGTGTTTTCGGGATTGGCGTCGAGATTACCTGGAAATTCCGGCTGGATCGGAGTCGGTCGCGAAAACCAGGCTCGTCAACCGCCTGAAATGGCTCTGGCTGATCCCGGTCGTTCTTTTTTTGTGGGCCAACTCACATGGCGGGTTTGTCGCCGGTCTGTGCATCTTTGGAGCCTATTTAGCGGGACGAATAATCGAAGCGCTATGCTATCGCAAATCGGCTGCTTGGGGCATGTCGCTGCGCCTCGCGATGTTGGGGCTGGCTGGATTGCTTGCCACGTTGATTAATCCTTACGGACCGAATCTTCATCTGTGGCTGCTGGGGTCACTTGGCGAGCCGCGCCCCGAGATTCGGGACTGGCATGCGATTGATTTCCTTTCGGTCAACGGAACGCGATTCGCGATCGTCTGCGCGGTGAGTTTGCTCAGCCTCGCATATTCTAATCGGCAGAAGGATTGGACCAAACTTGCGATTCTGGCAATCGTCTGTTGGCAAGCATGTTCGCATGTCCGACACGTCTCATTTTTCGTGTTGTTGTTTGCGTTTTGGATACCGGTCCACATGCAAGGTTGCGCGGACAAACTCCGAAAACCGTTGAACGCAGCAGCCAAACCAGTTGGTCCACCGTCGGCTGTTTCAAAAGGTGTCAAGCTAATCTATGCACTGGTGATGGTTTTGCTGCTTGGTTGGTGGGGATATTCGCAAATCGATTTGCCTGTGGACAAATCTGCGTACCCGGTCAACGCATTCCAATTCATTGCTGATCACAAAATTGACGGGCCAATGGTGGTGACCTACAACTGGGCGCAATACGCGATCGGCAGTTTTGGTGGTGAAGATCAACGACTGCCCGTGTGTCCGGTGGGCTTTGACGGCCGATTTCGCACCTGCTATCCGCAGCAAGTTGTGGATATGAATTTCGATTTCGTGATTGGCGACCAGGGGCCCGGCTCACGCCATCGCAGTTCAGAGTCCGGCTTGCCGGATCCGACCCGAGTTCTGGAATTTGGATCCCCCGAACTGGTTGTGATCAGCCGACTGCAGCAACCGGCAGTTGACGTGATGATGGCTCAAACGGAAAGTTGGTGTCTCTTGTATCAGGACAAACTGGCCCAAGTCTGGGGTCGAAAGTCCCGGTTTGATAATTCGGACAGCGATGATTACTTGCCGGCTTCGCTCCGACACATTTCCGACGACGTGCAACTGGGTACCGTAACTTGGCCGGCTCTGCCAAATCCGGCCTCGAGTGGACAAATGGGCGACCGCCAAATTGTTGCCAAGTAACAAATCCTGGTTCACTTGGGTAACTCAAGTCGACAACAGCCGAAATCAAGCCGGTCGGTTTTCGAATTCGTACGGGCAAAGATTGCCTTCGACAGGGAATAGACAACGGATTTTCCCTCACGTTGCGACGTTACAATCCCTTGCCGGCGCAGGACTTTGAGATGGTGCGAGACATTGCCGATCTCGTTGTCGAGCAAAGCCGCCAAGTCGGAGACGGACTGGGCGCGCTCCCGCAACGCCTGAATCAGACGTAAACGTTCAGGTTCCGCCACCGCCTTTAAAAGAGCGGAGCATCTTTCGGGTGACAGCTCATCTTTCATGGATCATTCCGTGTCCTAAATTACAGGCTATTTCCAGCTCATCCGGCGGCTTGCCGGACATTCTAACGATCATTAGAATGTTCAACGATCGCCTCCTGGGAAAAAACATGGCTCAAACCGCGCCGACTATCAATTGTACCCCATCCCGTGCCCCGCTGGGCAAGGTCATGTTGGCCGAGGGCTTTGGAACTTTTTTGCTCGTTTTCCTGGGTTGTGGAGTCGTGCACACCGCCGTTTTAATGAACGCCCAAAGTGGCTTGTGGCAAGTCGCCGTTGTTTGGGGTATCGCGGTGATGTTGGCCATCTTTGCAGTGGATGCGATTAGCGGGGCCCATATCAACCCGGCGATCACGATTTCATTTGCAGTGTGGGGAAAACACCCGTGGACTCGGGTGTTGCCATACATTTTTTCACAAACGCTGGGCGCATTTCTGGCAGCTTCCATTTTGTTTTTTCTGTTTGGCGGGTTTCTGGCAGCGAAGGAAAACGAAAAAGGCGTCGTGCGAGGTGAATTGGGCAGTGTCGTCACGGCGATGTGTTATGGTGAGTACTATCCCAATCCCGGCTCACTTGCCACAACTCCAGGGCCCTTTGACACCGACGCGTTTTCGGAGCTGGCATCTCGCGTCACACACAACATGGCGGTCTTTGCCGAAATCATCGGAACCATGATTTTGGCATGCATGGTGTTCGCGCTCACGGATAAACGCAATCCGCAGCGCCCGCTTGCCAACCTGGCACCCGTCCTGATTGGGCTGACCATTAGCGCACTGATTTCGATCATCGCACCTTTGACACAGGGCTGTTTCAACCCTGCCCGGGACTTTGGACCTCGGCTATTTGCTTATTTCGCGGGTTGGGGGAGCGTGGCCATTCCCGGGTTGTCATCACCGGGTTGGTTGACCGTTTACATTTTCGCACCGATTGCGGGTGCCATCCTGGGGGGGGGTGTCTACGAATTTGCAATCGGCCGGGCGTTTGCCCGCGATGAAACGGTGCTCTCGGAATCGCAATAAGAACTTCTTACAGGTGTGGCCAGTTGTTTTTAATTCAAAAGCCAAAACACTAATGACAACACTCAAATCAGAGGCATGTTAAAAAATGAGCGAGAACCCAAGATTTATTATGGTGGGCGGTTTTCTCGGAGCGGGAAAAACCACGACGGTCTCACGACTGGCCAGTCGCTTTCAGGCGTTAGGTCAGCGTGTTGTGATTGTCACCAATGACCAGGCGACCGACTTGGTCGATACCAACATTCTGCGTTCGCAGGGATTCGACGTGGGCGAAGTTGCCGGGTCCTGTTTTTGCTGTAACTTCAACGAGCTAACCGATACGGTCGAACGACTGGGCGCGGACCTTCGTCCGGACGTCGTCCTGGCCGAGCCGGTGGGCAGCTGCACCGATCTGGTGGCCACCGTGATCCGTCCGCTGCAGGAAGTTTATACGAAGCCGTTTGAAATCGCCCCGTACGGCGTGATCGTAAAGCCCAGTCACGGTAGCAAAATTCTGCGTCGTCAGACCAAAGGGGGATTCTCACCCCAGGCCGAGTATATTTTCCGCAAGCAAATCGAAGAAGCCGATTTTGTCATTGTCAATCGAATCGACGAGTTGACGGTTGCGGAAGTTGATGAGTTGGCGCTATTGTTGGACGAGCAATTTCCCGGGCGTCCGGTTGTTCGCATGTCGGCCAAAACGGGAGAGGGATTTGCTGCTTTTTGCGAGTTTCTTGATCAACGGGGGGAATTCGGTCGTTACCTGATGGATGTTGATTATGACGTTTATGCTGCCGGAGAAGCAGAACTTGGTTGGCTCAACAGTCAACTTGCACTTTCTTCGGAGTCGGAGTTTGGACTCGATGATTTCCTGCTCAAGCTGCTGGGTGAACTGAAGTCCGAGTTCGCCAAAATCACCGCAGAGACCGCTCACCTGAAAGCGATTGGTCTGTCCGATGGATACTACGGTGTGGCCAACCTCGTCAGCAGCGAAACGGAACCTGTCCTTTCATTGCCGTCTGCCTGCCAGACGAAACAGGCGAACATTGTTGTCAATGCAAGGGTCGCCGTTGATCCGGAAACTCTCGCTGATACGGTTCGCAAAGTGGTGGCAGGAGAGGCAAAAAAAATGAATATTGCCTCCGTAATCAACACGCTGCAAAGTTTTCGCCCGGGGCGACCCATTCCAACCCACCGGATCTAATCCAAACACCTCCACCTGCATGGACATCTCGTTTGGCTCGAAACGAGCAACGCCGTGTGACAGCCAACCACCGCGTTTTCGGATTGGATCGATTGTGCGGATGCTGCGGAACGGGGATGCCAAGTGTTTTTTCGCATCACGGCGCAAATTCGAAACATGATCCAATGTGTAATGTAGGCTTCGAAAGTATTTACCTGCTGCCAATCAAGCCCCCACACATTCCATGGCATCTCCAGAGAAAACCTACGTCCGCCGAGAACATTGATTTTGCATCAGCGAACTCAAATGTCTGGACGTAATGATCAGCCGTACGGCGGAAATTTCGTCGCCGGAATTTCCCGCCGAACTCGTTGACTGCTCGCGGAAGGGCATGAAGCTCAAGGTGCCAATCTGTCTGCACTTTGAAGAGACAATTAATGTACGGCTGAGGTACAATGATTTTGATGTCTGGTTCGAGGGTGTCGCCTCGGTCCGACATATTCGGGCCGATGGTGATCACAGCTGGGTCGTTGGCTGCGCCGTTGAACCGGAAGTCCGCGACGAAATTATCGCGAAACTTGCGTCCAGTTCCGGGAAAGAACGACGGGCTCATCCCCGGTTTGAGGTTGAAGGAGCCGGAACCATTCAACGACAAGGGGACACGAAGAAAGGTCTCGCCACAATACGCAACGTTTCCGAAGGCGGATTTTGTGTTGATGAAGAAAATCGACATGAGCCGGGCGACGTCGTCAAGCTTGAAATCGAAGATAAAAACCTGCGGCTATATACGATCGGTGCCTGCGTGCGTTGGCAGACGGAATCGGAAAATGGCTACCTCACCGGCTTCAGCTTCAACGAGACAGACGGCTTTGAAAACCTGATGGCTTGCGTTTCCAGGAAAACCGAACACAAGCCAAAAGTCACCAGCGACAGGCTGAGCCGTTTTGTATTGCTCGCCGCACTGCTAACCATGATTTTGCCGCCGGCATTGTCGATTTTCGTACAATCCAATGTCTCGGCAACGCAATCTGAAAAAACACCGATTTTGAATGGAAGAAACAGGCCGACCGAAAATGCTGTTGTGGCAATAACGGAACCAGAATTACAGATCCCGGCGAAGGAAAATTCCGACGGGACTGAGTCATCAATGCCACCGCGAATTACCGCACCTGTCGTCAAGCAGACCCCGCAACCGGAGACTTCGACCACTGACTCTGGCAATCCGGTTTCAACCACTGAGCCCCCGACCGAAATCATCGAACCAGCGCCAGCTCCAGAAATCCCGGAGCCGCTGTCACCGATGCGCGAATGGGTCGATAATACTGGCCAGTACCGCATCCTGGCCGAGCTGCAGGAAGTCGGTGACGACTTTATCAAGATTCGCAAGTCGGATGGTTCGGTCAAGACAGTTTCGATGGATCGGCTAAGTCCCACCGACCTCCGCTACCTGTTAAGCATCAAGGCGAATTGACGCGGGTGGCACGGCGGTTTCCACCGTCAGCGAACCCCCTCATTGTAAGCGGCATGGCGACGGCGATCGGTCCCAACGATCGTGCCTGGAAAGCCGCGTTCTGCGTCGAACCGCGCAAGTCGAGCCGAAACATCCCTGCTTTCCCGGTGGCGACCGCCGATCTAATTTGATCTCACCCGCTCCGCACCTCGCAATGGGACGTCGGGCAAAGTAGGATGCGAATGTGCCTGCTGCTGGTCAATCAAGACGAAAATTGGCAACGGTCTTTGCGGCTCCGTCAATGCACTTCGGTCCCGGTGAGTAAAAAATGAAATCATTGCTAAAAACATCTGCGTTAACGCTGACGGTTTTCTTATGTTATGGAATCCAGGCAGAGGAAACGGTTCCTGATTCGATCGTCAAAGACTACACCGCGACGGCAACCCAAATCATCGAAGCGGCCCGCAATCAGAATGACGCCTATCTGAAACTTCAAGAACTGTGCGACGACATTGGGAATCGCCTGAGTGGAAGTGAATCACTCGACCGGGCCATTGAATGGGCACAGGACAAAATGCGATCCGATGGTCATGAGAATGTTCGGGCCGAAAAAGTGATGGTCAATAAATGGGTGCGTGGAAAAGAATCCTGCGAACTTGTGGAACCCCGTCACCTCGAATTCAGAATGCTGGGATTAGGCGGATCCGTCGGAACACCTCCGGACGGGATCACGGCAGAAGTCGTCGTCGTACGCGACAAGGATGAACTCGACTCGCTTCCTGACGAAGCCATCAAGGACAAGATTGTCGTATTTGATTTTCCCATGCCACCTTATTCCGAATCGGAGGGTTCCGGATACGGCAAGGCAGTCGCGTATCGGGGCAACGGTGCCCAGTGGGCTGCAGAGCGCGGTGGATTGGCTGCACTCGTTCGCTCGGTAACCGCCTATTCGCTGGACACGCCGCACACGGGCGCCATGAGGCGTTATTCAGGGGGACCGGACAGCAAAAGGGTCCCGGCTGCCGCGATCACGATCGAGGCTGCAACGATGCTCCACCGACTTCAGGAGCGCGGCAAACATCCTGTCGTGAAGCTATATATGGAGGCCTCGGACCAGGGAGAGGCCCCGTCGGCGAATGTGCTGGCCGAAATCGTAGGCAGCGAACTTCCGGAAGAAATCGTCGTGATTGGTGGTCATATCGACTCCTGGGACGTCGGCCAAGGCGCGCAAGATGATGGCTGTGGCTGCGTCGTGGCAATGGAAGCCCTGAATGTGATTCGCAAGCTCAACTTGAAACCTCGTCGCACCATTCGAGTTGTGCTGTGGACCAACGAGGAAAATGGCACGGCGGGGGCGCTCAATTACGCTGCCCGGCATCAAGACGAAAACCATGTGGCAGGAATTGAATCCGACTCGGGCGGATTCCGACCGGAGGGCTTTGATATCGAAATGCAGGACGACGACCAACAGCGGGTCGCGGTGGAGCAGCTGACCGAGATCGCTCGATTGCTGGAACCACTGGGTGCGACTCGAGTTGTACCCGGTCATTCGGGAGTCGATGTCGGTCAGCTGAAGCCAACGGGGACCGCATGCATGGGACTGAAGGTTGACGGTCGGCTGTACTTCAATTCACATCACACCTGGGCCGATACGGTCGACAAAGTCAATCCTAAAGAGCTGACCGATTGCGTGAGCACGGTCGCCGTAGCGGCCTATGTGCTGGCAGATATGCCCGGCCGACTGGGTCGCGATTCAAAATAATTGACCGGCAAGCCCGCCAATCGATCTTTGTCTGCCGCGAGGGACCGCGAATTAATTTTGGTCGTGCATTTCGCCATTCGGGGCGTTCCCGCGTCAAATCTGCGGAATTAACGAGAATCACAACATTTCGAGTTGACCATTGATAATTTCGGTCTGGGAAATCGGGGCTGCAGAGCTACCATTGGGGCTTTTGATGGAATAATATGGAGTGAGGAATAGCAGTCCCAGGTGGCGTTTATTAATTTAGCCTTCTGAAGGGCGCAAGCCCACGGTTTGGCTTGCTGACAAACCGGACGCTCGTGCGTTGCGGCAGGTGCGATTCGGCGAAATCGAAACAAATAAACATTACCTTGCAACGGTTTCAATACAGACCTCCCTTCGAATCCGTTGGCATCACGTTGACTTGCCCGCCCACCGTTCACCAACATTTACCAAATTGGAGCAGGAAAATGCGGAATCATTTGACGGTGTTCTTAGGAGCACTGATTCTCCCCCTTTGCGGTCTATCCCTGGCAGCTGCCGATGTCAATGCAGTGGCATTGGATCAATTCAAACAAGCTCACCCCCAAGCCCAATTCTATGGTACCCAGTTTTATGATAACGAAGGCTTCTACGACGACATTGGAACTGTCAATGGAATCTACGGAACGGTGTTGGCCACCGGAATCTCGCCTATCGATAGCGCCTGGAACCATGTCAACGAACTCAACGGGATGTTTGCGGTTGAACTTGGCGAGCTGATTCCGGCCGTTGATGCCGATGGCAATGTTGTGCATGGCGCGATGTATGACGCGGCAACCCAAACGTACAAGTTTCAAACGTTCCGCTTTAACCAGGTTTACAACGGGATTCCCGTTTTCCGTTCGGGCATTGGATTCCTGGTTCGCAACGAGCCGAATTTTCCGCTTGTCATGTCGGGCTCAAATTACAAAGAAATGCAAAATTTTGAGGTCGGCGTCGTCGGCGAACCTGTTGTGACCGAAGCGATGCGAAACAATGTCATCGAAATGCTGGGCAATCAACCGGTCCTCCGCTCGGTGCTTGCAAAAAAGGCGGCACTGCCGCTGATGGTGTCTGATGAAAGGCATGTTATCTGGGCGGGTGTCAGCAATGTCAAAGTCGAACCAGAACTTGCGGTGGTCTTTATGGCCCAGCGTGGTTCGGTCAAGACGCTGCCCGACTACCAAAAACACCTGGTTGTGGCCTCGGTCGCAACCGGAGAAGTCCTCTATTCTGAAAATCAGATTCACAATGTCGACGTCACGGGCAACGTGAGCGGCCGGGCGACGCAGGGACTCAATGCACTCGAATGTGACCCGGAGGCTCCCGTCGCCTTACCCTACGCCCGAGTTCAAGTCGTCGGCGGCAATTCGACGTTCGCAGATGCGAACGGTGACTTTGTCATTCCGCACAGTGGCACTACTCAAGTCACGGTCCGATCAATTCTTAACGGACGATTTTTTGACTTGTTCGACGAATCCACCGGCGGATCGACGCCTCAAATTGATACCGCGGTGACGCCTCCCGGGCCGGTCAACATCCTTCACAACCCGATCAACAACCAGGAATTTCCGACCGCCAACGTGAATGCTTATGTGGAAGCAAACGCAGTGCGTGACTACGTTTTGTCGTACCTGCCAAATTTCCCGGTAATCAATAACCAGACCGGTTTCGATATCAACACCAATATCAACTCCAGCTGTAACGCCTTTTACGATGGAACTTCGATCAACTTTTATCGCAACGCCGGCGGATGCCAGAACACTTCTTTCTCAGACGTGATCTACCACGAATACGGCCATCATTTGATCTCGGTAACCGGAAACGGCCAGGGACAGATGGGTGAAGGAAGTGGCGATGTAATCGGCGTGTTGATGCAAGACGATCCCATTCTCGGTCAAGGCTTCCGGACTTGCGGCCAGGGAATTCGCAACGCCAACAACAATCTGCAGTACCCCTGCACCGGGGCGATTCATGATTGCGGCCAGTTAATCTCTGGTTGCGTCTGGTCATTGCGAAATGAGTTGCTGCAGACCGAACCTTCCAACTACCGGGATATTGGTGCTTCGTTGTTCCTTGGCATGTTGGTTGTCCGGGGTCAGATGGAGCCTGGCAATTCGACCATCGATCCAATGATTACCATCTATTACCTGGAACTGGATGATGATGACGGCAACATTGGAAATGGAACCCCTCACTACCAGGAAATCGCTGCTGCCTTTGGTTCTCACAGCATGGACGCGCCTCCGCTGGTATTGCTTGACATTGGTTTCCCGGATGGTCGCCCCGAGTACATCAGCCCCAACGGAGGCGTGGCGTTTCATGTCGAAGTAAGTGCGCTGACGGCAAACCCACAACCGGGTACGGGCGTCCTCTACGTCGACCGCGGAAACGGATTCGAGGCTTTTTCGATGGAAGAAATATCCGCCAACGTTTATGCGGCCAATTTCCCCTCGAGTGAATGCGGCGTCCAACTGCGTTATTACGTTTCGGTGCAAGCCTCCAATGGTCAAATCCAGCGCGGCCCAACCACGGCCCCTGACAGTTTCTTTACGGCCGTCTCAGGTGATTCGGCGATGATCGTCTTTGAAGACAACTTCCAGACCAATCTAGGCTGGTCGGTGTCGGGAGACGCAGCCGACGGACAATGGACCCGCGGAGTTCCGGTTGGTGGCGGGGATCGCGGTGATCCAGCCGTCGATGGCGACGGATCGGGCGCCTGTTACCTGACGGACAACACCGATGGTAACAGTGATGTCGACGACGGCAGCACGATTTTGACGTCTCCGATCCTGGATGCGTCGACGACGGGCGATGACGTTGCCCTTATTTCGTACCGAAGATGGTATTCGAACAATTTTGGCAATGCCCCCGAATCCGATATCTTCGTTGTCGAAATTTCCAACAACGGTGGATCCACCTGGACCAACCTGGAAACGGTTGGCCCCTCTGGAACCGAGGTTCGTGGCGGTTGGATTCAAAAATCCTTCCGGATTAACGACTTCCTGCAGCCGACCGCCCAGATGAGACTGCGTTTCAACGCCTCTGATCTGGGTGACGGCTCGGTGGTCGAGGCCGGAGTTGACGGAGTTCAAGTCGTTATGATTTCGTGTAATCCCACCGAACCCGTTGTTGTCGCTCCGGATTCGTTCCTGGTAACTCGCGGAAATTACATTTCCGGAGGTATCCCGGAACTGACCAACAGTGACGATTCCGATCTGACGATCATTCGATCCCCAAGCGATATTCAATCGCGAACTGAATTTGAAGTGTCGGCAGTCAGCCCGAATGCTAATCCGGCTCTGTTTGAGATTGAATTGGAAGGGTCTGTTTTCGCTCGCGCAGCGGTGACTCAATCAGTCGAGTTGTTCGATTTCAACTTGAATTCATGGGAAACCATTGATTCCCGGGCGGCCGCTCGATTTACCGACGCAACAACTATGGCAGGGGCTGCGGGCGATCTGTCGAGATTCGTTGAGCCGGGCACGATGGCGATTCGCGCAAGAATTCGATTCGATTCATCGGTAGCACGACAACAATTTTCGTCCAACATTGATTTGTTCTCGTGGACGATTCAATAGCGTTCTTTTCGCAACGAACGACAACAAACCCGGCAGCCCGCTGCCGGGTTTTTTTGTTGCAGCCCTGGCCCAGGTAGCGCGATGTTCTGTTCCATGAGGCAGACATTGCGGATTCTCATGCAGTTCAGTTGCGCATGTGGAGTTCGCTAGCATCTGAAAATCTGTTGGACGGGTCAGCCTGATGTTCTATCATCGGCAGCACCCAAATTGCCACTTCCCGAATTCCAGCTACGTGTGATGACATGCCTGAGTCTTGTGAAAATTGCGGCCACGTTCAGCTTGAAAGTTTCATCGATCGACCTGGTCATCACCTGCGGCGATGCAGCGCATGCGGCTTGTATCAAAAAGGCTTGCTGGAATCCAAATTGGTTTACGAAGACAACTATCATGCGTGCTACAAGAGACGGTTTGGCGGCAAAGTTTTAACCGCAACCATTCGACTGGGCGCGGCGAGCTTCTATCTGACCGGCTCACGCCCGAAATGCCTCGACATCGGCTGCTCAGTCGGGGCAACGGTAAAAGCGGCTTCCGATCTGGGCTGGCAGGCGAGCGGGGTCGACATCAGCGAAACCGCCATCAAGCTTTGCCGGCAAAAAGGACTGCACTGCCAGGTCGTTGATGGCGTCGAGTTGCCGTTCGCCGACAACACATTCGACCTCGTGACTCATTGGCATGTGATTGAACACGTGGAAGATATCAAATCTGCCTTGGCTGAATGGCACCGCGTGCTCAAACCGGGCGGAATCATGATGTTTGAGACGCCCAATTCGGATTATGTGAAGGCACAACTAATGGGCCCCCGCTATGCAAAATTCTGGATCCCCGAACATCTCTATACATTCAACCGCACTAACATGACGTCGCTGTTGCGGCAATCAGGCTTTGAGATCGTTCCCACGCGTTTGACGGGCGGCCCCCAAGCACTGCCATTTCACGTAAATGGTTATGCGGCAGTTTATCGCGGGTTCCGCGAATTGTGCCGTAGCGCGAGAATCTGCAAATCGTTTGAGATGACTTGCCGCAAGCCAGCCAGTGGACGATTTCTCCAAGCCACGAATGCTGCGTAGAAAATCGTGCGTTGGTGGTACCTGGCAACGGCTATTTGACCGCGAGAAAGATCCCCACAATGGCAACCAGCGTTCCCAACCAGGCCAACAGCGAAACCTTGTGTCCATAGACAAAAATCACGATCGGAATTGCGAACAACGGGCACGTGGCCATGAGTGTTTGGGCGATCGCGACTTCGGATGACTGCTTGTAGGCAATTTGACTTAGCCAGATGCCCAACCAGGTACCCAGCGCCGTTGCCGGAATCAAATACTTGATCACGTCTTTTTGAAACACCTGTTGCGCCAACCGTCTCAGTTGACCCTGCCAGATTACGATTCCCAGGGTTACCAGTGCAGCAACCGAGATTCTGATTAATGTCGCCTCAAGCGCATCGCAGTCAACCATTCCCTTTTTGGAGAGAACGGCACCGATTGCCTGGCAGACGGCCGCGAGCAAGCCAAAACAGATTCCCGTGCTGGCGGTGCCCGGAAACAATCCCGGAACCTCGACATTGGCCTGGCGGTCGGCCACGACGACCACCACGCCGAGAACCGTAAGCGCAATTCCGACGATGCCGATGACCTGGAGTCTTTCATTGAGCAGACACCAGGCCAACACCGCCGCGAACAAGGGGCTCGTCGTCGCCATCATCAGGGCCTTTCGGGCACCCAGAATCTGGATACTGCGAAAATAAAGCGTGTCTCCGATGACAATTCCAACCAACCCACTGGTTGCCAGCCAGCCCAGCGATGCGGTCGACATTTGCAACATCGGCTTGTGGACAACCAGCTGCAAAATGAACAGGTGGATCCCGATCATGGCGGCTGCGAGAAAGTTCTTGCAGATGTTGAGCCCGATGGCTGAGACCCTGATCTTCCCCCACAACAGACTTGAGAGGGTCCAAAAGAGAGCCGCCGCCAGGGCCGCCCATTCACCAATTCCCATGTAAAGTCTCGCTGGCGGCAGGAAAGAGACGGCTCAAATGAGCCATCAGCAAGCTCACGAGGATAGCCCACTCCGTCCCACACGACTAGTGCGTCGTATCAGGCGTATTCCCCACAAAGTCGTCCTTCGCTCCGCGAACGAGCGGATCGCAGAAAGGTTCTGTTTCAAATCCCGTTGTCACAGGGCGGGGACGTCGCCTGTACCTGCCACGGAGTTAGAATCCATCACAATTGGCAACGGACGAGTGTTTGGCGACTTTCGCTGCTCCACCGTTTGTCGTGTATTGGTTACAAGTTCATTGACCGATTGCAGAATTTGATTTTCGACGTCAACCGATCGGCTATCGAAATTGACAAAGCGATCAACGATGAACTGGGGTCGGTTGCGAACCTGATCATAAATTCGCACGACATATTCGCCCAGAACACCGATCCCCAAAGCGTTTACGGCACCAAAGAATGAACCCATAATTGTCATCGAAGCCCATCCGGGGATGGCCAAACCGGTAACGAACTTGTGGTACATCGTGAAACCAACGGCTCCCACGCAAACCAGGATTGACATCGCGCCGACCACGTAAAATGCGGACAGCGGAACCCGGGAAAACGAGAACAGCGCCGTCTTGGCCAACTGAAACAGCTGGTACAGGGAAACTCGCGGCTGTTCGTCGTGGCGCGCGTTGCGTTCCACGGGCAAACCAATTTGGCGAAAACCGACCCAGTGCCGCAGGCCCGGCAAATACCGATCGGTTTCTGCGAGACTCGTAATACTGCTGACAACTTGCCGGTCCATCAGGCTGAAAATCCCGGCATCATTGGGGATTGTTGTACAGGAGACCGCGTTGAGCACCCGGTAAAATGCCCGAAACAAAAACTTCTTGACAAAATTCTCTTTGCGGTTGGTGCGGACTGCGTATACCACGTCAAATCCCATCCGCCAGTGCTCGACAAAAGCCGGTAAACAGGACGGTTCATCCTGCATATCGGAGTCCATCACGATCACCGCGTCGCCGGCCGCATGACAAAGACCGGCGTGGACCGCTGCTTGGTGACCGAAGTTACGGGAAAAGTGCAATACCTTGATGTTGCTGTGGTGAGCAGCCAGTTGATCCAGAGCTTCTGTACTTCCGTCTTTTGAGCCATCGTTAACGAACACAATTTCATAATCGAACGATTGCCCGTCGAGCGCCGCTTGCAGCGCGGCAACCAACCGGTTGAGTACTTTGACTTCGTTATAAACCGGCAGAACACAGGAGATCAATTCTCGCTGCGTCCCGGTTCGCTCGGTTTCGAGTTTGGCAGATTTCATTTTCGAAGTACCCCAACCAGTGAAAGTCCTGCCGGCATGCTCATCGCCCGCATCCAGCCGCGTTCGAGTTTTGCCATCGACATCAGTGCACGATTGACAAGTGGCGACACACGAGGAAACTCCGGCTTTTTGTCGCGTGGAAACAGCTTTTCATATCCGCGAACCGCCAGTGCCGCCGGCAAGGTAAACCCATTCCAGTGCGACATGAATTGAACGTTCAAGCCAGCCGCACTTGCCTGGCTGCGCATTTCTTTTTGAGTGTAACGCCTGAAATGGCCGAGGCTCTTGTCCCAGTCGCTGTACAACCACGGATAGCACGGAACCGTAAACACGATGCCACCACCCGGGCGTAACGCCCTGGCCGCATGCTTCATGACCAATACCGGGTCTTGCACGTGCTCAAGGACGTCCAGCATCAAGGCCACATCGAGGGAATTGTCCTCCAACGGCCACGGTTGACCAAGATCGTGAACAGAAACCTGATCCAGACCACGTTGCCGGGCGTGCTCGACTGATTCGGGCATCAGGTCAAAGCCGATCACGTCATAACCCAGCTTTTGAAACTCGACCAGATTGCGGGCGGAACCGATTCCCCCTTCGACCAGTCGAGCGGGCGCAGGAAATTCTCGCGTTACGATACTGGTCACCAATTCGCGTTTGGCGACGTGCCACCAGTAGTTGTCTTCCAAATCGATAAGTTCGCCTAAATGGCTTGGATCCATGTTCATTCCCTCTAAGGTTTCCCGGGAAATCGCCCCGGTTGACTTTGACTCGAAATAGAGCCGGGCAAATGTTTCAGAATCCATTCGGAAAACTGCGCAAGCATCGTTCGTGAATATCGACAGCAAACTTGCCATCCATTGGAAAACTTTCACGGTCTCGCCTGATCGATACAAGCGGAATTATCGGCCCGTGGGCAGAACGTGAGCGGTGCAACGCCAGCCGCCGGTTTTGAGAGCGTTCGGCACTCGTGATACGAGCACTGATCGGCAAGAGTTACCCACTTGTTGACGCAGACCAAACCGGACGTTAACGCCGAGCGTCTGATGTCAAACAACCCAACCCAAGCTTAACGAATCGTTCTCGTCGCAAAACCTGCAGCGATTAAAGCGAGACTTTCGATTGTGCCTGCTCGGGTTCCACAAGCATTGGGCTGTACTGCAGCATGCGAACTTGAGATTTGTTTTTCACTTCGTAAGTGATTTCGCGCCACCGGACCTGCTGGGAGACGATTGCCCGGCAACAGGAACAGCCATAGATCATCAGCGTAACCGGGATCAAAACGGTAAATCGCACCAGTTGGTTGAGCGACAGGGGCGGCAAGGATTCACCACGCGTTTGACAGGCTCGGTCGACACCTGCCCGCACAATCACATACCCCAAAGCCGAAACCAGCGACATGCTAAGAATGCTGCACAAGGCAATGGTTGCCACAACAGGTTGGACTGACAACAACGCCGTCAACAACGTCAACACGGCTGCCAACATGACGAGGTTGGTGAACGCTGCATGGACCACCGTGTTGATGAAAGTCTTTTCATAAAGCTTGGACCAGGTCAGCATCCGCGTTACGTAATGGTTGACATAATCAAACGTACATTCTTCGCGATTGACCATGATTAATGAAGGCTGAAACTTGATTTTCAAACCAAGTGGCGCGATGGCGTGGCGAATCGGTCCATCATCAACAGCTGAGCGGCGCCACACGTCAGCAAGGTTGGCCGCTTCGACATCCTTCATCCGCATGGCGAACGTTCCCGCCCAGGGATTGTTGAAGATCGCCGTCGGGACGATCGCACCAGCATTCCAAAGACTCCGTAATAAGGAACCAACGGTCGCTTGCTCATGTGGCTCGAACCACTGATTTCCAGTCACCACGCCAATCCCTGGATTCAACAGCGGTGCCGTAACGTCACGCAGCCAAGTCTCATGTGGAGTTACATCAGCATCCATCAAGACCAAATACTCGGTCTCGGGATCAAAATGTTCCAGTGCCTGGACCAGTGCATTGCATTTTAGACCGCAGGTGTCGACGGGCTGCCTCATCTCGTGAATTGTCAATCGGCCGCAATGATCGAATCGTTCCTGAACTTCATGTACCACCGACCAAGCGGAATCGCCCCGGTGATCGACGACCAGGTGCACATCGTAATCCGGGTAATCCTGATGCAGAATCGCTGCCAACGATTCTCGTAAAGTCGGATCGCAACCCCGTACCGACATAAATACCGAAGCACGCCCGCTCGGTGACGAAGCAGGGCCGCTGGCGGGCCGCGAGCCTCGGCGGACAATCCAGTAAAAATAGATCGCCAATCCCAGTTGCACAAAGGCGAGGGACAAGATCAAGGATGCGATAACTAATGATGAAAACAACAAGCGATGATCCGAGCTATTACTCTGTTCCGGGTGGGTCTGTTCTGGCGGTCGGTGGTGGAGTCCGGGGTTTTAGCGAATGGGATGTTGACTCGGCCAAATGACTGGCTCAAGAGAATCGCATCCTGAATTATCCAATATAGTCCAAATCCCCAAGCCCCATTCTAGTCCAAGCGACTTGGATGCCGCCCCACTGAACACGAAAATCCCCCGTTTATCGGCGGTTGGTCAGCAGATCCAGCACCAGCGTCAGAAACCGAATCGAATCGCTCCAAAAATCAAGATATAGCGACGAAAATGGCCGTTTTTGAAGCCCGGCGTGGGTCAGGGTCCAGGTCGCGGACGAGCCTCGAATCAGGTTTCTACCGCCGGCAAGACGCTGATTCTGCAAGGCTTCCCTGCCAAATACGTAGCAATTGAGACGATCAAGCTGAGACGTTTGCCCGTATCCGTGTTCCTGATGAATCGCGGGAACTCGCTCTGAAACGCTTACCACGGGAACGTTTAAATCGTGCGCCCGAGCCACCATCCAATTGTCCCAATTGCCGCGACCAACCGCAAACCGGGGAACGCCCTGGAAAAGATCTCGTGTGAACACAAAAAATTCTTTGCACACCACCGAACTCAGTCGCCCTTCATCCAGCATCTGTTGCCGCAATCGCGACTCGTTGTCCGGCGAATCGAAATCAAGCTCGTGTTCAATTCTCAGATCGGTTCGGCGACCAAATGCCACAAACTGATCCAGCTCGGAATCCATGAGCTGTTGGATCGCTGCTGGAAATTCCTTCAGCAGGATGACGTCACAATTGCAGTAGACCAACACCGGTGACTCACTGGCGGTTCGCGCCGAATCGAATGCCGAACTAACGAGCGGCGTTCCCAGTTCATTCCGTTCCACTTGCGGAATATGCAACAGCCCAAATTCCTCTGCAGTTTCAGCCACGCCGTCGTCATCGCCAACCAGGATGACTTCAATCGCGGGGGCAAGTTGGCACCAGCTTTTGATCGCGTTTCGTTGGATGATTGCCGAATGACCGTGGAAGGCCTTCGGAATCGCAAACAAGGTGATCGGTGCACAGATTTTACGCTTGACCGCCAACGGGAGAACCGGAGTCGTGCTGGCGTCCACGGCGAGGTTGGCGGCGTCGTAGTTTTCCAGCCGGGGGCGATTCATGTTCAGGTGCCTTCGTCAAGTTGTATGCTGTGGTACCGGGTGGCGCCATTACTGCCAAAGCGCTGTCATTTTTCGATAATTGATCGTCGCTTGCCTGGTAAGATCGACAGCGGTTCGGGTCCACCAGTCACGAACACGAAACGCCGGTTTTGCCGGACGCCAGCCATTCCAGGCGGTGTTGTCCAAGTAATCAAAAAACGCTTGCCGCAGCGGGTGATATGGTCGATATTGCCACGGTTTCCATTCGGTCGTGAAATGGATGATCGCGGGGTTTTCTCGCATCTGTCTGAATTGAACCTCGTCCAACGGACTGTGCTCGTGCGTTGGAAACTCAAATGCGTGAGCTCCCTGGTTCCAGCGTAAGGGCAGTTGGCCCCATTGTCCTGCGAAGACAACGTTGAGCGCATACTGGTCCCAACACCAGACGAATTTTCGATTTTCACGCAAGCACGCCAACAATCTCTGTTCGATGGACTCGGCTCTCCAGCGAGCCAGATTCAACACCATCACGCCACTGTTAAAATAATGCTCTGTGGGATCAAGATTTAACGCTGCGCCAGTTGCGAATCGGTGCCAGCGTCGCCAGGTAGGGAATCGACTTCCGGAAGTTGGAATTTGCATGGCGGGCATCGACAAAGGGGCAAGCAATGTCGGGAACCGCAAGGCAATAATGGTTTCCAAGCTCCTGTTCCCAAAGTTCGCTCAAGTCATCCTGAACCAAAACGTCCGAATCAAGATAGATAACCTTGTCAATGGTGTCCGGTAACAACTTGGCGGCCAGCAATCGAAAATAAGCCGTATGCGTGATGTGATGCGAGGTGACCAAATCGTTCACCTGGCTTACATCCGGACGCATGACTTGCAAATGGATTGGCAGGTCAACAAAAGTCTCTTTAAGTCCGTGCCAGTTCTCTTCACTGATTCCGCCGTCGAGCAACAGCACGTTGAGGCTGAGCCCCCGTTTCAGGTGGGAGGCGGCGGAATGAAGCGTCACCGCCAGCGGCTTGGCATAATTATCGTCTGCAGCGCACAGCACGATCGGGTCGGTTTTCGAGGTCGTTAACCGGGAATTTCGTTCAAATTGCAGAACGTTTTTAATCACGATGCGTTAATGCCAAGGTGTAATTCATTCCGGCGCTTCGACGGCCGGCGCTTGGGAAGGATTGCCATCCACTTCCAGAATCGGCGACTCGCTCGGCCCGATAGCGGATCGTGGGTTTAGCACGGATCGCTGGCGAAACCGCTCGAGCCAATCCTTGAGTTTCTGTCGGGCCCGGACAATGGGACCGGCAATGGGATGTCGTCGAATCTGGTCAAAAATTCCGTGCGCTTCATCCAGTTCTGATTGTAGTTGGGCGATGACGCTCTGTAGATGTTTTATTTCCCGGCGTGAATGGGCCAGTTGGGATTGCGATTCGACCGTGTCCGTAAGCTGGAATTCAGCAAAATCGGGATAAACGTTCGCATGTCGCAATTTCGTTGTCGGAAAAGTCGCGCCCGGGAGCATTTCCCGAGGAAATCTCAAGGATTGGCCGGCGGCAACTTGTTCCCGAGAAATCTGCAACATTTGGCAAGCCAACTGTTCCAACCGATCCGATGCCTTGCCATCGGTCGTGAGGGCATCTTCCACAATCGAGCGTTGCAGGAACATTTTATCTTCAGAGTTTGCCTGCAACTGCGAAATCACGCTGGAAATGTGCTCACGCGCCGTAATTTGCCAAGCGGAAGGTACGTATTGCGGTGTGTTGTTGTAATCCAGTATCGCGACAGGCAGACCGGCCAACATCGCCTCCAGCATCGCCGTCGACGGAGTCGTGATTACCGCATCGACCGTTGCCAACGTGTTGGCCAACTCCTGACCGGTCAAATCCGTGAGCGAGTTTTGCACACCGATTCGCTGTTCCAGTCCTTGCGTCAGTCGCCAAACAACGTCCAGCGGGCGACCGTCGGAGTTTGACTTGGCGATAAACTCCTTAATGTCTTCCAACCCACGGACCGTGTTATCAACTTGCTCATCAGTGAAGCCAGGCCATTTGGCTGTCATCACCAAAAGTCGAAAGTGCCGTGATGAACGCTGCCGCTGCGTTACAAAATCGCACTTGCACAGTGAGTCTAAACGGGGAATCCCGACCAGTTCGATCTTTGATTCGTTACCCCAACGGCGCAACACGCGCGCTGGGACGGACCGATACAAGCGACTTTATGCGATAATACCGGCCGCATCGTCCACGGGCAGGCTGGTTCATTTTTGCGATTGTCCCAGGCATTTCGCCATTCCAGAATTCCATCAATCAAATACAACGTGGCGACGTCGCGTTGTTTCAATTGGCAGCATGCATCCCGGAACCGGTCAAAGTGCTCGCTGGAAAAAATTGCCAGGTCGGCCGGTCGGGCTGTTGACAGCACATCTTCGGGTGGAGCCACGACGACATTGGCCAGGCGTTTCTGCAACGGCGACGCATGATGACCGACTTCGGTTTGGGTTCCAACGAAAAAGATCGATTGAGGGGCCATTCAGGCGAGCACCGAAAGAGAGTTTTAATCAAGGCTGGAAGCAGTCAACTATTTGTCGTCCTGGCTAACGACTTCGCCGTCGTTACGGGAACAGAGCCGTCGCAGTGTATCTTCACTGGTCGTGACACTCAGGGCCCTGACACTGCCATCGCCGTAGAGGAAGTTTGTGAGTTGAGGATGCGCGCTGCCGAACACCGGAACAGCTCCGGGACCCGGCGCCCCGATTTCAGACGTGCTGGCGATGCCAAAGCCGATCCCGCCCAATCTCATGCACGTTCCAGGTTCCGAACCGTTGTAGATGCAGCCGTCTCCCCAGCCCCCGGGCTGTCGAATCGTGGAACGGTCAACTGCCTTTTCGCCAAGAAAAATAGTCGTGGACAGCCCATCCAAAACGTCTTTGAATGCGTACCGGCCACGCTCTCCGCGAACGAGCCGATTGTTTTCAACAGGGTTTTGGTCGTAGTATCCAGAATTGAAAACGCCGTCGACGGGCACGTCAAAATTTGCCCAATCATCGTTAAACCAGTAAAGAGATGTCCCCGCGTTGCCCGCGTAGTCGCCGCACGCACCCACCGGTTCACCGCGCGATTCGGACTCGCTGATTTCGATGCCGCGTCGCGACGGACAAAACATCACAGCCAAGCCAACCCGGAGGATTTCAGGGTCTTGATCGCGGTACAGCCGATTGGCTTCGAACTGGTCGAACAGATTGTTTTGCTCGATGTACGGCATCAAATAAACAGGCCACGTCAAGAAATCATCTGCGGGCCGACTGGGCGGAATGAAGCGCTTGGTATCGTGGTAATTTTGGACCGCAATCCCAAGTTGTTTCAAATTGTTCAGGCAATTCGTGCGGCGTGCCGATTCGCGCACCATCTGAACGGCCGGCAACAGCATCCCAATCAGGACGCCGATAACGGCGACGACAACCAGTAATTCAACCAGGGTAAAACCCTGTTGAGAAAGGGGCGATTTCTTCAACATGATGGTCTTTCTGAAACGGGCCTCTTCGTCGCAAGACGTCGTTTCGGGCCAGGTAGCGCTTATCAATTCCGAAAATCGAAAAATGTCCTCAGCCGCGACGGGGACGAGTCACCGGTCTTGGCGACCTATCCGCGACAAACCGGACTGAGATTCGTTAAAAACTACCTAGTATCAAACTACCTATCCCGGCGGCAGCCTTCAAGATTTCGCGAGCCACCTTGCCTGACAATCAGCAAATTTGGTTCGGTTTTGACGAGATCAACGTCTCGTACAGGTCCGAATAGGCCGAATCGTCGGATAATAGGACTTTGGCCCGTTCGTAAACCTGGCTACGCAACCGCCGCAATTCGTCCTGGTTGTGAGCCAGTTCACGGATCTTGTCGACCATTTCCTGCTGACTTTCAACGATGACAACAAACCTTTGCAAACCATCGGGCAAACCCTGCTTTCCGGCTGGCGTCGTCAGTAGCAGACAACCGTAGGCGAGAGCCTCACAGTTTTTTATTTTCAGTCCTGTTCCAAATTCGACCGGGTTGATCGCCACATCAATCGACGAATAAAACTCACTCAAGTTCTCGACACGACCGACCAGTTTGACGTTGGGCAACGCCTGCAATTGTTCGCCCAGTTCTTCGGCGCACCACCGACAAATGTCGCCTGCGACATGTAATTCAATAGGACTGGAATCCGCAAACAAAAATCCCGTCATGGCTGCGTTGATGAACGAGGTGATCGCAAACAGGTTGGAATGATTCCTGGACCCGATGTATCCAATAACAAAAGCTTGCCCTGGTTTGCGCGGGAAAATTTCCCGGGACTGGTGCTCCAGTGAATGCCCCACCACAATCGTTTTGGCAGCGGGTGCCAGTTCACGAAATACGTCTGCCTCCGATTGCTCAATCGCCAGGATCACGTCGAACAGCTGCAAGGCCTCCGCTTCTTCGTCGCGCGTGATCGAGAGCCAATGGGCATAGCCTCGGTCATGGAACTGTTGATTTCGAAGATGAAGCACGTCGTGGGTGTCAACCAGGCACAGGGCCTTTGACCGTTCCGCCGGCTTGAGTCCGGACAGCAGGTACGCCAGGTTCACATACTCGATCAGAATCGAGTTCGGCTGGAACGCGCCGACACAATCCGAAAATTGATCGACGGCCCACGGCCAGCGATAATCTTCCAGGGTCAATGGTCCCGATTTGTCGGGCGGGCCAAACTGTTTGATCCATTGCCTGCCTCGAAACAAAGTCGCTTGTAACTGCCACCTCGCTTTTTTGTATCGACCTGACGGCGGCTGGTCGGACGACCCTTCGACAACGTCAAGCTTTTGAGACTCGATACGCTTTCTGTCGGATTCTTCCATTTTGGCAACAAAGAAAATGCGAACGGAAATTGCCTTCTTGCCAAGAAAATCGACCAACGCGGCAATGCGTTGCTCCGCGCCGGTTGAACGGTTCCAGCAGGGAACATCGGTCGCGATCAGTAGTTTGTGTTCGTTCAGCATTGGCTCATTCGCAACGACTAAAATGGCCAGGCATCACCCAAGGCGCGTTGCTGGATACCGGTCAGCTGTTTTATCCCGGCGCCGGCCAATTGCAGCAGGACCGCAAGTTCGTCCTGACTGAAAGTCGCCTCTTCGCCAGTGCCTTGAATTTCGACGAATTGCCCGCTGCCGGTCATCACGACGTTCATATCCACCGTTGCGGCGAAGTCCATCGGATAATCGAGGTCGGCAACCGGTTTCCCGGCCACGATTCCAACGCTGATGGCCGCCACGCTCTCCCGCAGTGGATAACGATCCGGATCCGGCAAATCCGGCCGACAAAAATTGAGGGCGTCCACCAAGGCGATCAGGGCGCCGGTGATGCTGGCAGTTCGTGTCCCTCCGTCCGCTTCCAGCACGTCACAATCCACGGTGATTTGCCGGGGCCCCAACGCATTCAAATCGGCGATCGCCCGCATGCTGCGCCCGATTAGCCTTTGAATTTCGGTCGTGCGACCATCGACTTTTTTACGATCACGTTGCTTGCGGGGACTCGTGCTGCCGGGAAGCATGTTGTACTCGGCCGTAAGCCAGCCCTTCCCGGATTCAACCATCCATGGTGGAACGTTGTCATCGATGCTGGCCGTACACAGCACCGTGGTTCCTCCACATTTGTACAAGACGCTTCCGGGAGTCTTGCTGGTAAAGAACCGCTGAATTTCCACATTGCGAATCTCATCGGCCCGGCGGGTTAACGACATCATTTCCATGACAAAACTCACTCTCGTTAATTAGACACTTGGGCCAAGATTCCTTCAACAGCCACACCACCAGCCCTTTTTGAGCGTGCAATCGGTTTTCGGCCTGCTCGACAATCGCACTGACAGGACTGTCAATAATTTCGGATACGACTTCTTCTCCCCGCCGTGCGGGAAGGCAATGCAGCAACCGGGCCTCCGGTCGGGCGGCCGCCAAAATGGACGAATTGACCTGGTAGGCCGCGAGTGCCTTCAGCCGTATTTTTGATTCGGCCTCTTGTCCCATGCTGGTCCACACATCGGTATAGATAAATTCTGCATCGGCAACTGCCGCATAGGGATCTTCGACCTGTTCAATCCATGCCGCCCCTGCTTCCGCGTTCAGCCCTCTTACGAACGGGCCGTCAAAGTCGTACCCGGGCGGCGAGGCAATCGACAACCGTACCCCCAGTTTGCTGCACACAACAGCCAAGCTGTACGCCACGTTGTTGGAATCACCGAGGTAAGCGATTTTGGTTTGTTCGAAATCCGAAGAAAGTTCTCGCACGGTCATGATGTCGGCCAACGCCTGACAGGGATGGGACAAGTCCGTCAAACCATTGATGACCGGGCACCGCGCGTAGTTGGCAGCTTCCTCGACCGCAAGATGGCTTTTCGCCCGAATGACCAACAGGTCGAGGTAGCTGGTCAGGATCGGCAAAAAATCCTGAATCGGTTCCCGAGTACCCCAGCCAACATCCGAACCCAGGAACAGACTGTTGCCGCCGAGTTGTCCGATCAACGACTCAAAACTGACTCGCGTTCGCAAGGAGGGTTTTTCAAACAGCAAACCCATGACGTAACCGCCAAGCAGGGCAGGGCGGTCGCCCGCCCGAAGCCGCTGTTTCAATTCATCCGCAAGTTCAAGCACCCGGCGAATTTCGGCTGTCGTCAAATCAAACAGTGAAAGTACGTGACGCATCTGAGCCATGACATTAGTGGTTGAATCAGAATGATTATTGTAGCGTTTGAATTCAGTCGCCACAGATGACGGTGCCGATTCCGCTGCTGGTATAAACCTCTAACAGCAGCGAATGCCTCAGTCGACCGTCGATGATATGGACTTTGCTGACTCCCCGATCAATCGTTTCCAGGCAAGCTTCCACTTTCGGGATCATGCCGCCAGAAATGGTGCCGTCGTTAATCAACTTGATCGCTTCGGATTTTGTCAAAGTCGAAATCAGCGAACACGGATCTTTCGCATCACGCAGGACGCCGGGGATATCGCTAAGCATCACCAATTTTTCTGCACCCAGATCCTGCGCCAGCTTGGTGGCGACCGTATCGGCGTTGACGTTCAACTTTTGACCATCCTCCGTTTGGCACATGGATGGAATGAAGGGAACTTGGCCCGCATAGCACAGATTGTCGATCACCAGGCGATCGACCCGGGTAACTTCGCCGACAAAGCCAAGATCCAGTGGATTTCCCGCTTCGTCGCGGAGGTTCAGCTTGCGGCCAGTGAGAACGGGAGTCGATTCGAAGTTGAGAGTCATGGCTCGCCCGCCGATTGCTTCAAACCGGGCCGCCAGAAATTCATTGGTTTCACGGGCCAAAACCCGTTCCACAATCTCCAGCGTTTTATCATCGGTATAGCGACGCCCGTGGATAAATCGTGGTTTGATCCCGGCCTGTTCCATTTCCGCGCTGATGCGATTTCCCGCACCATGAACAACGACCGGGCGCATCCCGACCGTTTCCATAAAGCAGATATCGAGCAGGATGTGATTGAGCGCGTCAACGTCGTCGAGCACGCTGCCGCCCAGTTTGATGACTGTTGTCTTGTCGCGGAATCGCCGAATCCACCCCAAAGCTTCGATCAGGGTATCGGCCTTTGCAATCGCTATTTCCAAGATTCAGCTCGTTCGTTCGTTGAAGATCGTCAAACGAACCATCGTAGAATCAGCCTGCCGGGTGTCAACGGTGCATGCCGCGTCGTGCTTGTGTTATCGCTTGAACCTTATCCCGCGACTGCCGTGGGTTGTCGTGTCCCGTGTTCGGCCACAATCTGCTTCCACTCGCGTCCAATGATGTTCACCGAATCTCGAATCTGCTTTTCGGAATGACTGGCAGTCATAAAGATTCTTACGCGAGCTTCGTCGTCTGGCACCGCGGGATGCAGAATCGGTTGCGCGTTAATCCCGTTATTGAACAGGGCTTCGGCGAGCCGCAGGGCGCGGATGGAGCTACTGGTGATGATCGGAATGATCGGCGTGCCACCGCCGCTGAGCCCGGTATTCAAACCCGCTTCCTTGGCCAGTTTAAGGAACAGCCGAGAATTGGATTGCAGTCTCTGAACCAGTTCCGGCGACCGTTGCAACACGCGCAAGGCACCAAGCGCCGCCCCCACGTTGGCCGGAGGCAACCCGGCCGCAAAGACGTAACCAGGGGTCGTGTACCGCAAGTATTCGATCAACTGCCCGGTTCCGCCAACGAAACCTCCGCAGCTGCCAAACGACTTGCTGAGCGTACCCATCCAGCATTCGACATCGGCACGATTAATGCCAAAAACTTCGCCAAGTCCGCGGCCTGTTTCCCCCATCGTTCCAATCGAATGCGCCTCGTCGACAAACAACCAG
Organism: uncultured Planctomycetaceae bacterium; assembly: GCA_963697295.1. Classification (GTDB taxonomy): domain Bacteria; phylum Planctomycetota; class Planctomycetia; order Pirellulales; family Pirellulaceae; genus Mariniblastus. The sequence goes on along the minus strand of CAVONL010000017.1, from coordinate 60,222 downwards.
GCCTTGTAGCGGTTTTTGATTTCAATGAACTTCGGCAATTCCGGGAAATCGCCGTCCATGCTGTAAAGGCCTTCCAAGGCAATCAGCACGCGGCGATACGAATGCCGGACTTCTCTTAGCACACTGTCGAGGTGTTCCCAATCGTTGTGTTGGAAGGGACGCCGGCGAGCACCCGACAGTTCCGCACCCTGGATGATACTGTTATGGGCAAAGCTATCGTGGATAATCAAATCGCCGGACCCAACCAGATGACCAATGACGGATTCATTGGTGGCATGTCCGCCAGGAAAGGTAATCACGTCCTCCACACCCAGGAATTCCGACAGCTCTTTTTCCAGTGCACGGTGGATTGTCTTTTCGCCGGAGACAATTCGACTGGCCGAAACGCTGGTACCAAAATCGTCAATCGCCTGTTTCGCCGACTGGTTTACATCCGGATGCCCGGACAGTCCCAGATAGTTGTAGCTGGCATAAGAAATCAATTGTCGGCCATCAATGCGAGTCGTGTCACTGATACGCCCTTCATGCACGCTGAAAAACGGATTCCGCAGACCCGTTTTGTCGATCATCCGGCGCAGACGATGCAGCCGGACATATTCCGGCATCTTGTCGAGCCGGTAATAGGATTCAGGAATGGGCCCGCGAATTCGCGTGCGAATTTCGGACTGGCTGAGCTTTTTGTAATCCTTGATGACCGGCGTTTTGCCGATATGGGTTTGAATTGCCTGCGCCACCTCGCGAATCGTCTCGACATCCTGCAACACTTCGTCGGGCAACATCCCCCCAAACACCGTTCCCAGGTATGAAGCGATATCCGTGCGGGCCAGGGAGTCAAGTCCCAGGTGCACAATGTTGGTATCGATCGTGAGGTTCTTGGCCTGTTCGCGACCGACCTCGCGGACGTAATATTTGACCGCGTCGACCACTTCGGGTGAAAGATCACCCAAATCTTCGTGGAGGGTCTCATGTCCGTTGTGTTCAGGGCCCGCTTCGACTTCACCGTTGTCGCCGGAGTGGGATTCTTCCCAGGAGACCCACCGCGCAAACGTCATCAAGTCGTTCTCCAGGAACTGTTTCCGGCAGGCGTGTCGCTGGACTTTTCCACTGGACGTTTTGGGAATGCTATGAGCCCTAACGAGGACAATCGCATCGGGCGGCAACTCATGTTCATCCGCCACCGAAGCGCGGATGATGTTGATGACTTCGTCCCAGCTTTTGTGTTTCGCATTACGTTGGACTTCACATACGACCACGAGATGTTCACGATCCCAACGTTCGACAGAAAACGCAGCGGCACCACCCGATTGCGTGCGCGGGTCACACTGCTCAACGGTTGCCTCGATATCTTGCGGATACCGGTTAACCCCCCGCACAATGATCATGTCCTTGAGTCGTCCGCAAACAAACAGCTCACCTTCTTCGAGAAATCCAAGGTCGCCCGAGCGAATGTAGTCTTTGCCGTTGTCCGGCGAGGTACGTGCCCGGAAGACCTCCATGGAAAGTTCCGGTTTGTTCCAATAGCCTTGTCCGCCACTGGGGCTGTTAATCCAGATTTCTCCGACCTGGCAGTCGGGAAGCTTCCGACGCGTTTCGGGATTAACAATGATGACTTCCTCACCCCTGATTTCCTTCCCGCAGCCGACCAGCGGCTTTGCTTTTGGATGCTCTTCCGGTACCTCGACCACCCGGTGATCGACCAGTTCTTCCTTGTCGAACGTTTTTACGATTGGCCGCTGCCAGGGATTTCCGCCCGTGACGATCAACGTGGTTTCGGCCATTCCATAACACGGGTAGTGGCAGGCCGGATCAAATCCATATTTTTCAAACTTCCGCGAGAACTTGTCCATCACGTCGGCTCGAACCGGCTCGGCACCGTTAAAAGCCACTTTCCAAGACGACAGATCCAGGCCTTCACATTGTTCGTCCGTGATCTTGGTGTTGCACAGGGCATAGGCAAAGCTGGGGCCACCGGAGTCGGTTGACTGGAAACGACTGATGGCCCGCAACCATCGAATCGGTTTCGTCAAAAATGAAATCGGTGACATCAACGTCACGTTGCAACCAAAATAAATCGGGTGCAGAATTCCACCGATCAGTCCCATGTCATGGTACAAGGGCAACCAATGGCACCCCGAACAATGGTCGCGATTCATCAAAAACGACTCGGTGATCATGCGGCAGTTCTCGAGCAAATTTCGATGCGAGAGCATGACGCCTTTGGGTGAACCCGTGGAGCCCGACGTGTACTGGATCAATCCCAGAAAGCTCGGATCAACTTGCGGCGAAACCCAGTCGCTGGCGAATTCCAATGGTACGTCCTCCGTTGCCACCCATGGAATCTGATTCATGCTGGAAGAGAACCCTTCGTTCGCATCCTTGTTTGCCCGATCGAGTACCTCGTTGACGGTCAGGCAAACCGCGGCCTGGGCATCCATCGAAATCGCATTGATGCGGCCCATATTTCGATTGCGCCGGGGCGGATAGGCCGGCACCGGTGTGATGCCTGCATAATGACATCCAAAAAACGCCGCAATGAAATCCAATCCGGGCGGATACATCATGAGTGCACGCTGGCCGGCGAAACCGAGCGAGACCAGCTTGGCGGCCACCGCCCGTGCCTTTTCATCCAATTCGCCGTAAAGGAGTTCGGCGTATTCGTCTTCTTCGCCTTCCCCTCCCGGTTTTTCCAAAAACCGAAACGCAATCGCCTCGGGCTGAGCCACCGCCCAGTAACGCAGGCGCTCAACAAAATTCGTTTCCGGTGGCGAGAAGGGCTCGTATTCGTATGCAAGTTTCACGTAATTTGGCTCCACTTCCGCAAGCAGTTGCGGGGGTAATCGGATCGAAACTGTTGCGTGCGCGTTGACGGGAATGCCAACCGTCGACCGATAAACCGTTGATTGAGGGTCATTTCAACAAATCAGGCTCGTCGAATACTCATATTTTCGACCACATTGAGGATCGGCAGTGAGCGCCAATACTCAACCCGTATTTTCCAAATTGTTTATCATATTGTCCGATTATAACAGATGTGCCGATTCGCTCGGTCCTGAAAAGCCCCACATTCGTGTCGCGAAACGGTTTTTGGGGCTTTCCCCGGAGCTCGGAGGGCCGAAAATCGCTCCGTGCGGCCGGCTGCCGCAGCCATTTGGCGCCTCGGATCCCATCCGGCGGGCTCCCAAACCGCCCGTTCCAGCCAAGACAATGCCAGGCGAAACGAGACGCCCCAAATGCCCGTGTCCTACCAGATTGGCCAACGTGCATAATCGTCAAAAATGTCCCAGAATCGTCGGCAGATCAGAACTCGGTACCACCAGGATTCAAGTTGCCGGGATTGCAACAGAAATAACCCTGGCAAACTCCACTTCCCTTCGACTCGTCGACCAATCCAGTTGACAAGGGAGTCAACCAAACGATTATTAAGGTAGATGGCATTTCCCTCCCAATACTTCTCCTCAATACGGTAGAGCCGCTCGATGGCGCAAATTCAAATCCAAGAAACAGGCGAACCTCAATTCTCCGGTCTGGTAAAACATTGCCGTTCATGCTTTCGCGACGATTATCACTTCAAGGTAAGTATCCCGCCGTTTATCCTGGGATTCTTGCTGATTGCGACGTTTGGACTGGTCTTTTTCTTGCATCCAACGCGTTGCGTTACCTGCGGCAGAGTCAGAATTCTCTAAAGCTCAGCGGTAATTCTATGATTTGGGTCGGGCGAGGGCCCTGCTTCGACGTGAAATCAGCTGAATCGTGCGCGCTCAAGTAATCGCAATCTCCGCTCGTCCAAAAACGTTTCGAGTTGCTGCGTTAACTGAAATTCGTCGGACGTATAACTGCGTTCGACGGCGCGACCGTATGCCGAGAGCGAGTACCTGATCGTTCGCGTTTGTTTGTCCCAACGAATATCGTCGATCGTCGCCACCAATGGTTGCCCCTTTCCCATTTGCGATTTTACTTCGATCTGGTCGCCAAGCTCATAGCCTTCGGCCTGAATTTCCAGCCAGATGACAGGGCGGATCCGAATGAATTGTTCGCCATACAACAACAGAGAATATTCGTCATCATATTCCTCGCGTCGAAATACGCGGTTGCTGGGAATCAGCTCGTTTGCGGTCTCGATGTCGTCCGGGTGAACCCAGTCTTTGTCGACCGGCCACCACAGGTAAACTCCGTATTTGGGCGGAACTTTGAGCGGCTGAAGAGGAAGCAAGGACTCGTCATCGGGCGAACGGCTGTTTTGCAATTCGACGAGGTGCTCGTTAATTTCATCGTCCACGATGGATCCCCGTTTTGTGCATCAGAAGAGTGGTTCGAAAATTTTATCGTATGCCGGAAGACGGGCCAACGGTATTTTCGCCACTGCGTCTTTTTTCTGGACACCATTCTCTAAATGCGTTTTGAAACCGTTGACACGCCTATTTCCTTAGCGATCCCGTTCAGTTAACCTTGCCATGGTCGCTGTTAAATTGAAAGATCCAGATGTCACGACGCGAACAACTTGAGGCGATGCTGGCCGCCGAACCGGAAGACACGTTTTTGCGTTACGCGCTGGCCATGGAACTGAAAAACGACGAAGAATTCGCAGCCAGCGAACAGTTGTTTCGCGACCTGATGCGCGATCAGCCCCCTTATGTACCGGCGTTTTTCATGCTTGGCCAACAGCTTGCCGGGCAAGACGACACGGAAAAAGCAAAAATAGTTTTGCAGAACGGAATCGCTGAAGCCCGAAAACAGGGCGACCTGCATGCGGCTGCGGAGATGACCGAGTTGCGCCAATCATTGTGAAACCGGCGGCGGCTTCGTTTCAGATCGCGCGGTATTGGCCCTCTGCAAGGCCGCTGCGAATCAAATGAGCGACCCAGGCAGGTGATTTGGCCCACTGTCGCTTGAAGCGGTATGCAGCGAATTCATAAACCGCCTGCCAAAACAGCTTGCGGCGACGTAGACTCCATGGCTCGCCCCGAGCTACCAGCGCCCGCCCCTGACCGATGAAATAATCGCGGACGTAATTCTCGCTGGCCCGGTCTCCGGTAATCACGTGCTCCAGACTGGAGGCGGGCACCCAGGAACCGGCATGGCCCGCCGCCAATAAACGACGGAACAAATCGAACTCGTCTTCACCCAGCAAGATATTTTTCCGACGGCCAAGCTGGGTGTCGAACAAAAACTGTTTTTGGATTTCTGTGCGGATCGCGAAGTTGGCACCGTACGGCAAACGTACATGGGTCAACGCAATCGGTCGATCACCGAGATTGCGGGCGGCAAAACAGCCTTTCAGGTCAGCCCAATTTTCCCGGATCCAGTCGGGTTCAGCAGGCTCAAACCTGGGTATGATTTTGCCTCCCCAGAAAACCTCTTGCCTGTTTTCGGCCGCTTCCAGATAGGCCCGCACCCAATTTGCATCGACGATCACATCGTCGTCGGTCCACAGCATCAAATCGCTGGCGGCAACTGCTACGGCCCGATTTCGACTGAACGTGTGCCCTTGTTTTGGCTCCTCAAACAACTCGATCGACAACTGTTCTGACTTTTCGCCGTGTTGGAGATCCTCCGCGATTCCCTGCACAACCTGAACGGTCGAGTCGGTCGAGTTGTTATTCACCACAATCACGCGAACTTGAACGCCCGGCGGAATCGCAACATTGGAAATACTACGAAGCGTTTCCCGGAGCAGGCCGGCCCGGTTCCAAGTGCAAATCGCAATATCGATTTTCATCTTGACTCTGCCGCGCTGAACAGGACCAAACGAGGATACTATCCCGCCGAACCGACCGACGGGGTTTGTTGCATGGTTTCACCCAGGTTGGTCTGAATTCCGTTCATTCGCGCTTGTTCGGGTTCGTCGACCAGTGGCTCCAGCGGAGGCAGGCCGGCCAAGCTGATGACCTGATTGGCAAACTCAAGAATCGGATCGGACGGGTATCGTTGGCGGATATGAGTTCCAGCCAATCGGCCCATCTCCCGCCACTGTTCCCGCTGCGCCCACGCCTGTTCCAAAACGCGGTCAATCAAGCCAACGGTTGGCCCTTCCGCAACGAACCCGGACTTGCCCTGGTCCAGCAGTTCGCGGTTGCGGCCAATGTCGGTCGTAATGCACAGTCGGTTGCAAAGCATCGCTTCGATGACGACCAGGGGCGCTCCTTCGTATCGTGAAGGCAAAATCAAGGCGTGATTGTCTGCCCAGATTTCCTCAACACGTTCGACGAAACCGCCGAATTTTAGCTGGTTTTCAAGGCCATGCATGACAATCAAGTCTTCCAGCTGCCGCTTGTTACCCTGATCATGACCGTAAAAAGTGATTTGCAGATTTCTGTCTTTCCATTTCTGCTGCTTCATCACGTCAACGATCATGTCCTGGCCTTTGGACTGGAAATGAAACCGGCCCACGCAAGCAATTTTGAAGTTGGGACTGGTGGGAGGCCAAGCGGGGTCCGCGTGGTAATCAACGTTGAACGGATTGGCCACGATCTCCGCATTGGGGATTTCCATGGCGATATTATTTTGAAGTTTTTCCGCATTCTCCTGTGACACGAACAGGACTTTCGCCGCGTGCTTGTACCACCGCCGATAATCATCCAGTCGATCGCTGTGGATGAAGAAGAAATTGCTCGCGCACTGAATGTTGACCGCGTAGGGAATTCCCAAGCGAATACATTCGTCGGCGACGGGAACCTGGTCCGGGTGATAACCGAGCGTCACCATGACGGCGTCAGGGCGCTCCGTTTCCAGCCAACTTTTCTTCCGTTTGCCGCCGCCAAACAGGTGTTTGATATTTTGAGTTCGAGATTCCAGAAACGACTTGGGCTGGTCACGATAGAAAACCGAGCCGCCTCGCTCTTCGAGTTCGGCAAGCTGTTTTGGCTTGTACGGCCACCATTTGTAGTTGACGGCAACTTCGTGCCCAGCCCGCTGCAGACTGAGCGCGGAATTCCACCACAGCGCTTCGCTGCCACCCCACGGGATGCCGCTCATACATGAATAAAAACCGAATTTCACCGTTGCTCCGTCGAAATATCTTAACCCGCTTTGGCAGAAGCCGGCGTTGTCAGACTGGTGGACAAGGACTCTGTTTCGTCAAGGCGATAATTGGCCAACGCGAAATCGTACACTCGTTTTAGCAAAGGGTAATCATGATAGAACCGTGCCCTCAGATATTCTGGTACAGGTTCATCGTACCTAGACTCATTCATATGAGGTAATTCCCACTCGGGTTTTCCGAGGATTTTGGCGAGATTATTAATGGAAGTCTGCAAATCTTCGAAAACACCGATATAAACGAACCTCTGATGCAGTTTCTCTTCGTAATTGTCCAGCGTGATATCCTGTGGCAGATGGCTGAAAAGCCAATAAGGATACGAAGAAACGTAGCTTTCGACCGTCGGAAACTGCTCCCGAATATCGACCGGTTTGCCTCGAAACCAGAATTGCCCCTTGATACTCCGCCCCTTGGCAAAGAAGTACATCGAAACCGTCAGATCAAAAGGGTCGCGCAGGATCGTAAAATACTGATCCAATTCCGGATAAAAATACGGCAGTCCATAACCGCGACCGTGATTGAAGTGCCCGTGAATGCACTTCACGTTCTGCAGCCAATTTCCGTCGGCGTCCCGCGTTTCGACTCGCGGCAGGATGATGTCTTTGGTTTCATCCTGATTCAGCTTGTGGTAGACGTCGCCAAACCATTGGCGTAACAGCCGCACAACGCTCGTCCCCGCACATTTGGGGATGTGCGTATAAATGATTGGCTTGCCGGGATCATATTTTTTCATGCCACACCTAAATTCCATTTCTCATGTGCGTAGTTTAAATCAATTCACCGGACACGTTAATGCCCGATTCGCCGAACTGTTTGCCGTTTGACTTTGGTTAGGACTATTCCATGTTGTATCCAACATGAACCGGGTCGTGCTGATTCTAAACGATTTTCACGGTCTTTTGTTCATGGCTGTTTGCGATTGGATTTTTTCGAAACTCGTTTGACGCCAGGCAGTTCTTTGCGTTTTGACGCCTCGCGACGGGCTTGCATTTTGTCAGGATCTGCCTCGATGCCCAACCTCTCGCGGAGAGCCCGAATATTGGCATGCATCGTAGCGTTTCTGACACGCAAGTGATCCAGCATCTCGAGGGCATTGGCAAGGAATCGGTTCTTTTCGCTAAGCTCCAAAGGCAACGTATCCAACCGGTTAATGGCCTGGCTGAGTTCGACCTGCAAGCGAACCGTGTCTTCTTCCTTGAAAATCGTGTTGTCGGGATAAAGTGAGCTCAAATCGAATCCGGCAGCCACTCGGGTAAATCCGCGCTGTTTATCCGCGAGGATTCTCGCGGGCAGCTCGATCGCTTTGTTTTTTTCTCGTGCGTCGTGTCCGCATTCAACCATCGTCTTGATGAGTTCGAGCATGCGCGGTTTGGCAGGTGTCTGGCATTCAAGGTTGTCATTCAGAATGGACTCCTGGAACAGCATTTTGGGCGGTGGTGGGCTCTCCAATTCGCGCAAGATCCAGTTGAAATGCTTGGGAGCATTAATCGTCCAGGCCGTGGGAACATACAAAGGCGAATTGTGAAAGTCCAGAATCGCGGTCGGACGTTTCTTCAACAGACTTTCCAGGTAAAGTGTCGACGGCGTTGTAATGACCGCGTCAACTTCATCAATAACGTCGGATAGTGAGGGTCGGTCTTCGGGATCGCCATCCAGCAACACGCCGATCTCTTGCTCCAGTCCATCGGTCAATCGCCAGGTTACTTCCGTCTGCCGACCGTTGGCACGCGGATTCTTGTCCAGCCGTTCTTTGATATGGGTCAGCGATTCAATGACGGCGTGGCGTTGTTCTTCGTTGAACGCCGGCGTACTCGCCGTTGCGATCAGCAGCCGAAATGGCCGCCTGCCCGCATCCGTTTCCGTTTCCCGCACCACGGAATCGAGCCTCGGAAGCCCAACCAGTTCGCATTTTCCAACATTGCCCCACGATTCGATCGTGCGCACCTGCCCCCTGCCGATGCAAGCCAGCTTGTGGCCAATCACGGGCTGAAAAATCGAACCATCGGCCAGGTCCGGATGTTCCCACGTGTTGCGATATTCGAGAATTCCATCGGCCAGGATGAGCACCGGGACTTTGCCTGATTCGTAGGCCCGGCGGAGCGCGTGGATTTCCTCCCACCGATAATGCATGTGGGTAATCACGATGCCCGCATCAACAGGAACTTGCCAATCGGGAAGATAGTCCTCAACCACAATACATTCATACGGACAGTCCTTCATCCAACTGTTGTAAATGCCGCTGTGGTGGGCGAAGCGGCACAGGATATAGACCTTCAGATCCGGCACGGTTGTTCTCAAAAGAAATAGCTGGCAGCGATAATAGTATTAACCTGGGCAGTTTGCGTCTGCGCCAGAAAAGCCCGTTTTTCTCGAGCATTTCCTCATGTCGTCTCCCCAAAACTCCGCTCAGCGACGTTTTCTCACGAGTCGTCTGGAAATACGGCCGCAGCCAATGTCCGAATCCACTGCGGAACGATATCATTCGCGTCCGAACTCAAGTTCTTGCGGACACTCGTTGATCCAGTTCGCATTGGTCTCATATCCCAATTGGATTAACTGCGATCCGGCAATTTCATGGAACAAACTCGCGTCGCGTCGCGTGAAATGGTTACGCCAGTCACCCGTGATGCCTTTACGAGCCTTGGCGGTCGGCTCGCTGTCGTCACCTGCTTGGCGACCTGCCATATTTTCGAATTTGGTGGCCATGGAAGCGCTGGTGGCGATCGCAGGTGAATCGTCGACGCCGAGCAATTTGTAAATTTGAACCAGTTCTTTGCCCAGTCCGGAATTCATATCTTCATACCGGACTACCAAATCAGCGGCAGCCGAATCAAAGATCTCGATCGTCTCGCACCAGTTACGTGACCATTTTTCGATTACGGCGTCATCAAAAAAGCGACGCAATCGCGTGCCTTTCTTTCTCTCTACAAAAAACGCATAGCGTTCAGTGCCTTGTGCGTCTTTTAACAACCAATCGAACGTGCCGCTGGTCACGACATCACGCCCATCACGCACCAATTGAATGATTTTCGCAGCCGGACAAATGGCACGAACCTGTTTCAAAACCGTATTGGCGGTACCTGGATAAGGCGTAATTTTGTCAATGACGACCTGCGCGTGCTTGCGGCGGGTCGCGAATTGGACCAGAAAATTAATAAACGATTTTTGCAAAACCCGAATGAACTGTTCACGATCCAGCCCCAGTTCATCGTGAAAATAATGCACGGCAAACGCTTTGGCATAACTGTCGAAAGTCAATCTTGGTGTCGACGACCCATCGTTATTTTTCCAGATTTCAGCAAAATCACCGAACAGTCGTTGTTCGGTCGCAAAAATTTCCGGGTGCTGGTTGAGCGCGTTGGTCAACCACGTGGAACCAGATCGTGGTGCGCTGATGACGAAATGGAGGGAAGGATTTGTCATGGGGTTTCGAAAAACTGTTCCGACTCGTTGCACGCCCGATGAGAGGCGTTGACTACTGCTCGGGCAATTCCGCGGTAATCCTATTTGTGAACGGTCCAGCCATGGTCCATTTTTGCGACACCATGGATTCCCATTCCGTTGGCATCGGTTGGCGGACCAGTGATCCGAAACATCGCCTGGCCAGTTCGCCGATCGTAAAAGTCGGTGGTCCCAGGTCCATAAAGTGACACATTGAAATAATACGCACCGACCAACAGGGGAATCTGATCGAAGGTCAAGGTCACCTGATTGCCTGATTTTTGAATATCAAATTGAACATCTTGATAGGCGGTCGATGTTGAAAACAAAGTTCCGTGGACGGGTGAAGCCAACGCGACAACCAACCTGGCATTTTTAACGGCCTCCTGGCTTTGCACGCGAATTTGCAGCTTGACGGGATTTCCGGTATCAAATTCCGTCTGTGGCTGATTCAGATCGTTGAGGACTTCGATATTTTCAATAAATGCGTTACTGCGGTGGGCTGATTCTTCTTGCGGAATGCGTTTTTGGTTGCTGACGTGCATCATTTCTTCGTAAACCGTCGTCCCGGTTTCGAGATCGCCGTCAAACACAATCTTGCCTTCGCCAAAAACGACCGACCGAGTCGCAACTCGCTGGAGCATTGATACGGCATGCGTCACCAGGATGATCGAAACGCCGCTCTTGACCAGTTCATTCAAATGGGCGAAACACTTCATGCGGAAGCCCACGTCCCCCACCGCCAGCACTTCATCGAGGATCAGCAATTGCGGCCTCAAGTTGGCGGCCACCGAGAAGCCAAGCCGCATCCGCATCCCGGTACTGTAAGATTTGATTGGATCGTCGATGACATGTGCCAATTCCGCGAACTCGACGATTTTGTCCATCCGTCGGTCAACTTCGGCTTTGCTCAGCCCGAGAATTGCCGCGTTGATGTAAATGTTTTCGCGACCCGACAACACCGGGTTGAATCCCGTTCCCAGTTGAATCAGCGCGCCCGTCTTTCCGCGCACGACAATTTCTCCGGCGTCGGGTCGAATCAGGCCGTTCACCATTTTAAGCATCGTGCTCTTGCCGGCGCCGTTGGGGCCGATCATCCCCAGGCATTCGCCTTTTCGCAGTTGGAAACTCGCGTCCCGGACGGCAAAAAACTCGCCGGCACGCAATTCAGCCTGGCTACGGTCGTGACCTCGCCCGATGATTTCGCGCGACAAATCGCGGACGCCGTACTTCATGGCGCGTTTCAGATTACGGCAATAAATTTTCCAGACGTGGCTTACGTCCAGAATCACATCGCCGCCGAGTTGTTGATTGTGGTACACGTTTTACGCCTGCATCCTTTCGATCAGCACTGGAAGCGATACCCGGTAAACCACCAGCCCCAACAGTAGCAGTGGAATCGTCACCGTCAGAAACACCCAGCCCATGATCAAGTGCGGTGAATCCCATCCGACGAGCAGCAAGTCCCGGCCGAGGATCAACAGCGGTGCAGCTGGATTGACCCAATTCAGCAGTGAGCCTGGATAATCCGTCCAGGGAACGTAAATGATCGGAGTAATGATCATCCAGAACGGCAAGGACATACTGATGAATTGACCGACGTCCTGGTACAGCGTTCCCACGGGCATGACTAACAGCCCCAGCGCCATCCCGAACAGAACCAGTCCCAAAATGGCAAACGGTGCCAAACCAAGGGTCGACTGCAGACCGACCTGGAACCACCAAAAAGCTGGAATCAGCAGCAACAACCGAATCGCCAGGTTAAACACCACTTCACCCAAACCAACTGCCAACAATGCCTCACGTGGAAAATTCAGCCGGCTGAGCATGTTCTTGTTTTTGTTTAACACACCCATTGGCATTTGAAACGCATCGATGAATCCTTCCCACAAAATCATGCCGGTCAAAATGTAAACGATCGCATCGACATTGGTTCCTTCCATTCGGAAAGCACCGGTGCTTTTGAGGAAAATCCACATCGCGGTGTTGGCAATCGGCGGCAAAAAGGCCCAAAACAACCCCAACAATGTCTGCCGATAAAGTCCCCTCAGGTTTCTCAGAAACAGCCGCCAGGAAAGTTCGCGGCCCTCGTAAAAACCACTCACAATCTCACCAAGCAATCGCCCCGGAGATCGGATGTCGGATCGCGAATTGTAAACCGTTAGCAGGTTGGCGTACTGTGCATCGGGTGTGATCAGGTTGTCCGATTTTGCCGAATCAACGGCCTCAACGGTCCCGGCAACGCCCGGGTCTGCGCGGACCACTTCAGGCCGAGCTGCGTCGGTTTCCGGATCAATCGAATTGCCAACTTCTGAAGCCATGCTGTCGCTCGTTTTTGCTTATGCCAAACCGTTGCGAACGAGATCGTGCAAGTGCAGGATGCCGACCACTTGCAGGTCTTCGTTGATGACCGGCAGAACCGTGATCTCCTTGTCTTCCATCAACCGCAACGCCTCGGCTGCCAAGGCAGTCTGCGTAATCGTCGCCGGGGCATGCGTCATGTGTTTTCCTACCGGATCCTGCAACGGATTGGAATCAGCCTGCAGCGACCTCCGCAAGTCCCCGTCGGTGATGATTCCGACCAATCGCTGCTGCTCGTTGAGAATCAATGCGGCCCCCAGCCCTTTCTGGGAGATCGAAAAAATTGCTTCACGAAGTAACGTCGCGGTACCAATGACAGGAATTTGTTCTCCGACGTGCATGATATCTCCAACCGTAAGGAGTAACTTGCGACCAAGATGTCCCCCCGGATGAAAAATTGCAAACTGTTCACGGGTGAAGCCCCGTTTATGCATGAGGGCAATTGCCAGGGCATCGCACATCGCAAGCGCGACCGTTGTACTGCAGGTCGGGGCAACCGAGATGGGGTCCGCTTCTTCGTCAACGCCCGTATCGATGAAGACTCGACAGTGCCGAGCCAGTGAACTTTTCGCTTCGCCACTGAGCGCGATCACAGGTATGTTCAGGCGATGCATGTAGGGGAGCAAACTCAAGACTTCTTCGGTTTCGCCGCTGTTGGACAAAGCCAACACGACATCACCGGTTGTCAAAATCCCCAGGTCTCCATGGGCGGCTTCGCCAGGATGCAAGTAGACCGCCGGAGTGCCCGTGCTGCTGAACGTTGAAGCAGCTTTCCTCGCGATCCAGCCCATTTTCCCCATGCCGGTCACAATGACGCGGCCCTTGCAACGAAAAAGCAATTCGACCGCATCCACGATCGTCGGCTGGATTTTTTCCGACGCCAGTCGAATCGCTTCAGCCTCGCAGGTCAGCACGTCGCGGATCTGCGCAAGACTCCGCGCAAGATCGCAACTGGAGCCGGTTGGGGGATTGCCTGGATTCATGTTTTGCCTTGAAACGGAAGGCCGTTCGTCGATACCTGAGTGCAGCCTTCATTATACCGGAACCTCCCACCGAAAACGGTCTGAATCGCCAACGGTCGCACCGCAAAACCACGCTTGCCGGCACAATCGGCCCGCCTGATTGGCATGACCGTCAAGCGCGCAACAACTGCCGACCAAACGACGCACACATAAAAAAACACGGCCGAACATTTCGGCCGTGTTTCGCTGTGCCATTTGCAGCTGGGCTGCAATTCTGCACGAAACTATTTTTTAACCCAATATCGTGGCCTAATTGCCAGGACCGTTCAGGGATGGGCCGTTACCCTGTTGCGAAATCGCTTGCCGCCGATCTCGCGCTCGCCATTGTTCGTTTTGAAGAACCTTGAGTTGTTGGTCAGACAACTTCTGAACCGATCCGCGACGGTTCGTATCGCGAGCCCGGGGCGGCAATGGTGCCTGATCCGAGCGATTGTTCGCCGCCCGATAGTTTGCCTGGATAGAATTTTTGTCAAGAACCGACCGAAGTCCACTTTCGTTCCGAGTGACTCCTTCGCCGAGTTCTGACGTTCCATTTTCGGCTTCCAGTTCGGGTGTCGTTCCGAATTGCACCTGAATCTTCCTCGGTTCTCGACCGGGCGTCTGAAATTCGAACTCCAGTTGATCGCCCTGGCTCATGACTTCTGCGATCGAGTTGAATTCTTCCATGCTGGTCAGTTCAGCGCCGCCAACTTCGATTACCAGATCACCGGGCCTTACTCCCGCAGCTGCCGCGTTTCCTCCCGGCACCACTCGCGTGACGACAATGTCTTTTTCATCGTTAGCCGCGATCGTCATACCGAAATCCCGGGAATTCGAGAGTGACGTTGCTGATTTAAGAGACGCTTTCTTGGCGGCAGACGATTGCCTTGGATCGCGCTGCCCTGTGGCCGGATTTCGCGACTCGGATTGACGGGAGTTGGGGTATTGCGATTCAGCATACGGATTTCCCGCTTGATTGCCGGCAGGAGTCGGTACTTTCCCCTTCGTAGGCGCGGGAGTCGGTGTTTTACGAGGTTGATTTGCCGGGTTGGGATTGCTGGATCCCAACAAGTCGTCGCGGAGTCGTTTGAGCAAACGGCCGCGACCGAAACCGCGATCGTCTTGACCTTTCGCAATGACATTCTCGCATAGAAATGTGGTTGCCATTACGATGACAATCAGAAACCGAAGGGATTTCATGGTAAACCTTAAATCTGACAGGCAAAACAAATCGCGGCATCCAGCTACAAATATTGAACCCATGCCGGCTTCAAGCGTAATATTGGTTTCGTCGGATTTTTGGCGACAATTCAGAAATTGCAAACTTGCGTACGAGGTTTCAAAATCCGGCAAAACCGGCTCAGGCGAGGAAATCGGAACAATGCGCATTCAATGCGAAGCTATGCCGGTTAATCAGGCGATTGCCCGCCCAATCAGCAGCATCGAGTTTACCAACGGTGGAAGGCGGGATGGCCTTCTTTGACGGCCACAAAGGTCCCTTCGCCACGCGCCGTAATCACATCATCGTAACCCAGCGTGGCGTTGGTTGTTGCTTTCCGCGTACTCGCATCGACGACCCAGGCCTTGAGCCGCAACTTCCTGTCCAGCGGCGTCGGTAATTCAAAGGTAACTCCGAAGTGGGCGGTTACCGTGCACGGAGGAACGTCGAACTCGTTAAAGTTCATCAAATGCCAGGCCGCCGTCCAGTTCATGTGACAGTCAAGCAGAACGCCGATAATGCCTCCGTTGACCATGCCCTCAAACGCCAGGTGGTGGGGCTGCGGTTTAAAGGTGGCAACGACGACGTCACCTTCGACGAAGCTTTTGATTTGCAGTCCTCGTTCGTTTTTTGGGCCGCAGCCAAAACACAAAAGATTGGGCGCGTACGTATCCTGCAAACTTTTCTTCTCAGCCATTGTTTCTCTCAAAAAAATCGACAGGTTGAAGTTGAATCGCAATGCCGCGCCGCTCAGTTCGGACGTCGCAAAGGAGGGTTTCCCAACGCCCGATGACAAACCGATAGTTGCCCGAAATGAATCCCCTCATGCATTGAATTGAACAAAAAGATATGCCCGAGGCTGGGAAAATTTCCGAACGATGAATCCGCCGGTGGTTTGACTCGCCATTCTTGTTCGGTGACTTCATTGAGGATTTTCATCAAATGCTCGCGGCGGTCGCGGAAATATGCGAGCGCTTCCTCAGTGGCCACGTTGTCAACTTCCGCGCCCGAGGGTCTCGAACCAAACCAATAACGTTTGTGCAACGACTCAGGTCGAATGTCACCGTCAGGACGAAACTGCGCCATCATGTGATTGTCCGCCAAACCCAGATGCGACACGATCCAAATTGCATTGTTCGCGTCGGGGTGCGGCTGAAATAACCACTCGCCACGATTCGTGAATTCCTGAATCAGGTTGTTCGTCATGCGGCGAGCATGTTCAAGTTGAAAACGAATACTGTCTTTAAAATCCATCGATTTTTCCGTCGTCGAGAAACAAACCTTCGCAAGTTGCTTCGGTTTTTCATCCCGTTAGGTGTTCGGCTCTCTCGGCTGGCAGCAGGCTTAGGCGTTCTGCAACAAGTCGACTAATAGCCAGCTGCCTGACCGTCTTTTCTTGATTCGGAGGCGCCGTAATAAACATCGTTCTCCGAATCGTACATGATCGCCTGATATCCTCCGTACGAACCACGATTGTAGCCGATGCGGTGCCCGCGTCCGAGAAGCTCGCGTATGACTTCATATTCGAAACCCGTTTCCAGCGTGACCATTCCACCATCAGTCATCCGCTCGCCGGTTGGCTGGGAGGAGCCGCTATGCAGGATTCGGGGCGCATCGCCGGCTTCCTGCAGGTTCATGTCAAAGTCGACGATGTTGATCATGATTTGAACGTGGCCTTGCGGTTGAGTCGCGCCGCCCATCACGCCAAAGCTCATAAACGGTTTGCCGTCTTTTGTTACGAACGCGGGAATAATGGTATGAAAAGGCCGCTTTCCGGGTTCATAGCTATTGAATCGGCCCGGTGTCAAATCGAAAAGTTCGCCGCGATCCTGCAAACAAAAACCCAGCCCATCAGGACACATCCCCGAACCCATCCCGCGATAGTTACTTTGGATCAGCGAGACCATGTTCCGATCCTTGTCCGCGACGGTCAGGTAAATCGTGTCACCCGTTTCCAACGCCGGATTGCCCGCCTCATATTGATTGGCAGCTCGATCGGGCCGAATCAGTTCTCTTCGTTGAGCGGAATACGCGTCTGAAATCAATTCGGCGACGGGAAGCTTGTGAAAGTCCGGGTCGGCATAAAAGCGGGCGCGATCTTCAAAAGCCAGCTTTTTGGCTTCCACGAAATAGTGAACGTAATCCGCGCTGCCAAAACCCATCGCCCGGACGTCAAACCCCTTCAACATGCCCAGAATTTGTAACGCGGCGATGCCTTGGCCATTTGGAGGTAATTCCCACAGCTCATACCCTCGGTAGTTCACCGAAACGGGTTCCACCCATTCGGAAGTATGCGCAGCCAGATCGTCATACGTCAGGTAGCCCCCGTTTCGCTTCATGAATTCGTCGATCGTTCTGGCAATTTCGCCTTTGTAAAATGCCTCGCGCCCACCCAAGGCAACTTTCTCGAGCGTGTTGGCAAGCATCGGGTTCTTGAAAATTTCTCCCTTGCCCGGCGCTTTGCCATTTGGCAAAAACGTTTCTGCGAATCCAGGATACCGGCGCAGACCGCTGCTCGCATTCCAGTAGTACGCAATCAACTCCGATACCGGAAAACCCTCGCGCGCGTATTCAATCGCCGGCTGCAGCACATCGGTCATGGGAATCTGCCCGAACTTGTCGTGCAGTTCGAACCAACCGTCAACACATCCGGGCACGGACACCGGTAGCGGGCCCAGCGCTGGAATCGTATCGCGGTCACCGATTTCCTGTTTGAGTTTTTCCAATGTCAGGCTGCGCGGAGATCGACCACTGGCATTAAGTCCGTAAAGTTTCTGCTCGGAGTTTATCCAGACGATGGCAAACAAATCGCCGCCAATCCCGTTGCCTGTTGGTTCCATCAAACCGAGCGTGGCGTTGGCCGCGATCGCAGCATCAATTGCATTGCCGCCTTTTTTCAGCACGTCAATTGCAACCTGCGTCGCTAACGGCTGACTCGTGGCCGCCATTCCATGCCGGGCAATCACTTCGCTGCGCGTCGCAAACTCGCGGCCGGTAATTCGATCCTGGGAGAAAGTGGATGTTGGCCAACAAACAACCAACCAGAGGACGACGAGACAGCGGTTCATAAAAACCCCGATCAAATCCAGGAAATTCGACTGAGACCACAGTCTAAACAAAATTTACCGTCATGTGTCGGATTTTTTACCACCGACGGCGCAGCTGAAACGTGATTCGCGCCTTCATTCATTCACCCCGAACTCTTTTTGAGTAGACCTTGTCCGGCAGTGGCAATGAAAATGAAAACAGCAACGGCACAATCAACAGGGCCGCACTTCCGTAGTACGGCCACTGGCTTCCGTACTTCCAATACACAATCGCTCCCAAAATTGGAGCGAAGGCTCGGGCGAGCGAACCGAGAGAACGAAAAATACCCAGCGATTCGCCTTGACGGTCCTCCGGCGAGTAGAGGCTGATCAAAGCCGTCAGGCTGGGCGTAACGAGGGACGAGCCAAATGCCAGCAAGAAAAGCCCCGCGTACAACAACAACTGCGTGTGACACATTCCCACCAGGATAAGGCCCGGGACGACCAACAGGATACCCGCGATCACAAGATTCTTTTCTCCATACTTCGGCGCCAGTCTGCGAACCAATCCTCCCTGCACAAACGCAATGATGAAGCCAATAAACAAGAACAGGTATCCATTTTGCGCTGCCGAGTACGCAAATCGGTCTTTTGCCAGGAACGTTAACGTGAATTCCATGCCGGCGAACGCAGCGATAAAAATGAAGAACAGAAAATTCGTCAAATTGACTCCTGCCACCGGACTCGGTCGCAACAACGCCAATGGATTTGCCGTTCGCCGGGTCTGCGAACGGTCTGGTGACGCGGCCGGTTTCAATGTTTCGGGGAATCGTCGCCACAAATAAATCAGGTTGATTAGCGACAGCAAAAACGCGACAATTGCAGGCCCGGAAAACGGATTAATGCCCGGAATGAACCAAAGCGTTTTGCTGGCGTCCCACAGACTTAACAATGCGCCCAGTGCCGGCCCGACAATAAAACCGACGCCAAAGGCCGCCCCGATCATTCCCATTCCCTTCGCCCGGGATTGGGCGTCGGTCACGTCAGCAACGGCGGCCGTCGCGACCGACAGATTGCCCGCCATCGCGCCGCCAATCAATCGCGACAAAATCAAAAGCCAGAACGCGTCGGCACATACCCAGAACAGGTAGCTGACCGCGATTCCCCCCACGGTGATCAATAAAATCACTCGCCGCCCCTTGCGATCCGAAATCGTGCCCCAGATCGGAGCCGCAAAAAACTGCAGCATGGAATAAAGTGATCCGAGAAGACCGCCAAACAAGACCGTCGCCGCAAATTTTGCCTTGTCGCCCTCGAGCCCGCTGAGCTGTTCGAGATATGCGATGAAGGCATGAAAATACCCGCCTTGTAGCTCCTTACCCAAATAATATTCGAGCATATCGGGAAACAGCGGGAAGATGATAGAAAATCCGACAAGGTCCAGAAACACCGTTAGCAAAATGACCCCGAGAACTCCTTGTTTGGGTTTCCCGCTCGCGTTGGCTTCGTTTGTTTTGCTCATGCAGATTCCGACCAGTCAAAAATTTACGCAGTCTCCGTCGCGTGACTGTAATCGATGAGAATCAATCGCGGAATGCGGTGCTCGCGGGTACCCAGTACTCAGTACTCAGTACTCTCAACCCTCAAACCTCCCACCCGCCGGCGAGCTTCTTCAAAACACGTGTTAATCCGTGCTTGCAGCAGTTGGATGATCTGTTCGTCATCCAGACCTTTGAGTTCGCGCGGCTGAATGGGCGGACCGAACACAACATGGATGAACCCCATTCTGGGAAAATTTGCTCCAGGCGGCCAGCATTCAAAGGGGCCGTCCATTCCCACCGGCAATAACGGCAAGTCCACTCGTTTCGCGAGGGCAACAAACCCGGACATCAATGGCTGCAATTCCCCGTCACGAGTACGACTCCCCTCGGGAAACAACAGAACTGACTCGTTTCGTCTCAACCGCCGCAAAGTTTCCTTCATGCCGGCAACCCCCATTCCTTCGCGGTCAATCGGAATCGTATCGACTTGTTTGAGAAACCAGGCCAACCACCAGATATCAAACAGCGTTTTTTTGGCGAGGTAATTTGAGCGACGAGGAAACGCACAGCCTACTACGATCGGATCAAGATTACTCTGATGATTGTGCAAATGAGCATCCCGTCCTGCAACGGCACGTGTTTCATCCCATGCACGCGCAACTGGAAAAACGTCAACAACCACAGCCGACAGAGCCAGCGGGCAACATCGTAAACGCAGCGCTGCAAGAATGGCCGGGGCGGATCAGTAAGAAATTTCATAAATCAAGCCTGGCAGCATTTTGTGGCCAGTCGGATAACAGGGCTGGCTCTCTCCTCGGGCTCTGCTCGCGACAAGCAATCCAAGTTACTCGTTCCGCGGCAAGTTTCAAAGCGTTTGACTTTCATTAGAATCTAGCTGCAAGAACCCCAGTTTGCCACGCGACAATCTTCAACAATCCGGATATTCACTTGGAAATCAATTCGACCGTTATCGAACCAGCGTTTGCTGAAGCGTTCTCGATGAAATTCACGCGCCTGATCATCACGGCGATTGACCAGCGATGGCTGGACATTGCAACCCGGGAATTTTGTGGGTATGGAACCAGCGTCATTGGCTGTGATGCGGAAGTCGGCGTCGAATCAGCCGTTGCCGCATCCGAAACACCGGATGGCCGCGACGGCGCGTCCGTCCTGGTTTTCGCGTTTTCCCGAGATGCGCTTGAGCGGGCCGTGACCAACCGGGTCGGCCAGTGCCTGATGCCATGCCCGACAACGGCTGTGTTCGATGGGCTGCCCGGCACCGAAAAGACCATCGCGCTGGGCAAGCACCTACGGTACTTCGGAGACGGATTTCAAAAAAGCAAACTCCTGGGGGATCGCCGTTACTGGAGAATTCCTGTGATGGATGGGGAATTCCTGGTCGAAGAACACGCGGGCTCCGACACAGGTGTCGCCGGGGGAAATTTTCTGATCCAGTGCGTTGATCAACACGCGGGATTGGCCGCTGCCGGTCGGGCCGTCGACGCAATCGGCCTGTTCAACGGCGTCATCACCCCCTTCCCCGGTGGCGTCGTTCGCAGCGGCAGCAAAGTTGGTTCGCGCTATAAAGCTCTGCGTGCCTCGACGGCCGAAGCGTTTTGCCCAACACTCCGCGGACAGGTCGAAACCCGGATCCATGAATCTGCCAATTGCGTGTACGAGATTGTTATCGACGGCGTTGACTTCGACAGTGTCGCACAGGCAATTGCGGCGGGAGTGCGGGCAGCCGTTGGAAACGGGAGGTCCGAGGGCGTGGTGGCAATTAGCGCTGGCAACTACGGTGGCCAACTTGGACCGCACCATTTCCATTTGCACGAACTGCTGAACTGATCCATAGCCGTGCCTGTCCCAGGCACGGAAAACCGCGATCTTATCGCGGTTTCAGGACCCAAGCGGAGACGGAGCTCCGCCCTCCCCGAGGTCACTCGTCCCACAATCTTTTTTGCTGGTGGCGGGACGGCTGTTTGCGACTCGAACGAGTTGCCGGTTTTGAATCAACCGCGGGCGTGCGAGGCTGTTGTTTCCGCTTCAGCATTTCGGGCGGTTTCGGCGAGGCTTTGGTAACGGGAACGCCCTGGTCAACGATGACGACTTGACCCGTCTCAACAAAAACCAGTCGCGCCGAAATCCTGTCAATGGGCAACTTCGTAAACCTGCCGACCGCCTGTCGATAAGCATTGAGTTGCGACCGATAATGCTGAATCCGGCTGCCCAACGTCTGGTCCGTGACCGGGTCCGACTTGAAATCAATCACGTCAGCCGCCACCAACACGTCGCCTTCGTAAACCAGCACGAGTCGATCAATGAAGCCGCTCAACAATTCACCGTCCAGCTTGACGGCAAAGGGTCTTTCGTTCTCAACCTCCAGTCGGTGGGCTTCCAGCATGATGTCTCCGCCGACGGCAAAATCTGGCGCAAAATCCTGCAAATACGTTTGATAGGTCAACAGCCTGGCGACGGTATCATGCTTCAACATTGATTCGAATTCCATCGCATATCGCTCGTAATCGTCAAGCGTGGGATCCATGCTGCGGAGATGCGCGATCAGGTCTGCCCGCGCCGGCCGTCCCTGGTCCAGCCAGGATACGAGTTCGAAACAGCCGTGAAGCATCGTGCCGCGGAGAAGCGCCTGATCGTTATCGCGAGTTTCAAACAGCGAACCCAGTTTCATTTTCTCGCCACCCTCCAGGCGTGACGGACTGGTCGCACGGAGCCCACGCCCGCTGCGAACTTCCGTGGAAATCGCACCAGGCTTCAATTGGGCGTTGGCGGGCAAATAAAACTGTTTCAAGTGGTCAACATCCGCGTCGGCGGCGACGGGAGCAGCCTTCTCAAACCATAGCGGATCGCCATGTTCAAACACGATGCCCGGTGAGCGTTCAATTTTAAGCGCCGCCAGCAAAACTCCCGCCGACGACTTGTCATTCGGTTTGGCACTGTAAGACGCGACAATGTGAGTCGAATGCACGGCCCGCGTTAAGGCTACATACAACACGCACATCGCGTCCCGTACCGCCCGCGAACGTTCCTCCTCAAACATCTTTTGAAAATTTTCGGGGAGCAGGTTTCGAACTTCCTCGCCTACGTACCGACAAGCGATTTTGACCGGCTCCGTCGGCCCATTGCGTCCCACGACCACTTTGGGTTGAACGCCGAACCATCCGTTGGTCACGTACTTCATCGGCAGTACCACTGAATCGAATTCCAGTCCCTTGCATTTATGAATCGTCATGACGCGAACCTGCGCCCCGCTTTGATCGGCGACTTTGACCTCGTCACGGACGTAATCGACAAAGCGTTTGGGGCGCAAACCCCACCGCTCATTGTCCGAAGCGGATGCGTAGGCAACCCGCACCAGGTGTTGCACTCTTATCAGCTCGCGGCGTGTGCAAATGGGGATGAGTTTCCGCGCCAACGCCTCGACGGTCGGACCGTAGCCGTTGCGGACCAGCCGAGTCCGCAGTTCAGCCGCGCCTTGGGCGACGACCAGCCTATTGTCGGGTTGAGTCGTTTCGTCTTCGGGTTTGAGTCCAAACTCGTCTGCCAACGGGCTGTGAGAGACATGAAAGCGTGCCAAATCATCGCCTGGATGGTCCGCCAGGCAAATCGCCGAAAGGATGATTTCCACGGCCGCCGAATCAGTGATCGCATTGCCGCCTTCTTCGCTGGCCGCTATTTTCGCCTGTTGCAATCGAAAGATCAGCTCACCAACTTCCTCGTTCGTGCGCACCAGCACTCCAATTGAGTGATGCGCAGGAATCGTCTCGGTCAGGGACCTGATGCGATCGATTGAGGCCGCGTACATGTTTTCGTTTCGCACCAAGAGCGTACTTTCCTGGGACGCTTTGTCAGCAGCGTCGCAGTCGTCGCCATACTCGAATGAAACATAGCCGGCGAGATCCTTGTGAACCGTTTCGTGTTCGCCAAACCAGGCTGGCCAAGCGTGGATTGCTTCGTCGACAACGGCATCCCGGCAGCAAAATTTGTCAAGGTTTGTGAAAACAGAGTTGACCACGTCGATCACCGGCGACGCGCTTCGATAGCTCTTGGTTAAGGAAAGTTTCTCGAGGTCGGGCAGCTCTCGATCAACCAGATCAAATATCTCGGCGACTCCACCACGCCAACCAAAAATTGCCTGTTTCATGTCACCCACGCAGAAAAACGACCGCGTTGAATCGGGCTTCATCACCTGCCGCACGAACGGCTGGATGACTTGCCACTGCACGGGGGAGGTGTCCTGAAATTCGTCCAACAGCAAATGCCTAATCTGATGATCGAGGCGAAACGAAAAATTTTCAGCGTCCCAGACCGAGACAAATTCAAGCAGTCGGTTGGCAACATCGTCGAATCTGAGTTGTCCCGATTCGTTTTTGATTTGCTCGAGAAGTTTCCCGAACTGGGACAGCAGCTCGAATGTCGACCGGTTCTGCGCGATAAGTCGGTCGGTGACCATCGCCCGGCAATGGGGGATGAGTTTTTGATAGATAGCGATGATCTCCGGCGGGAGCTTGGACTGGCCGAACTTGTTGATCCCGTTCAAGACATTTTGGAACGACTTGACGCGGACCAGGCTCTCCCAATCGCCGAGGTCAACGATCTTCTTCACGGTCTCCCAATGTTCCGGCAGATTCTTGCCGGATTTAAACTTGACTCCCTGAACGTCGGCCGCAACTGCAACCAACTCGGCTTGCGACAGTCGAGTCGGACACGTGGGCAATTGGTCCCAAACTTCGCGGGTGTTGGCTTCTACGAAGATTCCGTAAATGTCCTGGACGGCATCACGAATCAGGGAGGCAACCCGGCGCTGGGCTTCACCCTTGGACATCATGTTTAACAAGTCGTGCACGGTGTCGTTGCGCAATATCGTCTGGATTACATCGTCACTCAATTCGTCGATCTGTTGTTGTTCCACGATCTCCCAGTTGGGGGGGAGACCCAGTTCGAGGCTGAAGACCTTGGCGACGCGATGGAAGAAGCTGTCGAGGGTACTGATTTCCAAACGGTGCAGGTTGCCCAATAATTCGTGGAGGATTGTCGCGGCCCGTTGACGTGGCAGTTGCCATCCGATTTCCGCCGAGAGTCTTTTTGCGGCCGCGTCATCCAGCGCGGCAGCCGAAAGTCGTTGGATGATCCGATCGAGAATTTCGCCGGCGCCTTTGCGGGTGAACGTGGTCGCCAGGATCGTTTCGGGTTCGACGCCGGAGGCCAATAATTGCAAGTATCGGTTGGATAGCGCGAACGTTTTTCCAGTGCCTGCCGACGCGCGGATGATGGTATTGGGAAACTGGTCGAGAAGCTCATGACTCATCGCGAATCCTCCCAAAGATTGTCGCGTTCAAACACCCGGTCCTGGCAAATCGCGGCAAAGTCCTCCGCGTACTGAGGCATTTTTGGATTGGGAGGCCAGAAAATGCCGCCGCGGATTTTTCGGATCACGTCGATCGCGAGCATATCGGCCGATTCCAGCTCCTGCGGCGACCAATCGGCGATCTTGAAACCTGTTTGTGCGAGATTTTTGGGAAGCAATACGTATCCCATGATCATGTTGGAAAAATCAGCGCCCTTGACGGCGGCGACTTCCTTTACCAGGTGTCGATACAGGGGCAACTGGAGATCCTTCCAGCCATTGCGTGTCAGGTGGGCAGGCCCTGGCAGATCGCCACTGTCCGATGACTTGTAATCCCAGACAGCAATGCGTCCGTTTCCTTCGTGTCGGTCGACACGATCAATTTTCCCGCGGATGATGAACGGTTCGCCGTCGATCATCCATTTGTGCTCCAGCAACTCTTCGGTGCTGACAATTTGCCAGCCTTGTTCTCGACGTTCGGCCTGCTGCTCGGAAAATTTGTGCAGACGAGACCGCAGTTGTTCAACCTGGATGCGAACCGCCGGCAACCGTGAGCCGGCAAATCGTTTTTGTACGCTCTTGTCGAGCGCGGCGTTCAGGAAATCACGAATATGCCCGATATTCGTTTCGTCTTTGACATCGCTTTTGCCAAATGCCTCCAGGACATCGTGGATCAGGTCGCCGAAAGTACCGCCGCTGAGTTCCCGCCAGTCGTCGGCCAAGGGATTGAGCTTCAAAATCTTTTGCAGGTAAAACCGGTAGGGACATTTCAAGTATTCTTTGAAACTGGTTACGGTCAGGCTGGTTGGCGGCGAGGCACAATTGGCAAACGGTACATGGAATTGCTGAGTGTCAGGCAATTGTCGCGGATCGAACAACCAAAATCGCGAATCGTCTTTGCCTTTGTAACCGAAAAATGCTTTGGCACGCAGGGCAGAACTCTGATCGTCTTCGGTAAACAACAATCGACTGGGCTTTTTTGGTTCACCAATTTCGTCGCGGCGTCCGGCAATCAGCAGCAAGTGGTCGCGCACCGAACGAATCACCGTCAAGGCGTATGCATCGCGGGCGAATCTCCGATTGTTATCGAGGATGCCTAGTTCTTCACACAATCCGTTTGGCAGAAACGGATGTCCAATTTGCGATTCAGGCACATGTTCGTCATTCATTCCCGTGACAACCATCACGGGTGCATCGTCAAGCGCCAAATCCAGCCACCCCGCCAGTTCAATCGCGTCTGGAATCGGTGGCGGGACTACCTTGCTTTCAGCAGCCGCTTCGATCGCCCAATCAAGCGCCTGGATCGCCGACACGACCGTGCCAAAACCCGGTGGCACCTGTTTTTGATTTCCCAGAGCTGAATAGATTGCGTCGCACGCTTTGATCACTTGTCGGTCTTGCAGATCGTTCTTGTCCATCACGCGTTGGCCATAAATGTCGATGAGAATCTGGCTCCACGGCCTTGTCCAATCGGCAATCGGCGCAGCGAGACCTACCAACGGTTCGAGTAATGCAGCGACGTGGGAATGGATTTCATTCAGCAATTCACATGTATCGGCGTTCCGCGCAGCTCGTTTTTCAGAGCTCTCATCGCCAGCAATGAAGTTCTGGCGGAGCTTCTGCGGATCACCAAACGGTTGCCTGTCCCTGACACCGATATTGCCCGGCAAGTTGTCATTCTGATGTTTGTCAAGCTTTCCGAGCCAAGAACCGTTTTCGACGCGGTCCGCGATCCAGCAAAAAATGTCCGGATGGCGAAGCAGCGCTGCGAACGTCTCATAATCCTGAAAACGCAAATACTCGCGGCAAGCGATCATCAATCGCACCGGCCCGGTCTCCGCGAGCGCCCGCCCGGACAAGTTGCGGTGATTGAGACCAACTGCGTTCAAGCTGCGTTCAAGCTGCGGCACGAGCGACAAATCGGGAACGCCGATGGTAATTTCGTCCGATGCGAATTGCGGGTTGAGGTTCGTGATGTAATGCGCCGCGGCAAACGCTTGATCGGCAGGTTGGTCGACAATCAGGAGTTGACTTGAATCCAACTTGATCGGAACTTCCAGCCATTTTTCTGTTATCAGGCTACCAAACGCATCAAACCTTTCGGCCAACGACTCGGGGGCTGCGACGAGGATTGTGACCTGATCGTCCGCTTGCCGTGAAACTTGATTCAACATCTGGGCCAACGAGCGATTCAAGTCGGCGGCCCCCAGCATCACGATTTTCCTGTCGGCACGGCAGCGGATTTCCGGTTTTTCCAGTAGCAATCCATAAGCGGCCCAGTTACGTGCGGCTTGCCTGTCCCACAAATCGACCTTGCCGAGAATTTCGTAGTACCGCTTTTGAATTTCACGCAGCGCGTTCCAGCGCTCTTCTTCCCCCTTGAGGAACGCTTTGATTTTTTTGACTTCGCGGGCTACGCTGTGGAAACTCCAGATGTCGTTGGCCAGCCGGGAATGCAATTGGGAGAGCACGATTGCCAGCGGTTGCCAGTCGTTGAGCTCCTCGACTTCAGCGCGACCCACAAGGCACTTGATTTCTTCCGCGGGAGTCGCTTCCAGAGCTTTCGACCAGGCGATTTGCTGCGCCAAATCGGTAGCGAGGAGTTTTTCCGCCACGTACAAGTGTTCGGGCAGGTCACCAATGGTTGTGATTGTCGGCGGCGTGAACAACAAATCGTGTTTTTCTGCCGCCTGGATCAGCAACTGCAGCAAACGAGTTTGCGCCCGGGCAGTTGGCACAGCCACGATCAATTCGCGCATATCCAGGCAACGCGGCGAACCGTCCGGCTGCGCATAGTTATCAATTAGCCAGTTGGTGGCAGAAACCAGCGGCGGTCGATCGAATCCCAGAAAGAAGCGGCGATCTTGCGTGTTGCTCAAATTGTCTGTCCCTGACGGTGAAGAACCATGCGTTCATATCATCTGAGCCCAGGCCCGTGACACGTCTGGTCACAGGGCGCAAGATTCTTTCCTATTATCGAACAAAACTGCGAATTTACCACCGGCCAGCATTGGATTGAATCCCGATCTCCAGACGTAGACGCGACACTCCAGCCGCGATTTTTCCTATGGATGCCGCAAGCATATCCCGGGGCCGCAGACGCAAAACTGGATTCGCGGTTGTTCGTCGTGTTTGACAACGCGGGCGGCGGCAAATATACTCCGAACCACAAAAGACGGCGTTCAAACGCTCGACGCGATCGTGACCAACATGCGATAACTCGTGCCACAGGCCGCGACAAAGTCGGTTGGCCGTTGGTAATGAACTGTATAGCCATTGGACTCAAACAGGTCGCGGTAGTTGTGCGAAAACGACAGTTCATTGCCAAACGGAATCGAGTCGGTAATGTGATCGGCATGATCGCTGGCGACCGGTTCGGACGTATAGATCGTAACGGGACGGCTTCGAGCAACGTTTTGCAATAATTTGTCCAGTGTTGGTCGCGAAAAATATTCCAACACGCCTCCGTTGCTCACGTAAAGAGTATTCGCGGCTGGATTTTCGTTGATCCAGCGGATGGCGTCGCCGGCGACATACTGGATGACTGGCGATATTTCTTTTTGCAAATTCGCCGCAATTTGTTCTTCGTTAATGTCCAACCCGACGGCCTGCCGGATCTGGGGAAGGTGGTTCACGAGGTACTCCAGGAATAATCCGGAGCAAGTTCCGATCTCCACCATTCGCTTGATATTTGGCTGGCTTTCCAGATGGGATTTGAGCGCAAGAAAATCCGGTTGCTGCTTGGCCAGAAAAAGATCCTGGAATCGATGATCACAGTTTCCGGAAAACACGGCACCTTGCTCGCCGCTCCAGAACGAAGCATGCAACCGTTCCAGAAATCCAGTTCGCCTCTCGGCCGTACAACGATTGGTCAAGTAAGTGACGACCAGCCTGTCGAAAACGTCGGCACCGGAATCGGGGCGACGATAATTGGCGATCGCTCGGCGGGAGTCCACCTTGGCGATGAGAGAACCCAGCATGATTTTCAGGCGTGTTTTTGGGTCAGCGGAAAGTGGACGAGTTAGAGCGTTCATGATATGAATCCAAAGAAGCAAACTGGCAAGAGGTTTCGCGGCGTTTTCAGAGGTGCATTTTGAGTGCCAAACCGGGACTCCCGAACGGGACCGCAAGGATGATTCCACAATCCAACGTCTTGATGCGTTTTCAACACATCAGGGGCACCAGCCAAACAAATGGGATATACTCTTCGCTACTGCAAATTCTCGCAATTAACGGAGTGTGTGTGACTTGAAACAGAATTTGTTCGAGGGCCTTCCCGCAGAATTGCCTGAAGAGCTATTTCAATTACTTGCGACTGGCAGATCGTTTCGGCTGGAGCGGATTGTGTCGGATGGACATTCAACAACGGCCGGTTTCTGGTACGACCAACCGCAGCATGAATGGGTGGCGGTGCTCTCAGGGGCAGCTCGAATCGAGTTCGACGACGAGCAGAAAAGCGTCGAATTGACGCCGGGTGACTATTTGTTGATTCCAGCCGGTTGCCGCCACCGAGTCGGTTTGACCTCGCCGATTGAAAAGACAGTCTGGCTGGCAATTCATTTCGATGGCGACATTGCCTCAAGCTAATGAGGCCAATTAATCTCGACTGCTTCGGCTGAAATAATCTTTTTCAAACTGTTCCCAATCAGTGGGTTGGGTCAGGTCGATCGTGGGAACACCTTCGATTGGGCCGTCCGGGCCAAGATACTTTTGTCCTGCAGCCGTATTGAAAATCACGACGCGTTCCTCCGGCGAAACACGTTTTTCGGCGATCAATTTTTCCAGTCCGCCGATGCAGGTCGCCGCCTCCGGACAAATCATTAAACCCTCTGCCCGGGCAACCTGTTTTTGCCAGTCAATCAACCGCGACTCTTCGACCGCGATTGCCGCCCCGTCACTTTCGCGGACTGTGTCGATTACCATGAAATCGCCGAGGGCGGTTGGAACCCGCATCCCGGACGCAATCGTGTGCGCGTTTTCGTGGCGCTTGGCAAATCGTTCGCCCGCTTCGTATGCGGTGACGATCGGCTGACAACCGTTGGACTGAACTGCATACATTCGGGGCATCGTTAGCGAAGTCAAAAACCCCATTTCGCGCAGCTCTTTAAAGGCCTTCCACATGGCGATTAAAGCCGTACCGCCGCCCGTGGGATACATGATGACATCGGGCAACTCCCAATTGAATTGCTCGGCCAGTTCCAGCCCCATCGTTTTTTTGCCTTCCAGTCGATAAGGCTCTTTCATCGTTGAAATGTCAAACCACAATCCCCGCTTGTGGCCTTCGCGAATTCGCTTTCCACTTTCATCGATCAGGCCGTTGGTGAGAAATAGCTTGCAGCCGGAATAAAAACATTCGGTTTGACTGACGACTCGCGTGTCGCGTGGCATGAAACACACGCTTTCGATGCCGGCTCTTGCCGCGTACATCGCCATGGCGCCACCAGCGTTTCCGTTGCTGGCCATCGCAACTCGCGTGGTGCCGAAATGCCGGGCCATCGTGATCGCCAAGGACAGGCCACGACATTTGAAACTGCACGTTGGCAGCTGCGCCTCGTCTTTTATCCAAACATGGCTGAGTCCCATTTGCCGCGCAAGTCGCCGACATTCGATAATCGGACTCATTTTCTTGTTCATCGTGACTGGCTTGATTTCATTGCCCACGGGCAGCAGTTCGCGATAGCGCCACATATCGGGAAACCGGCTGGCAATTACGGCTTTGGTCATCACGGTCTTGACCGCGTCCAAATCGTACCGCGACCAAAGTGGCCGATCGGCGTGCATGGTTTGGATCCGGTCAGCTGGCAATTCGGTCCCGTCGATGGCACTTTCAAAATGCGTGATAAAGCGTCTCATCCGTTTTCTTTGTGACCTGGCCGAATTAGTTTTCGATAGTGGCGAACCGGGCGTTGAATCCATTGGAGTTTAGACTCTGGACGGGTAGAATTAAAATCGACGGTCAACCGACAAACTGCCAGCGAGCATCCATCACGCCATTGTTCAGAATTGGCAATGAAAGAAAACCCTGAAGACCAGCCCGGAAGCGAATCTCCCCCAAACAAAGTCGCAGATTCTCCCGCAACCGCCCCATTGGCAGGCTCTGAAATCGCCGATGTCGATGCTGCAGGCCAAGATTCATATCAACTAAGTCCCTTGGAGGCAAGGCAAGAGAAATCGGGTGAATCCCCGCTACCGCCTCCAATTGTCTATATCCGGGCCGCTGCGAGCCTGACCAAACCAATTTACCCCACCCCCCCGGTTGCTATCGAGCTGGAAGGAATTGCAGCCAACGGTGGTGCTGTGGGAGCACTGGTTCTTGGAATCTGGTCGATTCTCGGCTCGCTGCTGACCTATTGGAGTTTGATCAACGGGATTCTTGGTTTGGCGCTTGGTATCTGGGGGCTGAGATCCAAACGTCCCCGGATGGCTTGGATTGGCATCGTTCTGTGCCTGGTCGGAGCCTCCATGTCGCTACTTGCGGTCAGCGAAATGATCTCAGTCTATTGGAACGCCGCGAAGGACCCGTACAATCTGTAGCATGGCCAAACTCTATTTTTACTATTCGGCAATGAATGCCGGAAAAAGCACGACACTCCTGCAGTCCGCACACAATTATGAAGAACGCGGAATGAAGGTTCTCCTGTTCACGCCCGCGCTCGATCACCGGGCGGGCGTCGGCAAAATTTCTTCGCGAATTGGGCTTGCGCGTGACGCTTACGCATTCGAACAGGATTACGACCTGTTTGTTGAGATTCGCAACGCGGCGGTGAAAGAAAACATCAGCTGTGTGCTGATTGATGAGGCCCAGTTTCTGACCGCTGCGCAGGTTTTGCAGCTGACGCTTGTTTGCGATCGATTGGGGATCCCGGTGTTGTGTTACGGCTTGCGCACCGACTTTCAGGGCGAGCCATTTGAGGGGAGCAAGTATTTGCTGAGTTGGGCTGATGAGCTGATTGAAATAAAAACCATTTGCCATTCCGGCAAGAAAGCGACGATGAATGCCCGGATGGACACCGAGGGAAATCGCGTCTGGGAAGGCGAACAGGTTCAAATCGGCACCAACTACGCCTCGCTCAGCCGCCGGGAATTCCAGCTGGAGCGGGTCTCGCCGGTGGGATACCAACCGCCCGAACTGGCTCCCCGCGACTAGCCTGCATTTCTCACAAGTAGGCCGGCAACCAGGTCGCAACCATGCCGCTTTTACGATGCCAACAGAGGCGTGTATTCCAAATCAAAGGTGTCGGCAACGGGCTGATAGGTAACTTTGCCACTGTGAATATTAACCGCATCCAAAAGCGACGCGGAACTTCTGGCAGCGGTTATCACACCTTCGTTAGCCAATTTGATCGCCCACGGCAACGTAACATTGCAAAGCGCAAATGTGCTCGTTCGACCAACGGCACCCGGCATGTTGGCCACACAATAGTGCACCACACCATCGATCACAAAAACCGGATCGCTGTGAGTCGTCGGCCTGGTAGTTTCAATGCATCCGCCCTGGTCGACAGCCACATCGACAATCACGCTGCCCGGCTTCATGATCTTGAGGTCCGCGCGAGTTACCAGGCTGGGCGCTTTGGCACCGGGAATCAACACGGCACCAATCACGAGGTCGGCAGCGGCAAGCTGCTCCTTGATGGTGTTACGGTCACTGAACAAGACATTCACGTTGGCCGGCATGATGTCATCAAGGTATCTCAGCCGTTCCATGTTCACGTCGAGAATGGAAACGTCAGCTTGAAAGCCAGCCGCGATCTTGGCTGCGTTCGTGCCCACCACGCCGCCGCCGATGATCGTGATGTGGGCAGGAGCCACTCCAGGCACACCGCCCAGCAAAATCCCTCGCCCCAATTGCGGCCTTTCCAGAAAACGCGCGCCGACCTGGATACTCAAACGCCCCGCGACTTCGCTCATTGGTGTCAACAACGGCAGCGAGCGGCCAGGACCACTGAGTGTTTCATAAGCGACACTCGACGCGCCGGACTTGACCATGGCATCAGTCAGTTCACGGCTGGCAGCAAAATGAAAATAGGTGAACAGGATTTGATCTTCGCGGATCATCGGCCACTCAACCGGTTGTGGCTCTTTGACTTTTACGATCATGTCGGCGCGGTCAAATATTTCCTGCGCCGTTTCAATCAATTGTGCGCCTTCGGCAGCGTATTGGCTGTCCGTGAGCCCCGATCCAAGTCCCGCACCTTTTTGGATCAGGACTTCATGTCCGGCCTTTTTCATCTCGTGTACACCAACCGGCAGCATTGCGATTCGGTACTCGTCTTTTTTTATCTCTTTGGGAACGCCAACAATCATGTTTCACCAACAACTTCCGGTTCATCTTGCAGAAAATTCTTACGAAGATTTCAACAAAACCGAACTGAAGAAACAAGCACCAATTCGGGCTTTCGAGGAAAAGTTTAACCTCGCCGGGTAAATGAGCGGAAAAGCCAGCCTGATTGATGCAGTTGACAAATCGGACCAGCCTAACGGGTTGTTGGCGCGCTCACTGGTTGTCGACAGGCGATTCAATCAGTGGATCGTTGAGGATCGCATGGGGATCCGTCGAGCTGCGTTTCTCCAGCACCACGCGAATCGGCACTTCACCGAAATCCAGCGTGTCCCTGAGAACCCCCAACAGATACCGCTGATAAGTGTGAGGAAAACACTCAGGGTCATTGCATTTTACCACGATCGTCGGCGGCTGAATTCCGATCTGAGCCGAATAGTAAATCTTGGGACGGCGACCATGAGCCATCGGCGGTGGATGTTGAATCAACGCTTTCTTGATGATCTTGTTCAAAATCGGCGTGCTGACTCGCGAACGAGATTGCTTGAACAGCATCTGGGCATGATTCAGCATCCGTTTGCAGTTTTGCCCCGTCTCACCCGTAATGAAGGCAATCGGCGCATTGTTTTGCGTCGTAAAATTGTCGCGGATGTAGTCCGCCCATCGCTGGGTCGGCATGTCATGGGCCGCCATCAAATCCCACTTGTTAACGACAAACATCACGGGCTTATAGGCGCCTTCGATATAGGTCGCCAGTTGCCGATCGACTTTGCTGATACGTTTGCTGGCATCAAACATCATCAGCACGACATCGGCATGACGAATGGAACGATGGGCTCGATGCACCCCATAAAAGTCGATGTCGGTACGGACACTTTTTCCCCGACGCAGGCCGGGCGTGTCAATCGCCACCATCGTTTTACCGTCCAGTTCAAAGCGAACGTCAACACTGTCTCGAGTGGTGCCGGCGACCTCGCTGACGATCATCCGCTCGGAATTCACCAGCGTATTGATGAATGTACTCTTGCCCACGTTGCGGCGACCAACAATCACGAACTTCATTTCCGGCCGGGCCGTCTCGCGTTGATCGATCTCGGACTGGGCCGGCAGATTCTCCAGAATCGCCTCCAATAACAACGGCTTGTGGCGATTATTTTTCGCGCTGACGGGAATCGCCTGACCAAATCCGAGCGCAAAAAAATCGTTGGAGTGAATTTCCCAGTTATCGCCGTCGCATTTGTTGGCAACCAGGATGACCGGTTTGGCCAGCCCGCGCAGTCTCCGGGCAATCGTCTTGTCCAGCGGAGTCACACCGTCGCGGGCATCAACGACGAACATTAACACGTCGGCGCCCTGGATTCCAACTTCAATCTGATTTTCAATTTCCTCGCCGAGATCGTCGACATCATTGATGCCGATACCACCCGTATCGACGATTTCGAAATAGCGATCGTTCTCCTGCAGCAAATGAATCATGCGGTCCCGGGTAACACCCGCCATGTCATCAACGATGGCCAATCGACGGCCGACCAGCCAGTTAAAAATACTGGATTTGCCAACGTTCGGTCGACCGACAATTGAGACTTGGGGAATGGACATTTGCTATTTCAACAATCTTGCACGTTGTTTGCCAACCCACAGCGTTGGCAATAAATTTTGGACAGGTGTTCTGGCCAAGCCGACCATGATTCTTTCAAATGTAGTCTACTTGTCAAACGTAACCGACAACCCGCATTAACGGTACATTGGAAAGTCGGCATCATGCCAGAATCTGGAAAAGAAACGGAAGCAACCACCGCTGCGGTCCCGTTTGATGGCAATTTGTCCAATGCGATCTCACAATACCTGTTGGGTTTGGCCGCCGCAGGTGTTACCCAATTGCCAAAGTCAACCGGCAAGTACGATTTCTCGGCGTCGCTTACCGTCGCCCAACCGGCTCGACAAACTCCTGGACCAACGCTTGCCGAGAATAAATCGAGGCAGTCTGGTGGCAAGTCGTTCGAGGGAACGTCTCCCGTTGCGGGCAAGCCCCGGCAGCCCGCGATGTCCGTTGCCGAAAACCGAACCGCCGCTGGCGCAATCTTCCCGGACTCATCGAATCAGGCGATTTACGAGAATCTCCCAGCCTATGGGCCGCCCGTTGCTGCCCAGGATCGGACGACCCAGCTGCAAATCATCCAGCAAAATGTCGCCACTTGCACAGCCTGCGGCGAACTTGCCAGCACGAGAATTCAAACCGTGTTTGGCGTCGGAAATCCAAACGCGCGACTCGTCTTCATTGGCGAAGCGCCGGGCGCGGATGAAGACCGTCAGGGGGAACCGTTTGTCGGTGCTGCCGGGCAGTTGCTGACCAAGATCATTGCCGCCATGAAGCTCAGCCGAGACGACGTCTACATCCTCAACACACTAAAGTGTCGTCCACCAGGCAACCGAAATCCCAAAGAAGATGAACTTCGCAACTGTGCGAACTTCACCCTCCAGCAGCTCGAGATCTTGCAGCCAGAATTTATTTGCTGTTTGGGCAGCATTGCCGCCAAAACGCTGTTGAACACGAAACAGTCGATTGGCCGCATGCGGGGCCAGATTTATCAGTGGCGGGGAAGCCGCGTGGTGGTTACGTATCATCCGGCCTACCTGTTAAGATCACCTGACGCAAAACGACACGTCTGGGATGACATGAAGCTGATCATCCGCGAAATGGGCCTGGAATCCTGATCGGCAGCCTCTGGCGTCGCCTACGTGCGAAAAGACACATTCCTTGGTGCATCCGGCAAAACCGGCATTTTCCGTTAAAGCCGGGAAACGCCAAAATCATCTCGCGGGTTTAGGGTGGTTTTTCTTGCTCCCGCTCGACGACCCAATTACCATAAATAGATTGAATACATGACAAAAGGACCCGACCGGGGCACAGCAGAGGTACGGGGCCATCTTTAACGGGATACGACCAATGAAAGTCGCGGACAGGAGAACAGGTTACATGGCGATTCGTTTTATGCGCTCGCTGGCCATGGTAATGGCGATTGTTGGCATGGCTTTGATTGCCAACTCCACCAGCTACGCTCAGACTGGCGGTGGCGGAACCGGCAACGATCCGGCAACCGGCGGTGTCGAGATCGATGCCAATGGCGTTTTGAGTTCGCGGGCTTTGTTTGGAGGTAATCGCGCGCTCGATCAGCAACGGGCCGAGGCGGCTCATGCCAGCCTGAACAAAGACCTCCGCGAGAAAAGCAACCTGCGCTGGATCTCGCTGACCCGCATGGAACGTGAAGCCGAACGTCTGTTGGCCGCAGGGCAACCGATTCCAGCCGAAATGAAGTATCTCGCGGGACTAACAAGGATCACGCACGTCTTTTACTTTCCCGAAACCAAAGACATCGTCATTGGCGGGCCCGCTGAGGGCTTTTTCGTGAATAGCCAAAATCGCGTGGTGGGAATGCATACAGGACAAGCGACTTTATATTTGCAGGACTTGATCGTTGCCTTGCGAGCGTTCGGTCCCGACGGAAAACAAGCTCGTATCATCAGCTGCTCGATCGATCCGACTCAGGAAGGTTTGCAGCGCATGAAGGAAGCCTACGCGCAGGTGCAACACCAATTCCAACCAGGTGATGCCCAAGGCGTCGTCAACCTGTTCCAAAACGCGCTAGGCATGCAAACCGTCACCATCAAAGGCATCTCGCCCAATACGCATTTTGCCCGCACGATGGTTGACGCCGATTACCACATGAAACTGATCGGGATCGGGCTTGAGCAACCTCCGGTGCGGATCACCAGCTTCATTGAAAAGGCGACGCCCACCTCGGTTGCCAAAAGTTCGCTGCAACGCTGGTTCTTCCAACCGGATTATGATTGCATTGCAGTCAGTCAGGACGAGCAAGGCATGGAAATGATTGGTGGGGGTGTGCAGCTGGTCGGTGAAGACGAGAGTATCGCCAACGATGGTAGCCGCAAGGGTACCGGTGGCATGAATCGGGCCAGCAAGACCTTCTGCAGCTCGTTCACAAAAATGTACAACGCGTTGAGCCAGGAGGCACCTTTGTATGCCGAGCTGCGCAATTGTATCGACTTGTCCATCGTCGCCGCTTTTATTCAAGAAATGGATTTCTACGGCCAGGCCGAGTGGAAAATGGCAACCTTTGGTGACGAAGCCAAGATGCCTGTTGAAATCTACGATGCACCCCGGTACGTCGCCCCGGCGATCAACGCCGTGTGGAAAGGCCGCTACTTCATGACACCCATCGGCGGTGGCGTCTCCATTCAGCCACGCGCGGCATTAACGGCCGATCGGATGAAAGTTGACGAGCAAGGAAAAATTGCGGAGCTGAAAAAAACCGTCACGCTTGCAAACCTGGCCGAAAACCAGTGGTGGTGGGATTAAGCAAAATTGTCGTTGACCGGTACAGGGCGGCTACCATCAGCCGCCTTTTTTATGCGCTTGATCAATCCGTTACGCAAAATTTGCGACAAGGATGCCGCCATTCTGCAACCACTTGGTCACCGCGTGCGGTGAAGTGTTGCGGAACAACTCGGATTTTCCGGCAAGATGGGGATGGTTTTTTCGAACCATAGGGTATCTAATTTCCAGCTTCGAGAAATCGTTCCATCTTTTTGTTTGGCCCGGATGATGCCAACCCGCGATGTCCACCCGACGCCTTCCCAACTGATTGCCTATCCCGGTTTCGGAATCCCTACAGAGACCGGTCACTGGAAATTGCGTATTTCCGGGGTCGCCTTCGTGACACCCGAGGAATTCAACATCCGCAAGCGGATCATGATCCGCATGTTGCGCAATGCGATGCACGTCCCGCCGCAGGCACTTGACAACGAGATGTTCAAACGTCGCGTGACACCGTTTCTGGTTGACGCCGAGCATCGCCAAAAAATATTTGTGACGATCGCGGGAGAACGATTTCGTTTGAAGAAAAAAACTTCTCGCGACGGAAAGTTCCACTCGTGGATCGAAATTCCGGAATCAATGGCCCGCGAGATTGAGCAATCCACCGAAGCCGGCAACCGCTTTATCAGTTATGAAGTCTCAACGAGCCACCCCCATTCGGTACCGGTTCAAGGTTCGGTATTCCTGTTGGAGCGAACCGGAACCAGTGTGATTTCCGATATCGACGACACGATCAAAGTCAGTTCGGTCGTCAATCGTCGCGAGTTGCTGGCAAATACGTTCCTGCGTGATTTCAAAAGCGTGGAAGGGATGTCAGAGGTTTACCGACAATGGTCCGAGACGGGATTTGATTTCCATTACGTTTCGTCGAGTCCCTGGCAGCTGTATCATTCGCTGGTTGATTTGCAGATTGATTCCGGTTTCCCGGCGGGGACGATCCATTTGCGGAATTTTCGATTTCGTGATCAACTTTTAAAAAAGGTCTTGATCATTCGTCGTAAGGGGAAGATTTCGGCGATTCGCTCCCTGGTAAAGCACTTGCCGGCACGGAACTTCATTTTTATCGGCGATTCGGGTGAAAAAGACCCCGAGATCTATCGCAAGCTGGGGAAAAAATATCCAGCTCAGGTCAAAGGCATCTTCATCCGCGAGTTGCCTGGGCGCCCCCTCCATTCGGAACGGTGGGCCAAAGTCCAAGAGCCCTTGAACCGGGGCATCTGTCACAAGTTTTCCACAGCAGACGAACTGAACCAGCTGGCGGCTCCCATCGTGGCGAAACTCGGAACAAAGCAATTGGTCTGAGCCGGGCTTGGACCAAATGTTAATCCCTCTGACAGAAATTACTTAGGTGGCTGCTCTTTCAATTTACAAGTTGTCTTCGGCCGAAATTGCCTATGCCACCACCATCGCGCGTGTTCCAAATTGCGGTACTGTCGCTGTTCACCATTTTTCTGGTGCTGTGGCTGTACGATCCACCCTTTGAGCTCCATGCCGCCATTCATGTTATTCCGACCTGGATCGCGGTTGTAATCCTCTTGGCGTCGATTTGGTTTTTTCCGCTGAGCAATAACAGCTTTGTGCTGCTGATTGGATTTTTGAGCCTACACGTGCTGGGCACGCGCTTTATTTATTCTTTTGTTCCGTACGATGAGTGGTCGTTGCAGGTTTTTGGAGCGACAATCTCGGAGACTTTCCAACTCCACCGAAACCATTACGATCGTGTTGTTCACTTTTCCTATGGTCTGTTGATTGCGCCGGTTGCACGGGAGTTGATCGTCCGACTGACCCATGTAAGTTCGCCTTGGAGCCATCTGGCTGCAATTCAATTTATTCTCGCGAGCAGTGCCTTGTTTGAACTCGCCGAGTGGGGCGGCGCCGTCTATCTCGCACCGGAGTTCGCCGACAGCTATCTTGGGCAACAAGGCGACGCATGGGACGCCCACAAGGACATGGCTTTGGCCGCCGCAGGATCCGTCCTGAGTATGGTGGTAACGGCAATCGTTTGCCGACTTAATTCTCGCCGGAAGGACGGCAAGGATGCCGGTCATTAATTTATTTCAATTGCTTCAAACAGGGTATGGATGGTTAACCGCATGTCAACTCAGCCCACATTCAACGCGGCGTATCCTTATCAAAATGACATCATGTCGTTACCCGTCACCGATCTGGACAGGACATCCCAGTGGTATACCGAGAACTTCGGCATGGCCGAGGTTGAGCGACTGGAACAGCCCGTTCCGACCGTGATCCTTGAACGCGACAAAACGCGAATCGGGTTCTCAATCAACGGTGGCGATGCCGCTCAGGACGGTGCGGCAATCCTTGTGTCAGGCATTGCTGAACTCAAAAAGGAGTTCGAATCAAAAGGAGTAGAAATCGGAAACTGGCGGGTGGATGAACGCGATGGAGAAAAGCTTCAGGTTTTTTTCGTCGTTGCTCCCGATGGACTGTGCTATTACTTTCATGAGCCCATCCAGTGACGCCGGTTATAAGGGTGCGCTGAAATTAGCGATACGCGGCTTCTTCCTCAGGCACTTTGGGAACTAATAGCGGCATTAGCTGATCCAGACTCACGGGCTTGACCAAGTGAGCATCCATTCCGGCTTCGCGACCCGCCCGCTTGTCGGCTTCGGAGCCCCAGCCAGAGATCGCGACAATTTTCATGTGGCGACCGACTTCTTCCGCCCGCACCAGCTTTGCGACTTGAAATCCGTCGAGTTCGGGCAGACCGATATCCAGCAATAAAATCTGTGGAAGAAATGCCTGGCATGACCTGACGACGGAGAGTCCATCATGCGCGACTTGCGTCTGAAAACCCTCCAATTCGAGGAGTTTTGCCAGCGTCTTGGCCGTATCAACGTTGTCGTCGACGATCATGACCCTCACTTTGCCGGTTGTGGGTTCAGTCAGCTGCGCAGGAAGTTCCGCGTCAACTTTTTGTTTCGCCCCAGAGAGTCTGTCCCGCGAGGCAGCGCCTTCGCGCAGCATTGATTCTGGAAAATAAACAGAAAATCGACTGCCCGCACTAACGCCGCGGCTTTCGACTTCGACACGGCCTCCATGCAGCTCAACCAGCTTTTGGACGATCGTCAGTCCCAGCCCGAGCCCCGAAGCGAATCGTGTCTGCTTCAGGTTTGCCTGAAAAAACGGTTCAAAGATCTTTTGGCGATTGATCTCGGCGATTCCAAGGCCGTTATCTCGAATCGCCACCTCCACTCCATCCTTGCGCAATATGGCAGAGACGTGAATTCGTCCCTTTTCCGGTGTGTATTTCGTCGCATTGGCCAAGAGGTTGCAAAAAATTTGAGAACAGCGGACTGGATCAGCGTCAACATGGATGGCGACAGCCGGCAAATCGATGATAAGCTCATGTTGTTTCTCATCGATCTCGTTCCGCATCATCTCCAGGGCCGAATTGACACATTGCCGCAGGTCGACGATTTCCCGTTTTAATACGATGCTTCCCCGCAAATACCGGGACACATCCAGCAAATCGTCCACCAACCGCACGAGATGGCTGAAATTCCGGTTGATCAGAACTAATGTCTCATCGCAGTCCGTTGTTCCCGGAGTTGATTTGCCCGCGAGACAAAGCGCATTCTTGATGGGTGCCAAAGGAGCGCGCAACTCATGCGCGAGCAATGAAAGAAATTCGTCTTTTTGTTGATCGAGCTGCCGAAGTTGACCGTTCAAGCGTTCATTTTCAATTGCCTGTTCCAAAGCATGTCGTCGCTGATGCTCCAGGCGACCAAACAACACGATTGAAACGGTGCCGACAATAAAGAAAACCGCCAAGGCAATCTGGTCTTGAAGGCCCGTGATATTCAGGCTGTTTTCGGGCGGTATCACGTACTGCGCCCAAAGAACGGATGAGAGTATTAACGCGACGCTGGCAGGCCCAACACCGCTCAACCAAGCGACCAACATGACGGCAATCGTGAATGTTGCAAAGGGCAATCGCTCACCAATCAACGGTTGTAGCAGTACGCGTAAATACGTTGCGGCGGCTACCGCCGATAATGCAAACAGGTAGTTAAAAACAACTTCGCGTTTGACAAAATGCCCTAGCGACCAGGACGGTTCGCGGGACAACTCGGATTGCATCATCGGCGCGTTTCGTTGGTTAGTGTGCCAGATTGATAGATTACCGAAATCAAGCGATCTCACTGCAGAGGCTGTCGATACGACTCATCAACATTGACTTGTCGGCCCGCCATGAATCCGAGACTCTACCACATTCAACCGCGATGATTGGAGTCGACAATCCCACCCATCGAAAACGCTTGCTGAGCATCGAGTTGAGTTTTGATTCAACGATATTCAAATGTGCTAGTTCCGGGGCAAGATTTAAGTTTAGGCTCAGCCGCTCGGCACTAGTCACGGTTATCTGCGGCTCAACCGCGGCTAGTTTCGAGAACGTTAAATACGTGCCATGGGAGCGGAGTATTCATCAGGAATTGGCCCGCGGAAGCATTACCCCCTTGCCGAAACGGCCCATTTTCGCGATATTTATGCGTTCACAATACAGAACGATGGCCTGCCCTTGTCGCGTGACCAGACCGTAGAGCCCTCGTCGAAAGCACACCAATAACCGGGAGTTATTGAAGATGGCACGTTACACTGGACCGAAAGGTCGCGTTAACCGACGACTGCAAACGCTGATTTATGAAAACGGCGGAGCATCGCGGGCTCTGGAAAAGCGCGGTAGTCAACCGCCCGGAATGCACACTCGTTTTCGACGCCCGTCGAACTACGGCGCTGCGTTGATGGAAAAACAAAAAATCAAGCATTACTACGGGTTGGGTGAACGCCAGCTTCGTCGTTACTTTGAGATGGCCACCCGCCAAAAAGGCAACACCGGCGAAAACCTGTTGCTGATTTGTGAAAACCGCCTGGACAACGTCGTTCGCCGCGTTGGACTGACCAAAACACGTCCCCAAGCTCGCCAGGGAATCGCGCACGGACATTTCCGCGTGAATGGTCAGAAGGTTGACAAACCTTCCTATCAACTTCGTCCCGGAGACGTCATCACGGTTCGTCCACGTAACAACTTGCTGTTGGCGTACAAAGGCATCGGTGAAACCGGTGGCAGTGGCGAAGGAATCGAATGGGTGACTTTCGATTCAGAGAACCTGACGGCTAACGTCGTTGGAAAACCGGGACCAACCGATATCAGTCTTCCGGTCGACGCGAATACGGTCGTCGAATTCCTGTCACGATAATTCTTTCGAACGCACTTTGCGATTAACAACGGCGAGTCACTAGTTGGCTGGCCGTTTTTTTAAGGAATCACAATGCACACGAAACTTGTTGTCATCGGTGGTGGCCCTGGGGGATACGCGGCGGCTTTTCTGGCCGCTGACGAAGGTCTGGATGTTGTCCTGGTGGAAGCCGAAGGAAGATTGGGCGGGTCTTGCCTGTTGCGGGGCTGCATTCCGTCCAAGGCTTTATTGCACGTCGCCCGGGTCATCTCGGAAGTCGAGGAACTTAACCACGATTGGGGCGTTTCTTTTGGCAATCCAAAAATCGCTCTCGACCAGCTTCGGGCGCGAAAAGAAAAAGTAATCAAGACCCTCTCGGGCGGGTTGGGTTCGCTGGCCAAGAGCCGCAAAGTCACCGTGATCAATGCGACCGCCAGGTTTGTCAACTCGAATACATTGACTTTCGCGGGCGACGATTCGTCGATTCCCGAGGGCAATCAGCTGACGTTTGATCACTGCATTATTGCAACAGGGAGTTTTCCCGCGATGCCGGCCGCGTTTAATATCGGCTCGGACCGCGTCATGGATTCGACCGGCGCTCTGGCACTGGCTGACATTCCTGAGACGATGCTGGTCATCGGCGGTGGTTACATCGGGTTGGAGATGGGGACGGTTTACGCCAACCTCGGCACCAAGGTAAGCGTCGTCGAGTTGCTGGACGGTTTGTTGATGGGCGCCGACCGCGATCTGGTCAAACCTCTCGCGCGCCGCTTGAAGACGCTATTTGACGATCGAATTTTTCTGAACACAAAAGTCGGCAGTCTCGCACTCAACGGCGACAAAGTCGAAGTCACCTATGAAGGCCCGGAAAAATACGGCACCGAAAAATACGACCGCGTCCTGGTTTCCGTTGGCAGGGTTCCCAACACTCGCAACCTGGGTCTGGAAAACACGGCGATCAAGACGGACAAACGCGGTTTTATCCAGCATGATGACCACCTGCGAACGGCCGAGCCAAACATCTTCGTGATCGGCGACGCGGCGGGCGAGCCCATGTTGGCCCACAAAGCCAGCCACGAGGGCCGACACGCGGTGGAAGTTCTGCTCGGAAATGCCGCGGAGTTTGATCGCCGCGCCATTCCTGCCGTTGTGTTTACTGACCCGGAAATTGCCTGGGCCGGCTTGACGGTCGAAGAGGCGAAACGAGATGGTATCACGCACGAAGTTTGTGTCTATCCGTGGGCAGCCAGCGGCCGCGCCCAGCGCTGGGTCGCACCGAGGGACTGACCAAATGGATTGTTGATCCGGAAACCGACCGATTGCTCGGCTGCGGAATTGTGGGACCGGGTGCCGGTGAATTGATTGCCGAAGCGGTGCTTGCCATCGAAATGGGATGTGTCGCGCGCGACGTGGCCGAAACGGTTCACGCCCATCCCACGCTGGGCGAAACGATGATGAATGCTGCGGAAGTTTTTTACGGAACGGCCACGGAGATTTACAAGCCCAAAAAGAAACCGGCTCATGCTTGAGGTTAAACGCGTCCTTCGTTCACCGCGCGAAATTCGCAAGATGCGGAAGG
This sequence comes from uncultured Planctomycetaceae bacterium, assembly GCA_963697295.1. Taxonomy (GTDB): domain Bacteria; phylum Planctomycetota; class Planctomycetia; order Pirellulales; family Pirellulaceae; genus Mariniblastus. The sequence continues at coordinate 15,775 of CAVONL010000017.1, read as the reverse complement.
CCGGATTGCTTGTCTGGCAAGCTCACCAAGCGGCTGCGCGAATTCTGAAACCGGGTGTCACGACGGCCGAACTCAACGAGGCGTTCAAGCAGACGTTTGCCGAGCAGGGTGCCACGCCGCTGTTTCTGAATTACGGCGGCCCGCCCGCGTTCCCGGCCGAGACCTGCATTTCCGTCAACGAAGAACTCGTTCATGGAGTGCCGGGACCACGCGTCATCGCGGCAGGCGATATTGTCAGCCTCGATACAGGCTGCCGGCTAAACGGCTGGTGCGGTGACGCCGCAGTGACCCATGCGATCGGTGAAATCACCGATGAAGCCCGACAATTACTGGACGTAACTTTGGGTGCACTCAACCTCGCGATCGAGTTAATGAGCTCGAAGAAAATGTGGGGTGAAATCGCGCGGGAGATCGAAGCGATGGTGCGCGAAGCTGGTTTTTCCATTGTGGAAGAAATGGTGGGACACGGAATCGGCAAAGAGCTGCACGAACCGCCGCAGGTGCCCAACTATTACAACGAGGAAGTCCTCGGCGACAACGACTTCGATTTGCGACCGGGAGTCGTCCTGGCAATCGAACCCATGGTAAATGCCGGCGTCAAAGATCTCGTCGACCTGGAAGATGGCTGGACCGTAGTCACGGCCGACGGAAAACTGTGCGCCCATTTCGAACATACGGTCGCAGTAACCAAGGAAGGCACCGTACGCCTGACGGGTCCACCCAACGACGAAGAATTGGCAGAGTTGCCGGAGTGGCTGCACGACAAAAGTCGCTGGGTCGTCTGGTAAGTGCTGAAAATCACTCGTTTTACGGCAAGCCGGAGGCGTCGGTGTTGGTTTGCTCACAAACACAGACTTTTGCAGCTTGCCATGAAACGAATCGACGTCCGGCTACCTTCAATTGATATTTGTGATCAATTATTTGTGACTTGTTATTGGGATTTTTCGCTCGTGCGATAACCAGCAACGAGCTGCCAAATGGCATCGGCAATCGCGAAATCGTTGCCTGTTCAAGCTTTGATAAACCAAGGCAGATCCGGTTGACGACCGCCGCTGGCACCTGAGGCGGTCTTGGTGTTGCACCGCGCAGCCACTCCTTGAACCGAATGGCCAGCTTTACCGGGCATGTCCAATGGAACAAATACCGCGTTTGGCTCAGCTGAAACCCACATTGCTCAATCAGCGGACAAAATGATCTTTTCGTGTAGCGAATCACGTGATGATTCAAGTCGTCGTGACTGGTCCACAGACTCATGAACGCTGGAACCGTCGCAATGAACACCCCCCCGTCGCTGAGTAGCGTTCTGGCATGTCTGACCGCCGCCGCTGGATCTGACAGATGCTCGAGAATATCAAGCATTAAAATCGCGTCATATTTCTGCTCGGGTCGAAAGCGTTCGTCAAACAACTGGCAATGAATCTGTTTCCGCCAATGACTGGTGGAAGTTAATGTGGCCGGATCGGCTTCGACCCCCGTCACGCGGCCGAATTTTTGCAGTTTGTCAAACAACAGCCCGTCTCCACAACCAACATCGAGAATGGACTTGTCTCTTTGTTCGCCAAAGATCCGGTTCAATTGGCGCAAAATTTCGTCCTCGCGAGAGCGCCACCACCAGTGACGTTCGTATAGAGTCCGGTATTCGGTCGCGTAGGCCTGATCCATCATTGTCTTGAAGTTGATTAGCCGATCGGGGTGTTGGACGTTGGGCAACCGTTCGCCGAATCGAGCATTGGGAACGATACGCCCGGCGAAAGTCCGTTTGTCATTTTCGATTTGACCTGCGGAGAACGCCCAAGTTGCTCAAGCTCTGTCGTCTCGGCGGTGAGTACGCGATCCACGACATACATTGGCCGCAATTTGACTTGTTCGTAAATCCTTCCGACGTATTCGCCAATGGCTCCCAAAAAAACGAGTTGGATACCCGTCAACAATGTCATGACGGTAACCAAAGCGGTAAATCCTTCCGGTGAGCGACTGAGGAACAAATGAGCCACAATTGCGTAGGCCACAAACATGAGAGACGCAGCAATGGCCACAAATCCGATGACGGCCGCAGCCCTGAGCGGTTTCACCGAAAATGAGAAGATGCCGTCAAAGGCGAGGCGAAATAGCGCTGGCAGGCTGTACTTGCTGACTCCCGAATGGCGTGCCTCACGTTCCACTCGAATTCCAGTTTGACGATATCCCACCCAGTGACGCATGCCGCGCAGATAGCGATGACGCTCCGGCATGGCCCGCATGCGATCGACCACGCGTCTGGAAAGCAGCGCAAAATCGCCCGAGCCCTCCGGCAGGTCCAGTTCCGACAACTGGCGAATCACCCGGTAAAAGCCGGCGTAACAAGCCTTTAACCACCACGACTCCTTACGTTTTTCCCGAACGGCAAAGACCACATCAAAACCACGTTGGTACATCTGCAAAAACCGCGGAATCGTTTCGGGAGTATCCTGCAAATCACCATCCATCAACACGACCGCGTCGCCTGTGACTTGATCAAGGGCCGCGCTTAAGGCGGCCTGGTGTCCAAAATTGCGGGACAACAACACAGCCGTAACACACGTATCCGCGATTGCCAGTCCTCCCAGCATCTCTGGCGTTCCATCGGTGCTTCCGTCGTCGACAAACACGATTTCGTGCGGTCCACCGGCGACCTGGTCGAGCACACTGTGGATTCGACGATACAATTCCGGCAGATTGGTTTCTTCGTTGTAGACGGGAATGGCGACGGATAGTCGAAAACCGCGCGGTAACGGATTGGCGGAATCCCGGTCCATTGTTATTTCCTGGGGAACCTCCTTGTGACGATCATCGTATTGGGAGGCGTTCATCAGATCATCCCTGACAAGCGTTTGCCCTTGAAATAAACCATACTCCACAGTGGTACGCGGCCGATCGCGATAGGGTACGGCTCAAACACAACCAATTCAAAATGCCGTCTAAAAATTTCTTCCCATTGCCGCAATGGCCGCGGAAAGTCACCACGATCCGAAAGTGCCAACGTGCGGGCGACGCTGCGTTTCTCAGGCAAAACGAGGTCCAGGATGTGAACATGTCCGTCCGGTGTCAGCTGCTTTGCGAGCTGCCCGAGAATGCGATCCGTATGAACGTCATCAATATGGTGTAACAGACTGTTGAGCAAAATGAAGTCGAACCGGTCTGCAGGTTTCGCTTCATAATTGCACACGTCGGCGACTTTAAACCGGTTACCATAACGTTTTTTGGCATGTTCGATGTACTTCGGGTTGATATCGAGTCCGAGATATTCATGCTCTTCAAAAAAAAGTGAATTGGTACCAGGACCGCAACCCACATCCAGCACGCGCCCCACTTGCGTGAGATCATTATTTCTGAGAATCGGCAGGAATTTCATTTCCGCAAACGGCATTTGCCACATCCGATAGGCTGCCGGGTGAGCCATCACGCCGGAAAGTTGTTTGAGTGCACCCACGTTTCTTCCTCAAGTCTGAATAACGACGTCGCAAGGAACGCCGGAACGTCGTGCAATAAAATAACACGCGACGTAACGACCGCAGGATTTTTCGATCCGGTCGTCTGTAATTTTTGCAAAACGAAGAAGGATAATTCGGATTAGCGAAACCAATTTTCGAAACAGCCCCGATAAGCGATACAGTTTAACAGTCAATCGGACCTAAACTCTCCTCAGTCGCTATCCTTTCGCTGACCTCGCCTAACGATGTGGTAACTTTCCGGGCGCCGCGCTCCCGCAAAATTGGTTTGGCACATAAACGCTTGCCGACGCACGTCGTCTGACTTTACCCACCCTTTGGGCGGGTCGGACGCGGTAGCAGCCGGGGAGGGCTGCCGTTTTTTATCCTTTTAAGCATGCAAATTAGAATTCCCGATTCAGTGGCAAAACCGGTTGCGATCGAAAAACGCCCGAATCCTCATCCCGCTGGTGCCCGATCCTCCGACGTCTTGACGAAAACGTTGGTTGGTTTCGTGGCTGTCGCCATCTCGATGTTGATCGCCTGGTCGAACCTCCACCAAGGCTGGTTTCCGCATGACGAAGGCCAACTGGGCCAGGCAGCCGAACGAATACTGCAAGGCGAATTGCCTCATCGCGATTTTGACGAGATGTACACCGGTGGGTTGAGCATGCTCAACGCGCTCAGTTTCGAACTGTGGGGTGTCAACAGTGACTCGATGCGGTTGATGCTTTTTCTCTGGTTTGTTCCGTTTGTGATCGCCATTTATTGGCTGGGGCTGCAACTGACCCGGCCCTGGGTCGCTGGTCTGATCACGTTGTTGGCGGCTGCGTGGAGCATTCCGATTTACTCGGCCCCGATGCCGTCCTGGTACAACCTTTTCTTTGCAACGTGGACGCTATGCGCGATGGTCGCGTTTTTCAACACAGGCCTGCGGCGTTATCTGGTACTTGGCGGATTGCTGGTCGGTACGTCGGTCATCTTCAAAATTAGCGGTTTGTTTATTCTGGCAGCCGTTTTGCTGGCGTTGCTCTATCGCAATCAACAGCTATTTCGTGGCGAACCGAAAACAGGAAAATTGTTTTCCTTTTGCGTCACGCTCGGCTTGATATTTGCCGGGTTGCTGAGCCTTTCATTTGTGAATCAACGCGACTGGCTGGCTCAAGTGATCCACCTGGTCGTTCCGTTTGTTGGTTTGGCGGGATTTGTAATTTGCAACGAATGGAAATCGGCGACGGGCGGCAGCTTTCAGCGATTTTCGGCAATTTCAAACGACGTTCTCGCCTTGTTGTTCGGTTTGTCGTTGCCCGTGTTGGGGTTGACGAGCGTCTACCTGCAACAAGGGGCACTCGATGAATTGGTTCATGGTGCGTTGGTCATGCCCAAGCAACGGCTCGATTTCGCGACGTCGCCGTTTCCTCCGATCAGCAATCTCATTTTCACGTTGCCTCTGGCGATCTTGCTGTTCCCTTCGATCAGCAAAATCAGGCTTGGCAAACGGCAGGAACGCGGCTTGCTTGTGGTTGCCGCTCTGGTCGCGATCGCTTTGCTTGCCTCGCAAAAAACACCCCTCGGATTTACGTTGGCGTTCCAGAGTTTTCGTAACTTGGCCCCCGTGCTGGTCATCGGAAACCTGCTCCTGATCTGGAAGCTGCGAACACGCTTGAGCGATCACCAGCGACAAATGCTTTATCTGTTTACGTCGGTTGCGTTTTTTGTCAGTTTGATTCAATTTCCGTTCGCGGCGCCGGTTTATTTCTTCTTCGCGGCCCCGTTGTTATTGATGGCAGCATTGTCGGCAGTTAGCGTCCAAAAACATGCGCCACAAAAAACGCTCGTCGTTGCCGTTGTATTTCTGCTGCTATTCAGCTGCACTCGGCTTCATTCGCATCACGCCGCAACTTGCCTGTTCGCCAGCTATCCGGGTCTTCCGGCTGCCACGCTAAAAACTGAACGCAGCCAAATTCGCGTGAACGCTGACGACGCGCAGGTTTTCAACCGGCTAAATGCGATTATCCAGCAACACACGGATCCTGAGGAAATCATCCTGGCAACGCCTGATGCTGCAGCAGTTGGCTTCGTTTGTCACCGACGACCACTCAACGGCGTGATGTACGAGTTCTTTCGCAACGGAATTTATGACGATTTGGAATCGCTCAAGAATCAACTCGACGAACAGCACGTCAGTCTCGTCGTCATCAACGAAAGGCCGGCATTTTCACCGCGAGTATCGCCTGAATTTCGCGATGTCGCGTTGCACGAGTTTCAACTCCTGGAAACAATCGGAATCCAGCACGCGGGTCAAACCGTGCCCAGCTTCTCGGTGTACAAGCGACGGCCGGTCGCCAAGCCGTAAAATTGCTGGTTGACAAATCTCCGCGTTTGTTTCCACTTGCTGATTATTTCGCGCAAACAGGTTAAGCTGTAGGATTACGCTTGGCTCGCCGTTTTTGCTCGCACATGGAATGGGGCGACCCGTTGGCGACGCCACGACGACTGTAGATTTTGCCAAACCAGGCGAATATCGCGTTTGGGTTCGAACCCGTGATTGGTTTGCACCCTGGAACGTGCCCGGTGCGCCCGGACGTTTTAAATTGTTGACCAGAATTTTCGCACCGCCTATCGCGCTCGGGACACGATTAAAAATGTCGAGAAACGTTATTCAGCTCGCCAGTTGAACTGGGTCGCAGCGCTTGGCGCGGTTCGTGTCATGAAGACCTGTGGAGCGATGGGCGAAATCGTAGGACTCGCGGCGGCCATTTGTCGCGAAAAGCAGTGCCAGCCAGTGACGTGTACACTCGATATTTAGTGGATTTGCAAACTCAAATGACAAGGGGTCCTGACAAGCGAATTGAAATGGATTGACCCGGCTTTCGCTCAGAACCGACGCGGATAGCGCGGCGCACCCATCATCGCTTGCCAAGCGGGTTGGCGTTCCCTGTCAGCAACCAATTCCTCTTGCGTCGCCTGTAGATGCGTGGTCCAGCGGCAAAAAGTATCTGCCGTATGATTTTTTCCGTTGGCGGCCAGCCAATCACGATATTCCCGTAGCGGCTGGGCGACGATGCAATGCTCCGGGCCTTCCAGCTGAAAATATCGCATCTCGAGTTGCCCCGCGCTTCCTTCAGTGACCCATCATCCACCAACACCGCCACAGCAGCACCGAATCCTGCCAGCGTTGGGGAGTTGTTTCCGCCAATGAGCAACACTGGCTGCGGAGAAGATTTTAATGCAAGCTGCAGTTGCGCAAGATCCGCCGCTGATGGCACCTGGAACTCGTGAAACGCCAACGCTGTCAGCCGCACGTCGAGCGTTTCGCAAAGTTCCTGTTGAGATCGAAACCAGGGCTCATGCGCATCTCCGCTCGCCAAACTGATCACGGAGCGAATGTGGTGCTGAACGATGATTTGCCTGAGTTCGTTTGGCTCCAACCGATTAGATCGGTAAAACTTTCCGGCGACGACTGGATGCAGATTCGGTCCAGACACAGACGCCCACCCCGCCCCGAGAAAGCCCGTCAGCAGCAACAGGCAGACCGCTACCAAACTCAGCCAGCCCGCTTCCACGCGCCAACCACGAGCCGCGACATGTCGCTTGCGAACGCCATTGATGACCGCTCCCAACCAGCTATATCGAACGCAGAATTGAAACGCAACCAGCGACAGGACGACGCCGGTCGCTGCCACGATAAACAACTTCATGCCGGAATTTATGGGCCACTGCCAAATGGCCAACTGCATTGCGACAGACAATCGGGAAATGGGCCAGGTACAACCAGAACGATGCCTCGTTGGCGTAACGAATCGACTCCCGGCGATCGGAACACCAGCGCAACATGGCTCCCAAAAACCCAAACACCATAAACCACGTAAAAATTGCCTGTAATCCGCCCAGCGCCCATTGTCCGGGAATACCAAGACGCTGTTCAAAGTAGGCCAATGTTAGCGGGCATACACCAACGAAAGTCACGGCGGCGATGAGCAGATGCCAGCACGCGTGAGTTTGCAATTTGGCAAATGATTGGGGTGAACTCGCCAACCATACTCCCGCAACAAGAAACATAAAGTAGTGCAGCAGACGGGCAACATCCGGCATGAAAGGAGTTATCAACCGAAATGGAGTCCCGATATCGAAAGCAAAAATGACAGCCGTGGGCACGGCAAAAGCTAACGGACCCCACACGGACCGCAGCGCGGCATGTGCCCATTCCCCTTTGACCAACCGCGCTGTCAACCTCCAGCGCTGTGCCAGCCGCGCTAGGGCAGACCAGCCGACGCTCAGAAGCAATAGATATTCGAGAAACCACAAATGCAGCGGGCCCAAATAGGCATGCAATTCTTTCGGAAATCGGAGGCGAACGAAGTGGGATATCGTCAGCCGTTCGGTCCACAGCAAGCCGATCCCCCAGCAGAAAAGGATTAGTGGAACGATCAAGACCGCCGCTAACAGAAAAGCCGCGGTCAACCGAACAAAACGATGCCAGGCAAAATCCCGGAATGGTTTCTGAAACGATGATTTCGCAATCGACAACCCCGCCAACAAAAAGAACAAGGGCATTACAAAACCGTTGATCCAGACGACCAGCACATCGATCGACACATGCTGAGAGCTGTCGTGCAGAACCCAAAGAATGGGAACTCGTGATTCCATATAGGGTATCGCCGAGTGGAGCACCACCACGAGGACAGCGGCAAACACGCGAGCGGCATTCAATCCGTTCGCCATCTGCACCATGTCGGCCAACGATGACGTGCGTTTGACGGCGGTTGGTTCGATGGCAGAGCCGACCATCGTCATGAAAGTCTCCGTAGGTTCCGGGCGATATCTCAAGGATGCGAAACTTGACTACCGAGTGCGGCGTCAAGATTGGTCAACAGCGCTATGCCGCGCGGGCCATTTCAATTAAGGCGACGACTTCACGAATTGATTGAACCCGGTCGAAGCTGCCAGCAGGGAATCGCACGTTAAATATCTTTTCAAACTCAATCATTAACCCGGCCTGATCCAGTGAATCGGCCCCCAGTTCGGTCGAAAAGGGAGAGTCGCTGGTAATCTCTTCCCAGCCAATTCCCAGGTGCTCAGCGACAATTGCAATGACGCGGTCGTTGACGTTGGACATGCGAAAACTCCTTCAGAAAAGAGAGTGGCGATTCCCGGATTCCAATCCGCTCACCACGCTCCAAGGGACTCAGCAAGTTGGACCATAGCGGAAATCCGAAACCCGGGTCAATGTTTTTTGCCCATCAAGCGACGCTAGCAGCCTGACGCCATCGACGAGGTTTTACGCCTGCCAGTGGGCCCAATCCGAAGGCCCCGTCAATAAGGCTGCAAAATTTCGGATCTGGCCGGAGTCGGTGGCAATTCCTGCGAATCGGATATCGCCTGCGGAATGGAGCTGGCAAACACGGATTCAAACGCAGCTTGCGTCACCCGCGGATTGGCTTTTCTTTGACGAGGTGGATTCAATGGCAACCCGGAATACTCAACGATCTCGCGACCAAGCGTTTCGAGCTGAGCCACATTGAGCCCAAACCGCGTCATAAATTGGGAATCTGTCAACGGATCCTTAAGGCGTTGATTGGCTTCGCGAACCAACGGAATTTGCGAAATGTCAATCGTCCCGCCGACTTTGATGTTCTTGGTCGCCTCATGCCATTGGCGGAAGAAATCCTGCATGAAATGATTCAGTTTCCCCAACCGCGACAACCGGGACATGTTTCGGAGGTACATCGATGGTTCACAGGTGCGATCGTGCATAAAAATGAAACCGGTGATAGACCAGTAAACCAGGTAGTCCCACAAAATTTTTACAGGCATCACCGTTGGGTTGCCAAACATGCGATACTGATCCTGGTAGGCCGTCATCGTTCCATGGTAGAACCGTTTAAAAATTCGATCGTATGTGAACGCGCGTATGCGAAAACCGCGACCTGCCAGGTCCCGCTGAATCAGGTCGGTCAAAAACGTGTTTGCAAACGCAATAAAATCACTGCCGGGAGAGTAAAACGGGTCATGAAAGAAACCGGCCTCTCCCGTAATTCCCCATCGCTGCGCGGAAAAAACCTGTTTGCATTCGACCGCGTAACGCTTGATCGCGCGGAAGTCCTGCAGGTGTTCGACGTTTTCGCGAACCGCCCGCGCACATTGTGGTTCATGCCGTTCCAGCCAGGCCAGGGCCTTGTCAAAAGAATTGAAATCCGACAAAGCATGAAATTCTTCGGCGGCCACAATTCCCATGCTCGTTGATCCCGAGGCCAGCGGAATCAGCCATACCCAGTAGCCTTGTCCCATCAAATGATTAGTGCTGTACCAGCGGCCCGTTTTGCCGCTATGTCCTTGCTGCCAGGATTCGTCATTCGACCAATCATCGATTTTGATGTGTCGATCGAACCGAAACCAGGCTGCGTTGCCAACGTGTGGCGATGATTTTTCCATCCCTAGTTGCCGTTTCAAAAACGCGCGACGACCACTGGCGTCGACCACCCATCGCGATTGAACCGATTTGGGCTCCCGCTCGATCTCGTAAGTGACCGTATGCCCGGTGCCTCGGCGGCCAAGCTGGATCGATTTGATAGTGGCTTGGTCGATAAACTCAATCCCTTGCCGCAAACAACGATCGGCCAGGAAGTTTTCGAATCGGCCGCGGTCAAGCTGGTAGCTGGGACAGGGGGCATAACGTTTCCCGCCCAGCTCCAGGCGGTCTTCGATGCGAGAATTGTCGCCAGCGGGAAAGAAGAATCTCAATCCAAGTTTTGGCAACTGATCGTCAAGAATATGTTGCTTCAGCCCCAACACATTCGCAGAAATAATGCGCGGCGACTTCGACCGTGGACTCGCCAACTTTGAAAGCCGCTTCAGGAACTGGATGCTCGCGTTTTTCCAGGACCGTGATCTTCGCGTCGGGCAATTTCTGTCGACATTGGAGCGCCAGCGAAAGTCCGGCGAGTCCGCCACCCAAAACGGTGATGTCACTTTTGTGATTGGATTTCATGTTTGCTTCTTGCATTCTCAGAGGTTCAGAACTTCAAAAACATTTCCCAAATGATTCTCCAGTGCAGTTCGCCTGGGAATGTCAATTTTTATCTGCGGCTGCACTGCGTTGGACCCGATCTGTGATTTCGTACATTAAATCGCGGATCAAATTGACGTTGGCCTCAAACCGGGTTTTCAAGGCAGCATCATCCAGCTTTTCTTTCAGCTCGGCATTCAACCGCGTCATGATCTCAATCTGACTTTGATCGACAAATGCTGCCTCCGCGTTGACCGTCGGGTCGGCCGCATACCAGCTGCGAAAAAACTCCTGCATTTTCAGGTTCATCTCGCGAATTTCTTCGATACCCTTGGCCAGCGATTGGATAAAGCTGACGTCAGTCAATTTTTCATTGAAATAAAGCAGAGCCGGGAATCCCCAATAAACCGCGTAGTCCCAAACGAATTTGAGCGCCATGATCCGCGGATTGCCGAACAACGGGTATTGTCCGCGATATGTCAGCAGGTTGTTTTGAAACAGGGTCAAAAACACACTCTGTAGTGTCGGGGCAAGATGATCGATCGAATGTCCTGCCAGGTCTTCCTCGATTAGTTTGCCGACCATGGTATTGCCAATCGCGATAAAGTCGCTGCCGGGCGAGTAAAATGGATCCAGCAGCGCGGCCGCTTCGCCCACCAATCCCCAACGATCAGCAGAAAAAACCTGGCGAGCACCGCGTGATATTTTTTTGACAGCCAGGAAATCCTGTAACTTGTCAGCGTGTGGCCGGATGCTGTCGGCACATTCGGGCTCGTGTTCGTCCAGCCACCTCAGCGCTTTTTCGAAGCTGTTGAAATCCCGCAACGCGTGAATGTTCGGGTCTGCGACGATGCCGATGCTGGTCGAACCAGTCGCCAATGGAATTAGCCAAACCCAATAGCCTTCGCCCATCAAATGATTGGTACTCAGCCAGCGACGAGGAACTTTGCCCGTTAATGATTGCCAACGCTGATCGTCACACCAGCGGTCAATCTGAATCGGCTCGCCGATACGAAACCAGGCAGCATTGATGTCATGATGAAGCTCCTCCGAAAGGTTCAGTTTCCTTTTCAGAAAGCTGGCCCTGCCACTGGCATCCACGATCCAGCGAGCCCGAATCGAGTGCTCAGAACCGTCTTGCAGGAACGCGACTTGGTGATCAATCTGCTGCGAACTACCTGCGGCTGACTGCAGTTCGACGTTTCGTACCCGCGCGCCCGAGAGGATCGTCGCTCCCATCTCGATTACGGACTTTGCAAGGTGATTTTCCAGCCGCCCCCGGTCGACCTGGTAACTGGGCGCCGAGAAGAACGAACTACCACCGACCTCCGTGCCCTCGGCCAGTGACTGGCAAGCGTCTTTGAAGAAAAATCGCAGACCGAATTTCGGCAGCTGTTGATCGGTCAAGTGTTTTTTCAGCTGCAATTCTTCGCCAAAATAATGCGCACCGATTTCGACCGTTGATTCCCCGACTTTGTGCGCCGCTTCCGAAACGGGAAAGTTCCGTTTTTCGATCACGGCGATCCGCATATCAGGGCGCTTCATCAACAGTTGTTTGGCCAGCGTCAGTCCCGCCAAGCCTCCGCCGAGGATCGCTACGTCGTATTGGTTGTTTGCAATCATGGATCGTTTTGTAACATATTTTTTAAACGTAAGGGTTCGGCCTTATCAACTCTCAACCCTCAACCCTCAACTCTCAACTCTCAACTCTCAACTCTCAACTCTCAACTCTCAACCCTCAACCCTCAACTCTCAACCGGGCCTGAGAGCCCGACTTCTCCCAGAGGGAGAGGTTGTGGAGGATTTCACATATTCCGCAATCTCCGTGATCCAGTAACGTTTCTTTTGGAAGGGATAGGTCGGTAAACTGATCCGCGCTCGCTTCCGGTGTTCGTTAAATGACTTGAAGTTCGGATTGGCACCGCCCACATACAATCGACCCAGCGTGTTCAGCAACGACGTCGTGACGTCTTGGTCGAAGTTGAGGCTGCGCAACAACTTCGCAGCCTCCGCCACAAAACGTTGAAGCTCGCCAGAATCACCCGGGCCAAGTTCTAAAATGTAATCACAATTGACTTTCGCTAGCGTTTCAAGCGATTCAGCCAGCATGCTCCGGGTCAAACAATGTTGGCGCCAAAAACTACCGCCCAAGGACCGATGCACGGGAACGGACTGCCCACTTACGCTGCATATCAGTGGCAAGTTGGGAGGATAATAATTGAACTTGTCCGCCAAGGCCTCAAACTTATCCAATGCCGTTTCGACATCCGTTTTGAGGGCCGATTCGTCAAGTTCGCCGCCTTTGATTTCAGACTCGTTACTGACGAGTGCGGACAGGACGCGTTCCCGTTCAGCGACCAATACCAAAGCGTCCTTGAAGCATAGTCCACCCGCGACGCAAGCCGCCGCGTATTGCCCGACGCCAAACCCGAGCACTGCGTCAGGTTCAATTCCCCACGCTTGCCAGAGTTTTGCCAGTCCAGCTTGCAACGCGAAAACGTGGACATCGTTGAGCGTTGACGGATCGCTGTCTTGTTTTGTGAGCCAATCTTGCAATTGAAAATTCGATTGGTTCGTTTCCGCCCAATGGGCGGTCAGCCGTTGATCAAACGCCTTCATCAACTCTCGGAAGACTGGCTCGCGCACGAACAACTCGCGGGCTGCGTCAAGATTGGCCGTGCGGTCGCCGGTAAATACCCAGGCAATTTTTGGTGCTCCGCTGGCAACGTCATACGCTACCCCGCGCGTCGAACGACCTGATTGTCCATTAGAGTGTGCGGTGGCACCGGATTTCGGTTTACCGTTTTGAAATCCTGATTCGGCTGCCTTGAATAACGCCAGCTTCTGCAGTGCGTCCTCGCGCGAAGCGGCAGTGATGGCGATTCGATGCTCGAAATGCCGTCGCCCTACGGCCGCGGTATAGCAGATATCACCCAGCTCGGTCTCCGGATGTTTTTCGATGAACGCTCGATAGTTTTCGGCAACTTTCCTGAGCGCGGATTCGTTGCGGGCACTCAAGACCAACAATTCAGCGGTTCGCTCGATCACCATCCCGTTTGCGTCGACTTCATTTGCGATCACTTCTTTCGACTCGCCCGGAGCGGAACTCAACACGACATGGGCGTTGGTGCCAACCAGTCCCAACGCCGTCACGCCAGCGAATCTTTGCTCGACTGCTGGCCACGGTGTTGTTTCGGTAACGATTTTGACCGTTAAGCGTTTCCAGGGAATGTGGGGGCTAGGTTGTTCAAAATTGGCTTGTGGAGGAATCACTCCACGATGCAGTGCCAGTACCGTTTTGATCAAACCCGAAACACCACCAGCCGCTTCCAGGTGACTGATATTGGCTTTCACAGAACCTACCAGTAGGGGTTGCTCAGGCCGGCGGCCCTTGCCGTAAACCGAGGCGGCTGCCCCCAGTTCCATCGGATCCCCGTATTCTGTCCCGGTGCCATGTGCTTCGAGGTATTGAACCTGCGAAGGCGATATCCCAGCGTCTTTCAGAGCTTCGCTGATTACGCGGGTTTGGGATTTTCCACTGGGGGCAGTGATTCCGCTGCTAAAGCCGTTGTGCACAACTGCGCCTCCGCGCACGACGGCCATGATTCGATCGCCATCGCGCTGGGCATCGCGGAGCCGTTTCAACACCACCACGCCGCAGCCCTCGCCGCGTCCAAACCCGTCGGCATCTGCCGAAAATGACTTGCAACGACCATCCGGCGAAAGCAAACCGGCCTTTGACATTAACAACGAATTGACCGGTGCCAGGATCGCGTTCACGCCGCCGGCCAAAGCCAGATTGCAATTGCCGTCTTGCAAGCTACGGACCGCCTGGAACAGCGCAACGAGCGAACTGCTACTGGCCGTATCGATCGCCACGCTCGGACCTTCAAAACCAAAGACATAACTGATTCGACCGACACCCGCGCTATGGGAAAGGCCGGCACCCTGAAATGCCTTGATCACATCCAGATCATCCAGCGACGGCAGGAACGCGTAATCCAGACCCATAATCCCCATAAACACGCCGACGCTGGCGTCCGTCAGCGGATAGGGAGAAATCCCGGCATCCTCGAGCGCGCAATAGCTGTGTTCCAACAGCATCCGATGCTGCGGGTCGATCCAGCAGGCTTCCTGATCAGAAATATTGAAGAACGCTGCGTCGAAATCCGCGATATCTTGCAGGAAGCCGCCTTCACGCGTGTACATCTTTCCCGGCTCGCGATCGGCGCTGTAAAATCGCTCGATGTCCCAGCGGTCTTCGGGTATCTCGCAAACCGAATCGACGCCGTTGAGCAAATTCTGCCAAAATTCGTCGACATTTCGGGCCCCGGGGAAACGGCAGCTCATTCCAATAATCGCCACGTCGTCGCGAACGCGCGCTGGCGGGTGGACGTTCCCAACCGTTTCAACGGTCATTGTTTCGGGTTTAGCTTCGCTTTCGCTGGCAACCAATTCCAACACATGATCCGAAATCGCGTCGATCGTGGGATGGTCAAACAACATCGTCGGGCCCACCGCAAACTGATCGCCCAGCATCTGTTGCAATTCCGTGCCAAACTCAACCGCCATCAACGAATCAAGCCCCATTTCGATCAGCGGCCGATCGGTCTCCGGGGCAGCCGGCGTCGACAGAATCCGTTGCAAGGAATGCTGGATCGTTTGAACAAGCAACTCCTTTTGCGCATTACCACGCAGCTGTTTCAGTTGGCCAACCAGTTCTGAATCGCCCATTTGCGACTTTTTCCTGGACGGCGCGACATCGTCCAGCATCGCAGCTGCGTCACCGCCGGGACCCATTCGCATCCGCCGCCAATCAACGTCGATGACAGTCGTCTGAACGGCGTCAGCGGCGAGGATTTGCTCCATTGCCGCATGAGCCTCGGAAACCGTCAAGGGCGTAATGCCTTGCAAAGCCAATCGCTTGATGATCCTTGCGTCGTCGGCCATGCCCTCCGTCCAGGGTCCCCAGTTGATGCTCGTTGCCGGCAGGCCTTGCAAGCGTCGTTGCCACGCTAACCCATCCAGAAAAGCATTGGCGGTCGCATAGTTACTTTGTCCGGGTGAACCCAGAACTGCGGCCGCCGACGAGTACATGATGAAAAATTCAAGATCGAGCGATCGTGTAAACTCATCCAGCAACTGTGCCCCGGTCACTTTGGGCGCGAGAACTTTTTCGAATCGCTCCCAATTCTGTTCGCCAATTAAGGCGTCATCCAGAATGCCCGCAGCGTGGATGACGCCCGCCAATGGCAGCATGTCATTTCCAAAGCGCTCGAATAGCTGTGCCAAGTCTGCCGCGAGCTAAGATCGGCTGACT
>CAVONL010000016.1:0-164212 GCA_963697295.1 uncultured Planctomycetaceae bacterium | reverse complement strand
GGACGACGACTTGGCAACCCGTTTCTTCTAGCGCCTCCAGAAAATCCTGCGTCGATGCATCGGGAGCTCGACGCGAAACCAGCACAACCTGGGCAGCTCCGTTTTCGGCCAACCACTTTGCGGCTTGACGTCCCAGCATGCCTAATCCACCGGTGATCAAGTAACTTCCTTCGCGTGCCAGGCTGAATGACGGTTGAGCTTTCCTTTTGATGACCGCCTGTTTCAGGCGAGGCACAAACAACTGTCCGCCACGGATTGCCAGTTGGCTATCGCGCGTCTCGGTCAGCAGGATGTCAACCGCGGCAGCCGTTGTTTCCGGATTGTTTTTCTCGGCAGATGAAACATCGATCAAGCGGCAGCGAAATCCCGGTTGCTCGGCACCGATCACGCGGCCCAATCCCCAGTATTGGCTTTGCGTCGCGTCCAGTACCTTGTCATTTGGTAAGCACACACCGTCGGTCGTGATGACCTGCAAACCACATTCAATTTGTCGTTGTCCGCGCTGCGTCAAGATCGCGATAAGGTTCAACAATCCCGTGCAATTTGTTTTCGTGCTTTCGTGAAGCCCATCCGTTTCTCGCTGAGAAGTTCCCGGCAACCAGGCGATCCCGTCAGGTGCATAAGGAGCATCTTGCGAAGAAAGCTGCTCGAAGAGGCTCCGCCAATTCTCTGACGACTGGCCGCACATGGCATACTGTATCTCGCCAAACCTCTCCAGTGGCGTTTCCGATTTGAGAACCAGCTCCACCACTCGGTGCCCCTTCTCGACCAGGTTGGCAGCCAGGTTGTCGGCAACGGATGATTCGCCGCCGCCCTTAATGATCAACCATTGCTTGTTTGTCGTATTGGAAGAGGGCAAACGAAAATTTTGCCAGTTCAATTCATAAACCAGCCGCTCTGATCCACTACCGCTCATTTGCCGGAGGGCGGCGATGCTGACCTGCTGAACTTTCAGGTCGGCAATTTCGGCGACGACTTTTCCCGCCTCGGTGAACAGCTGCAAATCCGCCGTACGAATCTGGCCTTCGGTTTCCTTCCAGCGCGCGTGGCACCAAATTTCGTTCTCGACGGCCTGGTAACATCTCACGCGACCCATTCCGACGGGCAAGAACAAGTGCCCGTCGTCTTGCGCAACAATCCAACGGCCAATGAGTGCAGTGCTCCGTCAAGCAGCGTCGGTGGAATCGTAAACCCGCGAATGTCGCCGTTGGTTTTCAGTCGCGTCAGGACTTCGGATTGCGAATAACGCAGTGAATCAATCGTTTGAAATTTCGGGCCATAATTCAGACCCAGCTCCAGCATCTTGTGGTAAAAGTCTGCGGGCGAAGCCGTCTCCGGGCAAGCCGACTCTAACGCCGCCCGGTCCACCATCCCCGGTCGCGCATCGCTTGCGGCGACAATCCTGGCAGTGAAATTTCGCGTCCAGCTCGAGCTGCCGGCCGCGGCGGAATATGTTTCGATCGTTTTTTCATTGTCCTGACTGGAGCGAATGATTGTCTGCAACGCGGTGCGCGAAGCGGGACGCAGTGGCTGCTCAAACACGACGTCGACGATTTGATCCATACCGGCAGCCGCAATGGCCAATTCGACATACGCCGCCCCCGGCACGACAACACTTCCCATGACTTCGTGGTCGGGCAACCAAGGGGGGCTGTCGGTGTCGATGAAGCTTTCGTAGCGCGATTCGTTGCTCACGCCGGCAAGCGAGACTTTGCTGCCCAACAGCGGATGAGCCGTATGATATTCGGCATGAAACGCGCGTGGCTTGTCAGGCCCCCAAAATCGTCGACGTTGAAACGGATAGGTCGGCAGCAGGACGTGCCGCTGCGATCTTCCCGGCGTACATCGACCTCGAAATCCGGCTTCGCCCCGTGAACGTAGAGCTGCCCGATCGCTTTCAGCAGGGATTCGGAGTCGTCGGCGTCTTTCTGCAGACAGCTGATCAGCGATCCGGTTGTTCGCTTCCAATTGGCGGCAGCCATGCGGGTCAAAACCGCTTGCGGGCCCAGTTCAAGGATGACGTCGCACCCCAATTCCGCCGCCGTTTCGATGCTCTCTGAAAATCGAACAGCCTGGCGAATGTGATTTGCCCAGTACTCGCCGGTCAGCTGTTCATCTGCGGGAAGGGCTTTCCCTGTGACGTTACAAATCAACGGCAAGTGTGCACGTCCAAAGTTGACCGTGTTGGCAACCTGCTGGAACGGTTGAAGGGCCGGTTCCATCAATGACGAGTGAAAAGCATGCGACGTGGTAAGAACTTTCGTGCGAATTTGCCGCTGTGCGAACCGCGCTTCGACTTGTTTGATTGCCGCCTCAGGCCCACTGACCACCGTGTGCGTGCCGTTGAGCGCGGCAAGCGATATCTCGGCAACTGGTCGTATTTCCTGGGCGACCACTTCCGGAGGCCCGAATACGGCCAGCATGCTTCCACCCGCCGGTAACTCCCCAATCAATCGACCGCGCTCGCTGATCAGGCGCAGTCCATCTTCCCACGACATGATTCCGGCGACACAAGCCGCGGCGTATTGACCAACACTATGCCCCAGCACCACGTCGGGCTGCAGCCCCCAGCTTGCAAGCAGATGAGCCAATCCCATTTGCACGGCAAAGATTGCAGGCTGCGTCCAACTCGTGTGATTGATTTTGTCGCCATCGCGAAAAAGCACCTCTAACAACGACTCGTTTCGCCATTGTCTGAGTTGCTCGTCGCAGCGATCAATCGTGTCTCGAAATACCTGTTGCGAATCGTAAAGTCCTTGCGACATCCCGACGAACTGGGAGCCTTGTCCTGTGAACTGCCAAGCGACTTTTGGTGATCGTCGACCGCTGCCAAGGAACACCGACTCCGACGTTCCCGCGCGGGCGAGAGTTTTCAAGTTGTCGATGGCTTCGGTGAGATCGTTGGCGACCAACGCAGCCCGGTGATCAAAATGACCGCGGCAGACTCTGGTTGTGTACGCAACATCGGCCAGATTGATCAGCGGATCGTCGGCAAGGCGGCGCTGATACGATTCGGCGAGTGAAAAAACAGCTTCTTCTGTTTTGGCGCTCAGCACCATAAGTTGCGGAGGTGCTGTCCCGGTTTGTTTCATGCGCATCGCCCGACGAGACCGCGATTGCGGCTGAAGTTGCAATGTGATCGGCGATGGCTCGCTGAGTCCGGAGCCTCAATGACAACATGGGCGTTGGTGCCGCTCATGCCAAACGCGCTCACACCGGCAATCCGCCGATCGTTGTCGGGCCACGCGGTCGCCTCGGTCAAAACGCGAACGGGAATTTTATCCCACGGAATGTGCGGGTTTGGCGTTTCAAAATTCAGTTGACCCGGAATCATGTCGTGTTGCATTGCCAGCAACACTTTGATGATACCTGCCATCCCGGCAGCCGCCTCGAGGTGACCGATGTTGGTTTTTACGGAACCCACCAACAGCGGGCGATCAGGGGAGCGGCTTTCAGTCAACGCGGCGGCAGCGGCTTGCATTTCTATCGGATCGCCAAGCTCTGTTCCGGTACCGTGGGCCTCGAGATAGGCAACTTCCGCCGGAGCGATGTGGGCGCGTTGCAAAGCCTGGCGAATGACTTTCGTTTGCGCCTTGGGATTGGGCGCGGTCAAACCGCTGCTGAATCCATTGTGACCCACGGCGGAACCGCGGATGATCCCCAGAATTGGATCGTTCGCTTGCTGCGCGTCGGACAGACGACGCAGTGTGACGACGCCGCAGCCTTCACCGCGCAGGTATCCATCTGCGGCCGCGTCAAAAGCCCGCGAGTGCCCGCTGGGAGATAGCGCCTTGAGTTTGCAGGTCAAAATGTTCGTCGTCGGCGAACAAATCGCGTTCACTCCGCCGACCAACGCGCGATCGCAATCACGTCGCTGCAAACTCTGTATCGCCAGGTGCAGTGCGACCAGCGAAGACGAACAGGCAGTGTCGACGGCAACACTGGGCCCCTCCAGCCCGAGATAATACGCCAGGCGGCCGCACAGAAAACTTCCGGCCGCTCCCGTGGCGATGTAAGGATTGAGGTTAAGAAACGAATCACTGGCCTCGTTTTGATAGTCGTTGTGCATCCAGCCGACAAAGACCCCGGTGTGTGGGCCAATTTTTTCGGGCAACCAACCGGCTCGCTCGAGCGCCTCCCAGCCAACTTCCATCAGCAACCGTTGCTGCGGATCAACCCACGTCGCCTCGCGCGGAGAAATCCCGAAGAACTCCGGATCCATCAAATCGAGGTCATCGAGGAAGACACCGCGCCGCGCGTACATTTTCCCGGGTACTTCCGGATCATCGTCGTGAAACGCCTCCCGATCCCAACGGTCGTCCGGAATGTCGCTGACTTCGTCCGTTTGCTCGAGCAGGCACTGCCAAAACTCTTCTGGCGTCCGCGACCGCCGCGGAAAACGACAGGCCATCGAGACAATCGCGATCGGTTCGCCCGTGCAAGCCTGGGCGTCGGCGAGCTGTTGTTTCAACTCGCGGATTTTCAGCAAAGCCTGCTTGTTGGGCGAAAGATGTGCTTGGTTGGTGGTCATGCGGGTTTCGTTTGTGGTTAAGCGTTCAGCTCTTTCAGCAACTCTTCGAGAGCCTGCTGTTCGGTCATGCCGGCAATTTCGTTTTGCAGACGATGGCGATCGTTTGGCGATGCAATCGGCTGTTCCGCATTCGGAGTCTTCGTTGGCGCCTTCGCAGGACTCAGCGTCTGCACGAGAAATTCACCAAGGTCACAAATCCGCGGATGATCAAAAACGAGCGTCGCCGGGATCTCATGCTGGGAGCCCAATTCGTCCTGAATGCGAGAACTCAGCTCCACAATCATCAAGGAGTCGAGTCCCGCATCGAGAAAGCGGGCTCCCGGATCTACCACCTGATCGGAGTCGGTGATTGACTGGACCAGTTGTTGAACAAACGAGATGGCAACCGCTTGGCGGCCAGCCACATGTGCCTGCTCCAACAGTTGCCGAAGCGTTGATCTCACCGGCCGCGCAAGCGCCGCCGATCCGGTCGTCGCCGCATCTTGGTGGCGATTGTCGACACGTTCTTCGTTCGCGAGCATCGACCGCAAATCCAATTCACGCAACGTCGTTTTGAGAACTTTGCCAGCCGGGTTTCGCGGCAACTCGTCAAGAACAACCACGGCACGCGGAACTTTGTATTCGGCAAGATGTTCTTTGGCGTGCTGTCGTATTTGAGTCGTGAGGATGTCACTGGTTCCGGCAGCCGTCTCAGCCGCAACCACAAACGCGACAACCTGTTGACCAAACACGTCATCCGGAAATCCGACGACAGCGGCCTGCGAGAGGGCCGGATGGTCGAGGAGCACTCGTTCAACTTCGGCAGGATACACTTTGAGCCCGCCGACGACGATCATATCCTTGACTCGATCGACGATATAGAAAAAGCCGTTTTCATCCATCCGGCCAACGTCGCCCGACTGGAACCAACCATCACGGATCGCGGCGGCAGTGTCTTGCGGCCGATTCCAGTAGCCAAGCATGACGTTGGGTCCGCGGATGGCGATCTCCCCAAGTGCCCCCGGCGGGCAACGTTCGCCGGTTTCCGAATCGACGATTTGCATTTCCACACCATCGATCGGAGTTCCAATCGAACCGGGAACAAATTTTAGTCGGTGGTTGTAGCTGGCAAAGGGCGATGTTTCTGTCAGGCCGTAGCCCTCGTGAATCGGCATGCCAAACTTTTCCTGCCAACGTTGGCTGGTCTGAATCGGCAATGTCGCCGCCGCGGAGAAACAATAATTCACGGTCTCCAGATCTTGTGGCCGGCAACTTTCGTGGAGCAGCTGAAACATCATCGGCACGCCGTACAACTGCGTGACACGTTCGCGGGCAATCAACTGTTTCGACTCAAGCGGGTCAAATTTCCGCTGCAACACGAGCGTCGCGCCCACGTTCAGCGCTGAATTCAAAAGTGCGTTTTGCCCGAAGCAATGAAACAGCGGAACCGTCAGCAACATTCGGTCGTCCGGTTGCATATTGCACAAGTGGTTAAATGCGCAAACGTTGGATCGAACGTTCCCATGCGATAATGTCGCGCCTTTGGCAAATCCGGTGGTGCCAGACGTGTACAGGATGACGGCCGCTTCGTCCGGATCGGTGTGAACCCAGGTTGAATTCGCAGGCGCAACAATCTGCACCGGCTCGCCGTCAAAAGCGTCAGCAAGTTCGGTGGTTGTAATGGTCCTGGCGACGCAATCCGGAAGTTCGCTGTGCACCGCACCTAATGATTCGGGCAGCGCGACCAAAATCTTTGCATCGCAATCAGAAATCAGAAATGCGACCTCCGAAGCCGTCAGTCGCGTACTGATTGAGACCGCAATCGCCCCCAGTCGCAACGCGCCGTAATACCAAACAGCAAACGCCGGGACGTTGGGTAGCATAATGGCAACTCGCTCACCCCGACCGATGCCCATTTCCGCCAGAAAGCTGGCGGCCGACTGGGAAAGCGCGTCCAATTCTGCGAATGTGAAACGTCGACCTTCGAAGACGATCGCTTCCTTGCCAGGAAACAGCTTCGCGATAACGGTCAAATGTTCGCAGATGTTCATGTCTCGGCTTATGTCTATCGTGTGTCGTGGCCACGGTTAAAATCGCTAGTGCGAGGTATCCAAAAAGCTTTCGTCGAACGCATCGAGGATGGGTCTGACCGCGTCGACCAGGGAGCCTTCACGACGGATGTTTTGTTGCAAGGCGACGACGTCTTGCTCCAGCCAACGATCCGCGTCATTAAACAGCAAGGGTTTACTCTTGCCTGGCGTCCATTCCAGGACCCGGCAAACCGCGGAATAGAGCGGTTCCGCCACATCTCCCAGCATCACCCGCCCGTCGTAATGCCCAAAACTCGATTTGGCTCGGATATCCAGTGCCTGCACAGCAAAGATCAGGGCAACCGACATGTACTGCTGAAAAAGCTCGACTGAATTCCAGGCGAGATTGGCGGACCCCCAACTCAATCCGTTGATGTTTTGATTGAACTGTTCGGCGTGCGTCGGGAAATGCTCGACAATTGGATTTCCGTAGTAGGTCAGCAAAGGCATGATCGAGTTGCCGGTGATTTGCAGACCTTTCAATCCCATATTGTACGAAAGCTGATCGTTGCCACGCAACGAAGCTGTCAAGCCACCACTGAATTCTGGCGACACGAGCGAGGCGATTTGAACGTCGAGATGCTTCGCCATTAACCCGATGTACCGCCGCAAGTCGTCCATCGCGATACCGATGTACTGGCCCAGAAAATTCCCGCTTTGATAGAACTTGCCCGTTTGTGGATCGATCAAGGGATTGTCGGAAATCGAATTCATCTCCGTTTCCACCACCTGATTGATTCTCGCGATACCTTCCACGATCGGGCCCAGGTACTGGGGCAAGCAGCGAAGCGAATATCGGTCCTGGACCTGATCGGGCTGGCCATTGGATTGTTCGCGGCCTTCGGTGAGCAACCGTTTTGTGATTTGGGCCACCCAGACTTGCCCTGGATGCGGTTTGCATTGATGAACAAAAGCTTCAAACGGACTTTCATGCACCAGCAACGCCCGCAGCATCAACGCTTGCGCGCCAATTGCCAATGCCATCAGGTTTTGCGATTCGTAAATGGCGTTCGCCGCGATCGCTGACGAAAACGAGGTGCCGTTGACAATCGCCAAACCTTCCTTGGGCAAAAGTTCCAATGGTTCAAGTCCCAATTCCTGCAATACGGTTTGTCCATCGACCAAGCGATGACCAAACTGAATGTTGACGAACTCAGTCTGGCCGGTGATGGCCCTGGCAATGGTGGACAGCGGCACCAGGTCCCCGCTGGCACCAATGGAGCCGAGTTCGCGGACGACGGGAATCGCGTCAACCTGGAGAAAGCGGATGAGTCTTTCGATAATTTCCAGACGGACTCCAGAACAACCTCGCAACAGCACGTTGGCTCGCAACAACATTGCGGCGCGAACATGCCGGCGATCAATGACTCGGCCGGCACCGGTCGCCAGGAACGAAAGCAGATTGTTTTGAGAAGCCGCGGCCAATTCACCTGGGATCGGCTTTTCGGCCATCCCGCCAAAGCCGGTCGTAACTCCATAGATGATTTGGCCGTCACGGACTGCATCCGTCGACCGTCTGTGCCGACGCAGCGACCCGCTCAAGGACCGTGGGATCGTCGGTCAGGCCGATTTCGAGCTTCCGTCTGGCAGCCGCGACCACCTCGCCGATACGCTGTCGTCCCGCCGTTCAACGCGATCTGCAGCTTGGCCTTCGACTCTAGGTTTTCCGTTAGCATATGACTGTTTGTTTCCGTGCTCCTGATGCGAGCCGATAATTTTAACACGGAGGCTAAATTCGGTCATACCTCGAATCAGGAATGAACGATTCGCGTTTCGATGAACGAATTCGCGCCGACGCGACGAATTACGAAAGCTGACTGCAATCGGATTCCTTGTTACCAGGAAAATTCGCGGAAATTTGCGGAAAATGAGTCGTTAAGCGAGTTTCTGTTTTCCATTTAACAGCAGATGCAGTGCAGGGCACAAAATACAACGCAAGAAAAGTTGCTCCGCCGACTCCCCCGGCAATGGTAATTGCCAACGGAGGCCAAAAACCACCGCCGCCAAGTATCAATGGCACAAAACCAACAATCGTCGTCAACGTCGTCGCGATCACGTGACGCGTACAACTGGAAACGACGCGTGCCAATTCGGCAACATCCCCGGAACAGGACCGGGTGTTCGCGCGGATCGCGGCCAAGACAACAATCGAGTCGTTGATGGCCACGCCAATCAATCCCATTGTGCCAACGATCGCCATAAAACCGAATGGGAAACCAAACAGGGAAAGCGCCAAGGGCCCAAGTCCAACGGACAAGCCACCTACGACGGTGATGATCACGGCACACCGAAACGATCCGAACGACGCAACGAGCGTCAACAGCATAAGTGCAAACAGAACGATCGCGTTGGCAATCAAGTTATTGACCGCGTTCGATCGTTGTTCTGTCTCGCCTCCAAACTCCAATGTATAACCGCTGGGAAGTGCAAAGTCCGGATTGCGACAATCGCTGTTTAAACTCGTCAACCACGAGCGATGGAAGCACACCCGCTTCGATGTAAGCTTTCACTTCGTTAACGCGGCGGCCATTGATGCGGACGATTGCGCCAACATCGGAGTCAAGTCGAAACTCGCTCAGACTCGCCAACGTCGGATTGGTCGGTGGTGCCTGTGTCGAGTTGGGCCCGGCTTGGCCCGGCCAACGTTGATGGCGGTCGACGATTCGGCGAAACGAGTTGGATGGAGCGAGCAGGTCCAGCTTCGATTCGCTGGCTTCGTTTTCAAACGCCACCTTGACCAGGACCGGAAATTCCTCTCCCCCATCGACGATCGTACCTGCCGGTGCACCCTCGAGCGTCGTGTACAGCTGTGCCGCAATTTGAGCTGGGGAAAGTCCAGCTTTTTTCGCCGCGACTGTGTCCAGTTCCAGCGAAAGCTTCGGAATCGTTTCCTCCAGATCGGAACGCGTGTAGATCACGTTCGTCGTCTGGCTCAGCATCAATCGTAATTCACTTCCCAGACTTTGAAGCTTGGCCAGGTCCGGGCCCGCCACGCGAATTTCGACGGGCGCATCAAAAGGCGGTCCCTGTTCCAGTTGGCGGACAATCACGCGACAATCAAAGACCCGTTCGTCGATCCGGTTCTGCAAATCGCGTACGATATCTTCCGTCGCCTGTCCCTCGCGGAGTTCGATGAACGCCTGGGCATAAAAGGGAGTGCCTCGTCGCCGCGGCACGACATTGTAGAAAAAAGTCGGGGCGCTTGCGCCGAGGAACCAGTTTTGACGTTGCACATTTTCATTCTCGGCGACGATTTGTCGAATGTTTTCGACTGCAGTCCGCGTGGCCGCTAACGTTTCCCGCTCGGGAAGTTCGACTTCAATTTGAATTTGTTCGCGATCCGATGGCGGAAAAAATTGCTGAGGCAGATTTCTTGCCGCGAGGAAACCCCACACCGGCAATACCAGCCCAACCAATACCCCCAGCAATGGCACGCGAAACACGATACGGAGAGAAGCTTCGTATAATTTCCGAATGGGAGAAATCGTTAATCCGTAGCTGATCCAACCCCGCTTCTCCGGATTAATTCCCGTGAGCCCGGTGATTGCCGGGATCACGGTCATCGCCAGAATAAATGATGCGGAAATTGCCAGTATCACGCTGACGGCAATCGTGCCCACGAACTCGCCTGAGGGTCCCGGCAGCGTGGCAATCGGCAAAAACGCCAACGCCGTCGTCAGCGTCGAACCAAATAGTGGCATCGCGAGATGGCGGACGGCGGTCACAATGGCTTGCCCCGGCGATTCGCCCTGAACAATTCGAGAACGAACTTCTTCCACGATCACAATCGCGTTGTCGATCAATAACCCTAACGCCACAATCAATCCCGTCACCGACATTTGCTGGATCGGAATCGACAGCGCACGCATGCCGGCGATCACCAGCAACGCCGACAAGGGCAATGCCAGGCCAACGACCAACATGCTCCGCCAACCCATCAACAACAATACGACCAGCACAATGGCAGCGGTGCCCAGCGCAAGGTTTTTCAGCAAGTAAAACATCCGCTGGTCCACATGTTTTCGCTGCGAAAACAGAATTTCGACCTCCACGTCGCCAGGATAGGTGGCAGCAAATTCCTCGATGACTTTTTCAAGCTGCATTGACCAACGGTCGATTTGCTGGTCATCATCAACAAGTGCCCCGAGTACAATCGCTGTCTGGCCGTCGATTAGAGCCAGTTCCGACGCGGGTTCGACCGTCCGTTTTTTAATACTCGCGATATCCAGTAGCTGCACGGGCTCGCTGATCGGGCTGAGTGAAATCAAAGACTCCGAAAGGCGACTAATCGGAAGCGGGATGATTTTCAGATCGAGCAGCAAATTCGAATCCGCACCCTGGACACGGCCTCCCGGCTGTTTCGTAATGCCCTCGTTCACTTGTTGGGCAATCGCACCGACCGACAATCCCAGGGAGGCGAGTTTCGTCGGCTCGATTTCGGCCACATATTCTTCACCCGGGTCGCCAAATGTTTCTACCTTTTCAGTGCCAACGATCGCCAAAACTTCGGCTCGCAATAGCTTCGTCAAGCGACGCAAAATAGCGTAGTTTGGCGCACCCGGTTGTGTCGGTTTGACCGCGATAATGGCGGCGAAAGCCTTCAGAGGAAAAACCTCAAGCTCCGGCTGCAAGCTGGCGGCAGGAAGACTCTGGCCTGCGTCGATCAACCGGTTGCGGACAAGTGACCAAACCGGATCGACATCATCAACTTTGTCGCCCAATTCGATCACGATGTTTGAAATACCGGTGCGGCTGTTCGATCTGACCCGTTTGATATCAGAAATTCCGCCCAATTGTTCTTCAAGCGGAATCGTTACCAGCGATTCGACTTGTTGAGCGTCGGCTCCCGGATAAACCGTGCTGATGACCGCGACGCGTTTTCCCAGAACTGGATCTTCAAGCCGCGGAATGAGAAAAAAAGAAGTCAACCCGGCAACCACAATCGTGACGATCGTGAGCAGCAGAATCTGCGGATTCTTAAAGAGGAACGCGGCGATCACTCGTTGGCTCCCGCGCCCGGTTGCACCAGTTGGCTGGAAACATCGTTTATCTTGACACGTTGCCCCGGTACCACGCGGTGAGAACCGTTCACGATGACCGCTTCGCCAGCAACGATTTCGCCGCGCACCAGGGCCCAATCGGTTTCCAACTGAACCAGCTCCAGCATTTTTCGTGCGACCGTTGCCCCAGCGCTTGGGCTGTCTTGTTCATCAGGCGGCTCGTTTTCGGCAATCACCAGCGTTGACCAGAGCCCTTCGGATTCACGGTTCAAGGCCGAATAGGGCAACCAAAATCCGGAGTTTTCCGTGGGTAAAAAAAATTTGATCTTCACCGTTTGGCCAAAGGACCACGAATTCGGCGGTAGGTCATCTGAAATTTGCAGCGAAATCTTTTTGCTGCCAAGCGGAGACTCGACGGGCGATCGGGCCAGGAGTTGAGCCTGCACCGGTTGGCCGCCAATCCCCACCCAAATCGCTTGGCCGATGTTCAGGCGATCGGCAATTTTGCGAGGTAAACTCGTTTCCACCAGCGGTCGTGTATTTTCAAGGACTTGCAGAACAGGTGATTGCGGTGCCACACGATCACCAACGTCCGCGGTATGCTCCGCCACAACGCAATCGTAGGGCGCCACAATCAGGCCCTGGGCGAACTCGAGGTCAACAACTTGCAGTTGCGATTCGAGCTGTTGAATTTCCTGTTGGACCGGTGGTCGCAGATTTTGTTCACCCGGCTGAATCTGTTGTTTTGCCCTCAAGATCGACTGCTCGATGTCCTGTTTTTGATTTTCCAGCTGTTCCTGAGCCAACTCGGCAAGTTTTTCTCCCTCTTTTGCTTCGTCGCCAGTCCGTTTGAAAAGAGTTTTTATTTGACCGCCACGAGCGAAACCCAACCGACTTTGGCGATTCGGTTCCAGCGTCCCAAAAAACACAGCCGTTTCGACTGCCTCGTCGACCGGGCTGACGCGCAAAACATTGACGGTTAGCACCGCGGCGGGATTTGAGGCTTCCGGTTTTGACAATGCCGTGTCGCTCGCAGTATCACAGCCTCCCGACGAAACGATTAAAAGGATGAAACAACAACACAGTGAAACTGTCGTTCGGCACCACCGTGTTGGCCTCAGTTCCATCATATCTTTCAGCGGAGAGGTTTCACGTTTTTGAGGAGGCAAGCACTGCTAAGAGGATTTTGACGTTTACTGGACTGCCAAGTCAACCAATCAGCGCTCACTTTCTGATTGGAACATCGCATTCCGTCTCGAACAGGTCATCATTCGTCGCCTAACCGTTTCAGCTTGACAGCAGAATGATAGGCCAACGCTGCAAGAATTCCAAATCTGCAATCAAACGCGTGGTAATGGTGATGCTGCTCGCCGAGCTTTGCAGTCGGTCAGCAACGCAAGTACAATTCGCTTACGTGTAACTTGCTATCTGGGATTTTTCGATATTCGATCACCGGCACGACTCATGAATTGGCGCACCGTCATTTTGGTTTGCTATTTGATTTTTGCATGCCTGGCGTTTTCACGAAACACTTCGGCACAGGATGAAACGGGCTGGCACGATGAGATCATCTACCACGTTTTTCAACGCAGTTTCTACGATGCCGATGGCGATGGGCATGGCGACCTGAAGGGTGTTACCGAAAAACTGCCTTATCTTAAAGAGCTGGGAGTAACTGCCATCCTGTTTGTCCCGCTCTATGAATCGGAGCTGTATCACAATTATTTTCCCACCGATTACGAAAAAATTGATCCTGAATTCGGAACGCGGCAGGACTACGAAAATTTCATTCGGGCCGTGCACCAGAATGGCTTGAAGTTCATCATGGATATGGAAACCCAGTACGCCATGGCGGGTCACAAGTGGATGGAGTCCATCAATCATCCTGGGCATCCGTTCACGGACTTTATCTATTTTCACGACAATCAAAATCGAATTCCCGAACGATTCAGCTTTGAGCCGCGACCGCCGCAGCCCGTGACGCCCGAGAATCCCGCGCAGCTGGTCAATCTGAATTTGCAAAGCGAGTCGGTCAAAGCATACATGCGCGACTTTTACGCGAGCTGGATCGATCCAAATCACGACGGAGATTTTTCAGACGGCGTTGACGGTTTTCGAATCGACCACCTTATGGACGACCTCGATAACAAGCATCTCCTGACAAATTTGTACGCCGATTTCTGGCTGCCCCTGATCCGGCATTGTATCGCGATTAACCCCGATCTCTTTATCGTCGCCGAGCAAGCGGACTGGAATAGTTACGGTGACGACCTTTTCAAGCGGTGCGAAATGTCGGCCGTTTTCGGTTTTCCGATTCGGGCGGCAATCGCGAAACTCGATGCGGCTGAGATCAAAAAACAGGTCGCAATCACGGGTTCCAAAATTCCGACCGGCAAACATTACATCAACTTTATTGAAAACCATGACATCGGCCGCATCGCGGAAACGTTTGGCGGAGATCCGGGCAAGCTGCGCGTCGCGGCTGTGTTGAATTTGACCCTTCCGGGCATCCCCTCGATTTATTACGGCCAGGAACTGGGGATTTCGGGAGACAGTTCGCGCAGCCACTTGCGTATCCGCCAGGCGTTCCCCTGGACGCCAGGAATTGACGATCCCGGAATCGCACATTGGTTTCGGGACGAACCAGAAGCCAAGGACTGGCTGGCGGAATCCATCTTTGCGACCGGTGAAACGAAACGGAAAGCGTTATCCGTTGAAAAGACCGATCCCGAATCGCTGTGGAATTTTTACAAAAATCTGATTGCCGTTCGCAAAGCGCATCCTGAATTCAGCGGCGGACAATACAGGGCCATCGAAGTGGGTGATTCCTCAGTCGTTGCCTTCGCGCGTTCGCGCGATGGTGAGTCATTGTTCGTGGTGGCGAATCTTTCCGCTGACCCGAAAACGATGGAAGTTGAGCAGTTGGGAATCGGTGCGGCGCGATGCATCTTCGGAAAAGGACCCGCTGGACGGGAATTGCACCTGTTACCGTTTGAGTTTTCCATTCTTAAATAAAGACCCGGTTTGCCGTCGGCCGGCAGCAAGGAGCTGGCGACGATGTTCCGGCGTTTTTGGGCGAAATGCCAGCACATTCGAAATGTAATTCTCAGGATTCCATGGTTTGCCGATTTTTGATACATCGTCGGTTTGATGTTTAGTTGATGTGAACCATTTTCGAACCTGATTATGAACAGTGTATCCGCCGCGGCTGGGACAAAACGCCGGCCCCGTCTATTTCGAGCACTTGGCGAGCAGGAAGCACCCCCTGAAATTCAAGTCGATGGTGCGCAATTTCGACATGAACGAACAATCAAACACGACTCATGGGCGGCGACAGCGGTCTACGCAAACGCTCAGCGGCGAATCGTATGTAAATTCAATCGAATCGAACCGATCCTGTTTGTTCCCTGCCGCTGGCTGGGCCGCTGGCTGGCCCGTCGTGAATCGGCCATGTACGAGCGTTTGGCAGACGTCCCAAATATCGCCGCCGGATTCGCAGACATCTACTCGAACGGTGAGCAACTGAAAAATGCGGCCGCTCATGAATTTATCGAGGGTCATCCGCTGAGTTGGCATGATCGCGTTGCTGATGATTTTTTTGAAAGGTTGCGGGCGACTATCGAAGAGCTGCACCGCCGCAACATCGCTTACGTTGATCTGAACAAATGGGAAAACATTATTCTGGATCCGTCTGGAAATCCGTGGTTGATTGATTTCCAAATCAGCGTCAAATTGCCGCGTTTCTGGCCGCTCGGCATCGTGTTGAAGATTCTCCAGGACGTCGACCTGTATCACCTGGCAAAACATGCGAGCCGGATTCGTCCGGATCTTTATCGCCCGGAGGATTTTACTGGCTGCCCCGCCTGGATTCGTCTGCATCGAAGAATTGCCAATCCTGTGCGAGCATTTCGCCGCCGCTTGCTGGTGAGGTTGGGCATTCGCCGTGACAAGGGGAAACCGCAAAGCGAGCAGTTTGTGGAGGAAGGCCTGCGACCGACCGGTGAGCGGAATAATCCAATTGTTCGCCTGTACCGGCTTATTCAATCACCCGCATATGTCTCGTATGCAACGGCGAACGAAAGGGATTACATCGACGTCGCGTTTGTCGACCTGGTTGGACGACCCGCTGGCAATGATACCGAACACCAATTGGTAGCCTGGCTGAAATCCCAGACGCCACATGATCAAGCCGTATGGTTGCTCAAATCGCCGCTCTTCCTCGCCGAAACGCACCGCTGGGACGATCAATTGATCGAGCACAAGATCGAGCGCATCAAGTCAAAACTGCGCAACCGCCGCTCGATCGCGGCGTAGTGCTGTCCGTCTGGTGTCCGTCTGGGACAGACGGACCTACGGCGACGGTGTCCGCCGATGGTTTTCGGCTGCGGATGCCTGTTTGTAAGCTTGGCCCTGCTGGTACATCGCCATGCGGGCTTGCATCTCCTTGTCCTTCGATTCGGCCAATGCGATTGCCCGCTGCTGCAGCTGTTTGGCGACTTCAAAGTTCCCCATCGCGGCCTCGGCGGCGGCCTTGGTATCCAGGTTCGCGGGTGTTTCGCCGTCCAGTTCGATTGCCTGTTGACAAAGCTTGATCGCCTCCTGCGGGCGAAGGAATTTCGGTTCGGGGCAAGTCGCCGTCATCCAGGCCCACTTTTGAAAACCAACGCCAAGCGGCTCGATCGAAACGGAGGACATGTAATCATCGTAGGCCTGTTGCCACTGGCCCAGCATTTGGTGTGCGTCGGCCCGATTGATGATGGCCATCGCATTTTCAGGGCTCAACTGCACGATCGCATCGTAATCGTGTAATGCTTTATCAAAATTCGCCATCGCATAGTGACAATGAGCCCTCCCGGTGAGCGCTTCGAGGTCACCGGAGTCAGCCTCAAGTGCCTGGCTGTAATCGGCGATCGCTGGTTCGGGCTGTCCCGTACAACGATAAACTTCGGCCCGGTTAAAATAGGCTCTCACATCATGCGGCTTGAGCTCGATTTCTTTCGAAAAATCGGCGATCGCGTCCTCGAACTGGCTCCTTTGTACATTGGCAATGCCGCGAAAATGCCAGGCTCGGGCCCGCTGTGGATCGAGCTGGGTTGCCTTGTCAAAATCTGCGCACGCTTCGCGCAGGGCCGCGTCGGCTTGTTCCAGATTCCCTGCCTGTTGCAGACTCTCGAATACCTCCAAACGACTTTCACCACGGCGGTTGTGCCCCCAGGCCGAAAGTGATTTGACGTAGCTGCGATTATTCTCGTTGAGATCCTTCTTCAGCAGACTTTCGCAAGCCTCAATGAAAGTGGTTTGCTCCTTGGCCGTCTTGGCGACCTTGGTCAACTCAAAGACCACTGCGATCATTTGCTTTTGCTCGCCTTCGGACAACTCCTGCCCAACCGTGTCGGTGGCAGTCAGCCCGCATAACAATGCGGCCAAAACAACGGAACGGTGCAAAGTCCGTTCAACTGGACATTTCAAAGAAAACATTTTCCCTCCTTGGAAAGTTGATTGTGATGATCAGGCTTGGGGCTCTGTCATTCGCATCGGGTCGAGCGCCTCGTTGAGAGTTTCTGCTGGCAGAATTTTTTGCTCCAGGCACAGTTCGCGAATTGTTTTGCCGGTCGCGAAAGCTTCTTTCGCCAACTTGGCAGCTTTTTCATAGCCGATGTAGGGATTCAAGCTCGTACACATGGACAAGCTTTGCTCCACAAATGACTCACAGACTTCGATGTTGGCCTCCATCTCGGCGGCACAAAAATCGACAAACGCATTCGTACCGTTAGCCAGCAACATGACACTTTCCAGCGTCGTTTGGGCCATCACGGGCATCATGATGTTTAGCTGAAATTGTCCGCCGGTAGCGCCACACAGCGTGATCGTCTGATCATTGCCCATCACGCGCGCGGCGACTTGCATCATGCTTTCGCACATCACCGGGTTGACCTTACCCGGCATGATGGAACTGCCAGGTTGACGCGAAGGCAGGGCAATCTCAAAAAAGCCGCACCGCGGACCGGAACCCAGCCAGCGAATATTGTTGGCCACGTTAAACAAAGTGGAGGCGATGGTCCGCAGATGCCCGTGACACGAAACCAGACCATCCCGCTGCGCGTTGGCTTCGAAATGATTGACGGCTTCGGTAAAGGCAATTCCGGTTTCTTCCGCAATTACCTTGGCGACGCGGCTGCCAAATTCGGGGTGCGTGTTGATTCCCGTCCCGACAGCTGTGCCGCCAACGGGCAATTCGCAAATTGGTTTGAGCGCGCTATTGGCCCGCTTCGCGGACAGTTCGATTTGCCGAGCCATCCCGCCGATTTCCTGCCCCAGTCGCAGGGGCGTCGCGTCCATCAGATGGGTACGTCCGATCTTGATGACCTTGTCCCAAGCGGCCGCTTTTTCCTGAAGCGTGTCGGAAAATCGCTCCAACGCCGGGATCAGTTTTGTTTTGATTTCGATTGCGACCGCCACGTGGATGGCGGTGGGAAAAGTATCGTTCGTACTCTGCCCCATATTCACGTGATCGTTCGGATGGATGCTTTTTTCTTCGGCGAAACGATCTCCCCCGACAAGTTCGATTGCCCGGTTGGAGATGACTTCGTTGGCGTTCATGTTGCTGGAAGTTCCCGATCCGGTTTGGAAAACGTCGATCGGAAACTGATCGTCGAATTTTCCGGCAACGACTTCGCGGCATGCTTCCAGCATCGCGTCAACCTGTTGCTTGTCCAACGGGTTTTTACCCGATTCGGTCAGCTTTTTCAGATCGCGATTGGCCACCCCGCAAGCATGCTTCACACGGCCCATCGCATGGATCAGGGCTGGTGGCAGCGTCCAACCGGAAATCGGAAAGTTCTCGACAGCGCGTTGAGTCTGGGCGGAGTAGTAAGCGAGCGCGGGCACCTGGATTTCGCCCATCGAATCGCGCTCGGTTCGCATTTCGGTTGCCGGTTGATTTTTGAGATCGGTTGCCATCGAATTAATCTTTCTCGCTGGGTGCGGTATGATAGCGGGTCATGGAATTTCGACCAATACGAACGGTAGCTGACCGGGACGACAGGTCAGCCGACGGCTGCTCAGCCAACATCATGATATCCTGTTGCTGCCCGCAAGTTGAGGGTACCTTCGCGTTTGAAATGCGTTGTCGAGGTGGCGGACACAAAGAAACGGAACAAAAACTGTGGACTTTCAGAAAATCAGAAAAGAGTATGAGAACGAAGGGATCCATGAGCAGGAGCTGTCGCCGGACCCGATGAGTGAATTCAAAGCCTGGTACGCGGAGGCCGAACGGCATTGCCCGGGCCCCTGGTTTGAACCGAACGCCATGGCGCTGGCGACCACCGATCTCGACGGCAATGTGACCGTCAGATGGGTGTTGCTGAAGGGAATTGTGGACGAAGGGTTTCGATTTTTCACCAACTATGAATCGAACAAGGGCCGACAGTTGGCGACCAATCCGAAAGCCGCGATTGCCATTCACTGGCCGTACCTGGGCAGGCAAGTTCGCGTCGAGGGTTTGACCGAAAAAACAGAGCTTCGTGTTTCGGAAGAATATTTTCATTCCCGGCCGCGCGGTTCGCAACTTGGCGCGTTGGCCTCACGACAATCGAGACCGGTGGCAACACGTACAGAAATGGAAAATCAACTTCAGGAACTGGCTGAGAGTCTGGAAGGCCAGGAAGTCCCGCTCCCCGAAGACTGGGGCGGGTACCTACTCAAACCAAACCGGATGGAATTTTGGCAAGGCAGGTTAAACCGACTTCACGACCGCATCGTTTATCAACTGGCCGGCAGCCAGTGGGAAATTCAACGCCTTTCTCCTTGATCCAGCGGCCCTCAAAGCGTCCCGGTGCTCGCCGTCGATCATCCACTGCTGGGAACTGCAAATCGCCGTTCCAATGAACTCGGGTCGACCTAACTTCGGCAATTAGCGCTGCACGTTGTCTGACGGTTGCCGAGCCAACAGGTAGAGCGTTTTGTTGCGAAAAAAATAATCGGCTGTCTGGATGACCTGAAAGTCACCGGGCAACCGATTTTTTAAGGGTTCCACAAATTCTCCAGTCGTGATAATCATCGCCTCCGGATTGGCTGTCACAAACTCTTCGGGGCTTATCCGCGGTTTCGGACGCCAGTTTCGCTCGCGAAACAAGCCGTTCATTCTCGTCGGCGTTTCCTGAGGAATTTCCGGGGACAATTCGTAGACGGGACGACCACTGTAGACCACCCAGCTTGATTCAAACGCCCCAAAGGCGGCCACCTGGTTGCCGGGTGAACGATAAACCAGGTCCAGCAGTTGGCGGCTTTGTTGGTGGTTGCTAACGGCAACTGTCGCGAAACCAAATAATCCCACACAAAAGATCACCGCCACGCCTGCCGAACAGTATGCGACGCGGGCGCGTTGTTTGCGTCTCAGATAATACAGCCCGATCACGGCACCCAACATGGGAACCACACCCGCGACTACGATCCATCCATCGCCGTGCAAATGCTCAAGACAAACATAGCAAGTCCCCGCCGTGATCAGGATGCCGGCCAGTAAGAGTCCATGGATCGCTCCGGTCATCCAAAAATCGTTCACGGCAGTCGCTGACTGTTTGAGCCAATTGACCAGACAGCTAGCCGTCAGGATGGCCAAGGCTCCATAACACGGCGTCACGTAACTGGGCAACTTTGTCTGCACGAGCGAGAACAATCCGACCTGCACGCCAACCCAGCTCAACAACAAAATTGTTGCCGGCGACAACCCTTTGGCAGCCTGCTGCTTGAGATCAATGACAACGGGAACCCAAAACACCGACCACGGAAAGAACCCTACCAGGATCGCCAGCGGATAATACCA
Source organism: uncultured Planctomycetaceae bacterium (assembly GCA_963697295.1). Lineage (GTDB taxonomy): Bacteria > Planctomycetota > Planctomycetia > Pirellulales > Pirellulaceae > Mariniblastus. Next base: position 143,788 of record CAVONL010000016.1, on the reverse strand, counting down.
CAGTCCGCCCCGATGGTTCTCCAATGCCGTCGTCGCTCGACCAAAATGTTCACCCACGAAAAACAAGCGGGTAAAATCGCCCTCGGTCCTCATATCGACCAGCCAATACCAGGGTCCGGCGACGAGCAACACGACTGCGATGGCCGTAACAGGTCGCAGCGACCACAGCGTTTTCAAAACGTTGTTGGGGCCGAAACGGCCGAGCGATATTCCTGATAATCGCCCACACGTTGCCTGCGAACGGAAAATGCTGTTCCGGCTGGGAACGACGGCCGTGCTTTCGACTTTGCGGTGTTGAGCCGAAACAACGAGCCCCAGCAGACCAAAAATGCCCATCGGAACCACCAGCCCAACCGGCCCCTTGGCCAATACGCCCAGCCCGGTGACGCCATATATCGCCAACGCGATACCGTAGTTCCTGGGAAAACAAACTCGCTCATCTCGCAGTCTCGCGGCTCCATTATAGGGTGCAAACACCGCCAGCACGAAGATCAAGATCGCCAGGGAATTGCAGAATATCAAAACCGAATCCGGTGTCGCAGCGCGCAGCCACATCAAACATCAGGCTGGTCGAAAGGATCACAGCAGACCATACCGCGACGTTTGCGCCGGCCAGGCGGCGGGCGATTCCCCACGTCGCCAGGACACTGCCGATGGCAAGCACCGCGGACGGAATTCGCGCCGCAAACTCGCTGAAACCAAATACCTGAAACGCACCGATCATCAACCAATACAACAACACCGGTTTTTGATGGCGCAATTCATCATTGAAGATGGGAACCACGAGGTCACCGCGCTGCATCATTTCCGCGGCGCACCCCGCGTTGCGAGGTTCATCGCGATCCCAAAATTGGGCTTTTCCGAGATTGGTAAAAAAGACGACTCCGGCCAGGCAGACGATTAACAACAGGTCGACAATCACGCGTTTCATTCAGCAATTCCTTTTGCTTTGGAATGCCGAAGTTTATCCAAACCGCCCTGTTCCCAACAACGCCAATCAGCGTGAATTCGCGAGGTATCGGGGTCAGGAGACAGCAATTGAGATTTCCCCGCCTTTCCAAAGTCGGCCCAATCGTGGGTAACTCTTGCCGAGAGTTACTCCCGTCCCGCCAAAACAACGCCGCAATTTTTTGCCAGTCGCACTCGGCAAGTGAGACCCACCAATAAAATAAACCTGTCCGCGAACGATACGTTTATTTTGCGGAGCGGGCAGCGACTTCGGGGCTCATTCAATTATCGATTCTTAAACTCGTCGATTCCAGCCACCTATCCAGCAGTTCCAACAGTTCACGTGCCTTGTCCGGGTTCGACTGGGCCAAGTTTTTGGTTTCCCCCAGATCCCGGGACAAATCGTATAACTCGAGCTCATCGTTGGGCTGCGTCCGATGAATCAGCTTCCAGTTTCCCTTGCGAATCGCGCTCGAGGGAGTGTGCCCCGATCCATGGTTGTGCGGATAGTGCCAGGCGAGGAATCGATTGGTGAGTGTTGTGGCCGGCTGGCTGCTGAAAGCACTGACCAGCGAAACGCCATCGAGATGTTGTTCCGGTTTCTGGGGGAGCCCTGCCAATTCCAGCAGCGTTGGGTAAAGATCCATCGTGATAGCCGGGACCTGGCTCACCGCGGGTTTGATCTTGCTTGGCCAGGAAACCAGGGCCGGTACGCGAATTCCGCCTTCGTAGGTCCAACCCTTTCCTGCTCGCAACGGCCGTACGCTTGTGGGCCCAACACTGCCAATCGGTAACGTGGTCAGGCCACCATTGTCCGATGTCAGCACCACGATCGTCCTGTCGCGCAATCCCAACCGATCAAGCTGGTCGAGGACACGTCCGATATTGGTATCAAGATTCTCGATCATCGCCGCGTACGCTGGATCATCCTGTCTTGCCCGCGAATACGCATTGTTAAGGTGAAAAATGCGATTCGGCATTCGCCGTTGCGAATTGTCGATCACGTTTTTTTTCGTATTGCTTGACCAGATTTGCCGGAGATTGGATCGGCGTATGTACCGCATAGTGACTGAAACACAGGAAAAATGGTTTCCGATTGTTCGTGGCGATGAACTCGATCGCTTGGTCGGTAATCTTGTCAGTCAAATAATCACCACCGCGCCCGTCGTCCAGGTCGGGCACGTCCCAGATACCCGATCCCGCCAACTTGCGCTTCCCTTGTACGGAAAGAAGTAGCTGCCGGGTTGACCCGCTCGGTTGACGGCGCGGGCCCATTGAAATCCTTGGGCTGACGGCAGCTGCGACGGCTTTTCACCCAAATGCCATTTTCCGACATAGCCCGTGCGATAACCGCCTTCCGCGAAAGCTTCACCGATCGTGACCTCGGACAGCGGCAAATGAACATCGCTGGGTTGGCCAATCCATTGCGTGATCCCGACGCGTGCCGGCGTTTTGCCTGTCATCAAGGCGGCCCGCGTCGGCGAACAAACCGGATGCCCTGCATAAAAATCAGTGAACATCACGCTTTGACTGGCAAGGCGATCGATATTGGGAGTCTGGTAGAACGCCTCCGTCGTATGCAACCGTTGTCGGTAGCAGACAGGGTCGGTGTATCCCAGGTCATCGATCAGGAGAATGACGACGTTCGGTTTTCCTGAATCGCCGATCTCAACTCCGCATGCCGTTACGGCCGTCAGCCCACCCGCCATTCCGGACGAGCAGCTGAACATCAACACGAACAGCAGCAACCGGCGGCAGCCAATCCAAATTTGTTTAATCATGTTTTTGTTTGCGAGTTTTCAGGTGACTGGCGATCATTTCACAAAGTGCTTCCACTTGAATTGGCTTGACGGCGTGGTCATCAAACCCTGCCGCCATCGATTTGAGCTGATCCGCTTCCTGCCCGTAGCCAGACAGAGCGATCAGGACGATATGAATTCAAGTCCTCGTTGCGGCGAATTTCTTCAGCGACTTCATATCCGGTTTTGCCGGGCAACCCGAGATCGATGATCGCCACGTCCGGGCGAAATGTGGGAATCCCGATGGCCGCAGATTCTCCGTCGGCGAATTGACAGACATCGATGCCTCGTTTTTTCAGGAGGTACGTAATGACAAGCCGTGTGTCTTCATTGTCTTCAACGAAGGCAAGTTTCAGATTTTCAAAAGTGGACATGGGACACCTGGAGGATTGTCTACCCATCTCATTACCTACCACGATATCGACGAACGGTTGCGCCGTCATGACAGGCAAGATGCCTAAATCCGACGCAATTGATTTTATTGTCGATTATCGGGATGTCACTTGATAAAATAAGTTTACGTCATTTCTTTGACATCCGGGGGCATCTCCATGCGACACCTTTACAGCTCGATCAATTTGCGACTGGTTTCCATCGGCTGGGCATTGGCACTGTTGGCTTGCAGCGGTGCGGTGGCGCAGGTGTTGACTCCGGAAATGAATCAGAGCGGACCGAGCATTCCCCGCCATCTGCTGTACCAGTTCCAAAACGAATCCGGCAACACCATTGCCGAAGGCCAATTTGTCAAGCTGGAGGGGGGCACGGCAACGATCAGGTTGGCAAATCACTCGTTAGGCACGTTGAAGCTGGCTGACGTCAATGACGAAAGCAGGGACTGGATCAAGAAACAGGTTGCCTTGCAAAAAAAAGACGAGATTAAATCTGCGCAGGCACGAGAGATTGTCCTGGCGGCTAACACAACCCAACCGCGAACGATTATCAGAGCTTGTTCCAAACTGAAGCCTCTCGGACGAGCAGCCGCGAGGAGCAACGGAAAACGTCAAGGCCTTCATGAGTACCGACGATCAAAAAGCAAAGCTTGCCAGCCTGACCATCTACCCGCGAATTTGCGAACTGGACATGGAGTCCCTGAATTACCTGACGATGCTCCTCAACCAGAACAAGCACAACGCATACGATCTCGTGATGGATAAACCCGAACCATTCCTCGAATCCATTGCGACGATGGATTACATCGGACTTCTGTACCTGCGGCACGTCGCCTTCAACTGCAGTTTGAAAACCGATTTGGATTGGGTCTCGCAACTTGGCCGACCGATTGAGCTGCAATTTCCCGAAGGTTCAAAGAACGACTTGCGGCGCGCCGCAATCAAGGCGATTGGCCAAATGGACAGTGAAGAAGCCGCGTCGTTGCTGGTTGATTTGGCACCCGTTGTCGAAGCGCCCATCAATGGCAAGCAAAACGACAAAACGTTGGCTGCCTTGATTACGTCACTGGGGAATATTGGCGTCAGTAACGGCGAAGTGCTGACGGTGCTCAAGCGTCATGAGCAGGACTTCCCAAACGAATACGCCAAGGCTATGGAACGGCTGGGAGTCAAATAGCGTTACTCGCAAACCGGTCGGAACGGCTTTCCGGATCAGCACTTGCCACATCGGCATCCTGCGGGTAACCGGTTTTTGACCCACCTTTTTGCGAACACGGGGCCGATGCTTGTTCCGAGTAGTATTAGATGTTAATTTGAAGGTCCCGCTTCTGACGTTTCCAACCGATCCCAATTCCCGCCAATTTTGCGAACAGAGTCGCTGTAGAAAAGGAACAGAATATGAACCGCACGCAACTTTCGAAACTGATGACATTGGCCGCAGTCGTCTCAACGCTGTTGATCTTGCCGGCCTATTCGATGGCTCAAATCACGTTCGAGCGAATTGTCTCCGGTTTGTCGTCGCCCATTTTTGTGACGTACGCGCCGGGTGATGCCGATCGGTTGTTTATTGTATTACAAGGCGGTCAAATTCGCATTTTTGATTTGACAACCAATACGCTTAAACCCACCCCGTTCATCACGGTCCCGGAAGTCCTTTCTGGTGGCGAACGAGGACTGTTGGGGTTGGCATTTCATCCCGACTATCAAGAATAACGGTTTGTTTTATGTCAATTTCACCGACAACACCGGCGGCGATACCCGGATTACGCAATTTTCGAGACTCACCGACGATACAGCGGATGCAACTTCGGGTGTGAAGTTGCTGGAATTCGATCAACCCCAATCAAATCACAACGGCGGCTGGATCTGAGTTTGGATCCGGACGGTTTTCTTTACATTGCAACCGGCGACGGAGGCGGAGCCGGGGACACCGGCAGCGGCCACACCACGGGAACCGGTAATGCACAGGACACGACAAACAACCTGCTCGGGAAAATGTTGCGGATCGATGTGAACGGTGATGATTTCCCGAGTGACCCCGAGCGAAACTATGCCATTCCGACCGACAATCCGTTTGTCGGAACCGCCAGCGATGATGAAATCTTCATGTACGGTCTGCGCAATCCCTGGCGGTGCAGTTTTGATCGGCTGACGCGTGACCTGTGGATTGGTGATGTCGGACAGAACACAGTCGAAGAAATTTCTTTTCGCAGCGCAACGGTACCCGGAGGACAAAATTACGGCTGGAGAAACCGGGAAGGCACTCTTGGTTCGCAGCCAGCCGGCGGATCGATCGATCCAATCTATCAGTATTTTCATGGATCAAGTGCTGGCCAAGGTTTTGCATCACCGGTGGCAACGTTTACCGCGGCCCGATCGCTGCACTCAATGGCCACTATTTCTTTTCTGATTATGTTCTTGGCCAGATTCGTTCTCTCCGGTTCGATGGGACGCTGGACGAAACCGACTATAACGGGAATAACGTTGTGGGATTTGTGAACTGGAACTTGCAAACGAATTACACCGCCGGCAGTATCAACAACCCTTCTTCGTTTGGAGAAGACTTCGACGGGTAACTTATACGTTTGCGATCTGAGCGGCGGAGAGATCTTCAAACTGGTCGCGATCCAGGCCCAAGCCGTCGAAACCATGACGGTAGTTACCGGCAATCTGCTCGGTGGTGGCGTTCCTGAACTCCAGCAAAGTGACAACGAAAAAGTCGTCGTTCGTGCGGTTACCGAACCAATTTGTGCCATTGAAATCGAGGGTACGTCGACAACACAAACTCCCAGTTTGATGTCGTTCACGCTCGAAGCCAGCACGCGTTCATCGCAAACCGATGTTCAGCAAATCATTGAATTCTTCAACTACCGCACCGGTGAATACGAAGAGATTGATAACCGACCTGCGACTTCGTTAGGTGACCAGGTCACGACCGTCGAAGCCGCAGGTGACTTGAGCCGTTTTGTCGACATCGGTTCGCGGCGCGTGAAAGCAAAATTGACGATTCGCCGCGATGTGATCACGCGGGGCATTCAAGGCTTCTTTGACCAAGCCTTGTGGACGATCGCCGATTAGGATCGCATTTAACAGCGAGGCCGAGGAAACCGCGTCTAGCAAAACGCCGACGTGACTTAATCCAAAACGAGGCTGCTGGACCTTCCAGCAGCCTCTGCTTCGTAACATCCACGGCATCCGAATTAAACGGTTGCCATCTCTTCGACTTCTTTGGCGAGTCGTTTGCGGGCCACGTGTAAACGTCGTTTGATCGTTCCCAGCGGCGCATCAAACTCGTCGCTCATTTCGAGCAAGCTCTGACCTTGAACGTAGAACGCGATCAAGGTCGAGCGGTCCATTTCACCAAGTCGGTCCAAACCGGCACGAACTTCTCGCTCCCGTTCGTCAGACAAAGCGGACTCCAGCGGAGAACCTTCGCCTTGGACCGTCGCGGCCAGCAAGTCCGGTTCGACCGCGATCACCGGTGCCCGTCGGACCGCCCGGTTGATCGCCATGCGAACGGTGATCTGCCGCAGCCACCCGATGAAACACTCCGGCGTTCGCAGTTGATCGATTTTCTGCATGGCTTGCACGAACACGTCCTGCGTTAATTCCTGGGCTTCCGCGAAGTTGCGCAGTCGGCGCATCGCGATCGCCTGGATTGTCGGCTGGAATCGTTCGAACAGTTCGCCAAAGGCGGCCCGGTCACCTGCTTGCGCAGCGCGAACCAGATCGGCCGTTTGTCGAAGAAGAATCAATTGGTCCTGGATAGCGTTCATGGTTCTCTTTTTCTTCGTAGGTCGCGAGCTGCGTTGGAGTTGTCGATTCGAATCCGTTAATCGGAATCAGCGGATCGAATTGACGCGTAACTCGTGACGATGCATGTGGTCGTTTGGATGCAGTCGAACGCAACAATGCGCGGCAAAGCCAATCGACTGAATCACTCCGTGACTCGAAAGCCAGAATTTTGGGGAACAGGTTGTCAGCTCAATACGAGCCCGTTAACCATTTCCCAATCTCGTCTGGCGACGGGTCACACCGGGCGTTTGCCAATTCCGGTCGGAGGCCATTGGCAGATAACTGGACGCATCGTCCCTGCCAATCAGTCTCGCTACCGTGTTGGCCACGCCGGGTTTCAGAAGCTGCAACTGAATTGCCGCTCCGGAATTCCCGGGCAATATCGCTGTCGGATTTGCCGGGAAGCCCGCACATGGATGTTGGAGGCGCAGTAACTCCGGGAGGAATGCAAACAACATCTCATTGCCGGCGTCGATAAAACGAGCAATCGAGGCAATCGAGCGGTTGATGTTTGACGTTCGCATTTCAAAACTCCCAGTGCGGTGCGCACAAAAAGAGAACAATAAAAAAATTAGCCTGCGACGATGTCCAGGACATTCGTCAATCGGCCAATCATATTGAGTTTTCGGCCAGGTGGCAACTTTATCCTGAGTTCCAATCGGGCCGACAAATCAATTTTATCACAAAAACGTGATGTGTGCATGGGATTCCTCACCCATTGGGGTTAGGACGCTCTCATCCACCGGAGGTTCACGATTTTTCTCGAAAATTATTTTTCCCCAAGAAAACGGGGGCAAATTGAGCCCCGTTATATTTGGCTTCGACTGGCCCCTAATTATGAGGGCAGTGTATGAGGGCAGTGATGTGGATTGCTGTCGATTCGATTTGGTCGTGAACAGGTCTCGATCGGGACAAGCCCGAATCGTGGACCAAATAACGATGGTTGGCAGTGGAAATCAATGAAAAACCAACCAATTAAACCGCACGACGACTTATTTGAGGGGACCCAAATTTCGTTTCTCGCGCTCGCAATTCACATAGGCCATTGCCGGTCGAAATGACTTGAATAGCTTCACAAGTTGAGAACTGGACACACCCAAACGATTCGCGGCGGCCGAAATGTCAAATTCCGCTATTGCCGCGTAATCGAGTGCTTCGGCCAACAAGCCGGGAAAATCGGTGTGATTGGGACTGACCTCGATGTGCCCGCCGCGGGCGCGGGATTTCCACAATTCACTGGGCTGCGATTCAAGGGACCTGGTAATGCGATTGCCCACAGCCAGGTTCAGCCGCAGGCGTCCGATCGCGACACTCCGATTCTCGTGTTGGCTGCGTCTTTCTGCGGCCTGTCCCGAGATGCCCGTGGGGTCGTGCGTGATTACGATCGCTGATTCGACTTTATTCCGATGCTGACCGCCGGGCCCACCCCGTCGAGTCCGTTCCACGCGACAATTTTCGAGCAATTTTTCGATTGAGAGCTGTGCTGGGTGGATGGTTTCGCTCAACGACATTTCCATTTAAAAATGTAATTACAGTGTTTGCCCGTTTTTTTAGGTTGCCGCTCAAGCCTAAAATAAGCTGAACTAGCTGACAGCCCAGGCTTGCCCCGCTATATCGTAGTTGATTGCAACCCATGACCGAACAAAAACTTGGCCCGTACCTGTTGAAAAACGTCGTTGGTCGTGGTGGCATGGGGACCGTTTACAAAGCGACCCATGCCGAGACGGGCGAAGTTTGCGCGGTGAAAGCGCTTTCACCTTCTTATGCGCATGATGATCATTTCCGGGCCCGATTTGAATCCGAAATCAAAGCTCTTATCAAACTTAACCACCCCAACATCGTGAGGCTGATCAGCTATGGCCAGGAAGAGGGCAACCTGTTTTTCGCGATGGAATTGGTCGAGGGCAAAAGCCTGTTTCAAATGCAACGCGAAGGCTACCGCTTTGACTGGCGAGAGATTCTGTCAATCGCCAAAGACGTCGCCCAGGCCTTGCGCCATGCCCACGATCGTGGCGTGATTCATCGCGACCTGAAACCGGGCAACCTATTGCGATCCGACGTCGGCGAAAACAAGATCACGGACTTTGGGATCGCCAAGAGTTTCGGTTCTTCGCAAAACACCGGCGACAACGTGTTGGGCACCATGGATTTTATGAGCCCCGAACAAGCCAAGGGACAGCCCGTGACCGCCCGTAGCGATCTGTATAGTCTGGGAACCGTGCTGTTCACGCTGCTTTCTGGTAAACCGCCGTTCAAAGCCAATTCGGTAGAAGAATCACTGCGCAATTTAACGAAGGTCCCGCCACCGCATGTCAGTTCGGTTGCGCCCAACGTGCCCGATGAAATCGACAAACTGATTCGCCAGTTGATGGACAAGGATCCTGACAAACGGATTCCGACGGCGCACGCGCTGCTTATCAAGATTGCCGAAATCGAGCAACAGCTGAAAGACTACAGCGAGGCAAAAACCGCATTCAGTCCCCCGGTCGTTGAGACTTTTGAAATCCGTGAACCTGGAGTCGCGCCCATCACCGAAAAGTCCGATGGCAAGAGCGAACGAGTCAAATCGCACCAAACGGTGCAGCAAACTACGATTGATGCTCGGAAAGAGCGGGCAGCCCCCGAGGCGAAAAAACAAGCTGACTTTTTCAGTACAGTGACCGAACAGCAGAGACAGCGACAGGCTATCGGGCAACCGCATGAGGTTTCGAAAGTCAACCGTGGTGTACTCCCTCTGTTGATTTGCCTGTTGGCCGTCGTTGCGGGTGGTGGATATGGTGTTTATCGAGCTTATGCTGTTCCGCCTGCGGATACGCTGTACGAGAAAATCGAAAACAGCCGCCAGGCTCCCGACCTGGTTCGCGCGGAAATCACCCAGTTCATCGCTGCCTACCCAGACGATGAACGTATAGCGCAAGTTCGACAACTCGACGGCATCGCCAAATCAATTGCCTTTTCCAATAAATTGAGTATCCGTTCACTCAAGGCCAACAATCGGCTCACGGAAATTGAACGCCAGTTTCTCGAGATTGTCGACCTGGCAGACGAAGATCCACCGGCTGCTTTTGCGAGGTTGAATGCGTACTTGACTTTGCATGGTGAGACTTCCGACTTGTCGCCGGCAGATCAAAACTGTCTCCAGGCAGCCCGCGATTACCTCGTCAAAATCGAGAATGACGCGCATCGCAAAGTTGAATTTAACCGCACCAAGATTAACATGGCATTGGAGCGAGCCGCCCAACAAGCCGATCCAGCCGACGCCAAAAAAATCTACGAATCGATCATCGAACTTTACAAAAACACGGATTGGGCCGACGATTTGGTAAAAATCGCACGCGACCACTTGGATTCCCTGGACCTCGATCAACAGTAATATCATGAAAGAAGACCACCCCGCGCCGCATGACTCCAGCGACTTTAGTGGAAAAAATGGCCGGAATATCAACGAGTCCCCGCGTTTGAAAAACGAAAAACGAAAAACTCGATCATCATCGAACGATCAAAAATTGCGTTGTTCCCAATGCGGAGCTGCCTTTTGGCGGTCGAGTAGCCCTTGCCTGCCGTTTTGCAGCATTCGCTGTCAACGAATTGATTTGGGTAACTGGCTGGGCGAGGCTTATGGACTCCCCATCGAGAGCCAGCAAGAACAGGAGTTCGGAACCATTGACGAAGATGACGACGAGTAAACCAGGCTGGGGTAGATTCGCTGTCGAACCAGGGTGGATGGTTTAATTCGTCCATTGCTGTTCTTATAATGGCGGCGAAATTTCAACCACGGCGATTCCCCCAAAATGAACGTACAACCCGTAAACATCAACAAGATCGCGTGGCGGGAGTTGTTTCCGTGGACCATTATTTTCAAGACGTTGCCGATCGCGGCCAGCGTGGCCGTCATGGCCCTGGCCACGGTGGGGGTGGTACTGACTCCGATGGGCTGGATCGCGGGCGAAAAGGTTTTTCTTTCCGAGTCAATCAAAGCCGACGACCCTTATTTGAGTGAGCTGGCCGAAATCAACCGTAGCCCCTACCGGGCAATTTTTCGCGCGACGGAATCAGCCAATACTTCCGTGCGGATTCTCAACGCAAACCTGAATGGTCCCTGGGTGGTGTTCGAGAACATCGTGAGGCCGTTTCGGGAGCTGTTTCGTTCAGGTTGGTCGATGCGGGAATACGCCTATTTGGTCTTTGGCTCATTTTGGTCGATTCTGGTCTGGTCGTTTATTGGCTGTGCGATCACCCGTGTCTGTGTGATGCGGTTGGCGCGTGACGAATCGTTGGGGATTGACGACGCGTTTGAATTTGCAATTGCCAAGTACAGGGATTGCCTGGGTGCGGTTTTGATGCCGTTGACAGGCGTCGCGGTGCTCTGCATTCCGTTGGGATTTCTCGGTTTGATGCTCGGTTTCGATGTCGGGGTCTTTCTCCTGGGACTCTTCTGGTTTCTCGTTTTGCTTGGCGCCGCAATTATCGCATTTCTGCTGATCGGCCTCCTGTTTGGCTGGCCGCTAATCGTCGCCAGCATCAGTACGGAAGGCCAAAATTCATTCGATGCCGTGACGCGGGCGTTCGCTTACACGTTTCAACGACCTCTCAATTACGCGTTATATATGTTTGTCGCAGTCCTGTTCGGCGGTTTTTGCTGGTTGATCGTCAGCACGGTGACTGACAGCGTGGTTCATCTGGGATATTGGGCGACGTCCTGGGGCGCCAACCGCGTTTCCGCCGATCGGATCGAGGTGGTGAAAGGCTTCGTTGATCCGGTTGTTGCCTCATCAGTACAACCCGGCGCGTCAGATTCACCGCTTCCGGTCTTGAACATCGATGAACCCGCGGTTTCCTCAGCCCTGCGGCGGGGGAGACAAGTCATCGGATTCTGGAACGGATTTGCCCGCACGTTGGCATCCGCTTTTATTTACGGATTGTTCTGGTGCATGGCGGGGGCTATTTACCTGCTGTTACGCCGAGATGTCGACGAAACGGAGATGGACGAGGTGTTCCTGGTCGACGAAAAAAGAACCTACGACTTGCCGCCGCTCAAATCGGACGAACACGGAATACCACAGGTTCAAGAACCGGTGGCGGTAGGTGAGATCCCATATGAGGCTGAGTCCGCTGATGGATCGAAAGATGCCGAGGCGTAATGAGTAGTCTTTGAATTAGCAAGACGATTTCACCACAAAGTGAGTGACGCTTGCCGAGAGTAACTCCAGCCCGTCTGAGTCGCATCCGGCAGAAGCGACTCACTTTGGCGTCCGCTGCGCGGAACAAAGCGAAAGGACTTGCTTTGCTACAAACGGGAGCCCATTCGACGCGAACAGATATTTCTGGCCGTTCTTCCGGTTCTCAAGCTGGCAATTTTGCTTAGATTATTGGCTGCCGCGTCAGCCTTTCCAACGCGCACGTCTCGTCCCCCGAGTTTGTCATGTTTGAAAACGCATCTTATTTGAATCTGATCAGTCTGTTTGGTTTGTTCGCCATGGTCGGGCTGGCATGGCTGATGAGTTCGCATCGCAGCAAAGTCAACTGGCGACTGGTCATGATGGGCATGCTGTTGCAACTGGCTGTGGGTGCTTTGCTGTTCAACTCACAAAGCTGGACGTTTGACGGGCGATTTCCCAAGGGTGTGATGTTTTATGGATTTGATTCGTTTTTTGGTTACATCATGCAGTGGACCAATGCCGGCTCGTCGTTCGTGTTCAACGCCAATGGCTTGCCCCCTGAAAATACAACGGATCCCGGATTTCTTCTGAAGACATTTGCGTTTGGCGTGTTACCAACGGTTGTCTTCTTTGCGTCACTGATGTCAGTGTTGTACTACTCGGGGATCATGGAACCGATTATTCGCAGCATGGCCTGGGTGATGCAAAAAGTGCTGGGAACCTCGGGGAGTGAAAGTCTGGCAGCAGCCGCAAATATTTTTGTGGGGCATACGGAGGCCCCCCTCGTAGTACGGCCATTCATCGCCACGATGACTCGGAGTGAACTGAACGCGATGATGATCAGCGGGTTTGCGACGATCACGGGAGGCTTGATGGCAGTATTCGTCGCGGAAGGTATTTCGGCGGGGCACCTGGTGACTGCTTCGATCATCTCGGCGCCAGCGGCCTTGGTCATTGCAAAAATCCTGCAGCCCGAGACTGCCGATTCGGAAACTATGGGAACTGTCAAAATCAGGTTTGAGAAGAATGCGAGTAACATCATCGAAGCGGCTGCGATCGGAGCTGGCGACGGCATGAAACTAGTGATCAACATTGCCGCGATGTTGATTGCGTTCCTGGCCTTGATTGCCATGGTCAACACGATTCTCGCGGGCTGCGGCGAATTAGTGGAAATGGCGATTAACAACTCGCGTTTTGCGACCGACCCAATCAATATCGAATGGTCGCTATCCGGTTTGTTTGGAATTCTGTTCTGGCCATTGGCCTGGTTGATGGGCATTCAACCCGAGGACTGTGGAACATCCGGGCAATTGCTGGGTACAAAAATGGTCGTCAACGAGTTCGTCGCTTATCTCGATTTGGGAAGTCTGCTTCACAACATGCAAACCCAAGGCGGAGATGCCACCGTCACGATTTCAGAACGCACCGAGGTGATTTTGACTTATGCCCTGTGCGGATTTTCAAATTTCGGGGCGATCGGAATCCAGCTTGGCGGCATCGGCCCGCTGGCGCCCAATCGCAAAAGCGATTTGGCGCAGCTGGCTTGCGGGCCATGTTGGGCGGCATGCTGGCTTGTTGCATGACCGCCTGCGTTGCCGGGATCATGTACGGCATCCTGAAGTAGTTATTCGACGATCATCTCCGGTATCTCCTGTCCCTCGGGAACAAAGATCATTGAGATTGAATTGACGCAGTGGCGCACGTTTTTATCGGTTAATTGTTCTCCGTTAAACACATGCCCGAGGTGCCCGCCGCAGTTTTGACAAAGGATCTCGGTACGGAATCCGTCGGCATCCGTTTCTCGCTTCACGGCACCCGCGATTTCATCGTCAAAACTGGGCCAACCGCAGCCCGAATGAAATTTGTCTGCCGAACGATAAAGCCGTGCGTTGCATTGGCGGCAAATGTAAGTTCCAGCCGCTGCGAGGTCGGTATACTCGCCAACGCCCGGACGCTCCGTGCCCTTGTGAATGATGACGTATTTCTCTTTATCGCTTAGCGGGTTGTATGGCATTGGTTGACCACTCGTGACGGTAAAATGAAATTGTTGTGCTGTCATAACAGGCAGGATGCCTATCCCACGTTCACTGAACCGTACTGCCGTTACATGAATTGTTTCCCAATACGTTCATGAATGTTTGCAATCCGGACCCTGTTTGGCAGCAAACTGATTAAAACTCAAAACTCTCCGGTATTAACTCGCCACTGCTCCAAATCTTGATATCCGTTGGATCGTCGGAGTTGATACTGACAACCGCAATGTCTTTGCCAAATTCAACAATAAATTGACGGCAAGCTCCACACGGCGACGCCAGCGGTACCGCGGCGATGGCAATCGCTTCAAATTCTTGAACGCCCTCCGAGACTGCCTTACAGATCGCTGTTCGCTCGGCGCAAACACACAACCCATACGAAGCATTTTCGACGTTACAGCCGCAAAAGACCATGCCGTTTCTGGCAAGCAACGCGGCCCCGACCCGGAAATTGGAATAGGGTGCGTAGGCAGCCCGGCGAGCTTCAATCGCCTGATCGCAGAGCGTTTTGTAGTCAGTTGCCATTACATGCTTTCCACGATTAGTTTTGGCGGCGCAGTTTCGACAGGCGTGATTCCCACCGAACCCAGCACCAGTTCCCCGGCGTACTGAGCCAATGCGTCAGGACAAAACAATTTGGCAATGGTTTGTTCCTTTTCCACCCGGTCACCGATTCGAACCAGGAACTCAATTCCTACCGAGTGGTCAATTTTGTCGCCCATTTTCTTGCGTCCGCCGCCCATTTCAATCACCGCCAGCCCCAGTCGCTCGGCATTCACGCGGCCTACGAATCCTGCTTCCGCCGACTTGAGCTCATGCGTCGCGGCTCGGGCGCGAGCCGCGTCGAGATCGCCGCCTTGACTGTGCACCATTTCCTTGAGTTTCGCCAGCGCAGCTCCCGTATCGATGGATCTTTGCAGGGCTTCGCGAGCCAATGTGTCCTTTGCGCTCACTCCTGCCGCAACCAACAGCTCGGCCGCCAGTTCCAGCGTCAACTCTGTCACGTCCGGTGGGCCTTCTCCGTTCAGGATGTCGATCGATTCGTCAATCTCAACCGAGTTTCCAATCATGCGTCCGAGCGGCTGGTTCATATCCGTGATGACGGCAGATGTCTTAACCCCCATCCCGTTGCCGACACTGACCAAGGAGCGGGCGAGTAGGCGGGCTTCGTCCAGCGTCTTCATGAACGCCCCGCTGCCCCATTTCACATCGAGAACCAGGCAGCCAATTCCTTCGGCAACTTTCTTGCTGAGGATACTGGCCGTGATCAGCGGAACTGACGGGACCGTCGCCGTCACATCGCGAAGCGCGTAGAAGCGTTTGTCCGCGGGTGCGAGATTGGCGCTGGCGCTGGCGATCGCGCAGCCATTCCAATTCACGACGCTGCGAAATTCGTCGAGGGAAAGCTCTGCACGAAAACCGGGAATCGATTCAAGTTTATCGAGAGTGCCGCCGGTTGCCCCCAGGCCCCTGCCGGAGATCATCGGGACATCCACGCCGCAACAGGCCAGCATGGGCGCCAGCGGAATCGAGACTTTGTCACCAATCCCCCCGGTGGAATGTTTGTCCACCCGCGGCTTCCCGGCCGGCCAGTCCAAACGCTCGCCGGAATCAATCATGCATCGCGTCAGCGTCAACGTTTCGTCAGGTGTCATCCCCTGAAAGAAAACCGCCATCGCGAACGCAGCCATTTGGTACTCGGGAATTTCCGCTTTGGCAAAACCGCTGATTAAATGCTCAATCTGCGCATTGGTTAGCTCCTTGCCATCACGCTTGTCCGCGATTATTCGTGCTACATTCATCAAAACTTCGTCAGCCATTCAATTAGTCAGGAGATGATTATTGATGGTTGCGTGACTAAAATAAAGCTGGATTGTGCACAAACGTGTCACGTTCCCATAATTTCGTACGATTATTCCGCTCAGATTCCGGACGATTTTGTCGACAACGGTGTCGGCGAGCTTTAAGTTACCTGTGGCAAACTTGGTGAATTTTCACGAAATCGAAAATGGTTTGGACCAATTCGCCGACGATGCGAATAATGTCACAAGGCATGTGGTTGGGGATCGACCCGGTCACAAATTCAGTCACGAGCACGAAACTGGATTGGGATGGTCACTTTAAAAGGCATAGCGTACCGGTCAGGTAACATCGAGTTCGGAAGGCAAGAGAACGAATGGGCGTTTGCCCGCATCGATTCAGAATTGAAATCCGGGCAGGAGGATCGAATCCGCTTGAACCCGGCATTGGCACCCGTCGAACTGCGGACCTGTTCGAACCAACCTGAACATCAACTTCCGTGGTTGGCCAGTTTTCAGCGTACGATTCAGTCAGCTGAAGCAATTTACCTGCAAAAACACGAGGGCTACCTGCGGTTTCGCAAGGCCATTCATCCAGCCGGCAAAAATCGTCGCTACATTACGCTCAGCGGTCAGGAAGAAGTCGATGCATTTGCCAGAGAGTTCTGGCGCAAGATCCGTTACTTTTTCGCGACGCGACGCGATATCGTTCGTTGTGATATCTCCCGGCTGATTACGATGAAACCCGCGTTCCCTGATGAGACGCGTCCTTTGGAAGTCAAGGCGCGATTGGAAGTTGGTTCGCCTGACGAGCCTCACGTTACCTTTGATGCCTCAGGTGGCAATACCGTCGTGCAACTGGTGGAATGGAGGTCAACGGTCAAGGAAGGCGAGAAAGGCAGGTTCTACCCCGAGGAACATCATATCGAGTTGACGGTGAATCAGGTGCACCAACCATTCACGTTCCTCGAGGAATTGCGAGAAGATTTTGGTAACTATTCCTACTCGTTTGCTGACAAGTCACTGCGAAAAAGTTTCGAAGTGCTGGTTCGGAAAAAGCTCCTCAGCCTGGAAAACGCCGAAAAGGCCCGGTGAGTTCGAAAATTGCAACGTTACAAATGACCTTCGCGCGGGTGCTCGGCCAGGTTCATTGACAAGTGTTCGCCGTCGGTGAGGATAATCTTCCCGTCTTCCCGCGCAAATGTGACCGCCGCTATGTTTGAATTTGGAGGTAGCTCGTAGATCAAAAAAGCGTAAGATGAAATCGAAAGAATTTTAACTCTCGGCTCGTCCTTGCGAATGACCAACCCGGTTCCGAGATCCCTGACAAAAGTAAACCCGCCGACCTTCATGATACCCGCCTCGTAGGCGATCACTTCACCCACGAAATATCGCGGTTCATCTTTTTCGTACATGCGGCGATGAGTAATGAAGACTTTGTCTCCAGGTTTCAAAATCATGGTCACTCCTGAAAAAGTCAAAATTGGTCAAGAAAACTGCCAACGAAAAAATCCATTCCACAAAATCTTAGGGATCGTGTGTTATCCTTCAATAGCAGTCAGGACCGGGAGGGGGTTTGATGAAAGCCCGTTGATTTTCGTATTTCTGTCGACTCTCATCCGCCGCTGAGACGGCAGCTTCTCCCAGCGGGACCAGAGGGAAAGTTTTCTTTTTTAATCGAAACAGCAATGAAAACCTGAAGGAATTACCATGAGACTGGCACCATTTCAGTCACGATTCCTCGCACGTAAGCCTACGCCCACCAACCGCCGTTGATGTGAATTGTCTGACCGGTGACATAGGAAGCCATGTCGCTGCAGAGAAACACCACGACATCGCTGATTTCCCGGGGTTCGGCAAAGCGGCCCAGGGGAATATTGGTCAACATCACTTGCCGATTTTCTTCCGGAATCGACAGGCCCATCTCCGTGTTAACGACGCCCGGCGCAATCGCGTTGACTCGAATGTTGCGCCGCGCCAGTTCCTTGCTGAGTACTTTCGTCAATGTGATCACGCCAGCTTTGGCCGACGCATAGTTGGCTTGTCCAAAGAATCCCATCACAGCCGCCAAGGATGCGACGTTGACGATGGCGCCGCCTTCGTTGAGCGCATCAAAGGCCGCTTTGCAGCTGTTGAATACGCCCGTCAAATTGGTATCGATCACGTCATGCCATTCCTGGTCGCTCATTTTTTTGAAACTGCGATCGCGCAAAATGCCGGCATTGTTCACGAGGATGTCCAGGCCGCCAAACGTCTTCAGCGTGGTTGCCACCATGGCTTGTAACTCGGCCGGGTTGCGAACATCGGCCATCGCCGCCACAGCTCGCTCACCGAGGTTCGCCACAGCCTGGTCGGCCAGTTTTCTGTTGTGACCCTCCGCATCATCAAAGTAATTGATGACCACGTTGGCCCCGGCCGCATGCAGCCCGGTCGCGGTTTCCAATCCAATGCCTTGGCTGGATCCCGTTACGATTGCCGTTTTTCCTGATAGATCGATTTGTCGCATGGTATTCCTGTGCTTGAGTTGTGGTTCGTCTTCGTCGTCTAAACGGCCGAGTCAGAATGCCTTTCCCACGTTGGTTCCGCATCAGTTTGGTTGCCAGTTTGGTTTTCGTTTTTCCAGAAATGCGGCCAGCCCTTCGCGGGCGTCATCGGTTTCGCGAGCTTCTGCGGACACGGTGACCGACATTTTGAGATCCTCCAGCACGTTTCCGTACGAACACCGCGCGATGTGTTGTTTTGTGATTGCGAGCGCCGATTTCGAAGAGGCCAACATCGTACTCAGCAAAACATCGGTTCTCGCTTGCAGTTCTGATCCGGAAACGACGTGGTGGCACATCCCGAATTCAGCAGCCTGTTTTGCCGAAACACGCTCACCCGACAGCAGCATATACGTTGCCGGTCCGCTGCCAACCCGGTGAATCAATAGCGGCGTCACCATCGCGGCGGTAATTCCGCGAACGGGTTCGGGCAACATGAAAAATGCCCCTTCGCTGGCGACCACGATGTCGCACGCCAGCACAATTCCAACCCCGCCGGCCAATGCGGGGCCCTGAACGATCGCAATGGTGGGAACACTCACGGTGTAGAGCTTGGCCAACATATCGCAATACACCTGCGAATCGCGTCGCCAATCTGCTTTTCCCTCAACCGATTGCGCTCGTTCTTGCATTTGGCCCAAGTCCATTCCGGCGCAGAAAACCGAGCCCGCCGCAGCGACGACCATCACACGCAGCGAGTCATCGCCGGCCAGTTGGTCGATTCCAGCATTAATTTCCTCGATGAAATCACGCTTCAAGGCATTGCGTTTGTCGGGGCGATTTAATGTTAACCGGCCGACTCCGCCATCGAGAGATATGTTTACGAATTTTCCCATGCCAGACTCTCAAAAATCCAAAATTGCATTTTAGGCAGAAACAGTCCGCTCACAACGGTAGGAACAATCGGCAGTTCGCGCAAGTACCCATGATTTCCCAAATCCCTACTTCCCGTCCGTGCTCGAGCATTCCGCATTCCGCATTCCGCATTCCGCATTCCCGGTGTCCTCGCTCGAAACAAACGGATGCGATAGAATGTGCGTTTCTTGAAAACTGCAATCGTTTTTCTTTGGCATTCACAAATGGTAAACCGCGAAAAAGTACTCATTGCCAACGGGCAGGGCTTTTGGGGCGACAGTATCCTTGGCCCTATTCGACTGGTCAACGAAGGGCCGCTGGATTATCTGACACTTGACTACCTGGCCGAAGTCACGATGAGCATCATGCAGAAGCTCAAAAGTCGCGATCCAAGTAAGGGCTATGCGACGGATTTCATCGAGATGTGCCGCCGCGTGCTCCCCCGCTGTAAAGCTCAGGGCATCAAAATCATTGCCAATGCAGGGGGCGTAAACCCGGTTGCCTGTCGGTCTGCCTTGGCCGACGTAATTCGCGAACTCGGACTCACCGGAATGAAAATCGGCATCGTCGAGGGAGACGACATACTGGCCGACCTGAAGTCGCTCATCGCAAGCGGTGAACAATTCAAAAACATGGACAACGGTGAACCACTCGAGCACTACCTCGACAAGGTAAAAACAGCCAATGTCTACATTGGTGCCGAACCGATTGTGGAAGCTCTCAAACAGGGGGCCGATATCGTGATTACCGGTCGAGCCACCGATCCATCGGTCGTGTTGGCTCCGATGATGTACGAGTTCGGATGGTCGATGAATGACATGGACCTGTTGGCCGCCGGTACGATCGCCGGACACATCGTTGAGTGCGGTGCCCAGTGCACGGGTGGCAACTACGTTCATTGGCGCGAGATTCCGGATATGGCTCGCATTGGTTATCCAATCATTGAAGCGTATCCCGATGGCACGTTTGTCGTGACCAAACATGCAGGAACAGGCGGCAAGGTCACCATCGAAACCGTGACGTCTCAGCTCGTTTACGAGATGGGAAATCCCGCCAGCTACATCACACCCGATTGTATTGCCGACTTCACGTCGATCCAGTTAAAACAGGAATCCGTTGACCGCGTTCACGTTTCCGGAATCAAAGGCAAACCAGCCACCGACACATACAAAGTTTCCATCTCGTTTCATGAAGGATACAAGTTGCTCGGCCAGTTAACGGTCGCCGGTCCGGATGCGGTCGACAAAGCCAAGTTGTGCGCGGACATCGTGTTCGACCGTGTGGCCCTGGACGGAGTCGAGTTTGACGAAAGTGAAAAGTTCGTCGAGATCGTCGGCACCAACGTCTGCCATGCCGGAATCGCGATGGCCCCCGCGGATCCAGCTGAAGTCGTCCTGCGTTTGGGTGCCCGCAGCCACGACAAAGCAAAACTCGATCGCCTGGGTATGGAAATCGTGCCCCTGGTCACCAGTGGCCCTCCCGGAGTCACTGGCTTTGCGGGAGGGCGTCCGAAAGCGACCGAGATCATCAGCTACTGGCCGGCCCTGATCCGCAAAGACAAAGTCAAGACCAAGGTTTCGGTTGAAACGGTTTGATTGGCCATCGCGACTTTCGCAAGTTTTCTTGCCTCCATCTTCCTGCTTTTGTGACTTGGGGCACTTGCGATGCTCCTCTAATTTTTGAGTCTGTTTCCGTTAACGGCCGGTTTTTTCCGCCAATATTTCCCGGGCCTTTTGATAGGTGGGGTCGGCGGCCTGATGGATGTCATGTTCGACAAGAATATCTGGCTGCACACCGACGCCTTCGATCGGGGTTCCATCAGGATTGAGAGACATCCACCTCGAGAAGTATACATCGACGCCGTTTGGCAATTGCACTGGCTGCGGATTGCCGCTGGCGCCCCGCGTTGGCTGGCCGACCGTTGTGCCATGATCGCATGGCCTTCATCATCAGGGCGAATCCCTCGGCACTGCTGACCGCGCCCGGTCCGAGCAAGCAGACAACCGGTCCGTTGAATGTTTTGCCTTCTCTGCGTTCGATCTTGCGCGGAGAGGTTTCGATAAACCCGTCCCCACTGCGAATTTGTTGACGCGCGTAGATGTACGGTTTGTCCGCCAACAGGCTGGCGATTGCTGCGGCGGTCTGCTCATCGCCACCGCTATTGCGACGCAGATCCACGAATGATTCCCGGACAATCCAACAGCATTTGGATTGCCGTCATAAATTTATCAAGCGTCTGCGCATCGACGCCGGCAAGCGTTGACACGCGGATGTATCCGTAACCGTCGGGTGTTTTTCCGACGAGCCCCAGCGATCCAAAACGTCTTATATCTCTCAGGTCGGCATCGACGGTCTGAAAATGGTAATTGGGTTCGAAACTGGAAACGTACTTGCTCACCTGTTTTCCGTCGTTGACGACCCACGTGTGGACGTCTTTCAATTCGGCCATCATGTCCGCGACAACGTCCGCAAACTCGTGTTTGGACGTCGCCGCGTTCGCCTTGTCGCGGTATTTTTCCGCCAGCTTTGGAATGTCAATCTGCTTGTGCTCAAAAAAGCTGTAATGGCGTTCCATTTCGTCGACCAACAGTTCAAAACTGTCTTCCGGCGCGAATTTTTCCAGCTCGACGTCTGTGACGTTCAGTTTGCCTGACTTGGACAGGAAAATCGCGATCTCGACTTTGGCGGTTTGGGGCGGCGTCCGAAACACCAACGAATGTTGCTGGTATTCCTCGGTGCCAACGACGACGGTTTGATTTCCCAGATTTTTTTCAGCTCGGTTTTTGAACCAAACGCCGACATAACAATTGTCAAACTGGCGTCCTTCACGTTTCACATTGGTAGCTTTCGCCTGGCACGTCAGTCGATACGTTTCGCCCGGTTTGGCGTCGATCGACTGGCTGACAAAATTCCAGGCAAGTGTACGCGAGTTTCCCGATAGTTCCAGCGATGGTCCCTCACCCTTTTGAACCTTGGATTCCGGCTTGGCTGCGCCGTTACTGGCGCCAATCGCGACGTTCCAGCCGACCGGCTGGGTTCCTGTCCATTTCGAAAACGATCCGTTTTCAACCAAAGATTTGGATTGTTGAGTCGCCGGGCAATTGGGTAGAACAGGGTCGGCGACGAAAACAAAGACCAGCAAAAAACCGGCAGCACTCCTGATCAAATACACTGGCGACCCATCGCTCACAAAAAACTTACTGATGTGAACTTGAACAAAACTAGATTTTGAAGCATCTACCGCGTTGCGTCAAGTAAAAAATTGGAGGGAAGCAAATGGAAGCAGGTTGGAAATAAATCGCCCTCTGCTTACACTGGTGCAACTCCACCTTCCAACAATATTTCCAGCTCGAAAATCTACATCATGCAAATCATTCGCGGCGACCAAATTGATTTCGTCCCGGCTTCTCACGAAAACGCGGCCGATCCGGGCGTCTTGAAACGCGTGTTGGCGACCAAAGACCATTTGATCGCAGGCCGCGTGCAGATGGTGAATTGGTCGAGGCTGCCGGCCGGCAAATCGTTTCAACCCCATTACCACGAAGACATGCAGGAAGTTTTCATTATCCTCAATGGCACGGTTGAAATGACGGTGACCGATCTGACTTGCGAGTTGAACGGCGGCGATGCGATTTTGATTTCGCCTCGTGAGGTCCACCAGATGAAAAATGTGTGCGGGACCGATGTCGACTATATCGTGTTTGGAATTTCAAGCGGGCAGGGGGGGAAGACGGTAAACGTCTGAAATTTCACGTGGGATAGGCATCTTGCGCATCTTGCCTGTCATGAAAAGTACGTGGGATAGGTCGCCGTCTCAGCGGCGGCCGAGGGTTGTGGATTCCGCGAGGAATCCCAAGTTTCCCTCTCCCGGACCCTCACGTGTCGGCGGGAGAGGGCACCGTGTTGCAACGCTTGAACCAGTCAGGTTTTTCGGATTCGCCAGCCGATACCGGCGGCCAAGAGCGTGACAACGGCCATCCCAATCGGCACGATGTCGCCAATCGCTCGGTAAAGGCTGCTGCGTTTGACCGGATTGACGTCAACCATCAACACCTCCACATCTCGCCGCGGCCCCCGTTGGAGAATACGACCGCACGTATTGATTTCTGCGGAAAACCCGGTGTTGGCGCAGACGAGATTTGTCTTTCGCATTTCAACCGCCCGAAACACGTTGCAGGCCAGATGAAAATCCAGGCAACTGGTTCCGTAAAACCAGCCATCATTCGTCAAGTTGATCATCGCGTCGGGCTCGTTGCCCTCGGCGGCCAGCTGGTTGATTTGTCTGCGAATCAATTGGGGAACCGTCGTTTCAAAACAAATGCTTGGGGCAAGTTTAAAGTGATTCACCTCAAATGAGGCGGGACTCGTCCCCGCCGTCGTATTTTTGAAGACCTGCGAAAATGCAGGAAACCACTCCAGGATTGGAAAGTATTCGCCAAACATGACGCGATGGTTTTTGAAGTAGCGATCGACGATTTCGCCTTGACTGTCAAACAGAATTGCCGAATTGTACGAAACTTCTTTGCCGTAACTTCCGAGCGTGCCGGCCAGTAACGGCACAGGATTTTCAAATTGAGCAGGATAACCCGTGACCATTTGCCAAGCGGCGATCGCATATTCGGCCGAGTCATAAGATCCGAACACGGCGTATTCCGATTGTCCCAATCCGGGTACGACGTCCAGGAACGGCAAGTTTCCTTCCGGCCAGACAATCAAATCGATGTCATCCGAATCCTGGCGGGCTTGCCAGGTCAATTGTCGGTACTGATCGAATTTTCGGTCCATTGTCTCTTGCGGTGCCTCCAAGTCCGTATCGACCGAACCCTGGATCAAGGCGATTTTGAGCGAGACATCCCGGTCCACATCGACAGGCTGGTTGAGCCGGTATTGGCCGTAGCCAATGACGCACGCGAGAGAGATCAACGCGCCCCACGCATAATTCCAATTCCCTGACAGTTCAAATTTGCGTGCAACCACTGGTAGTCCGTTAAGGGAAGTGGCAAACAGAATCATTGCAAACGTTAATGTATACGCACCACTCAGATCGGAAACTTGAATCAACAGCGGCTGTTCGAACTGCGAATGGGACAGACAAGCCATCCCCATTCCCGTCAAGAAAACACAGCGGATCCATTCGACACCGGTAAACGCGACTGGAACAGCAATCAATAACGGAACACGCAAATAATGGACGAGTGTTCTCGCCGAGCCAACAAACAAGATCGTGTACAGCGACATGTAAAGGCTAACGGTCAGCCAGCCAAACCAAAGCGCCCAGTGTGGAATCGGTACAAAATAAAAAGTTGCCAGCCAATAAAGCAGGCCGGCAAACCAGATTGCTCGGTAAGGCCGCAAGCCCGGCAATCGCTTCATCGCGCACAGCCCGATCAAAGGGACTGGAGCGACCCAGGCGAGCAGCCAAATTCCAACTGGAGGAAATGCCAGCCACAGCAGCACCATCGTTGTCAAGGCAGTTCCAAACGCCCACCACGAACCTCGCTTGCCAACCAAATCGGGTCGAATCGAATTCGGCTCGGCGTGCGCTATATTTTCGGTTTGCGAGCTCGACACGTTTTCATTAGTGGGTTAAACCGAAAATCGCAAATTGCATGGGTTGGGGATTGGTTGCAGTACCCAGTACCCGGTACCCAGTACTCCAGTACCCAGTACCCAGTACCCAGTACCCAGTACTCTCAACTCTCAACTCTCAACTCTCAACTCTCAACTCTGCACTCCAATCCCAAACCACCAACTTACTGCGAAATCGAGCCATCGCGAAACATCAATTTGGCTCAATTCTCGAGCGAAAAGACTCGAACCAGTTCGCCCGCGGCATGCTCTTTCGTGCCGGGAGGAAAGTAGGTCAACGCGTCTGCTTCACCCAACGCGACCAAATCCGACGAACCATGCCAGACCAGCGGCTCGATTTTGCGTTGCACGCTATCGTCGGCAATCCAGCGGCAGGGCCAATACGTCGGGCGTTCCCCGCGAGCCACATGCGAAGAGTTCAAGACGGCCATCACACTGCTCGGCATCACCTGCTGACAGCCGGTCAGAATCCGAATGGCGGTGCGAACAAATAAATGAAACCCCACCAAGCTGCTGACTGGGTTGCCCGGCAATCCAAACACGCAAGTGGCCCCGCCACCGTCTCGCTCCAGCACCCCGAACCAGATCGGCCGCCCCGGCTTAACTGCCACTTTGTGAAAAACCTGCCGCACACCTGCTTTTGCCAAGATTCCCGGAACGAGGTCGAATTCGCCCATCGAAACGCCGCCGGTGAGCACCAGCACGTCAGACTTGAGTCCTTCGCCAACCAACCGGCTCAGCTCGGATTCCTTGTCGCGCCCAATTCCCAAATCGGAAACTTCCAGTCCCAGATTTCTCGCCATGGCAACCAGCATCGGCCCGTTGCTGTTTCGAATCTGTGCTTTTCCGGGCTTGGTCGAGCAGTCAACAATCTCGTCACCGGTGGGCAACACGCTCAGTGTAGGTTGCCTAACCACCGCGACCCGGGAAGCGCCAGCTTCGGCGAGCAATCCGACATGGGTGGCCGCCACGGTGTGGCCAGCCTGAAACAGGACTTGTCCCGCCCGAAAATTGTTGGCTTGGGACATCGTGAAATGACCGGACGACAAGGTATCGACAGCGATTGTGACCCGACTTTTTCCAGTGGCTTCCGCCAGCGTGGTTTGTTCAACCATAACGACCGCGTCGGCACCCGGCGGCAGCGGCGCACCGGTCATGATCCGGGCTGCCGTACCTGCGGTAATCGTTGTTTTGGGCCAGGCTCCTGCCGCAATGGTTTCCACGACCTCGAACTCGCGAATTCCGGCCGCAACGTCTTCGCTTCGCAGCGCAAAACCGTCCATCATCGATTTGTCATGTGGCGGCGAATCAACATCCGACATCACATCGTGCGCGAGCACGCGACCCGGCGAATCAATCAGACTGACCGTCTCACTCGCAAGGGGTCGCAAGTTTGCCCCGATCAGCTCGAATGCTTCAGAAATGGAAATCATGGTTACAAAGTAATGAAGTTGCGAAGCAGATCGTGTCCTCGCTCGGTCAAAAAACTCTCGGGATGAAACTGAACGCCAAAGGTCGGATATTCTTTGTGACGGACACCCATAATTTCCTTCGATCCGTCAGGCGCCGCGGCCCAAGCGCTGATTTCGAATTCGTCCGAAAGCGTATCACGTTTGATGACCAGGCTATGGTACCGCGTGGCGGTCAGAGGGCTGGGTAGCCCGGAAAAAACGCCTTGTCCGTCGTGATAGATTTCATCCGTTTTCCCATGCATCAGTCGCTCCGCACGAACGATGACGCCTCCCGTCGCAGCTCCGATGGATTGATGCCCCAGGCACACGCCCAGCACAGGAACGCGACCGTGAAAATGTTGCACGCAAGCGATCGAAATACCGGCTTCGGCCGGTGTGCAGGGACCGGGAGAGATGATCACGTGCGTTGGCGATAGGCGTTCGGCTTGTTCGATCGTGAGCTTGTCGTTGCGAAACACGCGAATGTCCAGCGCCGCATCGATTTCGCCCAGCCGCTGCACGAGGTTGTAGGTGAACGAATCGTAGTTGTCGATAATTAGGATCATGCCGGATTCCGATTTTGAGCTCAGCACCATTGTGGCCGATTTGTCTCAATTGCGGGAGGTGTGTTCGATATTGACCGGCGTTGGCGACGTCTCTATTTTCACCCCGCCAAAACGGCATCGTAAATCCGCAAACCGGTCCCATTGAATGGAGTCAGTGGCCTGTGACAACGCCTTTCGAACTCGCACAATCCAAAATCACGTCCGTACCACTTCTCGATGTGGGCCGCGGCAACCAACCGCTCAAACAAGAAATCATGGCAGCGTTTTCCGAGATTTATGACTCGGGGCGCTTCATCGGCGGGCCCTACTGCGAGGCGCTTGAACAGCAAGTTGCCCAACATTGCGATACCGAATTCGCGATTGGATGCGCCTCTGGCAGCGACGCGCTGTTGTTGGCGTTGATGGCGATTGACTTGGAACCGGGCGACGAAGTTATTCTGCCCAGCTTTACATTTTTTGCCACCGCCAGCGCCGTTACACGATTAGGCGGCACACCGATTTTCGTGGACATTGATCCGCACACGTTCAACGTGAATCCCGAGGCGATTGAACCGTTAATTACTAGCCGCACGAAAGGCCATTATTCCGGTGCACCTGTTCGGTCAGTGCTGCGACATGCAGCGGATCATGAATCTCGCGCACAAACACGAACTGGAAGTCATTGAGGACTGCGCCCAGTCCATTGGCGCATCGTTCCGCGGACGTCGCGCCGGCAGCATTGGAAAAATCGGCTGTTTCAGTTTTTACCCGACGAAAAATCTCGGTGGCATGGGAGACGGCGGAATGTTGACAACGAACGATCCACTGGTTGCGGATCGCTTGCGTCTGCTGGCCAATCATGGAATGCGTCCCCGGTATTACCATCAGGAAGTTGGCATCAACAGCCGACTCGATGCAATTCAGGCGGCAATCTTGTGCGCGAAAATGAAACAACTTGAAACCTGGACGAAGCAGCGGCAGGCCAATGCCCAGAATTATCAGGATTTGTTGACCGCCAGCGGCTTGGCAGATCAAGTCGCGTTGCCTTCCAGCAGCAGCCACAGCGAGCACGTCTGGAACCAGTACACCATTCGAATTCCCAACGGTTGGCGAGACAACGTTCGCCAGCAACTGACGCAAATGAATGTGGGAACCGAAGTCTACTATCCCATCCCGTTGGATCAACAAATCTGTTTTTCCAGCCTCGATACCGTTCGCGGACATCTGCCTCACACGGATCGCGCGGCCTACGAAGTGTTGGCGCTGCCAATTTTTCCAGAGCTGACACTGGCAGAGCAGGAATATGTTGTCGGTTGCCTGGCAGCTGCGTTACAGGCACAGAGCCGCCAGTATCGCATGGCAGCGTAATTGCGAAATCCGTCCCGGGGGAGCAAGTTCTGCCCAATGAATCACCCTCCTCCGGGAGGGTCGGACGCGGTAGCGGCCGGGGAGGGTTCATTAACGTTCTACATTGTGCTCTCCAACGTGGTGTGACTTTGCATTTCGGGGGACTGTAATTGGTATTTGCATCACTCGCGAAACGCAAAGTTCGCACGACCGGATGCGTTGAGGCCATTACTCAAATCCGCGCCGCCGCTGGAATCCCAAATGGTCGATCTGGAAATGCCGGTTGACTGCCTCGGCCCGCCCGCAGCGCGATTCTACCAGCAAGACGGTGCTCCGGGCGGTCTGCCGTGGATTGCATTTACGTGACGTCCAAACAGGGTTAAACTCGCCCTTTCCGTTCACCCAGCAATCGCAAGCATGTTAAAAAACGTCCCCGTAAAGACTTATCAACACGGCGGCCTGACCATCGAGGGCTATTCCCGGGCAGCCGTGCAAACGTATTGGCGAATCCCCGAACTGAAACTCGGATTCGACCTCGGAGCGCACCCTTGGGATTTCATGGGAACTCCAACCTGGTTTTTGTCGCATTGTCACCTCGATCACATCGCCGCGTTACCGTTGTACGTGGCGCGGCGACGGCTGATGAAGATGGAGCCCCCCCGGATTTTCCTGCCCGAATATTCTGTCGAACCGATTCGCAGGATGCTGGACACCTTCGAACGGCTGGATCGGGGGAAATTGCCGTGCGACCTGCTTCCCGTCGCTGCCGGAGAGGAATATGAACTTTCCCGGGAACTGGTCGCCAAAGCCCTTAAAACCAAACACACGTTGCCCAGCGTTGGTTACGTGATCTTCGAACGTCGTAGAAAACTGAAACCTGAATATCACGAATTGACTGGCGAAGAAATTCGTGACCTGAAGGCGTCCGGAGTCGAAATCGTTGATGAACATCGCTTGCCGCTGATCGGTTATACAGGCGATACATCGCCGGAAGGCCTTGATGAAAATCCAATTTTTTTTGAATGCAGGATCCTGATTACGGAATTAACGTTCGTCGCCCCCGATCACCGAAAAAACCTCATTCACAAAAATGGACACATGCATTTGGACGACCTGGTAAAACGCAAAGACAAGTTCAAAAATGAAATCGTCGTCGCCGGTCACCTCAGCACCCGCTACAACCGCAATGAAGCCAATTTCCTCGTTCGCCAGGCTTTGCCGGACATGCTGGATGGTCGTTTACAACTGTGGATCTAATGTCGGGTAACCAGATTTCGCACACTTTTCGACCTCAATTGCAGCAACCACGTGCGGTTTATATTCACATTCCATTTTGTCGGCACCGCTGTGGGTACTGTAATTTCGCACTCGTGGCCGGACGGGATTACCTCATCGATCGGTTTCTTGACGCGCTGGAAACCGAAATTGGCTGGTTGAAAAATACGTACGAAGTTGACACCGTCTTTTTTGGTGGCGGCACGCCCAGCCACCTATCAGCCGAAAACCTGAACCGGTTAAACTCGATTGTCCGATCACGATTTGTGATTGGAGAATCCTGCGAGGTCACCGCTGAATGTAACCCAAGTGATTTGACGGAGACCGTCGCGGACGCGCTGGCCGCCTGCGGTGTAACGAGGGTCAGCTTGGGCGTGCAAAGCCTGAATGCTGAAAAATTGAAAATTCTCGAACGAGATCATACACGCAACGTGGTTCAGCAGGCCGTCGCACAAGCGCGATTGTTTGCCAAAAGTGTCTCCCTGGACATGATATTTGCGGCGCCTGAGGAGACCTGTCACCAGTGGCAATCCGATCTGGACGACGCAATCAAGTTGGAACCGGATCACTTTTCGACCTACGAACTGACTTACGAAAAAGGGACCCAGTTCTGGAACCGTCGCGAGCGACGCGATTTGAACTCTGCCGATGAAGACATCCGTTGTCAGATGTATGAACACGCAATCGATACGCTTGCCAGCTGCGGTTACCGCCAATACGAAGTCTCAAGTTTCGCGAAAAACAGCCACGCTTGCCGGCACAATAACGTGTATTGGGCTGGCGATCCGTATTTCGCGTTCGGGCCGGGCGCATCGCGGTACGTCGACGGAATTCGGGAAACGAACCATCAGAGTACGACCCGCTACATCCAGTTGATCGAAAACGGTCGGTCTCCCATTGCCGATTCGGAACAACTGGCACCCGAAGATTCAGCGCGAGAACTCCTGTCGATTGGTCTCCGGCGGACGATGGGAGTTGACTTGGCACAATTTAGGCAACGTACGGGTTACGATCCGCGCGTGCTATTGGCGACTTCGGAAGTACGACTTCGCGACGCTGGATTCATCGTTATCAATGAATCGCATTTGCGACTCACTCGCGCCGGGTTGCTCAGCCTGCGACTGGATCGCCGGTGAGATCCTCGGATAGCTCGGAAACGTCGAGCCGATTGGGCGCTCGCCGCCGTCAAAATAATCGTCCCCGAGCGCCTAGCGGCTCAGAAACCCCCAGCCAGAGCATTGCGGCTAACCTCGTGCCATACTGCGTAAATTTGGCCCTTGGTTTAACCGCCTTTATTCGACGGATCGACGAGATCCGACGCGGAGCTGTCGGCTGGCTCGTCAGACTGTTCGCCGATTGTCGCTGGCGTCAGAACGCTGTCGGCAGGCTGTTGTGAGAGGTTTCGAAAAAGCTTCAACCGTTCTTCAACCGTTGACAGTTCCGTCTTGGCGGCCGTGACAACGTCCTCGAAACCTGCTTGCCCGGCGTATTCCAAAATGATTCGAGAAATCAGCCGCTGGGCCGCGAGCAGGTCGGTTTCGGTTTTCGACTCGCTTGTGGAATCAACCATGGCGAGTAATTCGGCGACGTTTGTGGGCAAATCGGGTTCGGCGGCGGCGATGGCGGCTCAGCCGGTTCATCGCCTCGATCCGGATATAGCGTTCATCGCTTGTTGGATCGATCGATTTGACGAGCCCTTCCAATAGAGGAATGGCTGCTTCTGATTTGCCAGCCTGCTGGAGATTCACCGCTTCGCCAAACGTTTTTGCGTTCTTGCTTTGCGACAGCAAAAAGAACCCTTGTTCGGCTTGTTGAACCAACGTCCTGCGGCGAGATTCCTGGTACAGTTGTTCGGCATTGGCGACGAGTTGCGGGTCATCGTTGCGCTCGATAACTTGCTCGAACAGCCCTCGCGCCTTGCGCCAGTCGACGTCACGGTCGGATTTCATTAACGCTTCGCCTTCGGCAAACAGTTTCTCCGAACTGGGAGGTAACATGGCAAAGCCGATGATGGCGGCGATGACTAGCAACGCACCGACCAGGAACGGAACCCGTTGATGAAACGGAATGTCATTTTGCCTCCGTGGCTGTTTTTTGCCCAGCAGTCGATTGGCTTCGGTTTTGTCCTTGCCGGCATTCAGTGGGTTGAACTTGCCGCTGACCTGCGCAACCGCCGTTTTTTGCGTCTTGTCGATGTTTTTGATTTCGTCGAAGGCCAACACGATCGCCCGCGCCGTGTGCGGTCGTTTGCGAGGATCGGGCTGCAACATTTGGGTGACGATTTGGTCCAGCCAAATTGGACAGTTCATGACGTGACGTGGCAACCGAAGGAACGGGCGCGTTCATTTTATTGCGTGTCATCCGGTCCATCGTGTCAGGCGGATAAGGCAATTTGCCAGTCAACATCTCATACAAGATCACGCCCAACGCATAAAAATCGGATTTATGTGTGGCCCCTTGGGTGAACTGCTCGGGCGCCATGTAGGCGGCCATATCAAGCTCGCGACGCCGCGTCGAATCCCAGCGTCGACGTTTCGACCGGTTTAACCGCAAATCCGAAATTTTGACCTGGTGATCTTTTGTGATAATTATTTTCTCAGGCGAAAGCTTGGAATGAATGACTTCATTGTTGTGAAGGTATTCGAGGAGATGAGCGATTTGACGACCATATTCCACGGCGAGGTCCGGTGCGAGTTTACCTCGCCTGGACAGAATCGCGGCCAGTGATTCTCCTTCAATTAACTCGCTGGCAAAAAAGATTTGTTCGTCCGCCGCACCCGCCCCGTAAACTTTTACCAGATTGGGGTGTTCCAGTTGCTTGAGCACGTCGACCTCGCGTTGAATCTTATCGAGCGCGCTTGCCCATTGCACATCGGGTGGCAGCGAAATGAATTTGAGCGCAACATCCCGTCCCTGTTTCGTTTGCCGCGCATGGTAAACTTTGTGGCGCCGATTGGTGCCAAGTCGTTTCAGAATTTTGAAAGGGCCAACCTGTGTGTTTTCCACGGATTGAATCCTCAAGGCGGAAGTGGGGAGGAACGTAGTGGAGGCGGTTCTATTATCTGGTCGCAGCTAACGTGTATTTTACGCGGCCTCCCCCACCCAGCAAACAACGAATTGCCGATTTGGCCCAAAAGCCAGCGAAAGCGACCAAACTAAACCAAAGACCGAGCGAAAATTATAGATGAGGATTACAAACCAAGAATCGCAGGACCTCATACTGGAGAAGTTGTGTGTTAAGGGAAGTCCCATCATTGTGTCATCCCATCATGCTGCCATCCCATCATTCTGTCATCCCATCATTCTGTCACTCGACTCGGAGAGTCAAGCTACGACCAGTCAATTGCGCATTCCGCATTCCGGTCTATTCCCGAAACTGTTTGCTGTATTCATACACGGCCATGGTCGTCGCAGTTACCACGTTGTAACTGTAGGGCAGACCGTAAACCGGGATCTCAACACAGGCGTGCAGCAACGAAAGCTGATCATCAACGATTCCATGCCGTTCATGCCCAATTACCAACACGGTCTTGCGCTCGAACTGGAAATCGAATATCGATTGAGAATCGTCGGTTTGTTCGAGGCCTATCAACTGATAGCCTTCTTCACGCATCCTTTTGAGAACAGGTGGCAGCGAATTGCGCCTTTCAATCTGGACGTGTTCCGCGCCGTCTCGGGCGATCTTCGGGTCAACTTTACCGGAACCGCAGACGATTATCTTGTCAATCGCGGCACATCCGGCCAGTCGCACAATGCGGGACAAGTTGACGGTGCTTTTGAACTGCGGACACGCCAGCACCAACTCCCGTGGCCGCTGCAGTTTCGTCGGCGGCTTGTACCTTTGATGCTCGGTCATCCGCAGTCGTTATTGGAAGAGATTATAAATGCGGGTTGCATCCATCAACATGACAAACAGCATCAATCCCAGAATCAAGAACAGCCCGACGTATGCGAGCATGACATACACGCGCTCCGTGACGGGCCGCCGAAAAATCCCCTCGTATGCGAGGAACAACATGTGCCCTCCATCCAGGATCGGAATTGGCAGAAAGTTCACAATCGCGAGGTTGGCACTGAGCAAGGTCAGGAACAGCAGAAGTCGCGAAGTTCCCGCCGTGGCTTCGGAAGTCGCGGCCAAAGCAATTGTCCCGGGGCCCCCGAGCGCTTTGGGCGAAATGCCACCGTTGATCAGTTTGACCAGGAATTGCCAGACCCGCGTGACGTCTCGCCACGTCTGATGGGCGCCCAGGGCAAACGCTTCATTCCACGAAGGAGACTGATAGTTGGCTTGTAGCTGGGCCAGCAAGATCCCGCGGGCCCGCAGGAAATTTTCGTCCGATGCGACCGACTGCAACTTGTAGTCCAGGATCTCGTTGTTTCGCTTAAAGGAAATTTCGAAGGTTGAACCAGCTTCCATTTGCTGGATGTTCTGTGCCAACTCACCCCACCCGATGACGTCGTCGGTCAGGTCAATTGGTTTGGTGTTGATGCCTCGGTATCGTTCGTCTTTGTCCTGGTCGGGGGACAAAACGAACTGGAATTTGACGATTTCATCGCCGGGCCGGATATCAACATTCTCTGCCGGGCTGTTGGGCACCACTTCCTGCACAACTCGACTGAGCCCGATTGCCAGTCCCAGCGTATCAATGGCAATGGGGTGGTTTTCGACGAATCCCGGAATCACGCGAGGTAACCGTGGCATCACGGAGAGCGCTTTTTCCTGACCATTTCGGCTGACGACGATATCCACATAACGCCCCTCGTCGCGTGCAATTTTTGTCATTCGTTGGTCGAGCGAAAGCAGATCGCCGCGAGGTTGCCCGTCGATCGACACAATTTCATCGCCCACTTCGAATCCAGCTCGTTCGGCGGGCGAATTTTTCTGAATGGCGGCGACGGGCTTCCATTTCATCACCAGACCGACTTCCCGTTGTGGATTCGTTTCGACGACAGTCGTCACGAGCTCGCCGCCCGTCCCGTCTTTCGTTGTCTTGCGTTTGAGGACCATCGCTACTGGCTTGTCGAAGTTGACCGCCAGTGCTTTTTGAAGATCGTAGGCAGAATGGATGGGGGTCCCGTTGATTTCTACAATCGTGTCGCCGCCTGCAATGGGAGGATCTGCGGTGTAGGCCGGATTGCCGACAATGGTTGGATCCTCGGCAGCCACTTTGGCGGATGAAGCAGGTTGCACACCGATCAGCGGAAAATCGATTTCTCGCGTCATGCCGGGCCGGGGGGTCAATTTGACGACCTCGGTTTCGGTTGAATCCGGACGTTGAAATTCCAATTCGAGCGGCTGAACCGCTCCGTTCATGGCCACTTCCTGTACCAGATCAATGTAGGGGAAATATCCCTCGACTCGCTTATCGCCAATCCGCACGATGCGGGCACCGGTTATATCTTCTTCCCAAGCTGGCCCCCCGGGCGTCACGCCACCAATGACGACCGGAGCGTAATCGACTCCCGAGTGAAACGCGATCGCGGCAAAAATGACGGCGAAGAACAAATTGAAAATGACGCCTGCTGAAATGATTGCCATCCGCTGGGGAACCGATTTCGCTTTGAAGCTGCGGGGGTCGAGGTTAGCTTTGTCGACGTATCCGGCAGGCAGGCTTTCAGACGCAATCCCCTCCTCGCCAACGACCGACCGCCTGTTTTCTTCCTCGATATTTCCAGGGTTGTCGTCTTGCCCCAACATTTTGACATAACCGCCAAGGGGAACGATGCCGATTCCATATTCCGTTTCACCCCATTGCCATTTCACCAACGAGCGGGGAATCAGCGTGATGTCTCCAATCTTGATGTCAAACGCGTCAAAACCGACGTAGAATTTTTCGCATTTTACGCCGCATGCTTTGGC
This sequence comes from uncultured Planctomycetaceae bacterium, assembly GCA_963697295.1. Classification (GTDB taxonomy): domain Bacteria; phylum Planctomycetota; class Planctomycetia; order Pirellulales; family Pirellulaceae; genus Mariniblastus. Next base: position 108,404 of record CAVONL010000016.1, on the reverse strand, counting down.
AACCAGGAAATGCCCGAGTTCATGCACAAAGATGACCGCTCCCAGTCCAATGAGGACCTGTGCCATCGCCCACCACGAGGCGGGATTCAACCAGAAACTTTCAGCCAGGACGATTAAGCTACAATCCACTTGGACATCTCCATTCGGGCCCATTGATCGGCAGCGATTAAGTCGCCGAGCGAGGGCTGAGCATCAAAATTATGTTGTGCCAATATCTCGCGATTAGCCACGACGATATCGGTAAATGATATTTCACGATTCAGGAAAGCTTCAACCGCAGCTTCGTTGGCAGCATTCAGGACCGCACCGGCGGTCCCTCCCGCTTTGGCGACCTCGAACCCCAGCTGCAGTGCCGGAAACCGGTCAAAGTCGGCGGGCGACAGTTCCAGCAACATGGCTTGCGTCAAATCCAGTTTGGGCGACGGACAACGAACTCGATCGGGATACGTCAACGCGTACTGGATTGGAAGCTTCATATCCGGCGGGCTCATCTGCGCGATCACTGAGCCGTCCACAAATTCTACCATCGAATGGATAATCGATTGAGGGTGGATGACCACCTCAATTTGTTCAGCAGCTAGGCCAAACAGCCATCTGGCTTCGATAATCTCCAGCGCCTTGTTCATCATGGTGGCGGAATCGACCGAAATTTTCTGTCCCATTTCCCACGTCGGGTGAGCAAGGGACTGCTCGACGGTAACGCATTTGAGCTGGGCCATGTCGAAGTCGCGAAACGGCCCGCCACTGGCCGTCAAGACAATTCTTTCGACCTCCCGCTGCTGCCCCGCTTTGACCGCCTGGAACACCGCACTGTGCTCACTGTCGACAGGTATGATTTCAGCGCCGGTGGTTTTGGCAAGGTCCATCATGGCCTGGCCGGCGACGACAAGTGTTTCTTTGTTTGCCAGGGCAACACGCTTGCCGTTTTCTAACGCCGCCCAGGTACTTTCCAATCCGGCGATTCCCACGATCGCGGCGAGCACAATATCGACACTCGGTTCCGCAGCAAGTTGCACCAGCGACTCAGGTCCCATGGAAATTCGCGAATCGCGAAGACCTGAAAAGTCGTAATTGGCGGCGATCTCACTGTCGGCGGCAACCACGAAAGTCGGGCTGAACTCTCGTGCCTGTTTCGCCAAAATGTCCAGTCTTTTCCGACCCGACAATCCAACGACGTTCAGCTGGTCCAATAATCGCGCAACGGCAAGTGCACTTTGGCCAATGCTCCCGGTCGAGCCGAGGATCGCGATGTTTTTGCTGTGGGCCATCTAACGCAGTTCGGGTTTGTTCCCTCACGCTGCCAAAGCGCGGATTTGTATTAAAAGCACGACAAACGTAGATTACTCGCAACGCCTGTAAACGTGAACTTCGAGATCAGGCGAGCGGATGAAGGAGACCACCGGTTCACGTCAAATCCACAAAATTTTTGGCGAGCGGGAAATTCTAAATCCGTAACGAATTGGGGACAAGGCGAACCTTCGTCGCGGAACATCTGATACAATCCCGATAAGTTGTTAGTTACCGAATAACTTCACGGTTTTATCCGTCCCAGGTGCCAAAATAGACTGTTTCCGGTGCGGTCCGCACGGTTTCATGAAAACTGACGTTATCCAGACAATTGAACGAGAAATAGGCTCCCATGGATCAAGATCCAAAAAGAAGCAGTGACAACTCAAACAATAACTCGACCATGGTCTGGTTCGCCCTGATCATCGTCGTTGCCCTGGCGATTTCTGCGTTTCTGATTCTCAATCAAACCAAAAAACGGATTGGGTTCAGCGATTTTCAAAGATTGTTGAACGAGACCCAGTACGTTGACAAAAACTCCGATCTGCTGGTCGACGCTTCACGCGGTAGCATCGTGGTCAAAGAGCCAGGTTCTGCCGGCCGTGAAATTGAGTTCAAAGAACCCAACGATATCAAAGTCGGAACTCGTAGCATCACTGGATGGATAAAATATCGAGTCATTGAGGACAACAAGGCAGCACAACGGACACAGTTCATCGTCAACAAAGGCGATTCCGATTTCATCACCGAACAGCTGACAGATCTGCTGGATAAGTCTCGTGTGAATTGGAGTTTCACCGATGAACCCACGTTTCTTGACAAGTATGGATTCCTCATCATCACGATGGGTTTGATCACGTTACTGTTTTTCATGATGATGCGTCGGTTGGGTGGTGCCGGGGGCCCGATGCAATTTGGACGCAGCCGCGGAAAACTTTACGCAGAAGAAGAACTGGGAATCTCGTTTGACGATGTCGCCGGCATTGACGAAGCGGTCGATGAAGTCAAGGAAGTGGTCGACTTCCTCCGTCAGCCAGAAAAGTATCAGAAACTCGGCGGCCGGATTCCCTGCGGCGTGCTCCTGGTTGGACCTCCCGGAACAGGCAAAACATCTGCTGGCCAAAGCCGTCGCTGGAGAAGCTGGCGTTCCATTTTTCAGCCTTTCCGGCAGTGATTTTGTGGAAATGTTTGTGGGCGTGGGTGCCGCGCGAGTACGCGACATGTTCCAGCAGGCCGTTCAGAAAGCGCCTTGCATCATCTTTATCGACGAACTCGACGCGCTGGGAAAATCCCGTAGCGGGAGCCTGATCGGCGGACACGATGAGCGCGAACAGACGCTCAACGCGTTGCTGGTCGAAATGGATGGCTTTGCCTCCAACAGCGGTGTGATTGTCATGGGTGCCACCAACCGTCCGGAAACGCTCGATCAAGCCCTCATGAGACCCGGTCGTTTTGACCGCCACGTGCTTGTCGATCGTCCCGATGTTCGCGGACGCGAGGCAATTCTCAAAGTGCATGTCAAAAATGTAAAACTCGATCCCTCGGTCAACTTGAAACAGGTCGCCTCGATCAGCCCGGGTTTTGTGGGTGCCGACCTGGCAAACCTGGTGAACGAAGCGGCGTTGCTGGCCGCTCGCAAAGAAAAAACGTCCGTCGGGATGCAGGAATTTAACGAAGGCGTCGAACGCGTGACGGCCGGGTTGGAAAAGAAACAACGGGTCATGAACGCCGACGAAAAACAACGCGTCGCCTACCACGAAAGCGGACACGCGCTGGTGGCTTACAGCTTGCCCAACACCGATCCGGTGCACAAAGTCTCGATTATTCCCCGGGGGCTGGCCGCACTGGGTTACACCATGCAACGCCCTGAGGCGGATCGCTATTTAATGACGCAAAGCGAGCTGGAAAGCCAACTTCAAATTCTCTTGGCGGGGACGCTTGCCGAAGAAATGATCTACCAGGATATCTCAACCGGCGCACAAAATGACCTCGAAAGGTGCACCGATATTGCCCGCGCGATGGTGATGCAGTACGGAATGAGCCGCATGGGTCGAATTAATTTCAAGCAGGATCGCAGCAGCCCTTTCCTGGCCGGTGTCTCCAGCGAGGTCAACGGTCGTCAATTCAGCGAGAAAACAGCTCGTGAAATTGACGAAGAGGTCAAGCGAATCATCGACGAAGCGATGGAACGAGTTCGCCATATCCTCGAAGTTCGACGCGATGCACTCGTCGCCTTGTCGGATCTGTTGATCGAAGTTGAATCGGTCGATTCCGATCAACTTAAACGAATTGTCGAAGAAAACTCGACCGGCCCAATCGTTGTTCCCGGAACGACGTTCGACACGAAACGGCCCGAGACGCCATTGCGTTCCGATGAGGTGGATCAAGCGGAACGTAACGCCGGCGGCTAGTTGTCACGTTTTACGTGTAAATCGTACTGGCGAAAGCATGGCGACTGTAGCAACTTTGCCCGGTGCCAGCACGACTGAAGCCGTGGCTGCTGTCATTCGCACTCATGCCCCCGCTACAAGTCTTCCGAATCTTCGAATGAGTGCGTACTGACTTCAGCGCGAGGGATTGCGACTGTCTTCTCAATCGTGGCAGGGATGAGCCAACTAAAAACATATCGTTCAATCGCGGACCGGTTCTGGCCAGCGGCGCGGCGAATTCGCCGTCGCGACCAAATGCTGGTTCCGCAGATCAGGTTTCGCGCGCAACAACTGACAGCGGAGTCGGCTGAGGGATTGCTCCGCTGCGCCGACAACTTGCGGCAAAGGTTGCACCTCGGTCTGGAAGTGTTGTCAACGACGGCCGTGATTGAATCGTTTGCGTTAACAACAGAGGTCTTGCGACGGGCGACGGGCAAAGTCTATTACGATGTCCAGTTGTTGGGTGGCTTGGCTTTGGCAACCGGCAGTATTGCCGAAATGCAAACCGGAGAAGGCAAAACCATTACCTGTGCCTTGCCAGCCGTATTGCACGGCCTGACCGGTGCGGGCGTTCATGTGGCAACAACGAATGCCTATCTCGCGGCGCGTGATCACCAAGAACTGATTCCCGTCTTTGAGATGTTGGGCCTTTCATCCGGACTCATTGGAAATGAATTGGCCCCCCAGCAGAAGCGCAAAGCCTATGCCTGCGACATCACGTATGGTACCGGCTACGAGTTTGGTTTCGACTTTCTGCGTGATCAACTGGCTCTTCGGAACCGGCCGAAAATGCAACTCGGCACACGCTTTTTGAGTCGTTTGCGAGGAAAACCGACCGGCGAAGTTCAGCTCATGCAGCGTTCTCTTGTCTTTGCGATCATTGATGAAGCCGACAGCGTGCTGATCGATGAGGCCGCAACTCCCTTGATTCTGTCAGGGAGTGGGGGCAAGACGACTCCCAGCCGCGACGTTTATCAACACGCCATGACTCTCGCCGACAGTCTGCTCGACGAAGGCGATTACGAAATCGACGTGGTCAAAAAAACCGTCAAACTGACCGAGGAGGGCTGGAACACAATTCATCAAAACTTGCCGCCGCAAATCCAGTCTCAACTGCAGCGACCGTGGGCGCAATATGTTGAGCAGTCCCTGCGCACGTTGATGTTTATTCAGAGAGAAGTTGACTATGTCGTCAAAAACGACGAAGTGGTCATTGTTGATCAAAACACGGGTCGGCTGCACGAAGAACGCAAATGGAGAAGCGGCTTGCACCAATCGGTCGAAATGCGCGAAGGCGTTCCCCTCACGGAGGAACGGGAAATCGAAGCGAGAATTACTCGTCAGCGATATTTTCAATTTTACCAGTGCGTTTGCGGGATGACGGGAACCGCCTTGGGGAATGAGCCAGAGCTCTTTGAATTCTACAAGTTACCGGTCATCGAAATACCTCGCAACCAACCGTCCCAACGCGTCGAACTCCAGGCACGTTACTTCGGCAGCTGCGAAGCCAAACATCTGGCCATCGCCGCCGACATCCGCAAACGACAACTTCTTGGACAACCAATTTTAGTCGGCACCCGAACGATTTCGCAAAGTCAACAACTGTCTGAATTGCTTGACCAGAAAAATATTCCGCACGTGATCCTCAACGGCACGCAGGACGAAGACGAAGCGGCCATCATCGCCAAAGCGGGCACCGCCGGAACGGTCACCCTTGCCACCAACATGGCGGGCCGCGGAACCGATATTCGTCTGGATGACCAAGCCCGCGCGCTTGGCGGCTTGCACGTCATTGTTGTCGAACATCATGAATCGCCCCGCGTTGATCGCCAATTGATCGGTCGCTGCGCGCGTCAGTCCGATCCTGGGTCGTGTCAGTTTTTTGTGTCCGCCGAAGACGAAATTATCGACCGCTACGATGCTGGATTGTCACGGACCATGAAACGTTCGGCGAGAAGCAGTGGCGAATGCCAGACAAACTTTGACAAAGAGCTGATGAACCTTCAGAACCGAATTGAAAAATTGAATTATGTGGCCCGCCAAAAAATGGTGACATACGATCGCTGGACCGAATCAGTCCAAAAATCCGTCGCACAACTTGCTTGACGCAGCCAAACAACCAATAGCCTATTGAAACGGAGTTCGTAAGTGGTCAAACAGTTCAAACTCATGCAACAACTCGCAGCAACCGGCCTGCTGCTGCTGATGATGATGATGCTGTTGATGCTGACGGTGCCGTGCGAGCTCTCAGCACAGACGGACCTGGATGCTCAGGAAGCCGCCCTGAATGATTTCTCCAGAAGTGACGAAGCCTTCACCGAGCCCATCGAAGAAATCAAGGTGGCCGCCGCTGAGATGGGGATCGTTTCGGCAATTCACGTCGAGCTGGGCGATCGCGTTCAAGCCGGACAACTGCTGATCGAAATGGACATGTCCGTCCTGGAAGCATCGCGTCGGGTCGCCGAATCCAAGGCCAACAGCACCGCTCGCATGAAGGCCGCTGAAGTCGAGTACAACATCAAGCGCGTGCGGTACGAAAAACTTGTGGAGTTGGTAAAGGAGGGCGCCGGTAGCCCGGAAGAAGTTGAACGAGCCCGTGCGGATGCCGAAGTGGCATTGCGAAACGTGGAAGCACTTCTGGAGGAAAACAACCACTTTCAACTCGAGGTCCAACAGTACGAAGCCCAAATCGAACGACGCCGAATTCGTTCGCCAATCAACGGCCAGGTCGTCGAGATCAAGAAGCGACTGGGGGAACACGTCTCGACCAATGATCCACACGTCGTCACCGTCGTGCAACTCGAGACGTTGCGCGCCATTTTTTACATTCCGACCTCCCGTGCGCAACAGCTGCACAAAAGCGATCAGGTTGAAGTGTTTTTGAGCGAGACCAGCCAATACGCCATGGGCTCCGTCGACTACGTTGCCCCCGTAACCCAGGCAGACAGCGGCCGGGTTCGCGCCGATGTGTTGATAAAAAATGAAGCTGGAGACTATCGAAGTGGTGTTCGCTGTCGGCTGATCAAAACCATTGAACAGCAGACATCTCTCGGATTCCAATTATCTAAATAGTCAGATTTGAAGCTCCGACCGTCTCGAAAAACTCGCGGACAAACCCATGCCGATACCAACCAATCATTCCGGTCCGATCCCTTCCCCAAGGCGTAGGATGAAACCTGTTCATGTTACGGCTGAAAAATCGAAAGCCACCACACCTCCGCTCGACCCCGCCATCGCGGGATGGGTTAAACTCAATTCCGATCTCCGTGCTGTCGCGTCCACATCCGAATCGCGCGAACAACTGGTCAATCTGTTTCTCGAATTAGCCGTGCTACAGTCGCCACTTCTGTGCGCCGCGTGGCTGCAAGCGCCTATCGGCAAACAACCGGCGATTGCCGAATCGAAATTTTCCAACTCAAAGCTCGACAACATCAACGTTCGCAACCAGATCATCGAGGCCTCAAAACGGGCAATCGACCTGCGAACACCGCAAGTCGTGTCCTCCAGGAAAGTTCGCGGCGCCGCGGTCATCAGCGTCCCCTTTTATTTCGATGACTCGAAGACGGCGGTGCTGTGTGGACTGGTCCACGAAAGTTCGCAAAACAAGTCGGACGGCCTCCGCGTTTGTCAAATGATCGTGGCTCATTTCGATTTGTGGCGAGCCCGCGATGAAATGACCCACCTGGCATTCGAGATCCGCAGCGCGGCAACCGTGCTGGAACTGATTGAAAAGGCGCAGGAGACGAAAACGGTTCGCAATGCGTGTTATGTCATCGCCAATCATCTCAAGGATCTTTTTCGTTGCGACTACGTGGCGGTAGGTCTCCGCAAGGGAAAACAGCGCAGTTGCCGGCTGATGGCTCTGTCGGCGATTTCCGAGTTCGACACCGAATCCAGGCTGACGTTGTTGTTTCGGTCCGCATTTGATGAAGCCGTCATGCGGAACACGTACACCGTGTTCCCGGCGCAATTGAGTGACCAGCGAAACTCAACGCTTTCTCACAAAAAATTGGCCAAACAAATGCGGTGCGAAGCCGCCATCACCGTCCCCGTCCGCAACCAGCTGGAAGAAATCATCGGCGCCGTGACCATCGTCGGCAATCGCCACCTCGATCGTAATCCGGCCACCGGCAACCTGATTCGGGCTTTAGAGCATCCGTTGGGCAGTACGATCGAGGCAATCAAATACGCCGAGGGCGGCCTGTTTCGCAAAGCGACGCGGTTTCTGATTTGTCCCAGTCGCACCAAGATGGTGGTCGCCTGCTGGGTGTTGGCCCTGGCAGCACTGGCAGCCATGTTTGTCCCGGTGCCTTATCGCGTGCATTGCCAGTGTGTCGCCGAACCTGTCCTGCGTCGGGTCAGTGTCGCGCCCTATGACGGATTGCTGGAAAACACCTTCGTCGAACCAGGGGACCTCGTCACCGAGGGCCAACTGCTCGCCCGCATGGATGGCCGTGAAATCCGCTTTGAGCTGGCTGGCATCGAGGCTGACAAGACCCGGGCCATCAAAAAGCGCGATACGCATCAGGCCAATCATGAAATCCCTGAAGCGTTAATGGCAGATCTCGAACGGGCACGGTTGGAAGAAAAAACCAAGCTGCTCAAACACCGTGAACGTAATTTTGAAATTGTCAGTCCGGTCAATGGAATCGTCCTCTCGGGGAGCATTGATCGACGCGAAAATTTCCCCGTGACGCTGGGCGAATCACTCTTTGAAATCGCGCCGATTGATCCGTTGCGCGTCGAACTGGCGGTGCCTGCCGACGAAATCATGAACATCAAGCAAGGGCAATCCGTCAAGTTTCGCTTCGATGGATTTGGAACGCAAACGGTCGAAGGAGTGGTCAGCCGGACTCGACCCAGTACGACCATTCGCAACGACCAAAACGTTTTTATTGCGGAAGCGATCCTCAACAATGAAACCGGTACCGTTCGGCCCGGGATGGAAGGCAACGCACGGATCTTTGGCACGAATCGCAAACTAGGCTGGTGCCTGCTTCATCAACCATGGGAAAAAATTGTCACAGCGGTCGGATTCTGAAATCGGCCAAACAATCCCGACATCCATCCAGGCCCAGAGAACTCTCGTTGTGGAATACATCAACCCGACCACCACCGCCCATCACAGTACCGTCGAGCTGGCCAACACCAAACTACTGTTGCGCTCGGATCTCTCGTTTCACCTCCAGGAATACCAGGGTCAGCCCTGTTACCTGATCGAAGATGAACTCCATTCCAAATACTATCGTGTGGGACCTGCCGAATACAATTTTTTGTCGTTGCTCGACGGCGGAACCACGATTTCACAGGCCGTCGCGCAAACCGCCTCGTCGATGGGGCAACTGGCGATCAAGCATTCCGATGCGATTTCAATCTGCAAATGGCTGATCAATACCAATCTTGCCTCAACCAGCATTTCCCGGTCATCGAACCGCTTGATCGAGTCGCTTGAAGAGTCCAGTCGCAGACAAACGATCCAGAAGTTGAATCCGATCACGCCCAAAATCCCACTGTTTAACCCTGATTGGCTGCTGACAATTTTGAATTCGGCAATGGGATGGCTGTTCAGCCTGCCACTGTTTTTTGTCTGGCTACTCGTTGTTGGATGCGGACTGTACTACGTTTATGCCGATTGGTCGCTGGCGACGACCCACGCCTCGGCCATCTTTTCGCGCGACAACTGGATTTGGTTGGGGCTGGCATGGATCATGTTAAAGCTCATCCATGAGACAGCCCACGGCATCGTTTGCAAAAGGTTCGGTGGCGATATTCGGCAGGCCGGTGTCGTGCTCATCGTCCTGATACCACTGCCTTACGTGGACGTGACAAGCTCCTGGCGGTTTTCATCAAAGTGGCAACGAATTTATGTCGCGGCCGCCGGAATGTATGCAGAGCTATTCGTCGCGGCCATCGCCGCGATTGTCTGGAGCCATTGCGAACCAGGAATGTTCCGGCAACAGTGCTACAACATCATGATCGCCGGCAGTGTGACGACTTTGTTTTTCAACGCCAACCCCCTGATGCGTTTTGACGGCTATTACATGTTGACCGATTGGCTGGAACTGCCCAACCTGGCCACTCACGCGACACAGTTTTTGCGATGGTTCGGAAAAAAATATTACCTGGGCCTCGAAACAATCAAGCCAACCTGGCCCGAAAAAGAGGGTACCTGGTCGGTTCCTATGCGCTGCCGCGTTCGTCTGGCGGTTACTTATCTACGTAGCGCTGATTCTCACTGCCGAATCGCTCCTGTTTGGAGCGGGAATCATCTTGGCGGCATTAGCCATCGCCATGTGGGTCTGCTGGCCAATCCTCAAACTGCTGAAATTTGTGTTCATCGGAAAAGAGACCGAACAACGACCCAGCGCGATTCGATTTGTACTGTTAACGTCAAGCCTTACCGTGGCAGCCTGGGCAACTTGGACCTTCATGCCGTGGCAGGCCCGCATCGAGGCGCCAGCCATTGTCGATTATGCCACCACTGCTGAGGTTCGGACTGCGGTCGGCGGATTTGTCGTCGCGATCCACGTTCAACCAGACCAAGTTGTTCAAAAAGGAGATCTGTTGGCAACCCTTTCAAATCCCGAGCTGGAAACTGATATCGAGTCGTTGCGGATGGATATCCAAACGAATTCTTAGCAATATTCAGTCATCTTTCCGGCAAATAACCGTCAGTTTTCAACTCGCCGGACGTCAAGTCTGTCAATCCTGCCTTTCCAAAAATCACACACACGACTCTTCGTATCAAATCAATTTCTCAACTAACTAACCCAAACTTACCTTTATCTCAACATACTCTCTATAGTCTGTCCCTCATATCTTCTAAATATTGCGATTTGTCATACAAACCGCGCAATTCATTCTCAACCGCAGTACCATCACTCCTTCAAATCCAGTTTCCCACATATTCAATGCAAATAGTCAGAAATAACCATGTTTCAACTTTTGCCATCATCCATATTTATCTGTCGCGACGTCATTCCTTCCAGTGAATTCACAACCTGTCAGCCATTAATTTTACTAGCTATTGCACAACAGTTAATGCACTCTTGCCTACTCCTTTCCAACTCCGAGATACTCTCAACAGCGTATAGTAAATATCTCAACCACACAATTCCAAACCATCTTATACGTTCTCGTTCCACTTGCAATATTCTCCAAGTAAGTTTTTAGCAACTCCGTTAATTCCAACGCATCATTAGCGACGCCGAATTTATTACTCGTACTAAACTCTATACCTAGTATCCAGTCAGCTCTTACCGTTCCGTGCGACCGTATAAAATATTACTACGCGGCTGAATTCCGTCAGAACCATTCGCGAATCATATCAGTCAGATTTGCAGCAAACCAATTCAATTTTTCTGCCGAATCTCAGGTACGCTGTCTATTTTAATTACGCAACCTCTGCCGCGAGGTATTACACAAAGCCTAACTTCCTCCAAGTATAACGTATTGCTGACACAATTTCCCACAGTGCAGTCCACTCTGAAGTAACTCCCTATTCTTGTACTCAACGCGTGTCTTGTTCAAAAAATAATTCATACAGCGCCAAAAATTTTCACATTCTAGCGTCGCAGCACCATTATGCCAACAAACACAAATTCAGCGCGCCTCTCACTCACATATTCCACTGTCCAGCCATGCGTCAAAACCAGTCTCCTCAGCTGTCATCGTTATTTTCAAAATCATTATTCGTACAACACCACATGTTAACCAATCACAAACTCTTTTTTTCCAAAAAAATAAGTAAAATCTCAATCCAACTTATCAATCGCAGTTTCTATCACAGATAATGCGTCTTTTTACCGTCCGATGCACCGTACGCACCGTCACCCGATTTTCGCAGCTATCCTACACACTACCGACGCTTATCACTCAACAACACAGCAACACCTAAAAAATTGTTTGTACAATCGTAATTTAAAATGTCCCGATTTGTTGCCACGCACGTTAAGTGTTTTTCAACACGCTCGCAGTCTGACAATTGCAACCATCTCAGTCGCAGATCTAATGGATTCACATTTCGCACAATACCTCATTGAATCTAAATTCTTCTACTGCCAGTTTATCTGTCATATCTACAGTTGTGCTTATCACATCTTAATAAAATTGATATCTATTTACGTGTGATCTCTTCTTCGCAGTCAAGCGTTTATCAAATTCAGTCACTGACCAATGCCGATGTTCCGCTCATATATCACCGTCGCTCTGAGTAGACTACTGAAAACAATCATCATTAAGCAAACACTCTCTCCTTCTTCAAAATTATCTCACTACGCATTCACCGTCGTACTGTACAATCTCCTCTCATTGCATTTCCTGTTCAGCTCGCACATCCAGTTATTACGCAACCCAACAGCAGTCTGGCATTTCCATCATGTCTACGCTCGTCAATACATTCATAATTGTAACTTACCAATCACCGTAGATCAAATGCCAGTACTTTTCAATTCCGGTAGTCCATTGTGTATCCTTGTTATCATCCGTCTCATACAATCATACGCTGAATCCGTCAATTCTTCATAACGCACTGAAATCCCTTTCTCGTTAGATTTTACATTTCAACATCGATTAATCTCACCTGTGACTGACATTCTTAATCATAAATTCCGTATTCCTGTCCAGCACCCGCACGAAATTACGTATCACAATCACGACACAACTTTACCAACATTCCAGTGCTCGCGAAACATCAACAACATTTGCATCAGTTTTACACAACCGGACTGACACTGTTCTTCACGCGGAAATTTATATCTTATGTCTTCATAATTCTCATCATTGTTTCAACCTATCATATAATTTTCAACCATCAGATACATTGTCTAATGTCATTTTTTTTTTCTTGTTTTGTTTTTATTTTTTTTTTTTTTTTTTTTTTTTTTTTTTTTTTTTTTTTTTTTTTTTTTACAGGAATCATCTCGGGAGTTATTGATTCGAGCGCTTCGTTTTTTTTTTTTTTTTTTTTTTTTTTCTCCATCCGCCGTTTCAGGGCTCATAATTGAAACCTACCATTCGTTCACGTATACTCAGCACGTGAACGAGTTCAACTCTACTTACTTCACATCCCGAACCACACCTCCGTCGTTGTAGTGCTCGATCAACCAGATCGCACCATTACCCGTTAGCGTGCGTCCGCATTCAGTATCCGATAGATCCTAACTACACTGCCCATTTCCGACATTTCATCAATCGCGAATCACTCACTTTTTTTTTTTTTTTTTTTTATTTTTTTTTTTTTTTTTTTTGTTATGATTCGTACTCGTGATCGGAACCTACCTTGTCGTGGTCACTGCCGATGATGGGAACGGCGGTACAACCACCGACACATTCACCTGGACGGTGACCAATCCTTCGACAGCGATCCGATGGCGATTCTTTGACGTTCAATCAACTGACCAGCCCTGTCAACGGTTCGCTGATATTCGACGCAAACGGAAACTTCACATACGTACCCGATGCCAACTTCAACGCACCGATTCGTTCGATTATGCGGTCGTCGATGCCGACGGTGCGGTTTCAACTGCAACGGTTCATCTAACCGTCGATCCGGCTAACGACCCACCCGTTTTGGATTCGCCCATCCCCGCTCAGTCCAACCTCGATGCCGACGTGATCAACGAGGATATTTCGGGGGCGTTTAGCGATCCAGATGGCGACACAATGACGTTTACCGCATCCGGATTGCCCCCTGGTCTCTCGCTGGACCCGTTTACCGGCGAAATTTTCGGCACGATCGACAGTGATGCATCGGTCGCCGGTACGTATACAACTGTGGTCATTACGGTCGAATGACGGCAACGGTGGCACGGTTTCCGCACACGTTTACCTGGACCGTCGCCAACCCCATCCCCGTTGCGCAAGACGACAACTTCGCAACCGCCGAAGACACACCCTTGTTCTCAAGCATTGCCGGCAATGACTTTGATCCGGATGGCGACGTCGTGACTTTTAGCCTCACTAGCGGACCCTCCAGTGGTACGCTCACATTCAATAGTGACGGCACATTCAGCTACACGCCGGATGCAGATTTTTTTGGCATCGATACTTTTTCTTACCGGGCGATCGACGCCGATGGAAGCACCTGCTCCGCGGGTGTTACGATTGAGATTAGCCCGGTGAACGATGCTCCCACGGCCTTTGGTGATTCGATGACGACTGCCGAAGACACACTCGTCAACATCAATTTGCTGGTCAACGACGCCGATCCGGAAAACGACTCGCTGACGGTGACGATTATCAATGCACCGACAAACGGCATCGCCACAGTCAATTCAGACGGTTCCATTGACTATACGCCTGTCAAAGATTTCAACGGCGCCGACGAATTCGAATATGAAATCTGCGACACCGGCGGACTTTGTACTACCGCGACGGTGACGATAGCCGTAACTCCGGTAAACGACGCGCCGGTAGTAAATGACGACATCTTCACGACTCTTGAAGACACGACGATCATGGGCTCGTTGGCTACCAACGATTCGGATCCAGAAGGTGATACCCTGACGTATTCATTCGTCACGCCGCCCGCTCAAGGCACGTTAACCCTCAACCCCGACGGAACTTTTATTTATGCACCGGAACCCGACTTCAATGGAACAGTGACTTTCAGTTACCGAGTCACGGACCGGTCGGGAGCATCGGACACCGGACTCGCGACGATCAATGTAACAGCCGTCAATGACTCTCCCGTCCTTAGCGATGATGCAGAAAGTGTAAATCAAGATACGGTTGTAACCATTAATTTGTTGGGTAATGACGTAGATCCCGATAATGACTTGTTGACAATTACGCATATCAATGGGGTCGCAGTGAATCCCGGCGACACAGTTAGCCTGTCATCTGGGGCAACCGTCACACTGCTGGCCGACGGTAGTGTCAATTACGATCCCAACGGATCCTTTAGCGCTCTCGAGGACGGAAGCTCAGCCATTGACACTTTCCTCTACACGGTATCCGACGGCAATGGCGGCAACGCTACCGCCGAAACCGTTGTCACGGTCAACGGCGAAAACGATTCGCCGGTTGCCGAAGACGATTACGTCAAGGTCACGATGGATACGACGGTGACGTTTAGGGTACTGGCGAACGATGCCGATCCTGAAGGTGACCCACTTGCGGTCATCCTGTTAAACAATCCCCCCGGTGGTACTGCCACCGTCAATCCTGACGGAACGATCAGCTTTGTTCCTGATGCGGATTTCGTGGGGATCGTTCACCTCCACTATCTTGTCGAAGATCCTGGCGGGGCATCCAGCGAGGCAACCTTGACAATTGAGTTCGAACCCGAATTTCGATTTGATTCGTTCACGGACTTTTCCAGGAACCGTCTGCCGGGCAGGAACCTTCTGCCGGGCAGCAACCTTCTGCCAGGCAACTTTAGCAGCCTGGATTCTCTTCCGATGCGGCGAATCGAGACCAAGCAGATTTTCTCGCTTGCTCCAGAGCCAAATTTCAGTGGATATGCTCGGCCGGGAACTCAAATTATTGGACGGATCTATGATTCCTCCGGAGCGATCATTGGAGAGCGAAGCGTTAATGCGGACCCGGGCGGCAACTGGTTGATCCAATTCCCGGGAAGCCGCGGATACCAGTTTTATCGCGTCGAATTTGAACAGGTTGCAGCCGTAGGTTCAGTCGATATTTATGGCTATTTCGGCCTGAGTCCGGCTGACAACAGCTATCAGCCCTTGGAAGATTTGACGTACTATGACAAGCCGTTGTCGGTGGAAGTTGCCATGTTTGATTCGTTCGATGATCTGCAGCAATTGGATCTGCAGACGAATATGCCAGTCGGTTTTGGTCGCACCGAACCAGACCATTAGAACTGAGACGCTACTTCGCCGACGCATTAACCAAGTCACATGACCCCGCTACAATCAAGTTGCGGGGTTATTTTTTCACTCTTCGGCCGCTCATGAAAATTGCAATTTGTAACGAGCTGTATGGCGACTGGTCGTTTGAGGAGTCGTTCGCGCACGCTGCTGGCCTCGGGTATCAGGGACTGGAAATCGCTCCGTTTACGATCCACCCTGACGCTTACCAGATCACTCCGGAAATGCGGGTCAACCTGCGGCAACTTGCTGGCGACAACGGCCTGGAAATCGTCGGGTTGCATTGGCTGCTGGCAAAGACAACCGGGTTTCACGTTACGACACCCGACGATAGGGTACGTCGCAAGACGGCGGAGTATTTATGCGAACTGGCAAGACTATGTCGCGACCTGGGTGGGCACTTGATGGTATTCGGCTCTCCCCAGCAACGCAATTTGCCGCCCGGCGTGTCCTACCAGCAAGGCTTTGACAACTTTGTGAAATGTTTGCAACAGATTTGTCCGATCCTGGAAGAGTGCGAGGTCACGCTGGCACTGGAACCTTTAGGTCCTGAAGAAGGCAACTTTATTTTGACGGCGGAAGCGGCCATCGAAATCGCCCAAGCCGTAAATTCGCCCTGGGTAAAATTGCATCTGGACGTCAAAGCCATGTCAACGGAATCCAAACCGATTCACCAGATCATTCAGGACAGTGCCGAGTGGCTGGTCCATGTTCACGCCAACGACCCGAACCGGCAGGGACCCGGCATGGGTAACGTCGATTTCGTTCCGATCGTCAAGGCCCTCGACGAGATCGAATACGACGGTTGGTTAAGCGTTGAGGTTTTTGATTACGCGCCGGGAATCGAGTCGTTGGCGGGAGACAGCATCCGTTATCTGAAGAAAGTCCTGCGGATGGCTCATTCCGATACCCATTAGCTGGATCAGGAACTCAGTTTTGGCTTGAAAACCGGCTTGACTCCAGCACAATTACATCAGCGTCATTGGTTGACGGCAGCGGACAGACAATTCACGGCGGGATTCATGAAAAATTTGACGGTTCCGATTTTGGCTGCCCTTGCCAAGCTACTGAGCGGTGCGACGGTGCGCTGGATCGATTGTGAACCTGAAGATTGTCAACGCGTCTATTTTGCCAACCACACCAGCCACCTGGATGCGTTGATCCTGTGGTCGTCGCTTCCCAAACAGGTGCGGGCCATGACGCGTCCCGTGGCCGCCGTGGATTACTGGCACGGGGGGGCAGTCCGGCGTTACCTTGCCTCGGCGTTTAATCTGCTGCTCATCGATCGCAAGAAGATTAAGGTACACAACAGTCCGATCGACATGATGATTCGCGAAATCGGGATGACGGGCTCTTTGATCGTATTTCCGGAAGGCGGGCGGAATCCCTCGGGTGAATTACGTGAGTTTAAAAGTGGTTTGTATCATTTGGCGAAGAAAAGGCCTGACTTGGAGCTGGTTCCTGTCTACATTGACAATGTCAATCGCGTGATGCCCAAGGGTGAATTTCTGCCTGTTCCGTTGCTTAGCTGCATTTCAATTGGAGCGCCGATGTGGTTAGAATCGGGCGAAAACAAACATGACTTTCTCCGGCGTGCCCGCGAAGCGGTCCTTCGGTTGAAAGAAATCTAGGACGTTATTTCGTTAGCCACTTCATGCCCGACTTGAACCGATATATTTTTCCAACCTGATTTGGCGTTGATTGCGTCATTTTTCGAGTTCGACGCGCTTGATCGGCCCGTGATTATTTTTGTGTTGGTCGTACTCGTTTCGCTGGCGATTCTGTTGTTTATCGGCCAAATCCTCAAGCGCCAATCCGAATCCAACTTTGATCCTGCCATCGTTCGTACGTTCAACAAGCGTGTCAGCGCCTGGCTGACAATCTGTGTGATCCTGGTCGTCGCTCTTTTATTCGACCAGACGTTTACCGTCGTGTTGTTTGGAATCGTCTCGTTTTGGGCGCTGCGCGAGTTCATCACGATGACGCCCACCCGCCGCGGCGATCACCGCACACTGTTTTGGGTGTTCTTCTTGTTTACACCTTTGCAATACGTGATGGTCGGCATGAATCTTTACCAGTTGTATACGATCGTCATCCCGGTCTACGCGTCGCTGTTCATTGCCGGTCGGATTGCGTTTGCCGATGATCACAAGAGATTTCTCGAGCGAATCGCCAAGATCCAGTTTGGCCTGCTGATTTGTGTTTATTCACTCAGCCACGCGCCGGCCTTGTTAAACCTCAAACTTTTCAGCTGGAATGCCAGTCGAAACGAGTGGCTTCCCTGGACAGGAAAACCATCCGGATTGTTGTTCTTTTTCATTGTGGTGGTTCAAGTCAGCGACATGCTGCATTTTGTCTGGGATCGACTGGCCGGGAAACACGTGATTGCACCCAGCGTCAACGCCACGAAGACATGGGAAGGTCTGATCGGCGCCGCCTGCTGCACGGCGGCCTTCGGGATTCTGATTCAATTGCTGTTGCCCGTGACTCCGTTTACCTGGTACGGGGCCGGATTCATGGCGCTGATTATCAGTGTGATGGCTTCCTCCGGCAGCATGACCATGTCGG
This sequence comes from uncultured Planctomycetaceae bacterium, assembly GCA_963697295.1. GTDB lineage: Bacteria > Planctomycetota > Planctomycetia > Pirellulales > Pirellulaceae > Mariniblastus. The sequence goes on along the minus strand of CAVONL010000016.1, from coordinate 90,286 downwards.
CAATCAAACGCGACCGCGGAGTCAAGGATTATGGTACGCTCGTGCAGGGACATGCGGGTGTCCTCGATCGAATTGACTCGGTTTGTTTCGCAGCCCCAATTTTCTTCCACGTCACACGTTATTTGCTCGAAGTTTTACCGCTCTCATACCTCGCCACGGAATGCGCAGTTTTGAACGAACTTGAAGATGCGATCGCCAAGTATGACCTCGTGGTCCCCACCGAATCGCTTGCCAGACTCGACGGCTACTGTCGGTTGTTGTGGAATATCAACTTGACTCTGAACCTCACCCGCCACACCGATTTTGACAAATTTGTTTCGCGTGATCTGGTCGATACGCTGGAGTTGTCAAAACTCATTCCAGAAAACCAGCAGGTGCTCGACGTTGGTTCTGGTGGCGGGGTTCCCGGTTTGGTACTGTCCATTTTGCGACCTGATCTGGATGTCGCTTTGACAGAATCCGTCGGCAAAAAGTCAGCGGCACTTGACCAGATTGCCGAGGGACTGGGCATGGACGTGCAAATCTACAACTGCCGTGCCGAGGATTTACTGGAGGACCTGCGAGTGGACGTCACGATCGCCCGAGCCGTCGGTCCGTTAACCAAGATCTGTACCTGGTTCGAGAATTGCTGGTTGAATGTCGGACGACTGCTGGCAATCAAAGGACCCAAATGGCAGGAAGAACGGGCCGCCGCGAACGAAGCAAAATTGCTCAACAAAATCCAACTGACCAAAGTGGCCGAATATCCCACACCAGGGACGGAATGGAACAGTGTCATTCTGGAATTGAAGGCAAAAGGTGCGCCATAATAGTTTTTACGAGCTAAAATTTCACACAAAATTATCTCGAATTATTTTCAAGTGCTCCAAGATGGCAATTATGCGTGTTTTGCTCTCGACCATCAGAATCGTTTTTTCTATAAAGCGACGCTCATTCAGTTAACCCTATTTTCGTTCCCTTGATTTTCTCAAACTTCGTGCGAACATAGGAGACTGAATTGCCGACAATAAAAACTATCGAAAGACGCGTCTGCTGTTTTTTCGATGTAAGATTATAGAGGCAATAAGCTACAGATAACCCAGCATAGATACGGCTGAGGGACCAATTATAGGGTAGGCCAAAATCATCAGCGGCTTGTGCTCAGCACGTCCGATTTTCGCCTGTCTCCCAGCGACTCCCATCGCTACGCGTTGCTGGCTTATCGCACATTACCGCATTGCGAAACTAACGTTTCGCTGTGCGGTTTTTTGTTGCGCTGCGCTGTCTCCCCAAGCGGGTAACCAGTGGAAGGGAGCCGCGGCAACAGGGCTAATGCGGCTGCAGCCCTCCGGTTTGGGGTAATCCTGATTGGCTTCGATTTCTGCTTTGTCCGGCTTTTTCGACTGGACGCCGTTTTCCGGAACTTCCCCATGGGCCGTCCAGACGATGGCATTCAGGACGAGCTTGCGAAAATCGTCGTTCTGCCAATTGTAGTGAAAATGCCCGCCTGTGAATCCAAAGCCTCGCCCTTGGCCATCGCCACGCGTGAACGCCCAAGCCATGTGTTGCGGTTGTTTGTCTTCCAGCACAGCCTTGCGAACGTCAGCATTGCCCTCGTGCGGTCCGTCCGGCCGGGATAATGACGATTCTGGCGGCAAAGCGGTCAGGATCGGAGTCACGCGGCTCATTTCAGGCGCAAACCGCATGTGGTAATACCACTCATCCTTCAGTTCGAATGGCTTTACACCGCGCGTCACTTCGTGCAGGGGAATTTCGTCAAAATTGGCAACCCAATGCGGATTGACCGACCAGTTGAGTTCAAAATATCCCCCGATCCAGTTCAGAAATCGTTGGCCGGAAATTCCCTTGGGGACTTCGACGCCATAATGAATGCAAACCAAACCGACGCCTCGCCGCATGACCTCTTCGAAGGCGTCACCGTTGACATGCAGGTAATGCCGGTCGCCGCCGTCGCAATAGGAGACGACCGTATCCGCATTGTCCAGTGCGGTTGGGTCTGCGGGCCAACCATCTCGATACACGGTCGTCACAATCGGCAACCCGGATTCCTGTGCGGCTCGCTCCAATCGTTTAGCCAACAACATGCAGCCGGCATAGTGCTCGTGCTGGTTCCACCCGTGGCTCTTGGTGCCGGCAATAAACACCACCTTTTTCTGGCCCATCGCCAGCGGGAGTCGCTTGAGCTGGATGTCCTTGAACTCGACCTTCATCGGGGGGCCGACATGCAACTGCAGTGCCAAGCGACCCTTGCGATCGAAGTGATCGGTCTGTTTGTCGGTGACATCCACGGTGACGTGTCCATTGATCTTCAGCACGAAGTGGTCACCGCTGGCGGTAATCGAATATTCGTTCCAGTCGTCCAGGTTGATATGGCTGAGGATTTCGGCCGGGTCACCCAACGGCTCCTCTACCTTTTTCCCGTTCGTGCCGATTTCCACTTTTTGGCCTCGCTTGGCAAGGATCCCGCGGCCTGTTTTCTCGTCATACAGAATCCCGATGTAAGTGCCGCTGCGATCGATATCCGCCTGATATCCTGCCACATGACCATCCGCTGTCTACCTGGCTGCGAAATTGAATGCCACTGTTGGCCGCGTCCTGGCCGGAAATGCGAAACTTCATCCGCAACTCAAAGTCATCGACGTCATAGTCCCAAACCAGAAAATTATTGACATCGATTTTTCTGTCGGCAGTGGTTTCGCCAACGATTGCACCATCTTCGACACGCCATAATTTTTCGTCGCCGCTCCAGCCTGCCAACGATTGTCCGTCAAAGATTGGTTGGAAGCCTTCGTCCTGGGCGGTCGCCAGTTGCGAGCACAGACAAACCGTTAACAACACCAGCAATGCGCGTTTGATAATCATGGTTTCTTACTCAGTTAAAAGAAGTTCGCTTCGAATCACGTCAAGGCAGTTAGTTCGACGTTATTGTAATGGTTGCGTGACCAAATCAAATGCTGCTTTGAGGGTCAGCCCTGGATGGCGTTGCCATCCCGATCGTACCGCATCAGCCCGAAATAAAAGAACGTGAAAATACTGATGGGGATGGCCGAATAAAAAACAAAACTAACCAGCGAGCCGGCGAGGATGCCGCCACCGACGAGCAGGATCCACAACCACCAGGTATCCCTTAACAGACCTTTGTAACGATTCATCTCAATTCCGTAGGAGGCGTTAACGCGGCATTTTCGGATTTCCCGACTGCTGTGCCCAGCCGGTCCGCTGTCTGCAAATATACCGACTTTTGTCGCGGCCGTGTATGCGTTGTATCCGCAATCGCAAGTGTTCCGTTTCCGTACGATACTTGTTTTATTTTGATGACGGACTATGCAACTGGTCAACCGTTATATGCAGACGTTCGACCACGTCCAACGGCCCGGCGGAACTGTAGTTCCCGGAACGGCAGGCCCTTTTTGTAATTGTGCTGGACATTCATGCGGCACAAAAATTCAGCGCTTGGCCGCATATAAACCCATGCAACTTGAAACCTGCGAACGAGTTTAAACCCACCCGGTTTCGACGACTGGGGATGGCCCACAGGCCATGAGCCAACGATTTTTCTATGTGAGTATTGGAAAAGGGTGTATTTCCCGGAAATTCGCCGATGCCTACAGCAACAATTGGCGTAAGGACAACTCTCGACCAACCGGTAGATGTTGAGTCAAGCTGGAAATTTGTCCATAACATTCGCGGTCAAAATTTTTGACGACCGAATTACCCCTAACTGCGTTCGCCGTTGCCTTACTGGCCGATCATCCAAATAAACTGATCCGTGTTGGACGAAAATCTTTGACGCGGACTTGTCGATTGGAAATGAACGCGAGCCTCGAGGGTGAACGTTGTCTGATTGACGAAGCGGCTTAAGTCGCCGGTCGCGGCCACGATGATCGTTGAATCGATCATGTTGGTCGCATTTCTTGTGTCAACCAATTCCCAGGCACCTGACATGTAGTTCCAAAACTCAATGGTTTGAACCACTGTCGCTCGAGCAAACACAGCACCTTCCATCGTGACTTCCAAATTCGAAGGAGCAGCTGTTGAGCTTGTTCCGACCACCTCAAATTCTGTACGGGACTGAACATCGGTGCCAAGTCGTTTTATAGAAAGATCAGCGTTGTCACTGGTAGCCAAATCGGTTTCGTCACCAGAAACGTGCACACCATAGGTCACCAGGAACGAATCAGGGACGACCATCCCCAGCAGCTCTGGCCGGAACGCCGCCAGGTAGGCGTCATAGCCACCGGTTGCGACCACGTCGCCGTTGGGCAGATCGGTGACCCAGACCGTTGCCAACGGGGAGAACGCCTCCCACAGCAGCGTCCCGGAGGGCGAGTAGCCGACGGTCACGCCCGGAATATACCCGCCGGGAAGATTGGGACCGCCTTTGCCTGTCACGACCGTGGTGCCATTGGCCAAGGTCAGAACCGCGACCGGGATCTCGTCGGCGTTCAACCCGCCGTCACGGACCGCCTCCCACCGAACGGCACCGGTGGTCTCGAAGGCCACTGTGTACCAATCGAGGAATCCACGCAACGCTTGGCCAGTCGCGACCAGGCTCCCGTCGGGCGCCAGTGTCATGCGGAGACCTGCGGCGTTTTCCCCGTCGGCAGGTTTCTTGTCCGTACGCCAGAGGCGTGCACCAGTGGCGCGATCATAGGCAACGACGGTCAGGAACCCATCAATGCCAACATTCCCGAGTCCCGTCACGTAGACCTTGGCGGCATCGATCACCACGTCCAGCGCCGCGGTTCCCTCAGACGCAACGACCAACCAGTTTCGGACACCCGTGGACGTGTTATACAAAGCCGTGATCCATTCGGCCCCGCCGATGGTGTCTCCCGTTACCGCGACCTCGGTCTGATCTGGACTGAACGCCAGGGAGGTGGCAATTATTGTTGAAGCGAAGCCCGTATTGATCACTTTGGACCAGAGCAGTGCGCCCGTGGGGCTGTATTTGTGCAGTTCGAATGTCTTGACCGTCGCCCAAGAGTTGTAAGTCAGATTGGCGTTGCCGCCGGAATCCACGAGCAATCGGCCAACGCTCGGAAACAGCCCACCCAGGTCGACACGCCACTGAAAGGCTCCGTCCGAGCCAAAGCGGACTAGCGAGATCGCGATCGGGTTTCCACTGGAATTAATAGTGTGGCCAACCGCCACGAAATCGCCGTTCGGCGCCGCTGCGACCCAGTCGCCCGCGAACGTACCGCTGGACGGGCTAATCACGCTCCGCCAGCGAAACAATCCGGTCGACGTATACGATGTCACCGCCAGATCCCTTGCCATCGAAGGCCCCGACACAACCGCCACGTTGCCTGAGACGTCTGTGGCGATACGGGCAGCCTGACCGGCGCTTTCACTTCCTGCGGTTTGCCCACCCGCTTCCCACAGAATCGGAAGCGTATCCACCGCACCGGCCGGCGCGGCCACCAGCAGGTTCAAAACGATGACATAGTAGACAATTGTCTTGACAGATCGAAACTGAGCCAAATTCGAATTGCTTGATACTGATCTACATCTCTGAAAATTGCATGAGCTGCTGGGCGTGTTCGCCGTATTTCACCGCCGCGGTCATATGGTTTGAGCCACCCGTTACCACAAAGAAGAGCAACTTCAAAACAACCCATCCGCCAAATAACTTCCCGTACCACCGCGGTACCTACCAATTCCTTCAATGTACCGTTACCCCTGTCATTTCGGGTGTGACAACCTTGCTGCAACCAGTCTGTGGTCGACGGATTGTCAACGCTACACGGCTTCAAAATGCGGTGGAATTTGGTGATGGCTCACGCAACCAGGCGGTCCCGGCCATGATCGTTGGCTATTGATTGAAACGTCAAATGACAGACAAGTCAAGGAAGAAACGGGGACCTGTCCGACCCTCCACCGTTGCTTCGACATTTATTAGAACGTCTCATAAAAAGAGTCGCATCCGGCAGAAGCGACCCACGGACAGTGACCACCACTTTTTGATGCTGACATCCGCTGCGCGGAACAAAGTGAAGGGACTCGCTTGGCTACATGGGAACAAAGCAGAGGCGTGAATCGCGATAACTAGTTCGCCCGTTCCATGGATGAAAACGGAACGACCGGTACTTCGGATGCACTGTCGACACGAATCGGGCCGCTCGCCTGTTGCGAGACGTAATTGCCAATTTGACTGATCGATTTGACAATCGTATCCACGAACCCCGTGTGCACGTCGATGCGAGAAGCATATCCGTTCTCAATGGGATAGGATTTCATTTGAAGCTTGTCTTGCCCTTTCGTGCTGCGAGCCAGATTCGCCGCATAACGACTGAGCGGATGGTCACCCATGATGCTCAGCAACGGTGTCAGGCTGATGTCACCGTATGAAACCACGGAGTCAAATTGCGTCGAAGCGACCGATTCGTCAATACACTTCTTCAAGACTTCGAAACCGGATTCCCCAAACGCCAGGTAGACGGCCTCGTTGCCGATACCAATCGTCATGCGCATTTCCGGACCAAATGTTTGCTTGATTTCGTCGATTTCGGTGTTACTTGCAAAATCGTGAAATACGATGCCCTGATACTCGGCAAACGCTGTGCGGTACGCGGTCGGTGTTTTGGATTCGTCAATCTGGCGACAAGCCTCTTCGATCAGGTTTACCAGGTGCGAAGTTTCAGCGACGTAGGCAGCCATCGCAAAGTTCGCTTTGCCATCTCTTACGACCAACGTGGCACCCAGATCGACGCGTTCCGATTTGAGTGTTTCCTCGAACGCCGCGTCGAGGTGGGTCAGCCAGATTGGAAGCTCAGGCAGCGGGCCAGCTGCGGCTGATCTGATCTGGTCCATCACGCGATCGATATTACGCCTCCAGGCGCGCAGGTCCTCGGAACTGGTATTGTCGCAGCTCAACAGGTTTAACGCCGCGTTCTTTTGGCGAAAACCACCGAACCGGGTGGGCTCCATCGTCAGATTCTTGTTGGCTCTCTCGCGAATCCAGGATCCTTCGGTCCCCACCAATTCGGTTCCAATGCCGATCGATTTCTTCTGTTCGTTGATGTCCACATTGACTTTGAAATACTCGACATCGTAAACCAAACCCTTGATCAGGCTCAAAGTGTGGTCCAGGTCAACGGGCGACTCCTGCCGCGCAAGGCCGCTCGTGGCGCCAGCTTTCACGCCAGCCCAAAACACGTCTTTGCGGTCGACGGGAACCTGTTGTCCATTGATTTGAATACTCATCGTGTGACCGTCAAGAACAGAATTAAAGAGTTCTTGCGGTTGGCCGGGCAGATGCTCAAAGCAGTCTTTTTCATTGGAAACAAAAACATAGTCGTCGACTTGTTTGACCATCAACAAATCGCCTTGCTGAAATTGCACCGTTGTGCCCCAGGCGCTTTGGTCGACGGTCCCAAACTGCTCCAATGATTTCTTGAATTTCTCAAAGTCGTTAACTGGCAGCGCCACGACATAATTCGGATGTTCGGAATCCTGATCCATCATGACGTAGGCCCCCAGCGGCCGAGTACGATCCAGTCCAGTAAGCAACTTTTCTGTTGCGCCCGCGACAAAGCCGCATTGATAGGGCGACATCCCGATCGCCGAAACAACAAAATTCAGTTCTTCCGCCAATCGTTCACCCGGTGCAACGGCGAGCATGGCAACAGGTTCAGGCAGCTCGCCGGAAGTCATTGTCAGAGCGGAACGAATGGCGTCTGACGTGCCTTCATTCATCACGAATACCACGCAGCACAAACCAAACGTCAGGCTGGCAAAGAAGGCCGCAAAATAAATCTTCATAATGGTCGTCTCTAATTTTTTGCTACATTGAGAACTAATTGCGACGAAAAACCGCTATCAGGCGAATCATCGTTACAATCGAGCGGACAGGTTCAAAGACCTGGGAACATCAACGCAACCGTAGGTCGCAAACCATTGTGCGGAACGCAAATGTGCGTTTTTTTGACAAGTTTTTGCCGCGCGGACGGTGAAGGCAGGCAGGCGCAAAAAAAGGCAGCTCGCATCTGAGCATGCGGCTGCCTGTGGCAAACATGTTTTCAAGCCAATCTCGGGCCGTCAGATCTTGCAACTCAAGCCGCCGGCAGCCGGAATGTAACACGATTTGGCATAGTCCATCACCATTCGATCCGAGCTGAACCGCCAAGCCAGCGTGCTGATCGAGTTCATCATTCGCTTGATCCACTCGCGCGGCAATCCGTCAATATCACGACGATAAAACATGGGAGCGACTTCATGTTCCAGCACCTGCAACAAAGACTCAGCGTCGCGGGCGTCCGTGATCTCGTCCGAAACGTGACTGGAGCCTCGCCCGATGGCAAACCCATTGGAGCCATCATACGCCTCGGCCCACCAACCATCGAGAATTGATAGATTCAGGCCGCCGTTGAGAACGACCTTTTGACCGCTCGTTCCGGAAGCTTCGAGAGGTCGACGTGGATTGTTCAGCCAGACATCAACGCCATGCACCAGATGCCGACAGACGTTGATATCGTAATTTTCGACAAATACGACTCGCCCGCGAAACTGCGGTTCATTGCGCAGCCGGGCAATCGTCTGGATATAGTGTTTACCGGGTTCGTCTTTCGGGTGCGCCTTGCCAGCAAAGATCAGCTGAATCGGCCGCTTGGAATCGTTGATGATCGCGGCGATCCGATCCATGTCCTCAAAAATCAAATTGGCACGCTTGTACGTGGCAAATCTTCTCGCGAATCCAATCGTCAGCACTTCCGGATCCAGCACCGTGCGGGCATGATCAAGTTCCGCATTGCTTTCGCCGCGACGGCGGCCCTGACTGATCAGTCGACGCCGCACAAACGAAATCATGAGGGATTTGAGCGTGTTGTGGATTTCCCACAGTTCGCCCGGGTCAACCTCGTGGATTCCTTGCCAAACTTCCGCTTCACCGACTCGATCCATCCATTCCAGGGGAAAATGGCGATCGTAAAACGTCTTCATCGAGTCAGCCAGCCAACTTTGGGTGTGGACGCCATTGGTAATATGCCCGATCGGAATCTCCTCGTCAGCTCGCCACGGCCACAGGTGAGCCCACATTCGTCGCGACACCACGCCATGTAATTGGCTGACCGCGTTCGCGGTTCGGGAAAGCTTCAAGCCGATGATCGTCATGCAAAATTGTTCCGATTGGTTTTGCGGTTCGACGCGACCAAGACTCATGAACTGGTCGTTGGTCAGGCCCAATTGATCGCGCAACGGACCCAGGTGTTCTTCCACCAATTCGGGGTCGAAACGGTCGTGGCCTGCGGGAACAGGCGTGTGCGTCGTAAACACGGTTTGCGTCGCGACGTCTCGGACAGCTTCTTCAAACGTTAACCCGTCGTCAGCCATCCGTTGCCGAATAACCTCGAGAGGTCCAAAGGCGCTGTGGCCTTCGTTCAAGTGGTATACACCCGGATTGATCCCCAGCGCCCGCAAGGCTTTGACGCCACCGACCCCCAGCACCAATTCCTGGCGAATGCGGGTCCGTTCGTCACCTCCATAGAGTCGACTGGTCAATTGTCGATCTTCCGGCTGGTTCCCCTCGACGTTGCAATCGAGCAAATAAAGCTGAACTCGACCGACTTGAATTTTCCAGACTTTGGCCAGCAACATGCCATGGCGAGTTTCAATTTCGACCGTGATCGGTTCACCCGTGGGAGATGTTGCCTCCGTTACCGGCAAACTGTCCACTTTCGTATCCACATATTCCTCGGATTGAAAGCCATCCGCATCCAGCTGCTGACGGAAGTACCCCTGCGAGTAAAACAGCCCTATCGCGACGAACGGCAAACCCAGACTGCTCGCGCTCTTGACGTGGTCGCCGGAGAGCACACCCAAGCCGCCTGAATAGATGGGCAACGATTCGTGGATCCCGAATTCGGCCGAGAAATAAGCAACGGGCCGCGCCCCAACACTCCCGCATTGGTTGTCGACCAAGTCTTGCGGGAGTTCATATATTCCTTTTGGCGGCGATAAGCCTGGTTGATACGCGTAAGCAAAACCATTTCGTTGGCCCGCTTGTACAACCGATCGGGCGTGAATTCGCTCAGCAACGCAATCGGATTATGATCGGTTTGCCGCCAGCGAATCGGGTCCAAATCTCGGAACAGGCTTTTGGCTTCCGGTGTCCACGACCACCACAAATTTGTCGCCAACGACATGCATTTGTCATGCAGTTCGTCAATGGTGACTTTCTTCCTTGCTTGTTCAGCCGTACTCATTGATTCTGAAATGGTGTTTTTCATGACTTTTCTTGATAGGTTTGACAAATCCGGAGTCTGGTTTTAAAGCAATTGGCTCAAAAATCAAACACGTCCGCGGACTCGAGGCATTTTTATCGAACGTTAAGACCACAAGGTGGGAAAATTTGTGAGGTTTGGATAAGCTCTACATTACCGTGCATGCTGGGCAAGACTTAACGTGCCAACGACTTGCTGGCCGTGCCGTACGGTTACAGATTAACAAAAACAACCGGTTTTTGGGTATACGTCCGATATCTGGCTGGAACGCAAAAAGTGAAATTCGAACCAAAAACGATCAGAACGCCCATTCAGCCCGAGTTGTCTGATTTATTTGAACAACTGCGTGAATTGTCGTCGACCCCCGGCACAACGGACCAATGGCCGCAGCCGCAGCTGGATCTCTGTGGCCAATATGGGGTGTTCCGCTGGTTCTTGCCCGAACATTGGGGAGGGCTGGATTGGGACCAAACGGACATCGTCCACGGGTACATGAAACTGGCAGCCGCGTGTTTGAAAACTACCTTTGTCATCACCCAACGGACGGCGGCCTGCAATCGAATTGTGGCCTGTCAAAACCAGGCCCTGCAAAACGAACTGCTGCCCGGGCTTGCCAGCGGGGAAAGTTTCGCCACCGTCGGGATCTCGCATTTGACCACCAGCCACCGGCACGTTGCCGAACCAGTCTTGCAGGCAAAACCAACCAAGCAGGGCTACCAGATTGACGGTTTTAGTCCGTGGGTCACTGGCGGCGTTGCCGCAGACCACATCGTGATGGGTGCCGAGTTGGACGACGGTCGCCAGGTTCTTTTCGCGCTGCCGGCGAAATCAGCTGGCGTCTCATTCGATCCGCCCTATCAACTGGTCGCACTGACGGGCAGCCAGACAGGCCTGGTCAGGTGCCACGAGGTCATGGTTCCAGAAAAGTTTGTACTCGCCGGGCCAGTTGAAAATGTATTGGCGACGGGGACGGGTGGCTCCACCGGAGGCGTCCAAACTTCGACGCTGGCGCTCGGCTTGGCCCGGGCGGCCATCGACTTTGTCGGGGAGCAAACTTACGCAAGAACAGAGTTAACCAGGAACTTCGAGTCTCTGAACGAGCAGCACATTGAATTGACCGATAAACTGATACGCTCGACGACTGGCCAGTTGGAATGCTCCAAAGACGAAATCCGCACCGCAGCCAACAGTCTCGTCTTGCGGGCGACCCAATCCGCATTGGTTGCAGCCAAGGGAGCCGGGTTTGTGAAAACCCATCCGGTTGGTCGTTGGTGCCAGGAAGCCCTGTTTTTCCTCGTTTGGAGTTGCCCGCAATCCGTGTTGGACGCCAATCTTTGCGAACTCGCCGGTCTTTTGGATTGAAATTACCGGAGGCGTGACGCATGACGACGGACTAACGCAAGACGTTGGGGTTCGTCCGCTCGGCAAATGTCTGCGGAGCCTCGGTCGTGGAAAAAACAGCCCACACCGGCATGTGATCAGAAACCTGCAGGGCATTTCCAACGGTCAAATTGTATTCCCGCATGAGGTTCAAGACTCCAGACTGGGAGAGAAACTCGTTCGTATTCATACCGTCAAAAATGATATTGTCCTGATTCAAATCTTGGCTGGTCTGGGTTGCCCATTGCTCAGCGATCGCCGGGTACTGATTTTGGAACAAGGAAAATTCCTGAAAGTAGCGAGGTGGAGAATTTACGTTACCAATCAGAATCAGATCATCTTCGCCACCGTCGTACTGTTCGATTCCGCGAATGATACTGGCCAGCGTTGGAATTTCCGTTGAGACCGCGACCGGATCGACGTGGACGTTGATCATTTTGAAGGTAAACGCCTGTTCGGGTGGCACATTCAAACAGCGAAAATGCGCGACCAGGGCGCGCGTTGAATTTGTCCGGCGGGCACTGGGGCGATGTAAGGCTGCCCGATCAATTCAATTTTTTCGCTGTCGTACAGATAAACATACTGTTCTTTGCTCGTGGTATATCCCTGCCGCGGTCCCACGAGAAATTTGTACCTGGAACCGTCCGCGTTAACCAATTCCACGAACTGGGGAATCAAATCCTGGTCTTCACACCGCAACTCCTGGATTGCCAAAATGTCGAAGCGGCGGGCAATATCGACCAGAATTTCTGTCACGTCCCGGTTGCTCATTTTTGCGCGACCAAAATCCTGGATGTCAAAAGAGCCTACGACAATTGCCTGCGGCATGATGACGCCTGTTGCGGCTGTCTCGGAATGCACAATCTCGGCCCGTGGAGTCAACGCACTCGGATCACACCCCACACTGATCAGGAAATACACCAGCAACAGGGCGATACCGCCCACAATCTGCAGTCCATTACCCACTTTTCCGCCTCCATGCGGATTCCCCAAGCTTTGTCGCGAAACGCATCCCTTGCCATTTCGCCTAATCCGGGGCGAATGCTACGAGATTCAAACTTCGACCGCCATGCCAATCGTGGGCGAATCGGACAGAGAGCAGGCCGGCGACGAAAACTGGGCAAGCCTCGATCGCACAACCCGGTTACAATTTGGACGAACAGATTCAATTTAGGAACAATGCTGGCAATATCGATGTCGCATCAGCCAATTAGACTCAACCTCGGGATTTTTGCCGCTTGCCTGATGGCCGCGACGACTTGGGGGGCTCAAATCGACGTTCGTGGCGACCGCGAGGTTCGCTCCTCGAATGAAATCGATCCCAACCACTCCAATCAAGTTGGGACGGACGACAAGAAATGGGAGCAGGCACACCAATTGATTGAGAGACTTGGCTCGGCGTCCTTTGCTGAACGTCAAGCGGCGATTGAACAGCTTTGGCGACTTGGACCCGACATCACGAAGCCCCTCCAAGGCGCCTTAAACGATCCCGATCCGGAGGTCGTCAAACGCGTGCAATTGATTCTCGACGCGTTTGAATTGGGTCTCGACGCTTCGACGCCCCGCTCGACGGCTCTGACGGTATTGTATTTTGACAGTGGCGATTCGGATGTGCGCGAGCAGATTATTCGAAACCTCGAGCGCCAATACGAATACCGGACGATTTTCGATTTGCTGTCTCGCATCAAAGATCCAACGGAGCAAAAGGCACTTTATTCCGAAGCAATCTCCCTCGATTCGACGGTCTACCGGCTGGCGTGTCGGGAAAACTGGGATGTCATCAATGAAATATTGAATCACGAGATCCCCTGGGCTTTTGATTTTCAACTCTGCATCTACTATGCGCAACTCAATGGAACTCTCGATGAAAAAATCGCGGCGTTGAAAGATTCCGTTGATCGCAATGGAGAATGGTCAGCCAACCGACCGGCGTCCTCGGAACTGGCCAAAGACGAAAACAACCTACCGGAGCTGCCGTTAACCAAGGAAGAACTGACGCGACAGAAATTCCAGTCGGACCTGCTGCTTTTGATTCGTTTGCTGCGCGTGACCGGCCAACGAAGGGAAGCAATCGAATACGCCACACAGCTGACCAATTCGGCCATCCGGGGTCAATATACCGATTGCATGTTGATGGAACTCGGCGACTGGACTGTTGTTGAATCCAGACTTGCCAGCACCGACGGCAAGGCTCAAACCGTACCGGATCCAATCGCGACGACATCCGCCCAGCGGGCGCTCGTGCATTATTTCGCCGGCAACAAAGAAGCGTTTGAGAACGTCATTGCGGGCATGATTGAAAACGCCAATCAGAACTCCGCGCCGGTCGCTGAACCAAGCACTCGAGCCGACTTGCTGGACGTCTTCTTGATAACGACCGATTGGGACCGGGCGGCAACCTGTATTGATCACGAAAATCGACTTGAGACGTTCCAGCTGTATTCGACGCTGCAGCGTAATGAACAAGCCTTCGAATCGCTTGGGATCACAGACGACGCGAATCAGAGAATCGTCTGGTTCGAGCGTCTGGCCAAGCAATTGAACTCTGTCTTTCGGCAATATGAGCGGGCGAGCTCCGAAAACAGCGTCAGCCGCCAAATCAATCAACGCATCGGGGTGCCTAACGTCGAACAAGACAGCTTTCTGCGCAAAGCCGACTCAATTTTTGAGCTGGGATTAATCGTCGCACAACAGCTGGGAAGCCTCGGTTTTACCGACGAAGCCGTTCTACACCTGCTCACCCTGGCCGACGTGATCGACATGTCGGCTCCCGGTTCACAGGAAAAACGCGTGCAGATCCTCGAGGTGCTCGTCGACTTGAGTGAGTTTGAACAAGTGTGGCAACTCGTTGAACAACGGTTCAGTAAATCCGAATACGAGATATTGTTGCGTTACCTGTTTCCCAACAAAGGCGCGGAAGCTGAATACTGGTGGAATTTCGTGGCCCAGCTTTATCCGGATCGACTGGATCAGCTAAAAGCAGTCGCTGCGATTCTCAATTCGCCGCTGCAAACGCCAGACGTTCAGGTCGACTTGGAGCGGATCCTGGCAATGGTGGATGGTTCGCTGGCATCGACGAATCGAAACACACGGCAGCTGACGCACTATCAGATTGCCATGCTCCATTTTTTTCGCGGCAATTTTGAACTCAGTCGTCAACACATGCTGCGCACGGCCGAGGAACGTAATTATTCGGCAGAGACTTTTCTGGCTGACACGGCTTTCGAAACCGGACGACTTTGAACAGGCCGCCACAATTTTTGATCGTTTGTGGAAAAGGACGGGTTCCACAGAAGCCAGTACCTACTCAGCCGCCGTTGCTGCCGCCTGTTATGAACGACTTGGCGATTACGAAAAGGCCAAGCAGCGAAAACTTGTTGCCTTTGCCTCCTGGCTGGACAGCTATCGAACGGAGAACGTCCTCCGTCAATTTGAATCCCGCAACTGCTCAGATCGCCTTTTGCCCATTTTGAAAACTTCCGTCTATGCCTCTCCCGGCACCTCAGTTTCCAACGAATTCTACCGACTTTCGTTGGCCAATATGCAAACGGACCTGGAGCCATCGGAAGCCGTTGTCAACTGGAGGATCTATCTCTTCAATCGACTTGCCTCCAGTTCGCCAACTGGCAAACCTTACGTCGCCAACATGGCCACGCAGCTCAAGCGGGCGGAGGCCATGACGCAACTTGAATCGGGCCAGGTGAAAGACGCTGCGGCAACCCTCGAACAGTACAATCATTTTCGACCGGGTGATCCCGAGATCGCCGAAAAATTAATACCAGCTCTCGACGAATTGGGGCACACCGATTTTGCCAACGCGCTGTTTGACCAGATCGCAGAATATTACACGCGAACGCTCAGCCGATATCCGGACAGCCCCCTACACCACAACAACTATGCGTGGGTCTGCGCGACGAGCAAACGACGGCTGGAATTTGCCAACTTCCACGCGGAACTGGCAGTCAAATCACGCCCAGGAAATTCGAGCTATCTCGATACACTTGCCGAAATCCTGTTCCTGGAGGGCAACACGCAGTCGGCTCTGCAACTCTGTCAGCAGTGCCTGCAAATTCAACCGTCCAAACGGCATTACCTGTTTCAATTCCTGCGATTTGGTGGCAAGCTGTAAATTTCGAGTGCCAATCACCAGCAGCCTTCTCCCCCAGCGGAAGAAGGAGCCGGTATCGGGCTGTCAATTTGATTCGACCAATCAATATCCGATGGAAGGCAAACAAGTAGTTCGCGGGTTGTATGGCAGAATCGGAGCCGGCGCGCATGCATCTTGCAAGAAATCGCGAGGTCCGCGCGTTGTATAGTATGGGTAAGCGTACGCAGGCGCTTGACCACCCATGCCCGGTTGCGGCTCTGTATGCGGAATTGCACCTCCGTAAGGATGCATGGCCGGAAGCAAATGAGCTGCCTTTTGATGCAGGTGCCCGCCGTACATCCGGCTAAGACAGCCAGCACAAGGCTGACCACCGACACCACATCCAGGTGCACCACAACCGCCCGCCATGCCGCTTCCATTGCGACCAAGGCAACTGGAACAGAGCTGACCGCCAACACCGCATCCAGGTGCACCACAACGGCCTTGCATGCCCGCCACCATAGCCACTGCCGCCACCATAGCCGCTGCCGCCACCATAGCCACTGCCGCCACCATAGCCACTGCCGCCACCGAGGCAGCTCGAGCACAGTTGGCCTCCGGTTCCGCATCCGGGAGTATCACAGCCTTTGGCTCTTAAGCGATCGACAAAAGGATGCGGTTTTTCCGCACCATTTCCGCCAAACCCACCCAAGCCAAGTCCAGCCCAACCGCAACCACCATTCCCGCAGGAACCAGTATCGCAACTTTGGCCAGCGTTTGAATCGCAACCACAGTCGCCGCCGTAGGCTTGGTTACCACGTGAACCCATTCCGTCTTTGACTCGGCATCTCAGGCACAACTGTCCACGTTGACCGCAACCGAATTTGCCACAGCCAGCGCTCGCAGGCGAGCCCACGCCAAACCCGCTTCGCGATTTTTTGCATCCCTTGCAATCGGCCTTGCCACAGTTCGAGCAGGCTTGAAATCCACCCGTGTAAACCCCACTCATCCCTGCCGGCGCTGCACCGCAATCAGGGCAACCGCCGCAGCCTGTTCCGCCACAACGCTTGGCTTTGTTTACCGCCAATAATTCGACCACGAGCCACCATCGGAGCCGGTAAGTTTCGCGGCGCACGCGATTTCATTCGGCAACGGCCTCCACAATTCTGACCGCAGGAGCTACAGTAGCCATCGGCGGGTGCCGCTTGGCAACCGCCACCACATCCTGAGTCGCCGCAGCCACATTCCGTTACGGGTGCAGCCCAGTTCATTTCTGGAGCCGCGATACAAGCGTCGCAAGGTGTTTCTGCCGCAGCACAACTACTACAACCTGCCTGACAAGCTCCACCGTGAAGTCTGCAGTGCAGCGAACCGAGTCGACCTGTCTGATCGGACAAGTTGCAAGTCGAGCCACAGCCGCCCGTGTTACACGAAGAATCACATGTTCCGGCAAGATGGCTGGCACAGCCGGACAACATCAAAGTCACCGCGCAGAGCGCAAGTGCATTATAGAGGGATCGCATTGTTCAAATCCTTTTGAAACTGGGTCCGTTCCGTGCGGCGGAACGTCAAATTCGGATTTGGCCACACACCGTAGCAGCCAATTGATGTGCCGACGCCGAAACGCCCGCGCATTGAATCACGTTTCATTCATCGACCACACAAGTCGGAATATTGAGTAAATCAGTAGACTTAGTAATATTCGCGATTTGGGAGTCTTCGGTGATTTAGGGACGACCGTTTCAAGCTCACTTTTCGCCAGCATCCAGTCCGACTTGGAATTTGGCATGGGGTTTGCTTCACTACGTAATTTCGGAAGTGGTTCGCCCAAGAGTGTGAAAGCAATCGGGGGCGGAACAGAGACGAGGCAGTGCCCGGACTACCCGCTTCGCGAGTAGTCCAGGCCAGAATTATTACTATATTATTCGAAACAGGTCGGTTTACCAAAAGAACGGTCAACCGGCCTGTTTCATTTTGCTGTATCAAAATTGAACATATTGTATCAATTATTAAACACCCTAAAACTGGCTTTTTCGGTCCCTATTTTGGGTATAATTCGAATTAATCAAAAAAAACTCTGCCAGCACCATTTTCCATGTAATCGGATGCCGGAAACGTAAACAGAAGGGGTTCAAGATGTCGAGTTCGAGTCGGCGGTTGCCTTCCAATCTTCAACTCTTGGTGATTTCCGCCGTTCTTGGTTGCTGGCATCTTGGTCTGCAAACATCTGATTGCAGATGGTCCGCGCTCCATCCGCGGCGATTCACCCGACGCCAACCCAATTGTCCAGCGCATTGACGAGTTAATCGAACAGTCATGGACTGCGTATTCGCTGAAACCGTCCAAGGACGCTACCGACGGTGAGTGGTGCCGGCGAATTTATCTGGACGTCCTCGGTCGGATTCCTACGGTCGACGAATTGGAGGCTTTCACCAGCGACAACGCCGGCGACAAAAAAGAACGGCTTGTCCAACAGTTGCTTTACGACGACCGGTACACGGAAGAATTTGCCCGCAACTGGACAACCATCTGGACCAACTTGTTGATTGGAAGGACGGGTGGCTCTGACAACCAATCCATGATCAACCGTGAAGGGATGCAAAAGTACTTGCGCGATTCGTTTGCCCGCAACAAGCCGCTGGATAAATTTGCCATCGAATTACTGACGGCGACAGGCTCAACAACGCCTGGCGAACAGGATTTTAACGGCGCAACAAATTTCTTGATCGATAAAGTGAATGCAGAAAACGCCGCCCAGGCGACGGCTGACAGTACGCGGATTTTCCTCGGCCTGCAGGTTCAATGCACCCAGTGTCACAACCATCCCTTTAACGACTGGAAGCAGGAATCGTACTGGAACATTAATGCCTTCTTCCGTCAGGCGCGCGCGTTTCGCGGCGGCATGCGCGGCGACGGTGGACCAGCAAAACTGGCCGATCAGGATTTCCGTGGTGAGAGCGGCGACATCGAACAGGCAGATTTGTTTTACGAACTGCGAAACGGACTGGTCAAGATCGCCTTCCCCGTGTTTGTCGACGGTACGGAAATCGATCGCAATGGGATGGTCAACGTGGTGAATCGGCGAGTCGAATTCGCGAACATGACGACTGCATCTCCCTATTTTTCGCGCGCGATGGTCAATCGCCTGTGGGGGCATTTTCTCGGGTACGGATTCACCAAACCGGTTGACGATTTGGGTCCCCACAACATTCCCTCCAACCCGGAACTGCTGGACTTTTTGGCCAACGAGTTTCGCACAGCAGAATTTGATTTCCGGCGGCTGATCAAATGGATCGTCTTGAGCAAACCCTACGCTCTGTCAAGCAAACAAAATGCCTCCAACCAGCAAGATGATCCGTTACTGGGTCAGCCGCCGAGATTCTCGCATTTTTATTTGAGGCAAATGCAGGCAGAACAACTATACGAGTCGTTGTTGGTCGCCACCAAAGCAGCCGAATCGCGCGGGACCTACGAGCAGCAGGAACAGCAAAAAAATATCTGGCTTGCCCAGTTCTCATCGGCGTTCGGCACGGACGAAGGAGGAGAAACCACCACGTTCAACGGGACCATTCCGCAAATCCTGATGATGTTCAACAGCGGTTTGATCAAGGAGGCGACCTCAGACGCTCGCGGTGGCTTGATTGATTCGCTGGTGCGCAACACGAAACTTTCGGAGACAGCAAAAATCGATTACCTGTTTAAAGCGGGCTTGGCACGCAAGCCTTCACGATCGGAAATGGAGGTTGCCCGCGCGCTTTTCCAGGCCCGAGATGGCAATTTGACCGAAGCGTTACGCGATGTCTGGTGGGTGGTCCTCAACTCCAATGAATTCATTTTCAACCACTAGTCATTACGTGGGATAGCTTCCAGCTTGTCAACGATTTGCGTTAAACGACAATAGCAGTGCTGTCATGACAGGCAGGATGCCTATCCCATGCAAAAATCAAAAAACACTTTGAATCATCGGCGATTCAACTAGAATCAAGTGGAAACAACACGCTGGAGCGAATATGAACTACCGAACCCCCACCGGCATGAGCCGTCGACATTTTTTGCACCACATGGCCGGAGCGTCGGCACTGGCAGGCAGCGCGCTTGCAATGGGACACACGCTGCGAGCCCATGGAAATGAGCTGGCGAAAAACCGCAAAGCTGCCATTCTGCTGTGGATGGGGGGCGGTCCTTCCACGATGGACATCTGGGACCTCAAACCGGGTGCTTCAACAGGCGGTCCGTTCAGGCCAATCGCGACCAACGGCGATGTCCAAATCTGCGAACACATGCCTCTGATGGCGCAGAACATGGACAAGGTGTCGATCGTGCGCTCGATGAGCACGCGTGAAGCCGACCATACCCGCGGACGTTACTACATGCACACAGGCTATGTGCCCAATCCGGACGTCCAACATCCCAGTTATGGTTCGGTAATTTCTCACGAACTCGCGGCGCTGCGCCCCGAACTGGAAATTCCGCCGTTCGTTTCCGTGGGCGGCGCGAGCGAAGGCCCGGGGTTTCTCGGCATGGCCTGGGCTCCCTTCGCAGTTGATTCCAACGGACAGGTGCGCAACCTCGATATGGGAATCCAACCTGACCGCCTGGTCCAGCGCATGAAAGCGCTCAGCCTGCTGGAAACGGATTTTATGAATGATAACCGTGGAATCGCCGCGGCCGAACACGCCAAAGTCATCAACAAGACATTGAACCTCATGACCAGTCAGCAAATGTCAGCTTTCAAAGTGAACCAGGAACCGGCCAACGTCCAGGAACGTTACGGGCAGAACAACTTTGGCCGTGGCTGCCTGATGGCCAGGCGGTTGGTGGAAGCTGGCGTTCCGTTTGTCGAAGTCAGCCTTGGCGGCTGGGACAATCACCAGGGAATCTTCGACACGCTGAAAAACGGACTCCTGCCAACTCTGGATCAAGCCATGAGTGCATTGCTCGAAGATCTCGCGCAGCGCGGCATGTTGGAGGACACGGCCGTTATCTGGATGGGTGAATTTGGACGGACGCCCCGCATCAACGGCAATGCCGGACGCGACCATTGGGCCCGCAGCTGGAGCGTGGTCGCAGGTGGTGGCGGACTCAATGGCGGTTTGGCAATCGGCCAAACCAATGAAGACGGCACCAAAGTCGAAGGCGATTCGTATTCATCAGAAGACTTGATGGCCAGCGTTTGTCACGCGCTGGGAATTTCCCTGGAAACAACATTCACCTCCCGTAGCGGGCGGCCGATGAAAATCGCCAACAGCGGAAAACTCATCAAACAACTTGTCAGTTAACAAAAATCGTCAAGCGAACCGACCAATGTCGACAGGACGTTGACGTGGTCGCCGGCGGGCTTGCGCCGGCCGTCAATTCAATAACTCCGCCCGGATTGACTCAATTCGATAAATTAGTTGGTGGCTGTCGATTGATTAACGCCGTTCTCTCGTCCATAAACGACTAGCAATGGAGCCAACAAGCTTTCTATTTTTGGCTTCCAGATGTCCGCAGTTCAACAACTTCGGAATTGCATCCCTTAGGCCCGGTTAGCCGCAACGTCACCGGCATTGGCCTGCCGGGAATTACCCAGCTTCGCTGATCGCAATTTGATTTTTGAGGAACCAAGCGAAAATTGATTTGCGTTGACGGCGGCGAAATTGTGCTAATACTCAATAGTCGCACGGAAGAAGCCAACAGAATGGAGACGTTGAATTTGTCTGAACGAGTTGCCGAATTCGAATCATCGATTCCGCCGCGCGATCGCGTTGGGCTTGTCGATCAACTACCAACCGATTCTTGCGGGGCCGGCTTGATCGCGTCGGTGAATGGCACGCCGCAGCACCGAATCCTGGAACTCGGATTAACCAGTCTGGGAAACGTGATGCACCGTGGCGCCACGGGCGCCGATGGGAAAACGGGAGACGGTACGGGCGTCAGCACAACGATTCCCAAAAAACTGCTGTTTCAGTGGCTGCGTGAAACTGGCTGTTTCGCCCCGCCTCCGCTTGTCGGCATCGGCGTTTTATTTCTTCCATGGCAGGAAGCGGATCTGAAAGCCGCCATGAAAACCGTTCGCGAAACGATTGTATCCCGGGGACTGGTCGTGCTCGGATTCCGCGACGTTCCCGTCAATGATGAAGTCCTGGGGGACGAAGCCCGGAAATGCTGTCCAATAATCAGGCACGTTTTCATCGCCGGCAAAGGAACCGACCAAGAACAATTTGAGCGCGAACTGTTTCTGGCGCGACGAGCCATCGAACTCACTCCCACAGAGACTGCCCAGCAAACCATTCATATCGCGTCGATGTCGGCCCGCACCATCGTGTATAAAGCGATGGTGCTTTCGACCGCGCTAGGACAGTTTTATCCTGATCTGCAGGCAGCCGATTACAAATGCTCGATTTGCATTTACCATCAACGGTTCAGTACCAATACGTCGCCTCAATGGTCGCTGTGTCAGCCGTTTCGAATGTTGGCGCATAATGGTGAAATCAACACGATTCGCGGCAATCGCAATTGGATGACGGCTCGCGAATCAATGTTTTTTCATCGCCATTGGGAAAAGAGCGACCGACATCTGTTGAAACGACTATTCAGCTTTCGTGATTCCGATTCTGCCAGCCTCGACAATGTGCTGGAATTATTGACGCTATCCGGCCGGAGCATCTTACATGCGATGTCGATGTTGATTCCTCCCGCCTGGGAACACGATCCGCGGATGAACGAAAATCAAAAAGCGTTTTTTGAGTTTCACGGCAGTTTTTGTGAAGCGTGGGATGGCCCCGCCGCGATCGCCATGACGGACGGCAAGCTCGCTGCCGCTTGCCTGGATCGAAACGGATTACGGCCACTCCGGTATCGTTTGACAAGCGACGGGATCTTTGTGCTGGGATCTGAGGTCGGCGCTGATCGAGTTGATGAGAGCACCGTCATTGAAAAAGGCCGCTTGGGTCCGGGACAGATGATTGCGGTTGATACCGAAAACCACCGGATTCTCCATAACCACGAGATCAAAGAGTCACTTGCAGCGCAACAGCCCTACGGACAATGGTTACGGGAAAATCGAATCGAGTTTCGGCCCCAACCCTTCGACGCCACCGAAACCACGTTTAGTATTGAACCAACCGATTTTCGTCGACATCAAATCGCCGCGGGTTTGACCAAAGAAGAAATTGAAATCGGCATTGCCAAGATGGCATCCGACGGTGTGGAACCGACTTACAGCATGGGAGTGGATACGCCCTTGGCGGTGCTCAGCCAACAACCGCGGCACCTCACCGATTACTTCAAACAGCGCTTTGCCCAAGTCACCAATCCCCCCATCGATTCGATTCGCGAACAATCCGTCATGTCGATCGCGACCGGTTTGGGACCCGAACGAAACATTCTTGACGAATCACCGGTCCAGTGCCGCCTTGTTAATCTGAAAAACCCGGTGTTACTACCGGGCGAATTGGCTCAACTTGTGTCTTGTACGCCGTTCAAGTTCGAAACGATCGATTGCACCTGGCCGCGTTCTGCCAATGAGTCTGGACTGGAAACGGAACTGAAGCGAGTGATCAATGATGTCTTGATCGCCGTGGAAAATCACGCCACGATCCTGGTCCTCTCCGATCGAAAAATTTGCAGCGACCGGGTAGCGATTCCCATGTTGTTGGTCGTCGGAGCGATTCATCACGCGCTGTGTAAGTCGGGACAACGCATGATGTGCAGCCTGATTGCCGAAACTTCGGACGTCCGCGATCCGCACCAGCTGGCCTTGCTGTTCGGTTATGGATTAACTGCCGTCGAGCCTTATCTGGCCTACGCCACGATCGGGCAAATGGCGGCCGATGGCGAATTGAAAACGGACGATGTCACTCAATGCATCAAGCGATTTCGAACCGCGCTGACCAAGGGACTGTTGAAAATCATGTCCAAAATGGGCATTTCGGTTCTCAACAGTTACCAGGGTGCCCAGATTTTTGAAGCGATCGGGCTGGGGCCAAAAGTCATTGAGAAATGTTTCAAACACAGTTACTCCAACGTCGAAGGAATTGGCTTTGACGACATCGCCCGGGACTGCCTTGTGCGGCATGATGCCGCCTACAAAACCGCAACCGCCGATCTCAAAATCATTGACCTGGGGATCACGAAGCCGCGCCGCGCCGGCGAGCACCATGTCATCAACGGCAAAGTTACCAAGACGTTTCACCAGTTCGTGCGCGAAAACCGCGCCGAGGATTTTGAAGAATTTCGCGAGCAGGTCGCGCCCGAGCGCCCCGTCGCGCTTCGCGACCTGTTGCAGTTTACTCCGGCGGCCAGTGGCAGCATTCCGCTGGAAGAAGTCGAACCGATCGAATCCATCCGTCGACGGTTCACGACGGCCGCGATGAGCCTTGGCGCGATCAGCCCGGAGGCTCACGAGGCGATCGCGATTGCGATGAACGAAATTGGTGGCAAATCCAATTCGGGAGAAGGCGGCGAAGACACACGCCGATTCAAGCCATTTCCCGACGGCGCCTGGGCCAACAGCAAAATCAAACAGGTTGCCTCCGGGCGGTTCGGGGTGAACCCCGAATATCTTGCCAGTGCCGAAGAAATTGAAATCAAAATGGCGCAAGGCGCTAAACCGGGCGAAGGCGGCCAGCTTCCAGGTTTCAAGGTCAACGGGCTGATCGCAAAATTACGAAACACCGAACCCGGCGTGACCCTGATTAGTCCGCCGCCGCATCACGACATTTATTCGATCGAAGACCTGGCGCAGTTGATTTACGATCTAAAGATGGTCAATCCACTGGCCCGCGTTTGTGTCAAACTCGTTGCCAAAACAGGCGTCGGGGGAATCGCCGTGGGTGTGGCGAAAGCAAATGCGGATGCAATTTTGATCAGCGGTCACGAAGGCGGAACCGGTGCCAGCCCGTTGACCTCCATCAAACACGCCGGTATTCCCTGGGAACTGGGACTGGCCGAAACAAACCAGTCCCTGGTTGCGTCCGGCCTGCGTGACCGTATCGTCCTGCGCGCCGACGGCGGACTGCGCACCGGTCGCGATATCATTCACGCAGCCATCCTGGGAGCCGAAGAATACAACTTCGGCACGATGACTTTGATTGCACTCGGCTGCGTCTATGTCAAGAAATGCCATCTCAACAATTGTCCGGTCGGAATCGCCACGCAAGATCCAAAATTTCGGGCGAAATTCAAAGGCAAACCTGAAAACCTCGTCAATTACCTGAACGCGGTTGCCAACGAATGTCGCGAGCTGCTCAGCATGCTGGGCTATTCAACGATCGACGATCTGATTGGTCAAACGCAACTGCTCACGCCAATCACCGACCCCACGAATTCCAAAACGCAGGGACTCAACCTGGCTTCGATCCTGGCCCGGGTTTCAAAGCGCAACGCTGGCCAGTTGACGACTGCCGAAAAGTACGCGCGACCGCTGCCTGTTGTGCCGGGTTTCGACGACCCGATTATCGAGCAGCTACCCGTCGCGGAGCTCGACAAACAACCGCTCATATTCGAAGGCACTGTTTGCAATACCGACCGCGACATTGGCACCCGATTGTCGGGATTGATCAGCAGTCGGTTTGGCAAAGATGCCCTGCCCGAAAATACAGTTCGACTGCAGCTTGACGGGACAGCCGGGCAGAGCCTGGGTGCGTTCCTGTGTGCCGGGATGTCCATCCATTTGTCAGGAGACTCGAACGATTACGTGGGCAAAGGCATGTGTGGCGGCGAAATCGTGATCTGCCCGCCCGCCGACGCACCTTTTGCCAGCGAACAAAACGTGATCGCCGGGAACACCATTTTGTACGGGGCAACCGGCGGCAAGTTTTTTGCGGCGGGAATCGTTGGCGAACGGCTTTGCATTCGCAACTCGGGTGCCATCGCGGTTGTGGAAGGGTGTGGCGATCACGGATGCGAATACATGACCAAAGGCATCGCCCTGATTCTGGGAAACGTCGGTAACAATTTTGGCGCTGGCATGACCGGCGGAACCGCGTTTGTTTACGACCCCGAATCCAAACTCGAACCGTTGTGCAATTTGAAAACGATCGACCTTTGCAACATCGACGATTCGGACGCGCCGATGCTGAAAGAACTTTTGCTCGAGTTCGAATCCAAAACCAACAGCCGCATCGCCCACCGACTGCTCGAGGATTGGCCCCATTGTCTGATTGCCTTCCGCAAAGCCGTCCCGAAACGGGATGATCATTCGGCACCTGTTCCATTCGTTCGTGAGCGGGTCTCTCATGCGCCCGCACGAGTCAAAGAAATCTGTCGTCAAATAACGAGCCACAGCGAGAGAACCAAGGGGTCGGGAGGGTCGGGAGTCTTTTTGACAAAGCCGTTTTGGCGTCATCCCCCGTTCCCAGAAAGTCTCCCGACCCCCGTTGTGGATAGCCTCGACTGGTCTCCGGTATTCCGGCGCCTTCATGACGCCTCGGAAATCGGGAAAAAACCCGACTTTTCTGGATCCAGGCACCTCTGCCTTGAATTGATCTTGGTCAAATGGAACCTTTTCGGGTAAGACAAGTCTTATTCCCATTATCCCTGCTAATGTCCATTCGCCAGGAAAGGATGCCTGAGCCATGTTGCAACTGGGCGAGATTGCTGAGCTCGTCGCCGGAGTTTTGGCAGGAGACTCAACCACAGAAATTACTGACGCCGCCTCGGTTGGTCGTGCTGGCCCCGGCGAGATAACTTTTGTGACCTCGGAACAATACCTGCAAGACTTCGTGGCGAGTGATGCGGCCGCAGCTATCATTTCCGGCAGCTTGCAGACCGACGCGAAACCCACCATAACGGTTGAGAATGTGGAGGCCGCGTTTACGAAGGTTGTCGAACACTTTCGCCCACAAAGCAAATCAATCAAGATTGGCATCAGTCCCCAGGCAATCGTTAGCCCCTCGGCTCGAATTGCCGACGACGTTGACATCTTCCCCGGCGCCGTCATCGGGGACGACGTGGAAATTGGATGCGGGTCCGTCATCATGCCCAACGTCACGATCATGGAGCGATGCTGTATCGGCTCGCACGTGCGCGTATTCCCTTCATGCGTGTTGTATCCGGATACGGTCGTCGGCGACCGTTGCATTCTGCACGGAGGCGTTGTGTTGGGAGCCTACGGATTTGGTTACAAGACACGACAGGGCCAGCACAAACTGACCGCTCAACTGGGCAACGTGGTCGTGGGCAACGATGTCGAAATCGGTGCCAACTCAACGGTCGACCGTGGCACTTTTGAATCCACCATGATCGGCGACGGAACGAAACTGGACGATCAGGTCATGATTGGTCACAATTGCCGGATTGGAAAAAACAACCTGCTGTGTTCGCAGGTCGGAATCGCCGGCAGCTGCAACACCGGCGACAACGTGGTGATGGCGGGGCAAGTCGGGATTGGCGACCACATCAACATCGGATCCAACGTGACGTTGATTGCCAAAACAGGTGTCATGAAAGACATCGAAGCAGGTCAAATCATGTCGGGTGCTCCGGCCACTCCGGTCCGCAGATTCTTCCAAATCGCTGCCGTGCATGCGAAGCTTCCAGAGATGCGAAAACAGCTCAAGCAGCTCCAGCAACAAATCGAAAAACTGGAATCTTGCCAGCCATCAGAAACCTCACGCGACGCGGCTTGATCGGATGAAGGCACAACCACGTTCGAAAAACATCGGCTTGCTGGCGGGGTGGGGGCGGCTACCGATCCTGGTTGCCAAAGCGCTGAAACAGCAGGGCTACCAGGTATTTTGCGTTGGGATCGTCGGTCACGCGGATCCCGAATTGGCCCAAATTTGTGACGACGTCCGCTTTCTCGGACTGGGGAGAATGGGTGCCCAAATGCGATTTTTCCGTCGCCACGGGTGCGCCGACGCGATTATGGCCGGCAAGATTTTCAAGACCAGGCTGTTCGAGCGCTTCGGGGTCGTACGGCAGTTGCCTGACCTGAGCGCGATCCACTGCTTCCTGCCGATCCTCACCAAGTCCAAAGATCGCTGCGACGATACTTTTTTGAACCTGGTAACCCAGTACTGGGACCGTCGCGGAATTCGTTTTGCGCCCGCCACCGATTTTGCACCGGAGCTATTAGTGTCCGCAGGAAATCTCACCAAAAAATCACCCAGCGCTTCCGAGCTGAAAGACATTCAATTTGGCTGGAAGGTGGCCAAGGAAATGGGCCGCTTGGATATCGGGCAAAGCGTCGTCGTCAAAAACCAGGCGGTGCTGGCGGTCGAAGCGATCGAAGGCACCGACGACTGTATCAAACGAGCGGGTCAACTTTGCGCGGCCGGAGGGTTTACAGTGATTAAAGTCGCCAAACCCAATCAGGACATGCGATTCGATGTGCCAACCATTGGCGTCGGTACGATTGAAACGATCCATGGACAAGGCGGCAAAATCCTGGCGATCGAGGCGGGCAAGACGATCATTCTCGATGAGCCAGAGACCATCGCGACCGCCAATCGGCTGGGGGTGATCATCGTAGCCTTGACCGGTGAAGCGCAGGCCAAAGTCGTCGCGGCTTAGGTTGACGCCAAATTACCGATGACAAACGTCTCGTCGTTTAGCTTAGCTTGACTCTCCGAGCTTGTGATTTTTTACGTAGGTCGGTCTGTCCCAGACTGACTCCGCGTCTGAGTCGCGGTTGTTCCGTATCTGGGACAGACGCGGACGCGGCTACGGTGAGGGGTCAATGCATGAATAAAATCACAGCCTCTCCGAGTCGAGTGACAGAATGATGTCGCGCAGAAAAAGACGGTCGTAAACCATGCTGCGCTAGCCATAATTATTGATTGTGCCTGCCAAACACGATCCTGTCTCAACCAACATCTTCCTACCTCCATTTTCCTACCTATCTGTACTCACTTTTGGTAGGAACATGGAGGTAAGAAAATTAGCACCCAACGCCGGGAAGGGTTGAGGGTTGGCGGCGCGAATTTGTAGCTTGACTCTCCAGAGAGTCAAGCTACGACTTGATCTCGCGGGCCTCGCCGAAATACTCGCTGCCCGTGGGCGCGGCCCAACAAACTGCGTTGGCCAGCACACGTTTGATCTCGGCTTGATGAAAGATCGGAAATGTCTCGTGACCCGGTCGAAAGTAAAAAATCTTGCCCTTGCCGCGCCGCCAGGTGCAACCCGATCGAAACGCCTCACCTCCGGCAAACCAGCTGATGAAAATTAATTCGTCCGGCGCAGGAATGTCGAAAAACTCGCCGTACATTTCGGCGCGCTCAATTTCAAAATGCTCACCCAAAATTCCCGCAGCAATCGGGTGGGATGGATCGACCACCCAGATTTTTTCCGTTTCTCCCTCATCGCGCCATCGCAACATGCATCCAGTCCCCATCAACCGCTGAAAGATCCTGGACGCATGTGCCGAGTGGAGCGCAATCAACCCCATGCCTGCGAGCACCCGTTGGTGAACTCGATCGACGATTTCGACAGCGACTTGATCGTGCGCCATATGGCCCCACCACATCAGAACATCCGTGTTGTTCAGTATTTCGGTCGTCAGCCCGTGTTCGGGTTCCGCCAGCGTGGCAGTCGTCACGTTAACCTGGCCACCGAGCGACGCCTCCAAGCCCGACTTGATCGCGGCGTGAATTCCGGCCGGATAAATCGACTTGACCAGGTCATTTTCCTGCTCGTGAACAAACTCATTCCAAACTGTCACGCGGATCATGCCGTGGCCTTCAATAATTCTTTAAGACTGTGGTGCGCTTGTCCGCGCGTCATCACTTTTTCAAACGGCATCGCACTGGCACGATCCAGCAACTCGACTTCGACGTGCTGGGCGTAAGCAAACGTCCTGGGACATCGGTCGGCATCCAATTGGCTCAGCCCCCGTTGAATTTCAGCGAGGTCCAGTCCGGCTGTCTGCAGGTCGACGATCAGAAATTTGACATCGTTGCTCTCGATAAAATGCCGGGCCCTGTCCCAGGATGCGACGAACTTGTATTTGTGACCCGCCTCGCGAGCCGCGAGACTGGCATTGGAAGACATCATCAGGTCCTCGGTAATATGCACAACCATCAAAAATCTTTCTTCTGGAACGCAAATCGAGCCCCAATTTTATACTGATAGCATTTTACGGATAGGAGTTGAACAACGGCCGGTTTTGGGAAATCGCGGGTCGGGTTGACATTGTGAAATGCCGGGAGACTTAGTAATGTTCCCGCGAATTTGCTCACAAGATCAAGGACGATTGAATGAACGCAAACGGACGCATGGATGGTCTGATTAGCCTGCGACATTTTTTGGCGGTTGCTGTCAGCGCCAGTGTGGTCATCGGCAGTCAGTGCAACGCCGCTTTTTTTCAGCAAACTGGCAACAACGCTGACTTTGAACCGGTTCGGCAACGCCAGCTGATCAAATCGCAAACGGATTCCCAACACCAGACCAGATCGGCGACTCAGCCAGGCGCTGAAGAGGACGTCAAGCGGTTGACGTTGACCGCACGTTTTCACCTTGTCAAAGGCACTCGCAAAGGTGTCTTGATATCTGAAAGCTCAAATTCCGAAAGAAAGCTACATTTATGCTGTGACACAGCAAGGCAATCCACCGCCGTCGAGAATTACTGTAACGGAGTCGTCGCAGTTCAAGATCCATGGCGCGTTCGCTTCCGACCGGCACCCCAAAATCGTCGAAGAGGATCCGGTTTTCCATGCCCGGCTGGAAAAACATTTTCAGCTGGTTCAGTTTTTTGTTCCGATCGAGTTGGCGGACCACGTGGACCCCCAGGAACTGACGCCGGAAATTGTGTTCGACGGGCAAGTTTGCTCGGAAAAAGGAACCTGCATGCCCATCCGCAATCGCAAAATCTCGGCCCAGTTTGCTGGTTATTTTGAACAACAGGCTGAAAAGCCCACGGATTCACAAAACCAACGCCGATAGCCGACGTAAAGGAGTTAAGCCGCGCGGTATTCAGACATGGACAAGTGGTATGGATTGGGCAAACCGGGTATATTTTTAGTCTGGTGACCGTCTGTGTTTTGTCCCCCACGTCGGCGAATTTGTGCCAGTCGAAAACAGGCTTAGCTGATATCCGACCGCGCTTCTATTGACTTTCTAAACAATGCCATGAATCGATTTTTTGCCTTAATCTTTTCCGTAGTTTGGGCGGTGGGATTTTTGTGGGGTGCGACGGTAACCGCCGCGATACCACAAGATCAGCTTCTCATGCAGGAAGAGTTGGGCGATCAATTTGACGACCAGGATCTCGACGAAGATCCGGTGACATTTTCGGCCTGGTTTCGCTTGAAAGACAAATCGCGTGAAGGTGTCATCAGCGTCAAGCTGGAGATTGCCCCCAACTGGCATGTCTATTCGCTGACGCAACCCAAGGGCGGTCCAATTCCGGCAAATATTTCCGTTCCCAAATCGGAATTACTACGAAATCGCGGGACCGTTTGAGCCGGATGGTGATCCGCACGTCATTGAGAAAGACGAGGTATTCGGCGTCCGCATTGAATACCATGAAAGCCAGGTCATCTGGTCGGCACCGATCCGCATAGAGGGGAATGCCGATCCTGCCAAGCTGGGAATTGAAATCAAGTTTCGTGGTCAAACCTGTGTCCAGAAAAATGGCGTCACGGGTAGCTGCTTGCCGTTGAGCGAAAAAATTCCTGTCAGTTTCGATGGCTACGAGGCGGCTCCCAACCTAAACACCAAGTTTCAACCCAAAACGGGTCACGTACTTTTCAACGGAAAAGTCTTGAAGGCGGTCGGTGACGGGCCAATCGTTCCCGGTGACGAAATTCATTTGGAAGTCTCGGCTGAACCGCAAGGCGAGTTTCACATCTATGCCTATTCGGATGAAAAAGGGAAGGGCACTGCCAAACCGACGCTGTTCGCGATGACGAAAGTCAACAGTTGGAAAGCGTCCGGCCCTGCCGTCGAACCCCAGCCCGTCACCAAAACGGTGGCTGGCGAACAGATGTCGTACCATCACGAACCGGTGACCTGGACCTTCACAATCAAGATCCCCGCTGACGCGGAATCAAAAACGTATTCATTGGCCGGGATGATAGGGTACCAGACATGCACTGACAAAGGTTGCGATGCGCCAGCAGCAGTGAAGTTTTCGGCAGAGATTCCGGTCGGCCAGGGCGTGAAAACATCGCCGCTGTTGTTTGTCAGCGAAGGCAGTTATGGCGACGTGGTAAAAGCGATGGAAGTCGCCGCGCAAAAACAATCAGGCGACGCCAGCCAGCCGGCTGTCGAAAGTGAGCAACAAGCGGCGGTTCGCGTCAAAGATACACCCGAACAAATCGCCGAAATGGCAAAGCTCTACAAGGCCGACGAAAAGATTAACTACCTCAGGCTTCGCGAGTTGGATGCCAATCCTGTCGGGTCGTCAACCAAACTTATACGGATCCCAGCCACCACGATCTTTACTGCGATGTTTGGGGCCTTTGTCGGTGGCATGCTGCTCAATCTGATGCCATGCGTGTTTCCCGTATTGGGTTTGAAAGTGATGGGGTTTGTGGAACAGGCTGGTGAAGACGCTTCCAAAATTCGAAAGCACGGAATTGCGTTCACGGCCGGCCTGGTGGTTTCCATGTGGATTCTGGCGGGCATTATCTTGACGCTCAAGCTGTCGCTGGGCCAGGATGTGAATTGGGGCCAGCAGATGGGCAACCCGTACTTTGTCGGTGCGATTATCATCCTGCTCTTCATGTTAGGCCTGAACATGGCAGGCGTGTATGAAATCGGCACATCGTTGACCCGAGTCGGTGGGAGTGTGCAAAGCAAAAAAGGCTATACCGGCTCGTTTCTTTCGGGCATTCTGACAACCATGATTGCCACGCCCTGCTCGGGACCGTTTTTAGGTGCGGCGATGAGCTATACCCTTGCTCAGAAAGCGCCGACCGCGATGTTCCTGTTTACGGTGTTTGCCCTCGGGATTGCCTCGCCTTATCTGTTGCTGTCTTTTTATCCAGCAATGATCACAAGACTTCCGCGACCCGGGGCCTGGATGGAGACCTTCAAAGTCACGATGGCGTTTGCTCTATTTGCGACGGTCGCGTTTTTCATGAAAACCTTCGGCTCGCAAACGGGCGTTGCGGGATTGTCCTGGTTGGCAATGGCGTTGGTCGTGTTGGGCATGGCCGCGTACTTTTACGGGCATTGGTCGCCACCCCACATCAAGCCGTTTAATCGAAGATGGTTCGGCTATGTGATGCCGATGCTGATTGCGGCACTGGGGCTGTGGATGAGCTATGACGCCGCCAAGCAAAGGTCGTCGGAGGTACTGAACATTCGGCGGGTGGTTTGGCCTGGCAGGAATGGAATCCGGGCAAAGTCGAATACACTGCTTGCCAACAAGAAATCAGCCGTGTGGGTCGATTACACGGCCGATTGGTGACTTACCTGCAAACTTAACGAGAAGCGTGTCTTCTCGGACCAAAGAGTACTCGACAAAATCAAGGAGCTGGGGGTCGAAATGGTCGTCGCCGACAACACTCGCCGTGAAGAGCAAATTGCTCGTGACCTGAATCGCGCAGACCGCAAATTGATTCCCGTCAATCTGATCTATCCGCCCAATTATCCTGAAGAGCCTGCCGTGCTCCTGGAAGAGCTGATCACACCCGACGACGCGCTCAAAGCGCTCGCGCGGATCGAGCGAATTATCAACGGTCCGGAACCGGTTGATTCACGGATGGCAAAAAAATCGCCATAGCATGGTGCCTGAAGGCAGGCCTCGACGAAAAAGCAACCGCACGAGGGACGATATCCGTACGTTTCGGCGGTGGAGGTGGTGACCCAGCGGCACTCCAAAGCGGCTCCGGGTCACAAAATGAACCAGCAATACTCTTTGTCACCTGAGATTTGACAAACGGCTGTGTATCGAAGCTCAAGTATTTCGCTAATCGCATCCGATTGGCGGTGATAAAATGCTATTTGGATTTTAATTCATGGAGCCGACGCGTCGAAGTAAAGTTGCGAATGAGTATGCCCCGGTCACATGTCTTTCTTGAGCGAAAAACATAATCCCGACTCCGAGAAGGCCAAAGCCAGCGCCGACTGCTAATTCATTGACGGACAACACCTTGTCTAAAATAGGGGAGCTCGATCAGCTTTTGCCTGACATTTCCATACCGACAATAGAGACGTCATCCTTCAGGCCAGTATCACCGCACCAGTTCTTGACCGACTCCAACAAGAGAGACACGCTTTGATCCAAAGAAACCGACTCGCCGTCTGCAATTGTCGCAAGCATCCTTTCGGTGGAATACTGGTCCGCTTGAGCATTTATCGCCTCTGGCACTCCGTCAGAATAAACGTACAAACGATCACCCGGTTGCAGTGTGATTTCGTAGTCCACAAATTCTGCATCCTCGAACCAGCCAATGGCCATGCCTTTACTTTCGACGACCCGGGGTGTACCGGCTTTCGGCATCAAAACGAGAGGTACGTGCCCGGCTGAAACATAACGAAACCTCCGAGTCTTAAGATTAAGCACGCCATATAGCAAAGTGAAATACAGTTGATTCTGTTCGTCCATCGGGAATCTGCGATTCAGCTTGCTTGCTACCTCCGAAGGCAGCAGGATGCGTGTACCGTTGTTGCCGTCGGTTCGTTGTACCAGCAGGGAAGTTGATGATACTTGCGGTGACATCATATGTCCAACGGTAACTGATAGCAGCGACGAGGCCACGCCGTGGCCGCTGACGTCGATCATATATACTGCGATGTTTTGCTCGTCGAGCGCGAAAAAATTCAAAAAATCTCCTGCCAGTTCATCGCAAGGGACAAATTGCCACGCGAAGTCGATCAGTGGCGTTTCAGGTTCTGATTTTGGCAAAAGTGATTGTTGAATCTTGGCCGCTGCGTTTAGACTGCGTTGCATTTCGGCGGCATGTTCTTCAGCCCGTTCCTTAGCATTTTGCAAATTGGTTTCAGCTTCGACCCGCCGCGTGATGTCCTGGTAGGCACCGTACATATTAGTGATTTCACCTTGTTCATCCCGAATCACTCTTCCCAGGGCGTGAACCCAAATGATCTTTCCATCAACCGGCCGCAGGTAAGGATAAGTCGCGTCGTGATTATCCAAACGCTCGCT
This sequence comes from uncultured Planctomycetaceae bacterium, assembly GCA_963697295.1. Lineage (GTDB taxonomy): Bacteria > Planctomycetota > Planctomycetia > Pirellulales > Pirellulaceae > Mariniblastus. The sequence goes on along the minus strand of CAVONL010000016.1, from coordinate 55,563 downwards.
AATGAATCCTTCAAAGCGTTTGCGAACAAGTTCTGCCGAATCAGGGCTGGCCGCCTGGATGCGGGCCAACCACTCGGTGTGCAGGTGGTATCGGCCATCATCCTTCGGCGGCTCGCCAAGGATACGGGCAGCCTGCGGTGAAAGGTGATAGTATTCGGGATCACGATAGTCGACGTGCCAGTAACCACAATCGGTTAGTTCCAACGCAATATCGGAAAGAAAATTGACACTTTCAACCTCCCTCAAAAGATTTGCGAGCTTGCGTTCAGTTTCAACTCGGGCAGCGATTTCCTTAGACAATCGCTCGGTTTCGGCCTCAGACAGCCCCAGCGCGGCGACAGAACGGTCAATCGCGCGAATGAAAAGCAAAGCAATCAGGAATGCCAGGCTGAACCCTAACAACGAACCCGTTAATACGGTGCGGGCCGTTACCGCATTGGCCTTCTGCACACTTGCTCCCAGCAAGTCCTGGTCCGCCTTGAGAGAAAGCTTGACTGACTCAGACAGGATTGCAATCGATTGGTCCAGAGGCTGAACTTTTTCAACGATCAAGGTATCACGTTGCTGGATTGTCTCGACGAGCTCCGCAAATCCAGCCATCCAAGTGGTAAGAGCTGTGGATAAGTTGCGAAGTGCTTGTTGTTGTACGGGATCGTCCAATTCAGCAGCCAACCGACTAATGTCCTCCTGTCGGTTTATCTCATCACGCACACGCTGCACGTCCGCATCTGTATTCTCCTCCAGGAACTTGAACAAATACAAACGAGCCAGCAAAACATGTTCGAGCATACTTGCGTACCTCGCAGACAAATCGTATTCCTTGGCTTGCCTGGCAGCATCCACCATTTCCGTCAGATTAATCCGCATTTGCGTTCCTTGTGGCATCAACTTCTGCTGAACGATTTCATCGCGGCCATGTTCAAGCTGGAAAAGCATCAGGCTGGCGCGATGATATTCGTCCAGTTGCTCTACCAGACGGCGACTAATTTCGCGTCGCCCCGTCTCCTCAAGAGTTTTCTGTTGTTCAATCGCAAATTTTCGCGAGGCTGCGTATCTTTCATTGTAGATGTCCAGGTACTTGTCGTTTCTGGTTTGAACGAAATCCCTCGCTGCCCTTGACGCCATCAGCATATTGGCTTGAACGCGTCCCGACAGTACGCTGCTGCGGGCCAGCCTTCGATACGTCTTGAAGCTTTGGCTACCTTGTTGCAAGCTCTGGATCGCAAATACGATTTCCGTAGCCATGACCAGCAGGATTAGTGCGAATCCAAGAGCCGTTTTTAATCTGATCAATGGGTTTTTAAACATGTTGATCTTGCTTCTCTTCGAAACATTGTGCTTTGGATAGAAACGGTTTGTTGCAGAAAACAAACGAACTTGTTCAAATGTTCGGAAGATTAAGTGGTGGTGATCTTAATCTTGTGAAACATTCACACATTAATAAATAATTGATCGAGACACCGAAGACCCGTTAGTTGAAGTATTGGTAGACCATTCCTAGACGGTAGACTTGACATTGACTTTGGATTGAGTAGTGGACCGAAATTTACAAAACCGACTTATATGCCGCGATGAGGCCTTTCGAAAGAAATGAATGATAGATTTCACAAAACACAAAACAGATGATGGTATTTTGGTAGTCCAAGTCGCTGGCGATCTGACTGGAGAATCGAATCAATACTTTTTTGAGTGCATTCAAGACGAAACTGAGTCCGGACAAAAGCACATCGTGATCAATTTTTCGGATGTAGGTTACGTAAACAGTGCCGGATTAGGCACCTTGGTCCGCGCCAGGGCGAGGGTCAACAAATCAGATGGACATATCTATCTAGCGTGCATTGAAAATAAGTTGATTGAAACGTTCAGCCTCGTCAACTTGGACAAAATTTTCAATATCTATCCAACTGAAGGCGAAGCAATCGAGGCCATGAGGCAAAAACTGTCGAAAACCTAACACGAATTGGTTCCATGTTCTCGCATGCAAAGTCTGAAATTCACTACAATTCATCGTCTGGGAGATTCCGTTGTTGGTAGTGATTGCAATGCTTGGTTTTGGATTGGCGTTGTTGTTGGCCGGGGGTGAACTGGTAGTTCGAGGAGCCTCGAATATCGCCACGTCACGAGGGATGAGCGACCGAATCCGATTACGAATCGTAGCGGAAAACACGGCTTTCGGCTTTGGAATGCGCGGCGATTCTCGACAGACGATTCCGTGCGAGGTTCCAAGTAGGAATAGGAATAGATAGGAGAAAGTTATTTGTTCTTCACAACCACCGACTTGTCGCCTGCCGTTGCATTTCCAATCAAGCGAGTGCGAAATCCATGTTGTTCAATCATGCGGCGGATGCTGTCGGCGTAGTAGGGGCTCACGATCAGCGCTAACCCGATCCCCATATTGAACACGCGAAACATCTCGTCAATGTCGACGTTACCCAGCTTTTGCAGCCAGTCGAAGATGGGCGGTCGCTCCCACCGGCTGGCGTCGATTTCAATTTGCACATTGGCCGGCAGGATGCGTTCAATGTTTTCGGCAAGTCCGCCTCCGGTGATATGGGCGATCCCGTGAACGACGTTCTTGACCTTGTAATGATTGAGTACGTTGCTGACGGCTTTGGTGTAAATCAGAGTCGGCTCCAGCAACGCGTCGCCGATGGTTTGAGCCGAGTCCGAGAATAGGTCGCTTGGCGATTGCTTGCCAATTTCAAAGGCGATTTTTCGAACGAGGCTGAATCCGTTGGAATGAACCCCACTTGAGCCCACTCCGATGACCACGTCCTGGTCCGTGATCGCTTTCCCGTCAATCAAGTGATCCCGCTCGACAACTCCCACGCAAAATCCGGCCAGGTCGTAATCGCCTGGTTGATAAAGATCCGGCATAATCGCCGTTTCACCACCCAGCAGGGCACAATCCGAGGCAATGCAACCGTCGCTGATGCCATCGGACAATTTGCTCCAGGACGACCGGATCGTCGTGACTCATCGCCACGTAATCGAGAAAAAACAGTGGCTCGGCGCCACAGCAAATCGCGTCATTGACGCACATCGCGACCAGGTCGATGCCGACCGTGTCGTGTCGCCCCAGCATCTGGGCCAGCTTGAGTTTCGTGCCGACGCCATCGGTACACGCCACCAGGAGCGGGTGTTTGTAATTGCGACGAAACAGGGGATTGTCAAAATCCAGCTGAAACAGACCGGCAAATCCGCCGTCGAGTTGACGCACGCGCGGAGAAAACGTGCGGTGCATCAAACGGGGCAGCCGTTTCATCGCCTCGTTGTACACATCGAGGTCGACTCCGGAATCCTTGTAGGAAACGCCAGTCATATTGGTTTGGAAATCTGTGACGGTTAGTGACAACTACGGCGTGATTAAACGAACAGTTTGTCCGATTACTTCGGTTCCGGCAACCGCACGTAACCCCGCCTCGGCCGCCTGTCGGGTACCGGATCGCGTGGACTTTGCGGCCTGTTGAAAGACTGCCTTTCGAGACGGACAGGCTGGTCAAGGCGTACGTTGTGGCTTGCATCACCTGGTTAAAACCCAGCCAGTGTTTCCTTGGAAAAATTCCCGTTTAGCCCCCACCGCGGCAGCTTTCCGGGGGCATGTTTATCGAGTTATGTCACTTTGACCGGAGTCATCTGAATTGACAGGGATTGTCAGCCGAAAGGAAATCTTCAATGTTAATGCATATGCGCCGTTCCAATCCCGAATCACAGTTCACACACATGCTGCCTTATGGGGCAGTCATTCACGATCAAGGCGTCCAATTTATTGTGTTCAGCCGCCACGCAACCGAAATGAGGTTGTTGCTGTACGATGACGTCAATGCTCGGGAACCAAGCGAAATCATTGACTATGATCCGGACACCAATCGCTGGGGAAACATCTGGAGCATTTTTGTTCCGGGAACGGGAGCGGGTCAGCTTTATCATTTTCAGGCGTCGGGACCGAACGACCCCAGCCGCGGTTTGCACTTCCAGCCAAGCGCACGGTTAATTGACCCCTACGCCAAAGCGCTTGCCGGTAATTTCCAGGAATCCGTCGACGGCATCCTGCGGCCGCCAAAATGCGTCGTGGTCGACGACTATTTCGACTGGGCGGGCGACCGGCACTTGCGCACGGATTTGTCCGAAACGGTCATCTATGAAATGCACGTGCGAGGGTTCACCCAACACGAATCCAGTGGCGTTGAAAATCCCGGGACCTACCTGGGCGTCATCGAGAAGATCCCGTACCTGAAGTCGTTGGGTGTGACCGCGGTCGAGCTCATGCCGGTTCACGAATTCCCAATTCTGTCGGTGCATGGCAAAGAGCCCCATCGCAAAAACTATTGGGGCTATGATCCGCTGGCGTTCTTTTCGCCGCATCGGGGCTACGCTGCCAGTTCCGAGCCTGGAGCCCAGGTAAACGAGTTCAAACAAATGGTCAAAGCGCTGCACGAAGCGGGCATCGAAGTTATTCTCGATGTCGTGTTTAACCACACCTGCGAAGGCAACGAACGTGGGCCGATTCTCAGCTTCAAGGGGCTCGAAAACCCTGTGTATTACATGCTGGAAAAAGACGCTCGTTATTACAAAAATTACTCGGGCTGTGGAAACACGATCAACGGCAATCATCCCATCGTTCGCGAAATGATTTTTCATTGCCTGCGGCATTGGGTTCATAATTACCACGTGGACGGCTTCCGATTCGACCTGGCGAGCATTCTCAATCGTGATCGTAAAGGCAACCTGGTTCCCAACCCGCCGTTGGTAGAGGCCATCAGTGAAGACCCGTTATTGGCCGACACCAAGATTATCGCCGAGGCCTGGGATGCGGCAGGTGCCTACCAGGTCGGCTCGTTCGCGGAAGATCGCTGGGCCGAGTGGAATGGCCGGTTCCGCGACGACGTGCGCAGCTATTGGCGTGGAGATGCAGGGACACGCGGTCACTTGGCGACACGCTTGGCCGGATCCGCAGACTTGTACCAGGCCGGTGGTCGCCAGCCACATGCCAGTATCAACTTCATCACGTCCCATGACGGATTTACGATGAACGACCTGGTCAGCTATCGCGAAAAACACAATCTCGCCAATGGTGAAGATAATCGCGATGGCGACAACAACAACCATAGCGAGAATTTTGGTGTCGAAGGACCAACCAAACACCCGGAGATTGACAAGCTCAGACTGCGTCAAATCAAGAACATGTTTTGCACGCTGTTGCTCAGCCAGGGTGTTCCCATGCTGGTTGCCGGCGATGAATTTCGTCGAACGCAGAATGGCAACAACAACGCCTATTGCCAGGACAATGAAATCTCCTGGATGAATTGGGACTTGACCCAGTCCAACCAGGAACTTGTTCGATTCTGCCGCAGCCTGATCGAATTCCGGCGCAACCAGCCGACCGTACGGCGCGAGAAATTCCTCACCGGCATTCCAGACAGCAAAGATGGTTTGGCCGACGTCAGCTGGTACAACGCGCTTGGCACGGCGGTCGACTGGCATTCGAATGAATTGCCCATTATCTGTTTGCTGGCAGCTCCCAAGATCGAAGATGATCCGGAAGGGCTCGGCCACGACGTGTTGATCATGATGAATCCCAGCGGGCAAGGTTGCCGATTCATGATTCCGACAATTTCCAAGTCGAAAAATTGGCGGCTGTTCATCGACACTTCCCAGCCGCACCCGAACGATATCTACCCGGAATTGAACGGTCCCAAGCTGGCAGCCAGAAACAGCCGCACGCTGCCACTCAAGTCGTTGGCCGTGTATGTGGCAGATAATTGAGGATTTGCTTTTTGTTAGCCAGTTCGAGAAAATAGGGTCTCGCCCAATCGAAGGCCGCCGGCCAACGTTTCGGAAAAATGGTCTTTCGGCAATGCCGTTCAGTGGAGCACTAGCCCGGTCTGTCCCAGACTTAGGGCGAGCCGCAGGCTCGTGAAAATGCGAGTCTGGGACAAAATGCGAGTCTGGGACAGACTCGCCTACGTGATTACCATCTTCATTGAACGGTATTGGGTTAACGCCCAGCCGAGGCCGAAAGTATCCAGTTGGGCTGCATTTCGCGGTACTTGCAACTTGAAAGACGACAACCAACTCTCGGATGTGTCTTGACCGACAAAAACTTCTTCCAAGGAGAATAAAATGAACTCCCGCTCTGCTCTCGTACTTTTTTCGTCATGCGTACTGATCGGTATCTTCGCGATCGTGGCCAGCGCAAAACCTTTTGTTTCGCCAATCACAGCAAGCCAATCCGACTTTTGAATATGCCCAGCTGATCGTCAACGGCGACGCGATTCTTGACGCGAACAATGCGCAGGTGATGTGGAACGATGGCGATAAAAACCTGACGCCGAACTACATTTCGATCAGTGCGCTGAATCGCATCCTCAGTCGCCGCGCCGTGCAGCCGACGATCGCGAACTTGTTGAACACCATTGGCAGCGACGGCTGGGAAATGATCTCGATCGTCCAAAACACCAGGGACGTAAGTACCTGGACCTTCAAGCGAGAGTTGTAAAACAACGGCGGCACCTGCATGGGATAGGCATCCTGCCTGTCGTGGCAGCACCGCCTGTAGTGGCTTCGTCACCGGCAACTCAGTTCGTTGACAAGCTGGAAGCGTTTCCAGCCAATAGTATTCGGCTCGAAGATGTTAGAAACCCCCGACGACAGTCGGTGGGAGTCTCATCCAGCAACCCATCAACACCGGCGACGTTCCAATGTCCCAGAGGCCCCCGACGCAAGTCGGCTTGGGAGCTGTCACCCGTTGGCATAGGTCGAGTGAGTGACGACTCCCGACCGACTTGCGTCGGGGGCTTCTCGCAATTAATGCGCCGAACACGATTGGCTGGAAGCTTATCCCGCGGGCTCGGCACGGCCTGCAATCACTCAATTGATTCCAGCAGCGTTTGCAACACAAGCGTGGCCGCCTCAAGCTGCCTGCCGACTCGTTCCTGGCTGGTCAGCCGAAATTGAGTTGACTCGTCGAGGACAATTTGCTCCTCAATTCGCCGGGCGATCGAAACAAACACCATTCCGTCTTTGTTTTCCGGAGCACCTGGCCCCAGATGCCCGGTCACCGCGGCCGAGTAATCTGCTTCGGGAGTCTTGGCAAGGACTTGGGTCGCCATGAGGTCCGAGACGATTTGCGATTCGGCCGAATGAGTGGAAATGACATGGTGGGCGATACCGAGCCACTCCTGTTTGGTCAATTCACGATAAGTAACGGCGGAACCGCACAACTGATTCGAGATTCCCGGAACTTGAGCCAACGTCGCGGAGACAAGTCCTGCCGTGCAGCTTTCGGCGAACACGACTTTGAGCCGTTTCGAAACAAGCACGCGGGCCAGGTTAATTGCAGTTTCATTGGCCAGTTGTTGTTGTGACATTCTACAACGCTGTCCTACCCCTCACGGGCGACTCGTACGCGGGCGACCGATTCTCTGACTTGCAGCAACACTGGCAAATCCGGCACATCGAATGACTGGCCCTTCAACAGTTTTACAATCGCCTCGCCCGCAACCACACCCATTTCAAATGCCGGTTGTTTGACGGTTGTCAGCGGCGGAGTCATGAATGCCGATTCCATTTGATCATCAAACCCGACGATGGAAACGTCATCGGGAACACGAATGCCGCGGCGATAGAGCCCCAAGCGTGCGCCGTAGGCGGTGGCATCGTTGGCCGCGAAGATGGCGGTGAAAGAACGTCCCCGCAGCAACAGCGACTCAATTGCCAGCACCCCGGACGGACTGTCAAAATTGCCTTCATAAATCAACTCACCCGAGGACTCAATTCCAGCGTCCGCGAGGGCTTGCAAGTATCCACGCTTACGATGGATGGCGTCAGGTTGCGTCATGATGCCCGTGATGTGGGCAATCTCGCGGTGCCCCATTTCGATCAGGTGATTCGTGGCATCAAACGCGGCCTTGAAATTGTCGATGTGAATACTCTGATTGCCCCAATCGGGGACTTTGCGACCGACGACAATGATGGGCACACGTTTTTTCAGTTCGTCCAATTCGGCTTCGGTCAAGCTGCCGCCGACCATGATCAGGCCGTCAACTTGGCGACCGAGCAGGGTAGCGACACCGGCTTGCGCGACGTCATGTTGCCACTGAGCATCGATAAATAGTGGAGAATAACCGGTGCCTTCGAGTGAACGAATAATTCCTTGCGTCACCAGATCGTAGATGGGACTGCCAAAGTTCTGAGTCACGATTCCCAAGGTCATCGATTGTCCACCGGCCAGCCCACGGGCAAAGACATTGGGTTCAAAATTCATCGCCTCCATGGCTTCCTGGACCGCAATCCGTTTCTCATCGTTTACGGGAGTGCTGTTATTGAGCACTCGGGAAACGGTACTCTTGGAAACGTTAGCTTTGTCGGCGATGTCCTGGATAGTGACTTTTTTGGATTGCATGCGAATCGGTGGAAATTTTAGGGAGTTAGCTTTGACATTAAGTTATGAAACCAGTTTCATTCTATGCATAAACGGGGAAAAGAATCACCGGCAGGTAAGAAACACAGGATTTCGAGCCAAACTGGCACATGAAACCGGTTTCAGACTTTACCAAAATTAGCGCTTTAAGGGTTGACATTTCATTGTCATTTGCGAAAATTAGGTAGTTGCGTGAAACCGTTCTCATAGCCCACCCAATTTTATCCAAGGATACCAAACATGCAAACACGTCAGAATCGAGCTTTTACGCTTGTAGAACTGCTGGTGGTCATTGCCATCATCGGAATTTTGATCGGCATGCTGTTGCCAGCCGTCCAACAAGTTCGTGAAGCTGCCCGCCGTACCGACTGCCTCAACCGCGTTCGTCAACTTGGTTTGGCGATGCACAATTATGAATCCGGTAACCAGCATTTCCCGTCCGCCGGCGGGGTGGTTGAGCAATACAATTTGTCCGGCGAAGAATTTCGTGCACGGTTTGGCTATGAAAACGCCAGCTGGATGTACCAGGTCCTGCCGTTCATCGAGCAAAACAATGTCGCCGATCTGCGAGCCACCGAAGGTTTTGAAGAAACGGTTGACGGAATTTCCTACAAGGAAATCACCACCTTCAATTGTCCGTCTCGCGCAAGCCGATTCGTCAACACGGGAACAGGCATCCTGCGTCTCGGTGATTTCGCCGGCGTCATGGCCAGTTGGAACGAACCCGATTTTATGGGATTCGAATATCAGGTTTCCCAACCTCCTCGGGACAATGAATTTTCGCGAATTTGGACCGGCATCCTGGTCAAAGGTGGTCACGTGCAAGCTCCACTGACTTCAAACCCGATTGTCACGCGTTGGAATTGCTCGACCTTTGGTTCCTGCTCGGATGGAAGCTCGAACATCATTCTGCTTGCTGAAAAAGCAGTTCCGGCCAAGTTCTGGTCGCTCGATTTGAGCAATGGTTGGCCTTGGTGGGAAATGACCGGCTACTACACCGGCGCTGACTGGCCGGTGATGCGTCAGTTCGGTCCTTTGACAGGCACCTCGGACGACATCTGGGAAGTCGGAGTTTTGTCCGACACGCAAGAGCGTCCTGCTGATTGGGGCCGTCCTTATGGTAACGAGTTGACGGAAGAGTACGGATTCGGTTCGGCTCACCCTGGCGTCATCACTTCGGTTTGGGGTGACGGTTCAACTCACACGATTAAAGCGACCGCTGACCTGAATGTTTTGAACAGCCTTGGAAAACGATCTGACGGCGGTATCTTCTCGTTCAGCGATCTCTAAACCACGGATTCTCGCTGCAAATTCACTCCGCCCGTTATTTTTGCGGGCGGAGTTTTCTTTTGCAAAATTTTCGTCTAATAGGTAGGAAATGATGATAAGACATCAACTGCAGCTTTCATTCTGCGCTCTGTTCGCGATTGCCATTTTGAGTCTCACGGCTTGCGGTCCCGCCGACCCCGCAGCGGACGCAGTTTCCAAGAGCAACACGTCGAACATTCAACGACTGGTCAACCTGTACATTTTGCATCAAACGCAAAATCTTTACGCGGGCCCCGCGGATCAGGCGACCTTCGCGGAATTTATCAAAAAGACAGACCCCAGACGTCTCGACATGATGGGTGTTGATCCCGAATTCGGTCGACGAGCTGTTCGTAAGTGAACGAGACGGTGAGCCATTCAAAATCAGATACAGCATCATGTCCGGGCCACACGGATCTGCTGAGCCGGCAGTTTTTGAGGCAACCGGCAGTAATGGCAAACGCATGGTTGGCTTTCTGAACATGGTTCAAAAGGAAGTCGATGCGGCAGACTACGACACCTTGTGGGCAGGCGGCTCGCTGCCTGATGCGATCAAGGAGCCAACTGGCCGCAGCGGTGACAAACAAGGCGGTCGTTAGTCTTGACGAATCATGATTTTGTTCGTGGCCGACTTTGCCGAATTCGGCGGGTCGCCGCGGACGAAATCAAGACTTCGAATTCGCCAATCGGAAATGTCCAAACGCCGCCATGGTGTCCTTGTTGCCGGCAGTTTTCCAGCTGCAACACGTAACTTCCCCCCGTTATTCGTTGACACCGGAATGACAAATGAGCACAGAGTCTCCTGCTGACAACGTTGAGTCAACCGGTTCTCAGCATTTAACGGTCAAGGAAAAAATTGGCTACGGTTTGGGCGATACCGCTTCGAATCTCTATTGGAAGCTGTTTGAAAACTTTCAGCTGATTTTTTACACCGACGTCTTTGGCATCGCCGCGAGTGCGGCTGCCACGATGTTCTTTGTGACCAAGTTGTGGGATGCGATCAACGATCCCCTCGTCGGTTTTCTGGCCGATCGAACGAAGACTGCCTGGGGCCGTTTTCGACCGTATTTGATCTGGATGTCCATCCCGTTCGCGGTCACCGGCATCCTCACGTTCTATACGCCCAATTTTTCACCCACCGGAAAGTTGATTTACGCCTACGTCACGTACACCGCGGTGTTCATGGCGTATACGGCGATCAACATTCCGTACGGCGCGTTGATGGGGGTGATCTCTTCCAACTCGTTGGAACGGACCACCGTTTCGACTTACCGGTTCGTGCTGGCCTTCTGCGGTGGGCTCGTCGTTCAAAAGTTTACCGAGCCCTTGGTCAAGTTTTTCGGCGGCAGCAAGGAAGTCATCGTCGACGGAGTCTCAAAAACGGTTGCCGCCGATCCACAAACCGGCTTTTTTTGGACCGTCGTCTGTTACGCCCTGGCGGCAGTCGTGTTGTTCACGATCACGTTTTTGACGACGAAGGAGCGAGTCGAGCCCGAGCAAAAGAAAAACACCGCGTTCCGCCGCGACGTGTTGGATCTGTTTCAGAATCGACCGTGGTTGGTATTGCTGGTCGTCGGTCTGTTTCAAATTCTGGCAGGCTGGACTCGCGGAAGTGCCACCGGCTATTACTTTTACTACTATGTCGGGGGAGGCAATACCGACTTCGGTACGTTCCTCGTTGCTGGGACGATCGCCAGCATTAGCGGGATGTTTTTTACCGCTCCGCTGGTCAGAATTTTTGGCAACAAATTGTTAATGATCCTGATCATGTTCGCCAATGGTCTGTGCATGGCTGGATTTTTCCTGCTGGGTCCCGATCAGATCCCGGCCATGTACGCCCTCCACATTCTGGGTGCTTTTCTCAGCGGTCCGATGCCGATTCTGCTGTGGGCGATGTACGCCGACGTCGCGGACTATTCGGAATGGGTCCATCATCGTCGGGCCACCGGGCTGGTGTTCGCGGCGGCGACGTTTTCCCAAAAACTGGGAAGCGCACTGGGAGCCGCAGTTCCCGGATGGGCGCTGGGAGCATTCAATTTCCAGGCGCCGCTGGACAACGTTCGACAACCGCAAACTCAACAGACGATTGAAGGCATCATTGCCTTGATGAGCATCGTGCCAGCTTGCTTTCTCGCGTGCGGCTGTATCGCGATGCTGTTTTACAACATCACACCCAAATTCCTCATCCAGATTGAAAAGGACTTGCAGGCGCGAAAAGCGGCCAACGCAGCATCCTGATCCATCAGTTTTTTAAGAAGAGTAGTGACTTGAATTTCGTTACATACAAGAACGCCAGACCTGACAAGATTACTGGTAGTTACATCAACGATGATGGCGATGAATATTACCGGATCGCCAACTGCCACTTGATGCCCGAGTTTTTCATGGTCCCCGTCAGCGCCAATGATCACTGGATGTTTGTTTCCAGCTTGGGTGCCCTCTCGGCCGGTCGACGGAATCCGGATTTGCCACTATTCCCGTACTATTCGGCCGACAAGATTTCCGACCTGCACGACTGCACCGGACCCAAAACTCTGATCCGAATTGCCGGGACCGAGTTGTGGCAACCGTTCGCCAAATCGATCATCAACAAGTCGACGATCATTCGCAACTTGTACAAAAACGTTCTCGGCAATCGCGTTTGCTTTGAAGAAATCAATCTGCCGCAACAACTGGTGTTTCGTTATTGCTGGTCGTTCGGAAACAAATACGGGTTTGTCCGGGAATGTGAACTGCTCAACATCGGCAATCACGACGTCGAAATCGATTTGCTTGACGGTCTTGAAAATATCATGCCCTTTGGCCTCGACCGGAATTTTCAAATGCGGTATAGCAACCTGGGTGACGCCTACAAGAAAAACGAGCTCTTGGCTGAATCGCAGCTGGGACTGTTTTACCTGAGTTCCATCCCCAGCGATCGGGCGGAACCGAGCGAAGGCTTGCGGGCCACCACCGTCTGGCAACATGGGCTGGCTCACCCCACCGTCCTGATCTGTTCGGATCAACTTGAACAATTCAAACTCGGCGAACCACTCAAGCAGGAGATCGACATCCGCGCGCATCGCGGCGCGTACCTTGTCAATTCGAAGTTTGGATTGGGTCCCGACGAATCCAATTCGTGGACGTTGATTGCCAATCCCGGGAATGACCAGACGGATGTGATCAACCTGAACAGGGAGATTCTTGACACTGCCGATATTTACCGGTCCGTGCAACAGGACGTCTTCCAAAACGAACAACACTTGAAGCGGATCGTCGCTGCCGCGGACGGTTGGCAGACCGGCTCCAATCGCCTGCGCACCCATCGGCATCAATCCAATGTACTTTTCAACGTCATGCGGGGCGGTTATCCGGCGGATGGCTATTTGATCAAGACAGCCGGGTTTGCCAGTCACGTCAAGCAAATCAACAACGCAATATTTGAGCGACATCGCAGGTTTCTGGCGTCCTTGCCGGAAGAGATGTTAATCGGTGACCTGAACAGAGAATTATCCCGGCAAAATGACGTCGGACTATTGCGAATTGGTCTGGAGTATTTGCCCTTCTCGTTCAGCCGCCGGCATGGCGATCCCTCTCGACCGTGGAATGCATTTTCGATCGACCTGGTAAACGATGACGGTTCTCCCAACCAGAGTTATCAGGGCAACTGGCGGGACATTTTCCAGAACTGGGAAGCGATCTCGCTGGCTTATCCCGAATACACGACGAGCATGGTCTTCCGATTCGTCAACGCGTCCACGGCAGACGGCTACAACCCGTACCGGATCACCAAAACAGGATTTGACTGGGAGTCACCCGATCCTGATGATCCTTGGGCCAACATTGGTTATTGGGGGGATCACCAAATCATTTATCTGCTCAAGTTGCTTGAATGGTCGCGCGGATTCAATCCGGAGAAACTCGATCAATGGTTGAATGTCGAATGTTGCGCGTATGCGAATGTTCCCTACCGCATTCGCAGCTACGAGCAGATCAAGAAAAACCCGCACGACACCATCGACTTTGATTTTGCCGCGGAAAAAGAGACAATCGCCCGGGTGGCCGCGATTGGTTCCGACGGCAAGTTGCTGGCCGACTCCAATGGCAAAGCTCACAAAATTACGCTGGGCGAAAAACTTTTATTGCCGGCGCTGGTCAAGATGACGAATTTTGTGCCCGCAGGCGGGATCTGGCTGAATACACAACGCCCGGAATGGAACGACGCGAACAATGCGTTGGTGGGTCACGGTCTGTCCATGGTCACCGTCTACCATTTGCGACGATTCTTCAGATTCATGAGCGATTGGTTTTCAACACTCCCCCTATCCGACACGATTACGGTTTCCAAAGAAGTGTTTGGGTTGTTGAAACGAATGTTGGACATCTTCCAGTCGCACGAAGATCTGCTTGGTAAGCCGATGGACGATTTGCAGCGTCGGCAACTCGTCGACGCTCTCTCGAGTGCCGGTTCCGATTATCGCAAGAACCTGTACAACCTGGGCCTGTCGGGCGCCAAGGAACAAATTTCGCTGACGGCCTTTGTCGAGTTCTTCGAACAGAGTTTGAAGTTCCTCGACCACACGATTAGGGCCAACCGTCGCGACGATGGTTTGTACCATGCTTACAACCTGCTGGAATTGAGCGGCAACGAGGCTGACCATTGATCACCTTGATGAAATGCTCGAAGGGCAAGTCGCCGTGTTGAGCAGCGCCGCTTTGACGGCTGAAGAGTCGGTCGATCTGCTGGACGCGTTGCGGCGGAGTGCCATGTACCGCGAAGATCAACAAAGCTACACGCTGTATCCCGATCGAAAACTGCCGAGATTTATTCGAAAAAAACTCGCTCAACGGCAGCTGGCTCGCAAAATCGAACCTCATCCAGAAGCTTGTCGAAGATCGGAACGTCCTGATTATCAAATCCGATAGCCACGGCAATTTGCATTTCAACGGTGACTTCAGAAATGCCAAGGACTTGAATTCGAGACTGGACGAGTTGGCGCAGCGGGCGGAATACACGGACCTGGTCAAAGCTGAGCGGGACCTGTTGAACGAGGCGTTTGAGGAGACGTTTCATCATCGCGGATTCACCGGCCGCTCCAGCACTTTCTTTGGCTATGAGGGCCTCGGTTCCATCTACTGGCACATGGTTTCGAAATTGTCCCTGGCAACGATGGAAAACCTGATCTGGGCCAACGAGGACCCGGCAACGGATCCAGCGACTCTGAACCGACTCCAGGAATTCTATCGCGAAATCCAGATCGGCATCGGCGCGGAAAAATCGCCGGAAGTCTACGGTGCGTTTCCAGTGGATCCTTATTCCCATACGCCCAAACACGCCGGCGCACAGCAACCCGGAATGACCGGGCAAGTCAAAGAAGATATCCTCGCGCGTTACCTCGAGTTGGGTTTGCGAATTGGAAATGGCGTGCTTCGATTTGACCCAAAGTTTTTCGATGCCGACGAGCTTCTGCACGCTGCAACGACTTGCGAATTCATCAATGTCGAAGGCAAATCAATTAAATTGGAACTTCCGGCCGACAGTTTCGCGTTTTCGCTTTGCCAGGTCCCCATTATTTATAATCGCGCTGACGCACCTCAAATTCTGATCCACCGCAAGGACGGCGGCGTGACAAAACGAGTTGAATTGGCACTTTCGGCGGCCGAGACGGCCGAATTATTTTCGCGCACCGGCGCAATCACACGAATCGAAGTTTTCTTTTGCCCCACCAAAGAAGCTTAGGAACAATTCACATCATGCAACGCAAAATCTGGCTCATCGCCATTTCCATCACGTTGGGTAGTGTCCTGGCAACCATGATTGGTTGCGGAGAAGTTTCCACCAGTGGTCTGACCGCCCAGGCAAACCGCTCAAACTCGCTGGTTTCGCCGGCCGTCATCGGCCTGCCGCTCAATCCGGGGGTTGCTGAAGAAACCGGCAGTATTCCCGTTGAACTGAAAAAGACCGATTCCGGTTGGCAACTGTTACGCGATGGCAACCCGTACGTCATCCATGGTGCCGGCGGTGCAGGCAACGAAGGCCCGCTGGCCATGCTGGTTGAAGCCGGTGGAAATTCCACTCGCACCTGGGGTGTCGACGACAACACGCCGGCCCTGCTCGACGACGCCCACAAATACGGAATTTCGGTGATCGCCGGCATCTGGTTGGAACATGAACGGCTCGGCATGGACTATACCAACTTTGATAACGTGATGGATCAAATTGAGTTGACGATGTCTCATGTCAAACGACTGAAAAATCACCCGGCAATTTTGGTCTGGGGTGTTGGTAACGAGATGGAAGGCGAAAAGGGTGACAACCCCGCCATCTGGTCGCATATCGAACACCTGGCCCAACTCATCAAAGCCGAGGATCCAAATCATCCGGTCATGACCGTGATTGCCGAAATCGGCGGGCGAAAAATTGAAGCCATCCACAAGCTCTGCCCCAGCATCGACATTATCGGAATCAATTCGTATGGCGGGGCGCCCACGCTGCCAGAACGCTATCGACAAATGGGCGGAACGAAGCCGTACATCATCACCGAGTTCGGTCCCATGGGTACTTGGGAGGTCGGCAAAAACAACATTGATGCGATTGATGAACCAACGAGCACGGCCAAAGCCGAACATTACAGGTCCAGCTACACCGCGTTCCAAAAAGACAAGGAATACTGCCTCGGTGCCTACGCATTTCTGTGGGGGAACAAACAGGAGGGAACCGAAACCTGGTTTGGCATGCTGACCCCCGACGGGAAAAAAACAGCGGCAGTCGATCTGATGTCCGAATTCTGGACCGGTAAACCGCCCGCCAACCTCTGCCCCCGAATTGAGAGTTTGACGCTCGAAGGTTCCAATCAAGTAGGTGAAAACGCCACCGTCACGGTAAATTTGACAGCGGACGATCCAGAAGGTCAGCCGATCAATGTTAACTGGCACGTGCGCGAAGAAGCGGGCTCGTACGTGACCAGCGGCGATTTCCAGGAAACGCCGGCCGCGCTTGAAAACGCGATTGTTAAATCAGACCACACCAGCGCCGTTGTCAAACTGCCTGATACCAGCGGCGTCTATCGGATTTACGCTGTGGTTGATGATGGAAACAACGCGGCCGCGACTGCCAACGTTTCTGTCCGCGTGCAGGGAAAACTCGTGTTGGCACGAAGACAGCCCCAAAGCCAGTCTCCCGCTGTTGATTTACGACGAACCCGAAACCGAAGCAAAGTTTGTTCCCTCGGGCTTCATGGGCAGCACCGACGCCATCAAGCTCGACCCAAAGTCAACGGACACGCCCAAAGTTGGAACCCATTGCCTCAAGTGCGAATATTCCAAAGCGGACGACTGGGGTGGCGTGGTTTGGCAAAATCCGGAAAACGACTGGGGTGATCTTCCGGGCGGGTTCGATTTGCGGGGGGCAACCAAATTGACTTTTTGGGCTCGCAGCGCAAATGGTGGAGAGAAGATCAAGTTTGGTTTTGGCGTGCTCGGAAGCGACAAAAAATATTTTGATACCGCCAAAAAGGAAGTCGAAGTCACCCTCACAACCGAATGGACGCAACACACCATCGATTTGACAGGGCTGGATTTGCAGCGGATCAAAACGGGATTTTTCTGGTCCCTCGCCGGACAGGGCAAGCCGATTACTTTCTACCTCGACCGGATTGCGTTCGAATAAAACTGCTGCCTTTTCAAACGGTAGCGAGAACGAGCAGACTGCGGCCTTTGCATTGACTGTCTAGCGACAAGATTGCTCGCATCTGAACCGCATGTCAATTGGCCGGCGATTCCTCGGCGCTGGCCCCCAGATGCTTGACGAGATATTCCCAGATCAAGGACTGATAGGTGCTGCCGATGCCGTGCTTGAAACCGGGGTAGATCATCATATCGAACCGTTTGTCGGCGTCTTGCAGCGCCTTGGCCAATTGCCAGGTATTGGCCGGGTGCACATTGTCGTCAATCAAGCCATGGACCAGCAACAAACGGCCCTTCAGATTTTTGGCAAACGTCATGCACGAACCGTCGTTGTAACCGCTGGGATTTTCTTTGGGGGTCCGCATGTATCGTTCGGTATAGATCGTGTCGTAGTTTTTCCAGGTTGTCACCGGGGCGCCGGCGACCGCGACCTGAAACACATCCGGATATTTGAGAATCCCCAGCGCCGACATGTAACCGCCGTAGGAATGGCCGTAAATTCCGACCCGCGATCCGTCGACGTAGGGACGCTCGGCCAGGTATTTGACGCCGTCTGCCTGATCCTGCATATCGACTCCGCCGAGGTTCAAATAGTTAGCGCTTTCAAACGCCTTGCCGCGCCCTGCGTGCCTCGGTTGCCGATTTTGGCAATCAAGAAACCAAGTTCGCACATCGGGTTGGCGGCCTGATAGGAGTTGCGAAACGCGCTTGATTGTGGTCCCCCGTAAACGTCAATCACCAACGGGTACTTTTTGTCCGGGTCAAAGTTGGCGGGCTTGTGCAACGTGCCAAAGATTTCGGTCGTTCCATCCGAAGACGTGAAAGAGAAAAGTTCAGGTGGCGACAGGCCAAGTTCTTCGGCGCCTTTGGTATCGCCCTCATTCAGGACCGCAACTTCTTTGCCGTCCGAGTTGTAAACAACAGTCGATGGCGGCACGTCCAACTGTTGCCTAACCGCAACCACGTGCGAGTGGTCCGGCGCGATTTCGAAGTTCGAATGGCTCAACGGGGAACTGGTCAGTCGTTGGTGCTGGGTTCCATCCAGTTTGACGCGATGGAGTTGCACGTTGTAGGGATTTTCAGCGCTGAATGCCGTGTAGTAAAACCAGCCGGCTTGTTCGTCAATGTTCACGATTCCGCCGCAGGGATAATTGTCCACTTTGGAAAGCGGGTTAAGCAATTCGCCAGCAAGGTTGCGCAGTTCATAATGCTTGTAGCCGTTTTTTTCGGTCTCCCAGACAAACCGCTGGTTGTCGTCGAGAAACTGCAACAGTGGCTTGTTCTCCTGCCAGGTTTCCTGAGTTTCTGATACGACCGTGCGGACGTCGCCTGATCTTGGGTTAACGGCCAGGATATCAAGCGTATTTTGCAGGCGATTGGTTCGACTGACCAGCAACTCGTCGCCGGCAGGCGTGAACTTGATGTTGAACAGATATTGCATCGGTTCGCCGTCGATTTCCAGGCGTTTGGTCGCTTTTGTTTCCAGGTCGTAAACCAGCAGTGCGACATTCGGGTTGTCGTCGCCTGCTTTCGGATACCGCACGGCCTGAATTTTTGTGTAGGCCCGCGTGTTGTTGAGCGTGAGGTAGTAGTCCTGCATGTGCTGCTCGTCCATCTCGTAAAAAACCAGCAGTTTGCTGTCGGGCGACCACCACATGGCTTCGTCCTGGAACAGCTCTTCACCGTAAACCCAACATCCGGTTCCGTACCGCAGCCGTTCATTGCCGTCGGTGGTCACCGTGATCGCTTCGGCGTCGTCGTCTTCGTTGGACTCCAACATCACGTTGTAGTCGCGGTAGACTGCTTTCCATTTTTTGTCCGGCGACACTTCGACCGTGCGCTGCATGGCGCGACCGACTCCGCCGCGACGGGGAGCACGACTGGTTTCGGGCGGTTGGTAGGCGGGAGTCTCGACGGCCGGACCGACGTTGTAAGTCGCCAACTCGAGTTGCAATTTTTCGCCGTCTTTTTTATACGCAACTGATTTCCCATCCGCGGACCACTCCAAGCCGGTGACGCGTCCACCACCGGACAACTCGCGTCGCGCATCGCGGATTTTTATCGAGTTCGCGTAGCCGGGCAACTCCGACAATACCGGTTCCGGTCCCACTGCGGATTGGCCGCACAGGTCCGTTTGCAACAGCATCAGGCTGGCCCAGAAAAAACAGGCAAACAAAACACGAACTTGATTTCGAATGAATAAATCGCTCATCGTCGCTTTTCCCACTATAAAAAATCGTAAAGTCACAATATTGACTTTCAATTGGGCGGTCATGACAGGCAAGATGCCTAGCCCACGGACTGCCAGTCATAACAGGCCGGATGCCTATCCCACGGATTGAATCACCTCATCCAATTGTCAATCAAGAACCCGGCCAACACCATAGACAAATGCCGCGATCTGCTTACACTTCGAGTAATATTTTTGCGTATCAATCGATCCCGTTGGTGAGATATCTTACCTGCTCAACATGCTGAGTCAAAACTGCCGTGCCAAAATACATTCCTGATGAGAACCGCTACGATGGCCGCATGCCTTATCGCAGGTGTGGACGTTCCGGTCTGAAACTGCCTGAAATCAGCCTTGGTTTTTGGCACCACTTCGGTGGATCATCGCCAACCGACCAACAGCGAAAGATGATTTATACGGCGTTTGACTGTGGCATTACACATTTTGACTTGGCCAACAATTATGGTCCGCCGTTTGGTAGCGCCGAAATCAATGTCGGTAAAATTCTGAAAGATTTGCCCCGCGACGAAATTATCATTTCGTCCAAGGCCGGATATTTGATGTGGCCCGGGCCCTATGGTGAATGGGGCTCACGCAAATACCTGTTGGCCAGCGTCGACCAATCACTTCAGCGAGTTGGCGTTGACTATTTTGATATCTTCTACAGCCACCGCTTTGACCCGGAAACTCCCCTGGAAGAAACGCTGGGTGCACTCAATACCATGGTGGAACAAGGCAAGGCACTGTACATCGGCATCAGCAGTTACTCTGCGGACAAGACGCGCAAAGCGCAGGCCATCTGTCGTGAAAACGGTTGGCACAGGATCCTGATTCACCAGCCCAATTACTCGATGTTCAACCGCTGGATCGAGAACGAACTCGCCGATACCTGTCGCGAAGCCGGCATGGGGATGATCATGTTTTGTCCGCTGTATCAGGGCTTGCTGACCAACAAATATCTTGGCGGTGTGCCGAGCGGATCGCGTGCCGAGACGAATCCTGAATTCCTGCGTCCCGCAGATCTGTCACCTGAAATTCTTGAAATTGTCAATAACTTAAACGAGATGGCAAACAACCGGGGACAGTCGCTGGCGCAAATGGCGATCGCCTGGATTTTACGGTTGCCCGAAGTGACCAGCGTGTTGTGCGGAGCCAGCCGACCAGAGCAGGTTCTGGAAAATTGCCAAGCAGTCAACAACAAAGAGTTTTCCCCCGAAGAATTCGCCCAGATTGACGCGCTGACAAAGAACCTGAAGATGCCCTCGTCTCTGTGGGCCTGATTGATCCAAAAATAAATAAAATTGTTGCAAGTTCTCCGAATGTCAAAAAAGAACCAAGCGAGAAAATCGCAAGCATCTCCGCCGCCGAGTACCAGCAAAGCGGTTCAGCCCAAACAGAACACACGTTACGACAAACGCCCGGTGCGCTGGGACCTGGTCGTCGTTTTTCTGGTCATTGCGGTGGGAGGCTCGTACGTGGCAATTTTCATGCGACCCAGCACGGGCATTCCCCGGTTCACCTATACCGTGATCCGCGAATTTCCGCACGACCCCCAGGCATTTACCCAGGGACTGGTCTGGGAAAATGGAATCCTGTGGGAAAGCACCGGCAAGTATGGCGAATCGACCATTCGCAAAGTCGATCTGGACACCGGCGAGGTCATCAAAAAAGTCGCCTTGGATGACAAAGTCTTTGGCGAAGGTCTGACGTTATTCAACGATGAATTGTTTCAACTCACCTGGAAAGCCGGAATTGCTTATGTTTACGATCGCGATCTCAACAAAATTCGCGAACATCATTACGAAGGAGAAGGATGGGGTTTGACGAACGATGGCAAGGTCTTGATCCTGAGTGACGGCACCGCCAGATTAAGGTTTCTGGATCCAAAAACGTTTGAAGAAGTCGGCGGCATCACGGTACGGGAAGGTAAACGTCGCGTCAGCCAGCTAAACGAGCTCGAATACATTGAAGGCAGCATCTATGCCAATCAGTGGGGCACCGATTTGATCTATGAGATTAATCCAACTTCGGGCGCGGTAACTGGCATTATTGATCTCACCAACCTTTGGCCGTCACGGAAGCGTCCCGAAGAAGGTCTCTTGAACGGAATCGCCATCAATCGTGCCACCAAAAAGCTGCTGGTGACCGGCAAATTGTGTCCGCGGATTTACGAAGTTGACTTGCAGCCGATCGAATGAAAACGCGCCATGCTCAGACCAGCGTGCGAATGCATCGCAGCTTGTGCTCATTTCACCGCCGGTCCACGTCAGCATGAAAGCAGCAAGCCGGGATCAAAACCTGATAGCAGTTCCGGCGACGCACGAACTGACGTTGTCAGACCGCGGTCAAGAGGTTATGAACGCGGCTCTAAATTGCCTCGTTTGACGGAAAAAAATGCAAGCACCACCGCTTCCTTCGCTGAAAAAATCGCTGCCGACGGTTGGTATTCTGGCAGTCGCGTCGTTACTGAGTTTTTGGTTCGTGGATCAGTCGCTTAGATTGTGGATTCAACCCAACTCGATTCCGGGTGATCTGAAAGCACTATTCAATTACTTGAGCGCGTTTGGCCATGGCGCGGGATGTCTGATCACCATTTTGTTGATTTTAAATTTCGATTTTGAGCGACGGCGGGGTATCTGGCTGGTTCTTGGCTCAACGATTCTGGCAGGAACGGTGACGGCCTTTGTCAAAGTTCTCGTTCAGCGGTCGCGTCCCTTTTACGAGGCCAGCGGTGCAGAACTGACACTCAATGAAGCGCTGTCAAACAACGCGATGCATTCATTCCCCTCAGGTCACACGGCCACAGCGGTTAGCCTGGCCTTGGCGTTGTCGATACTCTACCCCCGCGCACGAAAATTAATGTTTAGCCTGGCCGTGATCACCGGGGTGCAGCGGATCGTTTCCCAAAATCACTACGCGTCAGATGTATTCGCCGGGGTGATTGTGGGGATTTTATCCGTTCACGTTGCAATTGTTGTTTTGCAACGCTTTAACATCGATTTCCTGCAACCTGTGGAACCGTCGTTAACACGATTCAAACTCCGCACTCATGGTGAAGAGGCCATGCATGTTGAAGTCGGCCGCGGCAGGGTGAATCCCCATGCTTGACGCAATCTCCAACCCGGACCACTGTGAGCATCAGCCCACGTGCAGCGGACATCGGCCCGCAACGGTCGTCGTAATCCCGGTCACGAAATCCACCCCCCCCGCGAAAGAACTGATTCGCTCGTGCATCGCGTCGATCAAAAAGTCACTCGAAGCTCTGAATCGGGAGCATGAAATAATTCTGGTCAGCACGGCGAACGATTCAGTAACCGCTGATGAACAGCGGACATTCGACGCGAGCGAGATACTGCGCGGCTCATTGGCGACGGCGCTAAACAGATTCGCAACGAGCGATTCGGTGCAAGTTGCCATTGTCGATCCAGAAATTCGCTTTAACGAAACGCAATGGGAATGGCTGGCCGAATCCCAAAACAAGACCGATCTCGCCTGCTACTTTCAAACGAATCCCGCGAGCGGTAACTGGAAAACCCGGCTTGCCCAGGCACTCGTTTCGTTCGTCACCCGGCTCGCGCTGGGAACAGGCAAGAACAACGGTCGCCCCGGCGTCATTATTTTTGACTCTGCCAGACTGCGTCCGCTGTTGAACGAGGGTGTCAAGTTTGAATCTGCGGCCGAGTTGATAGCGCTCTGTCGCGAGGACGGTTACTCGATCTTTGAAGCCCAACTGACATCTCCCCATTTTGAAATGATGCAGCCTGAATCGCTCAAAACTCAGGCCAGGCGAATTTCTCGGACTGCTCAATTCTGGTGGAACAACCTCGCATTTCCCACGAACAACGACGACTCACAGCCACCGCAGCGACAGAAACTCTCGGCCAAAACGCGTTGGCTGGGTATCGCGGTTTTGGGCTCCATTGCCGCCGCGATCCTGTTTTCCAATTTGAACTACCCATTTTTGGAACCCGATGAAACCCGTAATGCCCAGTTGGGCCTGAACATCTATCAATCGGGCGACTGGCTGTCGCTTACCCTCAGCCAGGAAAACTACTGGGACAAACCGCCGTTGCAGGCCTGGATGACGGCCGCCAGTTATCACCTGTTTGGGCCCGGTGAATTTGCTACTCGGCTACCTTGTGCCGTCGCAACCTTGCTCACATTACTGACCGTTTTGGTATTGGGCAGCAAAGTCTTCGATGAGCGCACGGGGTTTTTGGGAGCCGTGCTGTTGTTACTGTCCGGCGGTTTTCTACTCAGCGGGCGCTACGTGACCATGGACGCGTCGTTAACCTGTTTTTCTACGATCATGTTACTGGCATTGGTGCTCGGGTTCCGCGCCGGACAGAACTCCAGGTTGTGGTTAACACTCGCCGGAATCGCTTGCGGGTTGGGCATCCTGACGAAGGGGCCCGTCATCGGCGTGTTAGTCCTTCCGCCGGTTCTGCTGGCCGGATGGCTGGAACAAAACCTGGCCTTGCGTCAGCTCAAATCCTGGTTGTTCGTCGCTGTTCCGGCGTTTTTGATATCGGCACCCTGGTTTCTCGCCACTGTTTGGGTCCATCCTGATTTTCTTTACTACTTCTTTTGGAAGCACAATGTCGCCCGATTTTCCAACGCGTTCAACCATCAACAACCCTGGTGGTTTTACCTGCCGGTTTTGATGTTAATGATGTACCCGGCTTGTTTCCTGATTCCGTTTTTCATCAAGACCGTAATCTCGACCAGCCGTTCAAAGAAACACCAATTAGGCGGTCAGTTTGGCCAACTGCTGTTGTATGTGATGTGGGTCATCGGATTCTTTTCACTTTCGGAATCGAAACTGCCCACATACATCATTCCGGCATTGCCGATTTTTTGCCTGTTGTTGGGCAGAACTTTGCTGCTAACGGCCATCACAGATTCTGCCATCCTGACGACAGGCAACTGGTTGAACTCCATCCCTCGCCACATGTCGATGTCGGTTGGCACAATGCTGATAATCGCGGCAGTTGCCTTGTTGTTCGTGTTCCCTTCGCCACTGAATTCCACCGTGGCGTTCGCCGTGATTGGGCTATTGTCGGTGTTGACATTTGTCTTCGTCCGGCGAATTCGCTCTTTGGATAACGTCCGTATCGGATTGACGGCGGTGGCAATCGCCGGCCTGTTATTCGTTTCGCTGTTGGTCACCCAGCTGTTGCCGAAAATTGCTGAATCTCGATCGGTTCAAACGGCAATCTCGCAGCTTGCCGAATCTCCGGAATACCACGAATCGCCCATTGTATTCATGGGCCGACCGCCGTTTGGCAATGCATTTTGGTTACCCGACCGGAAAATTTTTCATTTTGCGGACGATCACGAAATGGATGCCGCGATCTTTTTGATGAACCAACCGAACGCGATTCTGATCGCGTCCAAATCCGATATCACGGCGTTACGGCGCAATTTGATCGGTGCAGAATTCCAAAAAGGAAAACTTCACCGCAAGCTATATACAATGCGGCCGAAAATGGCATCCGCAGCGCCGTCACTCGACGCGAGACAGCAGTTGCCGGTACGGATCAGCCGGCTGCCGTTTTCAGGACGGTAGTGTAGTTCGGTGATCCCCAGCAATCATTGTGGCACAGACCTCCGGGATGTGATCGTCGGTGTTAGATCGTTGGTGTTATTCACGGCTCGGAGATCCACATTTATTTCTCGATCAACAACGGATCGACTGAGCTCAAATCGAAATTTGCCTCGACTTTTTCCTCGGATGCATCGACGTCAAAAGTCAACGTTGACTGTCGGTTGTAGATGATTGGAAATAACTCATCCGGCGCTTGCCGCAGCGAATTTTCACCGTCCGCCGAAAACAGATCCGTCAGGACTCCCTGGAACCCGTCCCCCGTAGAACGATCGGCTGCCGTACGCTTGCTAAGAATGACTCGATGCATTCCTGCCGCTGCGCCGAGATCCCCGTTGGCTTGTTGGAGCGTGAACTTACCCTCGGCGTCGGTAGTGGCATAGGACAAGTTCTTTTCCTGAAAAGAGGCATCAGTCGCTTTCATCGGAATAAACACGACCTTGGCGTTTTCGACTGGCTGGCCATCGAGAACAACTTTGCCGACTACTTCCCGTGTCGAGCTTCCGACGAACAAATCCGGAACACACGCGGTCGACATAAGCGTCAGCACCAGCAGACTTGCCAAGCCGAAAAGAAAGATTCGATTCAGCATGATCGCCCTCCCACCGCCTGCATGTCTTTGGACGATTTGATCGGCAGTGGCGGCAGCCCATCTTCGATCACGCCCTTGGCTTTGGGCCACATCAAAATGGCTTCCAGAACCATCCAGGCTTGCAAGTACCAAAGTGATCAAACCGATCGTCGCTAACAGCTTGTGATCGCCAAACGACCAGCACCAGCCGCTCGTTCCGTTGAACAACTGCCAAATCAGCGCCCACGCCGGAAGAATGATCATGATCACCATCGGAATCGCGATGAACCAAATTGGTTTGTTGCGTCGCCACAGATAAAATACCGTCACCATGAACGCCAAGCCCGCCAACAACTGGTTCGTCGCGCCGAACAGCGGCCATAGTAATAATCCACCGGTGCCGGCGACGCCACCCGGTTGGCCGGGCAACATGGCGATTGCGCCACCGAGAAACACGGCCAGCCCAGTCGCCACGTACATGTTTTTCAGCGGTGTAATTTTCAACGTCGCTCCCAATTCCTGAATCACGTAACGCTGCAGGCGTGTCGCGGTATCGAGCGTTGTGGCCGCGAAACAGGCAACCAGCACGGCGATAATTCCAACCGAGATCTTCAGGGGCAAGCCGAGTACCGTCAGAAAATTTGCTCCTCCTTCGACAAAGGCACCGACCGTCTGGGGCAAACCAAACTGCTCCCAACTGCCCGACGTATCGTAGTAGGCATTCCAGGCGGCCATACCAACGAGCGGCTGATTGTCGGTGCCCAAAACAGCAGCCCCCGTTTGCAGATCAAACTGCCCCATGCCGACACCGGCGCAACAAGCCAGAATCACAACCACTGCCAAAGCGCCTTCCAACAACATCGCTCCATAGCCAATATACTGAGCGTCCGTTTCGCAAGCGACCTGCTTGCTGCTGGTGCCGCTGCTGACCAGGCAATGAAATCCGCTGATCGCGCCACAGGCAATGGTGATGAACAAAAACGGCCAAATGGGCGGCGTGCCTGACGGGAGCGAGTCCACATTCACCATGGCCGGCGCCGAACCAAACAGATCCGCTTTCCCCAGCAACGAAGCGAACAGCAACCCGACAATTAACAACGCCAGTGCCAAAATCAATTGCAGACTATTGATGTAGTCTCGTGGCTGCAACAACAACCAGACGGGTAACACCGATGCCACCGCGCAGTAGGCCAACAGGATCATCGTCCAAACTACGATCGGATTCGACACGGGCAAGGTGATCGGCAGGTAATAAGCCCCAATCCAGACACAGCCGTAAATCACAACCAGCGCTACCAGCGATAAAGGCGTCAAATTGCCCGAATGACGTTTCACCATGACTCCCGCGACAATCGCGATGGGCAGTGAAATCCAGACCGGCAAAACGGATTGGGGATAAATCTTGAAGATCGAAGCGATTACCAGCCCAAAGATCGCCAAGACAACCGTCAACGCGAAAAACAGCGTCAACAGAAACAGGATCCTGGTTCGGGGCGAAATCATCCGGCCGGCGATTTCGCCTACGGTTTGTCCCCGGTTTCTGAGACTGACCACCAGTGCCCCGAAATCATGCACGGCCCCGATAAAAATACTGCCAAACACGACCCACAGCAGCGCCGGCAACCAACCCCAGAAGACCGCGATCGCCGGCCCGACAATCGGACCTGTCCCGGCAATGCTGGTAAAGTGGTGTCCGAACACGATCGATTTGTTCGTGGGTACAAAATCCACATCGTCACAAAGTTGTTGGCTGGGAACTTCTGCATGGGGATCAAGCCCAAAGATCTTTCGCGCCAACCAGCGACCATAGGTGTGATAGGCAACGATCAGCAGCACAAATGAGGTAACTGCGACGAGGAATGTATTCATGAGCGATCCAGCAAAACGCAACGCCGACGATCTCGGTAATTCAATCTTACCTGCCGCAGCGACTACTGCCAATTCGAACTGGTAACACTTATAATCTTC
The DNA here is from genome assembly GCA_963697295.1 of uncultured Planctomycetaceae bacterium. Lineage (GTDB taxonomy): Bacteria > Planctomycetota > Planctomycetia > Pirellulales > Pirellulaceae > Mariniblastus. The sequence continues at coordinate 27,794 of CAVONL010000016.1, read as the reverse complement.
GCTCGTTTTGAAATCGCGAACATTGCCGAAATTGTGATACGGAGACAAATTGGTGCCTGAAAAAGTTGTTATCATCGGTAGCGGCCCTGCCGGCTGGTCGGCGGCCATTTATGCTGCCCGCGCAAATCTCAACCCGCTGCTTTTTGAAGGCACGGCGACTCCCGAAATGATCCCACTGGGTCAGCTTGCCTTCACGACGGAAGTTGAAAATTATCCGGGTTTCCCGTTTGGAAACGTCCGCGAATTTGTGGAAAGCGCGGTCGACACCAGCCGACACTGGAATCTCCCGCCACCCCCCGACCACAAAAAAGACGGGAAACTGCACTACGCGGTGCAAGGCGTCGAATTGATGGAACTGATGAAGCAGCAGGCCCTCAATTTCGAAACACGCGTTGTCGGAGATGACATCGTTGACATCGACGTCAGCGGCAGGCCCTTCAAGGTAATTCCGGCCAGCGGCGAACCGGTTGAAACTCACACGATCATCATCGCCACGGGGGCCCGGGCCAATTACCTCGGCCTCCCTTCTGAAGAAGCTTACAAGAACAAAGGCGTCAGCGCTTGTGCGGTTTGCGATGGTGCTCTGCCCATTTATCGCCAGAAGCCTCTCGCAGTCGTCGGGGGCGGCGATTCGGCCGTCGAAGAGGCAACTTATCTGGCCAACCTGAAAGGTGCCGAGACGATTTACATGATCATTCGCCGCGATGTGATGCGGGCATCTAAAATCATGGCAGAACGAGCCATCAACCATCCCAAGATTGAAATAGTTTGGAACAGCGTCGTTGACGAAGTCCTCGGCGACGGAAATCTTGTCACCGGCTTGAAAATCAAGAACACGAACGATAGCTCGATCCGCGAACTGGCCGTCGGAGGCATGTTTGTCGCGATTGGCCACACACCCAACACGTCTTTTCTCAAAAACAAACTGGCGATGAACGAGCAGGGTTACATTCTCTGGCAGCGTCCCTTTCGAACTCACACGAGTGTCGATGGGGTATTTGCCTCCGGCGATGTCGCTGATGACTATTATCGACAGGCGATCACATCGGCCGGAACCGGCTGCATGGCGGCACTCGACGTTGAAAGGTGGTTGGCCGACAAGGGGATTGAGTAGGCGGTCGGAGGTCGGAGGTCGGAAAGTGGAGGCCGGAGGCCGGAGAGTGGAGGCCGGAGAGTCGGAGGCCGGAGAGTGGAAGGGTGGAAGTGGAAGGGCGGAAGTGGAAGGGCTGAACCATACCCTCCCTTGGGAGGGTCGGACGCGGTAGCGGCCGGGGAGGGTATTCGAGTTTGCCGCAGTCGTTGCCCTCCCCGGGCCTGAGAGCCCGACCCTCCCGAGGGGAGGGTATTGATCACACGGTAAGCATTCAACACTCCATACCCGACATTCAACCCACAACCCACAACCCACAACCCACAACCCATAACTCACAACCCACAACCCACAACCCACAACCCACAACCCACAACCCACAACCCACAACCCACAACCCACAACCCACAACTCACAACCCACAACCCACAACCCACAACTCACAACCCACAACCCACAACTCACAACCCACAACCCACAACCACAACTCACAACCCACAACTCACAACCCACAACTCACAAATCACAAATCACAAATCACAAATCTCAACACCTCAACCCGTCCCGATGACCGAAAAAACCTATCGCGACCGCGAGATCCTGACTGCCGCACAACAAAAAGGCACCGCGGCGGTGCTGGGTTCATACTTTCGACTCTCTGGACCGGGTTGGCTGCAAAGCGCGATCACGTTGGGCGGCGGGTCGCTGGGCGGCGCACTGTACCTGGGTATGCTGGGCGGCACGAGCATGTTGTGGCTCCAATTGGTGGCAATCGTTATCGGCGTGATCATGCTCTCGGCGATTAGCTACGTCACATTATCAACCGGAAAACGCCCCTACGCCGCGATCAACGAATACGTCAATCCCGTTCTCGGTGTTGGCTGGATCACGGCAACGATCCTGGCGAACATGATCTGGATCATGCCGCAGTTCAGCCTCTGCTACGACGCCCTGGACACCAACTTGACTGGCGGCCTGGCCGATACCAACCAAATGAAAATGATTGTTTCGGCAGGGCTGGCGGTTTTGGCGATGGCCATCGTGATGCTGAGTTTCAAACCGGGTTGGATGTCACGGATGTTTGATATCATTCTCAAGCTGATGGTCGGCATGATCGTGGCCTGTTTTGTCGCCGTCGTGTACAAGCTGGGAGCCAGCGGCGAATTGAACTGGACGCGAAATTCTGCTGGGCTTCATACCCAACATCAACCATTGGAATTCAACCGCCCCCGACGTTCAGAATACTCTGGCCAGTCTGCCCGTGGATCAACGGGAACATTGGCAGGCATTGATCATTGGCGAACAGCAGCAAAGCATGATTGGCGTGACGGCGACTGCGGTCGGGTTGAACATGACGTTTTTGCTGCCTTATTCGATGTTGGCCCGCGGTTGGGACCGACCATTTCGGGGGCTGGCCAAATTCGATCTCATTTTCGGGATGGCGATTCCTTACTTGATTGTGACGTCGTGCATCGTGATTGCCTCGGCACATGCGTTTCACGCGAAAGCCGATGCCGAGTTGCTCAGCAACGATCCGGCCGTGGTGCGAACCAGCAAATTGTTTGACAGCACCCTGGGTGTACTCAAAGGCCAATATGCGGACACGAGAAGCGACGAAGAAGTCGCGAAGTTCAATGAATTGAACGCCGAACAAAAGAAACAGCAAATCGCCGAATACGCGGCCGGCCTCAGCCCTGCCGAACGCCACTTGGCATTGACGCTGGTCAAACCCACCGCCGGCCAATTGGCCGCGTCACTCACACCGCTGTTGGGTGAAAGGAACGCGAAACTCGCGTTCGGACTGGGCGCTTTGGCGATGGGTTTTACCACGATCGTGATCCTGATGCTCATCAATGGTTACGCGTTCGCGGAAATATTCGGCCAATTCGAAAGCGTCTGGGTCCGCGGACTGGGAGCTTTGGCTGCCTGCCTCGCCGGCTTTTGCTGGTATATTTTCTGGCAAGGCGAATCGAAAACGTGGCTGATCATTGTCGCTTCGACCTTTGCAGCGATCCTCTTGCCGATCGCCTATGTCTCATTTTTTGCTCTAATGAACAGTCGGAAATTGTTGGGAACCGAAAAACCCACGGGAATGCGAATGACGGTTTGGAACCTGTTAATGGCCGTGGGCGTGATTGGTGCATTCACGCAGGCTTATGGCGGAACGGTGATCCAGATGCAGAAGCCGGGCACTGGAAGTTTCGTGATCGGTGGCGTGGCCACGTTCCTGTTGTTGGCCTTGATCGGATTCTCGGCAAGATTTCGAAAAACAGACGAACCAGCAAATAACAGTTAATCTTTGGAAATACGGAATGTCAGAAATTTCAACGTTGTCAAAACTGTCAGTCAAGGAAGCCCGCAGCGAATCGTCGATTGGAAAAACGGCGTTATTGCAAGGCTGGGTGCGCACCCGTCGCGACTCGAAAGCCGGCTTCAGTTTTATTGAAATCAACGATGGCTCAAGCCAGGGCAATATTCAGATCGTCGCCCCGGCGGAACTGGAAAATTATGAATCAGAAGTCAAATCCCTGACGGCCGGTTGCAGCATTTCGGCCGAAGGCGAGATTGTGGCTTCGGGCGGCCGCGGCCAAACGACGGAAATGCAGGCGACCAGGGTCATCGTGCATGGTTGGGCCGACCCGGATACGTATCCGCTGCAGAAAAAAAGACATTCATTCGAAAAGCTCCGCGAGTGGGCCCACCTGCGTCCGCGCACGAACACGTTTGGCGCCGTGGCCCGGGTGCGAAACTGTATCTGCAATTCCATCCACCAGTTCTACCAGGAACGGGGTTTTTTGTACGTTCACACGCCGATTATCACGGCCAGTGACTGTGAAGGCGCCGGCGAGATGTTCCAGGTCACCACGATGGACATGAACCTGATCGCAAAAAATCAGATTGAAAGACTCGACTACAAGTTCGATTTCTTCAATCGCCCGTCGTATCTCACGGTCAGCGGCCAGCTGTCCGCGGAAACTTTCGCCTGCGCGTTGGGCAAAGTCTATACGTTTGGCCCCACGTTTCGCGCAGAAAACTCGAACACCTCGCGGCACCTGGCTGAGTTCTGGATGATTGAACCCGAAATGGCGTTTTATGAACTCACGGACAACATGGATCTGGCCGAGGCCTTCCTGAAACGCATCATCTCCGACGCGCTCACGAAGTGCGATGAAGACATGCAGTTTTTCAATGAGTTCATCGACGAATCAAAATCATTGATCCAGATGCTCAGCGGGATCGTGGAGAGTGATTTTGTGCGTCTGCCTTACACGGAAGCCATCGAGTTACTGGCCCAGTCCGGTCAAAAATTCGAATTTCCCGTCCAGTGGGGAACCGACTTGCAAAGCGAACACGAGCGATATTTGACCGAGCAGCACTTCAAGAAACCGGTGATCCTGTTTGATTATCCAAAAACGATCAAACCTTTTTACATGTACTGCAACGACGACAATAAAACGGTGCGGGCGATGGACGTGCTGGTTCCCAATGTCGGCGAAATCATCGGCGGCAGCCAGCGGGAACATCGCCTGGACATCCTCGAATCACGGATGAAGGACCAGGACCTGGTCGTCGACGACTATTGGTGGTACTCCGACTTGCGTCGCTACGGAACCGTCCCGCATTCCGGATTTGGATTGGGCCTCGAGCGGGCCGTGCAATTCGTGACCAGCATGGGCAATATCCGTGACGTGATTCCCTTCCCGCGGACTCCGGGTAACGCCGAGTTTTAGGTTGTTCATGATCAAAGTCGAAAACTATCACAAGGCCTACCGCGAGACGATCGCGGTTGCCGGTTTGTCGTTTGAAGTTCAGCCCGGCCAGGTGCTGGGCATGGTCGGACCCAACGGGGCAGGCAAAACGACGACGCTGCGCACGATATCGGGCATCATCCCGCTGACCCAGGGACACATATCGGTGGGCGGTTTCGATATTGAAAAACAGGGCAAACAGGCCAAATCCTTGTTAGCTTACATCCCCGATGAACCGCACCTGTTTGACGCTCTCTCGGTGTCCGAACACCTGCAATTTTTTGCAGCGGCTTACGGTGTCGAGAAATTCGAAGCGATCGCGGTCGAACTGCTGGAACAATTCGAATTGACAGAAAAGAAAGACACGCCTGCTCAGGAACTTTCCCGCGGGATGAGGCAGAAGGTGGCGATCTGTTGTGCTTTCCTGCACAATCCACGCGCGATCCTGTTTGACGAGCCCCACACGGGACTGGATCCGCACGCGATCCGGACAATGAAAGAAACGGTGCGGCAGCGGGCCGCGGCTGGAGCTTCCGTGATCATCAGCTCGCACATGTTGTCGCTGATCGAAGACACCTGTACGCACCTGTTGATTTTACTCAAGGGTCAAGCTGCTTTCCTGGGCACCTTCGCTGAACTTCGTCAGCAATATCCCGATGTGGGCACCGGTGCTTCGCTGGAAGAGATCTTTTTCCGGGCTACCAAGGGCGAATCGACTTCTTTGCCAACCGCAATTCCAACGGCGGAGATAGAAGGGCACTGATGAAGGCATTGTTGCTCTTATATCGCATCAGCACGAGGGCCAGCATCCGTCGGCTGTTGCGCGGGATGAAATCTCCCAAGGGTGCTTTTGTTACGCTGCTCACGATCGGTTTATTCATGATGATGTTTGTGCCCAATATCATCTTGCGGCTGGGCGATTCGCCTTTACCGACATTTGATTTGATGACCTACGCCCCCTTGGGACTGTTTATTTATCTGATTTTCACTTTGCTCACGTCGATGGGCGAGAAAGCGATTTATTTTTCGCCCAGCGAGATTGATTTGCTGTTTACTGCGCCGTTTTCGCGACGGGAATTACTGGCTTACAAGATCGTGGGGCTGATCATGACGTCTTGTTTCATGGCGCTCATCATCGTCTGTGCCATGGCCATATATTTTCCAAATTTGATCTTCGCATTCTTCGGGTTTGCGACGACCTTTCTGTTCCTCGCGCTGGCGGCGATGTTGGTAACACTGCTGGGACAAGTCGTTGCGGAAAACGTCTATTCGCGCGGCAGGCAACTCGTCGCACTGGTCTTGCTGGCCCTGTTCGGAGTGGCGATGTTGCAGGCACTGGGCAAGCTCGAATTTTCGGAGATCCGCGATTTTCCAACGTGGGCCTCGGCTGTTTCCGAGTCGAACATGGGCAGGATTGTCTTGGCTCCGTTCCAGCCATTTTGCCAAGCGATGATGGCCGAGAGTTTTCTGAAGTTTGCTCCCAATCTTTGCCTCGGTGCCGCGATCAACGCCTGCTTGATCGGTGGAATTCTATTGCTCGACGCGAACTACCTGGATACGGCTGTCCGGGTTAGCCAAAAATTTTACGAACAATCCCAGCGGATCAGAAAATCCGGCGGCATTTCGCCGCGGTTGACTGCCAAATCCATGCGGTGGCGGATTGCGATGTTGCCGCCATGGGACGGGTTTGGGCCGCTTGCGTGGCGGCAGCTGGTATTGGTCCTCCGCCAAAGCAAAGGCCTGTTGGTCATCATCGGCATCGTCGTGGCCTGTCTCGGCCTGCCCTTGATTCTCGACGTGGACATAAACAAGGCAACCCAATCGCCATTGGTCGTGGCGTTCGTATTTGGAAGCCTGTGTTACATCACGACGATATTCTCGCTGCAGTCGCCGTTTGGATTCCGGGCCGATGTCGACCACATTGAAGTGTTCAAGGCCCTCCCAGTTCGTTCGTTTTACGTCGCCGCGGGCGAGCTGGTGGGCGCGGTCTCGCTGTTCGTCGCGTTCCATTGGGCGGTAGCAACTGGAGGCATGATCATGAGTCGAACCTGGATCGGCTGGTGGCTAACGGGAATGGCATTTTCGGTTCCGTTTAATCTACTGGTGTTTAGTGTGGCCAACGGGTTGTTTCTGATGTACCCGATTCGGACTGCCGCGGGAGCCAAAGACATTCAGACGGTCGGCCAAGCGATGATTTTCATGTTTTTCCAGATCATGATCTTGGTGCTGGTCGCGGTCATTTGCCTGGTGCCAGGCGGACTCGTTTACTGGTTGAGCGAAAACGAGTTTGCCTCAGGTGCAATTGCGTGGGTTTTTCTGTCAAGTGCCGCATTTGCCGGCGTTGGGTTCACGTGCTGGGCCTATGACCGGTTTGATGTCAGCCAAAAACCGGTATAAAAAAACGGCGACCAAGCAAAAGTCTGCTGGCCACCGCACGTTCAACTAAATTCAGATTGAATATTAGATCTGGCTGCTTTTTCTACGAATGACCAATCCCAACAGCCCCAAGCCCAAAATTAAACAGGATGCCGGTTCGGGAATCGCTCGAACCACGTTGCCGCGCAGTTCGCCACCACCAAATTCCGCTGTGTGAATGTTAACGTAATACCGACCTGCCAAAAGTTCTGCTTCTTGCGCCTCCGAGAACACCACTTCAACATTGACGGTTCCCGAAATTGCTCCATTAGCGATCAGTGGCGAATTGTTGGTGACGTTGGCGTCGGTACCACTGTTAAGGTTAAAAACGATGCCTCCCGTCGAACCGAAAGGATTGCCAGGATCGCCGGACAAATGCAAATGCATGCCACTGGCCACCCCCGTGTTGATCCCTCCTGTCAAGCCGTCGAATTCGTAAAGCATGAACAAAGTGTTGGTAATATCGTCGTAGACCAACCCTGTCCCAATCTCTCCGCCCATCGCTGACGAGGTGGTGATTGCCGGAACTTCATTTTCAGGCAACAGGCCGAAACCACCTGCACCCTGGAAATCCATAAAGATTTGTTCGCCGTAAGATTGTTGACCGGCGAAAGTCAAAGCCACCACGGCCAATGAGATGCGTAATAACTTCATAAGAACTTCTCCTCCTAAAAACTGAGCTGCTAATAACCTGGATGAAAGCGCGATCAGCAAGAAAATACCGCGCGAAAGCGGAGACCCGAACGTGCGATCCGCTTTTCATCATAGTTTGCCAAAATCTCTGCTCAACGCAACGAAGCGGACGAAATTGTTCGCATGAATTCTGGCTGCTGAAAAAATGCCGAAATGGCGATGGTCAGATTAAACCTGATTTTTACACGGCAATACCGCAATTTGCCAGAATTTTGCGGCAAGGGCTGAGGCAATATTCACAACGAAGGCTTTTGGCTGTCATAAGCAACTTGAATGATTTGGTCGTGGTCGACGGCGAGGGGCGGCAACTCGTTCACGGAAAAAACCAGCGAACTTGTCCCACCGACGTCAATGCATTTTTCAAATTATGGCAAATAACAGACGCTCGGTTTCGAATATAACCTTGGTTGTATGTCTCTTGTTCAACCGTTTCGAGCCAACCTGAAGGATTCACGATGATGCGTTTTTCATTACTGACCAGGGCGCTGGTCATTTTGCCATTTCTGGTCAATTGCGTGCTCGCCCAAGAGCAGTCGGTCGAAGACAAGATCAAAGACCAAGTCGGCGAAATCGGTGAGAAGGTCGGTGAAATTGGTAAGTCCTTGGACACGGTGCCTGCCGTCAAAGACGTCTCGGCCGGCATCCTGCAACCGATTTACGATGCTGCCGACAAAATGACGGAAACCGGTGACCGCTTTCCGGCGTTTTACTGGATCGCATTTGCCTTGATGGCTGCGGGCGTCGTCAGCTTTGCGTGTCAACTCGTGTTTACAAAATTTTTCCTGCTGTTCAAACTGCACTTGAATATCAAGGAAATTCTGTCGGACATTCTGGGGTTGTTCGTGAGCGTCATCGGACTGATATTGACCACGCAAGCCGCTACCCAGAATTCAAAATTTTCGGAAAGTCCGATGCTGGTCATATCGGCAACCGCGGTTGGCGTGATCGTGGGCTTTGTGTTTTATCGCTGGGGACAACGGCAGGAATATGAGGCTGCCAAAAAACCTGTCAATGTCGTCCGGCAATAGTCGCTGTTAAAGCTTTCAAAACGGATGATTCCTGAGTCGATCCACGTAGGCATCGAACAACTCCTCCGCGACCGGGACGTCGACTTGGCGCGGATCAACGTGCATCGATAACCGGATTCGATCGTCGTGTTGCTGCACAGACAAATTGACCCCGATCCCCTTGCGAATCGGTCCTACCCAGTCGAATTCAATCAGCTTCAGATTGCCGGCGACAATTCCACCAGCCGATTTGAGTCGTTTATTACGGCTGAACGGAGTTCCCAGGTTGGTAAATACCATCGTGCCGCGAAATTTGTCGTTTTTGGCAGACGACCGTAACCAGCCCGGAATCACAGACATCGAACGAATCGCAATCAGGAAAATCTTGTTGAGCTGCCAGTTGCGAATAATACCAACTTCCCGGTCCAACCCCTTGAGCAGCTGTTCTGTATTTGCAAAGTCGGCGGGGCGACGATCGATTTGGACCACCGCCGATCGGTTCGCCGCCGATAGTCGCCGGTCACCCATCCCCCGGATGCTCATCGGCATCAGGATTCGCAACCAGTCATCAGGCCGTCCAAATTGGTGTTTCGTCCGCCAATTCCAGATCGCCAGGTAGAGCTGGGCGATCATCACGGTGTTCAACATCACTCCATGTTGTTTGGCCTGGGCCCGCAGCGAATCCAGCACGTCCGCTTCGATCCAGCGACCTAAAATAGTGGGGTATTCATCATGCAAGACCACCGGTGCCGAGCGATGAAAAATCGACTGCGTCAGCAGTCCGAACTTGCGAAACAAAAACTTGGAGGCCCCGAACAGCGCGATCGGTTGTTTGTACAGGTGTTGCAGGTAGTTCCAGCTGAAAAGGTTCAACGAGCTCCGTTTGCGCAAGAGTTCGCTGTCGAGTTTGGGGATCCCGTGTTCAGCCGGCTTGCCCGTTGCAAGATTGGCATAGGCTGCCAACCATTCATTGGCAATTTGAATACCTGCGCCCCCGTCGAGAGTCGCATGATGCGCGTGGACCCAGATCTCAGTTTCGTCGTCGGCGACTCGAAACAAGAGCTGCACGCCGGGACACTGTTGCAAATCAAGCCGCTCAAATCCTGGCGGCTGGGACTGGTCCGTCCAACGAACTGTCTGGCTGGGAGGAATGTATCCATCCCACACCAGCCGCTTTCCCGATTGCCGGACGACTGCGTTGATGAGCGGGTGCCGCGACTCGAAAAAACGAATCGCGTCCAACGCCAGTTCGCGATCGACATGTCCTTCGAGGCGAATCCGGCAAAACAGGTTGTTGGGAAACTCCTGCGAATCGTCAAAAAAATGAAACTTCTCGATGCTGGTCAAACGCATCGGAAACAGATTGCCGGGATCGCGTTTTTCGTGTTCCGTCATGAACCACTGTGGATGGCAATTCGTCGATTCGTCTGCTCGCCTGGTCAAGTCGCTCCGGGCGAACCATCAGTTTAGTAGCCGTCGTCACATTTGTCGAACGCATCGACAGGCACTAAGATGCGATAGGAATAACTCTTGCAAGGAACGACCATGATTCGATCAATCCTACCCTGGATGGCAACCCTCGCGGTATTGAGTCTCGCGGCTTGTAATCGCGAAATCAGTGCGCCGCCGACCGACAATGTATCGACATCCGTGCCGCGCATGCCTGCCGCGTATTCGCTGTCTGGGCAACCACTCATGGCTCCCGAGCCGTCGGAGGATTTGTTGGCCGAATTTGCCAAACGTCAACGAGCTTTTCAAGACAATCCCGCCGACCCGGACAAGCTCATCTGGTACGGGCGATTTGCCGCCTACAAAGGAGACTATCCTGGCGCGATCGAGATTTTCACTCAGGGCACAGAAAAATTCCCAGACGACGCTCGCATGCTGCGCCATCGTGGGCATCGTTACATTTCCACTCGCAAGTTTGACGAAGCGATCGTCGATTTGAAGCAAGCTGCCAAAATGGTCGCAGGCCAGGCAAACGAAATTGAGCCCGACGGCATGCCAAACGAAAGGGACATTCCCGTCAGCACCCTGCACGGCAACATCTGGTATCACTTGGGGTTGGCTTATTACCTTAAACATGATTTTGAAAATGCGTTGCGTGCGTATACCAGGTGCCTCGAAACATCCAACAATCCGGACAATGTCGTTTCAGCCACACATTGGCTGTACATGATTAATCGACGGTTGGGCAGAAAAGACGATGCAGGCACTTGCCTGGACCGGGTTGAACTCGAAATGGATATCATTGAAAACATGAATTACCACCGCTGTTGTCTGTTCTACAAGGGTTTAATTACTCTGGAAGAATTGCAAGCTGATACTGACAGTGGGCCAGCCGGTGATTCGATCGCGTACGCGATTGGAAATTGGCATTTCTATAACGATGAACAAGAACTAGCGCGGCGCCAGTTTGAAAAGCTGATCGACAGCGGTAGTTGGGCTTCGTTTGGCTTCATTGCGGCAGAATCTGATCTGGCCCGTTCGTTCGAGGCAGAATGATCGACGCACTGCAAGGTTGCCGATATGATGTTGGCTTGAATTGAATCAGACGACGACCCGGAGACACCCACATGGGACTATTGGACAAAATTCTTGGTCCACCCTCCAAAGAAAAATTCGCTCAGTTGTTCATGGCGGCGCTTCGCGAAGCGGGCGACACAAGAACAATCTCGATCGACGCCCATGAATTTCGTTTAAACTTCGATGCGGCGGGCGAAGATCGGGGCGTTCTCAACCTTTCCAATCTGTACATTGAATATTGCAACGTTGACAAGTCCGATCGCAAACGCTGTCTCAAGGACATGGTCCGCGCGGCGCTTTCACACTTGAAAGAGATGCCTGAAGATTTCGCCGATGCCAGCCATGACATTCGTCCCCGGATTTGGACCCGCTCCACGTTTGAACAGCTGCGGCTGCGTCAACAAATCGAAGGCGGCAAACCCATCGACTGGCCTCTGGAGCCGATCGGCGAGCACCTCTACCTGTCGCTCGTTTACGATTTACCCGAATCGGTGCGCTCGATTTCGAACGAAGATCTGGAAAATTGGGGAGTCACGTTTTGGGAAGCCCGTGAAATCGCCATCCACAACCTGGCGGACTCAAAATTTGTCTACGCCAGTGTCGGTGATGAGCTGTATGCCTCCAATACTGGCGACTCCTACGACGCGACGCGTTTGATTCTGACTGAGCTGTTTGAAGAGTTCAAGATCGAAGGGCAGGCGATTGTCATGGTGCCCAACCGCGACACACTGTTGGTAACCGGCTCCGAATCGGAAGTTGGCCAGAAGATGATGCTGGAGCTGGCAATGCAACAGTTGCAGGAGCAGCCGCGGCCCATGATCGCGACGCCCCTGACGATGGACCACAGTGGTCAATGGATCGACTGGTTCCCGACACCAGAAAACGCCTTGTACAACGAATATCGGCGGCTGCAATTGGGTTGGCTGCAAATCGAACACGCGGACCAGAAACAGCTGCTGGAAAAGATTTACGAAATTCAACACATCAAAGAATTCGTCGCCAGCTTTAGCGTGATGGAAAAAAAGGGTGACTTGCAGAGTTACTGTGTATGGACGCAGGGAGTCAAAGCTCTATTGCCCAAAACCGAGAGTCATCGTATTTCACGACGAGGCAAATGACGCCACAACGAGCATCAGCTGGGAGCAATCCCAGCAATATGTGGCGGAATTGATGGAGCCGCTGGACATGTACCCGCCGCGTTTTCGCGTCATTGACTTTCCCGATGAGCGACAATTGAAATTGATGGCGGCAGAGGCTGATTAGCGGTTTGAAGGCCAACGCTTGACGAAAGGAAAAACGTTGAGCAGGCAGTCTATCTATCGAAATAAACCAAATCACCGATTCTCTCCTCCAGCTCCTTTTTGATCGTCTTGGGTGCCAGTTTGAAAGCTGCTTTGGCGTATTTCTCTCTTAGCGCTTTGAGCTCCATTTGAAAATCCTTATCAAGTGCCTTAACATCCTCACGAAAAGCTTCCTTGTCACTTGTGGGAATGTCCAACTTTTCGACGATTGGCAGTAACATCCCAATTCCAAACGTTTGATGCGTGCGCGAGATTACCATTTGAAAAGAAATTTGGCCCAGTCGCTTTGTTTGGTGAGGTAGTAAGACAGATTCGACTTTTTTCTCCGCTGCACTTACTAAATCCGCCATTTCTTTTTCATGCTGTTCCTTGGCAGCTTTCAATGAGTCCGAATCCTTGGCTGCATGAGCTGCAACTGCCGCCTGGCTAAGTTGGGCGACTGATTTTGTATATTCTGAATTAAATTCCGACAAAGCTGGCATAATTTCTTGCTTTTGTTGAGGCACCAATTCCAGTTCACTGGCGACCTTGGAATAGCCTTGCATATTGTTCAATGCTGAAGACATAAGCTCTAGTCTGAGGACTCCTTCGGCATACGGCGCGATCTCAGGTTGTGGTCTGATTGCGTCTTGACCTCCGACTCGATAGCACCAGCAATTCGTAACCACGACAACGAGTGCGACGCAACATGTTTGAATCAGCTTGTGATTGTCCATTGTTCAAACTCACTATTGAAACTAGTTTTCAAATCGAGGTTGGTTGATAGGTCGCGATTTGAAGACCCTTGCTGGAATCTAAAGTGGATCTATGAATGAGAAGTATACAGCTCGACTTTCCCCAAACAAACGTCAATAGCTCAACAAAACGGTTCATTCACGGACAGGTTCATTCCTAAACCTCACGAATTTCATCGATTGGCATTCGTCAACCCCAACCGCGGCACGAATTTGCAGTTACCCTTGGATCTTCTCTCCGGTTGAGCTGACCCCTGTTTGTTTTGTAGAATTGAGGGATTCGGAACACTTCGACCTCAAGCGGGCCGAGGGATGAGTAAAAAGCGTGACGTGATAGCGGCCGTCAACAATGTCTTCCTGCAAGTGTTCTGTCGCGGCTTGGTTGAAGTAGACGGCGACGCTGCGGGAGTCGCAACGAGGGCATCGCTTTGGTGCCTCCACATCGACTCGAACGTCGTATCCCGTGGGCATCCTACGATACCAGGGGGCATGGCCTTTCGGTGCGCCTCGTTGGCCTTTCTTCCTGGCTGGCGTTTCAGCAGATTCTGTTTGGGCTAATTCGGCTTTCTGCTTGTGGGTCGCAAATTTGTTCTGCCGCTCGAGTCGAAGTTCCAGCTGGAGCTGTTCAATTTTCTTTGCCAACTGCTGGTTCTCAGCAAACAGCTTGCTGTTCCGCTCACGCTCAGAGTCGATCTGACGATAAAGACCTTGATAGCAATCCTGATGGTCGCCGGCAAGCTGCACCAAGTGACCAATCGCAGCACCGCCGGCATGCGGACAATGCCTCACATGCGGACAACCGTATTCGTGTTTTGGGTAGAACGGAAATGACATCGGTGATCCTTCACCGAACACCTCTACAGATTTATGTTGCCAACGCCAATACGAATCGCTAACATCCCAACCAAATTCACGGTCCCGGAACTAAACTGTTACCCTTTTCGTTTCGTTTCCGCGGACCCTTTTCGTTTCCGCCCTGCCACCTCGCAGCTTGCCTGCGTGGAGCAATGTTCACAACCAGCACGCGATCCCCAAAAAAACCGTCACCACGGCAGCTTGCCTGCGTGGGGCGATGTTCACCAACGATGTGCGTGCGAGACAGGGAACATCGTCCTACCCGGGCGAGCCGGGCAGTGACGTCCGATCTCATCAATTCGATCTGGTGGTGAACAGGTCTCGATCGGGGCAAGCCCGAATCGTGGACGACAGACACCGGTTGGGACATAAAAAGGTCCTGGACAGAAAAAGGTCCCGCGGAACCTTTTCGGGCCCCGGAAACGGGCGAATTGCCGTACCGATACGACCGGTTCCGGTAATATTCGTCGCGTCATTTAGAACATCAGTGGTAGGCCATCCTGCCAATGTTCCAATTCTACTTTCAATGTTTGCCCATCCGAATCCGTGCAGCACGTTATTTCACGGTGGACGCCGTCGACGCAATCTATCTGCAAGTGCAGTTGAACATCGGTGTTTTCAAGTCCATCTGAGTCGGGCCATACCAGAAGACCGAGCCGTCGTACTCGGCCCCCGACAATGGAACGAAGGCAGTCGTAGCTGTTGTTCATTTGTTTATCAATACCCCGGCCTGATTGAACCATTTGTTATTTGCCGCATTTTTCAAAACCGCAGAAAAAACGGGGGGGGAAAAAACGGGGACAGGTCCATTTATGTCTTTTTTGGTCGACCAGGAGGGAAAAAACGGGGACAGGTCCATTTATGTCTTTTTTGGTCGACCAGGAGGACGCAACGTCGACTCAAGGCCAAGCTTCTTTGCTGTGTTGGCAATCCAGTCAGGGCTGCCATAGGGTGTACCGCGAACACAGCTTTTCCTGATTGCTGCCAACTCCGACTCCGAAGCTGGTTCGTTGACGTATTCTAGCCATTTACGCGGTTTGGGGATTGGCCACTTCGTAAGCATCGCTTGATATTCGACACCGCCAAACTGACGTATCCACAGACTTCCCCATTGCCAGTTTTCGGCTTTCGATACCAGCTTGGCACGTAACGCGTTGCGTTCAACGTAACGGTTGACCTGATAGAAGTAATCTTCGGTCTCAACCGGAAACGATTTGAAACGGCCCTGATAAAGATGACCATACCCAACCATATTGTAATTCTTCTGCCAGCGAGTCACATGCGTGACGGTGAGCCGCTGCATGAACTTACCAAGGTCAACATCGTCCTCGGGCCACAAAACAAAATGCCAGTGATTGGGCATTAAACAATAGCTCAAGATCCGCATCGGCCGTTTTTCAAGCGTTTCCTGAATCACGCGCTCAAACGCCAGATAGTCTTGATCGTTAAAAAACAGCTGTTGTTTCCCGACGCCACGATTGATGACGTGAAAAACCATTCCGCCGGGCGCTTGTCGGGCTGTTCTAGGCATCTCAACAGATTATCGAAATTCCCTAGTTTGTCAATAACTGGACCTGTCCCCGTTTCTGCCCTGTCCCCGTTTCTGCCCCCAATAATGGACCACTATCGATTGGCGTATTCGCGACATCAGCTTTTGGGTCAGTCGCAAGAATTTGCTGAGCCGTCCCCTGCAAATGTTCAAACTCAGCGTCGGTTTCAGCAATCAACCCGGTGGGATCAGACGCGTTTGTCGAGCCGTTGCCGACGTATCGGGATAGATTCGTGTCACCGCCGCCAAACCCGATGGGGTCCTGGCTGATCCACTTGCCCAGCTGAGGATCGAACCAGCGATTCCAGTGCAGACTGTAGCCCGTTTGGTCGTCCATGAACTTGCCCGTGTAGGCGAAATTGATCTTCACCGAAGAATTGGTCTGGCTCGTCAAATTGCCAAACGAATCGTAGACCAGATGATTGGTGATGTTAAAACTGGGAGACGCTTCATCCAGATCCCCGATGTCCCGAATCGTGCCCAGATGATCGGCCAGCGGCCACAACACGTTGCCCAGCGAACTGGTTGTGGTGACTTGTTCGTCCGCCAGTAACAAATCGACTTCCGGTCCCCACAAATAACGATGGCTCACGTCGGTCGCTTCGCTGCCGTCAAACTCCAGCGTCGGTGACAGCCCGTCGTAGCCCGAAAAGAACTGATCGACCGGATTCTGCGATCCCGGTCCGTCCGGATCGACCGTCCGACGGATCAGCCGATTAAACGGATCATACGCATAATCCACCGTTTTTTGCACCACTCCTGTGGAACTGAAAAACGTAACGGCCACCAGTCGATTGCGGTGATCAAATTCGTATTCTTCATAACTGTTGTCGGCGGCCAAAGTTCGCCGGGTCCGGTTCCCTTCGCCATCGTACTGGTAGGTGTAGTTGGCATCGGTCGTCGTTTCATTGTTCCCGCCGGTGGCATAAGCTCCCCCGGTCCGATTGCCGTTGAAGTCGTAGGTAAAATTCTCGTCCGGACGGGGACTCGTGTGGTCAGCCGTCAACAGCTGGCTGGTCTTGTCGTACGTGTAGGCACTGCCGCCGTCGACTTCGGTGATAGATATTGATGATCCGATCGAGTTTGTCGTACGTGTAGATGTACCGATTCTCGATCACATTGCTGCCGTTGGACTCGTAGGTCCGGTGGGCCAGAATGTCCAACCGATTGGCATTGTCATACGTGTAAAATGTCCTGAGAGCCGGAACGCCGGTCGTCTTGGTCGCCTGGAAACGATTGATCGTCTTGAATTGCCCCAGAGCGTTGTAGGTCAACACGACCAGTTTATTGGTAACCGGGTTACCGGCCTGGCCTGTCTGCCGCAGCGTGATCAGTCGATCCAATTTGTCGTAGACATACGTGTTGCGAAAATCTTTCGTGGTTCCGATTTTGGCTTCCAGCTTGGTCCGATTGCCGGCCGCATCATAAACACTATCCAGTGTGATCGCGGGAGTCAGACCAGCGACGGTTTGCGTTTCCGATGTGACGCGCCCCAGGCCGTCGAGAATAAAATCGAGGCTGCCGAAGCTGTCAGCAGCAGACGTCAAGCGATTCGCATCGTCGAACCCAAAGTCGATCTGATGGATATTGGTCCCATCGCTCCAGGCCCGCGCGTCGCCGAAAAGCTGTTCGACGTTGGTGTCAGCCAGATCGCCCAAAAACGTGACGGTGAACGTATCTCCGGAGCGGGTCACCGAGACGTCGTCGATCGTTTCGAGTGCTTCCAGAGAAGTTTCCACCAGCGTCGAAGAACCGGTCACAAAAATCGGCGCCGTGGTTTCGCCACCAAAGGACAGTCGGAAAGTTCCCACTGCCGTATCGTTGATCGTTACGGTTTGCACCTCGTTGGCCCCCGAGCCCCCCTCGGTCGTGGTGGCGGCTGAAATCGACGCTCCGCCGCCAACGATTTCAAACCATTGTTCGGCATCCGGTCGATCAAGCGAATCATACGTGAATTTGCGAATTTGGCCGTTGCGATCGGCGATTCGAGTCACATTCCCAACCGCGTCGTAGTCGTAGGCAATCGTTTTGTCCAGCGAGTTGTTTTCCATCGTGACGCGGCCCAGTCCGTCATAGGCCCAGCGCGTCTGATTTCCCACCGAATCGGTCAGGCTCAGCAATTGCCCCGCGTCATCCCACGTCCGCAGTGTGGTTCCATTCTCGGCGTCGATCGTGGATTCAATTCGGGAATAGATGTCGTAGTTGAATGTCGTTACCGATGGCCCAGTTGGTCCGTCCGGGTCGGGGGAGGTGATCGTCTTGAGGCGGTCAAGCAGATCGTAACCATACGCTGTCGTTCGATTCAGCGGTTCGGTTACCGACGTCAGCCGTCCGGCGTCATCGTAGCCATAAGTGGTTTGGCGGTTTAAGGGATCCGTCGTCGACTCGACAAGCGTGTCATCGCCATAAACGGTCGACCACTCGGGCCTCGCGACCAGGTTTGCCGGAGATTGCTCTTTGACAAGAATCTGGCGATACAAATCGTCGTACTCAAAATCGGTTTCGTGTATGAGTGGATCGATCACCTTTCGGCAGATTGCCGACGAGATCGTATTGATATTCGTAAATCGGACTGGTCAATGGATCGTTTCCGTCCGGGTCGGGTAACGTCAGTTTAACCAGTCGATCCAGTCCGTCCCAGTCATAATCGGTAACATTTTCCAGCGGATCGCTGACCGTATCCAGTCGACCGGCGTCGTCGTACGTAAAGTCCGTTTCCAATCCGGCACCCGATCCGGTCGGATTGGGAACCGTCGTTTTCTCAATCCGACCCATCTCGTCGAAGTCAAAAGTCACGACGCGTTGAAGTGGATCAGTAATCGAGGTCTGCCGCCCCAGCGCATCGTAACCAAACACGGTAACAGGCGCTGAGTAAGGCACCGATTCCGTCTGGGTCAGGCAGTGTTACAGAATGCAGCCAACCATTGTCTTCGTAATCATAGCTTGTCACCCGGTTTAACGGATCGGTAACGTGTTCCAGCCTGCCAACCAAATCGTATTGATATGAATAAGTCGGCCCAATCGCGGGACCGGGCCCATCCGGATCATGGTCGATCACCGAAACAACTCGATCGCGAATATCGTATTTTGTTTCAATGATTCTGCCCGAGGCGTCTTCCGACTCAATGAGCCGGCCCAACTTGTCATACTCGAAAGTCTGCAGCTGTCCGGACAACGGCCCCGTCATACTGATCATCCGTCCACTGCCGTCATAATTATAGAGATCATAAAGTCCGCTGGCATAAGCGGGGTTGGTCGCAGTTAACAGATCTCCCGTTGGAAAATAGGTGAACTCAGCTTCCGGGCGGCCGAGCGTTCCGAGGCTACCGTCCGGGTCGGTGTATTTGATTTTCTTGACCCACTTTCGATTGTTGTATTCGTAGTTCGTCGAGTTGTTGAGCGGATCAATCGTTTCGGCTAACAACCGGTTGGCATCGTAAACAAAAGTCCAAGTGGGAACAGATTGTCCAAACCCGGGATTTGGCTGCTTCAGCTGGACAAGTCGATCCAGCGGGTCAAACAAATAACTGGTTACGCGACCAATTTCGTCGGTGACCGTTTCAATCAGATCAGTGTCAGAATAGGTGAAACTTTGCGTCGTCTGGTCCGGATTTGTAATCTGTTGTAACCGATTATAGATCGTCGATTCGTATTGATAAATTGTCGTCAGCGGCTGAAGCGGGAGGCCCACCCCATCTGGATCCGGCGATGTTTGCGTCAACATATTTCCGTGTGAGTTCCACGTAAACGACCAGGTGTGGTCCTCGGGATCTGTGGTAAACAAAACGTTGCCAACGGAATCGACGACGAATGTTGTCGGTTGTCCCAATTCGTCCGTAACGGTGAGCGGTACATGGAGCATCGCATGGTACACGGCGGTTTGGGTTGTGTTGTCAGGATTCACTACAACGAGCAGATCGCCATAAAAGTTGTATCCCAATTTTGTGATTGGTGAGAGCTGCGGTTTACTCGGGCCATCAGGATCGGCACCCGTTTGTTGATAGAGCAAACCGTAAAAACTAATATCATTCCTGGTCACGCCACCGTCCGGCGCAATCGAGCTGGTAACATTACCGTAATGGTCGGTAGTAAACTCGTGGGTCAAGCCGCGTTCGTCTTCGTAACGAGCGTGTTCCTGGGACACCTTAAAAATTGATTGATTGACGCCCGATCTCAATCCTTCGGCGAGAGTCGGAAACAACTCCCAATCGTTGCCGTCAGGATAAATTATTTTTTCGAGCAGACCAAAATCGTCGAATGAATAGGTTGTCGGTGCGATTACACCCGGTTCGTGCCGCGCCGTGCAGGTTTGAAGCCCATTGGTTTCAGTGTAGTCAAACACCCAGTGAGGCGCAACGTAGGCATCAAGCGGTGGAAGATCATACGCAAATTCAGGTGAGTTTTGCGTGAGTCCCTTAAGGAGCCCATCTATTACAGAAATGTCAGTATGCCGCGAACCCGAAAAACTTCCGCATTTTTCGATTTTGTCATTGTTGTCATATTCAAATGTGAAGTCGCGGCCAAACTCGTCGGTGATTTTTTCCAGCAAATTCGAGGCGTCGTAATGGAAGGTGTAGGAATCGACATTGTTGTTGACTCGCTTGACGGCGGTTAGATAGCCGCTGGAATCAAATTTTCTTTGATTCCCCCACTTGTCGGTTAAGTAATACGTCCCACTCGATTCAGTCAACGTCGCGAATGACAGGTCACCCTTGGCGCCATACCAACTTGCGCCGTTCGCACCGTACCAGAGGGTCGTCCCATCCCCTTCAACCAGAAGCGCGCCCGTTGACGAAACGTGCAAGCGGTCCAGTCCATCCAGATTCCAACCGCTGCCAAATTCACTATCCATGCGGTTGACGACCGCCTGCGAACCAAAAAAGTTCCTTACGATTGTCGATGTGCCATAATCGAGTGTCACTTGCATTGACCAATCGTACATTCCAGTCGGCATGTTGTCCGCTTGCATGGCAAATCGAACAGGATCACCAATGATCAGCCCCGCGGGATCGTAGGAGACGGTTCCCTGGCTGATACCGCCAAACGTCAAATGGGCTGTGATTTCGTTGGGGGCGAGTGTACCGGGCGTCAAAAACGTATCGACGACGACGATCGCAGTCCCATTTGCGTCGGACCGGTAAACCAGCCGCATGTCGTCCGCCAAGTCTTGAATCAACGTCAATCCACCCGAATGCAGCGAATTATCTTGAATCCGCTGGTCGTGATTCAGTCGACCGCCAAGACCCGCTCCAACGGAAATTTGGACTTCGGCATACCGGCTGTTTGAATTTCCGTCATTGGCTTGATAGAAAAAACTGTCGACTCCGGAGTAGCCATTGTCAGGCGTATAATCAAACGTTCCGTTGGAATTGAGTGTGAGTCCACCGTGGCTTGGGCTCGTTAGTTGTACCGCCGTCAGATTATTGCCTTCGGCGTCAAAATCATTGCCCAACAATCCTTCCTGGAAAGTTGAAATCGTCAACGCCGAGTTCAGCGGTGTTGTGTACAGCGGATCGAAATTTGCCACCGGCGATGCGTTGAGCAATTCTCGCCGTTCCAGATTTTCGTATTGAAACTCCAGCGAGTTGCGGCGTTTTTTGGTGAATGAGAGCTGGTTTGATTTAGTTGAACCGATTGAAAAAATTCGCCGCGACTTCCGTGTACGTTTCATCCTGACTCCCAGTTAAGAACTGTTCAACTACCAGCGAACGTCAAAAACGATTGACCGTTTGTAAGCAAGATAATGAACCAGTCAACCTTTTTCACAAAAAATTTCATATCGCTTCGCAACTGGGGAACGAAAAACGTGGAATGGAGTCCGTTTCCTCAAAATGATCCAACAAAAAATGACTTTACCTAAATCCAGACAAAAATCTATTTAGCGACGAGATGACAACGTCCTAAGAATCGAACGGCGGATCGCCTCGAAATAATCTTTCCCATGCAAGTTTTTTTGATCTGTTTGACGCTATCCGGGGACTCGATTGCTTGTTTCTTTGGTCGTTTGACTGCCCGCAACATGTCAGCTGTTGAGTTCCTGCTTTGACACTCAATTCAGTATGTCAACCCCACCAATGAGGAATTTGTGGATAGCAACCGGTCAACTCTCCGGTTGAGTTAGTCACCGCTTGTTTTGTAGAATTGAGGGATTCGGAACAAGTCGACCTACCGGATGGGATTCGCCGCGACAATGCCAGCTTCGGATATCGTGATTAAGGGTGCGCGCGAACATAACCTGCGCGACGTGAATCTTGTTCTGCCCCGAAACAAGCTGATTTGCTTTACGGGTGTCAGCGGCAGCGGCAAAAGCTCACTGGCCTTCGACACCCTGTTCGCCGAAGGGCAACGCCGCTACGTCGAGAGCCTGTCCAGTTTCGCCCGCCATTTTCTCGGGCAAATGCCAAAGCCCGATGTCGACCTGATTTCTGGGCTCAGCCCGTCAATTTCGATTTCGCAAAAATCGTCCGGCAACAACCCCCGCAGTACCGTCGGCACGATTACCGAAATTTATGACTTCCTGAGAGTCCTGTACGCCCGCGTTGGTCAAGGCTATTGCCCCAAATGCGACCAACCCATTTCGGCCCAGTCGCGGGAGCAGATCATTGGCAGCATTCTTCAAATACCCACCGGAACCCGGTACTCGATTCTGGCCCCGTTGATCCGCGGAAAGAAAGGCGAACATCGCGATTTGATGGAAGACCTGTTGAAGCAGGGTTTTGTCCGCATCCGCGTCGACGGAGAAATTCGCGCGTTGACGGAAGCCATCAATCTTGATCGCACGCGCCGTCACGATATCGAAGTCGTGATCGATCGAATTGCCGCCAAAGACGGGATTCGCGGGCGGCTTGCCGAAGCGGTCGAAACTGCCTTGAAACTTGGAAAAGGCAATTTGATCGTCGCCACCGAAGTGGACGACGAGGCGGTGCCGGTCGAACCTGCCGCGGAACCGACTGTTGAGAAAAAAACCACAAAGACCAAGCGATCGGCTTCGGCTAAAAAAACGCTCAAACAAAAACAGGCCAGCAACGATCGCGTTTTCTCGGCCGACTACGCTTGCAGTAAATGCGGCATCAGTTTCGATCCGCCGACGCCACAGATGTTCAGCTTTAACAGTCCGCGCGGGATGTGCATGGGCTGCGACGGTTTGGGAGAAGTCTATACGTTTGAGCGCGATTTGCTGGTTCCCGATCCGTCCAAGTCGTTTCAACAAGGCTGCTTTGTGTTGCTGGGTCGCTGGAATGACATCGGCAGGTGGCGCCGTCACATTTATAAGGGTGTCGCGGACACAATCGAGCGTCTCCAGGGGCTCGAAGCAGGCACGCTCCTGGAAACTGCCTGGGAAGAATTGCCCGAATCTCTGCAAGACATCTGGTTGTACGGCGCTGGCGATACCCACATTACCTACACCTGGCGCGGCGGCAGTTCGCCGATGAAATACGGCGGCACCTTCGATGGCATCGTCCCCGAACTGGACGAAAAATATCGCAACACCAGCAGCGCTCCAAAACTGCGAAAACTCGAAGAGTACATGGACGAGGTATTCTGCACTGAATGCAACGGCGAACGACTCAACGAGCAGGCGCGACATTTTCGCCTGAAAACGGCCAACCCCAAGTTTGCCGAACACCCGGAGAAATCACTGCCCGAAGTCTGCAAATTGTCGATCGAGGACGCCTCCGAGTTTTTTACAGCTCTCGACCTGGACGACACGCGTCAGTTCGTCGCGACAGAACCACTGAAGGAGATTCGTAATCGGCTCGGGTTTTTGCTCAACGTGGGCCTGGACTATTTGTCGCTCGATCGCACCGCCCCGACACTTTCGGGCGGCGAAACCCAGCGAATTCGCCTGGCAGGTCAAATCGGTGCCGGCCTCGTCGGCGTGCTTTATATTCTCGACGAACCCTCGATCGGTTTGCACCCGCGCGACAACAATCGTCTGATCAGTACGCTGGAACATCTTCGCGACTTGGGCAATACCGTGATCGTGGTCGAGCACGACGAAGACACGATGCGTGCGGCGGACCATTTGATCGATTTTGGTCCGGGGCCCGGAATTCACGGCGGCGAGGTCGTAGTTGAAGGCCATCCGTCGGAAATCATGAAATCGAAACGCAGCCTGACGGCGCAATATTTGTCGGGCGCGAAACAGATCGTGATCCCGGATCAGCGCCGTGCCATTGATCCAGACAAGACGCTCAAAATTGTCGGCGCACGGCATAACAACTTGAAAAATGTCACGGTTGAAATTCCACTGAGTCGATTTGTTTGCATTACCGGCGTCAGCGGCAGCGGCAAGAGTTCCTTCGTCAACGAAATCCTGGTCGAATCGCTGCGTGAAAAACTCAACGGAGGAATTGGCGATCCGGGCGACTTTGATGAAATCGTCGGGCTGGAACAACTCGACAAAATGATCGCCATTGATCAATCTCCCATTGGCCGCACACCGCGCAGCAACCCGGGAACCTATATCAAGCTGTTTGATGAAATCAGAAAATTTTACGCACAGCTTCCCGATGCCAAAAAACGCGGCTACGCACCGGGACGGTTCAGCTTCAATGTCAAATCGGGACGGTGTTCCGCCTGCGAGGGCAATGGCTCCAACAAACTGGAAATGGACTTCCTGGCCGATGTCTGGGTAACGTGCCCGGTCTGCCAGGGGCAGCGGTTCAACCGGGAGACACTCCAAGTCAAGTATCGCGACAAGTCGATTGCCGAAGTGCTCGACATGACGATCGAAGAAGCTTTTGGTTTTTTCGAGAATTTCCCAAAAATCAAAACCAAACTCGAGACGCTCCACGATGTGGGCCTCGATTACCTGACGATTGGTCAACCATCCCCCACACTGTCGGGAGGCGAAGCCCAACGTATC
This sequence comes from uncultured Planctomycetaceae bacterium, assembly GCA_963697295.1. Taxonomy (GTDB): domain Bacteria; phylum Planctomycetota; class Planctomycetia; order Pirellulales; family Pirellulaceae; genus Mariniblastus. Next base: position 3,006 of record CAVONL010000016.1, on the reverse strand, counting down.
AAGCTGGCCCGCGAACTGGTCAAGCGCAGTACGGGCAAGACGTTGTATCTGCTGGACGAGCCGACGACCGGTTTACACTTTGCCGACATTTCGCTGCTGCTGAAAGTCTTGCATGACTTTGTTGAGGTCGGCAACACGGTTTTGGTCGTGGAACACAACCTGGAAGTAATCAAGACCGCCGATTGGGTCATCGACCTGGGTCCCGAAGGAGGCGTCGGCGGCGGACGCATTGTCGCCGCGGGAACTCCCGAGGACGTGGCAAAATCAACGGAATCGTACACGGGTGCCGCGATTGCCAAAGCGTTGGGCGTCAAACCAAAGCTCATCTCAACCTCGAACGGATCAACGACCACGAAAAAGAAATCGCCACCCAAGCTGGCGACGGAAATCAACGTCCGTGGTGCGAGCCAACACAACCTGAAAAGCGTGGATGTCGACATTGCCCGCGACAAGATGACCGTTTTTTGCGGACCCAGCGGCAGCGGCAAAAGCTCCATGGCGATGGACACGATTTATGCCGAAGGTCAACGCCGTTACGTCGAGAGCCTCAGCTCGTATGCCCGTCAATTCGTCAACCAGCTGGAAAAACCACGCGTCGATCAAATCGAGGGGCTCTCTCCAGCCATCGCCATTGAACAGAAAAATCTCGGATCTTCGCCACGCAGTACCGTTGGTACGGTCACCGAGGTCTATGACTACCTGCGGATCATGTATTCGCGAATGGGTACGCCGTATTGTCCTGGTTGCGACAAGGTGATTGGCACCCAGACAGAGCGACCAGATCGTTGACAAGATTCTCAAACGTCCCGTCGGCATGCGGCTGATTCTCACGGCGCCGATCACGCTGGATCCACAGCAAAACTATGCTCAGCTGTGGGAAGATATCCTGTCGCGCGGTTACGTCCGCGTTCGGATCGACAATCAGACGTACAACATCGAAGACGTGCCCACGATTAATCGCCGTTCGGTCCACGAAATCGAAATCGTCATTGATCGAATCGTTGTCAATGAAAAATCGCGGTCGCGAATTGCCGACAGTGTGGAAGCTGCCTTGTCGATCGGCGCCGGCGTCTTGCAGGTGATCATTCCCCGCGATGAAGTCCCGGAAAAGCACTGGGAAGTCGTTCGGCACAGCCAACATCTGGCTTGTGACGAGTGTGGGCGCAGTTTCGAACGCCTCACGCCTCACAATTTTTCGTTCAACAGCAAACTCGGCTGGTGCCCCGATTGCGAAGGTATTGGGACGCAGGTTGGCGCCAGTCCCCTGGTGGTGATGAGCGATCCCGAGTTGTCACTCAAAGAAGGGGCGATTGGATTGTGGCCGGAACTTGATTCTCAAGTCTCCTCGGCCATGTTAACCGCCCTTTGCAACGCGACCGGGATTCCGATCGACAAGCCCTTCAATCAGCTTGATGCGCGGCAGCGGCGATTGATTTTTTACGGGGCAGGCGAACGCTGGTTCGATGTCCAGGTGAAAAAACAGGCTGCGTTTTCGTTCCAATACAAAGGCGTCTATCCAGCGATGGAAGAAGCGTCGCGATTGTCGGCCGGTCTCCGGCAACGGATGCAGTCGCTGATCGGGGACGTGGAGTGTGGAAGTTGCGGTGGCAGCCGGCTGCGCGACGATGCGGCCGCGGTTCGCGTGCGTGACCTGACGCTCGATGGTTTGTGCCGAAAACCGTTGGGAGAGTTGGCGACCGAAATCAATAGCTGGAAGCTCGACAAACGTGAAACCAAAATCTCGGGCGAATTGCTTCGCGAGGTTCAGAATCGGGTTCAATTTCTCAACGACGTCGGCCTCGAATACCTGACGATTTCGCGAACCGCTGCTTCGCTGTCTAACGGCGAGGCTCAGCGAATTCGACTTGCCAGTCAACTGGGAAGTGGCCTGTGCGGAGTGCTGTACGTGCTTGATGAACCGACCATTGGTCTTCATCCGCGTGACAATACGCGTCTGTTGGCAGCGATGCATCGACTTCGCGATCTGGGAAACACCTTGTTGGTGGTCGAGCACGATCGTGAAGTGATCGAGCACAGCGATGCGATCTGTGATTTTGGTCCCAAAGCAGGTGCCGGCGGTGGTGAAATTGTGGCCCGTGGCACACCGGCCGCTGTCGCGAAACAAAGCAGTTCGGTTACGGGGCCCTATTTAAGCGGGAGAAAGTCGATTCCAATTCCATCGAATCGCCGGCCCGCTCTGGCACCTCCGGAAACACTTAAACCGGATCGCAACAAGAAGACGACCAAAAAGAAGGCGACTAAAAAGACGACCACGAAAATTGCCTCCACAAAAGCTGTGAAATTTGTACCGGCCAACACGCTCGATGTCATCGGTGCGCACCACAACAACCTCAAGAACGTTAACGTCAGTTTCCCCTTGGGTACGCTGACGGTGGTAACCGGGCCCAGCGGCTGTGGCAAAAGTTCGTTGGTCAACGACGTCTTGTACAACTCTCTGGCCCGGCGGCTGCACCGCGCATCGGTCACGCCCGGAAGCCACAAGACGATCAAGGGGCTGGAATACATCAACAAAGTCATCCGCGTCGATCAACAACCACTGGGTAATTCGCCGACATCGTGTCCGGCAACCTACACGGGCGTCTTCGATTTGATTCGCGACCTCTACGCCCAGCTGCCTGATGCAAAAATCCGCGGGTACACGTCACGACGATTCAGTTTCAACGTACCGGGTGGGCGTTGTGAAGAGTGTTTTGGCAATGGGCAAATCTGTATCGAAATGCACTTCCTGCCGGACGTGTGGGTGGAATGTGAAACGTGCAAGGGTCGTCGATACAACGAAGACACGCTGGCCGTTCGTTTCAACGGGAAAACGATTGACGATGTACTCAAGATGTCCTGCGGGCAAGCCGTTGAACACTTCAAGAACATTCCGAAGATTCGACGGATTTTGAGCACGTTGTGTGACGTTGGGCTGGACTACGTCACGCTGGGGCAAGAGTGTGCGTCACGTTATCCGGAGGTGAGGCTCAGCGCGTGAAGTTGTCT
>CAVONL010000015.1:0-43892 GCA_963697295.1 uncultured Planctomycetaceae bacterium | reverse complement strand
TTTTGGTGAATGAGAGCTGGTTTGATTTAGTTGAACCGATTGAAAAAATTCGCCGCGACTTCCGTGTACGTTTCATCCTGACTCCCAGTTAAGAACTGTTCAACTACCAGCGAACGTCAAAAACGATTGACCGTTTGTAAGCAAGATAATGAACTAGTCAACCTTTTTCACAAAAAATTTCATATCGCTTCGCAACTGGGGAACGAAAAACGTGGAATGGAGTCCGTTTCCTCAAAATGATCCAACAAAAAATGACTTTACCTAAATCCAGACAAAAATCTATTTAGCGACGAGATGACAACGTCCTAAGAATCGAACGGCGGATCGCCTCGAAATAATCTTTCCCATGCAAGTTTTTTTGATCTGTTTGACGCTATCCGGGGACTCGATTGCTTGTTTCTTTGGTCGTTTGACTGCCCGCAACATGTCAGCTGTTGAGTTCCTGCTTTGACACTCAATTCAGTATGTCAACCCCACCAATGAGGAATTTGTGGATAGCAACCGGTCAACTCTCCGGTTGAGTTAGTCACCGCTTGTTTTGTAGAATTGAGCGATTCGGAACAAGTCGACCTACCGGATGGGACTCGCCGCGACAATGCCAGCTTCGGATATCGTGATTAAGGGTGCGCGCGAACATAACCTGCGCGACGTGAATCTTGTTCTGCCCCGAAACAAGCTGATTTGCTTTACGGGTGTCAGCGGCAGCGGCAAAAGCTCGCTGGCCTTCGACACCCTGTTCGCCGAAGGGCAACGCCGCTACGTCGAGAGCCTGTCCAGTTTCGCCCGCCATTTTCTCGGGCAAATGCCAAAGCCCGATGTCGATCTGATTTCCGGGCTCAGCCCGTCAATTTCGATTTCGCAAAAATCGTCCGGCAACAACCCCCGCAGTACCGTCGGCACGATCACCGAAATTTATGACTTCCTGAGAGTCCTGTACGCCCGCGTTGGTCAAGGCTATTGCCCCAAATGCGATCAACCCATTTCGGCCCAGTCGCGGGAGCAGATCATTGGCAGCATTCTTCAAATACCCACCGGAACCCGGTACTCGATTCTGGCCCCGTTGATCCGCGGAAAGAAAGGCGAACATCGCGATTTGATGGAAGACCTGTTGAAGCAGGGTTTTGTCCGCATCCGCGTCGACGGAGAAATTCGCGCGTTGACGGAAGCCATCAATCTTGATCGCACGCGCCGTCACGATATCGAAGTCGTGATCGATCGAATTGCCGCCAAAGACGGGATTCGCGGGCGGCTTGCCGAAGCGGTCGAAACTGCCTTGAAACTTGGAAAAGGCAATTTGATCGTCGCCACCGAAGTGGACGACGAGGCGGTGCCGGTCGAACCTGCCGCGGAACCGACTGTTGAGAAAAAAACCACAAAGACCAAGCGATCGGCTTCGGCTAAAAAAACGCTCAAACAAAAACAGGCCAGCAACGATCGCGTTTTCTCGGCCGACTACGCTTGCAGTAAATGCGGCATCAGTTTCGATCCGCCGACGCCACAGATGTTCAGCTTTAACAGTCCGCGCGGGATGTGCATGGGCTGCGACGGTTTGGGAGAAGTCTATACGTTTGAGCGCGATTTGCTGGTTCCCGATCCGTCCAAGTCGTTTCAACAAGGCTGCTTTGTGTTGCTGGGTCGCTGGAATGACATCGGCAGGTGGCGCCGTCACATTTATAAGGGTGTCGCGGACACAATCGAGCGTCTCCAGGGGCTCGAAGCAGGCACGCTCCTGGAAACTGCCTGGGAAGAATTGCCCGAATCTCTGCAAGACATCTGGTTGTACGGCGCTGGCGATACCCACATTACCTACACCTGGCGCGGCGGCAGTTCGCCGATGAAATACGGCGGCACCTTCGATGGCATCGTCCCCGAACTGGACGAAAAATATCGCAACACCAGCAGCGCTCCAAAACTGCGAAAACTCGAAGAGTACATGGACGAGGTATTCTGCACTGAATGCAACGGCGAACGACTCAACGAGCAGGCGCGACATTTTCGCCTGAAAACGGCCAACCCCAAGTTTGCCGAACACCCGGAGAAATCACTGCCCGAAGTCTGCAAATTGTCGATCGAGGACGCCTCCGAGTTTTTTACAGCTCTCGACCTGGACGACACGCGTCAGTTCGTCGCGACAGAACCACTGAAGGAGATTCGTAATCGGCTCGGGTTTTTGCTCAACGTGGGCCTGGACTATTTGTCGCTCGATCGCACCGCCCCGACACTTTCGGGCGGCGAAACCCAGCGAATTCGCCTGGCAGGTCAAATCGGTGCCGGCCTCGTCGGCGTGCTCTATATTCTCGACGAACCCTCGATCGGTTTGCACCCGCGCGACAACAATCGACTGATCAGTACGCTGGAACATCTTCGCGACTTGGGCAATACCGTGATCGTGGTCGAGCACGACGAAGACACGATGCGTGCTGCGGACCATTTGATCGATTTTGGTCCGGGGCCCGGAATTCACGGCGGCGAGGTCGTAGTTGAAGGCCATCCGTCGGAAATCATGAAATCGAAACGCAGCCTGACGGCGCAATATTTGTCGGGCGCGAAACAGATCGTGATCCCGGATCAGCGCCGTGCCATTGATCCAGACAAAACGCTCAAAATTGTCGGGGCGCGGCATAACAACCTGAAAAATGTCACGGTTGAAATTCCACTGGGTCGATTTGTTTGCATTACCGGCGTCAGCGGCAGCGGCAAGAGTTCCTTCGTCAACGAAATCCTGGTCGAATCGCTGCGTGAAAAACTCAACGGCGGAATTGGCGATCCGGGCGACTTTGACGAAATCGTCGGGCTGGAACAACTCGACAAAATGATCGCCATTGATCAATCTCCGATTGGCCGCACACCGCGCAGCAACCCGGGAACCTATATCAAGCTGTTTGATGAAATCAGAAAATTTTACGCACAGCTTCCCGATGCCAAAAAACGCGGCTACGCACCGGGACGGTTCAGCTTCAATGTCAAATCGGGACGGTGTTCCGCCTGCGAGGGCAATGGCTCCAACAAACTGGAAATGGACTTCCTGGCCGACGTCTGGGTAACGTGCCCGGTCTGCCAGGGGCAACGGTTCAACCGCGAGACACTCCAAGTCAAGTATCGCGACAAGTCGATTGCCGAAGTGCTCGACATGACGATCGAAGAAGCGTTGGAATTTTTCGAGAATTTCCCAAAAATCAAGACCAAACTCGAGACGCTGCAAGATGTGGGCCTCGATTATCTGACGATTGGTCAACCATCCCCCACACTGTCCGGAGGCGAAGCCCAACGAATCAAACTGGCCCGCGAACTGGTCAAGCGAAGCACGGGTAAAACGCTGTATCTGCTGGACGAGCCGACGACCGGTTTACACTTTGCCGACATTTCGCTGCTGCTGAAAGTTTTGCATGACTTTGTTGAGGTCGGCAACACGGTTTTGGTCGTTGAACACAACCTGGAAGTGATCAAAACCGCCGATTGGGTCATCGACCTGGGTCCCGAAGGAGGCGTCGGCGGCGGACGCATTGTCGCCGCGGGAACTCCCGAGGACGTGGCAAAATCAACGGAATCGTACACGGGTGCCGCGATTGCCAAAGCGTTGGGCGTCAAACCAAAGCTCATCTCAACCTCGAACGGATCAACGACCACGAAAAAGAAATCGCCACCCAAGCTGGCGACGGAAATCAACGTCCGTGGTGCGAGCCAACACAACCTGAAAAGTGTCGATGTCGACATTGCCCGCGACAAGATGACCGTTTTTTGCGGACCCAGCGGCAGCGGCAAAAGCTCCATGGCGATGGACACGATTTATGCCGAAGGTCAACGCCGTTACGTCGAAAGCCTCAGCTCGTATGCCCGACAGTTCGTCAACCAGCTGGAAAAACCGCGCGTCGATCAAATCGAGGGGCTCTCTCCAGCCATCGCCATTGAACAGAAAAATCTCGGATCATCGCCACGCAGTACCGTTGGTACGGTCACCGAGGTCTATGACTATCTGCGGATCATGTATTCGCGAATGGGTACGCCGTATTGTCCTGGTTGCGACAAGGTGATTGGCACCCAGACGAGTGACCAGATCGTTGACAAGATTCTCAAACGTCCCGACGGCATGCGGCTGATTCTCACGGCGCCGATCACGCTGGATCCACAGCAAAACTATGCTCAGCTGTGGGAAGATATCCTGTCGCGCGGTTACGTCCGCGTTCGGATCGACAATCAGACGTACAACATCGAAGAGGTGCCCACGATTAATCGCCGTTCGGTGCACGAAATCGAAATCGTCATTGATCGAATCGTTGTCAATGAAAAATCGCGGTCGCGAATTGCCGACAGTGTGGAAGCTGCCTTGTCGATCGGCGCCGGCGTCTTGCAGGTGATCATTCCCCGCGATGAAGTCCCGGAAAAGCACTGGGAAGTCGTTCGGCACAGCCAACATCTGGCTTGTGACGAGTGTGGGCGCAGTTTCGAACGCCTCACGCCTCACAATTTTTCGTTCAACAGCAAACTCGGCTGGTGCCCCGATTGCGAAGGTATTGGGACGCAGGTTGGCGCCAGTCCCCTGGTGGTGATGAGCGATCCCGAGTTGTCACTCAAAGAAGGGGCGATTGGATTGTGGCCGGAACTTGATTCTCAAGTCTCCTCGGCCATGTTAACCGCCCTTTGCAACGCGACCGGGATTCCGATCGACAAGCCCTTCAATCAGCTTGATGCGCGGCAGCGGCGATTGATTTTTTACGGGGCAGGCGAACGCTGGTTCGATGTCCAGGTGAAGAAACAGGCTGCGTTTTCGTTCCAATACAAAGGCGTCTATCCAGCGATGGAAGAAGCATCGCGATTGTCGGCCGGTCTCCGGCAACGGATGCAGTCGCTGATCGGGGACGTGGAGTGTGGAAGTTGCGGTGGCAGCCGGCTGCGCGACGATGCGGCCGCGGTTCGCGTTCGTGACCTGACGCTCGATGGTTTGTGCCGAAAACCGTTGGGAGAGTTGGCGACCGAAATCAATAGCTGGAAGCTCGACAAACGTGAAACCAAAATCTCGGGCGAATTGCTTCGCGAGATTCAGAATCGGGTTCAATTTCTCAACGACGTCGGCCTCGAATACCTGACGATTTCGCGAACCGCTGCTTCGCTGTCTAACGGCGAGGCTCAGCGAATTCGACTTGCCAGTCAACTGGGAAGTGGCCTGTGCGGAGTGCTGTACGTGCTTGATGAACCGACCATTGGTCTTCATCCGCGTGACAATACGCGTCTGTTGGCAGCGATGCATCGACTTCGCGATCTGGGAAACACCTTGTTGGTGGTCGAGCACGATCGTGAAGTGATCGAGCACAGCGATGCGATCTGTGATTTTGGTCCCAAAGCGGGTGCCGGCGGTGGTGAAATTGTGGCCCGTGGCACACCGGCCGCTGTCGCGAAACAAAGCAGTTCGGTTACGGGGCCCTATTTAAGCGGGAGAAAGTCGATTCCAATTCCATCGAATCGCCGGCCCGCTCTGGCACCTCCGGAAACACGTAAACCGGATCGCAACAAGAAGACGACCAAAAAGAAGGCGACTAAAAAGACGACCACGAAAATTGCCTCCACAAAAGCTGTGAAATTTGTACCGGCCAACACGCTCGATGTCATCGGTGCGCGCCACAACAACCTCAAGAACGTTAACGTCAGTTTCCCCTTGGGTACGCTGACGGTGGTAACCGGGCCCAGCGGCTGTGGCAAAAGTTCGTTGGTCAACGACGTCTTGTACAACTCTCTGGCCCGGCGGCTGCACCGCGCATCGGTCACGCCCGGAAGCCACAAGACGATCAAGGGGTTGGAATACATCAACAAAGTCATCCGCGTCGATCAACAACCACTGGGTAATTCGCCGACATCGTGTCCGGCAACCTACACGGGCGTCTTCGATTTGATTCGCGACCTCTACGCCCAGCTGCCTGATGCAAAAATCCGCGGGTACACGTCACGACGATTCAGTTTCAACGTACCGGGTGGGCGTTGTGAAGAGTGTTTTGGCAATGGGCAAATCTGTATCGAAATGCACTTCCTGCCGGACGTGTGGGTGGAATGTGAAACGTGCAAGGGTCGTCGATACAACGAAGACACGCTGGCCGTTCGTTTCAACGGGAAAACGATTGACGATGTACTCAAGATGTCCTGCGGGCAAGCCGTTGAACACTTCAAGAACATTCCGAAGATTCGACGGATTTTGAGCACGTTGTGTGACGTTGGGCTGGACTACGTCACGCTGGGGCAAAGCTGCGCCGACGTTATCCGGAGGTGAGGCTCAGCGCGTGAAGTTGTCTGCCGAATTGGCGCGACCCGACACGGGCCGCACGCTTTACCTGTTGGATGAACCGACCACCGGCTTGCATTTTGATGACTTGCAAAAGCTGCTGGACGTGATGCAGCGACTGGTCGACGTTGGCAACTCCGTCATCTTGATCGAGCACAATCTCGACATCATCAAAGCGGCCGACTGGGTCATCGACCTCGGCCCGGAAGCAGGTCACGACGGCGGCTACGTGGTCTTCGAAGGCACGCCCGAGATGTTGGTGGAGTACGCAGGCAAGGCCGCCAAATCAAAAACCGGCAAGCTCCCCCGCAGTTGGACCGGCGAAGCACTCGCGCCCGTCCTGGCGAAAGATCCCTATGAAAAACGGACCGTCTATAAAGAGACCGCGACGCGTTACAAAAAAGACGAGATGGATATCGAGGACGTCGGCGCCAACACGAAAATGCCCTGGGAGGCCGATGGACGACGTTGGCACACGGAGGACCGGGTGGGTCGTACCGGCGAGCCTGTCAATTGGGACGGGAAACTCCTCGCCGAAGTCACCGATCGAATACAGGCCCACGAGGGATTCAACGAAACCAATTGGGGCGAGCGTACGGTTGTCGAAATCACGGGAAAAAAGAAATCGCAAGGCTGGTTTTTCCATGCCGTAACGGGTGACGCCTGGTTCCTGAAAATGAAGTTCCGGGTTCGTCCCCAAACGTTCAAGAACGTGGAACTGCAAGAAAAAATCCCTCTCGTCACCGCCAACGAGATGGAAGATGTACCCGTTTATGGAAATACGCCGCGAATCAAAGTCAGGAGTCTTGCCAGCAAGTGGCAGGAAATCGAAATCAAGGCCCATTCGTTTGAAGAGATGGATCATGAAGGGTTTTGGGAATTCCTGGAAACCGCCATCAACAGCTTCAATGACAAGATAAAACGCGTCGAAACGAAGATCGAAGATCAAATGCCATGGACCAAGCTCGGGCAAAAATGGCATTTCCTGCGAAAGGGATTTCCACCGGGCAAGAAGGTCGAGTGGGACGTCGAAGTTTTGGAGATGCTGCACAACGTACTCCAGGAAGCGGCACCCCAAGGACAATTTTTATGGAACAACAAACAGGTCGTGCACGTATTTGTTCCAGAACAAAAAGAGCCGTGGGTCAGCATCTCGACCAAAAAAACGGATGCCCTGTGGATGCAAATCTCGGGGCCCCAAAATTCGCTTTCACTCGGCAGCGTCGTCGATATTGTCGAAGAACCAACGATCACCACCGTCGACCAACGCGACATTTTGAAAATGAGCTTCAGTGATCCCGAGCAAGTGGCCGTGCCGGATTTTAAAGAGTTTTTGCAGAAACACCTCAAGTCGTTATCCGCCTAGTTTTTCCAAGTGGCAAATCATGAGCAACGCCATCGTTTCCCAGGTTCCCAAGAACCTGATGTTCAAGTATCGGGTTTCCTGTCTGCGTTACGACGGAACCTGGAATGACCAATTGCATTTGCCCGAGGAATACAACATCCCCTCGTTCGGAACGTTTGAGGAACAACTTGAATACGCCGATGTCCGCATGGGCTGGAACAAAACCGGGTTATTCGTGAACGTGTTTGTCACCGGCAAGAAAAAAGCGCTCTGGTGCCGAAGTACTCAATTACTTGAAAGCGACGGCCTGCAACTTTGGATCGATTCGCGGAACACGCAGAATATTCACCGGGCTTCGAAGTTTTGCCACTGGTTTCTGCTGCTGCCGGCCGGAGCCGGTTCGAGCAACGATCAACCCTTGGCCACGATGTTGAAAATCAACCGGGCGAAGGAAGACCCGCCCATGTTCAATCCCAAGAGCATCAGCATCGCGGCGGCAGCGAAGCCGACCAGCTACGCGATGACGGCCTTCATCCCGGCCGCCAGTATCAACGGCTGGAACACGGACGATCAGCGCAACCTGGGCTTCAATTTCGCAGTGATCGATCGCGAGCTGGGATGGCAGACACTGGCGGTTGGTCCCGAGCTGCCAATTCATGAAGACCCCAGCCTTTGGCACACCTTGCACTTGATCGATAAGTGACCACGGGTCAGGAGTCTTTTTTCGGGAACTGGCTCACGGACTCGGCAACGGCGCGTCTACGATTTCGAACGCCTAAAGCAGTCAGCGAAAAAGACTCCCGCTCCAATCCCGTCATTATTGCCTCACTCCTCCTCCAGAAGCTCCGACAACGGAATGCGCGATACGTCAATGGCTTCCTTGTTGACGGAATAGACGACCCATAGAGCATCTTTACCGATGGCAACGCTGGGATATTGGAAACCGAGGCCACGACCATCGGGCTCTGCCTGCTGGCTGGGGACTCGAAATTTTGGAGTTCGCCAGCGGATCGCGAATGCCTTCTGAAACGTAACGCCATCTGTTGACAGGCCGATGGTCAACGGATCGCGACGAGTTCCCCGTTTTGATACGACTTGATTCCCGACCAGAAAAATAGTTCCATCGGACAATCGGCCTGCGCAACTCTTAGAAGGAGCGTCGGGAATCGGTGTGGGCTGACCCGCCGTCCAGGATTTGCCGCCGTCAAAACTGAATTGGACAAAAAGCCGTTGCGATCCACTCAAATCTCGCAAATAGCGAACCATCATTCCGTTATTGGTTGCGCAAGTTGTCGGCTCGCACAAACGGCTACCGTCGTCGGCCACGACTTCAGTCGTCACGGAATAGGCCTCACGTGCTAACAGCCCAACAGGATCACGCAGTTGACTGGCCAGCCGCGTCACAAATTCCGCGGACAGGCTTTCGTCGTGCAACTCCTCCGCGGTTTGGAATTTCGGGAAGCCTGGAATCGGCGAGGGCTTCGTCTTTCCAATCCAGAATGTTTTGCCAAGTGAATCGTCGGGTTTTATTTCACGAACGAGCGTTCCCCAGCCACGACGAATTCGCTTGCCAAGCTCGCTCGTCTTGACTTTCGATAACGGCTCGCCGTCGACTGGCGTTTGCATTGTGCCAAACCCCACGCCATCGTTGACAATCGCGACCGCAAACAAACGACCGTCCAGTTGCACAAACGGTGCCGCCATCAACAAACGACCGTTGGCCGTGGAGACATTGATATCGTCGACGGCGTCAAAAAGATTGCCGATTGATGTCCAGTTCTTCCCGTCGACAGAGACGGCGCCAACCACTTTCTGCCCGGGCCCGTCCTCGCCCGACGGGTGATTGCTCCAGCTGACATAGAACCGCCCCGCGTGGATGATGATTTGCGGGTGATGATGATAGGCGCCGCTGTCAGGATTCGGCTCGTGAATCTGAAAGTGCTCGACCTGTTTCAACAGCGGATAGCCGGGACGCGTCCGTGTGATCTGCCACTCCGCGTCCCAGGAAACAGTGGGCAACAACTCCTGGGTTGGCCGTGGCCGGACCTGAGGTATTTCGCGACCGATTTCGGCTGCCGCACGGGGCACCGCTTCCTGACACGAACCGCTTAACAACCAGCTTTCTGTTACGAAAATCCAAAGCAAAATGCTCGGAATTTGGAACAAAATGCCTGAAAATAAAGCCCGCAGACCGCGTGTCAAGTGACGGTTGCTGGTGCCGGGAAGGGTCAGTTTCAAAACGATTGCCTGGTGCGGAAAATGTCCAAAATCAATGCTAATTCGCTACGGGCGTTCTATCAACTCGACGAGCCCACTCAAGGTTCAGAATTACCACCGTGGCGGCAGCCTAGAGAATGCTAACCGGTTGGGGAACTAACGCCGAGAACCTCGCCCAGGCGTTTATGAGTCAATCATTAAGTATTCTTATGGCAAAACTCCGTTTTTATTCCCAAGTTACCCCTCCCCCGCTTGTTGACAAGGGTGTGATATTGGTTACCGTTTTCTTAGGAATAAACAACTTTGATACTGTTACCCTTTAAGGAGACCCCTTGATGAATCGCGTTTTGTTCACCTGTTTATTCGTTGTCGGATTGTTGTTTAGTTGCAACACCGCTGACGCTGGCATCTTCGGATGCTGTAAGAAAAAATCGTGTTGCCAACCTCAGTGTTGCGCTCCAGCTCCATGTTGTGCACCAGCTCCTCAACCTTGCTGTGCGCCATGTCCTGCCTCCATGTCCGCCGCCGTGCCCACCACCATGTCCGCCGCCATGCCCTCCACCGTGTCCGCCGCCATGCCCACCACCGGTAATGTGCCCTCCGCCATGCCCTCCTCCGGTAATTTGCCCACCACCGTGCCCGGCACCTTGTCCGTGTCCGCCGGTTGCGACTTGCTGTCCTCCGCCGTGCCCGCCACCCTTGCTGCCCTCCGCCAAGAAAGAAGTGCTGTCTGTTTGGTGGCAAGTCAAACGGCTGTTGTGCTCCCAAGCGTAGTTGCCGTTTGTTTGGCAGAAACAAATGTTGCGGTTAAACCCGTTTGAAGGACGCTATGTTTCCGATTCAGCGAAACGTGGAATGAGTTACAACAACACGCTTGTCGGCATCGACAAGCGTGTTTTTTTTGTTGCGTCAGATAGCTGGTTCAATTCATGTGGCTTTGCAACCTGATCGGAACAATTTGCGAGTCTGGTTTTATGTCGCAAAACCAGTGTGTCCTGTTCAAATTTGAGTCACAAAACGAGTACAAAATCACCGTCTGCGTAAGAAAAGCGTTGTTTTTTCGTGTAGTGGGTCGGAACTTATGGTTTTAAAAAGCAACCTTGATTTGCGTTTGAGTGCGGGATTGTCGAAAATTCAATAATTGCGTCAGCGACTTTCGCAGCGCAACTGGCGATTCGCAAAGCAATCTTTTCTAGTTGGAGCGAGACCATGAAAACCGATCGACGCAGATTCCTGACGCAAATTGGAAACGGAATGATGGTGGCCGGTTTGGGCCCCGTATTGGCTGGTGAACTCGGTTACGCTTCCGAGTTCGCATTTGAAAACGACCAGCGAATTGAGTTTGGCGAATTGGCTTCGTGGGTCAACATGATGCAGGAGACGCCCGCGCCAAACTTCAACCTCTGCTTGTTGCCCAATTGAAATCGGGCGCAGTTTCCTTGCGACAGCTCGTTGCTGCGGCTGCGCTGGCCAACGCCGAAACGTTTGGCGGCGAGGACTACGTCGGTTACCACGCGGAAATGGCCCTGGTTCCAGCCTTGCGAATGTCCGCGGAAATGCCGTCCGAGCGAGCCGCGCTGCCCGTCTTGAAGGTGCTTTACCGCAACACCGATCGCATTCAGAACGTGGGCGGCGAGCAGAAAAAAACGCTGCACCCGTTGAATGTGCCGGCCACCAATATCAGCGATGCGGCGCTCCAGCTTCGAGACGCATCCCGTAACGGAAAAATGGATGACGCCGAAGCGGTATTCGCGTCGACCAGGAATCAGCCAGTTGAAGGGCGGCTCGCGGCCCTGCTGCCCACGATTGAAGACGATATCAACGTCCACCGATTCGTATTGGCTCATCGGATGGTTGAAATGGTGGATGTCGTCGGCGCGGAGCACGCCGACTCCATGCTCCGGCAATGTGTGCGATTCTGTGCCTACGAAGAGCAGCTGAGGATCGACAAGAATGGGCGCGAATCACCGATTCGCAAATTGCTGCCTGAACTGATGGTCGAATACAAACTGGATCGGGGGCAACTCGGCACGACGGATCCGGGCACCAAGTGGGTAGGCGAGATGTGCGATCAGCTGTACGTGGCTGATACGCAGGCGGCTTGCAAAATGGTCGCCGCGGCACTGGCCGATGGCATCTCTCCCGAAGTTGTCGGCGAGTCCATCTCGTTGGCCGCCAATCAATTGGTGCTGCGTCAAGGATCGGACATCTGGCGGACCCACGGCGCTTCCGCAGGAGTACACGGTTCCGACGCTGTCAACGCGTGGCGACACATCATTCGCATTTCCCCGCCGCTACATCAGGCCGCCGGCTTGATCGTGGCCGCCTACCACACCGCGATGTACGGACCGTTCGACAATGATCCCTACCCGACTGAGCTTCATCGCGAAAAGGTAAAGGCGACGGAAGCGGCACAACTGTTGGGCGTTGCTGAAGAAGCGATTCGCGGCAACGACCAACCGGCAGCCGCGGCCGCAATCTACATCTACGGCGAAAACGGATATCCCCAACGACCCGTATTTGACTTGATGCTCAAGTATGCCGTCAGCGAAGATGGTCGCTTGCATGCAGAAAAATATTACCGCACCGTAACCGAGGAATTTCAAACGATTCGACCCGAGTATCGCTGGCGAGAATTGGTGGCCTTGGCGCGCGTTACCGCCAGTGCTTATGGTCACGATCCCAAAGACAATCAGGGCTACCGGGCCGCCGGTTACGAAGATGCGTGCAAGTTGCTCGGCGTTGAGTCGTAAATTCGCAAATGATAACGGGTCGCTTGTACCGCAAGCGATCTGACAACTGAATCGGCGGCTTCCTTATTTTGGCTTTCCAATGTATCGAAGCAGTTGGTAGCCGTAAAAACCCCGGACTCGGTCCAGCCGATTTGCAGTGTCGGTTGACGTCGTACTGGAATCGGTCGAGATGTTGAGTCTGTCCTACTCCATTCTATCGGCCGACGGCAATGAGGCTATTTTGTGTGCGAAAAAAAATAACTCCGTCGGAGATGGCAGGGGTTGCGAGCACGTTTTCACCGACTTCATTGGTTTCCACCAACTCAAATTTGGGACCCGCCTTGACGACCAGAACACGTCCATCCTCGGCGGTCAGATACAAATGCCCATCGGAGCCAAGCGGGGATGCGGTAAAGCTCAGCGTGCCGCCCATGCCGGCTCTCAGTCGTTGTTTATACACTTCTGCGCCGGTTGTCGCCTTGAAACACGTTAGCACCCCATTATTGGCACAACAATAAAGATAGTCGCCGTACACGATGGGAGTAGGCAAGTACGGCCCTCCGCGTTTAACGCTCCAGGGAATAAATTCATTCGTCAAGTTATCGCCAACCAAACTGATATCGCCACGCGATTCTGGTTTGACCGTATAGATGGGCTGAATCGGCGCGTAACCACTGGCGAGAAATATCAGGTTGTGAGCCACAAATGGCGTTGGCACTACGATTTCCGAAAAACCCTTCAGCGACCAAAGCAGTTCTCCATTGCGGGCGTCATAGCCACGAGCCGACTTGGTCCCGGCCGTGAGCAGCATGGGAACATCGCCAAATTGATGAACCGTCGGCGATGACCAGGAAGGGATCTCGTCTCGCTCAACCCGCCAGGTTTCCTCGCCTGTTTCGATGTCATACGAAGCAATGAATGAACCGTTTTGGATGTCACCCTGTACGATCACTTGCCCGTCGAAAATGACTGGCGAACTGCCGAATCCCCACTGATATCCGGGATCGTAGAACCAGCCGCTGTCGAGCAGGCCGAGTTCTTTTTGCCAGACCAGGTTGCCCTCGCTGTCGTAACAATAGAGTCCTTCACTACCGAAGAACGCAATCACATGCTTGCCATCGGTGGCCACGGTAGGATTCGCATGCGAAGATTTAGCGTGGCGTTTCACGGCCGGTTTGCGTTTGATGGCCGTCCTGTTCCACAACACTTCTCCCGTATTTTTATTCAGGCAAACCACCTGGAATTCGTATTCGTTATCTTCTTCAATCGAACTCACGTCACCGTACAAGCCAATTTTGAGTTCCGCGTCAGCAGCGTCACTGACGGCAGAAGTGATATAAATCCTGTCGTCCCAGATAACCGGACACGATAGCCCCAGTCCGGCGATCGGAGTTTTCCACAGTACATTTTCATCGGCGGCCACATTCCATTTGATGGGCGGGTGTTGGCCGTCCGCGATGCCGCGGGCCCCTGCGCCGCGAAACGAAGGCCAATTTTTTGACGACCCGGCAAGGTCGGCTGCGCGTGACGCTTCGCTGGAGGGGGCCCACTCAGTTTCCCCGGAGCCCACTATTTCGTTTGCATCTTTTTTGGCGGCTTCATTGGTGCCGGACTCCGACGCGGGAGTCAGCGTGAATTTTCGCGGCCCGGCCGACAGCAGCACTCGTTGGACCCGCTCGCCATCCATCACAAATTCGATCGTCGACCCACCCAGTATGAATTCATCCGGTCCAACGGGATTAAGATTGGACATGGTGCCCGTCCCGATCGCCATCTTTAGCACGTCACCATCGGCTTCGAACTTGACCGTCATCGAGCCCTGTTCAAACTGGCCTTCGTATTGCTTCAGGATTTTCGGGTCGACTTTGAATTCCTCACCTATGGCCTCGCTGTCGATTCCCGAGAATGCAGCGAGCAACGCCTCAGAGTTTTTTGACTTGGCAACTTGATAAGCCCGCGCGATGGCCGATGAACTGACAGATTTCGTTTCCAGAATTTTCCTGGCCTGATCAGCGTCTGCTCCAGAAACAGCGGCCAGCAACAGGGAGTCGCCACCCTTGCCACCGTTAGCCAACAATTCCAGGACGATATCAAAATGTCCGTTTTGCTGGGCCCAGGTCACGGGAGTCGCGTGGTAGAAACTGTCCTCGACATTCGGATTGGCACCTTTCTCCAGTAGAAGTTTTACCAGTTCCAGGTTGCCCCGATCACAGGCGAAAAACAGTGCGGTCGAGTTGTAGTCGGTCGTCGAATTGACATCGACTCCCGCGTCGATCGCGGTGCGCACCGATTCGGTTTCGCCGTTTCGGGCTGCCTCGAAGAGCTTCTGTTTGGTCCATTCGTTTTCCTGAGCCAACAAATGCGTGCCGGCAAGTTGCCAAACCAATAACACCAAAAACGCGTTGGCAGATCTGTTCTCGCGCATGTGCTTCCTCGCTGGGTAATGATGTCTTTGGGCGAATTAGGTTCAAAGCGATTGCCGCCGGTTTCGTGGGCGGCAAGGTGCTAGCCGCCGGTATTGGAAACTGCCGTTTCCCCGCAAGTCCCGTGGCTAGAGTTGCTCCGCTCACGTTAAGCGCCGACGCCTACGGCGGGGCGCTAAACGCAATACCGTTCTATGAAGATGGTAATCACGTAGGCGAGTCTGTCCCAGACTTGCATTTTCCCGAGCCTACGGCTCGGCCTCGGTCTGGGACAGACCGGGCTACGTGCTCCATTGAACGGCATTGGCGTTAAACGACACAACTGCGCTCCGCCTCTCTAACCCTCAACCCTCAACCCTCAACCCTCAACCCTCAACCCTCAACGATCCTTATCGGTCAATTCCTCGATCGCAGTTGGCAATTCGGGATCCGCCAATCCATAGGCGCCGCGACCGTTGGATTTAATCCGATTTCGCGCGTCGAGTTCGATACTTTCCAGATCTGCATTCCAGAATGCCAGTTTGGCTTCCGAGGTCGCGGGCGGAGTCAACGGTCGCAAGATGCGAAAACCAACTCCCAAACCGGGGGATGTCGTGTACCACCATGGACTTTTCGGCACGTTTGGATCTTCGTCTTTCCACTCTTCGTCGTCGGATCCCAACCGAGACGCGCTGCGACAGGCTGATGCTTCTTCTGTTTCAAAAGACCCGCCCCGCACAACGCGGGGGTAAAGTTTCGTTGGATTGTCATAGGCCGATTCAACCGTTTGCGGTTGACCGGCAATTCTTTGGTATCCCGCATCGCTGTACTGGTCCAACACCCATTCGGCAACGTTGCCGTACATATCGTACAAACCCCAGGGGTTGGCGGGTAATTTGCCACAGTCATGTCGGTATTCGTCAGAGTTTTCGTAATACCAGCCGTGTTTCTCCAGCTCATCCGGATCGTCGCCGAAATAATAGGCGGTCGTTGTTCCGGCACGGCAAGCGTATTCCCACTCGGCTTCGGTTGGCAGGCGATAAAATCGTTGCTGTTAGACCGCTGAGCCATTTCGTGTATTGTTTCGCCGCGAACTGGGTCATCGAAGCAGCCGGCTCAGTCGGCGCGTCACCCGCTTCGAACGTAAAACTCGGATCGTACAGGGCGGACGGTGCGGTGATCGCGTCAACTTTGTTTTCCGCGGTGACTTCGCGAATTTTCTTTTGCTCAAAAGCCTTGAAGACTTTATCCAGTTTCATGTACTGCTTGTATTCGCCCCAGGTCACTTCGTAGGTGCCCATCCAGAATGGTTCGACTTTCACCTCGACCTGGGGACCTTCCGCGTCGCTGCGCCCCGCTTCGTCCGCGGGGCTGCCGAGTTTGAATGTGCCGCCGGGAATTGGGACCATGTGGTACTCGACATCGGTTCCAGGAATCGTCGCCGTGTAAGGAACCATGTAACCGTTTTCAATTTCGACAAACGGTCCCGAAGTCGGCTTGTCCATGACGATCCCGGGATCGGATTCGGCAGCAACTTGTGTTGAGATCGAATCTTGAGTCGCTTTCCTGGCTTCAGCCTGCCTGGCTTCCGACTGCTGGGCCGTCGAATGGTTTACGACCAGAATCGCGCACAGCAAAAATAATGCAGTGAGGCCGATGATGCATCTAAGTAAAATCACAAAGTTTCCTTATCAGTAGACTGATTATTTGGTTGGTCCATTCGGGCGGGCGCCAAATCCAATTTTTTGGCTGGATTCATTTGGCCGATCGAGTCGTCAACCGTGAACGCAGACGGATGGGAACCGGCCCAAACTCGTCGACCCATTTTATTGGTGTGGAGTCAGTTCGCCCACGAGATTCTCAAGAAGTTTGGACTTTATTATATCCACCGACAGGTCGCAGCTAAACAGGTAAAGCAGTTTTGCCAGGGCGGCCTCGATTGTCATATCGTGTCCCGAAACGACGCCCACGTCGTGCAGAGCGGTTCCCGTGGCATAATGCGTCGGCATCACACAGCCATGCCCGCATTGCGTGCAATTAAGGATCACAGTGCCTTGCCGGACGGCATCTTCCACCACCTTCAAAAACTGTTGGTTGTTCGCCGGACCGTTCCCCTGGCCAAAGCTTTCAATCACCAGTCCTCGCAATGGCTGTCGCAGCAGATTTTTGAGAACATCAATCGACATGCCGGGGAACAAACGAAACGTGGCAATTTCCGCCGGCCTGAGTTCGCAAACCGAAATCTGTCGGGCATTCAATTGGGGCTGGCGAATGCGATGTTGGAAAACCTCGATCGCGGTTTCGGCGGTTGCCAGCGGCGGATAGTTGGGCGAATCGAAAGCGTCCAGTTTGCTCGCACTGACCTTGGTTGCCCGGCAACCTCGCAACAGGACTTCGCCAAAAAACAGAGTGACTTCGGGAATCCGATGATTGGCGGCCAGGATCATGGCTGTCTTCAGATTTTCGCGTGCGTCATTTCGAATTTGCCCCAACGGCAACTGGGCACCCGTGAGAATGACGGACTTCCCCAAATCCTGCAACATGAAGGGCAGCGCCGACGAGGTATAGGCCATCGTGTCAGTTCCATGCAGCACCACAAAGCCATCGTAATCGGAATATCTTTGCTCAATATCAGTGGCAATTCGAAACCAGTGCGTGGGTGTCATGTTCGACGAGTCCAGCAGAGGCTCGTACTCAATCACGTCGAAGGCCGGCATGCCTTCCTGTGACAATTCGTACATCTTTTCCAGCTGCGACTCGAGGTAGCCCGGTTCCGGTTGCAGCCCGGCACGGGACTCCCGCATCCCAATTGTTCCGCCCGTATTGATGATGCAAATGTTCTTCATGCGGCAGTTTCCGGCGGTCTGGGCCTTAGGCGACGGGCAAAAAATGGTGTATACTCAAAACCACGGTGTCCGGAATTCTTGCGGCACTTAAATACTCAACAACTCTCGCCAGTGAAAAGGTTAACTCATCATGGCCAAAAAAAAAGAAGACGAACGTCAAAATGCTCAGCCTATCTCTGTTGACGATTCCAAGGCATTAAGTTGTTACGCGAATTTCTGCCGCGTCACCGGCTCACCCGAAGAACTCATTATTGATTTTGGCATGAATGCCCAGCCCATGGGTACCAACGACAAGCCGATCGATATTCAACAGCGAATCGTCTTGAATTTTTATACCGCCAAACGACTGTTGCATGCATTACACGTTTCTGTGCGCCGACACGAAGAAGTTTTCGGAAACATTGAAACTGATATTCAAAAGCGCGTGGTTGCCAAACCAGAAAGCGCAAGCGTTTAACGACGCACCATAGTTCAAAATATGATTCAGCCGTCGTTTGCGACCACGTAACCGGCGGCTGTTCAATTCCAGCTCGAGGTTATTATTATGGCAAAATTATCCATTGACGATGTCGATGTCGCGGGCAAAAACGTGCTGATGCGAGTCGATTTTAATGTTCCGCTCGACGAACATTTGCAGATTACTGACGATCGGCGAATCGAGATGGCACTCCCCTCGATCAAATCCGTCGTCGATCGCGGTGGTCGTCTGATCCTGGTCAGCCATCTGGGCCGCCCGAAAGGAAACGCGGATCCGAAACTGAGCTTGGCCCCAACGGCGCCGAAATTGAGTGAATTACTGGGCAAACCGGTCGCTTTCGCCACCGATGCAGTGGGTAGCGACGCTAAAGCCAGAGTTGCAGCTCTCCAGGACGGCGATGTCGTTATTCTTGGAAAATCTGCGTTTTGATCCGGGCGAAAAAAGCGGCGACGCGGGTTTCGCCAAATCCTTGGCCGAAATGGCTGATGTCTATTGCAATAACGCGTTTGGGACTTGCCACCGCAACGACGCTTCCATGTACGGAGTTCCGGCAGCAATGGCAGGCAAACCGAAAGTAGTCGGTTCACTCGTCGAAAAAGAAATCACTTATTTGAGCGATGTTATTGCCAATCCCGATCGGCCCTTTGTCGCGATTCTGGGCGGAGCCAAAGTCTCTGACAAAATCAATGTGATCGAAAATCTGCTTACCGTTTGCGATCAAATCCTGATCGGGGGCGCAATGGCCTATACGTTTTCGCTCGCCCAAGGTGGTCAGGTAGGTGACAGCCTCGTGGAACCCGACAAAGTCGAACTGGCCAAAAGTCTGCTGGAAAAAGGCGGACAGAAGATTGTGCTCCCGGTCGACACGCATTGCGGTGACGCATTCAACGGCGACTGCAAGAGACAGGTTGTTGCCGCGGGCCAAATTCCGGACGGCTTTCAAGGACTCGATATCGGTCCCGAAACCGCCGCCAAATTCGCTGAAATTATTCGTTCGGCCAAGACCGTTGTTTGGAACGGGCCGATGGGCGTGTTTGAAATGCCGCCCTTTGACGCTGGAACAAAGGCCGTCGCTCAAGCCATTGCAGATGGTGACTCGGTGAGCATCATTGGCGGCGGCGATAGCGCAGCGGCAATCGCGCAGCTGGGTTTTGAAGACAAAGTTACCCACGTCAGCACCGGCGGAGGCGCGAGCCTGTCAATGCTGGAGGGCAAGACTTTCGAAGCAGTCGAAATTCTCGACGACAAAACGCCAGTAGCAAGTTAAAACTGATTGCGCGGCAATCAGCGGGGCACGCCGTTTATTGCTCCCGCCCCCGGGTCACGACTCGGCGCGGTCCCAATTCGATAACACGCATGTTTTTGAATTCACCCCCTTCGACTTCCACTTTCAGCAATGTCCTGACAAGCTGTTCGCCATAATTTCCGGCAGCACCCGGATTGACGCACAGCATGTTGCCGTGTTTTCGGTCCGTGTCGACTCGGAGCAGATGTGAATGGCCGCAAATCAACACGTCCGGGGGGTTGTTTTTCAAGACCGACAACACGCGCGGACTATATCGACCGGGGTAGCCGGCAATGTGAGTCATCCACACATCGACCCCCTCGATCTCAAAGCGTTGATCCTCCGGATACGCTGACCGAACCGAATTGTCATCGATGTTGCCGTAAACCCCGCGGAACGGTTTGAACTCGGACAATTGCCTGGCAATCTCGAGCGAGCCAAAATCACCTGCGTGCCAGATTTCGTCACAATCCTCAAACGCCTTGAAGACCTTGGGGTCCAGGTATCCGTGCGTGTCCGAAATGATTCCAATTTCCATAACATGATCTTACGTCAAAACTCACTTGCTGCCGCGTCGCACTTGTATTGTCCTTGGCGCCATACCGCTCACGTTGCGGGAACTCGACCTTACGATACCATGGAACAGGATCTTTAGGAGCACTCATGAAAAAACTCTGGATTTGGTGCACACTTTCGTGTTGGATGCTGCAGCTGGCTGCAGTTGCGTACGGCATCGAACAACCCAACATCATGGTCGTCCTGGTCGACGATATGGGCTTCTCCGATCTGGGTTGCTACGGCGGCGAAATCGAAACGCCGAACCTGGACGCGTTGGCCAACACAGGGCTTCGCTTCACGCAATTTCATAATTCGGGGCGATGTTGGCCCACGCGAGCCGCGATCCTGACCGGTTATTATGCACAACAGGTTCGCCGTGACAAACTTGCCGGTAAGGGTGGCGGGGCAGGTGGAAAACGACCTGCCTGGGCGCAGCTGCTTCCGAAAATGCTCGCGCCGCTGGGTTATCGCAGCTACCACAGCGGGAAATGGCACGTCGACGACATGCCGTGCCGCGCTGGCTTTGACCACAGCTATTTCCTGGGAGATCAAGCCCGCTTTTTCAGTCCCAAGCGGGTCTTCATCGACGACGTGCAACAACCCGCAATCTCGCGCGACAGCAATTATTATGGCACCACCGCCATCGCCGAGCACGCAATAGAACACTTGCAGGACCATGCCCTGAATCATTCGGACCAGCCATTTTTTTATTATCTCGCATTCACGGCACCTCATTTTCCTTTGCAAGCACTGCCCGAAGACTTCGCAAAGTATGAGGATCACTACCATGACGGCTGGGACGTACAGCGGGCGAAACGTTGGGACCGCATCCGGCAAATGGGATTGATCGAGTCAGGGTTGTCCGAAGTCGAACGAGATGTCGGCCCTCCGTATGAATATCCGGAGCAGATCAAGCAATTTGGGCCTGGCGAAACCAGCCGGCCGATCGCCTGGGATTCGCTGACTGACGAACAGCAGAAATTCCAGGCAATGAAAATGTCTTTGCACGCAGCGATGATCGATCGAATCGATCGGGAGTTTGGCCGAATCGTCGAACAACTTCGAAAGATGAACGCGCTCGACAATACCCTGATCTTTTTTCTGTCAGACAACGGCGCAAGTGCTGAAATCATGATCCGCGACGATGGTCACGATCCCGACGCTGAGCCCGGTTCGGCCGACACGCACTATTGCCTCGGTCCAGGATGGTCGACGGTCTGCAATACGCCGTTTCGAAAACACAAGACCTGGGTACACGAAGGCGGGATCGCGACGCCGCTGATCGTTCATTGGCCCGCAGTGATCAAATCGGGGGGCGACCTTCGTCACACTCCAGGACATGTCATCGATTTGGCGCCCACGATTCTGCAGGTGGCTGGCGGTAACTTTTCGAAGGTCCATCCCGACCAGCCCGATCTCCCCGGCAAAAGCCTGCTCCCTTCGTTTGGGTCCGACAATCAAATCGAACGGGACTACCTGTGGTGGTCCCATGACAACCATTGGGCCATTCGCGTCGGCCGGTGGAAGCTGGTCAAAACCAGGCAATCCGCCTGGGAGCTGTTTGACATCGAACGCGACCGAGCCGAAACGACGGATCTTGCCAGCGAAATGCCAACCAAAGTCAATGAACTGGACTCGTTGTGGCACACCAAGGAACAGGAGTTCATTCGCGACCTGGAACTTACGGATGTCTTGCCCAAACCTGAAGAAAAGATTCCACTGGGAGCTTCGAACATCCGCCCGTTTTTTGAACTCAAATGCCGCTCGTTACCATCCGCGAATTAACTTTTGGATTCGGCGGCGTCCCGTTGCTGGATTCGGTTTCCTGCCAAGTTGAAGAGGGCCAGCGGATCGGGTTGCTCGGTCGCAACGGTGCCGGAAAAACGACGCTCATGCGACTGATTGCCGGCCAGGTCGAACCAGACGCTGGCGAAATCATTGTTGAGGCCGGCAAACATGTCGCGCTACTTCAACAGGACGTGCCGCTCGACATTCAGGAAACAATATTTGATGTCGTTCAACGCGGATTGTCTGCCAGCTGGCTGGCCGATCAGGATGCCTGGAAGGCAAACAATGCGGTGGAACAAATCCTGACGCGGATGGATCTCGACGGAGCCCTCCAATTTCAGGACCTTTCTTCTGGCATGAAACGACGGGTGTTGTTGGCCCGAGCGTTGGTCGCCAAACCCGATCTACTGCTGCTGGACGAACCGACCAACCATCTCGATATCGGGGCAATCGAATGGCTGGAGCAATTTCTCATCCGCACGGGAACGACGCTGATGTTTGTCACCCATGACCGCATGTTTCTCCGACGGATGGCAAATCGAATCCTCGAAATCGATCGGGCACGAATTTTTGACTGGACGTGCGATTACGAGACTTTTCTGGAGCGGAAACAGCAATCGCTGGAGGCCGAAGAAAAGGAGAACGCTTTATTTGATAAACGGCTTGCCGAAGAAGAAGTCTGGATCCGCAAAGGCATCAAGGCCCGGCGGACGCGCAACGAGGGACGCGTCAAAGCACTCAAGAAATTACGCGAAGAACGCAGTCATCGCCGTGAAAAACTCGGCACCAGCGATCTGCAGATCCAACAGGGACAACGAAGTGGCGCACTGGTAATCGATGCCAAGGATATTTCATTTCGCTTTGAAAATGGACCCCAGATCATCCGCGATTTTTCCACGACCATCATGCGCGGCGACAAAGTGGGGATCATTGGCCCCAACGGTGTCGGTAAAACAACGCTCCTTGACATCCTGCTGGGCAAATTGAAACCTGACAGCGGGCAGATACGATTGGGTACGAACCTGGAAATTGCTTACTTCGATCAACTACGTCAACAACTGGACGAAAACAAATCCGTGGCAGACAACGTCGGCGACGGCTATGATCAGATTCAAATCGGGAACGTCAAAAAGCACATTTACGGTTATTTGCAAGACTTCCTGTTTACGCCCGAGCGATCGCGGACGGAAGTTCGCTTTCTCTCCGGCGGTGAATGCAATCGGATCCTGCTGGCCAAACTGTTTGCCAAAACGGCCAACTTGATCGTGCTCGACGAACCGACAAATGACCTCGATGCCGAAACTCTCGAAATGCTTGAGGAACGACTGGTCAACTTTGAAGGCACGATCATTGTTGTCAGCCACGATCGCGAATTTCTCAATCGCGTGGTTACGTCGTCAATTGTCTTTGAAGACGGCAACGTCAAAGAATACGTCGGCGGATACGATGACTGGCTCCGACAACGACCGGAAAGGCGACCAGAAAGGGACACTTCTGAAGTCCAAAAACCGAAACCGCGGATGTCCAAACCAATCCCGCCGGATAACGATAAACCGCGCAAGCTCAAATACGCGGAGAAGAAAGAGCTTGAAGCCCTGCCCGAAAAGATCGAGTCACTCGAGCAAAAAACTTCACAGCTCCATCAAGCGATGGCCGACCCGTCTTTCTATCAACAACCGGGCAGTGAAATTGCGGTTCGGCAAGCAGAACTCGCGGCGCTTGAGAACGAAATCAAAACTGCCTATCAACGCTGGGAAGAACTGGAACAACTGGAAACCTGACTCCGGCGGCAACGCGCCGCGCAAAAAGAAACAGGCTTTGCTCTCTCCATTTAGCAAAGCCTGTTGTCCGAAAACCGGTACTAGTTTCATCGGCGCGAATCGGGGCTTCCGGACGACCACGCCAGCGACAACTGTTGTGCTGACGTAATCAAAATTGCATTTCGAAAAACCAAAACGCATGTCTCATGTTCGGTCCATCAAGCCAGTTTTGTACCAAATTCCAAACCAATTTCCAGCGGATTCCTGACCGAATCTGAAATTCAAAGAAATGCGTTACGTTTGCGGTTGTCAAACGAAGTCTTTCCCTGCAGTCATAACCAGCGTTAATGGATCAACAACTTTTTCGATCAAAACTGCCAATCATTCCGATTCCGCATGCCGGGAATTCCGCGTGCCGGAGCCGTCAGATCATACCGCTCCGACACCCTGAATATTGGCGATCTCTTGCAGCAACTCGGCGACCGTCGTGACCTCCAATTTTTCGAAGATTTGTTTTCTTCGTCGCTCGGCGGTTCGCAGACCAATGTCAAGCTCTGCCGAAATAAACTTGTTTGATTTTCCGCGAATCAAAAGGTCATACACGCTACGTTCGGTGGCAGTCAGGCAGACCAACCGTTCGATAAACATGCGGCGTCTCAAATTCTGCTTTTCCACCACCTTGCGTTCCGTCACGTCAATACAGAGCACGTGAATTCCCCGCACCGTTCCGTCGACTGCGTGATCCGGTACCAGCATGATTTCCACGTGCCGCGGGCCCTGGCCATGTTTGTCCAACATCGTTTCGAATTCGACACGGCGCCCGTCCAGTGCATCGTTCAGGTAGTCCTCGATTTCTATCGCCGAGGCTTCACCGATTAAATCCTGAACGCGTTGGCCCAAGATCGCATCGGAGGACCTCCCGAACCAATCCTCGTGTGCGCGATTGCTGAACCGAAATCGAAATTCGGTATCGAAATAACCGATCAACACGGGCAAAGCGTCCGCGAGCGACTTGAGATAATTGTCTTTTTCGACAAGTGCCATTTCGACCCGCTTCTGCTGATTGATATCTGTGATCACAACACGGCATCGCCAACTCTCCCCCTCGCTGTCGACCAAGTTACTATCCAGCCGAGCATGAGACGGGGACCCGTCGGGCAGTTCGAATTTCAGCTGGCAGCTCTGACCGGTTTTGTTCACCCGCACATTCTCGAGATGTTGACGCAGCGGTGGTTTCGACTCTGGATCGACAAAACAATGCCAGTCGAACGTTGATGATCTTTGATCTTTCACGCCCAAGCATCGTGGACGCCGTCAAGTTTGCTTTCTTGATGGTGCCGTCGGAATCGACCGTCAGATAGCCCACCGGCGCGAAATCGTAAAGATCAGAGTAGCGGTCCACGGCGGATTGCAATTGAAACTGAACCTGCCGCAGCTCCTCGTTTTGTATTTCCAATTCTTCCTTGTGTATTTCCAGGTCATACACCAGTCTTTCGATCGCGTCCGCCGATAATTTTGAAACATCCGAAATCGGCTTGGAAACCCGCTCCTCGGCTTGCTGCCGGAGCGGTTTAAACCATTGGTCTCTTGTGTTTTGAGTTGTCATTATTCTCTCTCTTCCATGGCCAACAAGATCAGACCGTGTTTGCCGTCAGGGGATTCAATTCGGCGCGCATTCAACAACATTCGCTTGAGGCCAAGTTTGGGAAAATCGTGTTGGACTTCAAAATCATCAAAACTGCTATTGGACAAAAGTATCGATTCCAACAGTTCTCGTAAGGCTGGGATATTCCACTGCCCGCTGCCCAGCTCGTAAACCAGCCGCCCGACGGTCTCGCCCGGTTCCACCTGGAATTTGCGGTAAAACGAGCGATTTGCAGATCGTACATGCAGGTCGCTGTCCAGCACCAGCAATGGTTCACGCACGGTTGACACAATACTTTCAGCGAATTCCAAAGCTTGCTGCAACTGGAATTGAGTCCGTTTCAATTCGTCGATGTCGACAAATGTCATGACCAACCCATCGATCCTGTCATCCGAAGTTCGGTAGGGCAAGATCCGCATCAGCAACCAATGGTCGTCGTTCGTTTGTACGGGCCGCTCCTGGAACGCCAGTGTTTTGAGAACATTTTCGGCATCCGACACGAGGTCGTCATATTTCAACGTGGAGGTCAGATCGCCCAGCGGCCGGCCGAGATCGGTCGGAATCAAGTGAATCACCCGCCGGGCACGTTCGGTGAAACGTTTGATGCGTAACTGATTGTCAAGAAAGATTGTGGCAATTTCGGTGCTATTGAGCAGATTGCTCATGTCGTCGTTTGCCTGGGACAAATCCTGGATCTTTTCTTGATGCTCTGAGTTGACCGTTTGCAGTTCCTCGTTCAATGATTGCAGTTCTTCCTTCGACGTTTCCAACTCCTCGTTGGTCGACTGCAGTTCCTCGTTGGTCGACTGCAGCTCTTCATTGGTCGACTTCATTTCTTCATTCGATGCGTCCAGTTCTTCGATGGTTCTCTGTAGCGATTCGCGGGTCTGCTGCAACTCGCGTTCAATGTCTATTTCGCGGCCAGCGTTGAATTCGCCCGCTGCGTTACTCTGCTGGTTGACTTTCGATGTCGGGAGACCGATTTGTTCCTCAAATGAAACTCGCAACAGGCCGCGCAGCGATGCAGGCTCGGTAATTTTTTGAACGATCAGGTTGACCATCACCTGGTCACCATTTGTTTTGACTGCACGCCAGAATGGACAACCGGACCGTCACGCAGGGCGGCCTTGCGCAGCGCTGCGGACAATTCCAGTTCCAGCCCCTGCCGGGCCATGGCCAGAATATTTCTGCTCGGATCTCCCTCGGCCAATTCCAGAAACTTGCCGGTCCGTCCGTGCACATGAAGGATTTCCCCCTTTTCATCAACGAGGACCGTGGGGGGCACGAATTGGGCAAGCAGCATTTCTGCAATCGCATTGTCCTTCGGAACATTGGATGGTTGAATCCGGTCAGCCGGCATGGGTCCGTCCTTTGGCTTTTTCGAAACGACAGAAACTGGGAACTCGACTTTTCGCTCTGATCGAGTGGAACCTTCTTTACGGCGATATACTTTTGCTTTCTGGTGCAGGATTGCAAAAAGATCGGTAAATTCTCCGATTGTTTCCGACGTTCCCAGAAACAGGCAACCCTTGGGCGCCAAGGCATAATGAAACAGAACTAGCAGTTTTTGTTGCAACTCGGGGTTCAGGTAGATCAACAAGTTCCGGCACGATACCAGATCCAGTTTCGTAAACGGTGGATCGTGAATCACATTTTGGGGTGCAAACACCAACCACTCCCGCAAATCCTGGCGAATCCGGAAACCGCTGCCGTGCTTGACAAAGTAACGGCTCAACCGGGCCGGCGGTACATCGTTCACAATTGCGTCGGAAAAACAACCGCGGCGAGCTATCTCGATCGCGTCGCGATCCAGGTCAGTTGCAAAAATCTGAATCTCCAATTTGATCTGCAACTTTTCCAAACACTCATCCAGCAGGATGGCGAGCGAATAGGCTTCCTCGCCAGTTGAGCAACCAGGCACCCAAACGCGGAATTTCGCATTCACCGACTTACCTTGCAGCAGCCGGAGAATCGCCGTTTCAGCCAACGCATCAAAAGCCCATGGATCGCGAAAGAAAGAAGTCACGCCGATCAGTAGTTCTGTAAACAACGACTCGGCTTCGGGAGCATGCTCCGAGAGAAACCGAAGGTATTGTTTCGGATCGGTGATTTGATGGACGTTCATCCGGCGTTCGACGCGGCGACAGATTGTACTATGCTTGTAACCGGAAAAGTCATGGCCGCATCGCCGCCGCAACAGTAACAGGATTTCGGGGAGCGATTCCCGGGTCCCGGGGGCTGGTTGATTCACTAACCGTGGCGCTGTCAAAAATGGGCCTCGCGCGTACGCGATCAGTTGAGCGGGCATTTCGTGCGGCGCCAGAATGTAATCCGCCCAACCCGCCTGTATCGCGTTTTGTGGCATGCCAGTGAATTTGGCCGACTCAATCGATTGGACCATGACCATGCCTGCGGCGTTCTTAATAGACGATAACCCGACCGTTCCATCCGTACCGGTGCCCGAAAAAACGATCGCCACGGCGCTCTCCCGGCGGTCTTCCGCCAGGGACCGAAAGAAATAGTCAATCGGCAGCGACGTCGCCTGCTTGGGAGTCATCCGGGTTAAATGAAACTTGCCATTGAGCAAATCCAAATTCATTCCCGGCGGAACGACATAAACACAATTTGGCTGTGCCGTTGAGCCATCGCGAATCTGGGTTACGTCCATGGGCGTACACTTGTCCAGCAATTCTGCGAGCAGACTCACGTGTTTGGCCGATTGGTGCATTACCACGATAAAGGCCATTCCGGCGTCGGCCGGCATGTGGCGGAAGAACTCTTCCAGTGCTTCCAGCCCGCCAGCTGAGGCCCCGAGACCAACGACAGGGAAGGTTGTGGTCGCGATTCCCGTCGGCCGCGTCATTGTTTCCTGGGAAACGTCTAGCTTGCCTTGATTGGACGTTAGTCCTGTCGGTCGTTTATCCGACGACTTGTCAATCTTGGCGTTTGCTGTTGTCATTTTGCCGACTGATTTTTTCTTGGCCAATGGACGGACTCGCAACCCTCTGTTTCACCATTAGGACAACTGCCTTGCGGCGCAATCATTCTAAGGTATTTGAGACTGCAAAAGTCCCAATGTTTCACGAAAGGCCAAAATCAGGCAACTTCAGGACTCCCGAAATCGACCGTTGCTTGATGCTACAACCCGACTGACACGCATCTAACGCAAAAGTCGCATGTTACACATCAGAATATTCGACGATAAGCTCGCTCCGCATTCCCACGAAAAGTACAGTTTCACGTGTGTTTTGAAATGAAAGGTACTCGCGTCATCTCGTGTGAGAACCGGGACCAGAAATCTACGAGGCTCTTCTGATGAAGTTTTCAACTTTAATAACTGTGTCCATCGGCTTGTTAGTTGGCGCCACCATTGGTGTCGCCAAGGTTTCTGGCTACAAGAATTTGCCCGCCGTCATTGCCCATTTTCGCGTTTGCGAATTACCAACTGCCGACCCCGATGGTGACTCCACCGGAGAGGCATCCGATCGGAATGCAGTCACCGGCGATTCGGCTACCAGAGAATCGTCGTTGTATGACAAAGCCGAAGCTTATCTCGCAAACAATCCGCGGGACCGCCAGAGAGCACTTGTTTACGGTGGCAAACTTGTCGAAGACGGTGAATTTGAGCGAGCCAAGGAGTTTTACAACAGTCGCCTGTCAATCACGCCGGCTGACGCAGACTTTGTGTATGGCCTTGGTTGGACGTATGAAAACTCGAAAGAGTGGAGCAAGGCAGCTGAGACGTATCAACAGGCTTTAAAGTTTGACCCGCAACATCTCGCCGCGCAAAACAACCTGGCCTGGGTCCTGGCAACTGCTCCAGAGGAATCCGTGCGAGATGGCAAACGAGCGGTCAAGCTCGCAGAGCAGGCCATGACCCAAGCCGGAGGCCGGGGCCGATTCATCGCCGACACGTTGGCAGCTGCCTATGCCGAAGCGGGGAAATTCGATTATGCCATCAAGTTTCAGAAATGGGTGATCAACCAGTCACCGGCCGACAGCCAGGACGAGCTTCGCGGCCGACTGGAGCTGTATCTAAAAGGCCAACCCTACCGTTCAAAGTAGCGAAAGCTCACGGCGGAACCCGCCGCGCCACTCTAAAGTAACTCGGAGGTCCCGACCGAGTTAGTCATGAATGCCACGAGGTTAGACCCTCGCTACGTGATGGGCATGGCGAATTGCCACTTCCTTCCTTGCCAAACGATCCGCTCTCCCGGCGACACGTGAGGGTCCGGGAGAGAGAGGGTTTAAAAACACGCAAATATAACTTGCTGCGTCATTCCACGGCGGCGATCGCCCGCTCACCCTTGCCATCAACCCCCAAAAAGTTGGTCCGTAACACCCAGAATCATTTCTTGACGCTGCACGATTCCTGCGTAATGTGTTATCAATAATAAAACTGATCAGCTCGCGAAGCCTCGTTTTACTCAACCACTCAAAACAATCATGAACACAGCAAAATTTGTCCTCGCCTCGTTGGTTTTCTTTGCACCGGCAATCGTCTTCGGCCAGAAGGGCGAACGAGTTGGCGAAGCTCAATCGTATGGTATTTTCCAGACCCAGGAAGAATATTACCAGTTCATGGGTACGGTGAAACAGGAAGGAAACAACGATCCGGAACTGATGGCCATGGTTCCCATGATCAACGACATCGTCCTGGAAAGGCCCATCGGCTCGACCAGTCAACAATACAAGACGGAAGGCAGCACTTTGGATTTGCTGGCCAACCCGGAAGTCCGCAAAGATCTGGAGATGGTCGAAACTCAATTTGAGGAGCTGCGAAATTCAAATGACGAGATTCAAAAACGGGCCGCCGATCAGATCCGCTCACTCGACTTTTCGGATGCCAACAATTTAATAGACCGAATTCGCGAGATTCGCAACCAATCGGAGCAGGAACTCCAAGCGACTTTACTGCCCCACCAGATGGAGCGACTGCGACAGATCGCTGCCCAATCGCAATTGCGCCGCCGCAGCCTGGTAGAGATTCTTACAAGCGAGCCGATCAAAACGCGGCTCGACATCACCGATAATCAATCTGATGAATTGAAGGATGCCGAACGGGAAATCCGTGAAGACCTGGAACAACAGATTCTTAAACTTCGCGAACAGGCGCAGAAGAGGCTGCTGGCGAAGCTGAAACCCGAGCAACGGGAAAAGGCTGAGCAGATCTTCGGCGAGGCATTTGAATTTCAATCAGCAAAAGACATCACGGGCCAATCAAGAACGCCACGCCAGAGATAAAGTCTTTTGCTGGCCTGCAAAGCCCGACCTGACCAAGCCACGCTGGCCGGATTCGGATAGAATCCATCTGGTGCGGACGTCCGGCAACTCGACTTCATTTTGACCAAGAGCGAGATTGAGTCTGTTTTCTTTTTTCAAACAGTCACGGCGAAAAAAAATTCTGGCGGAACCATTTCCGACAGTTTGGCTTGACATTCTCACACAAAATGTTTGGCAATTTCGCTTCCTTGACGCGGCTCATCAGCAACGAGTCAAACACGCCGTCCAAATCATGTCGGCCGAAAAGTCATGGGAGGGTGTCGGCGGTCTCGAAATGACGCCCGAAATTCAAATTACGATTTCCGCCACGGCCAGCCTGCTGACACTTGGCTTTGCGGAACCCTATTATTTCGATCGCATCCAATCGATCGTCGTTCATCCGGGCGTCATTCGAAATCGGTCGTTACAACGTGGATACCTGGTCGATCGGGACGAGGCGTTTATCGGGCAGGCGTGGCAGGGCGGGCCGATTGTCCTCGCATGGTCTTCTGTAATTGCCGGGACCCGTCAGGGCGGTGCGGGGCACAACGTGGTGATTCATGAGTTTGCCCATCACATCGACGGACTCGATGGCGAAATGGGCGGCATGCCCGGAATCGAGTCACCGGAACTGCGCGAACGGTGGAAGACCGTTTTTGATCGCGACTACCACAGGCTGTTATCCGACATTCACCATGACCGTCCGACGCTGATCGATCCGTATGCGGGTACCAACAAAGCCGAATTCTTTGCGGTAACCAGCGAGCTGTTTTTTGATTCGCCCGAATTCCTGCACCAGCAACTGCCGGATGTGTATGAGTGCCTGGCCGCGTTTTACCAGCTTGATCCATTATCGTAAACGAATGCGATCCGGCGCGGAGACCGAGAACTCCGATTCTCGACAAATGACCCTCGCGGCACATTCGGAAAATTGCGTTAGCACTCGGTTCCCATGAAACAAACCGAACGCTAACGCTTTACAGCGGATATCAGGCAGACTGAGCTACAAGTTGGACGATCCTTTCAGCCTGGACGATCCTTTAGTCGTCGCATTGAAGTTCAAAGCTCCGAACGTTTTCAGCCGCAATGTCATTGTCGAAATCATAAAAACAATCAGTCCCTGATCCACCGTTGGCGTAAAGATTAAACCCCGAAGAATATCGGATCCACAACTCGTCGTCCCCATTGCCCCTGTGAAGATCTCCAATTCGCCGGAGATAAAAATACTTCCGTACAAATCCACGGAAAATTCTGACTCTCCAAAATACCCTTTACCCAGGTTCAGGCAATCGGATAAAAGCGACAGTTCGTTCGACGCGGCGACGCAATCGTCACCGTCGCCCAGCTTGACGAAAATATTCTGGACGTTTGAGAACTCGGCCAGCTCGTCTTCGCCGTTAACTTCGGTCACGTGGCCATCACATTCAATTCCTTGTACAACGATATCTCCAGTATCAAATTGACCGATTTGGATGGCGTTATTATTTTCGTCACCAAAGATCAACAGCGACCTGCCATGCTGAACCGCCTCGACTTCGTTCACCTCCGCACGGCTGTCCACAGGAACTGAAAAAATAATCGCGACCGCGGCGAGCAACGATTTGTAAAATAGCGGCGGTTTCAGTGCGCTCAAATATTGGCGATAAAGCGAACCATAAGTATTGACAATGGGTTTTCTGATGGAAGATCGCACGTCTTTCTCAGAGCTATGAAGTTGTAAACGAGCTGCAGACTCACCGACGTTCGTGCTCTGCGTGTGATCCAATCCTATTTGGAGAAAACTCTGGATCAAGCATTTTCTATTTGCCAGATGGTTCATTTGAACATGAGATATCGACGAATTCGCCGATGCAAGTTGGGTTCATAGTACGACCAATTTAGTTGATAACTCGGTTGGTCAATTTGAACGCTTGCCTGCCGAAATTCGCGGGTTATAGTAATTCCGACCCGCGACGTCGACGCGACGAACCCTTCCTGAAAATGATGAATTAGAATGTTGAAAACCGCATTGCCAATTGCCTTGGTGGCTGCATTGGTATCGACATCGGCCTCCCCCTGGCTTCGCCGCACAACAACGTGGCGATTCACAGTTTTTCTGTGCGAGGGAATGCGGTTCGAATGGAGTTTTCGCCTCAACACAATTTGCTTTTTTTGCGTACGTCGGGCAGTGCCGCTCATGTTATCGACGTGGCGACACGGATTGCAATCGACCTACGTCTGGCAAATTACCAGTTTACCGACTTTGATCTCACGCCAGATGAGCGGTATCTTTTCGTCGCGGATTACGGTGGATCGACTGGCAACGGCGACCCCCTAAACCCGAGTTGGATTCACCGTTTTGATTTGGTTAGCCGCACCTGGGAATTACGCGAAGTTCCCTAGGTCGCGTACCGCATCGAGGCAGTTAACGATTCACGGTATTTGCTTGTCGAGAGATTTTCTGCATGTCGATTTGATTCTCAACTCATGGGGATCCGACCAGTGAAGAGCTGACCGAATTAACGTTGGTACAACGGAGACTTCGAATATGACCATCGAACGAGCCATATACTTGGAATTCCGGATCGTCATCACATGAGATTCTTGTAAGTCGGTAATAGCTGAAAACTTGATGCGGTGCTGTCGAACCGGTTCCTACGGGTCGGCTCAGGATGGAGGTGGTACCGCGGTTCTGTCATCCGATGGACAACGGTTTTATTACGGTCCGTTTGCAGGTTGAAGCGCTTGACGTCACCAACAATTTGAATTTTTTTGCGGAAAAGATCTATGCTGCGACGGGAGATTTTGCTTTTGGCGAGTCTGCATTCTATTCACCACACGATGGTGCAATGCTTGGTAGTCTGGGTTTTTCCACCCGGGTGTATGCCGTCAGCGACGACGGAGAACACGTTTGGGCATTCGACCCGAGTACCGACGAGTTGCATGGCTACATCGTTCTGGAAACCGTAGCAACCGATGACTTTTTGGTTACACGAGGCGTTCACGTGTCCGGTGGGCTGGAAGAATTGTCAGAAAGTGACAATCAGGGCGTCATCATTAGACGCTCCATTTCGGACACACAATCAGTCACTGAATTTGAGATCGAAGGGGCGATCCCTGACCCCAATATCAACTGGCTGGAATTCATATTGGAAGCCAAGGTATTCGCACGTAGCGAAGTGATTCAACAAATTTCACTATATAACTTCATCGACCAGGAATACGAAGTCGTTGATTCCAGACCGGCAGCGCCATTCATTGATCAAGTTATTTCAGTCGAAGCCGATGGCAATATCTCCCGCTATATTGATCCTGGCCAGCGAATCGTTCAGGCCAAGGTTCGATTCCAATCGACCAACTCCAGACAACAATTCTCTTCCATGATCGATAACACTTTTTGGACGGTGCGTTTGGTTTAACCGAAATAGCAGTGAACCGCGCAAGCTGAATCCCGACAGTGATAGCAACCACGATTTGGCTTGGTTACGACCTGGTGCG
This sequence comes from uncultured Planctomycetaceae bacterium, assembly GCA_963697295.1. Lineage (GTDB taxonomy): Bacteria > Planctomycetota > Planctomycetia > Pirellulales > Pirellulaceae > Mariniblastus. Next base: position 9,829 of record CAVONL010000015.1, on the reverse strand, counting down.
ACACTTTTCAGGTGAAAATACTGCAACGATTTACATCGGATTCAAAGCTCATGGCGATTCTGCCGATGATTCGCATTAGGTCACCTATTTCGATTTGGTGAATTATGCGTCAACATGAACCTGTTTAGCATCCCTGTTCGGTGTCCCGGTAATCTCCATTCGGTTCAAAGACAATCTCCCGTAGCGTGTCTTTCAACAGGTCAAACCTGCAAGGGCTTGCGATGCGTTTGCGCGTAACCTCCATCAATGCCTTTGCGATCATTACTTGGTCCATCATGTTGCTACCATGTGCGTCCGCGCGATCGCCACAATTTCCCGGGACCGCTGGCGATCCATGGCGAGCAAATGTCGAGACGACTCAATCGGATTCCGTATCCGCCCAACCATTGCGGCCCGGATTCACTAGGGCGAAAAACACTCAGGCCGAAGGCAAGTCAATTCCAGCACGCGAAGACAAATCAACTGAATCTTACTCGGCCAGCGAAGCCCTCGATCTGGCTTCGATGGTCGATGTCTGTCAGGAATGTTCGCCGGACGCATCCATTCATTCGGACTGGTTAAGCCAGGTGAGGGTTGGATACGACGACGGCTTTCTGATTGGCAGCGAACAACAAGTTGACTTGGACGCTGGTGAACTTCCGTTCCAATTGAAACTCAATGGTTGGGGTCAATTGCGGTACTTTCTGTTTGATTCGGATGGCGTCAATCCGGATCAAAACCAGTTTCAACTGCAACGCGGCCGCCTCGTTTTTTCTGGAAGCGCGTTCACGTCCGATTTTTCATATTATGTCCAACTCGATGGTCGCAGCAGCAGCGGCGACAATATCCGGCTGCTGGACTATTACCTGACCTATGACCTTGGTCACCATCGTTGGGGTCTGGAGCCAGGAACGTTCGGATTTCAAACGGGCAAGTACAAAATGCCGTTTAATCTTGCGCGTTATTTGAGCGCCCGAGAATTTGAATTTAACGATCGCTCAGTCGCCAGTACCTTCTTCGATGTCAACCGGAGCCTGGCCTGGGGATTGTACGGCCGCATCGACCGCTGGCGAGTACCCGTTGAATGGGATGTGGCCGTATTCAATGGACTCGTGACCGGAGGAGCTGAAACGGGTAGCAGCGGAGATCTCGATAACAACTTCGCTTATTCGGCGAGAGCCAGATGGTACCCCACCGGTGATTGGGGCGAAGGGGAATTGGCCGATTTTGATCATCACTGTCAGCTCGCCACGCGGGTGGGAGCCGGATGGGCGAACTCGTCCATCAATCGAATCGGCTCAACTGAATTTGACGCCTTGCGAGTGGTGGATTCCGGCGACACGCTCGCCTCAATCTTGCCTGGCAGCGTGCAGCAGTACACGGCCAATTTGTATGCCGTGGACGCGTCATTCAAATACCGTGGCTGGTCGTTTACGTCCGAGTACTACTTTCGCCTCGTGAGTGATTTCGAGGGTGCTGCCGTGCCGAACCTGTTCGACTACGGATATTGGTTGCAGCTCGGAAAATTTGTCATTCCGGGAGAGTTTGAAATGATGGCTCGTTGGTCCAATGTAACGGGAAATTCGGGAACACTGGGCGTGAGCGAGCAAAGTTCTGCGGAAATCGCTCTGGGTTGCGTCAGGTATTACCGTGGCCAGAACGCGAAAATCACGTTTGACGCCACCTATCTTGATGGCGCACCTGTCAGTTCGGCTGCACTTGATGTATCCCCCGGAGACATCGGTTGGCTGTACCGTACACAGATTCAGTTCGCGTTTTAGGCGTTGATCGCGATTCGCTCCCGACTTTCTTCGTCTTTTGAATATTTATTCCTTGGTATCGGCGACACACTCAGGAATTCGCGGCTTGTTTAATTGAGCCACAAAGCGTATCATTCCCGCAGCACTGGCATATCACGCTGTTTAAAAGCGGGCTCGGAACCAAACGAGTACCTGTTCATGATTAGGACAGCGTGTTCCGGCCACCGGGGTTTCTGGAAGAACTGGATAATTTTTCCCCCAAAATCGTCGGCACCTTTGCGAAGTTGTGCCGCAAACCAACGGTTGTGTTGACCGCTCTGGAAAAGCTGCCGGCGTCCTCGGACGCATCGGATTCTGAGACTCTCTTGTTATCCAGAGTTCTACGAAGCAATTTGGAGACGATTCCCGCTGCGAGATTGTCTCGCCCGCATGGGGCCGTCAAACGTTTTTTTTGAGATTTTAGGTAGATATATGACGCAAGGTAAGATTAAGAAAATCACTGACAAAGGTTTTGGTTTCATCGAAGACGGTTCCGGTCAGGACATGTTCTTCCACAGTTCATCTGTTGAAGGTGTACAGTTTGAAGAACTTCGCGAAGGACAACAGGTCTCCTTTGACGTCGGACGAGGACCCAAGGGCCCTCGCGCCGAAAAGGTCCAACTGATCTAGGCCAAGCCTTTTTCTTCATTGGGATTTTGGGGAATGTTGTATGGGTTCGAACCCCCTCTGCAACATTACCCCTGGTTCCCGTTTCGAACGGTCGCCGATGTCACACAAAAAACCCGACCCGCTCAATTCCCGTCCCGAGCCAAGTCCTTGTCCGGTGTGTGGCCAGGTAAGCTATTCGGCTGCCGGAATCCATCCCGCAATGCGCTGCCCGACAAGCGGACGTGAAACGAAAAGCAAGTTTCAAGCAGGTGAAAAGCGAAGAGAAAAAAATCAAAAAACAGGTCGGTTCGGTTAGCCGCTGGCAAAAAACCTGTCCCGTATGTCAGCTGTCACAACACGTTCGCAAAAAAGTCTGCGACTGCGGCCACTCATTCGCCACAACCGTGCGGATGCCAACTGCCAATGACGGAGAATCATGATCACAATTTGGGGTTCGGTCTTTGCTGCCGCTCTGTTTGCTGTTTTGCTCTTTGTGGCGAGCCGATATTTTTCGCTGTGGCTGCAGGCCTACATCTCGGGAGCCCGGATCAGTCTGTTTTCATTGATCTTGATGTCGCTGCGACAGATCGATCCGAAGGTGATTGTGCGGTGCAGGATCATGGCGATTCAGGCGGAGCTTCCGGATTTTCCAACCCGCGCAATCGAATCCCAATATCTGGCGGGAGGTAATGTACAGCGAGTCACGCTGGCCTTGATCGCCGCCGATCGCGCCGGGATCGATCTTGATTGGGATACGGCCGCCGCCATCGATCTGGCTGGGCGGGACATTCTGGAGGCGGTGCGGGTCAGTGTCAACCCAATAGTGATCAACTGCCCGGCCACCGATGATGTGAACGGCGGGACACTTGACGGTGTTTCCAAAGACGGAATTCAGTTGAAAGTTCGCGTGCGAGTCACCGTTCGAACCAACCTGCTGCAACTCATCGGTGGAGCCACCGAAGAAACGATTGTCGCCCGCGTGGGGCAGGGGATCATCACGGCAATTGGGGCCTGCGAAACGTATATGGAAGCCCTCGGGGACCCTTTGGTGATAACCCGTCAGGTGATCAAGAAGGGCCTCGACTCTCAGACCGCTTTCGCGATCGTTTCCATTGATATTTTCGACATCGATGTGGGTGAAAATATTGGCGCCAAACTTCAAGTCGACCAAGCCGAAGCTGACATTCGTCATGCAATCGCACTCGCTGAGAAAAGACGCGCGAGCGGCGGTTGCCCTGAAGCAGGAAATGATTGCCCTCAAATGTAAACACCACGGTGAACTGGTCCTTGCCGAAGCCAGAATTCCGTCAGCAATTGCGGCCGCGTTCCGAAGTGGTGCGATCAACCGGCCCGCCGCAAGTCCACCCGCGTCGGCGGAAACTGTTCCAGTCGTGTTCGACTTTCCACACTTGCCGACCGTCAATAGTTGGCTGGAGACGTAGGCCCGTGCACGACTTGCCCGCGACAGGATGCTGTTCGGACCGCAAGCGATCAGACATTTGAATCGGCGTTTCCGTTGTTTTTAGTCCTCCAGCAATTGCATGCATTTCCCGTTGAATGGTGACTCCCGGCAGTAGTAACCCACGGGAAGGCGGCCACCTGATTGGAAACGTGATTTTCCCAGACACAAAACCGCACGACCTCGGACCCTTCGTTGTCGTCGGGAGCGTCCAAATTCGCCGTAATTTTCGGCACTTTTTGCGGTAATTTTTGTGGCAAGAAAAAATTTGGCGATTCCGGACCTTATGGTATAATTTGGACAGGTGAAGTTTATCGGATCAACAACTCTTGATGGATGGAGGGCAGTTAATGCAAGATCCACCAAAGGCGTTAGATTAGAGCTGTCGCCCGCGCGATGGCTCAGAGTTTGTTGTTTACAATTCCTTACACCTCTTTGGCACGTACTGCACTCCAGTGCGTGCCAATTTTTTTTGGATGTGAGCTTTTGTGCGCTGGCAAATCCAAAAATATGAGCTGGCGACATCCGCCGTTTTGGCGCTAGCCGCAGCGCTAGCCGACAATGCGGTTTTCGATGGCGAATCGAACCAGGTCGCTCGTCGTCGCCAGGTTCAGTTTTTCCAGAATTCTTCCGCGATACGTGGAAATGGTGCTGACGCTGACGTTCAGCTGCTTGGCACAATCTTGTAACGTGGCTCCGGAGCCGATGATTCGAAGTACGTCGAATTCACGTTGCGAAAGCGCTTCCAGACCATCGCGTTTGCCTTTCGGTCGCCTGAGTTGTGTCCAGACGTCGGGCGAAATTTTCCTGGAGATGTAAACGTCACCGTGCTTGATCGCCCGGATGGCGTCGACCAACTCATCGACCGCTGCGGACTTGATCAGGTATCCGTGGGCGCCGGCCTCCAGCGTCCTCACGGCATAATGGACATTTTCATGAACGGTCAATACCAGAATCTTGAGTGATTTGAAATTCTCCAACAACTCCTTGATCGTTTCGGTGGGGTCATGCCGCGGCATCGAGTAGTCCATGACCAAACAATCCGGCATCTTGCTGCGGACGACTTCTCGCAGTTCAGGCCCGTTTCCCGCCTGTCCGACAACGGCAATCGCTCCCGATGCATCCAACACGCGGGCGAGTGCTTCCCGCACCATCGCATGATCGTCGGCCAAAACAACAGAGATCGGAGTAGCCAGACTCAACGTTCGCTCCGTTTTGCAAAATCGCGGTTGGTTAATGAATCTTCAAGCGGCAGAGTCACGTCGACCGCCGTTCCCCGGGCTGCCTGGGAAACCAGTCGCAGTGTTCCACCGAGCAAGTCGACACGTTCACGCATCCCCAAAATACCAAGTCGCGATGTTCCCTCGGAAGACTTGAATCCTGGTTCCTGACACTCGTACGCGTTGCGTGCCCCAACACCATCATCTTTCACAAGCAGGCAAAGCATTTTTTGCCCGCCCTGTTCGTTGAGCCGAATGGACACGTCAACGTGAGTCGCATTCGCATGTTTGGCAACATTATTCAAGGATTCTTGAATCAAGCGATAGACATTCTCTGCAATCGCGGCTGGTAGTTCAACATTATCGATATTCGAATCCAGGTCAAATTCAATTTTTGTACGGTTGTTGAACTCCCACAGATGACTTTCCACGGCATCATGCAAGCCGAGGTCGTCCAGCTCGACAGGGCGGATTTTTGTCGCAAAATGATGAAGCCGGTCAAGTAGCTGTTCGCTTTCAGCAATCGCTCGTTGCAGTTGCACGCGCATTGGATCAGAAGTGGCCTCCCGCTCTGCCAGTTTCAGGTCGAGATTAATAGCCGTCACCTGCTGGCCGAATTGATCGTGAATCTCCCTTGAAATCGCTCTTCTTTCCTCTTCCTGAATCCTGATCAATCGCGAAGAAAGTTCGCGAAGTTTTTTTTCTGATTCCACGATCAACCTGTTTTGCCGCTTTCGGCGTACGGACGAAACCGCCCAAAACCGGGTCAACACGACCATCGGAACGAGCACCGCCAATACCAGGATCAGCAACCGATATAACAATTGGTTCGACGCTTCAAACACATTTGCAGCCGGCAGATAAGAAACAATCAGAAGTTTTTCGCCCGTCGGACTCTCGCCAGTCGTCGTGTGGCCAAACCGCTGCAGTGCGACTTGTCTGAATGCAAAGGCTCCCTCCGGAACCTCAAAGCATTCACGTTCTGCGATGTCCCTGTTGTCCCAGGCGGTGGCGAATTGGCTGACAAAAGAATTTTGGTGGCCCAGTAACCAACCCCACGCGTCGCCGGAATTTCTACCCAGCAAATACTGTCCGTCTTCGCGAATCAGAAACGTCTCACCCGGAAGCGAAATTCCCGCCAAATCCTTAAGCAACGGTTCGCCACGATAGTTCGCCACCAGCAAATATTGATTTCCGCCGTGTCCGCTGACAGGAGTGACGAATCGAATCACCGGATTCAATGGCTGTTCGATCACTCCATGTTCCTGGTTTAGATCGAAATCAGACACGAATAGTTCGCCGTCTTGCAATCTCAATGATTCACGAACGTAATACCGGTCCTGCTTATCCTGCAGCTGGGATTCGGGAACGACTTTGATTGCTGTCCCAAGCAAATCGACTCGTACGACTTCACGCCCGGTCACTTCGATCAGTCGGATCTGCTGATAGGTTCCCTTGAAACCGAGAAAACTGGCAAACTCCGCCTCGACCAGTTCTCGCGCATGATCATCGCTGGCATCGAAACCGCGGACAGCTTGTTGATTGGCGACATACAAAATATCGGAACGGACCCGATCGAGGTCCCGCGTAATCAACTCATAGGCAAGTTCCAGGCGGTGGGCAGCCTGTTCTTGCCGCAGTCCCCACTCCCGCTGCCGATCGGTCCAATACAGGGCAGCCAGTACCAGCCCCAGGAGAAACATGAACACCAAAAGAACCGCCAACTGCCGCTTGGCGACCGCCCAGAACTCGACAGCTGTTTTTGCGGGCATGTTGTTGGCTTGATAGGGGTCGCGTCTTTGGTCAGTCAGTGTCCAACCATCATCTTACCAACGTCGGTCACGGTTAACATGTCAACGTAGGCAACTCCCCAATTGACGGTCAGGGCGACATCGACAGGCACATCGCCACGACCCAGGCAACATTGACTAAGGCGAGCAGGACACAGTTGACTTCGCGAGGTCATGGAAGCCACAATCATTTTGTAGCTAATTCGCTACAAAAACGCGGGCGGGCCTGCTGACTTCCGACGATTTGTCGCTTCATCCGATGGGAAAAATCGGGCCCTGAAATCCGGTGAACGTTTTCCCGTCTGAATCTGTAGCTGATTCGCGACAAGCGTCTGACATTCAAAACGACAGCTAATCGCTCGGCCCTCACCGATTATGGAGGCTCACTACCCGAGTCCCCTCAACCCGTCGTGGATCCTGGATTTTACCAATGAAGTTCTCTCAATTTCCGTTGCAAATGTCGCTGACCTTGGCCTGCTTGTTTGTGTTACCCGTCAGCTCTCACGGACAGCAGATACCGGACAAGACATCACCGAAAAAACACGAGCCGTCTGCTGCCTACCAGTGGGTTGAAATCATGCTCGAGGCGGCCGCGCGGGATGTTGAAAGAATTGGCGCTCAACCCACGATCCTGTCGAGGCAGATGGCAATTCCCGTAACCGCCATGTTCGATGCCTGGGCAGCGTACGATGATCAAGCTGTCGGCACCATGCACGGCGGAGCATTACGTCGACCAGAAAAGGAACGAACTGAGGAAAACAAAAAAACCGCAATCGCCTATGCCATGTATCGAACCTGCCTTGATCAATATCCCTACTTCAAGGATTACCTGACCGAGCAAATGCAGCAAATGGGTTTCGACCCGAATAACAACTCAGAAGACTTGTCGACACCCATCGGAATTGGAAACCATGTCGCGCGTGTTCTGGTCGACTACCGTCATCGGGACGGAGCCAATCAGTTGGGTGATGAGCAAGGCTCCAATGGAAAACCGTATTCCGATTACACCATGTATCGACCTGTCAATCCGGCCGACAAAGTTTACGATCCGGATCGTTGGCAGTTGATTCCGTTTGACGATGGCATGGGTGGCAAAATCACCATGCAATTCCTGACGCCCCATTGGTATCGCGTAATCCCGTTTGGACTTAAATCGGCCGATCAATTCCGTCCCGGCCCACCTCCCCTCGTGGGCGATCCACAACTCCTGGAGGAGGTCGATGAGTGCATCAATTTTAATGCCAGCCTGACGCCAGAACAGAAAGCGATCGTCGAATTCATGCGTGACGGCCCGCGTTCCACGGGTCAATCAGGCCACTGGTTGAAATTTGCCCAAGTCGTCTCAACGCGCGACCAAAATGATCTGGATCGCGACGTGAAGCTGTTTTTTACCGTCGGCAATTGCGCCCTGGATACGTTTATCGCTTCGTGGGATTCGAAGCGCTATTACGACAGCTCACGACCGTGGACATTGGTAAGACATTATTACAAAGGGAAAACCATCAAGGGCTGGGCCGGCCCCGGCAAAGGTGTCACCAATATCCTTGGCGACGACTGGCATCCCTATTCACCGTCGACATTTATCACCCCGCCATTTCCGGGTTACGTCTCAGGCCACAGCACGATCAGCGGTGGCTGCGCCGAGATTCTCAAGTTGTTTACCGGCAGTGATGATTGCGGCTTTGTGGAACCTCGAACCGCTGGCGAATTGACCGAGCAGGGCTTCAGCTGCCGCCAGATGCAGCAACTGGATGGCAGACCTTTGGCCGAGATCATTGGGGAAGAACATGCGAGTTGCGACATTATGCTCCCGATTCCAACGTTCACCGCGGCGGCCGAGATGGCTGGAATTTCACGCGTGATGGGTGGCTACCATATCCAAGCGGACAACGTGGCCGGTTTGAAACTCGGACGTGATGTCGCCGGGTACATCTGGCCGGAAATCCAAAAGTATTTTGATGGCACTGCAGACCTCGTTCACAAGAAAAAATATGAAGAGCTGCGAAACCGTCGCAGTGCGATGTAATCAACAAGCAGCTTCACGCAGCGTGGCCGCTGCGGGCTTTGCGTGTCATTCGCTTAGTCGGATGAGAACTCGAATCGCGGTGCACATCGATTCTTTGATCAGATCCTGTCCATAAGTAACATGACGCGGCAAAGTCCCTCCGCTGCCAAGCGTTTCAGCCAGTCGTTTTGTAAATAGCACGAAAGCGTTGCGATTGATTGTCAAACGGTGCGGGTGCGGTAAGCTGCGCTTCGTACTTGGTCGAAGATTTTCGTTTAACCGCGTGCCCATCGGGCCGCGCTCGCAAAAACGTCGTCAAAGCGCGGGGCGTTGCCCACGCGGTTAAGCGACGATCAGACACCGCTACAGCGTTGAACCGCAATGACCTCTCCCAGAGGCCAGAGGAGAGGTAACTTATGGATCGAGACCCATCATTGGCAAGGCCGCCACTTTCGGTCGATCGGATCTTAGGGCAAGCCACCTCGACGGCCGCACCCAAACTCGCGCGCGGGCACGGGATATCCTGGCCCGGATCAACCTGTGTCGCACCGTCGCCTTGGGTCACCGCCGGTACGACTGTCAGGATTGCGAGCAACCGATTCGCGTCTACAACTCTTGCGGCGAACGGCATTGTCCCACCTGCAGCGGCTCGGTCCGCACCGATTGGCTGGAGCGAACGGCCCAAACCCTGTTTCCTCACACCGAGTACCTGCAAATCGTGTTTACGATTCCCGCCGCGCTTGGCGGAACTGTTTCTCGACAACCCGCGCGTCACTTACAACTTGTTGATGCAGACCGCCTGGCGGGAACTGAAAAAATTCCTTGAGAGGATCGGGATCGAAGCAAGCGCCTTGATCGTTCTGCACACCTGGAACCAGCGCCTGGGACATCACCCGCACCTGCATGTACTGATTCCGGTCGGTGGAATTTCGCTTGATGGAAAACGCTGGATCACCATCGACCAACAC
>CAVONL010000014.1:0-161804 GCA_963697295.1 uncultured Planctomycetaceae bacterium | reverse complement strand
AATTGGCGACGGCTTGAGTCCGGGAACAGCTTATGAAGAGACGACAATCAAATCGCAAACAAAAAAAAGCTCGCGTGACGTTTTCTCGCATCGACTTGAGTCCGCAAACTCCAAGCAATCTCGATCCCTGGATCGTGAAAGACGACGAGATTCGGCACGCCGCCAACCCTTGGGTTCAGGCGGTCGCAAAACAGCTGGATCATAGTCGTCTTCGTCGCGTAACCGTATTCGTCCATGGCTATAACACAAATTTCATCGACAACACTTTGTTGGCGGCCGAGATCCATCACTACCTCGGACGGGAGGGTGCCATGATCAGCTTCGAATGGCCCTCTGAATCAAGCGTGTTGGGGTACATCGCCGATAAAGGGAATGCAAATTATAGCACGCGTCAATTCCGGGCATTAATTTCCAACATTGCCAAAGAATGCCAAGTCGATTCCATCACCATTATTGCCCACAGTGCCGGCTCGCCTGATTGTCGTCAACTGGCTCCGCGAAATCAGACTGTTGGAGCACGATCTGACCGCCGAGCAAGTTCAGGAAAAAGTATCGCATCAACGCCGTCGTGTTGGCGGCTCCGGATATGGACTTGATGGAGTTTAACAATGCAGTCTACGACCGTTTTTACGACGTTGCAGAATTGTAAGTTTCGCGGTTTACGCTTCGCCTGACGACAAAGCTCTGAGGATTGCAGAAAAGCTTTACGGAAACAAGCGACTCGGACGGGCGGTTGGCAAGCTCCAATCCTGTAAAGTCGAGACGCTCAGTGGTGCCGCTGGAGATCCAGATGATCGATGCGTCCGTGGCAGAATCCGCCTATCGCAATTTCCTGGGACACAGTTATTTTCACCGCGACCCATGGGTTAGTTCCGATATCGGGCGCGTTTATTCTGGTGGGCTTTGGCCTCCGGATCGCAGTCTGGTCAGGGGAAACGGGAGAGGTATTCTGGCAATTTCCGAATGACTATCCCGAGCGATTGAAACAGCGCACGAAGTTGCTGGACTCAACCCGAGTTTCAAACGGGTCGCCTGATATGCATTTACGATAGCCCGACACGTTCATGATTGAGCCCGTTTCTCGTAAAAGAACGATCGTCCGGGTGCGTGATTTCTCCGCGAAAGGCCAACAAGGCGTCGAACAGGAACGAGTGCTGTTTGTGTCGTTTGCGGGCAAGTTTTTTGGATTCGGCAGCCTGCGGGGATCGAGTCGCGTACTCGTACAAGGCCCGACTGAGATTCGGAATCTCGCCGAAGGTACCGACGAATGCTGGACGATCAATTCGGCAACTTCGTCCAACTCTTGATTGGCGTAAGCCATTGACTCTTGAAGCTGGGCGAAACCAGCCGCCTGCAGCTGCTCCTCGTATTCGGCATACAGCAGTCCGGGAAGCAGGGCGTTTTTGTCGCGGAAGCGGGCATAAAACGAAACGATCGTCGTATTCGCGGCCTGGACTATCCGCCGCACCGAAATCACCCCAAACGAATCTTTGGCGAGCAGTTTTTCGGTAGCCCGCAGGATGCGGTCCTGCGTCTGTCGGCTCTGGCCATTTTCCTGCCGCATTGGTCGTGTTAGAGAACGACCTACATGATTTTGGCGGACGCATGCCTGGGCCCGTCTGGTTCGACGTGGCAGCGTCCGGATCACTGTTGTTTGGAATCCTGCTGGGGGCGTTTGCCATCCAGCGTCGGCAAACCGCGGAAGAAGCCCTGGGCTGGCGGTTTCAAAATAGCGATGCTGGCTTGCAGATCCTGCCGACACGAGCAATACCGACGCTCGTGCTGCCCGGCAGGAATAGCAGGCACAGATCCGCAACGTATGGAGTAGTGACGTGAAGCAAGTCATCACAATCGTTCGGAATTCTGACGTGCAGCCTGGAATACCCGGGATCAGTTTGTGTCGCGACGTGCCAGGAACCGAAACGAGTTGCCAGGAACATTTCTGTCGTTGACGTGGTGCGTGGCGAGGTCGACGACGGAATGACGATTCTCATCGAAGACGACAAAATCGTAAGTAGTCATCCTGCGCGAACGACGTGTCGATCCTGCCGATGCGATGGAAATCGACGCCAGCAACCAGTTTGCGATTCCGGGCTATGGGATATGCACATCCACTGGTATCAACAGGACGGGTGATGTCGCTGTTCCTGATCAATGGGTGTCATGGTGTGGCGCGTCATGTGGGGAAATGACTTCATCAATGGCGTAAAGACTTTGATGAGGGAACTAAACTTGTACCGCGAATGTTGATTGCCAGCTCCGCCATTGTTGGATGGACCCGACCCCATCTGGCCGGGTTCGAACATCGCCAGCAATGCCGAGGAGGGCCGTCAAGCCGTCCTTAAGGGGCCAATGAACATGCGGATTTCGTCAAAGTCTATTCGCTGTTGCCACGGGAAGCCTATTTCGCAATTGCGGACGAAGCAAAAAAACAAAACATACCGTTCGCCGGCCACGTGCCGCGGATGGTTTCCGCCGAGGAGGCATCTGACGCCGGTCAACACTCGATGGAACATCTTTATGAATTAATGTTGGCTTGTTCCAGCGAAGAACAGGAACTGAGAAAACTGCTTGAATCGGACGTTGAAACAACGGGTTCGATCAAAGACACGATCAACAATTCGGCAAAATTTCCAATGAGATTTCCGAACGCGCCTACAACACGTTTGATGAACAGAAAGCCAAATCGCTGGCCCGCAAGTTTGTCGAGAACCAAACTTGGCAATGCCCGACAATGACCGTCAGCTTCGCAATCTGGCGTTCATCCAAGAGCCCATCGTTCAGGACAATCCGAATCTGAAATACGTGCCTCGCGCCTTTGAACGATTGCGCCGACGAAGGATCCGCGTGGTCGCAGCAAGGCTGAAATGGAGAATAGCCAGCGACAATTCAAAAACCAGCAAAAGTTGCTCAAGCTGTTGCACGCAGCAGGCGTCCCGTTTATTGCCGGCACCGATTGTCTGAATCCATACTGCCTGCCCGGGTTCAGCATTCATACCGAACTCGAGTTGCTGGCCGAGTCGGGGATGTCACCGCTGGACGCTTTGCGGGCGGCCACGATTAACGCGGCAAAATGCAGGGTAAGGAAAATGAACTGGGCTCCATCGATGCGGGAAAAGGCCGCCGACATCGTGATCTTGACTGCGAACCCGATTGAGAACATCGCCAATACGCAGTCCATTGACAGCACGGTGCTTCTGAGAGGTCGAGTCATACGTTGGCCATGCGCAGCGAAATGCTGAAAGATTTTGCCGACCAGTCAGGATTGCTGGCCAATTTCACCTGCTGTTGATATCGAAATCAAACTTGTTTGGACCTTCGGCAGTAACGGTGATTACCTGCACGCTCTTGGTGTTGTATTCGGGAGGGACTGTTTGCTGTGGCGTCGGCGGTTGATTTGAATCTCTCGCACGACCCGTCATCAAGTCTTCGGGGGAAACCTGACTGCTTTCGGTCGCTTCTGCAAAAATCTTGACCACGTAGGTGCCTGGAGTCAGTCCCTTGTCCGGCCCGAGGTGGTAGTAGCCCTCGCTGAACATTGCGCCGGCCCAACGTCCTCGTCTCCTGCTCCGTGGGGCGCGAATGAGATCGTGCCCGCCTCGAGCGGTTGGCCATCGAACAGATCGTTCCCGAAACTGCGTACTTTCCGCCGGTATTATCGGAGCCACATCCCACCGTCGCGAACGCCACAAACGCCAGTATCACCATCCATTCTGTAACCAACACCAGCTGAACTCATGTCCTGAACTCCCACCTCATGACATACTCATTAAACGGCATTGGTATTAATTGATCCATTCTCAGGAGCAACCTCACCACCATTCGCCGTACTCATGCGGCGAGACACCGACCTCAACGGTGTCAGAAACAAAATGAGTTGAACCATCGCAATAACAGACATTGACTCCCCCGGATGCTTGCTTCTCGCACCCAGCATGATGGGGTGATCCGCATCAAACAAAGCGGCTGGCGGATTTGGCGGCTCATTAATGAAATAGCTGGTGGGACTGCAAGCGATCGGGCAAATCGGCATTTGGCAAAATAATCGTTGAAAATCCGGCCCCATAACCCCAAAACACCAGGCCCCGCAAATCCCATCCCGGACCGCCGATCCCCTGGATGATTTCGGAAGCCATCAACGTGTTACTCGTCCCGTCAACGAGCGTTTCCAACCCGAATTGAATTTTATCATCGAGATTTCCTTCCAGTGTAAAATCTTGTGCGCCTTGATAAATTACCGGCGTACCGCTGGCGTAGGGATCGTCCGCCTGCGCAGCAGGTGCTGGGTCCTGTATCGTCCGTCGACGAGAACATCGTTCCACCAACCCGTGTTACCAAGATTGACAACATAGTTCATTTTTCGGATACCGTGGAAGGTGCCGGAGCCAGCCGGATCGACGATTTGAGATTCGTCGGAAGGAATCGATACGTGGCGATCCCGTTTTTGACGACATCCTGATTATTGGCGTGGTAATAACGCTCGTTTTGATCGTAAAGATTGGCGAGTGTTCCCTTTTCAATGTAGGGCATCAGCCAGACAACCCACGTTCCTTCGGCGGCCCCAATCGAACCATAGGGAAGTTTTCCAAGTGACGATTCGTAATTGAACATCGCCAGCGCAATTTGCCGCTCGTTGTTCTGACATTGAGTGCGCCTGGCTGCTTCCCGCACCTGTTGCACGGCCGGCAGCAGCATCCCGATCAAAATACCGATGATCGCAATGACCACCAGTAATTCAACGAGCGTGAATCCATTTCTGCTTACCCTGAATGTCGAGTGTTTCGTCGTCGTGATCTTTCCCATCGCTCGCCTCCTGAAACTGACCGGATATATGATCGAAACAAATGCTCCACTCGTCCACGATTGTCACGACTGTCTACGAGCACGCCCAGACGATGCCCAAGAGAGCGACGTCAGTCACAACTCCAACATGCTACCGTAATTTCACGCGACAAGTTCAGGATCGTTTAAAATTGTGGCAAAAATTCGGCAGGAGAAAAATCGCGTTACTGGATCATGCCGTTCCTCACGCCCAAATCACTTGTTCTGTCACGATTAAGGCTTTTCCCAGGGAAGTCCGGGCCACCATTTCGCACCCGCATGATTGGGTTGCGGCGGCCCGGGAGTTGAACGCCCTTGCTCGATGACTTGCCGCAGATCCGAAGTCAATTGCCGCACGACTTCTGGATAATCTGCCTGAAGATTGGCCGTCTCTTTGGGATCATCGCTCAAGTTGTAGAGCTGAACCGGTGGGAGATTTTGCTTGGCAGCCTCGGACTCGCTGGGAGGACTCCACCCACCTGAACCACGACAAAGCAACAGCTTCCACTTTCCCTGGCGAACCGCAAAATGCCCTGACGACGAATGATGCACGACAATTTCATGCAGCGGCGCGGCATGATCTTCGCCCGTCAGCGTGGGAAGCAGGCTGACACTGTCTTCCGCCACGTCGGGCGGCAATTTGTGACCGATGACGGCCGCACAGGTTGCCATGATGTCGGCCACCGTGATGGTTTGTTCGCTGACAGTACCTGGTTTGATCTTGCCGGGCCAGCGAACGACAAACGGAACACGATGTCCGCCCTCATAGGCGTCCGCCTTCCAGCCGCGCCAGTGTTCGTTGAGATGGACACCCCCGGCCTCGAGCTCTGCGAAG
The DNA here is from genome assembly GCA_963697295.1 of uncultured Planctomycetaceae bacterium. GTDB lineage: Bacteria > Planctomycetota > Planctomycetia > Pirellulales > Pirellulaceae > Mariniblastus. The sequence continues at coordinate 156,148 of CAVONL010000014.1, read as the reverse complement.
TTTGCCTTCGGTGAGGTGCCATTATCACAGGTGAAAATGACAATCGTGTTGTCGGCCTGATTCGTTTCTTTCAAAGCGCCAGTAATTCCCCGACTGCGTGGTCCGTCTGGATGAGAAAATCGGCATACTCGCTGACGTTCGATTTACCACGGAAGTCCTCGTGCGGCGCGATGGGCGTGTGTGGCGATGGCATGGGAATGTACAAAAAGAACGGTCGCTGCTGCTGAGCTCGCTGCCGAATGTACTGACACCAACGATTCGTGTATTCGGCCAGAACGGCGCGAAAGTCCCAATTGGCAACGGCTGGACCGGCGGATACACCGAGCATCGCTCCCGCCTCCATTTGCGTGGTGAGTTCACCCAGAATGCGATCATTCTCGCGCCAAACATAAGGCGGCCAGTTAGGAACGTCGTCGCCGTAGTAATAGTCGAAGCCGTGATCGTTTGGTCCGCCCTCGACGGCGGACGTGAAATCAATCTCTTCAAGCTTTTCGGTTGTCCCGCCGCCCTTTTTTGGCCAGTGCCAGCCCAGATGCCATTTGCCAATGCACGCGGTGTCGTAACCATGCTCGCGAAACATCTCGGGCAACGTAAGACGTCGATCTTCGATAAGCGGACGTTCCCACTTGTCCACAATTCCACGTTTGAGTCGCGAACGCCAGTTGTAGCGACCGGTCAGGACACTGTAACGCGTCGGCGAACAGACTCCCGACGTGGAGTGGGCGTCCGAGAAAGCCATCCCTTCGCGGATTAACTGATCGATGCTTGGTGTCTGCAGTCCCAATTGGTCGTTCAGCGCCGACACCGAATCAATACCCATGTCATCCGCGAGGATGACGATCACGTTAGGAAGCGTTGGTTCATCTGCCTGCAGCGAGGCAGTGATTGCCAACAAAGCCAGGAAGATTGGGACTTTCATGGGTTCTTTCCTACCTGTGGAGGCGGTTTTTCAGGCTTTAAATCCCCCGCTTTACGCTCGGTCAACGGGTACCAGTTGTTCAGCAGGTCGCCAAGTTCCCTGGCAAGCTCGGGTTGCCTGGTGGCCAGGTTAACCGTCTCGTACGGATCGGCTGACAGGTCAAACAGCTGCGGTTGATCATCCTCGGGGGGATACTTCATGCTACCGCGTCGGCCGTCGTAAGTGAGCACGAGTTTATTGTGATCGCGAATCACCCACCGAAAGATCAGCGACGCTTCGGGGTTCTGGATGTCGGCAATATCGTGGGCAAACGCTTCGCCAAAGATCGTGTCTCGCTGAATGGGTGTAGCGTTTTGCAGGTTGGGCAGCAAATTCAAGCCGGGTAATGGTTCGGGAATTTCGGCACCGGCAGCCGCGAGGATTGTCGGGGCAATGTCAATGCTGCTGCACAGCTCTGGCCGCTCGGCCGGTTTGAACCTGTCCGGCCAGCGAAACATGATCGGCGTGCGCGTGCCGCCTTCAAAGGGACTGCGTTTCGAACGGGGACCATATCCGCCAGCCGGATTCTGAATCCAACCGTTGTCAGTCACGTAAATCACCAGCGTGTTACCGGAGACGCCCTTGTCATCGAGTCGGTCCAGCAACTGGCCGCAGGTCTCGTCAAACCACTCACACATTGCCTCGTATTTCGCGAGCGGCTGGGGGCCGCCCGGGTTGTTCGTATTTTTCGAGGAGGCGTTGCGGAGGGTCGTGGGGGGTGTGCGGCAGAAATGGTGCATACCAGATGAAGAAAGGCTTTTTATTTTCGATGGCGGTGTCAATAAACTCAAACACAGGCTGCATGCCCTCTCGTCCAATCTTCAATCCATCATCTCCGTGGCGGCCGCCTTTCTCGGGATAGCCGCGAGTCATTCCGTGGGTAAAGCCGCCACGCTGGTAACTTCCTTCCCACCATTTGCCGCCTTGAAAGCTGAGATAGCCCTGCTTGGGACAGAATTCGAGGGACCGTGGGAACTCGATCGATGTTGGAAATGAGCAGTTCTTGAATGGTCTTTCCCGAACCCGTCGCGTATCGCTGGTTTTCCGGCGTGTTGGCGGGGTCGTTGCCCGTCACCAGGCTCTGGTGCGCATAGAGCCCGGTAATCAACGTCGTGAGCGAAGGACGACACAACGCCGTGGGCACATAGCCCCTGCGGAAAACGACACTTTGCTTCGCCAGTTGATCCAGATTCGGTGTCCGAATCTCCGGATGCCCCATGAACCCGTAGTCGGTCCATCCTTGATCGTCGGAGATAAGCAATACGATATTCGGCGGCTGCTCCGCCGCGTGCGTCGACATCACGCCGCCCACGATGGCCAATGCGGCCAGCACTAATCGACGCCTCATTGGCAATTCCTTGACGAAGAGATTCCAAGACCTGTTTCTCCTGACAATATAAACATCCAAGACTGATGTCGGAAACGAAAAATGACTATTCCCCCAATACGGAATTGCAGAGCTCCGTCTCTGAATTTTTCCGCACCACCCGTCGGGAGGGCAGAGCTCCGTCTCTGCTATTAATTCACGGAGGGCAGAGCTCCGTCTCTGAATTTTTCCGCACCACCCGTCGGGAGGCCAGAGCTCCGTCTCGGCATTTTTCCGCACCACCCGTCGGGAGGGCAGAGCTCCGTCTCTGCGGTCTCTTCTGCCGTGCGTCGACCGGAGGCGGAGCTCCGGGACTCCCGTGCATCTTCCGGAGACGGAGCTCCGGTCTCCCGTGCATCTTCCGGAGGCGGAGCTCCGGTCTCCCGTGAATCGACCGGAGTGGGTCCCGTCGGGAGGGCAGAGCTCCGTCTCTGCCATTAATTCACGGAGGGCAAAGCTCCGTCTCTGAATTTTTCCGCACCACCTCGGGAGGGCAGAGCTCCGTCTCTGCCATTAATTCACGGAGGGCAAAGCTCCGTCTCTGCGGTCTCTTCTGCCGTGCGTCGACCGGAGGCGGAGCTCCGGGACTCCCGTGCATCTTCCGGAGGCGGAGCTCCGGTCTCCCGTGAATCGACCGGAGTGGGTCCCCTCGGGAGGGCAGAGCTCCGTCTCTGCTATTAATTCACGGAGGGCAGAGCTCCGTCTCGGCATTTTCCGCTGGCGGATTTCGGCGCGACCACATGCAATTTTGTTCGGTCATTCGGTCAAACTGCGCATTAAAAATGATTTTCGACGACAATTTCCGAAAGCGGAAGTTGTCCGGGCTTGGGCCAGGGGTCTTTGGTTCCTTTTCCTATCGCCACCATCGCGCCCATCACGTGATCATCCGGGAGTTTGATCAACTTGGCAACTTTTTCGATGTCAAACCCGATCATGGGGCACGATTGATAGCCCAGATCCTGCGCGGCCAGCATCATTGTTTGCATGGCCAGTCCAATTGAACGTTGAGCCTCGTCTCGCTGCAACCACTCGCGACCTTCGTGAAACGGCCCCATCCACCCGACCAGCAAATCAGAGACTTCCTTGGCGCATGCACCCAGTACCGCTCAGGATTCTTTTTCCAGGCTTTCACGTCGGCGGTGAACAGGACCAACAGCGAGGCGTCCGTCATCTGCGACTGGTCATTGCCAAACTCGGTACGAATTTTTTTGCGGAGTTCCGGATCGCGCAACACCACCAACCGCCAATGCTGAATATTAAAACTGGTGGGAGCCTGAATCGTCGCTTCCAACAGCTGCTTTTCTTCCTCGGCACTGAGCTTGTGTTCCGGGTCGAATTGTTTGATCGATCGGCGGTTGTAAATGGCTTCAATGGTATTCATGGGTTAGTTCCTTGATTGAAAGTTAGGCGATCGTCTTGATTACTCAGACGCGGAAAACGTCCTGCATGAAAACATGGATTGCAAACGACTGAAAAAACAGCTCCGTTCGGCACAACATGCGGGTTACCCTTTCGTGAACTTGCTCACGCTCAGTTCAGATCAAAAAGCATGATTTCGGAATCGGGCTCTCCCGTAATTACGAGACTGCACTCATCGTGAATTGCTACGCCATCGCTCGTATCCAGTTCAACATCGTTCACCTTTGCCCGGCCGCACAGAACCTGCAACCACGCGTGCCTTTCCGGCTTCAGATCGTACCGGATTTCCTGCCCGTTGATCACCGCCAGATAAATCTGGGCGTCTTGCAGAATACTCAAACTGCCGTCACGACCGTCTGGCGAGGCCACGAGCCGGAGTTTCCCCAACTTCTCGGCACGGCTGAATTCCTTCTGCTGATACGTCGGCGGCGTATTGCGCACGTTGGGTTTAATCCAGATCTGGTAAAAGTGCACAGGTTCAGCTGCCGATGGATTGAACTCGCTGTGGGTGATTCCGGAACCGGCCGAGATGCGCTGAAACTCTCCCGGCTTGAGCACTTCCCCATTTCCCATGCTGTCCTTGTGTTCCAATTCGCCCGCGAGCACGTAGGAGATGATCTCCATGTTGTCATGGCTGTGGGTTCCAAAACCCTGTCCTGGTTTAACCCGGTCTTCGTTCATCACGCGCAGGCTGCGAAAGCCCATGTGCTCCGGATCTCGATAGCCGGCAAACGAAAACGTGTGACTGGTTTGCAGCCAACCGTGATTCGCACTTCCCCGCTGACTGGCTTTTCGAATCTTGAACATGTGGCTTCGTCCTTTCTTCCTACAATCTGTTTCAACAGATATCTGGCTAAAAAAATGGGCTAATCGGTTTGGCGAGCGAGAAACAACAGGCGATTGAGCTCGATAATTTCCTGCTTTGCGAGCGACCCAAACTGCGATTGGTGGAGTTTGGCCACGGGGCCAGCGAGTCGCTTGAGCAACGATTTCCCTTTGCCCGCCAGCTTGACCCACACCACGCGGCGATCCTCGCCGCAACGTTCACGAATGACCAGTCCGGAGGCAACCAAGCGGTCAATCAACCGGGAAATATCCGTTTGGGGCGACACCATCCGTTCGGCAATCTGGTAAATCTGCATTGGTTTGCTCTCCCCTTGCAAGATGCGGAGCGCGTTGTACTGGGGCTCCGAGATGCCGTACTTCTTGAATAATCGTGCGAATTCCCCCGCCAGATGTTCGTGGGTCCGCACGAGATTCAGGTACGTTTCCTGCTGAATGCTGGCGAACGACTCCCGCTTGCCGATCTCACCGGCCAGGTTGTTCACTTTGGACTGCGATTGGGACATATCCAATTTATATGTTGCAACACTTATCGGGGCAACACCTTTTTTTGAATCTCGTCAAAATTTTGGCATTTTTCGGCAGGTGGCTGGAGTATTTTCAAGGAAACTCACGCGCTGGCGCGGCGGGCTTGCATCGAAGCACAACATCAAAAAGCGAGAGCCAGTGAGCTGCCAGTCAACTACTCCCGCTTGCGAAATTGGATATACTCGTGTCACCAGAACAAAGTGATCCTCATTTGTTATTCGCATGGGCAACACAGACAAACAGTGCACCGGCCTGGACCAGACGGCTTACGAGCTCAAGGAGGGCCAAACCTACGTGCCCCTGGTGACGGCGGAAAACGTCACCGAGGTAACCGTCAAATCCGTGTTGTCGGGAATCGTGTTGGGCATAATTTTCGGTGCCGCCAACGCCTATCTGGGGCTGATGGCAGGGCTGACAATCAGCACTTCCATTCCGATCGCCGTCCTCACCGTCGTCGTCTTTACCGGAATCAAAGCGGGACTCGGCCGGGAACATACGATCCTGGAAGCCAACATGTCGCAGACGATTGGCTCGGCCAGTTCTTCGGTCGCTTCCGGTGTTCTGTTCACGATCCCGGCACTTTTTTTGTGGGGAATTTATCCCCATCTGGCGCAGTTGACCCTGCTTGCGATGGCTGGAGGATTGTTGGGAGTTCTCGCGATGATTCCACTGCGGCAATACCTGATTAAACGTGAACATGGGAAACTGCCGTACCCCGAAGGCTTGGCCTGCGCTGAAGTCCTGGTGGCGTCGGAATACGGCGGACGCCAGGCGCACGGTGTATTTTGGGGCCTCGGTTTCGGAGCCTTGTTCAAGTTGCTGACTGACGGACTGAAAATGGTCGACTCGCCCTTGAGCGTCAGTTATTGGAAAATTGAGATTGCAGCCAAGGTTTCTCCGGCACTCATTGGAGTGGGTTACATCCTCGGCCCCTGGATCGCGACCGTAATGGTTGCCGGCAGTGCTCTCTCGGCGTTCATCATCATTCCCGCGATCGCGCTCTGGGGGCAATCGCTCACCGAACCGCTTTACCCGGAAGTCGAAACGCTGATCCGCGACATGTCAGCTGGCCAGATGCGGGAAAATTACATTCGCTATATTGGTGCCGGCGCGGTCGGGGCAGCTGGATTGATTACCTTGATCAAATCGTTCCCGGTCATGATTGAGTCGTTCCGGCTGGGAATCAAACAGATCGGGCACAAGAAAGAGATCGAGCAAGCCTTGCCGCGAACCGAGCGTGACTTGTCATTGGGATTCGTGTTGTTAGCGGCCAGCCTGATTTTGGCGGTGTTGGTTTTCGTGCCCGGCATTCTGGGATTCCTGGACAATATCCTCGTCCGTGCCGTGGCTTCGCTGATGATTGCCGTGTTTGCTTTCTTCTTTGTCACCGTGGCGTCGCGGATTGTGGGGCTGGTAGGAGTCACATCCAACCCAACCTCCGGGATGACCATCGCGACCTTGTTGGGCACCAGCCTGATCTTTCTGTTCTTCGGCTGGACGGACATGGCCGGAAAAGCAACGGCGTTGATGGTGGGAACGGTCGTCTGCATTGCGGCATCCATTGCCGGCGACACGTCGCAGGATTTGAAAACGGGTTTTCTACTTGGGGCGACACCGAAACGACAACAATTGGGTGAATTGGTCGGAGTACTCACCGCGGCTTTCTTTGTGTGCCTAACCGTGGTCGTCCTGGACAAGTCGATTGGGATCGGCAGCGACGAATTACCGGCCCCGCAAGCGGTGTTGATGAACCTGGTGATCAGTGGTGTGATCGATCAGAACTTGCCATGGACGTTCATCTTGATCGGTGCGGGCATCGCAATTGCGGTGGAGCTATTTCGTATTCCGTCGCTGCCGTTTGCTGTCGGAGTCTATCTGCCGCTCAGCACGATGGCAGCTGTGTTTATCGGCGGCATGCTGCGGTGGGTGATGACGCGTAAACAGCCGGAAGACGTGATTAATTCACGGCGCAAACAGGGCGTGTTGTTTGCATCCGGTCTGGTAGGCGGCGAGGGCTTGATGGGGGTTGGGTTGGCAGTGGTCGTGTTGGCAACCGGCGAAAAAATCAGCGGGTTACCGATCAATTTGAACGCCTGGCTGACGGGGCTCATTTCACTGCTCGCGATCGCGGCGATTGTTTGGCTGATTGGACGGGCGGCATTGGTCACAGAAGAATAGCGTAAAAATGAACGGCGGCCTTATCGCTCACGCGAAGCAAGATAAAAAAGCTGAACAACCAACCTGCAAAAACGATTCCCTCATCCGTTTGGCGAACGCGACCTTCACCGACAAAAGCCACGCAAATAATCGCGTGATTGTACTGTCAGCCCGTGGCTTTACCTATTCTCGTGGTTCGGCCAATCTTGCGACAAAGAATCTGTTCCAGCAGAAAATTAGTTCTTCTTGTTTTCGCGAACATTGAGGGACTTCCTCAAGAATGAAGACGACGACTTCTTCACCAGAAGCCGTGCTGATGTCGTGGTGCAAACTGCTCGACTTGATTCCCGTAATCTCCAGTACTTGCCTCTCGCGGTTGATGATCAATTTTTCTTCGGTTGACAACTTATTCAATGAAGGGAGCGTTCAGATTTGGCGAGTCAGTATCGTGTCTGTTGACTCGATTGCCCGTTTCGTTGTTCAGAATCAAAACGTTACCTAAAACTTTGGACGCAAACTTCTTGTTGAGATCGCCGTGAATCCAAGTTGAAAATCTTGACTGTTTAAATCCTGGCATGAGCACAGTGTCGATCTTGAATTGATTTGCAAATCGCGCGATCTCCTGGACTCTGTCACCAAACAGTAATGTCAAATTTATAGAGCGGAAGGACTTGAACTGTCTGGCCATACCTTGAAACTTTTCGCGCAGCACCATCTCATGCCAGCTAACGCGGACACTATCTTTGCGGATACTGCCGTAGTCAATGACGGACTCATGCGGCATGGCGTGAACAGCATAAACAGCTACCGGCCCGAGGTTTGCAATCAATTGATCGGCTTTTGCAAACCAGCGACTCGTACCGTCCCAGATAAACAATACCTTTTTATTCGCAACACCCACTGGCTTTTGAATTTTCATTTCGATCGCTCACATAGCTTGGCCAAGCAACAGGACCGCAATAAACAAATGTTAAGCCCTTCACATTTATCCGAATATTAGATAAAAGCAATCTTTTTAATTCAAAATATCTATGAAGCTGTTTCGAGCCGGAAGCGTCACAAGGCAATCGGGTAGGAGACCGATTGCGAACGCGAAAATCAATCCGGGTAATCACGCTGAGAAGATTAGGAACGGTCGGAAATCTCAGCTCATGATTTTGGAATGATACCGGTTCCATCCTGATACCCGTTCCATCAACGGTGACTCAGGTGTCGCAACGTTGTGAACTACTTAATGCTCGAATCGACGAGTTCGCCCAAAGCGACGGGTGCGCATGAACGAGGGTCCAACCTTGAATTCTCAATGTCCGCCGATACGCAAGGCGGTCACCTGCAAGTCCAATATCCGCCGATGGAAACGTGCAAAGTCGTCCGAATCGCTTGGCACGGTGTTCAGGTTTTTGAACAGCCCGATTAACTCCGTGAAGAACGCTCTGACCTGTACTTTGTCCTGAAAGTCATAGTCCTCGTTGATCAGTTTCTGACAGAGTAAAAAGGTCCTTTTTTGTCGGTCCAGTGGCACGGACACGTCGACCGGATCAAAGGCGTCCTGCTGCAGATAAACCATGTCGAGAAACATCGCTTTTTGATAGGTCACGTAGTCTTCGATTGAGATGCCTTCTTCGCCAGTGACCTGCATCATTTGGTCAATGCCCTCGCCATCGCGCAGCAGTTGTTGCATGGACGATACGCCCGCGGTCCAATGCGGATCGACTTCGGTATTGAAAAACGACTCTAACTGCTCGCGGTAGCGCGACCAGGAACTCAGCGGATCGATGGCCGGATAGAATCGTTTGTAGGCGCGATCATAGGACAAGCCCAGGAAGCATTTGACCGTTCCCAGGGTCGACTGAGTTACCGGTTCTTCAAAGTTTCCTCCGGCGGGTGATACGGATCCGATCAAAGTCAAACTGCCGGTATCACCGTCCGCCAATCGCAACACGCCTGCCCGTTCATAAAGCTCCTTGATGGCACTGTCCAAATAGGCTGGAAACGCTTCTTCGCCAGGGATCTCTTCCAGGCGGCCACTCGTTTCCCGCATTGCCTGTGCCCAACGCGATGTCGAATCGGCCAACAGCAACACATCCAGGCCCATTTGCCGATAGTATTCGCCCAGCGTGATGCCGGTATAGATCGACGCTTCACGAGCCGCCACCGGCATCGACGAGGTATTGCAGATGATGATCGTGCGGTCCATTAGCTTGCCGCCGGTCCGCGGGTCGTTCATTTTGGCAAAGTCATGAATCGTCTCGACGACTTCGCCGGCTCGTTCGCCACAGGCCACAACGACCACCACGTCGACGGTGCAGTAACGGGCGATTAGTCCTTGCAACACCGTCTTGCCCGCCCCGAACGGTCCGGGGATGCACGCGGTCCCACCGCGTGCGATCGGAAAGAAAGTGTCGATGATCCGTGTCGTGGTGATCAGCGGTTGCGAGGGAAGCTCTCGATCGACCAAGCGTTGCTGCTGCATCATTGCCGAGATCGGACGGCGAACGGGCCAAGTCTGCACCAACGGAATATCCACTTGATGGCCCCGAGAATCGGCCAGCGTCGCAACGATGGCGTCGGTCCGCAGTGGGCCTTCGGCAATGGACTGGACTGTCATCGGGGCGGTGGTGTCAAATGGGACCATGATTTTGTGAACGATACCTTTTTCCGGAACCGTTCCCAAAACCTGACCGGCGACGACTTGAGCACCGACGCGGCAAACGGGCGAAAAATCCCATGACTTGCCTGCGTCAAGTGCCGCCACATCGCGACCGCGCCGGAGAAAGAAGCCATCGAGCTCGGCCAGTTCGCTTAACGGGTTTTGCAGACCGTCGTAGATTGTGCCTAATAAACCGGGGCCGAGCGAAACGGACAACATTTCACCGGTCAGTTCGACTTCGTCGCCGAAACGAACGCCATCGGTTTCCTCGAACACTTGCAAGTCGGCCTCGTTCATGTTGACGCGCAGAACCTCGGCCTTCAATCGCTCGTCACCGACGCAAACGTAGGCGACTTCGTTCTTCATGATCCACCCATCGACCACTTGGACACGAACGATGTTCCCGTTGACCCCCAGTACCTTGGCATTGGCGGAACGATCTTTAGCTGTGGCGTTCATATCATCTCATACAGAAACAAGAAGAAAAAATTCGTGGGGTAAGCTCATGGCCTGCGTTCATGACCGATCACAAGCTAAAAACTCGCGCCACTTGATTGCAGGATGTCAACGACCAGGTCATCAAATCGTTGTTGACCTCGTGCGGCGTTTTGACTGGCCCAACGGTGTAGGATTTCCCAGCGTGCCAAATACAACACGAAGGACTCAAACGTAAAATAGTAACTCTCATCCAAACGGCTCCAATGACTCCACAGTTCTGTAAACAGGTGCCAGTTTGCCAGTTCCGGTTGCTTTTCATCAAGAGCTTGGCAAAAGGGGGTCAGCCAACGAAAACGGGCGTCCAATCGAAATCGTGGCTGATCCCAGTTCCGACGAATCCAGCCCGACAATGGCAACTCGGGCAACTCGAGCGGCGGAAATCCACCACGTTGGCACCGGACGGCCGCAACCAACGTCCGCATCTCAAAGCGATGATGGACCACGTGAGCGACCAGCGGGTTGCGAATTGCGGCGGTCAAACGGCGGTGCGTGGCTCTGACTTCGGCATCGCTGCGGTCCCAGGGTTGACGATCCCAACGAAAAAAGTCGCGTAGCTGGTAGACCACTTGCTGGTCCTCGTGGACAAGCATCGGTACTCGGCGTTTCAGCTTGGACGCCGTGATCGGGATCGGCCCGTCATCAAATTGTCGAGGCAATGGCGGCAGCGATGCGATCAGAGTGTAGTATTTCATGCCGACTCAGCCTCCTCCGAGGCTGACCCGATCAGTTGCCGAAACTTGGGAGCCAGAAAACGCATCAAGGCAGCCGTGACGGCCTCGTCAGTAAAGTCAAGTTCGAGGTTTTGATCGACAAGTTGGACGCGAAAACCATGCGTTAACGAGCGATCGGCTTGCAGGCAAACGCCTTGGCGCAACATCTCTGCTGCTTCGCCCCTGATGAACTCTTCAAGTGGTTTTGATTCACCACCGCCGACCAAGAAACGCAGCTTGGCCGGTTGTTTGGAATCCTGCGTGTCGGGACCGCCGCTGATGGGACCGTCGCTGATGGGATCGTCGCTGAACGCCGCGATCGCCTGGCCAGCCAACTCACGGATCAATTCGGCCACGAAATTTGGGTCGGTCGACTGGTCCAGGACCAGTCGACCGACCCAACCGCGAAATTCGTGCTGGAGATGCTCCTTCAATTGGAGGCTCGCGTCTCGGCTGGCCAGCGCGAGTGCCCGTTTTCCATTGGCCTGCGTTTGCGCGACGTGCCGCTGAGCTTCTTTTACAAGCTTGTCGGCTTCCGCGTGAGCCGCGTCGACGATGATTACCGCCTGCCTCTTGGCTTCGGCCAACAACGCGTCGGCTCGCAGTTGGCCCTCCTCGACGCCCTCAGATTTCAACCGATCGATCAATTCTTGGACGCCTACAGTTTCGCCGGAACTGGCATTGCCGCGGATGCCCGTGTCTCTAGGGGATGAAGCTGACATGAAATCAAACGCCTCCGGTAGCGGCGGGCAGACTGCCAGCCAAAATCAAAGCAAAGATGAATACGAACACGGCAAAACCTTCGACGATCGCAGCCGGCGCAGCGGATAGACCGAACATTTCTGGCTTGCTCTTGGTCACGTGGATCGCCGATGCGCAACACATACCTTGGTACCAACCACTGAACAACAGCGCGACGCCACAAAGCGATCCGATCGCAAACAAGCCTGGTGCCGAGGCGATATCGACGGTGCGATTGAGCGACAACATCACCACAATGCCGTAGATGGTCTGGGATGACGGCAGCGCCGACAATCCAACCAAACGCCCATAGCCGCTTTCGACATCTAACATCGCGCCACAAGCGGCCTGCCCGCCAGCGCTACAACCCAGAATGCTGCCCACTGCTCCGAGCGCGAGTGGGGCGTAGATGCCCAACATTCCCATCATGACCCAAAATGGAGACTCCATTACTTGTTCGCTTTCATCTCGAAGGTTTGGAACGGTTGACCCTCGTCAGTGAGGGACCAACTAAAGAACTCGATACAATTCAGGCGCAGCCCGTGGACGACGCCGCCTACGACGGCTAACACCAGGTTCAACGTGTGCCCGACCAGAAAAACCAACAAACCGAGCAGCAAACCGACTCCCTGAGTTTGCGCGGCGTCGGAAGCAAGCTGGTTGAAGATGATTGCGAGTTGGGCACTGGCCAGCCCCAACGCGAACAGCCGCAGGTAACTCAGCGTGTCGCCAAACGCTTTCGTCACACCGGTCAGTCCCATCACGCCGTCGACGCAGCGCAACAACCAATCCCACGGGCGAGTAGAAAAGACGGGGCGCGTACTGGAAAACAGGAACACCAACCCCAATCCAACGCCGAGCATCCACCATCCCGATGTCGTGACGATTTCCTCACAAACGCCAGCTTGCCCGCCAAACCAACTGGCACACAGCGTCATCACATCCGGCTTGGGAATCATCACCAAAGCTAACAACCAACCGCCGACCAAACCGACGGCCCAACCGACCGACGCTAGCGCGTGCCCGCTACCGATCCAACGCCAAGCGACGATCGCATTGGCCAGCACCAGATGGAAGACTCCGATCGTGGCCGCCACCAACATCATCGCTTCGCGGTCTTGCATGATCGAACGACCATCACTTTTGATCACTAGTCGGTCGAGCCAACTACCGGCTGGCGGAGCAATACCGAAAAAACTACCGATCAGCAAGCCATAGCCGATCGTGACGACGACCATGAATCCCGCCAACTGTCGAAACCGCCGCCCCGATTCGGTGCGACCGAGCGGCTTGAGGGCGAAGGCCAAGATAGCCCCCAGCACCAAGCCGTAGCCGGCGTCGGCCAAGATCATCGCGAAGAAGGCGGCAAAAGAAAAAAACATCACCCACGTTGGATCCCAAGCACGATAGCTAGGCGTCATGAAAAACGTGACCGCGCCTTCGGCACCCGCGATCGGTCGCGGATTGCTGAGCAGCGTCGGTGGTTGATCGTCGGAATTCGGTGGACGGGAACACAGCGCCAAGGTGTTCTCTTGCGCGAACTCTTCCAGATCCGACAGGCTTCGCCTCGGCACCCAGCCGTCCAATACAAATACCGGCCCGTCGACCAATGAACGATGGGAAGCGATGACGCGCGCCGTCTCGTCCTGCACGACCGCCAAGTGCAAACGCAACTGTTCGAGCCAGCGGGTCAACGCAATACGGCGCAGTTGCAGTTGTTCCCGCTGAGCGTCAATTTCGATCAACCGCGATTGCAAATCATCGAGAGAACGCGGGTCCAGGCACTCCGGTTCACACGGCATGTTCGCTGGCGGTTCAAGTGCGATGACGATCCAGTAGACGTGTTGTCGATCCGTATTGATTCGCTCGGCAGTAGTGCGCCGTAACGATGCCTGAGCCGCGTGGGCTTGCCGGTGAGTTAAGCGATAAAAGTAGAAACTCCGATCGCCTAACTCATCCGCGGGAGGCAAATCAAAACTACCCCAGGGTCGAGATTGCTCGATCGCGTCACGCACCACATCCTGTTCTTCAGCCAAAGCGCGTGATTCGGACTCGATCTGCAACACTTCCGCAGCGATTCGCTTGACGTCGTCGCGGTCGGTATCGGTCGTTTCCTCCGAACCGGCGAGTATTGCTTGCGAGCACGCAGGGCGTTTTTCGGGACAGCGCTCCAAATACTTGATTGCTGATTTCAAATCGTCATATCGAACCGCCGTCGCTGTCGCTTTGCCGCCGGCGTCCGTGAGGTCAACCAGATGGACGCAGCCTAAGCGTTGCAGTTCAAGCAAGGCCTTGTCGCGGCGCTTCAATTCGCCGATCAACGTAACACGTTTCAGGGGCACGATGGCCAAGTTTCGATCCTCCCGCTAACGAGATTTGGCAATTTTGGAGCGCACGACCGCCGCGCGTTCTTGGTCGGACAAGAAGATTACGATTCGGCGAATGTTCTCCTCCGCCCTGGGAATGAGAACCTTGTCAAATAGGTTCACGCGCTGGGTTACACGGCGCAAGGCAACTTCGAGCACCTTGGTTCGCTTCTGGGCGACTTCCACCCGCACTCGCAGTTGCACCATTTCCTTCAAGGCGACAACCAGCGAATCGACCCAGAAGGGCATCACTAGCCGCGAGTAATCATCGACTTCCATATGCAGTTCACCGAGCTTGGGCACAGTGGTCCCCACGATGTTTTCCGTTTCCATTTCGATTGCCGCGACACGTACCCAGCGGGCCATCTCAGCGATGTCGATCGTGGATCCGCCGATCAGCGGGTAGAGGGTTTGCAACTCCGCGCTGACCCGGCGGACTTCGGCTTGGTTCTCGGCCAACTCCGTTTTCGACGTTCGCCATGCGGCCTGCAATTGCTGGCGTTTTAGCTCCAGTGAAGGCAAAAAACGACGATATAGTTTCGCTTGATCACGCTGCCCCTTGAGAGTCGTTTTATTCAGAGCTAGTTTCATGATAGGGGATAGTACTTATTCAATAAGTTCTCGCGGACCATCAGCTCTTGTGGTTCAAAACATTCCGCCATTGTTTGCCAGCCTAGATCCAGGGCTTCTTCCAGCGGCAAGGCGACATCGATTCGCATAAACCGCTCGGCGAATAAATTGCCAAACTTCAGCGATTTGTGGTCCATCTCCGACAGCTCGAACGCCATCTGTTGCTTTTGTACGGCTTGGCGAGCGTTCGAGTACAAACGGATCATGGTGTTCATCACCGCCGAGTGGTCTTCACGCGTGACCTTTCCAATCACTCGCTGTTTCAAACGTGACAACGAACCGAATGGATCAATCATTCCGTCGTGCAAATAGAATTGTCCTTCGGTAATATAACCGGTGTTGTCGGGAACCGGATGCGTCACGTCGTTGCCGGGCATCGTCGTTACCGCCAAGAGCGTCACTGAACCGGCGCCACGATAGTCGCAGGCGCGTTCGTAACGCAGCGCCAACTGACTGTACAAATCGCCCATATAGCCACGGTTTGATGGGATGCGTTCCATTGCCACTCCGATCTCTTTCAAGGCATCTGCAAATGCCGTCATGTCGGTCATCAACACAAGGACCCGTTTATCTTGCTCGACGGCAAACCGCTCGGCGACTTTCAACGCCAAGTCCGGAGCAAGCAACCGCTCGACGATGGAATCGGACGCGCGATTGGCGAACATCACCGTACGTGGAAACACGCCTTCGTTCTCAAAAGTGTCGCGAAAGAAGTGGAATTCGTCAAAGATCAGCCCCAACCCACAAAACACAACCACATCAGCATCAGCCTGAATCGATATTCGCGCCAGCAATTCGTTGTACGGTTCGCCGGCGATTGAAAAAATCGGGATCTTCTGGCTTTCGACCAGGCAATTGAATACGTCGATCATCGGTATCTTGGTTTCGATCATTTTCGAAGGAACGACCCGCGTCACAGGATTGACCGAAGGCCCACCGACGTCGACACGACGATGCCCGAGCAATTGGGGCCCGCCATCGATCGGCTCGCCAACTCCGTTGAACACGCGCCCCAAAATTTGGTCTGAGAAAACGACTTGTGGGGAATGTCCCTGAAAACGTACACGAGCGTTCGAACGTAGGCCTTTCCCGCCGGCAAACACCTGAAGCGAGACACAATCGCGATCGATTTCCGTGACTTGTGCAAGCGACGGAGTCTCATCGCCATTTTCCACCCAAGCCAATTCGCCCATGGCAACGCCGCGGGCGCGGATCTTCAAAACATCCCCAACGATCGAGATGACTTGAGTATGCGACAGTAATTCGGGGAACATCACGATGTATTGGACTTCAATGAGACTTGCTCGGTTTAAACGCGTCAGCGGAACTGCCCAGCTTTTCTATTCCGTCTGCAACGCTTCGCGTAGTCGATTCAGAGCTTGTTGCTTCTCTGGATTGATGCGTTTGAAGGACAAAAAGTTGCTTGATGCTTCGGCGACAGACCTTGCATGATCCATCAGTTTTTCTGCCAGCATTTCCGTGGCAGGGCCGCGCGATTGTTCGCGTAACGTGTGGATATAAGCTATCCACGCATTCCACAACGCTTCGCTTGGCTCACGATCCAGCCATTGCGTGACAACTTTGACGAACGCGGGAGATTCTCCCTTAGCGTATCTTGACGCAATCTCCATGACGGTCATTCTCTCCTCGTCAGTTACCCGACCATCAGCCCAAGCAATAAAAGCCAATGGCACCATGAGCAACACCGCAACCGTTTGATGGTCGATGCCTTGCTCAATAAGTTCGTCCAGCATAACCTGATCCTGGACATTCATCAATTTGCTCAATTGTTGCCGTTTCTCTTCCTGCAATTCGCTCGCACGTAGCTGCTCCCAGAGTTTCAAGTCAACTTGGTAAAAACTCTCGTCCTCGAGGGATTTCAGTTTTGAATCGAGGTAATCAGTCATCTTTCCTCCTGTTTACTGGCTGTCACCGAATCAAAATATCAGCCATTAGGACCTATGGTCATTTGGTCGCCTGCTCTAACACCGAATAGCGTTTGGATAATCCGGGAAACGTAAGGAAATAGATGGTTTAGAAAGGCGCTCAAAGGCAAATGGCACCCGTTTTTCGGCACACCCTTCGACAGAAAATCGCAAATAAACTAAATTACGAGGTTGTAACAAATTATGCGACGTGGGCCGGTAGCTCAGTTGGTTAGAGCAGGGGACTCATAACTGAGCTTCACCGCCCCAGCTCTTTCGCCGATTTCTTCGGCAACTCTTTGTTTTCAACCGATTGCGCAGTTTCGATTCAATTGCTTCAAGACCCCGGAAAACCCTTCAAGACCTTACTTACGGGTGTCATGACACCTGGTCATTTTGCTGCGCCCACGAGAAACAACTACATCGTGTTTAAAAAGAACCACTGAAGTGGTGTATGCAAAACTGAAGTGCAACAACTGAGATTTTGAAAAAGTTCGCTGGTTATTCCAATGCCAATTGCAAACAGAATCGCATTGGAAAGGAGTCCCAGCGATGTACACGCAACTTACCATGGAAGAACGAGAGATCATATCTCAGATGAATTATGCTGACGAAAGCCAGACTTCGATCGCCCGACGCCTGAATCGACATTCAAGCACAATCTCGCGGGAGTTAAAACGCAATTCATCGCACGATGGCTACTTTGCCGTGGTTGCGCAAAGTGACGCTCGCGTGCGAAGGCAAGTTCGCTGAGGGGGCATCGCAAGATGGAGCAAGACGATTTCCATGAATTCGTTTCCGGAGGCCTGGAAAATTATTGGTCGCCAGAACAGATTGCGGGGCGTTTGCGCAGGAAGCATCCTGTGCCTGCGGCACCCAGATTCAAGAATCTGGGCTACCCTGTTGATTCATCGCGCCGCGTTCCCCTTGTGTGTGAGAAACGAATGGGAACACAGCTCACGTCCCTTTTTTCCTTTTTTTGCCCGGAAAACCGCGAGTTATCGCCCTCGTCGAATAAACAACCCACCTGAAAATTTACTTGTTGAATTGAATACCAGCGGCATCGGTCGAATCGCTTCAAAGGGTTTATGGAATCCATTTCCGATACCCCTCAAAACTTTTCGTTTTCTTTGTCCAGGAGATGATGGCCAATTCAGTAAACCCTGCCCGCAGCTTACAGCAGTCTAACTGGACCAGTCCCCCTTTTCCCCTCCCCCCTCTTTCCCCTCCCTAACTGGACCAGTCCCCCCTTTCCCCTCCGCGATAATCAGGTCAAAGCAGGCGAGGTCTTTCCTGGTCAGCAGACGCTGTTTGGATTTCAACCAGACACCCCGGCGAAAAGATACCCACCGCATGCGCAGGGAAGGATTTTGTGGTTGGTCCTCGGGGCAAACCCCAGCAGACTCGACATGCAATCCCGCGCCCCCTATCCGTTTCATTTCACGTTTCAGAATGCTGGCTGCGGCCGGAGATCGACAAATATTTCCCCAGCATACGAATAGGATTGGCTTAAATTGCAGATCGACTGGGAATCCCAACTTGTCGCTTTGCGCAATCATTGACATCCCTCCCAAACAAGTTCCGTTCCATGTGAAATTACATAACGTGGCTTGGACAACTTTGGCGTTGGGCCCATCTGGCGGGCCCAACGCTGCAATCGCGGCCAAAACCGGGAACATCGTGACAACGTTCCCGCCTTTCAACGACGCCGTCGCCGAATCAACACTCCGCCCAACAAAGTCCCGCCCAGAAGGAGCATACCGGATGGCTCGGGCACGCCGCTCGTGGCTATGAAGCCCGTATCTATCGTAGGTTGGGGCGCACTCGCATAAATCGCGGTTCCACCAGCGTAAATATCACTGTTAGACCTACGGAGGGCCCAGCGACCGGTGTCCTGGAAGGCAACCAGAGCGTAAACGTTTCCGATCGTAAGACCCACCGAACTATAGTCTGAAGTCAAAAAGCCATCCATTCCGGCAGTCGGGTTTACGACTCGAGAATCCAGGAGCGTGCCGTTGACGCTCCCAGTCCTCAGTTCATAAGTAATGGTGAAGTCATTGACGGAACTATTGACGTCCCCAACCCATAGACCCATATTGCTGTAGCTGGTCGCGTCGGCCGTGAAACTTTGCCCGATTTTGTTACCAAAAAAAATTGTTTGGGTATTACTTCCCCCCGTGGTGGGATCAATGATTATGTCAGCCTGCGTCATCATTGGAAGCAACGTGAAAACACTCAGCACGACCCAAAATGATATTCGTTTCATGAATACACCTCTGATTTGAAAAAAAACAAACAACTTTTACACCGCGTGTCCAAACGACATCCAGCTCGATCAACCTCATAGTCGAAACGTGGCCAGACACCCGGCACCACAACCCTAATGTTCAACCGCCCCAGAGCTCCGACAGGCAGCCGTCACGTATTTTGTGATTTCCACCAAAAACCAGCTTTTTGTTGGCATCCGTTTCAATGATTTGAAACGGTTTGTGTGCCAAAATGCTGATTTGCCTGATTTCTGCACGCCTTCGCCTTTCACAGATTCTTTTCGACCTTTGGAATGCAAGCCAATTACGGCATGGATTGAACAGCTTTCCGAAGGGAATGAGCACGGCAGTCTAACTGGACCAGTCCCCCTTTCCCCTCCAGTCCCCCTTTCCCCTCAGTCGCAACGATCTCGATATCTGGGCCTACGTCAACGATGTCCTCAAACGCCTGCTTGCCGGCGAGACCGACTACGAACCTCTGCCCACCGGGTCGGCTGCCGAAAAATAGAAAGAAAACCAAACCATCAACCCAAACCATCAAAAATGGCCTGGTTTGAAGCGCCCATCACTGGCCGGTTTTAAAGCGCCCAATGACAGGTTTCATGTAGTGATCCTCTGTTAACGTGTTGAAAGTGTGTCTGTTTTAATAATCCGTCAGTTGTGGTTTTTCCATGGATCGCCAACTGCACGTGAATGGTTTGTGTGCCGACAGTTTGCGTTATTTCTTTTACAGAACCGCCCAACTGACCCAATCCAATCGTTCTCCAATCTGGGATCTTGACCCGCCCTCACAGCCACACGGCTCCTTAAAGGTGGATGGTCGATACAGCTGCTACCAGACTAATGTTCAATCGAGTCAAAATTCCGACAGGTCGCCAACGGTAATATTGCTATGAAAATCAAAAAAATCGTCGCAGCAAAAAGCTGGTTTTCTCAATGACCAAAACAAGAAATCACCCAGGCGCATTGAGCACGAATACAAAAACATCGCAACCGAAATTGCGATGCTTGAGTCTGAGGATGACAGCTGAAGCATTACACGCTTCAATTAGTTGATGGGAACCAGTTCCCATCCGGTGGAATCATCCTTGGGTTGATCAACTTTGAAATTCTGGGATGCGGCTTTCTGAATACCAACCCCAATTCCGGTCACGTAGTAATGGTGATCTGGATGATGGACAGTGGCCTTGCTCGCCCCTATGGTATTCACCCACATCGCTTGGAGATAACGTCCGAAAGGGGCATTGCTTGTCAAAAAATACCCTCGGGCTGGCACGATGTCCTTAGGGCGATAGCCAATATACAGAGTGTGATCGTCGCGGACTTCTAACCACCTGATTTGCCCGTCCCACGTCCAATAATTATCCACCTGAAAAGCGAGGTAGACTTCTTTTTCAATTGCGGTGACCTCCAGCTTGGTGTAGTCGCTGTTATCGCCGGGTGTGAGATATACGGGCCCAAATTTCGTTTTTGAAGTCAGGTCGCTGTTCTTGAAGGACATGAATGTCCCTGTTTTCGGAAACCTGATATGAAACCGTTTGCCGGCCAATTCTTTCGGACCTGCGAGCAGGCTCGGGCCCGCAACATTGATTTCACCAAAAAAAGGAATGCTGTTTCTTTCTGTCGCGACCACCGTCATTTTCCCGGGGCGGCCAGGTACAAAAGAAAACCTGGCGTTCCCGGATTTATCCGTGGTCGCTACGTGATGGTCGCCGGACGCCATCGTGATGGCGACCAAGGCGCCTTCGCAGGGTAGACCTTTGCGGATTACGGCGACTGAGAAGCTGGAGTCTTGGAGCGCCACCAGACTCGGCAGCGTAGGAATATGCAATGACTCGGGTGACTCGGTTCGCAGGGACAGCTCAGGATCTCCATGATAGTTGAAGAAATGAGCGGTCCACTTCGCGTAATTGCTGTTCGGGCCAAAATCACTCAGGACGAACGCCTTTGCTCGAACCACCGCCTGAGCGGGCCGCCAGGAATTTCGATATGGGATGCCCAGGCCTGCCCCGGTATCGTAGTCGCTGTAGTCATTCCAGAAGGTATCGAAGAGGCCGACGTGCAAGCAATCGTTATACCGTGAATAGCTGACACGGGCTGCCCCCGCAAAGCCGACCGCGCCGCCCTTGGAATGTCGCAGCCATGACTCGGCAAAGGAGTCCAGATCGTCGAACCATCCCGTTGCGCAGTTGAGACTGAAAACAAAGGGAAGCTGATCCTGATTGGTAAGTTCCTGGACATTGGCCTGTTGGAAGGACGGGGCGCACCCAGCCTTCGCCCCCGCCATAACCGTGATCGCGATGCACGACCATTGAAACGCCGCCGTTAATAGCCTTGGCTATGTCCGTTGCATCACCCTGTCCGAGTTTTCTCCAGCTCGCAGAGACGACAGCTGGCGGCGTGAGGCGGGCGCCATATTTCCAATCCTGACCTGCGTACTTGAGGTCACCTTTATGATCCTTGTTGGCTCCCCATTCGAGAGCCGTCTTTATGTCGAATCCCTTATTGTAGGGATCTGCCTTGTAGGGATCTGCTTTCTTATCTTCCTTGAAGAAGTCATAGTCCGGCCCAAGGAAATCACCAATGCGATGCAGGTCCTCCATAAACATCCGGTCGGCCAGGTGATCCTGGCGATTATTATCCCTGTCTTGAAATTCTCCAGCAAGGAGTACGCTTCGATACCAGTTTCCTGTGGATGGTTGGCGGTCATACGCGAGGGTCTTTTTAACCATCGTTGTGACTTCCTCTTCCTTATCAGCGGAGAAACGGCCGAAATACACATCGGGGTAATTGTCAGTGCCCTTCACCAGTGAATAGGGATGATCTGAGGCCCATATGTGTGCCGTGATGTCGCCTGTGTAACCACAGGCTGATTTGGCATTTTGAATTATCGCCCATTTCTCATCACCCCACAGATCGTCGGTAAGGGGTTGCGTAAACCGTTCGCTCAATCCGGAAAACTTCGGATCGTCATTCGATTGACTCTCTTTCTTCCCGCTCTCTTTTGTTTCGGCAACGATCTTATTGTTTTTATCAATAATTCGGACGTGAACCTTTCCGTCGACCTGTGCGACAACAACCAGGCCTGCATCGCGCTCTCTCTTGCTCTTCTTCGGGAGCTGATCCTCAGAGTTGACTGACATCAACGTGAGATCATATGGGTCATGGTGGGGGTGCCCGGTCATCTTCACGGCGGGCAATTCTTCGTGATCCCCAACAAGAAGCACGTAGGTTGTCAGTGTTCCATTATTTACGGCGGCTTTGATATAGTCTTTTATTGCGGTTTCGGTAGCACCGCCCACCTCGGACAACGTTGCGACATAGGTCTTGAAACCCTTCTGGTGTTTCCACAGTGCGAGTGGTTCGATTTCGTCCAAAAACCGATCAGGGGTGATGATCAGGTAGTCGGCTTCCGCAGCAGTTCGCCGCAATACCGGCGATGGCGGAAGGCTTTGCCCCTGGCTCCAAATTCCTGGGGACGGAAGTTTTCGCACCAGAGCCAGCATTCCTATCATTAGCTCCACCTGCCGCTTGATCACGATCCGGGACACGAACATCAAAGATTCCCTCCTGGGCTGGCTCAAAGGGTATCTCGGACTTGGGCCGGGGAGTGTTGGGTGGCGTAATAACAATATGCCACCTGACCAGTTTGCCGACTCGAAGAGACTGTTTGGCAGGATTATACGAAACCGGATTAAACGTCACCGTGAAGTATTCTTTTCCTCGTATGTTGATCGAGTCGCCAATCGTAACAGGCTGGACATTGGAAAACTGATCGACCTGGTATTTCCAGTCATCCTTCGCAAAAGGAATCTCTGGTTCTGTACCGTCCAGATTGACGACTCCGGGAACAGGGCTCTGAACTGGGGCGAGGTCGACCGCGCCCGGGTGTTCGTACCAACTGACTTCGTCGATCACAACCTTGTACTCGTACCCTGGATCACCCTGAATCATTGCGGAGGAACTCGGATTGGAAGGTGCCCCCGCCTCACCCGGAGAAGTGATCAACTCGAATGTGGGCCGTGCGTAGGTGTTCCCGTCCCTCATTCTTACTGTTTCGAGCACCATGTCTGGAATCACGGTGACAAAATTGGCCCGCGTTTCATCTTTGGATAGCATGCCCCACTGCTTTGTTTGCTGGATGACGGGATCATCTGGGAGCTCAAATTTTATTGTTTGTGAACTGAGTGTTTCGCCGTTGTGGGGCACGTCTGCGGCGGTGTCGACGAATCTCCACGAAGCATCGGCCAGAAAGTGCTCAGCTTGACTCGCATTAAGCTCTTCCTTGGTGTGGGCAAATGCCCTCAAGCCGTAGTGCCTCAGGTAGCGGCCCGGATCGTTGGCGGATTCCAGACTGAACCAACCTTCGCTCACTTGCAATTCTCTTTTCAAAGGATCACGAATCTCCCAATTGGAACCTGGCTCCGGTGTATCGGCCATGAAAACGTCCTTACCACGCGCCGTTAAGTACTTGCCGGCCTTGTCTGTCAGTACGACGACATTGCCTTTCTTCTGAACGTTGAGGACAAAAATGCTCCCGCTGTCAGGGTCTGTTTCATTGGGTATTCCGACTCCGTTATTCCGCATCCCTAAATAGTGGTTCTCGGAGTCTTTGCCGCTGATTCCGAATGTATGTAGTCTTTTTAAGCCAAATGCCCGTTCCTTGTCGGTCACGACCCCGACACCGAAGTCCGCAGCATCCAGGAAATTGCCTTCGGCCTTGCCAGGCCCCCTTCCAATTCCGGCAACGGCACTGTACGCAAATCGCACTGTATTCCCCAACGCCTTGATTCTGGGTTCTGTCGTGCTGTCGTAGACAGCCCAGGCGTCCTTGCCGGTACTGTACTGCTTTGTGAACAGGACGGTGTCGTCGCCGCTATCGATTTGATTGTCAGCACCCAAATCCGTAATAGTCAGTTTCATCGTGTCCTGAGCGTTGCGACCGCGGTGAGCAAACGTAAACTCAAGTGCTGAGCCTGCCGAAATCCCATGGGAATCCTGATAAAGAGTCCCATCAATGTGCGCGTTGAGTTCCACGAACTGTGTGCCCTCGTGCGCTTTGACTCCCATAAACCCTGTACTCCAGATCTCAAATGCCTCATCGGTGGTGCGCCAGCCCGGCATTGTCTCAACGAATGTGAAGCTGCCTTCACTGCCTCGGGGCTCCTCAAAGCCAGGATTGACGTGGCCATCCTGAGCGGCAGTATCCATCGCAAATAGGGCGATAACGAGTAAGAAAATTCCCATTTTAATCCCAGCGTTCATTGTGTTCTCCCTGGTTTCACGTGATCCATTGATAACGTGTTGATAAAAAAAATCTGTCTGTTTGATAGTCCGTCCCTCAGTTGCGCTCTTTCCATTGATCGCCAACTGCACGTGAATGGTTTGTGTGCCGGCTGACCTGGGTCATTTCCTGTCAATCACCAAGGGGAAATGAATCGCTCCGGCTACATGACTCTGATGTTCAACCGATCCCAACCTCCGACAGGCTGCCGTCAGAAACTTTTCATTTTTTGAAAGCGCGACGTGACTCCCCAACGGCCGATCTCGACCTGGAGGCATCGACACGTAAGCAGAGGGCTAAATCTTTGCACGCTTCGAGGTCTCGTTGAATTGAAGGGGATTGCGAGTCATAATGGCGAATCGTCCATCTTTTTTTGACGGCCTTTATCCTGGCCACAGATATTCATTCGATTCATGGAAAACCCATCCATCACAGACTGGATTGACCAGCTTGCCGAGGGGAATCAGCAGGCGGCCGAACAGCTTTGGCAACACATTTTCCAGCAGCTGGAGGAATTCGCGCGGAAGAAGCTCGACATGCAGACCCGGCGACATTACGACGAGCATGACGCGGCGAACAGTGCATTTCACAGCCTTTGTCGTGGTCTGACCGAAGGACGTATTGAAGCCGAAAATCGAGACGCTTTGTGGGGATTGCTGGCCGTGATCACATCCCGAAAAGTCGCCGCTCAACGGCGATATTGGAAACGGCAAAAACGAGGTGGGGGAGCGGTTCGCGGCGAATCCGGGTTTGCAGGCTTGGGGGACATTGGAATTGACGGAGTCGACGGCCAACAACAAACGCCCGATGTACTGGCAGAAATCAAGGAAAGCTGCGCCCAATTGCTCGATACAATACCTGACGAAGCGATGAAAAAGATCGCGTTGCTCAAATTTCAGGGAGTCACCAACGGAGAAGTTGCCAACGAAATGAAATGTACTCGGCGAACCATCGAACGAAAACTGGAAAGAATTCGCCGGATCTGGGTCGATGCGGGATTGCATGACCCTCAATAACACAAATACGAAGGGCAAGTGAGTGAACTTAAGCGGCCTGGAAATTCACTCGCTTGCGAAACGTGCTTGTTTTGAATTGCCGGCGGCCTAATCCTGTCGGAGATTCCCGCCGTTTGACCATTAAGATCTCAGATCGCTCCGTCTAATTATGAAAACCAATGAATGGATGACTCCTCGCTTAGTAATTCCAACTACGAGCCGCTAACGGATCAACAGCTTGCCGAGATTGACCAGCTGTGCGATCGTTTCGACCAAGAACTGGTAAACGGAGACCGTCCGCGCATCGAGACCTATCTGGCTAATGCCCCGGAAGCATCAGAGAAGTATCTGCTGAAAGAATTGCTGGCCATGGAATGTGAATTCCGTGATAAGCAGGGCGATGCCCCTCGGGCGGCGGATTATCTTCAGCGATTTCCTCTGCATCAAAGCGCTATCGCGGATTTTTTTTCAGGTTCACCGGAAACCAAGCGACGTGACGATACAGTGACCGATGGCAATGAGCCAGTTTCGGCGCCCGTTATTGTTCCCCCCAGTCTCGGAAACTATTGCTTGATTAGAGAAATCTCGCACGGTGGCATGGGAGTCGTATGGCTGGCGGAACAAACCCATCCGGTCAAACGCCGGGTTGCTCTCAAGCTGATCAAATCGGAATTGACTTCCAGGGAAGTCATGGCACGCTTTGAGGCCGAGAAACAGGCCCTCGCGATGATGGACCATCCCAACATCGCACACGTGTTTGACGCTGGAACGACTGGCGACGGTCGTCCGTACTTTGTGATGGAGTTGGTTGACGGAATCCCAATCACACAGTTCTGCGATGACAACAAATTGAGTATTGACGAGCGGCTGAGACTGTTTGTTCAAGTTTGCAAAGCTGTTCAGCACGCGCACCAGAAGGGAATTATTCATCGGGATTTGAAGCCGGCAAACATGCTCGTCACCGCGATCGACGGCGATGCGGTTCCCAAGGTTATCGACTTTGGTCTGGCGAAAGCCGTTGAACACCACCAGAAACTAACTGACTCAACCGTGATGACCGAATACGGCAAAGTCATCGGTACGGTTCAATACATGTCGCCAGAACAGGCCGAATTGAAAGGCGTGGACGCGGAGGATATTGATACTCGGACAGATGTCTATTCGCTGGGTGTCATACTGTACGAATTGTTGACGGGCTCGACTCCAATAGACAAAGAAATCCTGTCGCGAAGCGCTCTGTTCAGGGTTCTTGAAATGATCCGCAAGGAAGATCCACCGCGCCCAAGCAATCGCTTGAGTTCGACATCAATCGACGTTACCTCAAGAGTCGGCGACCAGCGAAGCACGCCCCCGCCCCGGCTGTACCAGATTCTCAAGGGGGAACTCGACTGGGTTGTGATGAAGGCCCTGGAGAAAGATCGCGCCCGCCGATATCAAACGGCGCTCGATCTGGCTCAGGACGTGTCCAACTACCTGACGGGCCAGGCCGTTACCGCCCGGCCACCGTCGACATGGTACCAGTTGCAGAAATTTGCCCGTCGAAACCGCGGGCTGGTCGCCGCCTTGCTCGCAATGGTTGCTCTGCTGGTCGCCGGTATCGTCGGCACGAGCTACGGGATGATACGGGCAAACCAGAACGCCCGACTTGCGGACAACAAGGCGCGCGAGGCAAACGAAGAACGCGAGAAAGCGAGGGCCAGCGAACAACGGGCTCTGGTGCAAAAAAACAAGGCAGAAATAAATGAGCAACGCGCCGTTACAGCGGAAGGGATGGCGACTGCAGAAGCTCAACATGCTCGCGATGCAGAAGCGGTTGCAAATTTTCAGCTTGCGGTCGCCAGGTACGAAGCCAATCGAGCGGTGGAGGCTCGAAGTCTGCTTCATCAGATTCCAAAAGAGTACCGTGACAACTTTGAGTGGCATTATTGTCATCGGCGCTTTCAGGGCAGCGATATCACCTGCTACGGTCATACGCGCGATGTATTTGCAGTTGCCTTCGCGCCGGATGGAACTCGGGTGGTCTCGGGAGCCGACGGCGGAACGATCCGTATCTGGGATGCCGTAACCGGGCAGTCTATCGGCACACTTGATGGACACGAGGGACGCGTTTCATCGCTTGCTTTCAACTACGATGGCTCCCGAATCGCATCGGCAGGAGAAGACGGGACCGTCGTGTTCCACGACTCGGAGTCCGGCAAAATTGTCCGCACAATCAAGGGCCACACCGGCTCAATCAACTGTGTTGTCTTCAATCCAGCAGGAGATCGAATTGCGACTGCATCGGAAGACAACACCGTCAAAGTCTGGGACTCAAATTCCGGCGAAGAAATCATCACGTTCGCCGGGCATACGGCGGCAGTGAGGGGCGTTGCCTTCAGTCCTGACGGCCAGCAAATTGCTTCAGCCGGCGTAGACCGGTTGATCCGAATCTGGGACGCCGATTCTGGTGCGCCAATCACGGAACTTGCCAAACATGGGATCGAAGTCCAATGCATTGCCTTCAGCCCGGACGGCAGGCGACTGATTGCGGGCTCCTATGATTACGTATCGCTCTGGAACGCGCACTCCTGGCAGTTTATTGCAAAAACCGGGATCCACAATGGAATGGTACGTTGTGTTTCCTTTAGCCCGGACGGAAGTCAATTTGCAACCGCAGGTGACGATACCAAAATCAGCCTCTGGGAATCGCATTCCGGTGCAATGATCAAAACACTCAGCGGACATGCTGGTTGGGTTCGAGGCGTTGCCTTCAGTCCCGATGGTTCGCGAATTGTTTCCGGAAGCCAGGACAGAACGGTTAAGATCTGGGATTCGAGCAACAAAGATCGAACCGTCAGAATCGGGAATTCCTTTGGTGATAATGCCATCACCTACCTGGGGCACTCACGACCGGTTCAAGCTGTTTTCAGTCCCGATGGCACGAAACTCGCATCCTGCGGAAGTTATGGCGACATCATTCTGCGGAATGCACAAACCGGCAAAGTGCTGTTCACGATGAAGGGACATGCTGATACCGTCAACGAAGTGGTATTCAGCCCGGACGGTGCGCAACTTGTTTCAGCAGGCGACGACGAAACTGTTCGACTTTGGAACGCGAACACTGGAGAAGAAGTTGCCGTCCTGAAAGGGCATTCGGGTTGGGTTCGCGGCGTTGCGTTCCATCCAGATGGTACCCGGATTGCATCAAGTGGCCGGGACGGGACGATCAAGCTCTGGGACGCCCGGACATACCAGGAAACCGCTACGCTCACAGGCCATCACGGTGACGTGTACTGTGTCGTGTTCAGCCCGGATGGGTCGCGTCTTGCGTCTGGAAGTTTTGATCAAACCGTCAAGCTGTGGGACGCACAAACCGGCGAAGAAATCCGGACGTTCCGCGGACATACCGGGCGCGTCAGGTCGGTTGCATTTGACCCGCAGGGCAAGCGACTCGTATCCGGAGGTTATGACACGAAGGTTCGAGTTTGGGACGTTGACTCAGGCGACCAGATTGCAACGTCCTACGTTCGTTCGGGAGTTGTGTTTGGAGTCACGTTCAGTCCGGACGGCAAGCGGATCGTCGTGGGACACGGGGACAGTGTAGCCAATCTGTGTGATGCATCGAGCGGCCAGGAGATCATACCGCTTTACCTGGGAAACGCCGGCGCCTCTTCGGTCAACTTCAGTCCAAACGGTCAACGGCTCGCCGTAACAGCAAGTGGAAATGCCCGAGTCAGGGTCTTTGACGCACCGCCAAACCATGAAACCAGGTACCTTGGCGGACACACGGAAACGATTACCAATTTAACCTTCAGCCCCGATGGTTCACGAATTTACTCTGCATCCGATAACGAAAAACGGGTCTGGGACTTCGCGACGCGCGAGGAAATTCCGGGGGCCATGTGGGTACCGCCCGATGAGACGACACAAACGTCTCCTGACGGTCGGTGGTTTGTGACAACCGAATCAAACAAGATCGTGCTTGTTGATCTGGAGATCAAAAACACTCCAGCCGAAAAAGCCTATAGACTGACCAAATCGCGCTTCGATCCGTTTTGGCATCTGGAACAGGCGCTCGGAGCCAGGGAGGCGGAGAACTGGTACGCCGCCGCCTTCCATTACGCGTGGCTGCTCAAGGACGATCCGGACTCGGTGGAGCACTACCTTGGCCTGCATTTGTCCTGCCGCAGACTTATCGGCGCGAATTTAGACGAAGTCGACGCATTGTCTCGACTGGACGACCTCACCGGTAATCACCCCGGTACTTTTCAATGTCAAAAGAATAGTACCGTCGCCGTACTCATCAAGAGTAGACCTGCAACGCCTGACGAGGATGCCGGGACATTGCCGGCCGCTCCTGAACTGAATCAGGCGCTGTACTTTGATGGTGCGAGCTACGCATACCTCGGCAATCCACCGTTCTACATGGACAGTTTCACTGTCGAAGGATGGATCAGGCCGCGCGTGCCTGGGCCTGGCTCGTCGAATGCCTCTTTTCCACCTTATGCCATTTTCACGAACAGGCAGGAGGGCGCTGTAGACACCGCTTTGACGGCTGAGGTCTACCAGGACGGCCGTTTTCGTGTCATCCACCGCAACCCTCCCGGCGGTGCGGGAGGAATTGACCTCTTCAGCCAGACGAACATGCTCGACGGTCAGTGGCATCATTTTGCCGTCGTTAAAGGCGCGGACGATATGCTCCACCTCTATATCGACGGCTCGTTGGAAGCACTGTCAGACGAGGCGGTCCCCGACTTTGGAGAGACGCCCTATCAGCTATTTCTGGGAATGAACCACGAATCACTTCCCCGTTATTTTAGCGGACTGATGGATGAAGTCCGGTTTTGGAGTGCCGCACGAACGAGTGACCAGATCATCGCCAGTATGAACGCGCAACTCGATCGCAACAGCCCCGGGCTCGTGGCGTACTACGATTTCAACCAAAACGATAAAACAGCTGACGTTGAACGAGGCCTGGACTCAAACGTCTACTTCGCCCCGATAGTCCGGGAAACTCTCAAACTTCCGTGTGGCGCCGAATAACAGCGCGATCAAACAAGTCCGCAGTCTCAGATCAGTTATAAAGGCCATCCCGCAACCAATCCGAATATCGTAGACATCCGCCTCATCGTCGCTTTCGAGGCGGTTCGACAGATATCTGGGAATCGACTAAATTGTTGACTTGAAAACGAATAACGTTTTTTCATTGGGCCGGTAGCTCAGTTGGTTAGAGCAGGGGACTCATAATCCCTTTGTCGCGGGTTCGAGTCCTGCCCGGCCTATTGTTTTGATATTCCAACTGGTCTGTCATTTCCTTCGCTGAACGTCATCCTCATCCGTGATTTTCTCGATTTTGACAGTCAATTTCCTCAATTTCACGCTTCGGTTGTGAAAATTAGCGATTAAGATAATCGGAAGTGGACGTTGCTCATCTTTTCTAATCCCTAACCGACAATTTTTCGGCGCGAAATGCCGAGCCCAACTGCGCGGTTTCAAAATGCCTTTGAGGGCGCAAACTCTTGGCCCATTTCCTCGCCCACGTCAATCAACTCGATGAGCGACCGTCTGTCTGGCGGCATGTATTCAGCAAATTCAGTTTTGGAGGGCACGATGGGTTTTGACAACGCACAAGATTTTCTGAGAGAAATCAAAACCTCTTTTGACCGAACGAAACCCACTCTGAAATGCAAGCAACGTGCAAAACAAAAACGCCACTCCAACAAACGAATCGGTGGAACTCAATACGAGTTGCTGGAACCAAAACAGCTGTTGGCAACGCTGGGCCCTGGTGAGCTTGATCCCCGCTTTGGCGACTTGGGAACGGTCGCCGCTCATGTGACCGCCACTTTCGACGGTCGCGACGAAGCGCATACCGGAGTCCTTCAGCCTGACGGAAAATTACTGGTCGGCGGCAGTGGGCATGTTCTACGGTATAACGCCGATGGCAGTCTCGACGCGTCGTTCGGCGTCAATGGCGCGGTTCAAATCGAAGCGGTCGAAGCCAATGGTGAGGAAGGGGTCGGATCAATTCGCTTGTTGCCCAACGGTCAAATCCTGGCAGCTGGGAAAGAAAAGTTTACTCGCAATTTCGTGGTTGCCAGATTGAATTCCGACGGCTCGCTGGACACCACGTTCGGCGAAGACGGGTATGCCCGACAAGAAGTGCTTGCCGCGCTGCCGGGGCGTGAATCCTATCCCATCGTGGTCGATATGCAAGTGACCAGCGACAATCGCATCATCGTTATCGGAAGTTCCTACACTTCGCTCGACAATACAAACGCCTGGTACTTCCTGGCAACCAAATTCAACCCCGACGGCAGCGTCGATACAAATTTCGGTACCGACGGCGTCCTGAACATTGCTGGTTATGATTTGGAAGAGTCCACGTACGGGGCCCGCGAGCGTTGCAACCGGACAATCAGATTCTGGTCGTTGCCTACAACACAGTCGATTTCAACAGCACCGTATTTCGTTTTGATGCCAATGGAGTCCTCGATCCCAGTTTTGGAAATTCCGGATATGCCGATTTGGATTTCGGGGCCGCGAACATACGCCTGCTGGATAACGGCCAGTTTATCGTTGCCGGGGAATACTTCGATTCCACGAGGTTAAATGATGATGGCTCGGTTGATGCGACCTACGGCGACGGCGGTTACAGCCAACCCGATGTTGTTGGTGATACTTACTCCCACGCCTTGGAAATTCTTCCCTCGGGTCAGCTGCAATTCGTCGGGAGAAATTACGATGGCCAGTTCGACGACATGACGGTGGCTCGCGTCAATGCGGACGGCAGCCTCGATACAACCTACGGCACCAATGGATTTTACACCATTGATACAGGGGCAAACGAAACGGCCTTTGGCTTGGTTATCGACGCCGATGGTTCCAGCTTTGTGCTGGGAGAATGGAATGATTATTCCGGCCAGTTCGTCGGCGGTGAAACCGTGCAAGACTTTGCCGTAGCAAAACTGACGCCGGCAGGAATTCTAGATACCAGTTTTGGTGGCGATGGATTCGTGACGACGGGTGTTGTGGGAAGTTATGCGGTTGGGGATAGTGCGTTCGGGGTCGTTGAGCAGGCAGATGGAAAGATTATTGTTGGCGGCAGCCTCAACTTTCAAAACCAGGGTGACGTTGCCCTGGTTCGGTATCTCGCTGACGGGTCCGTCGACACCACCTACGGAGACCGGGGCGTGGCAATCATTGATATCGGCAATGAAATTGGCTACGAGTTTGATGTGACCATGCAGGCCGACGGGAAAGTCATCGTGGCTGGACCGACGACGATTGATTTTGATAATTCATTTGCGGTTGCCAGAGTCAACACTGACGGCACTCTTGATAACACGTTCGGTACCAATGGCACCGCCGTTGTCTCCGCAAACGGCAACATCTATGCGACAGCGGTCGTGGTTCAAAACGACGGCAAGATCGTCATTGGCGGCTACGGATACACCAATGAGGGTCGTTACATTCTGACGCGACTGAATCCCGATGGATCCATGGATGACGATTTCGGGATGCAGTTTTATTCGGGATTCAGCGGGACGATTGAGGACCTGGCCATGCAAGGCACCAAAATCATTGTTACCGGAGGCAACAATGGTGACGCCGCGGCAACGCTCCGAATCAATGAGGACGGCACGCGAGATTTCACTTTTGGAAACAACGGTGTGGCCTTTACCAATTTGAGCTTTCAATACGAAAGCGGAACTGAAGTTGTCGTGCAACCGGATAACAAAATCGTCATCGCTTCTTCAGACCGGGTTGGAAACACCAGCGACTGGGCTGTTGAGCGATACAATGCCAATGGAACACTCGATACGTCGTTTGGTAACAACGGCCTGTTCACGCTGGATGTCACCGGTGGCTTCGACGGTGACGCGCTCAACACGCTGGCGCTTCAAGCTGACGGAAAAATCCTCATCGGGGGACATTCGGATAATCAATTCAAGGTTGGTCGACTCAATTCCAACGGCACGTTGGACACGTCATTTGGCGACTCGGGAATCACCACGGCCAGTTTTGGTTCCCAGCGTGCCAACGAACGAGTCAATGATGTCACGGTTCTTTCCAATGGAGATACGATCGCCGTCGGCCAGATCGATCCCGGTTGGGCGATCGCCAGAATCCTGGGCAATGAAACCGTTGTCGATCCCGTCGCCGTCAACGATGCATTTTCGACTCTCGAGACCGATGTGGTTGTCGGTAATTTGTTTGCTGACAACGGTTTCGGTGCGGACTTTGATTACTTGGGCCAAGCGTTCACCGTAACGCAAGTTAACGGTTTGCCGGCCAACGTCGGTTCCCAGATTCAACTTCCCTCGGGAGCCCTGTTGACCGTCATGGCCGATGGAAATTTTGCCTACGATCCGAACGGCCAATTTGATTATCTCGATGATGGAGAATTCGATAGCGACGTGTTTAGTTATGAAATTTCCACGGATGCTGCTTCGCACGATACCGCCATTGTGACGGTGACGATTGAAGGCGTGACAAACTTTTCTGTCGTCGCCGACGTTCTCGCTTCTGAAATGAACACGCGATTGAACTACGATTCGTCGGTGAATGACACCGTGTCCGAATCCGCGATTTATACGATCTTTGAAGCACCGCAGCATGGAGCGATCTCGATGCAGGCAGACGGCAGATTCTCCTATCGGCCGATCGATGGATATGTCGGCCTGGATCATTTCGTGTATCAAGTCCTCGATGGTGCCGACATGGCTTTCGCGGACGTGGACATCACGGTCGGCGATCAGGCGCTAATTGATGACCTGGTGGCCTATTGGAGTTTCGACCAGGAATCGGGCAACGTCATCGACCTGGCACCCAACGATGCCATCTCCGACGACGGCATTTTGTTCGCAAATCCTGAATTCTCACTGCACGGTTTCCTGAACAAGGGCATTGTCCTGGACGGCAGCGGCGACGCGGTTCACATTCCGACTTCGAGCGAAATCAATGACTTACAACTGACGCAGCGGACAATTTCGTTATGGTTCCGCGCGAACGACCTGCCAGTGAACGGATCGAAGCAGGTATTATACGAGGAAGGAGCCCAGACCGGTTTCAATATCTATATTCAGGATGGCATTCTCTATCTCGGCGTTTGGCGAAACTTCGAAAGAGGATTTAATACGTTTATCAACACGGCAACCGGTGCAATTGAAGCCAACCAATGGCACCAGGTTTCGCTCGTGCTCGACGTTCCCAAATCCGGCCTCGGGACGATAACCGGTTATCTTGACGGGCAGCAATTCGCGCAAGGCGAGGCCGAATACGTGGCTGCCCATCCGGCCGGAATCGGAATCGGAGCCATCAACGCCGGCTCGGCATTTCACGATACGGGGCGATTCAATCGAAATCCGTCCAACTTCACCGGGACGATTGACGAAGTTCGCATTTACAATCGAGCGCTGGACGCGGCAGAAATTCAAGCATTGACACCCGCCAATCTCCAAGACGATTTGACGGTTCATTGGGCAGCCGACGATGGAGCGGGGACAATCCTGTCCGACACGTCTCCCGAAGGCCAGGACAATTCGGCTCAACTGGTTGGGGTGCAATACGTGCAGGGACAAAACGGTGGGGGACTGCTGTTCGACGGAACGGGCTACATTGATGTCAACAATTCGCCCGATATCAACCTGGCCGAGGTACAACAACGAACCATCTCGTTGAATTTCAAAGCGGACGCACTCGACGGCGGCCGACAAGTTCTTTACAAGCAAGGGTTTCAATCTGGATTCAACATCTACCTGGAGAATGGCGAGCTGGTCGTTGGGGGCTATCGCAACGCCGGCCGCGGTTGGCAAAAGTTCTTCCGGACCTCCAATATTCAAGCCGACCAATGGCATCAAGTCACTTTGGTACTCCAATCGACCGGGGCCCAACGTGGCTCGTTTACGGTTTATCTTGATGGTCAACTGATCGGAAGCAGTTTGGCCGGCAGCATCAATGCCACCAGTAACAGCATCGGGCTGGGCCGTTTGCGTGATGGTGCCGTGTTCCAAAACAGTGGGTCCGTGACCAATGAGGACTATCTGTATTCCGGGCTGATGGATGACATCCGCATGTACAATCGGGCGCTGACTTCCGACGAAGTGTTGGCCCTCTATCGCCGTCGATAGACGTGATGGCGGAGCGAAATGCTATTCCTGGATGAGCGACTGGGCTTCGTCGACCAAGCGAAAATATTCCGGCTGCACCAGCCGCGCATTGATATTTTGCTGGACATCATCCGAATCGCGAAGCTCGATTGCGTCGGTCAACTCCGAGTGGGCTGTCTCGAGATCATCGAGTTGCCAGTGCGCCATGGCCTGCAGCGCCAAACGGGCCATCTGATCGGGTTCATTAACGGACTCGCATTGCGTCAAGGTTGTATCGACCGCGGCAAAATCTCCTTGGCGGTATAGCGTATGGGCCAGGCAGGTCCAGTGTTCAGCCGCCTCTGAATCGAGTTCGGTGGCGAGCGTTGCGTATCGCTCGGCTTCTTTCATGTCAAGGTTTTCCGCTTTCTGCCAGTACGCAAGGTTCCAGGCAATATTTCCGTGTGAGCTGGCCAATTCTCGCGTCATTTTTTCGTTGCCAGGATTGGCATCGACGAATTGCTTTCGATCGGTAAGTGCGGCGTGAAAAAGTTGATTCGCTTCCTCAGGCTCGCCGCGTACCTCCAGGCAATGTGCCAGACGATTCTTGCTGATCGTCAAAAATTGAACCAGTTTTGCGTCACGTCCAAATTCTTCGACAACGCGTTCGATGATCCGGTTGGCTTGCCGTAGTGACTCTTCCCACGCGTCAAACCTGCCTAACTGAAATTGCAACGTCGACAACTGGTCATAGGCCCGCGTCAATTGCATTCGATAGCGGGGTTCCTCGGGCTGCAATTCAATCAGATGGTTCAGCGATTGGCAGGCTAATTCGAGATTTTCCGCGGCCAAGCTGTCTTCGGTCTCGGTCAGCAAGCGGACGAAATTCAATCGCGTAAACGCGAGTTGATACAGATAATCCGTGTTGTCGGGCTCCTTCGAGGAGAGGCCCGCAAAAATTACGATCGCTTCATCGAGCAAGGCCCGAGCCTGTTCATCATCGCTGCCAGGTTTCAACAGGGCAACGCTCCAGTTACGGGCTGACAGCGCAAGTTCATATTCGTAACGGGCATTGCGCGGTGCCAAGGCTACGATCTTCTTTCCAGCGGCGTAGGCTTTTTGATAGTAGGTGTTGCTCAACTCAAGGTTTTTCTGACCGCCGGCAATTTGGGCGGCCGTTCCCGCGGTTTGACAAACAAACGCCACTTCCTGCTGGTAGTCCACGGTGTCCGGAAACTGTTCGACCAGTTCTTCGGCAATCGCAACCGCCTCCTCAAGGCTGTGCTGCGCCCGGTCAAAATCACCGATCGAGTTCAGCACCGATCCATGCAACGCGAGGCAGCGCGCATAATCTTGCTTCAGCCGGGGGATGCTCGGAAAATCAGCCACCAACTTCCGCCGAATGTCAATTTCCTGTTCTAACGCGACTGCCGCTTCCATCAGCTTTCCTTGCCGCGCCATGATTCCGCTCAGGCATTGCTGGATGTTGGCGAGGGTGTTCCGGTATTCCGGTGACTCAGGCGCCACTTCCAACAAGCTCTCAATGATCGCCACTGCCTGATTGCGCAACTCAACCGATCTGGAAACCTGGTTAATCCGTTCCAGATGAGACGCGAGAATTTCCAGCGTACTGGCATAAGTGAATTTCACCGAGTCGGTGGACCATTCCTCGGGAATTTCTTCAAAATATTTGCACGCCAGTTCGAGTTCCGTTATGGCGCTCGCGCTGTCCTGAGTCGACGGAACAACCATCGCGAGAAACGTGTGGGCTTCTGCCTGGACTTGCATCCAGGAAGCATATTCGCGCCCGCCCGAATCGAGATTCCCCGCCTGTTGTTGATTTTCATCCAGCAAAGCAATCACTTCCCGCAACACCGTTTCTGCTTCGGCATTTCTACCAACTTCATGCACCGAGAGAGCAAAGGCGCTGCGGGCGATGCCATAATCCAGCACATTCTGAAAATCGTCAGGAAATTCCTCTCGCAGTTCGCGGAATGTTTGCGAGGCAAGTCGATAAGCCTCCGACGCCTGCTCATAGTCGCCGAGTTTTTGATGAATCACACCCACCTGTTTTTGAATGCGACCAAATTCCCGCTTCAGTGACGGATCGTCCGGAGAATCCTGAAGTAGCTCGTTGTAGAACGTTAATGCGTCCGTCAAAAGCTGTCCGCGGATTTTGCTCATTTGGGGTACATTGGCCAACATCTTCGAGCCGACGCGGGTCAACATTTGATCGACCGCGGCAAGGGACTTGGAGAAGTAGACTTCCCGCGCCGCACTTTGGATCTGTGATTCCTTGAAATTGCGATTGGCTTCCTGCCACTTCCAGGCGATTCCGGTCAAGCCAATGACCGCGATCATGAACGCGACGGTGATCAGTGCGATGGTCGTGCGCAGTCGCTTGCGAGCTTCACTCGCACGGGCCTCTGACGCGGCTGTTTCCAATTCGGCACGTTTGAGCCGTTGTTCAACGCCGGTGATGTAGGCGGATACCGCGACAGCAACTTGCTGCCCATTGGCCGGTCGCTGTTCCGCATCGCAGTCCAAGCACGATTTGCAAAGTGCGACCAGTTCTTCGTCCACGTCGCTGGTTTGCAACGGTTGCAAGGAGTTGCCCGTGTCGCAGCGCGCCGCGGCGGCAATGACTTCGTCAGCGTCAAATTCCTGGTAAAGACGGCGGCCGGTCAAGATTTCCAGCAAGATGGCACCCAACGAAAACACGTCAGATCGTTCACCGAGTTGTTCCAGGTTTCCCTGCGCCTGTTCCGGAGACATATAGGAAGGCGTGCCGAAGATATCGCCTTGGAGCGTCAGCCCGCCATCCTGGCGCTCGATCGCCAGCGAGCTGTCGAGCGACATCGAGTTGGTTTCGATGGGCTGTTGTGCAGGTACTGGCACGGGACGGATCGTGTCTTCGTTGCGATTCGACGCGCTTGCAGTGGCAGCTGGAGTTTCATCCAGTCGTTTTGCCATTCCCCAGTCCATGATCTGGACTTCACCGAATTCACCGACCATCACGTTTTGCGGTTTCAGGTCACGATGAATGACGCCTTTGGAATGTGCGAAACCGACCGCTTCGGCGATCTGACGAAACACTCCCAGGAGGTATTGTCGGCGCTCGAAGGGTTCGTTGCGGTTGTGAAGCAGCTCGTCGAGCGTTTGTCCCTCCACCAGCTTCATCGTGAAGAACTTGGAACCAGTGAGCAATTCGCCCCGTTCAAAGACAGGTGGGATGCCCGGATGTTGCAGCGAACCGGCCAACAGGGCTTCCCGGTCCAGGCGGGAATTGGCAGCTGCATTCGTCTTGAACTTGTCCAGCAAGACCTTGGCAGCCAAAGGTCGTTCCATCAGCCGATCTTCCACGCGCCAGACAGAACCGATACCACCTTGACCGATCTGTTCCAGTGCCTTGTAACGCTGCGGAAACAGTGGGCGATCCGTGGTCCGCAGGCGGGCCGGCGGCAAAGTGGGCAGCTGCATCAAGTTGCCGAGAACCTCGGCGCTGACTCCCGGGAATCGCTGCAGGTAGTCTTCGCGATCGATCGGCAAACCTTGCTGACGCCGCAATTCGATTTCACGCTGGACGAGTCGGGCAATCAAGATGTCCTGATCAAGTTCTGGCAGATCCTGTTGCTCAAGGAAAGTCTCGATGGACGCTTGGCCATTTAACCAACTCGTTTCGAACACTTCGCACAGGCTGGCAAGTGACGCCTCAGCTGTTGTCCGCCAAATTTCCTTGTTGGACATGAGAATCAGTACTCCTGATTGACATCTTAAATACAATATTAACGAATGAAACGCGGCGAAAGACGCCGCGACAAAGTCGCGGTTTTTCCGTGTCTGGGACAGACTCGGCTACATTAGTTTAAAAGTCTCTTCCAGTCATGTTTTCTGTAACTCACGCCTCAGAGATTCGTGCCACGTTCCTCTCGCAACCACTTCTCACTATAAGGCGTTTGAAATAACGGCAACATACTTAACAGCAAAAATGCCGGGAACTCAAAAGTTCCCGGCCGTGATGACGATCCAGTCGTCCCTGAGAAACTAACGATTCCAGGGGCGGGGGGGTTGTCGAGGCGTTTGGCTTTGCGTCTGAAATCCGCTCGCAGCTGCAGGTGCAACAACCGGGCCACCTGGTGAGGTGTAATTTGGTGTTGGATTCACGGTCACATACACAATGTTCCCGGTCCGCACGTCGCGAACCGACATCTGTGCCGTTGGTCGACTCACGCCGGGGTCAACGTAGACACTTGTCGCTGGCGCCACGGGCGATGCAGGTGCAATCGTTCCGCCCCCAAGCTGAACATAATAGTTCATCATGCGGACTGCCTCGAAACTGTCGACAGCCTGTGAGAAATCCTGGCCATTGACACTCAAAATCTGGTCACCTCGTTCCAGTCCGGCGAGCTGGGCCGGTCCATTAGGTGTCACACTGAATACCTGCAGGGTCGACCTTCCGTAGCTATCTCGAACCAGCTGAATGTCCATCCCGAAGTAATAGGGGTTTTGTGACTGCTGGGCGACAGCCTGGTTGCCATTGCTTAGTGAAAACAGGGTTGCGAGGGTCAAGATCGCCAGGGTTGACGTGTGAAACCGTGTCATTTTAATTCTCCGATAGCTGGTTGTTTGTTTGTGTTCGTGGGGCGAAGTTGCCCTCTTCGCCATCAAGAATGCGCCCGCCACGACTTGTTACAGGAGATTTTGCGAAAAACTGAAAAGGGGCCATTTTGCCGTTGAAAACCGCGATCGGCGGGAGAACCAAGCCTGGAGTGTTCGATAATGTGGGCGTCCTCGATCAATTTTTGGTGATCTATTTTTTGTGATTAGTTATCGAGGAGTTCTGTGGGGGCGTAAAAAGGATTGCCCTTACTCCTGGTACGAATCCAGTGCTTCCCGGCAATAGTCGATGAGACCCAAATTGATCAGTTCGGCCTCGATGGTCTCCCGGGAAGGGTTCTCCAGCGAGCCGGAAATGACACCAATCAACAGGTTGGCGAACTTTTCGCGGGCCCGGTGCAAATTCACTCGCGCTGTGCCGGACGAAATCGGCTTTCCAAGTTCAGCTGACAACCGCTCAGCGAACTCGTCTGAAGAGAGCGTCGGTTGGGTAACGCGGAGCCGCAGTACCGAATTGTACGGAACCCCCGTTTTTGTTTCGTGCTCGGCCAGCGCCTCCCAAGTCTGCTCCAACAAATCATCGCGCCAGCTATTGAGAAACAACCGGTCTTCATGGTTCAAATCGCTGTCAGACGCCGCATTTTCTGCCGGTCCACCCGCCAGCGGTCGCTCCTTGCGAACCGCCTTTTTTCGGTAGTGATGATTGATCAGGTTGTAGACCACGGTTTTTACGAAGAACCGGAATTTGCCCTTGGACGGATCGACGTTTCGAAATTCGCCTTTCACAAATTTCAAAGCGAACTGTTGAAACAACTCGTCGGCCAGATCGGCATCGCGTAATGAAGCCAACAGATAGCGTTTGATGGCCCCACCATAAATGTCCAGCAATTGCTGTTGCGCGGTCAGCGACAAAGAATCCTGCGCGTCATGAGCCCGCCGAACGACACTCCACAGTGTCTCGATCCGGCTAAGTCGACTATCGGAATGCTCCGCCAACTTGATACTCACAATGTTGTTTATAACGTTACCGGCCAACGCCTCAGGTTTACCCGACAACTCCGTTGGGGAAAGCCCGAATGCCGCAAAGTTAAGCATTTGCAACGTGAGCAACACGGCGACTTGCAACTCCGGCGTTGTAAAACGGTTCCCTCTCCCGGCGACACGTGAGGGTCCGGGAGAGGGAAACATTGGATTCCTTGCGGAATCAACAACCCTCGCCCGCCGCTGAGACGTCGACCTCTCCCAACTTGGGAGAGGTTGCGTCCCAGAGCACACGCAATTTCGCGCACAATTTCCTTAACCTCGCGACATTGGGGGCAAGCCCAACGGTGATCAAAACATGTGGGTCAACCTAAGACTAATCTAATAACAAACGGCGCTCAGATCAAATTGGTTTACGTGGCGATTCTGGAAAGAACACGCAAAACGCCGCAGTGAATTCACTGCGGCGTCGGCAAGCATCAATCGGTGTGTCGACTTTTTACTTTTTCTTAAACAGGCCACCCACGAATCCTTTGACTTTATCCTTGGCCTTCGTGACTCCAGTTTTGGCCTTGTTGATCGTGTTGCTGGCTGCGGTTTTGACCTCGTTGACCTTGGCTTTCGCTCCGCCGGCTATTTCCTCGGTCTTGGATGTGACCGTTTTGAAACCCTGATCGATCCCCTTGCCGACCTGCTGAATTGTGCCCTTCGTGTCGGTCATGAGCTTCTTGTGAGGGGAGACATTCCAGACTGTTTGGACACCATCGGTGAGTGCACCGCCGACTTTACTTTGCCCAAATTTGCTCTGCTCCAATTTGTCAAAGCCTTTGTCGATCGAGTTGCCGATGCCCTTGGCCACATTTTGAACACCTTCCGCTGTGTTTTTTAGACCATTTCCAACTCGGTTGGCAGCCGATTTGGGATCCGTAAAGGTCTCTTTCACCAACGAATCATTCCAGGCGCCCTTCATTCCCTGGATGGATTGCTTGGCGTTATTGGTACCGTTGAGCAAGTCACCGACACCTTTGACGGCCAGATCCAGCGGGTCGGTTCCGATCGTATCTCCCAGCAACAGGGTGGTTGGACTTAGTTTCTTCAGCTTGTAGATTGCCGCGCCGCTTTCCGCCAATTTAGCGGTCGACTTCTTGGCGAAATCGGTTTTCGTCATGTCGCCCCTTTTAAGAGCTTCGACGTTATTTTTCGTCTCGGATTCAGAGTCCTTGGCGATGTCGAAAAGACCTTTGCCCACCGCAACTGCCCCAAGGCCGCCAACGACTTTCGTTTTGGTACTTAAGCCTGTCTTTGGTGCCGGCTTGATTACATGGGGTTTCGACTTGCTGGCCGTTGCTGCTGTCGTCTTCATCGGAGTGATGGCTTTGGGTTTCGATTTATTGGCCGTCGCCGCGGTGGTCTTCTTGGGGCTGATTGCCGTGGGTTTCGATTTGCTGGCCGTCGCCGCGGTGGTCTTCTTCGGGCTGATGGCTTTGGGTTTCGATTTGCTGGCCGTCGCAGCGGTGGTTTTCGTCGGGCTGATTGCTTTCGGTTTCGACTTGCTGGCCGTCGCCGCTGTCGTTTTCGGAGCCGGAACGATGAGGTTTACTTTTGGGTCGACGAAACGTGGTTTGAAACCCGGGATGTCCGAGGGCCTCAATCGCTTTAAAGTCAGCGATTTTCTTGCTGGTTTCGACTTGCTGGCCGTCGCAGCTGTGGTCTTCTCGGGGCTGATGGCCGTGGGTTTCGACTTGCTGGCCGTCGCAGCGGTGGTCTTCTCCGGACTGATTGCTTGAGGTTTCGATTTGCTGGCCGTCGCGGCAGTGGTCTTCGGACTCTGCTTTTTGAGGGTCCTCTTGTTTTTCGAATTGCTCGGCTTTGTCTTGGTTCCTGATACTTTCTTTTCAGCTGTTTCTGGCGTCGACTTTTTCTTGGCGATTCGACGAGGTTTGCCTTTGTCACCTTGCGCTTTCACGTTGGAAGGCGGAACGAGCTGGCCATTCTTGTTTAATTGCACCATGTCGTCTTGCGCAACAGCCTGGGATGCCCAAGCGAAACAAATTGCCAAGGCAAGGGTCATTCGTCGTCTGCGATTCATCGTAAGTTCCTCGTTTAGTTTGCGGGTCAACTTGATTTGTGAGTTGGAACCGTTTGGTTCGACGCTTCAAAAATGCGCTGCAACCGTTTTGTTACAGGTGGCCGGCGAAAAAAGCTAAAGATGCAGCTCGGGAATCGCGAACAGCAGGCGGCGCAATAAAAAAAGGCCTATTCCATTTGGAACAAGCCTTCGGGCGGAGCTCTAACCAATGCCGTTCAGGGAGGGCGGATCAATTTTTTCCAGCTGCGTAGCTGACTTCGTATGTGTCGACGACATCATCGTCGCCGTTGCGGATTACCAACTCGGCAGCTTGCGCCTCGGTCGTTTCCAGGGCAGGGACTTCGAACTCCACACTGGACTCCGTCCAGCTGATGATCCTGGCTTGAAAGTTCATGGATGCGATTCGCAGCGCAACTGAGCCTTTGGCGGCTCCAAATTCGCCTTCGAGGGAAAGCTGTTCGCCACCCGAAATCATTTCGGTTTCTTCGTCGTCCGCGTCTTCCGAGTATGCAACTTCCTCTTCGTCGGATTCATCAATGGCCACTTCCTCTTCTGCTTCTTCACTCGATGCCGGTACCAAGCTGACTTCCATCGTTTGTCCGATGGTTGATTCGGCCGTCATCACGATCAGGATGGCACGGGAGGCTCCGACAATCGGCAGACTGGGCAGTTCTGCCTGGGCAACGGAATCACTCCAGCCCACCAGTTTGGTCGACATCAGCATTTCGTTGACTTTCAGATACACTCCGCCGGGCTGAGCACCAAATTCTCGCCCCTCGATGCTGACGACCGAACCTGCTTCTACTTCTTCGAGTTCATCCAAAGGCGTCTCGGCGGCGGTTTCTGTGTCGGATTTTGGTTCTAACGCCGGTTGAGCCGGCACGACCACCTCGGGTTGTGGACCATATTCCACCGGGGTACCCGGGTACATCGGTTGATTCCAAGGCCGGGATTGCCAGGCCGGTGCAACGGTCCCCGGTGGCGTGGTGCAAGTTGGTGGATTCGTGTTACAGGGAGGATCAACGATGATCGGCGGTTCGACAACAGGTGGTTCGACGATCCATTCGCCACCGCCTCCAATAAACCCGGGCTGCAGAGTGTTTCTCAATTCCTGCGTGATTTGGGGCGGCAAATATTGCTGAACCTGGTCAATGATTTGGCCGCCTCCGGAACCCATCTGTTGGCCCAGTTGATTGGTAAATCCGCCGGCATTCTGCACAAACTGCTGCTGTAGCTGCTGTCCGAATTGCTGACCGAATTGACCTGCAGGTTGTTGGAATTGTTGCCGCAGTTGTTGGCCAAATTGCCGGCCGCCCCCGCCGCCGATAAGTTTGCCAGGGTCAAATTGTTGCGCGGCGGTTGAATCAGCGAGCCCGGCAACCGTGATCAACGCTGCGATCGTAATGTAAAAGACGCGTTTCATGACTGGATCCTTGTTTTTTTAAGGCGATAACAACCCGATTCAAGACCAAGAATGCGCCGGATGGCGGTTGTTACAGTTCGTCGTCAAAAAAATTGACGATTTCGTATCGGTTCAGGTCGGCGTCCCCTCAGCCCGTTTTTCAAATTTGCTAAACTGCGAAAAACCGTATTGATCGATTGCTAATTCATTTCGAAAAACTGGATTATTTTTGGCTGTTTCATTTGAGTTACGTCGAGGC
Source organism: uncultured Planctomycetaceae bacterium (assembly GCA_963697295.1). Classification (GTDB taxonomy): domain Bacteria; phylum Planctomycetota; class Planctomycetia; order Pirellulales; family Pirellulaceae; genus Mariniblastus. The sequence continues at coordinate 111,393 of CAVONL010000014.1, read as the reverse complement.
CATGTTGATCTCTGGTACGTTCGCATCGAGGACGCGAAGCGAAATAAATGGCCTTCACAATCTGGGGATATCCTGTCCCTCGACGAACGCGAGCGGCACCAGAAATTTGTTTTCGAGAAAGATCGCGATCAGTTCCTGATTGCCCATGCCCTGCTGCGCAACACGCTCTCGCGGTACTTTCCCCGCAGCCCCGAGGACTGGCGCTTTCAGACAAACGAGTTCGGCAAGCCGGAAATTGGGGCTGGCCAAAATCCATCGCAATTACGATTTAATTTGTCGCATTGCGACGGTCTCGTTGTCTGTGGAATCACGGTTGGCTGTGATATCGGTGTTGACTGCGAAAATGTCGACCGGCAAGCGGAGATCGCACACCTCGCGGAACGCGTTTTCTCGGCCAGCGAACGCGACTATCTGGATTCGATACGTCCCTCCAGGCGCAAGGAGACGCTTCTTTCGCCTATGGACGCTCAAGGAGGCGTACATCAAAGCCCGCGGACTCGGAATGGCCATACCGCTCCCGCAAATTTCGTTCGACTTAAACGCGACGCCCCGCATCGCGGTTTCGTTTGCTCCCGGGATTGAGGACGATCCGGAAGATTGGCAGTTTGCTCAACCCGAGATTCCAAAGCCGTTTGTGAGCGCCGTCGCCTTGAACGTGCCATCGAATGAACAGTTACGCGTACATCTTCACGAAGCATAACTCAGAGGGTCGTCAAAAGTAATAGACGGCACAACCGACTTGCAGGCCTGAACCAACGTTGACCACCAGGCCGATGTCTCCCGGCTGCGCAGCTCCGCCGGTTTCGATCTCGCGCAACGAGTAAGGCAAAGCCGAAGTGAACCAGTCTCGGCCGTCGCCGGTCAAATCCACGAACCGTGCCCGCGGAATTGCCAGAACTCGACTCAACGCCTCCAGGAAATCGCTGGAAAACTGCGGCGGCAAGACCACGCGGATGGCCGACGTAGTCAGTCCTTCTTGCTGAAGAAGTTCATTGACGGCTTCCGGGATGAGTTTCAAATACAGCTCAAAGATGTCCGGATCCTGCTGAAGATAGACGCAAGGGCTGCCGGCCTGATATTTGCCGGTCACGACTCGCGAATTCAGCTCTTCCGGCAGGTATTTGAAGACGAAATCACCAAAGCCGACACGGGCATCCGGCGACTGATCCAAAATGATCGCAGACGCAGTCTCCTTCAAGCCAATAATCTTGTCCGGATACCGGTCGCGATTGTTTTCCACTTCGGAAGCGATGACCAGCGCCGTTCGGATCTCGCCGGTTCCTATCATTTGCGAGGCAATGTCGCAAGCATTCAGGAAACCGACGGCACCATTGAAAACGTCGAAGGCAAATGTTCGTTGCCGATCGGTGGGTTTGACATCATCATTGATTCCTAATTCGCCCGCAATAATCGCCGCCATGGCGGGCTCGAAAATAAACTCCGTTCGATAAACGCCAGCATACAAGACCAGATCCAACTCGGATTTGTCGTAGGCCGAATTCGCCAGGCAGTTTTCCACGGCTTCTTTGACCATCGCTATCGTGTCTGTCGGTTCCACACTCTTGGTGGAAATAATGCCCACACTTTCTGCCCGTAATCGGGAGCAGCGACGAAGCCGGACCGACCTTGGCGTCCCGTCCAAACGACTCGTCTTCGCGATCGAGTTTCCTGTTTGCTGCCGTTGGCGAATTCGATCAGGCAAATCGTCAAACGTATAGACTCCCGTTCCAATGGTTTGGCCAGAGCCGGTAATCGCAAACACGGAACGGTCACCCGTGTTGATGCGCCCCTGCAGGATGCTGTCCCAGATCGCAACGATGTGGCTGGTCGATGCCGTGTTGCCCCTTTCACTGAGGTTATTGATCGTTGTTTCCGGCGTGCAAACTTCGAATTCAAATGACTCGTTGATCGCCCGGGCTCCGTCGAGCAGGGATCGTTCGGATGTCTGATGCATGATCACCTGCTGGATTTGATCCAACTCCCAGGGAACACGACCAAGCACGTGTTTGGAGTGCGCGATGGATTGTTCGATCGCGATCGAAGTATGCTTGATTGGATCGGGGACGTGCAGGATCGGTCCGCCGTTGTCATGCTCGGATGGCCGACCAATGCAGAGCGAGTTGTATTTACCCAGCGAGTACAATTCCAATTCGTGAAACCCGACCTCATTGCCGGACGCCGCTTCGAGAATGATCGCGGCCGCTGCATCACCCAGAGTCAAGCAGGCCATCCGCGGATCCATGAAACCCGAGATTTCGCGCTGAGCCGTTTTCATGACAGGCGAGAGGTATTCCGCGCTAACGACTAACACGCGCTGGGCGGCCCCGGTTGCAATAAATGCTTTGGCCACGCTGATCCCCGTGAACATGCCAGCGCACGCGTTCGAAACATCAAAAGCAACTGCGTTCGGAAATCCAAATTGCCGCTTCAGGTACATTGCGGTACAGGGCTCAAGAGCCGACGATCGCGGACTGACGCTGCGGTCGATATGGCAACAAACGACAAGGTCGATCTGATCTTCCGAGTATTTCGAGTTGCGGAGGCATTCTTCGACGGCCTGGTAGGCCAAGTCGGTCGTAAATTCGTTTTCCGCGGCCAACCGCCGCGACTTGATCCCCGTCATCTCCTCCAGTGGAAATGTGACGTCGATGACGGCAACCGGCGATCACCTCGTCAGTTGAGACCGACCTGAATGGCAGATAGACACCAATGCTTTCGATGACAATGTTGACTTTGTCCGTTGTTGGTTGTGCCGCGGTTATCGGTTTCGGCTTTTGCTGTTGCCGCGGCAGTCTGACCGTAACATTCGGCGGCTGCAATGCAACTTTCTCTGAATTGTCAATCGCGTCGACTACCTTGGATCGACTGCCGAAGACGAGACGGCTGCAGCCAGTTCGGCGATCGTTGGATGTTTGAACAACGAAGCCGGCACCATTTCAATTCCGACCTCGGCCGCGAGGGAAGTGATCTCAAGACTCTGCATCGATGCCCCGCCGAGATCAAAAAAATTGTCATGAATGCCAACGCCCTCGAGCCTCAGCACTTTGGCCCAAATGGCAGCCAGCTTTTCTTCCGTATCATTTCGTGGCGCGACTTTTGAAACATGCAGATTCGGTTGCGAGTTTTCTGGCGCGGGCAAGGATCGGCGATCAATTTTGCCAGCCGAATTGAGCGGGAACTCGTCCAAGGGCACAAAGACAGCCGGCACCATATAGTCCGGTAAGGTCCGCTTCAAAAAGTTCCGCAGCTCGCGGTTGTCAGGCACACCGTCGCAATACGTGCAGTAGGCGACCAGGTGTTTGTCATTAATTCGCGAACTGGCATTGCGCGCGATCACGACGGATTGGCGAATCGCCGGATGCTCGTTAAGGCACGATTCGATCTCGCCCAATTCGATGCGAAATCCGCGAACTTTTACCTGGAAATCCTCTCGACCGAGAAATTCGATTTTCCCGTCAGCCTGGTAACGGGCAAGATCGCCCGTCTTGTACAACCTTGCCTGGTCATCACCTCCGAACGGATCGCGAATAAACTTTTCGGCGGTTAGATCAGGCCGATGTAAATAGCCGCGGGCAAGCCCATCACCACCGATGTACAAGCTACCTGTGACTCCCTCCGGCACGGGTATCAAGCGGCTGTCGAGAACGTAGATCTGCGTGTTCGCGATTGGGCGACCAATCGAAATCGATTCCGATCGTTGTTGGACATCGTTCGACGGCAGACCAAATCGTCGTTTCCGTGGGACCGTACATGTTCCACAGGCTGGCAGCAACGACCACGCAGCTGTTCGGCAAGGTCGGCAGGCAATGCCTCGCCACCACACAGGACCTTCAGTTTCTGATCGCCGGTCCAACCTGCCTCAATCAATAATCGCCACGTGGCCGGAGTCGCTTGCATGATCGTGGTGCCGGTTTCACCGATCGCACGGGCCAACTGAATTCCGTCTGCGGCGACTTCAGGGGAAACGATCACAACTTGCGCACCAACGGTCAGTGGCAGCAGCAGTTCCAGCACCGAAATGTCAAAAGTGTAGGTGGTCACGGCCAACAATACATCGTCGGCCCCGATCCCCGGTGTCAGCTGCATCGATGTCAGGAAGTTGACCACCGAGCGATGTTCGATTTGCACGCCCTTGGGTTTGCCAGTCGAACCCGAGGTGAAAATTACATAAGCCAAGTTCGTTGGCCCACTTTCAGGTGGTCGATCGGTTTTGCTGGCCCCAGCAATGGTTGACCAGTCGCGATCGAGGCAGACAATTTCCGCACCCGTTTCCGGCAATTCACTCGCCAGATCATGTTGCGAAAGAATTACAGCCGCCTGGACTTCGTCGAGCATGTAAGCGAGGCGATCACGCGGGGTTCCCGGTGACAGCGGGACGTAAGCGCCGCCTGCCTTCAAAATACCCAACAATCCAATCATCATTTCGAGCGAGCGGTCGACGTAAATTCCAACCAGGGTTTCCGGGCCAACGCCAAGCTCGACGAGGTAATGGGCAACCTGGTTCGCGCGTTCGTTGAGTTCGCGGTAAGTCAATTGCAAGTCTTCGTACTGAACCGCAATCGCTTCCGGCGTCCGGCGGACCTGCTGTTCAACCAGTTCGTGCGCAACATGAGGGATAGGAGGCTGAAGCAGCGTTCCAGTCTGTCAACAACCGCTGCTGCTCTGTTTGGCTCAATATTGGCAAATCAGCCAATGCCTGTTCGGGGTTGTCGGCAAGACTTGCGAGCAGGACCTGGAAATGGTCTGCCATGCGGGCGATCGTTGCTTCCTCAAACAAATCGACGTTGTATTGCAGCGATGCTGACAAGCCGTCGCCGCGATGAAGCACCATCAGCATCAAATCAAATGCTGACCCTTGCTGCCCAAGCAGGAAAGGTTGCAGGTCGAGCGAACCCGGCTGGGGTGGTTTCCCATTTGAACGATGATCCGGCTCGTCATCGAGTTGCAGTCGGCGTGGTTGGTCCCAACCAAACGCGGCCTGAAAAATCGGCGAACGACTTGGGTCGCGTGTCACGCGCAGTCGCTCGACCAACAAAGGGAATGGAAAATCCTGGTTGGTTATCCCGCCTATCACGGTTTCTCGAACCTGACCCAGAAAACTCGTGAATGATTGTCTCGGCGACAACCGGGCGCGGATGGCAACCGGATTCACGAAATAGCCGAGAACGCTCTCAAACTCGGCACGGTTTCGGCCGGCAGTTGGACAGCCAACGACAATATCCTCCTGACCGCTGTAGCGATACAACAGCACCTGAAACGCCGCCAAGATGGTCGTAAACAGCGTGACGTCGTTTGACTTGGAGAGTTCGTTCAGCCTTTGCAACAGACGATGGGGCAGCATGAAGCGGTAAGATCGTCCGCGAAATGTCTGGATCGGCGGCCGCGGGTAATTCGCAGGGAGATCCAACGCGGGAAGCTCACCAGCCAGCTGTTGCTGCCAGTATTCCCATTGCTCTTGGCCTTCCGAACTTTCCAGCCAATCTTCCTGCCAACGAACAAAGTCGCGATACGTCGCCTTGGCAGGAGGCAAATTTCGTTTTTGACCACCTGCTTCTTTTCGATAGAGCGTTTCGAGTTCGTCGAACAGCACGTCAAACGACCAGAAATCAAGTGCGACGTGATGCACCGTGAATAGCAGAATATGGTGTTCGCCGTGTCGCTCAAACAGTTGCACACGAACGACCGGCCCCTGTTCCAGATCGAAAGGAGCGTCAGCCGCCGATTGCAGTTGCGTTTCGAGGACATCCGCCTGCCAGTGACGCGCATCGACGATTTGCAATTCGAAGTCCTGGTAAGGGTGGATGCGTTGGACAAGCCGGTCATCAACGGTCGAGTACGTTGTTCGCAAAGTCTCGTGTCGGCCGAGGAGGCTTTGGAATGCACGACGAAATGCCTCACGATCAAAATCCGCGGAAACCCGCGCCGCGTACATGATATTGTAGGCCGAGCTTTCCCGGTCCAATTGATAAATGAACCACAACGCCTGCTGACCCTGAGACGCAGAATGACTGAAAGTCTCCTCCCGAGCTTTTGCTTCGAGCAGTTGCCTCAGCATGTCCTTGATTTGACCGTCGGTCAGTTCGTCAAAGCTGGCCAGAATTTCGCTGGCCGACTTGTCCATGCCGGTTTCAGCACGAGCACTTTTGTTGCCAATCGAGATCGAATTCGCTGCGGGAGCTTCGGTTGTGGCCAGGTGTTTGGATAACTCGGCAATCGTCGGATAAGTAAACAGCAATCTGGGCGAAACGGGACGGTCCAACCAATCTTCCAGTTCTCCAGAGATCCCGATGAGGGCGACAGAATCCAGGCCAAAATGAGCGAACGACTCGTTGAAGTCAACCTTCGCTTGAGGAATCTTCAAGCGTTCGGAAATTCGTTGGCCCAGCCAATTCTCAATGGCAGCCACCGACGGTCCCGTCGCCGCGAGCACTGCCGCAGCTTCGTTTGGCGTCACTTGTGGCATCGTCGCCGGCGCTTGCGACTCGGTTTCCTCACCCAGCTGCCATTGAGACAGCACATCGAGCTGCGCAGAAATATATTGTTCGCGGCATTCACGACGCTGTACCTTGCCGCTGGACGTCTTGGGCAATCTACCCGGTTTCAACAGCACGATCGCTTGCGGCGCGACTTCCAGACTTTCCAGGACAGCTTCACGGATCGCGGCGGTAACTTCGTGAGGGTCAAACTTTCGGTAACCTCTTTCCAATTCCTGGGCGATCACGAGATGCTCAGTGTTCCCGGCGTCAATCGAAAACGCCGCAACGCCGCCGACTCGGTTGGCCTCATGAGCGCGCTCGGCAACCGATTCAATATCATGGGGATAAATATTTCGCCCATTGATGATGATCAGGTCCTTGGTACGCCCCGTGACAAACAGCTGCTCGTTATGCAAAAATCCGAGGTCGCCCGTCCGCAGAAACTGACTTTGATGTTCATTGGCCAGGCTGCCATGAAACGCGAGCGAAGTCGCTTCCAGGTTGTTCCAATACCCCTGGGCAACACTGTCGCTTTCAACCCAAATCTCACCGACCTGGTTCGCCGACAGCCGTTCACACGTCTGCGGATCCACGATGGCGACCTGTTGATCGGGCAAGACGCGACCGGATGCGACCAGCAGCCGCGCCGTTGCTGATTCCTGGTCAACCGGAACAACACGATTGGATTCAAGTTCGATCGCATCGAAAGCATTCACCAACGGCCGTTTACCGTATTCCGAGCCAGTAATAATAAGCGTTGCTTCGGCCATCCCGTAACAGGGGTAATGCGCCTCAGCGCGAAAACCATAGCGCTTGAATTTCTCGGTGAATTCCGCTAACGTTCGAGCCCGCACCGGTTCAGCCCCATTAAACGCCACTTTCCAGGTGCTGAGATCGAGGTCCTGACAATCGCGCTCCGTGATTTTTTCGTTGCACAGGGCATAGGCAAAATTGGGGCCACCGCTGATCGTGACGCCGAACTTGCTGATCCCGCGTAACCAGCGGACCGGTTTTTGCAGAAACGACATGGGCGACATCAGCACACTTGGCCGGCCCACGTATAAAGGGTTAAGCACGCCTCCCACCAAACCCATATCGTGATAGGTCGGCAGCCAGGAAAGTCCCACGCTATGTCGATCGGCAGCGAATCCGTAGGTAATTAATCCACAGTTGTGCATCAAGTTTGCGTGTGTGAGCATCACGCCTTTGGGTCGTCCCGTCGAACCCGAAGTGTATTGTAATACCGCCAGCGAGTCATCAACGAGCTCCGTTGGCAACCACGAATCAGCCAACTCCGATGAAATCCGATCGGTGGCAATCCAGGGAACATCGGCCAGGTGCGGCGCATCGTCAGCCAACACATTGGCAGAACGTTGGACAACCTCGTAGACCGAGAGGATGACCGCCGCCTGGGCATCATCGCTGATCGCTTCCACCCTCGTCATGTTGCGATTGCGTCGAGGTGGCAATGCCGGAACCGCAGTCGTGCCGGCGTACAGGCAACCAAAAAACGCGGCGATAAAATCGATGCCCGGTGGATACAACAACAGGGCACGTTCGCCATGGAATCCCAGTCCGGTTAACCGCGCGGCGATCGCGCGCGCTTGTCGATCGAGTTCCGAGTAGGTGACTTGGGTGACCTGGTCCTGTTCACCAAGGAAATAGAACGCTGGCTGTGCTGCCTGGTGGTCAGACCAAAAGCGGAGGCGATCGACCAGGTTCGTCGAGGGAGGCGCGTGAGGTGTAGAGCTATGATAGAGATTCACCTGGTTTCAATCTCCATCGGCGACCATTCAGTCTCATCCGTTGTGAATGTTCCAAGTTCAACCACGAATTCAGCTCGATGGTTGTCTGAGCAAAGGTCAGTATTTCGCAATGAACGGCAATCTCGACGCGCTCGACATAAACAAACTCCATGAACAAAATCGCCTTTGCGATTCCGTTCCGGAGAACATTTAGGCTACCAACGCAATCCGAAAATCGCAAGTTGAATTCCCCCTCCTGCGACAAATGAAACCGACGACGCGGCCGTTTTTCCGGTTCAATCACCCGGCATAATCGGATGCCTTTATGCAATCGATCGGGTTGCCGGAAAATCGAGACCGTCCCCGAGCACACACGTCCGAATCAACGGTCCATGAACTGCTTCAGCGAGCGAAAAACCTGGTTGAAATCTGACTTGAATTCACGCAGTGCCGCCTGCGATTGAGCCAACTGTCCCGCGGCCGCCAGGATTTCGACTTGCCCAATGACGTTCGAAACACGATCCAGATTGAGGAACAGAAAAGAACCGCGCAATGAATGGGCCTGACGTTTGAGAGTTTCTGTATCGCCGCACTCCGCTGCCTGCTCAGCTTTGGCCAGCAACCTTGGCGTATCTCCCAGGAATTCCTGGATCACTTCCTTCAAGAGAAATTCGTTTCCCCCCATGTTGCGCAGGACCTCATCCCAACCGATTTCGAACCCTGCATCTTCCATTTCGCGACACTTCCGCGATGCGATTGGCATCCTTGCCGGCAACTTCCGGTGGGTCAGAAATGGGAAACATCTCGCGAAGTTTAAGTGACAGTTCCTTTAAACGGATGGGTTTGGTCAGGTAGTCGTCCATGCCCGCGTCAAGGCACTGTTCTCGATCGCCCTTCATGGCGTGCGCCGTCATGGCGACGATTGGGATGTGGCCACCGGACGATTGCTCGTTGTTGCGAATCACGCGCGTGGCCGTAAGACCATCCATCTCAGGCATTTGGACGTCCATCAAGACCAGATCGAAGCGATCGATGCTCAGCATCGCAACTGCTTCCGCGCCATTGTTGGCCACGGTCACCTCATGTCCCAAGCTTCCAAGAATCCCCTGGGCAAGTTTCTGGTTGACCGCGTTGTCTTCGGCCAGCAGGATATTGAGTGGCCGCGATTCATCACTTTCTTTGTCATCGACACCGATCCTGAAACCTCGTTCGACATAACTTCGCGACTCATCCAGAGTCGAAACCATCGTACTGAACAGCTCCGACTGTTTGACCGGTTTCATCAGATGATGGGTAACGCCCAGCTCGCGAAGGCGATTTGTATCGCTCGGTCGCGCCCCCGACGTCAACATGATTACGGACAACATTTCCATCAGCCGATGATTCCGAATCTCAGCGGCCAGCGTAATCCCGTCAACGTCAGGCATGTTCACGTCAGAAATCAGGATTTTGATCGGGTCCCGCTCCTCTTGGGCGTCCCGCAACAGTTGCAGCGCCTGTTTTGCACCCGAGGCTGTTACGGGCGCCATCCCCCAATTCGTCAGCATGTCTTTGAGAATGCGGCGGTTGGTGGCATTGTCGTCGACAACCAGGACTCGCAGACCGTTGACGTCCACCATGTGATGTGCGTGCGGTTCCTCCGATTGCTCCTGGTCGACGTCAAGCGTGATTGTGAACTGAAATTTACTGCCTTGACCCAGCTCGCTTTCGACCCAGATGCGGCCGCCCATCATCTCGACGAGCCGAGAGGAAATAGCCAGTCCCAGGCCTGTTCCTCCGAACCGACGCGTGGTCGAAGCGTCGGCCTGTTCGAATTCGTGAAAAATTCGCTCGCATTTTTCTGTTTCGATTCCGATTCCCGTATCGGAAACCGTCGCGTGCAGCGTCGCCCGCTGGCCGTCATTGGAGTCGCAGAGCAGGTTCAGCACAACTTCGCCGTGTTCCGTGAACTTGATCGCGTTGCCGACCAGATTAATGACAATCTGCTGAATTCTCCCCGCGTCACCTTTCAAATACCTCGGGATTGAATTGTCAATGTTGATCGCGAGCTCGATTCCTTTTTCGTATGCCCGCAATCCCATTGACTTCATGACATCGCCGAGGCATTCCCGGATATCGAACGTGGCAACATCCAATTCGAATTTTCCGGCTTCAATTTTTGAAAAATCCAGAATGTCGTTGATCAACGACAACAGAGATTCACCGGAAGATTGGACCATTCCCAGATATTCGCGTTGCGAATGAGTCAGATGGGTCTCGAGCAAAAGGTCGGTCATGCCGATAATTGCATTGAGTGGCGTGCGAATTTCATGGCTCATGTTCGCCAGAAAATCACCCTTGGCCTGATTTGCCTGGTCGGCTGTTTCCTTGGCCGCGCGAAGTTTCTCCTGGATTAATTTGAGATGCGTAATGTCGCGGTCGATTCCTACCAGACCCGTGGCATTTCCGGCAGCATCCTTCAACGGCAATTTGGAAGTCAAAATCCAGAGGTCATTTCCCCGCGGGTCGCGGAGGCATTCTTCCCGCTCGATCAACGGTTGTCCGGTCGAGATTACGCGGTGATCGTCCTGTTGTTCCTCGCGAGCCTGATCGGCGGGAAGAAAATCGAAGTTGGTCTTTCCGACAACCTCGGCAATTGAATTGGCACGCAAAATATTCCGCACCGCATTGTTGACGACGACGTACTGTCCCTCGACATTTTTGACATAGATAAAGTCCGGCAGATGGTCCATGATCGTCTGCAGCATATCCCGTTCGTCCGACAACAGTTTCTCGGCTCGGGCCCGATCGGAAACGTCCAAAAAAATCGTCTGCACACCGATGATCGAACCATCATTGTCATGGATCGGCCCCTTGTGGACTTCAAAATATTGCGTGTCGTCGATGGCCGATCTTTCGACCGAAACGAAAGTCTGCCCCGTCTCGATGACGTGGAGATCTTCCTGCCTGAACTTTCGCGCCAACTCACCGGGGTAATAATCGAAATCCGTTTTGCCGCGCATTTCGCCGGGCGTTGTCCCGTGGTTGCGAGCGTAGAGTTTGCTGACAACGGTGAACTTGCCAGACAGATCTTTACAGGCCAGCCAGACGGGCAAGTCCTCAACGAGCAGGTGATAAACCGATTTTTGCTTACCGAGGCTGTCCCCAGCCTGGCCTGGCGTGTCTTGGTTTGGTGACGTTGGGAAATTCCTGTCCATCATGAATCAGATTCCTGCACTTAACCAGATTCGACAAGGTCCATGACTTTTTGAGTCAAACAGACCCAGTTGTGCGGTCAATACAATCGAACCCCGCAGCGACTTGTTCGATTCCATGCAAACGCCATTGTACGGCATTTAAATCCAAAAGCGAAAAACTTCATGGGTCAGTATCAGCAAGTCACACCGAATTCCGCTTTTTGGCGAAATTGGGTGGCTATCGCATATCGAATTTTTGTTAGAATCTGGCTGTTGACGACGTTTTGACCGACCCCAAATTAACGTGTGCCCATTAGGACGATCATGTTTAACAAAGCCTATTTCGTAGCTGCCTTCCTGATTTGTTTTGGTTTGACTTGCGCTGTCCATGCTCAGCCTACCACGATCGATCCGGCCGGGATCAATTCGGCCGAGTTGGGAACTACAAAAAACGTACATCAGTGCGGCGATCTGTTTCTGGCCGGGCAATTCGCGAAAGACGATATTGCGATTTTTGGCGAACAGAAAATTGCACGGGTCATCACGTTAAGAACCGAAGGCGAAATCGACTGGGATGAAAAATCGGAGCTCGAGGCGGCCGGTATTGAACTCATCGAAGTCCCGTTCCGATCGCCTGAGTCGCTAACGGACGAAGTGTTCGACAAAATCAGGACACTGCTTAAAGACCAGTCCGCAACAACGCTGTTTCATTGCGGCTCGGCCAATCGTGTCGGCGGTGTTTGGCTGCCGTATCGGGTGCTGGATCAGGGTGTTGACCTTGAGACGGCATTGTCGGAAGCCAAAGTGATTGGTTTGCGGACCAAGTTCATCGAGGAGAAGGCGATTGACTATATCAAACGTCATCAATCGCCCAAGCCGGCAGGGGACGCCAGCGTTAATCCCGGCATCAACCAGTCTTATCTTGATCCGGACTTGAACGTCGATGACTTCATCAAGCGATTTGAAATCGAAAGCCGGGAGATCTTTTTATGTCGTGAACGGATCCTGGCAGCCTGCGAAATAAACAAGGGCGACACCATTGCCGACGTGGGCACGGGAACCGGTCTGTTCGCCAAGCTGTTCTCGACGGAGGTCGGAACCGATGGCTGGGTCTACGCGATCGATATCGTTCCGCGCTTTATCGAGCACATCAACCAGGAATGCCGCAAACTCGATTTGCACAATGTCACAGGGGTCCTGTGCGCGGAGAACAGTATCAACCTGCCGCCCAAATCGGTGGATATTGTATTCGTTTGCGACACCTACCATCACTTCGAATTTCCGAGCTCGACTTTGTCTTCGATTCATCGGGCGTTAAAGGACGGCGGACATTTGATCGTGATTGACTTCGAGCGGATCCCGGGCGTGAGCCGCGAGTGGTTGCTGGGGCACGTTCGGGGCGGCAAAGACGTGTTTCGGGGGGAGATCGAACAGGCAGGTTTTTCTCTTACCGAAGAGAAAAAAGTGCCTGGATTTGAAGAAAACTATTTTCTGAAGTTTTCCAAGGAGTAAAACTTGGCGGCTACCACCACGAATCCGTATCGACTCGGTAGCGAGCCCGGATATCATTGCGTTGTGATAATACTATCTAAAATGACACCGGAAAACGGATGGTCGATTTGAACGTTTCCAGCCTGTGCCTGCTGCCCGCGTCAAAGAATGCCTTTTTTATACTGGAAAAGGTTGACATAGGACTCGCCCCAAATCAACATCAAAGCTAATGAAACCGGTCCCTTCCAAAAGAAATTTGTCGTACAAGAGATAATTTTGCAACTGAGAGATAATCACATGAAAGCCCACTTAAAAAAAATTTTTGTAACTTGCGCTGCTGCGACGGCGATGCTTTTTTCATCATCGGCCGTTCAAGCGGACGTTGACGTCGGCGTGAACAACAGTACCGGTCCTTGGCTTGGCTTTATGAACGTTTACGAATTACCTGCCAATGGCGGTGGTTTTGTTTTCGGTTCGCCTTGGGGAATCCCCGACCTCGTAGCAACCTTTGACGACCCGAACTCAATATTGACACTCAGCCCCAACACGATTGGTGATCCCAATGAATTTTGGTACCAGGATCCGACGATGATGGGAGATCCGAATCCGGGTGGTCCTGGCGCTCCAGGTAACAAAATCATGGAAGCGAATCTTTATCAAGAAATCAATGGGGGATTGGGTGGGCAAACCCTGACCTTTTCCGGCAACGTTCTCTCAAATTCGTTTACCTCCGCTCACTCAACGCGCGTGTTTGTTAGCGATTTTGCGCCGGATTATTCGTCGCGCATCGACTCGTTTTTCGATATCACCGGTCCAGGCGCATTTAGTGTTAGCTTGGCGACGATTGATGACCCCACTCGTCACATCCAGTTTGGTTTCCAAACAACGGGAGTCAACGTTTGGGCAACGGATGTCGGACCGTTTGGTAACGTTGTGATCCAAACAATTCCAGAACCGGGCAGCATCGCCGTCTTGGTAATGGCCGGCTTGGGCTTGATTGCTCGCCGTCGTCGAGGCTAAAACTCGATCCAATTCAGAAATTGAAGCAAGCCCGGCAAATTCTGCCGGGCTTTTTTTACAGTGTCGGTAACGGTCTTGTCCCAAAAAGCTTATAAAGGCGGCAGCCGGATACGAGTGCTGAACTAACATCCCTTTGGAATGAAGATGACTAAGACGATAGTATTTGTCGGCTTGCTCGCGTGGGTGATTTCGCTTCCCACATTCGCTCGTCGCAACAAGCTCAACTCGAAGGCTATAAGATTGCCTGGTCTGACGAATTCGACGGCGATTCGCTTGATACGAGCAAATGGACGCCAGCCGACACGAAACGACCCACCAATAACTCGCAACAAGACTATTTGCCCAGCCAAATCTCGGTCAGCGACGGCAAACTGGTCATCAAATCCGAAAACACTCCTTCGCGTGGGCTGCCATACCTCAGCGGGTTGGTCACCAGCACTTCCGAGCAACGATTCGGACGCTGGGAAGTTCGGGCGAAACTCCCCGGCACCAAAGGCATGTGGCCGGCGATTTGGCTGTTACCCGATACAAAACAGTATCGGTGGCCCAGCCAGGGCGAAATCGACATCATGGAAAACCGGGGGAACGAACCCAACATGACCAGCAGCGCATTCCACTACGGAACCAACCCGCCGTTTTCGCACAAATTCGTCAGTCAAAACCAGCCAAAATCCAAACAGGGATCCGTTAACTACCACGAGGACTTTCACATTTACGCCTGTGAATGGGACGATAAAGAAATCAGGTTTTACGTCGACGGAGTGAACCACTACACGGTCAATAACAGCCTGACAGGCGGGTTCCTGGATCGCCAAACGGCACCGATGAGGCTGGTCATCAACACGGCCATCGGTGGGGATTTTCTGGAGAATCCCGACGACACGACGGTTTGGCCCCAAACGTTCGAAATCGATTATGTTCGCGTTTGGGAAAAATCAGAAACCGGGGACGAAACGAAAGATAAGTAATCGGGTAAGGAAATAAGTGCATTCGATTATGAAAAAACATTGTATTTTTTAATTACTAAGCCCTCACCCGCCGCTGAGACGGCGACCTCTCCCAGAGGGCAACGCCGTAGCGGACCCTGATCTTCGTTTATCCGCGTGCCCAGCGGGCCGCGTCGTCACCACGGCAAAAGCGCGGGGCGTTGCCCACGCGGTTAAACGAGGAAGCGCTGGAAAAGTCCAGTTAAAAATCCGCTACGGCGTTGCCCAGAGGGCAAGGTAACTAGGTGAGCTGCGACAGCGATGAATCCAAAATAAGCACCATTGAGCGTTAGTCCCAGGATTTTGGTTTGCCAAATTTGGTTCCCGGATTAAAGTGAAGCTGTTCCGTAATCCGAATTTAGACGAACAGGTGACCTGGGCGTCGAAGATGCGGCCTTTTCTTGTTAACCCGTTCGACGAATCAAACGAACGGTCGTCTTGGGTGTGACGCTGATGGTAAGAGCTTGTTGTTGGTGTCTGTGGGCTGTTGCGCTGATTCCAATCTCGTTGGTTGTTGCGCAGACGCCGGCCCGCAGCCAACCGCCGAATGGCACCGGGACTGCTGTTTCTGCCCCGACTGCCGTTTCTGCTCCTTTCCCACGCATTCCCGGTGAATTCGAACCGCAAAAGGCCATCCTTCTAAGCGTCAGCGACCTGCAGCCCCATCATGCACACGTGTTGCATCAAATCGTGCAGCATTCGGCTGACCATGTTCCCATCATCATCCTCTGCAACAACCCGCAGCAACTAACGCAGACCGTTGCCTCGTTGGAACAAACACCGGGCTCGAAAAGTCACGTGTCGTTTTACCAACTGCAAATGGACACGATTTGGCTGCGCGATTTTGGTCCGCGAATCGCTGAGACGGAATCGGGCACCATGTCAATTGACTTTTTCTACGATGGGCAACGTCCACTCGATGACAGTTTCCCCATTCGCTGGGGTGAGTTAACGAGTGCTGAAATCAATCGGGTGCCTTGGACCATGCACGGCGGCAACCTGATTTGTAACGGACACGGTTTGGGAATCACCACCAATCGAATTTACGAAGACAACTACATACGTTTTATCGATCCGTTGCCGCCGGGCAGAAATCCAGAAATTGAACGCCGCACGATGGTCGACGAAGAATTCAAAAAAAACTGCAACTTGAGCGAACTGGTTGTGCTGGAACCGCTTCGCGAAGAAGCCACGCGACACGTTGACATGTTCGCACAACTTTTGGCCAAGGACCACGTTCTGGTCGCCCAACTCGATCCTCAAACCGATCCTGTTAACGCCAAAATCCTTGATGACAACGCCAAGCGGCTTGGCAACGTCATCGTCGACGGGCATCGGATGACCGTCGACCGAATTCAGATACCCCCTCGCAGTGGTCGTGACTGGAGCCCGTATACGAATACAATTTCGGCTAACAAAATGATCTTGATGCCGACTTTCACGTCGGATGATCCCGCGCTGGTTGCCAACGCGTTGGCGACTTACCGACGGCTATTGCCCAATCACTACGTCGCAGCAATTGACACCACATCGATGCAGCAACTGCAAGGATCACTGCACTGCATGTCTCTCAACATTCCGGATTTTGCCCCGCTGCCCAGCCGGCTGGTCAGCTATGAGCAGGCGCTGGAATATTGGCGGGCAACAAGCCAGCAAAACAAGCTGGGCGAACCAGTTTTGCAACCCACGCCGCCGGGCAATGAATAGTCAGAGTTGAATCGCAGCAGAAGTTCCTAACCGCGACCTTCACCTTCATCTTCATCTTCATCTGGGTATTCGTCTTTGGTGCGGTGCACCATGCCCGCTCAATGAGTGGCAATCGCGGACAACAACGATTTGCGCAAACGTGCGAATTCGGTTGCTCCATCCTCTGCGGTTAACCGATTTCTCGACTCGGAGAGTCAAGCTACGTGGCTCGATTCGGGCACAACAAGATTCCGTCGCTCATGATTCTGTCACTCGACTCGGAGAGTCAAGCTACGTGGCTCGATTCGGGCACAACAAGCTTCCGTCGCTCATGAATCTGTCACTCGACTCGGAGAGTCAAGCTACGTGGCTCGATTCGGGCACAACAAGCTTCCGTCGCTCATGATTCTGTCACTCGACTCGGAGAGTCAAGCTACGTGGCTCGATTCGGGCACAACAAGATTCCGTCGCTCATGATTCTGCCACTCGACTCGGCGAGTCAAGCTACGTGGCTCGATTCGGGCACAACAAGCTTCCGTCGCTCATGAATCTGTCACTCGACTCGGCGAGTCAAGCTACGTGTGCTTCGGTTTCCGGACCCGCGGCTAGCGCCTTGCGGCTCACGGTTGCTATTTATGCCGGCGGGGCAGTTGTTCCAGTTGTTCCTTGAGTTCGGCAATCGGAACAAAAATTGGCTCGATCAGTTCGGTCGAGCAATTGTTGTCTTTCAAACGATCGGGGAGATGGAACTGCTCGACTTCCAGTTCCAGCGCCGCCAGCCAACCTGGCAGATCCATCCCCACACCCATTGTTCGTCGCGAAAACGCCTGGGCCTCGTGCTGCAGCAATTCAAACGTGCGCGCGCACTTTTTGCTGGTCGGATCGCACATGGCGGGAGCGACGAGGGCCCGCAAGCGATCGATTTGCATCGGGTGACCAAACCGTTCTTCCAAACGCCGCCCTACGGACTCCATCCTGATCGAATATTTTTTTCGCAGCTGTCGCAGGCGGGCCAGGTATTTATCGGCTTCCGGCCCGACCCGTTCGGTAAGCGAGCGCCGCCACATGCGGGCCACGCCGTTTTCAGCATCGCGAACCAGAATTTCGTGGGCCCAGACAACCGGTTTCAGATTCCAACACACCCGCTCGTAACGACTGCGGAGCCTCAGAAAATCCAACAAGATATACACCAGGTCGCCGTGATCCGATTGGGTTGTGGTGGTGTTGTAGTCGCGATATTCGTTGTAATTTTCAATCACCGCTTCCAGGACCAGCGTAAGATAACGAATCGCCTTTTGGCGCGGCAACTCATGATCCAACTCGTCCAGCAGTCTCAAATCGGGTCGATTGGGTGCCTCGAGAACCTGGTCAAACCACTGATTGACGCCTTGGTGCAAAATCGCTCGCACGTTCGCCAGATGCAGAAACTGTTGTGTGAACAGACCTTCACCATATCGCTTGATGAACTCGACCAGGCGTTCCCAGGAGACTTTGTCCATGACTTTCTCCAGCACGCTCAAGCGCAAAGTGCGGCTATGGTCCAGCCACAGAATCAGCATCGACTCGGTCAACATCTCAATACAGTCGAACAGCACGTTCTCGCATTTGAGAGAAACTTTTTTTTCCGATGACTTTTTCCCCTCCAGCAATTCGTCTTTCAGAAAGACCGTCGACTCGATCAGCTTGTGAACCAGCGAAGCATAGGCGACGTGAAACAGCTCGTCGAATTCGGTGACGGCCCCCTGCCGCAGCGGATGATTGCGTTCCATCGCCAGCGCCGTTACCGTCAGCTCATGGGTTTCCAACACCAGGCCCAGCGCCGGCAACGTCGACAACAAATCCAGCATGGCCGTTTGGACCACCCGCGCGTTGACGATGGCTGCGGGATCACCCCCTTTGGATAATGGAACGTACAGCAACGCCTGCTCATTCAAGTGTTCAATCAGTGCCGGAAAATGATCGACGACGAGTGTCGGATCGCGCAACAGTACCGCTGCAAATACCGTCACCAGAATGGACTGATCCGTATTGGATTGACCGTCCAGAACCTCTGCTCCCTGATCCAAAGGTGTTTCATCGATCAGGTAATTGACGGCCTGCACGACCGCCAGCAACATGCGGACGGCGTTTTCGGTCGCGACGCAGGTGGCAATGGCCCGTTCCAGCAAAGACTCTTTGTACAGCCGGTTGCGATCGTATTCGACGAGCGAATCGTGGTCGACCCCGGACTGTGGCAGCGGATATTGATGTACCGATTCCAGAAGTTCGATGAGTTTGCCCCGGTTGCGAAATGCCTGGGAAACCCATCCAGACAGGATGTCACGACGATGTTTCAGGCGATTGCAGATCTCGTCCGAGGGAGGCTCGCCGTTGACGTCGGGCAGGGGAATGGTCGCGGCGACTTGCCAGTAGTTGGCGATCGTGGCCATGAATTCCAGACGATCGAGAATTCGATCGACTTCGGCCTCCAGCGCGTCGTCGGAGCTTAAACTGGAGTCAAACACGGCCCCTTCCATCCCGTCATCGGTCGAGTCCGAATAGACGACGCCCTCGTATGCCGCGTCGAACAACTCGCGGTTGGAATCTTCATCTTCGTCGTCGCCCTCTTCGTCGTCGAACGGGAAATCATGCAGGAGTTCTTCCGTTTCGCGATCGCGAGCGTCGCCACCCTTGCCTAATTGAAAACGGGGAACCTCCCAGTAGTGTTCGGCATTCACTTCGATGAAATCATAAAATTTTCGAATGCGGGTCCAGACCGATTCCGCCTCGGCTCCGTTGGATTGGCCGAGCAAATCACGTTGTTCTGAAATCCAGCGATAAACCAGGTCATGTAACGAACTGTCGCCCTGCTGCAGCGGAATGTAGTCCGCTTGCCCCAGCCAGTGAATCAGCAGTGCAGTGGACGTTGTATAATCAGCGCGTTGCATCAAGGCATCGACAACCAGGGCATACGCCTTGGGCGAATCAAACAACTCTGCGTGCTGGGACCAAAACTCGATATCCCCTGTCGCGGCGCCGCCCTTGTGCCAGAGATTCAAGGCCTTGGCGACCAATTCGGCGGCGCAAAAGATGTCTTCGGCGTCAACGGCATCCACCGCCATGACTTCATGAGCCGCATACTTTCGCCACCAGTCGGTGATGGTGCGAAACTGGTTTTTGATTTCCAGACACGCATCGAGTCGGTCATTGGCCGCCGCCTCGCTCCACAGTCGTGAACAGACGGCGAAAATGCGTTCCATCAAATCGACCAGCTCGTAAACACGATGGTCTTTAACCGAATTCTCGATCGCGGGAAACAGGCTGTAGTTGGCATCAAAGCCCAGAATGTTCCAGGGATCAACGATTGCGCCACAGTCAATGCCCCGCTGCAACAGCTCAAACACCTGCGGGATGCTGGCAATCGCTTGTGACAGATAATCATCTGCGGGACCTCCGGTTTCTGTCGGCACACCCGTCGCAACCGGTTCGGAATCGGAGAGCGACACCTGCGAACTCCGCTGCCGATCAAGAATCTGGCTGACCGAACTCAACAGGCAATCGATTTGACAGATGATTCGCGCCCGGCAACAGGCACGACTCGCGACTGCTTTTCCGCTTCCGCAGGATAACCCATGCGAGCAAAAATGGTTGCCAAGCGGCAATTAACCAATTGCCACGCCCGCCGCTGCGCGAGCCGCGCGTTGAGATCCTGTCTGGCGGCGCCAAGCGGCTGTCGACGCGTTTCCGCTTCCCGTATCAACCTGAGTCTGTGCTCGTCCGGCAATCGCTGCAGCAACTCGTGGTAAAACTGGTCCCGGTAAGTGGCGATCGCGGGCAACAGGTTGCCCAGCGTGACGGTCGAGTGGTGCGCACCGGGTCCATTGCCGCTGACACCCGAGGCCATCAAAATCGTGCCGGCGAGAACAGCACCCGCTTCCGCCATTAGCTCTTCCCGCGCGAGCGGAATGCGCTTGGGGTCTTCGTCAGCTTCAGTTGGGGGTTGAGAATCTCTTTCGACGCGTTCGAGCAACGAGTCCAGCGTCACCTGGTGGATGATGAAACGCGTAAAGTACCCCTGTTGACTGATGTGCTGTTCATCCCACTGGCCGAAATGATGGTTCGGGCGTTTGTTAATCGGGTGATCGAAATCAAAAGCCCGTGGATCGAGGGCCAGTTCTTCCAGCCGCTGCGGATCAAAGTAGGCCGCTCTCAGAATGTGCGGACTGGTATCTTCAAGGACCTTGATCGCAATTTCGATGATCTCCCGATAGGGACCAATTGCGACGCCGGCCTGGCGCACGTACACGGGTACCGGCCGGACCCACTCGTGCTCATAAGGCTC
The DNA here is from genome assembly GCA_963697295.1 of uncultured Planctomycetaceae bacterium. GTDB lineage: Bacteria > Planctomycetota > Planctomycetia > Pirellulales > Pirellulaceae > Mariniblastus. The sequence continues at coordinate 90,492 of CAVONL010000014.1, read as the reverse complement.
GATCTTTTGCGATTCAAGTGACGCGACAGGACGATGACCGATGAAGTCATTCAACCGGCCAATAGCCGAAGCCACAATTTTTTTCGGAAGCAGGGTTTGCACGTCCGTCATCAGGAACGAATCGGAATCAGCATCTGCCACAGATTCAACAAGCGGGTGAATTTCAAGCAACACCGCTTCAAAAACTCGACCAATGAAAAACGGATTGAACAACGTTTCGGCCGACTGATGAAACAGCAAATCGCGATGATGTTCCCGGTAGGTCGGCAACACGTGTCGCAGTGAAATGTCGATCACCTGGCGGGCCTGCGCAACACAGCGGAAAGCTTCGTTTTCCTGACGAAGTCGCTCCAGCCGTTGTTCGAGTGTGTCGATTAGCAAATCAACGACTTGTGCGCCCTGAGATTTCTCTTTGCATGCCTGGTCCGGCTCACAGCCGACGACTTGCGCGAATAAAACCCCCATCAACCGGTTCAAGTTGGAGAGAAAACTGGCATCCGGGTTGCCGGAAGAGAAATTCAGATAGCCGAGTACCTGATCAACAATTTCCTCGACGGGTTGTTCACGTTCTGTTAGCCCCATCGTTTGAAATCTGCCTTGTATGAATACCTGGGCGGTCCATTCCACCGGTTTGGACCCGCGCTTGAACCATGCCTTCAGGAACCATCGTAAAAATGGGTCCCCATATGGTCTAGGTGACTGCACGGCAGGAAGTGCTGGCGGCCGTCAATTCGATACGCCCGACAGGCAGGCCCAGGCGGCACACACCCCCAACCAGGAACCATGAAGTACAGGCGTTTTGCGGTTGATACCAGTTTTTCCAATTGCGCAGCGCGAGATAGGTGTTTGCGGAATGTCTAATTTCCACGAACTGGCTAGAGCGGGCAGAAATCCGCCAGAACCGAGTTTTGGCGAACCATTTACCCCTGACTCTTGATAAAATGCACGCAGAGTCTTTTTATCGGAGATGACTGGAAATGAGACGTATTGCTATTGCCTGTATTTGTTATCTGGCGACAGGTTGCCTGGCGCTGAGTACTGTGTTCGCTGTCGATAGAGGGATGATTTCCGGCTCGACCGCCGCACCGGCTGGACTTCAAGTCCAATGGTTTACGCAGATTGCGACGGGCGTCCGCGGTAAGGTCGTAGATGTCGTGCTGGACGTTAACGAGAACGAATCGACCACCTACTTCGATATAACATTTGGGCGTGGACGCGAAGTCATCTCGCAGAACGACCTCGACGCTTTCGGTAATCCGCGGGGCATCGAAGGCGCCCAGGAACAAGCGGAACTTCGCAAGGAAATTATCCAGAAAGAGTTGTCCGCTCGAGGTTTTGAGAATACCGAAGTCACCATTCAGAAATACAGCTTGCCCGAGTCCTCGCTGTACGTTTACACGAGCGATGGGTTGATTACTGCGTTAAACGCGGACACTGGATTCGTCAAATGGACGACAGAAGTGGGCAGCCGCCACTACCCGTCAATCGGAATTGGAGCCAACAACAGTTATGTCGCGGCGGTCAACGGAACGACCGTCTATTGCCTCGACGCGGAAACTGGCAAGGTAAAGTTCACCGCCTCAAGCAAGGGCTCCGTCAGTGCCAGCCCGGCCGTTTCTGACGACTTCATCTACGTACCACAATTTGATGGTCGTCTGGAAGTCTTTCCCATTGCAACCAAAGGGGTCGGATCCGAGCGTTACATTGGCGAGGGTCAAGTCATGGCGCGGCCAACCGTTACTGCGGAATCAGTCGCCTGGACGACGGAAACAGGCTTTCTCAACGTTGCTCTGAACAAACGCAAGGACTCGGCTCCCACGGTATCCAAAAAGCTCACCGAAGCCGAGGATAAAACTCTTAGTGAAGGCGAACAGGAAAATAACAAACTTTTGCGGGAAATCGCGCTACGGGTCCGAGCCCGCGATTTGATGAGTTCAATTACGTATCGTCTGCGGACAGGAGATCACCTGATTTCCCCGGCTGCTGCCAGCCAGGGCATGCTGTACACCACGTCACTGGGCGGTTTCGTATACGCGGTGGACGAGAAAAAGGGGAGTTTGGAGTGGCAATATTCAACTGGTGAGGAAATTGATTCCCAACCGATATATCTCGACGGACAACTCTATGTCGTGACGGCACAAAACTCGCTTTTCAAGCTGGACGCCAAAACCGGCAGCTTGGCGTGGGAAAATCCCATCGGAGGGGTTTCAAAAATCGTCGGCGCGAGCAAAGACAAACTTTTCGTCATTGGAAGTCGATCCAATCTTCTCGTGCTGCGACGAGACAATGGTCAATTATTGAATGACGTCGGCGTCACCGATATTGACCTGGTGTATCAAAACTCGATCAGCGACCGATTGTTCATTGGCAGCACCAACGGCACGATTCAGTGCCTGGCAGAAGTCAACAGCAATATTCCTTATTTCCATGCAGCCGACTTCGAAAAAGCTATGGAGGACAAGCCGGGGGATGAAACCGGTACACCCGGTGCCGACACGGATATTGATGATCCCTTCAAAACCATGGATTCGGGCGATGCCAAAAGTGGCGAGGCAACGCAGTCCAACGAAAACCCATTTGGAAACGACGCGGATAATCCTTTCGGCGGAGGCGCAAAAACGACAGACGATGCGAAATCGCCCGCGAGCGATGAAAATAAACCTGCAGCTGACGACAATCCGTTTGGCGGCGGCGGCAAGACCAGCGATGACAATCCATTTGGGGGTGGAGGAAACTAGCCAAATTGGCGACGCAAGGGCGGTTGCGAATCTGAACGGGATTTTCGACAATCAATTCAACCACTCGGGATGAATGACTGCAGTGATGCCAGAGTCGTTCTGTCAGGGTGGTTTTTTTTCTGCACTTGTCCTCACCGGTCAACGGACGAAATGGATTCCCCTATTATCAAGCGGGCACTGGTCAGCGTCAGTAACAAACTTGGCATCGTCGATTTCGCCAAGGGATTGGTCGCCGCCGGAATCGAAATTTTTAGTACAGGTGGAACCCGTAGACATCTGAATGACTCGGGCGTCGCGGTAACCGATATCGCCCAGTACACCGGTTTCCCGGAAATGATGGACGGTCGCGTGAAAACGTTGCATCCAAAAATATTTGCCGGGATTCTGTGCCGCCACAACAACGAATCAGATATGGCGGCGCTGCTGGAACATGGCATCCACCCCTTTGAACTTGTGGTCGTCAACCTTTACCCGTTCGAGGCGACGATCGCCCGGCCGAACGTTTTGATGCACGAAGCGATCGAGCAAATTGATATCGGCGGTCCGAGTCTTGTCCGGGCCGCGGCGAAAAACAGTGATTTTGTGGCGGTTGTGACCAACCCGGAACAATACTCGGATGTCCTTGAGGAAATCTCGACGGACGGGAAAACCACCAGTCGCACGAGACGCATCCTGATGGCACAGTCGTTTCAGCATACCGCCAAATACGACCGCGCGATTGCCGAGTATTTTTCAGGATCCACCGAAGGTGAGGTATTCCCGTCAACTCTGCAACTGGTACTACAGCGGAAGGCAAGTCTGAGATACGGCGAAAACAGCCATCAGCGTGCGGCGCTATATGGCATTGACGGCTGTGCGGATGCAAATCTCGTCAACGCCCGACAGCTCAATGGAAAGCAACTCTCATTCAATAATTTGCTGGACCTCGACAGCGCCTTGGCAATGGTACGGTGTTTTGCCGCTCCCGCCTGTAGTGTCATTAAGCACAATAATCCGTGTGGAGCCGCCCTCGGCCCAACCTTGCTGGAAGCCTGCCGCAAAGCGTTCGCGGGCGACCCCGTCAGCGCTTTTGGAAGCGTGATCGGAATGAATCGTCCGCTAGATGCGGAAACCGCCGAATTTCTTGCCCATGATGACTTTTTTGTCGAAGCAATTGTTGCCCCCGATTTTTCAGCCGACGCCGAAAAGATCCTGACCACCAAGCCGAAATGGAAAAAAAACGTGCGACTGTTGAAAGTCGGCAAACTCGACGCAGCCCGCTCGGCATGGGAATATCGAAATCTGCTGGGAGGCATTCTCATCCAGGACGTCGACAACCAACCAGATTCGGTCGAATCCTGGCAAATCCCCACCGCATCGCAACCGGACGACCAACTCCTTCGGGAACTCAAATTCGGATGGGCAATGGTTCGATTTGTCAAATCAAACGCGATCACGCTGTCGAAAAATGAAGCGCTGTGTGGTGTCGGGGCGGGTCAAATGAGCCGTGTCGATGCGGTTGAGATTGCCATCCGCAAGGCCGGCGGGCAGGCGGCGGGTTCGGTGTTGGCGTCGGACGCGTTTTTTCCGTTTGCCGATTCCATCGAAGCGGCTGCAGCGGCCGGAATCGCGGCCGTCATTCAACCCGGAGGTAGCGTCCGTGATCAAGAAGTCATTGACGCGTGCAACCGACATTCGATTCCGATGGTGATGACGGGGCGACGGCATTTCCGGCACTAGTCCCCGGTCTCGGGAGCGTGATTTATGAAACGCAGCGCGGCCATTATCGGTCCCACTCCCCAATTTGTTCGTTGGGCGATTGCTCAACCCTGCTCATTGCGGGAAATTGACCTCGACAACTTGCCTGAGTCGACTTTTCGCCAGTTACGTGGAATTCGCGCGCTTTCGGAGGGGCTGAAAGAAAATCGCGTATTTGAAGAAATCTGCGTACATCCCTCGGTCAGTTCAATGGATCACGCCGATCAGGCGCGGGGGTTTCCAATTGCAGAGGTTCTGGAAATATTCGGCGGTCAACAGGGTTTGAACGAGTGTTGTAACCGCTGTTCTGCCAACGCTACCGCCGACCAGTCAATTCAGTGGGCTGGCTGTTACGGTTGGCTACCCGCGGATTCGTCGTGGAATTTACCTCGAGCAGAACCAGGTCCGGGCGAAAAACGGTTGAAAATTGAAGAGGATCTGCCCCCAATATTGGAGTCCATCATTCTGCGAAATCTGCGGAAAGCATTTGAACTCGAATTCGGACCAGGCAACCCGTGGTATGGACTCTGGAGGCCCCGGATTCTGAATTCGGGCCAACTTCAGGTTTTGAAATCGGCCCTTGAGCTGGCGATCGAGTTGACGCAAGATGCCGCGCCGGTCAGACATTTGTTGGACGCCAGCGAGCGATGTTTGCGATTTGAGATAGAGCTACACGTCGAGTTGGTCCCGCCTGGCTATTCCGACGGTTCAACATGGGTTGTGTTCGCGCACTGTCCCGACTGCAAATGCGTAGTGGCATCAAGACAAGAATGCCAAGGCTGCCGGCGGAAAGGGAGCTTCGCGGACGAACGCAAATTCAAGGTGCTCGGCTATCGCCCCTACCTGCTGCTGGCCCAAGTGCTTGGCGAAAAGGACGCATTGCAATTCGTGAAACGATATCTCGCATCGAGCAAGATGGACGGAGCCTGCTGAGCCTCCCGACTAGCAACGATCAAAACTTCGTGAGGAACGCTCAGTCAAAAAATCTGGATAGGAAGCTTCCAGTTTTCTTAATTCCAGAGCGAGCCAGTCTGAAAACGCTGCGAGACTTTCGAAGACTGGTCCTGATGTAATTTGACGGGCGTTAATCAAACGGCGATCCAGGTTCCCTGGTTTGCCGTTGCAATTTTTTGCGTCGAATTCCATATCTGGCCTCTTTTCTCAGTCTGCCATCGCTGTCGTTTTGGCTCGCTAAAAAGAAAAAGTAAATTGTCAAATCCAGAAAATGTAGTTTGGCAACATCAGCCGCTTTGGCACTAGCCTCAATGTTCAACCGCGGCCAGCGCCCGAAACGACTAATCTTGAGATTCATTGTTGACCGTGTACGAGTCTCACATACGAATGGCAAACCTAATGCCGAGCCCGTTAATTCTCGGGTTTTTGACCGTAAGTCTTTTGGCGTTAATGGTTTGGGCGCACATCGTCGGATTTGGCACCAAGCCCAAATACCGCCAGACTGAATACAGACTGCTCAAACGGATTCAGGTTCACTGCCAAATATTCGTGCTCGCGGATGATATGCAAAAACGGAATCTAGTAAAAGGCGCGATTTTAGGATGTCTTCGAACGCATAAATGAGTGACTTCGCGGAAGATTCTTCCGTTAGAAAAAGTGCGTTTTTGCAGCAAGAAATAGCGGTTGGGCAGGTTGATAGGAATTCTAACAGTGTTAGACTTGTCGCTTAAATTCGTGTGAAACGTCCGACCGGACAACATTTACGTAAAACATTATGGAGAATTTTCGAATGAAGAAGGCATTAATTGTCAAACTGGCGATGGCGTTTGTCGTTGCCGTCAGTGCATCGAGTTGGGCTCAGGAAGCCCAGCCATCGCTTAGCGACAACGTCGCAAGCCCAGCTGTGGCCCAAGCCCCCATGGTTAGTCAGCAGCTTCCAATGGCGCAAGCCCCGATGGTTATGGCAGACTGCGGTTGCAGTCAAACTTACACTGCAGCTCCCATTCAACAACCAGCAATGGGCTGTGCGACCTGTAATAGTGGCTGTGCTTCGTGTTCAAGTTGCACAAGCTGTGGAACCATTGGCCAAGTTGGCTACAACGAGATCATTCAAACTGGATCTCCCGTTGTAAATTCAGCACCCATTGGCGCTTATGGTCAATCACCGATGTACTCGAATGTCAGCAGCAGCGGTTGCTGTGGTCAAACTTATGCTCCGACATACAGCAATGCTTCGGTCACAACGGCGGCGCCAATGGTTTACTCGGGAGATGCAGGCTGCAACTCTTGCGAGCAGCCGGCCCCATGCAACACATGCAACACATGTGATCCATGTCAAAATCAACGTCGTGGTTTATTCAACGGTCGTTTTCGCCGTTAATCTCGACGCGATTTGGCAAAATTTCAAGAAGCCGACTTCACCCTGGAGTCGGCTTTTTTGTTTGATTTTTGACATTTTGCCAGTTCACTGTAATTCTTGACCGTGCAAATACTCCGACAATCCGCGGTTTTACGGCCAAGTCTACCGTCCTTCGATTCGGTAGCCGTCCGTTGTCTGCCTTGACACCAATTTCGGGCGGGTTCTAATTTTTCTATTGTTTGGTTTGATCGTTCATCACCAGGCACCAAGATTTGTTGCGGTCCGTTTTTCGAGTAAATTTCGAAACTCGACTCCCTGGACAAAAAACTTGTAACTGTTTCAAAATACAAAAACGACCCCACTCAGGAGAAGAAGATGAAGAAAATCGTAGCTTTTACAGCCGCCATAGCGATTTCGTTTGCTGCGCAAGCGATGGCACAGAACTGCCCGAGTTGCAGCGGACAATCGGTGTACGCGACCCCATCCTATGGCCAGTCCATGTACAGCGCACCAACGTACAGTTCGCCGATGTACAGTGCACCGACCTACAACGCATCGGCGTACAGTGCTCCAGCTTACAATGCCCCGATGTACAGCCAATCCATGTATAGCGCACCCGCGATGACGAGTTATGCTCCCATCACGTATTCGCAACCTGTTTACAGTTCCGGATGCGGTGCGTGCGGTGGTGCCAGCTATGCGACACCGGTCACTTATGCCCAGCCCATGATGCAGCCCTATTCAACCGGTTGCTCGGGTTGCGGGGGCGTCCCAATGCAATATGGCACGCCCGTTTACATGGATGGCGGCCAGATCATGAACAGCCAGCCGATGGAAGGCCAGATCATTCAGGGTGCGCCGATGAACGGCACGATTGTCGAGCCTCAATCATCAGGCGAATCGATTCAGGATGGCACGGTTCCAGCGGAAGTGGAAACTCCGCCGGCTCCTACGCCTGATGACGATTCATCCTCCGAAGATACTTAATCGCCGCGGCAAGTTGCCGAATGGGATTTTGAAAATATGCGGCCGATTTCCGATGCGAAATCGGCCTTTTTTTTGCTGACGCAATGAAGTCGTAACAACTCCCTTTTTTCTCGCTGAAAATTGAATAATAATACGTAGCTTCAGGCAGGCCTTACGACAACGATTACTGAACGAAACGATATGCGATATCGAATTGGCTATGGTGGCCCAGACGGCTATCAGCACGGCTACCGACGACCCAGTGGCAACCTGAGTGAATTTGAGCGGCTGCTCCACTTGATTGTCAGCCTGCAAATTCTGTTCGGCTCGCGGCGCGGCGGAATCCTGATCCCCCTGTTACTCGTGGGATTGGCGTTGGGTGGATGGTGGGTCTACAGCCAGTACAATTCGCCTGATCGCCAGTTGTTGCATGCCGACCAAAAATGGGATTCGGGGGACACGACGCAACGAATTCAGGCGATTCGTGAATACAAAGTACTGCTGCGCAAGAAAGATCCGCTGGAAAACGGACTCCATCTGTTGCGTGACGGCCGCGAACGGTTGTATCGCCGGATCATCACGCATCACGTGCTGTTCGACATCAGCGATGCAGATGCCAACGACTGGATTCGCGAAGCGTGGGATGAAGGTATTCGGGACCCGGGCTTCGAGAATGAAAAGGCCAAGGCAAAATGGCAAGAGGCAACCCAGGGCATGAAACGCCAGATGCCTGGCAAATCGGGCATCGACACGAATCCAAAACCGCACGAAACTGATTCGGCTCCCCGGTCTGACGTGCACGGCAGCTTGCCGTCAACTTCGACGCATGCGCGTGCAGCAACTTGTTGGCTCCCGCTGGCGGCATAAAAAAAGGGTGACTGGAGGTTGTCTCCCTGCCAGTCACCCGCGCCGGTCCAGGCATGGTGGTTTGCTTGATGTTCTTGGACCTGTTGAAAGCTACGATCAGATTCCGCGTATCGGAGGAAATTTTTGTGAATAACTCAAAATGATGGAATCTTGATACAAGGCTTGATTTGGCATGCTCTCAATTCTGAACATGTATGAAAAACGCAACGTTTCGCTAGCCGTATTCGCTTTACTTACCTCCTCACGGATTTTCTCCAATGAAGCAATTCACTCTCGTGCTGGGCACGCGAAATCACAAAAAACGAAAAGAACTCGAATATCTGTTGGGACCCTACCGGGACATTCAACTCAGGACCCTGGACGACTTCTCCGCCGCGATTGAGGTTGAGGAAACGGGGACAACATTCGCAGATAATGCTGCTCTCAAGGCAACCCAGCAAGCCCGACATCTTGGCCAGTGGGTATTGGGCGAGGACAGCGGGATCAGCGTCGAAGCACTGAACGGTGCGCCGGGCGTTTATTCTGCCCGATTTTCCGGGCCCGACGCGACCGACGAGAAAAACAACGCGCTGTTACTGAAAAAACTTGACGGCGTTCCACTCGATAAACGAACTGCCTGGTACACCTGCTCGATGGCGTTATCTGATCCGGACGGACAGTTACACATTCGTTGCGAAGGCCGTTGCTACGGACGTGTTCTGACCCAGGCAGTGGGCGAAGCCGGCTTCGGATATGACCCGCTGTTTGAAATTGCGGAGTACCACCAGACGTTCGGCCAGTTGGGTGACGCGGTGAAATCGGTTCTAAGCCACCGAGCCCGGGCAAATCGAATCTTCGTGCCGCAACTCTTAACGCTGATCAGGAAAAAAGAAAATCCCAACCGCTTTCAGCGAGGGATTGCAGCCAGCCAATAATCACAACATTGCGACCTGTTCAACGTGCTGCTCCCGGCAGATCCGGCCGGTATCCGTTAGCCAGGAGGCAACCGCATTGGCATTGTTTACATTCCCCGCCACGTCTCGTTGGAGATCCATTGTCCGCTGAATGCAAAGTGCGGCAATTTGACAACCGCGATTTACCTGTTGCCGAAAAGGTGCCGTCGCCCGGGCAATCTCTTCATCAAGCTGGGCTTCACCGGACGTCGGCCCGCCGCAAAGCACATAATTCCATTGACGGTAAAAATGAATTGCAAATTCACCGATTAACATCAACCGATTTCTTTTTTCGGCTGCATCTTTCCCTGCCGCATCGACAAAGCTGATGATGGTCTTGGCGAAATCCGCCTGCCCGGGGTCGTGGGTAGCAAGCTGCGAAAACAGCGTTTGGCGAAACTCATAGGTGTCTTTGTCAGCAAGCTTGATCGCCAGATCGATACTTCCCTGGCAACAGCCGGCTAGTTGCTCAAGTGGAATCTCCGTTTCAATCAGCTGGTTGCGGTGCAGCAATTCGGCGACCTGGGCAACCGACAGCGGGCCGAACCGGACAACCTGGCTGCGAGATACGATCGTCGAAAGCTGACGTTGTTCGCTTGTGCCAACCAGGATCAACAACGATTTCGGGGGCGGCTCTTCCAATGTCTTGAGCAAGCTGTTCGCACTTTCCTGGTTCAGAAAATCTGCATCGTCAATAATGGCGATCTTGCGACCCCCACGAAACGGTTTGAGACCGATGTCGTGGCATAGTCCCTCTCGCCGCCGGTGTTCGCGGTCACCAATAAAGGTCTCGACCGGAATGAAATTTTTGTCTTTGGGGCGGGCGACCAGCATCAAGTCGGGATGTGTTTGAGCTCGAACCTGTTGGCAGGCCGGGCAGTTGCCACACGGGTCCAATTCAATTTCCGGGTTTGTTTCACAGAGCAGAGCTTCAGCCAGTTTCAAGGCAAACGTTCTTTTCCCAACGCCTGGCGGGCCCACAAACAGGTAGGTACTGGCCAACCGATTTCGCTGCACACTTGTGCGAAATCGTTGCAGCACCACCTCGTGATTGACTATCTCGGACCAACTCATTGAACATCAAACCAAACCCGGGACTTACAACGAGTAAAGTAGAATTGATCCAGTGGCGAATTCAACCGGCGTCGCTCCAAGACGATCATGTCGCCAGCAACCGTGGGTTACTCCTGCCGGGAGTTACCAGAGAGGGTTCCGCAGGGTTCATCATTACTTTGTCTGCTTGCGGTCGAAATACCGCTGGGTGAGTGCACGAATCTCTTCCTGAATTTCATCGACTCCGCGATTCGCATTGATGATTTCAACTTGGTCCGGCCAGCGATCGGCCTCTTTCAGAAATCCGTCCCTGACTTTCTGCAGGTACTCGGCACCCCGAGATTCCATGCGATCAAGCGATTTTCCCAGTCGTTCCATCGCAACGTCCACCTGCAGGTCCAGAACGAAAGTCAAATCTGGTAGCAAGCCCTCGGTCGCAATCTGGTTGACCCGCCAAAGTTCGTCGGGATCAAGCCCGCCTGCATGACCCTGGTAAACGACGGTCGACAGAATGTAGCGATCGAGGACAACCGTTTTACCACTGTCGATTGCCGGCTTGACGATCTGTTGAACCAACTGGGTGCGAGCCGTCGTAAACATCATCATTTCTGTCCGCATATGAATGGGGACATCATGGTTGCCTAACAGAATTGCCCTGAGCTTCTCGCCCAGTTCGGTGCTACCCGGGTCTTTGCAGGTGACAACGGTATGGTGGTTAGCTTGCAACCACTCCACAAACAGCTTGAGCTGAGTCGATTTGCCAGCGCCGTCGACACCTTCAAATACAAAAAACATATGCTATCGATTTCACCAGTACTGAGGGTGGAGTTGCCCGGCGCAAGTGGCCTGTGCTCAGCCGGAAAAACAGTGCGGACAAAATATGAACTGTCACAGGAAATTTCTTGCCGCTACAAATCAATTGCATTTTTCGAAGTTTGATTATTGGCTGGACTGCAAAGACGTGATGCGTAACATGAGATGCGAACCATCGTACCAAGATGATCGTATCAAATGTGCGCTGGATCGGGCTTTGCCGCGCTAATCAATACAACCCACAAACTTTGACGCGCCGCGCCCCTTAAATCGCTGATTATTGGAATTCGACCTAAACTTTTTATACGAACTAGATTAGCCTGCCGGTATAACCTGAATTGATTTGGCTTTTTTAAAGTCAAATCGATATTGGATTAGGCTTTCATTTTTCCAAATTTATCCTATTTTTCAACGTTGCAGTGCAAACGCCAGGAGGGCACTCGTTCCGCAGTGCGCAGTTTGATACTAACGCGACTGACGCCCTTCTGGAGTCTTAAACAAATGATACCTAAAAAAACTTTCCTAACTTTTTTGGCAGCAGCAATCTTGTTGTCTGCTTGGCCGAGTGATGCTCAAGCCGGTCCGTTGCTGGACTGGTTCCGCGCACGACGAAATGCTCGGATGGCGGCAAAAAATCCGTGTAATACGTGCCAGACCTGCGAAACACCTTCGCTCGTTAACACCAGTTTTCAGGCGCCTAATCCCGCTGGTCTGTTGCCCGGGCAGTGCATGAAGACGTGCAACCAGACTTGTTCGCGCACGGTCGTCAACTATGTTCCCTGCACGTCGTATCGGACCGCCTGGAATCGAGTGCCGGTGACTCAATACAAACCGGTAACCAACTCCGATCCTTGTACAGGCTGCACCGTAACGTGCATGAAACCATGCACGACATATGCGTGGCAGATGAAACGCGAACCCTATACGACGTACCGACCCGTTTACCGAACCGAAAACTACACCGTGCCGGTGACCACGATTACCAATGACTGTGCAACCGGTGGTTGCGATACCTGCAGCACCTGCCCAACCTGCAGTACCTGCCCAACTCCGGGCGGTACATGCCCGACATGTCCAACAACCGCCCAGATGGCACCTCAAGTCTATCCGGAAACCAACACCAGTCTGCAAGGCACGTATTACACTTATCCGCAAAATGGATCGGTCGTGACGCCCAATGGCGCTCTCGACACATCGAATGGATATCAAGCATCGCCTTACAGCACGCCTGCCGATTCGATCCCAACACTGGACGTCAATCCGCAGAACAGTCAAAAGCCGATTGTTGAAAAATTGAATGACAGCGGCGCTTCGGTAAATTGGCCGCTCAACGACGGATTACAGACGATTCGCCGAAATACATTTCAACAAAACATGCAGCCGGTTTCGGATCCAAGTTCCGACTCCCAGTGGATGAACCCTTCACCCAAATTCGCGCCTGCGGATAACAAAACTGCCAGTTCGACGGTTACCCGGCGATGGAACTATTCGCCTGTGCGACTTGCCAGTTACACCTCGACTGGACCGAACGAGACCGAGCCCAATTTGCCGACGCGGATCGAGGGCACCTATGTTCCAAGGCAAGTAGAAGCAAATTCTCCGACCAAACCAACGAAGGTGAATGGCGGTTGGAAAACGGTCGAATGGTAATTCCTGTCGCGAAAATTTGAAGCCAACCAAGGGCATCTCCGGATGCCCTTTTTTCGTTTGAGCCTCTGGCTGACTTGCACCTATTGAAACTTGAATTGGAAACGGCCTAATCGGCCACGGGATTTGCTTCCTGACGGAAACTCGTAACCGAGCCGTGAATCATCGCGGTAACCAGCTGTCGCCCAGCCTGGACCGATTCCAATTCAGTGCAACTCGGGAGATTTTTGCCGATCGGCCTGCCATTAACGATGTTTGGGGGCGTTTAGAACTGCGTAAAGGGTAAGGGGGATTTCGGCGATCTTTACGAAACCGCTTTCTTTTAAGAGAATATGGAGTCGCGCTGACGATTCGACCCGCAATCACTCCGTAAAAATAAAAAGGCGACTTTATGTCTGACGTATTGAAACCGTCACTGGATACCGAACCACAAGTAGAACCCTACATCGCTCAAACCATCGATATCGATCCAGTCGAGACCCAGGAATGGTTGGACTCACTGGAATACATCGTCAACAGCCGGGGACCGGATCGCGCAAAATATTTGCTCTCGGTGCTGGAGGCACGTGCCCGTGTGGAAGGCGTGGATTTGCCGATCAAGTCAAACACGCCTTATATCAACACGATCGCGACCTCAGAACAGCCGGCGTATCCTGGAGATCGTGAAATTGAGCGACGCATCAAGAGTTTTGTTCGCTGGAACGCTTTCGCGATGGTGGTCAAGGCGAACAAGAATTTTGACGGACTCGGTGGTCATATCTCGACGTTTGCATCTTCCGCAACGCTTTACGAAGTTGCCTACAACCATATCTTCCGTGGCCGAGGCGAATCGGGATTTGACGGCGATCTGATCTACTTCCAGGGTCATGGTTCGCCAGGGATGTATGCGCGAGCGTTTCTGGAAGGCCGCTTTGACGAAGCACGTCTGGAACGGTTTCGCCGTGAACTGCAACCCGATGGACCAGGCTTGTCATCCTACCCTCATCCGTGGCTCATGCCAGAATTTTGGGAGTACCCGACCGTCTCGATGGGATTGGGCCCGATCATGGCGATCTACCAGGCTCGCTTCAACGAGTACCTGCGGGATCGGGGGATTAAGGACACGTCAAATCAGCGTGTGTGGGCGTTTCTTGGTGATGGAGAATGCGACGAGCCGGAGACCCTGGGCGCAATTACGTTGGCCGCCCGTGAAAACCTGGAAAATCTGAAATTCGTCATCAACTGCAACCTGCAGCGGCTGGACGGACCGGTACGCGGCAATGGAAAAATCATCCAGGAACTCGAAGCCCTGTTCCGAGGAGCTGGCTGGAACGTCATTAAAGTCATTTGGGGAGACGACTGGGATCCGCTGCTGGAAAAAGACGAAATGGGTTTGCTGGTCAAACGGATGGGAGAAGTCGTCGATGGCGAATACCAGAAATATGTCGCGATGGACGGCGGCTACATACGTCAAAATTTCTTTGGCAAATATCCCGAATTGCTGGAGATGGTGAAAAACTATTCCAACGACAAACTCAGCCGTATGCGCCGCGGTGGTCATGATCCTGAGAAAGTTTACGCGGCCTACAAAGCTGCCGAAGAATGCAAGGGTAAACCGACGGTCATTCTGGCCAAGACCATCAAGGGATATGGCCTGGGTGAACAGGGCGAAGGTCGAAACATCGCCCACAACAAGAAAAAGGTAAACGAAAACGAGTTAATCCAATTCCGCAGCCGCTTTGGCATTCCAATTTCGGACGAAGATGTGGTCAAGGCTCCGTTTTACAAGCCGGCCAAGGACAGCATCGAGGTTAAGTACATGAATGAACGCCGCCAGGCGCTTGGTGGCCCGGTTCCGTCACGACCTACGACGATTCCGAAGATGGAAGTACCTCGGTACGAGGAATACAGGAAATATGTCGATCGCGATAGTGAAAAGAAACCGATCTCTACCACAATGGGTGTCGTGCGTTTGTTGAGCAAGTTGTGTGACGACAAACAGATAGGGAAATACCTGGTCCCCATCGTCCCCGACGAATCGCGCACATTTGGCATGGAAGGCATGTTCAAACAAGTCGGAATTTACGCCCATGCCGGACAAAAGTACGAACCCGTCGATACGGATCAAATCGCCTACTACAAGGAGGCCCAAAATGGTCAGCTTCTCGAAGAAGGCATTTCGGAAGCCGGCTCGATGTCATCTTTCTGTGCCGCGGGAACCGCCTACAGCGCGCACGGCGTCAACATGATTCCGTTCTTCATCTATTACTCGATGTTCGGGTTCCAAAGGATTGGCGATCTGATTTGGGCTGCCGCCGACATGCGGGCCAAAGGTTTCCTGCTTGGCGGCACGGCGGGACGAACGACGCTTAACGGCGAGGGTCTACAGCACCAGGACGGGCATAGTCTGCTCAATGCCATTGCGTTCCCGACGGTCCGCTCCTATGACCCGGCGTTTCACTACGAGACGGCCGTGATCATCTTTGACGGACTGAAAAAGCTTTACGAAGACGGCGACACTGCGATTTATTACCTGATGGTTGGCAATGAAGCCTACGTCATGCCCCACATGCCGGAAGGCTGTGAAGAAGGCATCATCAACGGGATTTACAAGTTTCGCAGCAACACCGTCAAAGGCTCGAAGCTCCGAGTTCAGTTGTTTGGAAGCGGAGCCATCATGAATTGCGTCTTGAAAGCGCAAGAGATGCTGGCCGAAAATTACAACATTTCCAGCGACGTCTGGAGTGTGACAAGCTACACCCAGTTGCGTCGTGAAGCTCAGGAGTGTCGTCGCTGGAACATGCTGCACCCCACGCTGCCACCGCGCAAAAGCTACCTGGAAACTGTACTTGGAAAAGTCGGAAGGTCCCTTTATTGCAGCCAGCGATTATGTGAGAGCCCACACGGAGCAAGTTGCGCCCTGGTTGCCAAATGAACTGCTGGCTCTGGGAACCGATGGAATGGGACGCAGCGAAACTCGCGAAGCCTTGCGCCGTCACTTCGAAGTCGACGCCGAGTGCATTGTCGTTGCCACTCTCTACAAACTTTTTGAACAGGGCAAATTGAATCCAAACGACGTCGAAAATGCAATTAAGGCGCTTGGCATTGACCCAGACAAAGTCAGTCCGCTGTATGCGTGATCGCCGTTGGCAAAGGGACTCAAACTTAATAGCGGTGCCCAAACCTGACGGACTCGAACTTTAAATTCGTTTTGATACGAGGAAAACTGAAACAAATGGCTGATGTAAAACTACCAGCGCTCGGCGAAGGCGTTGAATCGGGCGACGTGCTTGAGGTACTCGTCCGTGAGGGCGACACGATTGAAGTCGAGCAGGGGATTGTCGAACTGGAAACCGACAAGGCAACGGTGATCGTGCCTGCAAGCGTGGGGGGTGTTGTCACCAAAATCAATTTCAGCGAAGGCGACAAAATCTCCGTAGGTGAGGTGATTCTGACGGTGGACCCAATCGAGTCGGCGGCTCCCAAGGCTGCTGCTCCGAAGGCAGAGACTCCTCCGGCACCAGCCAAGCCGGCTGCGGCTCCCCCGGCACCAGCACCGACACCTCCCAAGCCAACGCCGCAACCACCACAATCAAAATCCCCCCCGCCGACGACGCCATCTCAACCCGAAACGCGCCCCGAGCCAGTGGCGGCGACCGCATCGCCAACCACGTCGGCGACGGCGACCGACATGCAGGGCGTTGCAGCCGGACCGGCGATTCGCCGCTTCGCTCGTGAAGTCGGAGTCGATTTGCGTACGGTCGAGGGATCCGGAAAAAATGGCCGCATCACGCGCGATGATGTCTTGATGGTGGTTCGATCGGGAACAAAAAGCGGACTTGGCACCGGCGCCGCCGGACAAACCGACAGCTATGGTCCGATTCACATCGAGAAGATGCCCAAGATCCGGCAAACGATTGCGCGGAAAATGCACGAGTCGTGGAGCACGGTCCCACGAGTTACCAATTTCGACGACGCCGACATTACGGAACTGGAAGAGATTCGGCAGTCCAGCAAGGCCCAATACGAGGCCAAGAACATCAAGCTGACTTCGATGCCATTTGTGATCAAGGCGGTCGCGATGGCGTTGAAATCTCATCCGCTGATTAACGCGTCCGTCGACCTGGAAAACGGTCAAATTATCTACAAAGATTACATCAACATTGGAATTGCGGTCGACACCGATCGTGGACTGGTGGTTCCTTCGTTGCGCAACGCGGACAAAATTGGAATCCCCCACATCGCTCAAAAATTGGGCGAAATGGCGAACAACGTGAGAGAAAACAACTTCGGCATCGACGACCTCCGCGGAGGCACGTTCACGATCAGCAACCTGGGTGCCATTGGCGGAACTTATTCGACTCCGATCATCAACGTCCCCGAAACCGCGATCCTGCTGATTGGACGCAGTCGCAAAATGCCGATTGTCGTCAACAACGAAGTCAAAGTTCGACTGATGATGCCGTTGAGCCTGTCCTACGATCATCGTTTGATCGACGGCGGTGCCGCAGCGAGGTTCCTGAACGACGTGATTGGTTACCTGGAGGCTCCCAGCCGACTGTTGCTTGCTTTGTAAAACAAGTGCCCTGTTGTCAGAAGCGGGGTTATACCAAATGAGCCAGTGCCGTCATCGCAAGCGATGCGGCGCCTGTTGCAGCCGACAAAAGTTGTGGCGATCCCGACGGCGCCGAGTGCCCCGTTCGAGCAGTAACTAACGCCGTATTTGAGGTGACCACAATGGACCGTCTTTCTAGACAGCCATGCTGACGGAACGTCCAACCCACGCCCGTGATGATCGCAGGGCAGATTTCCGCCCTGGTCTGTCCATTTTTGTTTATGATTGTTTATATGAACGAAACACAAACCAACAAAATCAGTATCGGACGCAGATTTTGGAACTTTATTTTTAGGGGATGGATCGCCGAAGTACCCGATGATATTGCCTGTTGTGAGTTTAACTGTCGGGAGCTGAACTGTGACCGGGGAAAATGGGAAACGTGCGAGAATCGTCTGCGATACATCGCCCGGTTAGAAGAGTACAGAACGAAAGCCGCGAAACTTGGTTCGGCCGAACACGACAAGTGAAAGTCAAACCCATTGCGATGAAACTAGCTATCTCTCGCTTCGCGTCGTGCTAGGTTAGCATTCTTATTTACCGAGCAATTTCGATACGGAAGGAGTCGGGTCATCCAGAAATTCGACAGTGAGTCCAACCCCGCTCACTGGTCCAGAAGCCGGTGTTTTTTAGAGGAAAATTCATTTAACACAAATCCGGCCCGGGATTTCGAGCTATGCTTTGTTTGCACCAGTGAATTCTTATTATCAGCGAGGGAAACTGTCATGACGGAAGTCTCGATTACGACTGAACACGACTCCTCGAAACAGGAAACACAACTGCCAAACGCTTGTTTTTCCGCGATGATCGGACTGCTTTGCTTCGCCCTACAAATTTTCGTTCGAAATGGACTGTGAATGACTCCCGTCGCGCAGCCAGTGGCCGGCGACGACAATGCCCAAAGCTGGGATAACGCTGCCCGGCCAGGGCATTGTTCCAGTTGATCATTCGTATTAGCCGTTTCGGCGCTGGCCGCCTTCCGTTCGCGTTGCGGGGAGAGGTTATTGATCTGATTTTCGGCATCGAATGGCGTCGATTCGCCGCTTGAAATTCGGCAGATGCTTATTTATGCGGGAGTTCCCAAACCGGATCGAAGTCTGGCGAGTTCTGTGAAAGTGCACCAACCGTATCTGACAACAGCAGCATGGTGGGGCCATCTGCCGGGAACCGGTTAATCATCGCAGCCATTTGCTGGCTTGCCAAATGAAGTTGACCGGTCTCGTATAACTGCAGGCCTTTTTCATACTCTTGCTTTAGCGCATTCCATTCATCATCTGGTTGTAAGGGCACCTCATAAACCCGGAAGGCACGATTCACGTTGACAAACCGAACCGAACGAATTCTTCGACTCGGAATTTCGACAGGGAGCATTCCCGCAGTCGACTCGGTCAAGAGGAGACTCGCCTTAAGTTGCTTGGTTGCGCCCTGCAAGCGGCTACAAACATTAACAACGTTGCCCAACGGGCCATATTTGAACTTTCGATCGGAACCTGTATTTCCTACCTGAGCTTCACCACTGTTAACTCCGATGCCGATTTCGACCGGCTCCCCGATGACTTCCTCCCACTGCCGATTGATTTCTGGCAGACCTCTGAGCATCTCAAGGGCGGCACGAACTGCAAGTTCCGCGTGGTTCTCTCGATCAATGGGGGCGCCCCACATCGCCATGATTTCGTCACCAATGTAGTCAACGACCACGCCTTCGTATTTGAAAACACAATCGGAAAGTTGACTCAGAACGGAATTTATCCAGTGAATTGTTTTTTCGGGTCCAATTCGTTCCGAGATCCTGGAAAACCCGCGGATGTCGGCGAATAAAACGGAGACTTCTGCCGATCGAGGATCCAACATCGTCGCATCGGACTCAAGTTGCCTGGCCAGGTTTGGCGTAAAAAATTGATCGAATCTCGATCTCATTTCTGACAACTGGCGCTCCTGGTTCAGGCGGGCCAAACCGGCTGAAATACCGTTTGCAAACAGCTCGACAAACTTTGCTTCCGATTCGCCAAACAACATTTGATTCGCGCCTGTCATCACCCGGTCACCATAAACGACTCCGATCACGTCATTGACAGTGTTTAGTAACGGAGACGCCACCAGGCACTTGACGCCAATGAGGCTCTCTGTTCTGACGTCCGGAACCTGGAAGACGGTTCGTTTGTCCTTTTTTATCGTGTCCAGGATTTGTAAACTCGGAACCCATTCGAAATCGTCGCGCCCGGCGAAACATCGTGTTTGTGAGCACCAGCCATTTGTGTGTTCTTCGGTTTCGACGCCATAACTCTGCGCATGTTCTGCGAGAAAAGCAACTAACACATGGTCAAGCTCGAGTAGTTGAACCATTGCCTGAGCCGATCTTTCAAAAAACTCCCGACGACTTGGCGAATCCTGAAAGACTTCCAGCATCGCTTGCAGCAGTTCCAACAACCGTTTGCCATCAATATGGTTGCCGCGACTGGCTTGCACCAGGCTCACGTGCGGTGATATGCCTGAATGTTGACCCGGTGGTGGTGGAGTTGAAGCCAGACTGAAAATTACAGATCCTTCCGGCTTTGCTCCTGACCCGAGAAAGCAAATGGATCGATTTACGATCGTGCACTCGCACGGTATTGCAAGCCAACGACTTTCGTCCGGGTTGATCGGTTCGGCTGAGCCCAAAAAAATGGTTTGATTCCCGCTGGTATTACGAATTTCGAGTCTGTCATCAAGAAATAATACTTCCGCAAAATTTCGAGAATACTCGCGTTCATTTACTGATGCAATTATCAGCTTTAGGTCAATTCCCGCTTGATTGGATTTGCATTCGACGAAGCCAATTTCGTCAGTTTCACCCACCTCTTGACGGCCGATTCGAAACGATCGTTCAACCAATGCTTCGAACAAGACCTCAGGATCGAGATTCCCTGACTTTTCTATAACGCGAATTAAAATCAATGGCATGACACGCTGCGCCTTGATTGGGTCATAGCTTGTTTACTGGTTTCGAAGTGAGTCATCCTAGTGCTTTGTCAAATCCAAAAATATGGGTTGGCAACATCAGCCGTTTGGGCACGAGCCACGGTTAATGCTGGTTTCACCGCGGCCATCCACCTATAGGCGATTTGCCCGGGTGTTTGACTTTCACCGTCACACTCACGAAAATTGCGATCTCGCGCGACGATTCAGCTTCTCCGAAAACACTCAGATTCCTGTCATTAGTAAAGACACAAGATACAGCAATACAATGGCCTTGGCAGAAGAAATTTATCGGCAACTCATCGACGAGTTTTCCAAGGCTTGGTCGGCGGGCTCAGCGCCGGAGGTTGCGGAGTATTTGCAGCGCGGACGAGATCAGTTGCAAATTGGAACCATCTCGTCCAACTTCGTGCAGTCGCTTATTGAACTTGATCTGGTCCAGCGAATTGTTCGCTCCTCCAGTGGTTCCGCTACGGTCGAGCGCCCGCCGCGAATCGAGGACTATGCGGATTATCTGGGCGAATACTGTGGTGAGCGTACGATCCCCGTCTCATTGATCGCGGGGGAGTTCCGCGCCCGGCTTCAGGCGGGGGAACATCCTGCAATCGAAGAGTACCAACTTCGCTTTCCAGATTACAAGTCCATTAAACAGTTGTTCGAGCTTGACGACGCGTTCAACTCTGATCCCTTTGCCACGAAACCTCCGGATTCCCGGCCTGCTCCGCGAACCTTCGGTCGATATCGGATCGATCGGGAACTGGGACGTGGGGGAATGGGTGTGGTCTATCAGGCTTCTCCCATCGCTGGCGGTCCACCGGTCGCCTTGAAGACGCTGAATCAGCGCCATGCCGGCGCGTTGACCCGATTCAAGCGGGAGTTTCGCGTGTTGTCGGACCTGACACATCGCAATCTTGTCAAGCTCGGCGAGCTGGTCACGACGTCCATGGACCCGTTCTTCACCATGGAGCTCGTCCATGGCGAGGATTTTCTCAGCTATGTTCGCAGCGGTTCCGATACAGCGGCAGCCAACCCGCATCTGCCATTCAACGAGCAACGACTGCGCGACTGCTTGGAACAACTCGCCGAGGGGCTCAAAGCGCTGCACGACGAAGGCTGCATTCATCGCGACATCAAGCCGTCCAACGTCTTGGTCAACGACCGTGGCAGGGTTGTCCTGGTCGACTTTGGATTGGCGGTGGATGAGGCGGACCAGCCGGGCGAGTTTGCGGGTACGCCGTATTACATGGCCCCGGAGCAGGCGCAAGGCAAACGGGTGACGCCCGCAGTGGATGCTTACGCCCTTGGTGTGATGTTATTCGAAGCGCTGACCGGCAAGCCCGCTTTCCACGATCATCGCTGGGACGAATTGTTGGCTGCCAAGCTATCGACCGAACGTCCCACTCCGAGTCAACTTTTCAGCAGCATTCCGGAAGACCTCAGCCGTCTTTGCGACCAACTGTTGCAGGTCTCGCCTGAGTCCCGGCCCAACGCGGATGAGATCCTGCAGAGTTTAACGGGAGCGAAAGCGACGCCGAGCAACGCCGAAGTATGGATTGGACGATCCTCACAACTGTCAAGACTGGAAGCTGCATGGAAAGAAGTCCAACGCGGTGCCACGCGTGTGGTCCTGATTTCGGGAAGCAGCGGCGTTGGCAAAACGGCGTTGGTGGAGCGGTTCATTCAGGAACTTCGCCTTCGGGATCAAGTCGTAATTTTACGCGGACGTTGTTACGAAAATGAATCGGTTGCGTACCAGGGATTCGATAGCGCTGTCGACGCGCTGGTCCAGCATTTGAAACAAGTCTCGGCGAACCAGGTCGAGCGGATCCTGCCTTTGGAACTGGAGCCGCTATGCCAAATCTTTCCGGCTTTGCTGGAAGTCCCGGCAGTCGCCAAGAACCAATCTTCGCATCGCGCCTATGGGAATCCTCGTGAACGTCGACAACAGGGGTTGGCTGCCCTGCGCGAATTGTTGTGCCGGGTCACGCGTTGGGAATCACTGGTGATCTTCGTTGATGACCTGCAGTGGGGCGACGACGAGACAACGGAACTGTTTCGGGAGTTGTTCCAGGCCGAAAACGCTCCGCACGCGCTTTTCATCGGAACGTATCGTTCGGAGGACGCGGACAACCGCTGCCTATCCCGAATCCGGGTGAGCCAACAACCGGCGAGTGATCGGCCGCTGCTGACGGAACAGACGGAGATCTCCGTCGATCGGCTCGAACCGACGGAAGCAAGGCAGTTGGCGCGGGACCTGCTGCTCCACGGCGGGTTCTCGGACTTCTCGATCGCCGCGCGAATTGCCCAAGAGGCGGAAGGGGATCCGCTGTTTATCCGGGTTTTTGCGCGTCAGGTCATCGAATCAGGCGTTACCGGTACAGACGCCGTGCAACAGATCGGTGCCTGGACGTTGCAGGATGTGATTTGGAATCAAGTCCGCGGACTCGATCCCATCTCCAGACGCGTCATGGAACTGTTAGCGGTCGCAGGGCGACCGGTGCCGATCGACGACCTGGAATCTCTCGCCAGCAAGAACGAATCCCGTTTCGGGTTGACGCGGGCACTACGCGCGAAGCGATTGATCCGGCACTTGAGTGATCATCAGCAAGTGGAAACCTATCACGACAAGATTCGCGAATCGGTTTTAACGCAGATTCCGGAAGAGCAATATCGCTCACTCTGTCTTGCGCTGGCCGACCACCTCGAGAGCCGGTCCAGTGAATTGGACGTGGAGTTCCTGGCAGACTTGCTTCGTCGTGCAGGCCAATTGACGCGTTCGGGCGAGTACTACGTTCGGGCTGCCGAGTCGGCCTCCGAAAAACTGGCGTTTGAGCTGGCGGTTCAGTATCAACGTCGTGCCATCGACCAGTTGTCGCCGGCGGGGCGGCTCGAACAGGAAATGCGAACGAAGTTGGGCGATGCCTTGGCGAACGCGTCGCGCGCGGCGGAAGCGGCCGACGAGTATTTGAAAGCGGCGGCCCTTGCCGATCCCGATCAACGACCTCCGCTGTACCAGAAAGCTGCTTTGAGACTATTGACCAGCGGCCACGTGGATCAGGGAATCGACGTGCTCAAAGACGCTCTGGAAGCCTTCGATTTGCCATGGCCGCGCAGAAACTGGCACGCAATCGTGGGACTGATATTTCGGGTGGGCCGACTGCGGTTCCAGCGACTTGACATGACGCGGCGCAGAGTTGTCTCCCCTTCACCGCGCGAACAGGAGTGTCTCGATGTATGCTGGGCGGCCACCGCGGGGCTCAGCGTTGTGGATCCGATTCGCGGGGCATTCTATGTCACCGAGAGTCTCCACCGCTCACTACGCTTCGGTAATATTCGTTTTCTTGGCCGCAGTTTGGCTGCCTATATTGGACATGCCGCGATCGGCGGTCGCCGCAGCCGCCGGGAGGTGCGGCGAGTGCTGTTGGCCAGCCGCGACGTCGCGCGCGTGGATGGAGATCCCTATTCCCGCGCGTTCGTTGCCATGTCCCGTGGAATCGCCGCATTGCTTCGTGGTCAGTGGCGTAATGCGCAGCGATGTTGCGATCGCGCCGTCGCTTTTCTCGACGACGATCAGTGTCAGGACATTGCCTGGGAACTGAATACGGCACGAACGTTCGCTTTGTGGGCCCTGCAATACCAGGGCAATCTTCGCGAACTGGCTCGCCGCCAGCCTGATTTACTTCGCACGGCAGAGGAGACCGAAGACCATTTTGCCGTCCTCAATTTTCGAACCCAGGTCATGACGCACTTGTTGATCGCAGCGGATCGTCCTCAGGCGGCGTTGACGAGCCTGAACAAGGATCTTCAGCTGCTTTCGAATCGTGGTTTCTTTGTCCAACACCACAACCATATGCTGGCGCGAACCTATCTGCGGCTTTATCTTGGCGAAGGGCAGGCTGCCTTCGCTGAGATCGATGGAACTTGGCAAAAATATCGGGCGGCATGGTTATCACAAGTACAACAAGTTCGAATCGATCATTTTCAGGTCCGGACGCGAGCGGCGCTCGCCGCGGCAGCCTCTTCGCCCAACGACCGCCGAGCGATGCTCCAGGCCGCCAGCGAAGGAATTCGTCGATTACAGCGGGAGCGAACTCCCTGGGCGTCTGCTCTGGCAACGGCTTTTCGCGCCGCGCGTGCGCAGCTGACCGGTGATTCTCGCACAGCGAGGGACCTCTTGGTGGAAGCCGAGAATGCGTCTAAGCAGGGCTCAAATGCACCTGTTTGCCAACGCGGCGCGCCACCATCGCGTCAACCTTGCTGACGGCGACGATGTTCAACGAGAACGTGGTTGCCGCTCAGTGGCAAGAATTGCAGGTCGTGGCTCCCGATAGCATGGCAAACATGTTGGTGCCCGGATTCAGCCAAGATCGCGAAAACGAATCGCGATGAGCGTCGCATAAAGATGGTCGCGAATGGATTGGTTGATTTGAATAAAGCCGCTCCCATTCTCAACTGCAACATTGTTTCTCCTGCCTGGCAACGCAACAGCGGCAACGCAACCGCGCAACGGTAGAGAACAGGAGCATCCGCATCGAAAAAAAGCCGACTGATTCCAGTCGGCTTTTTGGTTGAATTGCAATGCATCCGGGCGGTTTATCGTTTCCACTCCACGCCGAAAGTGAATCCGGCCGCGATAAAGTCTTTGTTGAACAGGCCCCTCGAATCAATGGCAGTACCAGGACCAAGAACCGAGTTGGGATTCTGATTGGTTGTCAGCGTATTGGCCCGGGCCACGCCATTCCAGAGATACTGAAACTGGATGCTCCCACGGAGAGCAAAGTCGCGGCTCAAGTTGTAGGCCAATTCATACTCGGCATCAACAGCCGGGATGAACGATTGGGCACTGTCGTAGAATTCGGAGACCCCGATCGCGTTCCCGACCGTGAGAATATCGGTTGAAAAATATTTTTGCTGGTTGTAGGCCGTAACAAGTGCGGTATCGAACGAGATGCGGTAGCGACCTCGGTGAGCGTTGTATCGGCCGCCAACTTGGAAACCGACCGCGTTGTTGGTTACATTTTGTTTGAAGCGATTGAAAGCGCCCGTACCATTAAATACCGTCGTCGTATCTTCAATGGTGTTGTCTGAAAGACTGTAGAATCTCATCCCCAGGTATGGCTCAAAATAGTCTCCGCTGGCTAACGCTTGACGATACACCTTGTTAACTTCAACTTGGCTGAAGTCCGTCGTCACGAGCTCCGGGGTTGCAATCAAAATGTCTTGCCCAACGGCATAATGGGGACCGTTGACCTTTTGATAAGCGATGTGCCAACCTTCGTCTGCGTCGCTCATCCAGCCACCGATGAAACGATTTCCCCAGTTCCAGTCGTTTCCGACAGACACCGATGGATCAACATCCGGGCCAACTTGCCCGGCACGACTCAAGCTCAGGTAGACGCGTTCATACGAAAAATAGAACCCGACATTGGGTGATTTTTCAACACTGTCGTAAAAATCAAGCGGGGCAAACAGCTGGGCATCCCAATCGAATATGCCCGGTTGAGCATACGGGCGAGTTTCGCCAGGCTCCTCAATTGCTTGTGGGCTAAACCGGGGGCCGGGAACATTTACCTGCCCCCAGGCGGAATCCGCCGCCAATAAACTGGACGCCAAAGTAAATGTCAGCAAAATGTGTTTCAAAGCCATCGTTCATTTCCTGCGATTGCAGTTGCAAACCAGCTCCACGACAATATCCGATAAAGCTGCTCGATGAGATTTATCGGATGTTGTGTTTGTGAGGGTTGAATAAGAAAGCCAAAATTTGCCGAACATATCGGTAATTCTTGCGGGTGAAGTTGCCAGCAAATGGCTTGGCCCCCCTGAAAACCCGTCCCCAGACTACCCCTGATTCCCGTTTTTCCCTATCTATCCAGTTGTTGCATCGGTCGATTCTGCTGATTAACATGGTGGCAACGGTTATCGCCGTCATCACGATTTAGTTATAGGCCGACAAAACTCGCGTGTTGGCAGGATTTCATGGGAGAGAGACGATGCGAACGAAATTTTCGATGAGAAACGCGATGTTGCTAGGTGTGGCGGCACTGTTCACGGCTCCAGCGTTCCAAGCGGCGCCAATTCATGCGGCGCCAGTGCCCGACGACGTGATTAACATGAATCTGGCCGGCGTTCCGCGGGAGTTTCGCCGGTTTTTCCGCGCCGCGGAAGCATTTTGGGACAATCAAATTTCCGGTTACAGCAAGTCGCTGCCGCGACCATTTGCGGCGATTCTCCAGGAACAGGATCTCGTGATTACCGCCACGATGACTCCCTTGGACGGCGTCGGGGGAATTCTCGGTTTCGCGGGACCCGGCGAAGTCGCAAGTTACACCGGCGGTGGCCCGGGCCCATTCGATCCACCGTCGAGAACCTGGGTAATCCCAAGGACTGCGAATGCTTTTTTCGATACGGATGATTTTGGACCAAACTCGGATTTGACGGAAGAACAACTGACTACGATTGTGATTCACGAGATGGCGCACGCTCTGGGTTTTGGCGC
Source organism: uncultured Planctomycetaceae bacterium (assembly GCA_963697295.1). Classification (GTDB taxonomy): domain Bacteria; phylum Planctomycetota; class Planctomycetia; order Pirellulales; family Pirellulaceae; genus Mariniblastus. Next base: position 63,380 of record CAVONL010000014.1, on the reverse strand, counting down.
ACTGTGGGTTCAAAACGGCTTGATAGGACCGGATGGAAACTACAATTACGATGGTTTTGCCGTGACACAATATCGACTCGAGGCCGGCCAGTTTTTTGCGTTGTCCGTTCCCGTCGAGACTTTCGGTGGTGCTGGTACCGCGGGAGCACATTGGGAAGACGGGATGTTTGACACGAACGGTGATGGAATTTTGGACTTTTTCCCGGGCAATTTTTTCAATCAAACCGACACCACGTTTAGAACCGAATACATGCTTGGTTTCATCAACACTTTCTCGCAATCAGGCCAATCGGTAATCACGCCAAAATTCCTTTCCAAAACAACACTTGGTTCCCTGGAAGATATTGGCTGGGCGACGAGTGTTGGGCCGGGTGCGTATGATCCAACGATCGAGGGCATCATCAAGTGGGGTGTTGATACGCCTCCCATAATTTTCCGACCAGACGGATCGCCCGAGCCAGGTTCGAAGGTACAATTTTTGAGGTTGGGTGCCGACGCCTTGGTGGTAACAAAAATGCTAGACGGTCCTCCGCAACGATAATCTCAACTGCTAAAAACGAGCCGATTGCGATTGCAATCGGCTTTTTTTATTGCAAAACCGGAGGCACTTCGGGAGTTTTGGTGGCTATCGGGAGGGAGGGTGGCGTCAGACACGACTATCTTGCTGAGCCACTTGAATCCGTGAAGTGCCGCTCAAAAGGTCCCGTTTACCGATCTGCTGCGAACTCTTTTTTGAGGCAAGCGATTCCTGCGGGTCCGTCGCGCCCGTCCACAACGACATTCACGCGGATTTCACTGGTATTCATCATCTCGACGTTGATATTCGCGTTTGAAAGCGCCTTGAACATGCCAATGGCAACTCCTGTGTGGCTGCGTAGCCCTACTCCTGAGACGGTAAGTTTGGCGATCGACTTTTTGGAATCTACGCGGGTACAGCCAAAGTCCTGACAAATTTGTGCGGCAACTGCATTGGCACGCTCAAATTCGGTTCGTGGAACGGTGAACGTAATGTCGGCGACGGCCTCACTGGCGTAGCTCTGCACGATCATGTCGACAAAAATACCGGCCGCCGCAACACGCTCAAACAGGTCCGCCGCAACACCCGGTCGATTTGGAACTTCGCAAAGTGTCACGCGTGCCTGGGAATCGTCCAACGCAATATCGTCGATCATCAGCGATTCCATGCCGACTTCCTGAAGACGTTTTACCACATCCAATACGCTGATGCTGGATTCGGACCGCACAGGCAGCGTGGGGGGATCGACAAACACCCTGTCAATCGCTGCCAGTTCAAACTCGGCATGCACCGTGCGCAACGCCGCCAATGATTGGTCGCGACTGACCAGGGCGGAAATCTTTATTTCGCTGGTCGTAATCATTTGCATGTTGATCGACGCATCCGCCAAGGCACGGAACATCCGGTTGGCGACGCCAGCCTGTTTGGCCATTCCCAGCCCCACCACCGAGACTTTGGAAACTTCTTTGCCCGACGTGACTTGCGCACCCCCAAGTTCAGCGACGACACTGGAAGTAACTTTCAGCGTCTCATCATGCTCTTTGCTTGGCACCGTGAATGAAATATCGGCCCTCCCGTCCCCACCGACGTTCTGGACGATCATATCCACTGTTATTTTTCGTTCGGCAATCGGCGCGAAAATCTTGTAGATCGTACCGGGCACATCGGGGACGCCGCGAATCGAGATCCTCGCTTCGTCCCTGGTTAACGCCGCTCCGCTGACCGGGAGACTCATCGTGGCCGCTTTTTCAATGATCAGCGAACCCGGCACATCACTCAAGCTGCTGCGGACATGAATCGGAACATCAAATTTTTTTCCAAACTCAATCGAACGGCTGTGCATGACCCCGGCACCAAGGCTGGCCAGCTCGAGCATTTCGTTGTAACACACCTGCCGGATCAGCGTCGCCTCGGGAAGAAGTCGCGGATCGGTCGTGTACACGCCATCGACATCGGTATAGATTTCGCATTGCTCGGCACCCAATACGGCAGCCAAGGCCACCGCCGTGGTGTCACTCCCGCCACGGCCAAGCGTGGTAATGTCAAAATGTTCATCGATTCCCTGAAATCCTGCGGCAATCACGATATTGCCTTCATCCAGTAGCTGCTTCATCCGTGCTGTCGATATCGATTGGATCCTGGCTTTCGTATGCGAGCTGTCCGTCTTGATACCAATCTGAGCACCGGTCAGACTGACCGCCTTGTAACCCAGCGAGTCAATCGCCATTGCCATCAGTGCGACGCTAACTTGCTCTCCAGTGGACAACAACATGTCCATTTCCCGCGCCGGCGGATTCTCGCTGACCTCCCGCGCAAGGCTTTCCAGCAAATCCGTATTTTTCCCCATGGCGCTAACGACCATCACGACCTGATTGCCCTGTTGCTGGGCCCGAATCGCTTTGCGGGCGGCCGACAAAATCTTTTGACTGTCAGCAACGCTGGTTCCACCGAACTTTTGAACAACCAATGGCATCGGAACTCACGAATCCTCAAATGAAAACCGGGCCTTACCGAAACGAATTGGACGAAGCCCTGCGACCTTGATCTGAGAGTCTGATTCTACGGTTTTCGCCAACGGACGATAGCTCCTAGGCAACAGGACGATTGTCGCTGAATTCGCGCGAAGCCGGCTCCGGCACCACAGGCGTGTATTCAGCGTCACAACCGTCAAAACCCGCATGGCCCGAATCACAGGAACCGTTCGAGGCAACAAATCGAATTCTTGTCACTGGAGAAAGTCACTTGCAATAGTGGTGGCATACGGTTTCATACGCAAACTTGGCCGTTTTACCAATGCGCCAAAGTTGGCTGCCGTGCGGTTTCAAACCGACACGCCAGCCAAAATCCGAAAAGATCCAGGCAATTCATGAATCCGTCAACTGACAACTTTGATTTTTCGTCCAACCGGCAGCTGCATTTGCTGCTGCGCCAGGCCGAAAAGAACGACATGTCAGTCGAACAGCTGGGCGACTTGCTGAAAAAAATGGGACAGCAGTCCGCCGAGGCAAGTCGCCGCAGCGAATCGCTTGCCGATGCCGTCGTCACCTCAGCCGAAATCATCGAGGAGCTTGAGGAAACTCGAACCCAACTCGCGGCCGCCCAGGAAATCGCCGAACAGACAGCCGAAAACCGGGGCCAACTGACAGAAATCATCTTTGAGCGCACGCATGACGCAATGATGTTGCTCAAGCAAGACAAGTCATGCTTGCTAGCCAACCGCAACGCAATTAAGCTGTTGCAGATTGGCCGCGACCGTCTCGTTAATGTCAACGTGATTCAATGGATTGCAGCGAACTTTGAGGTCGGCGATCGGGAATTGTGGAGCGACCTCGTATCTCGGGAACTGGAAGAACACGGAATCACCCGCCGCGAAGTCAAAAAAACAAGGGCTGGTAAAACACAATGTGTTGAATTCAGCCTGAACAACTTCCTGATGCACGAGCAAACTCACTACCTTTTGATCGCCCGGGACATCAGCACGCGACGAGAACTGGAAACCGAGTTGCGTCGCAGCCGTGACTTTCTGCATAATACGATCAATGCCATCCCCGAACAGGTCTGTGTCAAGTCAGGCGATTTGACAATGGTGCTCGCAAACGATGCCTTTCGAAAGGCCTACTCGTCAAATTCAGACGACTCAGCCCTGGAACTGGCAAATATCGCAGCGAAGCCCACGAGCGCGGCGACCGAAAACGTCGAACGGGCCTTGTTTGAAATCGGCGGCGACAGCGAGCATGAAGAGTCGGTACTCGATTCAAAAGGCAATACCCTGGTTTTCTCAACGCGACGATCCGTCTTCAGCGATCCGGTCAGCGGCGAAAAATTCATGGTTGCCGCGTCGCGAGATGTGACCGAACAGAAAAAGAACCAGGAACGCATGCAGCTGTTGGCCAGTGTTTTTGAGAATGCCCAGGAAAGCGTCGTGATTCTTGAACTCGATGGAAAAATTTGCGAAGCCAATCCTGAATTTCTGCGACTGACGGGTCTTGAACCGTCCGACCTCCTTGATCGAAACTTCTCGGACATCGTTTATTGGGAGCGCAGCGGGATTTGAAAACGTGATTGCCACCGCATTCTCGGGCCGGCCCTGGTTCGGTCGCGTCAGCCTGAATCGCGAACAGTGCAAATCGGACCTCGATCGAGAGGTTATTTACTGGGGCTCGCTGAGTGTCTCAAAGAATGAAGACGGCAGGGCGACCCATTTGATCGCCATGTTCTCTGACATCACGCAGATTGAGCAAACGCAAAAACGCCTTCATCGTCAGGCATTACAAGATAATCTGACAGGTCTTCCCAACCGCCGCTTCTTCAGCCAAACCATTGAAGAAATGACCCAGATGACACCGGGTCAAAATCGCCTGCGGTTTGGCGTGTGTTTCCTCGATCTTGATGACTTCAAGGTTGTCAATGATACCCTGGGACACGATGCCGGCGATCAACTCCTGATCGACGTGGCGGACCGAATCAAGGGCTGCATCTATCGCGACTGTTTCCTCGCCCGGTTTGGGGGTGATGAATTTGCCTTGCTCGTTCCGGAAAAGGGCGACCCCAGCCGGATTACCACGATCGCCAACAATGTCGTCAAGTCGCTTAATCTTCCTTTCACCATCGGCGACAACCAGGTTTATGTTGGCGTGAGCATCGGCATGTCGATCTGCCCGGATGACGCCTGCGATGTCGACCAGTTGTTGCGACACGCTGACTTGGCGATGTATCACGCGAAAGACGAAGGCAAAAACACCATTCGCGGCTTTTCACCCGCGCTGGCTGCCAGACTGGCAAGAACGCCAATCCCTGTTCGCCAGCCTGCGGTCGGCAATTCAGAACAACGAAATCAAAATCGTTTACCAACCCAAGTTGTGTCTGCACACGGGAAAAATTTCCGGCTGCGAGGCCCTCGTTCGCTGGACAAAAGACGGAACTGCAATCTGCCCTGGCGAGTTTATTGATGTCGCCGAAAAATCCGGCTTGATTCTTTCCCTCGGCGATCAAATTATCGAAATGGCGATGAGGCAGGCCAAGCAATGGCGCGATGACAACGAATTCGACGGAGTCGTTGCAATCAATTTGTCACCCCGGCAAATGAGCGATCCCGACTTTTTCGAGCGGTTCGAGGAATTGCTGGCACTGACGGAAACAAAACCCGAATGGTTCGAGCTGGAAATCACCGAAAACTCGATGTCCGATCGCATCGATACCTCTCGCAACCTGATTAAACGACTCAACCGGTTGGGAGTGGAAGTCTCGATCGACGACTTTGGTACCGGCTATTCATCACTGAGTTATCTGCAGTCGTTCCCCGTCTCTTCGCTCAAGATCGATTTGACGTTTGTCCGCGATTTGCCCCATGACAAACGGGCGATCGCAATCGCCAAGACGGTCTTGTCCCTCGGTCACGGTTTGGGAATGAAAGTCACCGCCGAAGGCGTCGAAACCGCGGAGCAATACGACTTCCTCAAAGAAGCCGGCTGCGATGTAGTTCAAGGCTATCTGATTAATCGACCCATGCCTCCCGACGAATTCGCCCTCTGGGCTCAGCAGCAGAAATAAGCTCAGCCCTTGATTCCGGAAGTTGAGATTCCCTGGATGAACGTCTTTTGCGCCAGGAAGAACAGGATCATGATGGGCAGCGTAAACAGAACGGCTGCCGCCAACAACAGATTGGTCTGGTCGCTGTAGGAACTGACAAAACGCTCCAAACCATACGCCAAAGGAAATTTCTGCGGATCGTTCAAGTACAGCAACGGACCGCCAAACTCGTTCCACGTCTGCACGAACTGAAACAACGCGACGGTGGCCAGGGCCGGCTTCGACAGTGGGATCACGATATTCCAGAACAATCCCCAGTGTGACAACCCGTCGATGCGCCCGGCCTCCAGCAACTGTTCCGGGATCGTCATAAAAAATTGACGCAGCAAAAAGATAAAAAACGCCTCTCCCAAAAACGTTGGCAAGATGATCGCCCACAGCGAGTTGTACAGGCCGATCTCACGAATCAACACGAACCTCGGTATCATCGTGATGTGCCAGGGCAGCAGCATCGTGGCGACGACCAGCCCAAAGGCCCAACCTTGCCCCCGCCAGCGAATTCGTGAAAGCCCATAAGCTGCCAGCGAACATGACAACGTTGTTCCTATCACGCAACCGCCGCACAACAAAATCGTGTTCGTCAGGTAAACCACAAACGGCATACTTTGCAACGATTCCAGGTAGTTGCTCCAGCAAAAATTCTCTGGCCACAACCCGTACGGATTCAGCGAAATTTCTTCCCCGGATTTCAAAGAACCACTGATCATCACCACCAGTGGCAACGAAAATACGGCGCTGACGAGCCACAGCAAGCCATAGATCCACCAATTGGACCATCCCGATTTCACTGGACCGACTCCTTTTCCCCGGCTGGGATCTGACGTGCCGTGATGTCCGCCCGCACGCGATCCAGTTGCTGTTGAATGCGCACATTGGTCGCCGCCAAAATTTCCTTTACCGACCGCTGCGGGTAGTTCAGCGCTTCAAAACCGGCCCCTTCCACGGCCCGCCGAAAGAAGGCTGCGCCAGGAACCTGCGGAATCGGAAACTGGTTTGGACTGGCGGCAAGTTCGACGAATTCCCGAAACAAAGGACTCTTCTTGAGATATTCCTGAAACGCATCCGTGTCGACGACTTCCTGCGATACGGGAATCCAGCCACCGGCGGCGGAGGTACGAGCCGCTTGTTCGGGATGGCGAAAACCAATCCAGAACTTGGCGAACTCCCATGCACCCGCGGTGTTTCGCGCACCCACCGGTACCACAAAAAAGTTGCCGTTGACCCAGCCGGCGTTTTCACGCCCACCCGCCGGCACCGGCAAGGGGCAAACACCAAATTCAGGGCAACCCAACCCGGAGGACTTTCGTTTGGTTACAAAACTCTCGATGTCTCGCACCCGCCACTGCCCGTCCATGATCATGGCGTAGCGTCCGAAAAGCGACTGTTTGTCCACGGGCAATAGTGGAAAGGACTCACCCGGCAACGATTGATCGCCCTGGCGAAATGCGGCGAGTGTATCCGGACCGTACCTTTGGCCGTACCCCTGCATCCACTCGAGTGCTTCTGCAATTGGTGGCGAGTCAACCGTCACTTGCCCGTGCTCATCGACAAACGAGCCGCCAAATACAACCCCCCACGCCCACAGTCGCCGGGAATCAGGTAAATAACCATAACGCTCGCGGGGCGAGTCTTTGTTGCCACTCGATGGGGCAATCGTTTCGGCAACCCGATCAAGCCCATCAATCGTTCGCGGAACGGCCAAACCGAATTGATCCAGCACCGTCTTGTTGTAGTACATGGCCCTGACATCGAGTCCGTTGCAGATTCCAAACAGCCGACCCTCGTATGTCGACAAGCGTCTCGCCGAGTCGAACATCCAGCTGCTGACCTGGCCCGCTTCGCTTCCCCCAATTTCGTCAAAGCACCGAATGACGCCTCGCTCAGCCCAGTCTGCCAGAATCGGATCATCCTGGTTGACCACGTCAGGAGGATCACCGCCTGCTACCGACAAAAACAACTTGGCTTGCAGATTGTTACCCGGCATCGCGATGGCCCGGACCCAATGCTCGGACTGTGATTCGTTGAATCTTCGAACAACCTCGTCAACCACGTCGCGATCCTGGCCGCCCCAAAAATGCCAAAACACGACTTCCTTCCTACCGGCTGGAATGCGGTCAGCCGTCTCGATCTGGTTCGCGAAAATCCACGGCAAGACGAGCGGCACGCCGCACAAGCAGACAAACAAACAACCGATCAGACAGGAACGAATCGTCATACGGCCATCCTGTAGTGGACCCAGTACTTCGACGTTCGAAACAAGGCAATGGTCGACAGCAACAGGGCGACGAACAAGATCCATGCCATCGCGGATGCATAGCCCATCTCAAAATCGTTGAACGCCGACAGGAACAACTGCAATGACAACATCATCAACGAGCCACCCGGTTCACCCGTCCCCTCGCTGAGCACATAAACCGACGTAAATGTTTGCACACTGCGAATCAGTCCCATGACCACGTTGAAAAAGATGACGGGCGAAAGCATCGGAATCGTAATATGCAACAGTTTGCGAAATCGCCCCGCGCCGTCGATTTCTGCGGCTTCGTACAGCGCCGTTGGAATGTCGCTGATCGCGGCCAGGTAAATGACAACAAAATTCCCGACTCCCCAAACCGTCATCAAGACCAACGCGTCTTTGCTGCCAAACAGCTTCAATGGCTGGCCCGAAATCCAGCCGCTCAAGACTCCCACCGAATCACTGCTGATCGCAGGTCGCGCCTGATTCAGCCAGTTCTGCGGCCCGATGCCAAACCACGACAGCAGGTAATTGATCATGCCGTCGTTCGGATCAAGCAACCACAACCACAAAACACTGGCTGCCACGACGGGAATTACCGACGGCAGGAACACCAGCGTGCGATAAATCGCTTGGCCCCTTACCCGAGCGGATAGCAAAACTCCCAGCAACACTCCCACGACGACCGATAACGGAACCGACAGCAAGGAGTAATAAACCGTATTGGACAAAGCCAACCCGAACCCCCGGTCGGTCCCGATTTCACCGGCCAGCCTTTGATAGTTCTCCAGGCCAACCCAGCGAGGAGCATTCATCAAGTCAAACCGGCACAGGCTCCAATAAAGCGAGGCGAAAAACGGCCACAAGAACAACAACACGAATCCCAACATCCACGGCGAGCAAAACATGACTCCCGCGAACCATTGATGATCGGATCGTGTCGACTGGTTCGGCATCGGCGACTGCAGTTGGACTGCTGTTTGAAAAAGCAACGTAACGGTATTATGTGGTCAATGTAGACTGCTTTCGCATGACGGCAATACGGTTGAACGTCGGTCATTTTCAACATGTTGCGTTTAACGGTTAGCCGGCAGGCGACTGCGTTGCGAAGATTGACCACCGCGATTGCGCCTGCCGACTTGACGACAAACGTCGAATAATGGCAAAAAACCAACAGCCTGATTACCGAATGGCCTACCTGATTTTAACTGTCTTAAAAGGGACCGATGCAAGATATTTTTGGCGATTTGAAGTGGCGTGGCTTGATCCATCAATCAACCGCAGAGGATTTTCTGCCACAGTGGTTGTCTAGCAGCAGCCGAATTCTGTACGCCGGGTTTGATCCCACTGCGGACAGCCTCCACGTCGGGTCTCTCCTGCCACTGCTGATGCTGCGCCGGTTTCAGAAAGCCGGACACAAACCGATTGCGATTGTCGGTGGCGCGACCGGCATGATTGGTGACCCCAGCGGCAAAAGCGCCGAACGAAATTTGCTTGCGCCCGAACAACTGGCGGCCAACCTCGCCGGCATCGAAGTGCAAATGCGGCATGTGCTTGATTTTGAATGCGGCGAGACGTCTGCCATCCTCGTCAACAACAATGATTGGATGAGCCAATTCAGCTATACCGATTTTCTCCGCGATGTCGGCAAGAATTTCCCGATTAACGTCATGTTGGCAAAAGACAGTGTCAAATCGCGTTTGTCCAGCGAAGCCGGGATGAGCTATACCGAGTTCAGCTACATGCTGTTACAAGCCTACGATTTCGTCCATCTCAATCAAGCCTACGGTTGTGAATTGCAAATCGGTGGCAGCGATCAATGGGGAAACGTCACTGCCGGGATCGATCTGGGACGCCGGATGTTGGGCAAACAGCTGTATGGCATGACTTGTCCTTTGTTGACGAAATCGGACGGCAGCAAGATGGGCAAAACCGAATCAGGCGCCATTTGGTTGTCGGCCGAACGAACCAGCCCTTACCAGTTTTACCAATACTGGATTAACATAGCCGACGAAGATGCTGGCATGTGTCTGCGATTCCTCACCGAACTGGATCACGAGGAAATCGAATTGCTTGACCAATCCCGCCAGCAACAAGCCCACAAACGAGAAAGCCAAATTCGACTCGCCGAGGAATTGACCCGGCTGATCCATGGCGATGCCGGACTGGCGAAAGCGCAACAGGCGACAGCAATCTTCTTCGGTGCGGAGATCGTCGATCTCTCTGATCAGGAGTTGGGACAAATTTTCTCGGATGTGCCCAGTTGTGATTTGAATTTTTCCCAACTTGATGGCGAAGGATTTTCGTTGATCGATGCTTTTGTCGAGTCTGGGCTGTCAAAAAGTAAAGGCGATGCACGGCGAACCATCACCCAAGGCGGAGCGTATGTCAACAACCGTCGCCGGGACGAAGTTGATTCAAAATTGACTCGCGAAGATTTAGCTAGCGAGTCAATGATTGTACTTCGCAGTGGCAAAAAGAATTATGCCCTGTTGCAGTTCTCGTAACTGTCCTGCGTAATTCGAAGTTCCACACTTTGGAAAACTCAACGCTGTCGGTAATACAAGCACGACGCTCCAGCGAGTGAGTTTTGACGTGATTTAAACCGAGTCTCCTCCTTAACCCTCCCCTGTCGAAGATTCGCCGTGGCGAACCGCTGCCGCTCACATCCTCCCAAAGGAGGGAGATCAGTTGGCGAACTCGTGACTGCCAGCACGTGTCAAAATATGCCAATTATTCGAATCGTGACGAAAAAACTAATGCGTCTGATTAGATGATGACGATGGATTCTTCCACATATACAAGCTCTGCGCGTGCATATTGCGCGTTCGTGTTTGATTTACAACACGCTGATAGCGTCGAGATTCGTCTCGGGAGACTTAGATGAAGACAAAGATCCTACTCTGCTTTTTGGCTGTGACCCTGGTCACGACGGTCCAAAGCGTCAATGCCCAGGTCGTCGGTACGCCATTTGTAGGTGGTTACGGCGGCGGGCAGGTTTATGAGCCTGGGGCATTTCAGCCGGTTGTCGGCGAACTGCCAACAGCGATGCCCGGTCGCATCTGGGTAGGTGCATCGGTGGCCGATCAAGGGCTCGGTTATCAGGGCAGCTACGCCACGATCGGCATGAAGCGTCGGCTGTTCGAAGACTTTGTTGATGGTCGCTGGTTGGGCGAAGCGCGCTTTCACCAGTCACTCAACGGCGGAGGATTTTTTGCCAACATCGGACTTGAAAGAGTTTTCTCACTTGATTCCGCTGGTGCCGATGTCAGCGTCGCAGCCTGGTACGACTACGATTCAGATGTTCAAGGCGATTTTGGTCATGCGTTCAGCCAGGTTGGCGTCACGGCGCAGATCAAGAAAGTACGCTGGGATTTGATCGGCAACGGATATTTCCCGGTAGGGACAGACAACTATACCCAAGGCGATCCAACGGGCGTCAACTGCTTCTTTAACAACAGCATTATCGTGGAACCGGGAATCGACTCGGCCCTCAAGGGTTTTGATGTGACGTTGAGAACGCGACCCGAAAAAGTCGCGTTCGCGAACGGAACTTTTGAAATCGGCGGTTACGGATATGAATCCGATCTGATTGACTTTTTCGGCGGCGGTCGCTTGGGCTGGGGTTTCCAGGCACTGGGGGGCATGCTTGTCAAAGCTGAGGTCAACTACGATACGCGGTTTGATGTAACCGGTGTTGTCAGCGTCGGCTGGATCTTTGGTGTGAATGCCCGTGGAAACGAGTACGCCGGAATTGGCCGCGATCTTGAGGAAACCAACCGTAACGATCACATCGTACGTTTCCAGCAGGATGCAGTATTGGCCATCGACCCCGACACGGGTCGCCCTTACAACGTTTATCATGTTGACAATACAGCAGATGCTGCGGTGGAGACCGGTGCTGTCGAAACCCGATTTACCACGCTTGCAGCTGCGGAAGCGGCCTCGTCCGTTGGCGACATCATCTTTGTCCACGAAGGCGATGGCACGGCGCGGGGAATGCAGGACGGAATTACGCTCAAGAACGATCAACTTTTTCTGGGTGATGGCGTGGAACACATCATCCCAATCCAGGATGGGCTCAATTTCGTGTTGTGTAATCGCACCGATGGTAACCGCCCGACCATCTCGGGTAGCAACAACGGAAACGCCGTCAACCTTGCCGAAAACAATGTCGTCGCCGGCTTTGACATTGACGGTACGCAAGGCGTCGGCGGTATGGCTCACGGCATCTTTGGCGATGGCGTCGTTCTCGGCGATACGATCACCAATGGCATCATTCGCGACAATATGATCACGGGTGCGATCCTGGACGGTGTGCACCTCGAGGATATCGACGGTGACTGGGACTTCCTGCGTAACGAAATTGTCCAAAACGGTTTCGACGGCATTCGAATTTTCAACGCCTGCGATCCGACCTCGATCCTGACGTTTGCCGACAATGACTGTCAGCGAAAACGGGCGAGACGGCATCTCGCTTGAGAATTACGACGCAGAACGTCTGATCTTCCTGCGAAACATCACGAACGACAATGGTCGCGATGGTATTCGCCTGGTCAACTTCAAAAATGGATCTGGCAACGGACTCGCGCTTGACTTTTCAGGTTCAACCTCCAGCGGAAACAACGGATTTGGTATTAACATCATCGGTGGCGAAGGCAACTTGCGGATCCTCAATGCAAATATCACGGGCAACCTTGCCGGTGGCCTGAGCATCACCGACTGGACCAACACCGACCCCAACACGCTCACGTTTATCGGAACGACGATTGATGGAACCAGTAATTTTTCAGGAAATGGCGCCGGCATCGGGATCAATGTAGAACTCAACAGCGGCGTCCAGCGATTGTTGATCACCGACTCGACGGTTAACGGAAACGGCTACGGCATTGTCGCCAGAGCAAACGGTGCCGGAACGAACCTGATCAGTCGGATCGTTGACAATCAGTCTGTGAGCAACAACTCTGCTGACGGAATTCGAATCGTCGCCGAAAATGGTGCCAGCCATAACACCTTGATCCAGGAAGAGGGTCCCTCGGGTGGCGTATTGAGGCTGCCGATTAACAACAACGGCGGTAGCGGCATTGCCTTTTTCGCTGGCAACGACGCGGGCGGCCTGGTTTCGGAAATCGAGGCGACCGTTCGTAATCTGAGCATCACGGGAAGCTTGGCAGGCGATGGGATCTTCGGCGACATTAACCTCGACGGTTCGCTGCAGCTCGTTGTCGAAGACAGCAATATCGATGGCAACGGCTTGAGCGGAATGAACTTCCAATTGAACGCCAACTCAACCAACATTGTCAACAACATTTTTGTCAGCAACATTTCGATGCTTGACAACGGTGGAAGCGGCATCGTCGTCAACTCGGGCGTGGGCACATTGACCAACGTACAAGTCGTCGACTCGGTCTTTGAAAACACGACCGCCATCCAGGCTGACGGAGACAACAACACGGTGCGGGGAGGCGGGTTCGGAGTCGGAATTTCACTCTTCCAGGATGGCGACGACAGTATCCTCAGTCCTGGAGTTGACGGTCGACTTCAAGCGTTTATTCAAGGCAATTCCATTAATCGCTACCTCGCAGAAGGCATCGCGATTGACGCGGCCGGCGACGGACATATCCTCGCTCGCATTGACGGCAACGACCTCGATCAAAATGGTTTTGGCTTGGGTAGCGCCGGAAACGGAACCGGAAACCCGGACATCGTCGCTCCCGTTCCGTTCGGTGCATTTGACGGAATGCGGGTAACCTCGTCGGATTCCAGCGAGATTGATTTGCTGATGTCGCAAAACAATATCATGCGAAGCACGGAATCCGGCCTGTTGCTCCAAACGCTGGATACGAGCAGAATCAACGCCGTACTCGTTGGCAACGACCTCGCTGACAACGACTATGGCAACGACACGGATGACGATCCGATTCGCCAGGACTTGGGTATCGACTTTATCATCAGTAACTCGTTGGGCAGCGAGATGTGCATCGCGATGTCGAACAATTTCTATACAACGCTTCCCAACGTTGGTCATCCGGTCACTGGCGGCTTCTCGGTGCCTGGTGGATTTTCCATCTTCAATACCGGAGCTCCTGGCGATCTGGTTCTTGAACTTGATGGCAATACCAACCTGTTCGCGCCTGGCGATGTGCTGGCCCCGGCAGTCTTCCCGGCATTCGGATCGACTTGCGAGGCCCTGATCATGGCCGAAGAAGCCGCCTTCATTGCGGACGGCTTCCCACCAATCAGGTAATCTTTTGAAAACCAAGAAAAGGCGAGCCGCACGGCTCGCCTTTTTTATGCGCTTGCAACAAGCAACGATTCAACAAATTACCGTATGAAATCGTTCGTATCGGATTTTCGAGCGACGCGTTCGATCTCCTGAAGAAACTGCCGGGCCTCGCCTTCGCGCTGCGTACGCTGGAGAAGTAACGCCATCGCCTTCATGGACAGCATCGTTTTCGGATCGCCCGGCTTCAGGTGACGCTGTTGCGTTGCTAAGTGCCTGTCGAAGCATCGGTTCGGCGCGATCGTATTTGCCCTGTTTCGCGAGGGCGATCCCCAACCGATATTGAAGTTCGGCAATCTCTGCATGGTCCGTGCCGAATTGTGCCACCTGCGACCGCAACATCTCTTCCAGCAACGGCTCTGCCAGATTCGGCAAACCCGTCAACATATGTACGGTGGCCAGCTTTCCCCGCGCACGATCGAGCAAATGGGCTTCGATCTGATTTTGCGATTGGAAACCGTCGATCGCCTGCATCAAGTATTTTCTGGCCAGCTCGTAATCTTTCAGGTCAATGCATGCGATTCCGGCGTTCAATCGGCTATATGCAACCAGCGCATGATCCAGACCCAGCTTGCGCATGCGAATCAACTCGGCCGCTTGATGGATTTTAAGTGCCGTCCCAGGTTGACCCGTTTGCTGATACGCCACGGCCAACTCATTGGCTTCCAGGGCATAATTCAACGAATCTTCTCCCCACAACTCGGCGGCGAGTGACGTGGCCGTCTTGAGATTGGAAATCGCCGGACCAAACGAACCCTTGGCAAGGTAAATCATTCCCAATTCGGAATGGACCCGTTCAATATCGGGATGTTTGGAATGAAACGTCGTCTTGAGAATTTCGTTAGCGCGATGCAGCGAACTGATCGCGCGATCGGGTTGCCCCGCTTGGCTGTACAACGTGCCAAGTTGAAGTAGTTGTTTGCCAACCAGCGGTGAATTCTCTCCAAACAAACCCTCCGTAAGTTGAATCGAAGAGTCGGCCAACTTGATCGCCGCTTGGCGATCTCCATTTTTGACAGCCTCGCTTAACTGTCGCTGGAGTTCCTGCACGCGGAGCGAATCATGCCGTTGCTCTCCCACAAATCCCATTTGCATTTCGGCAATAATGGCTGACAGCCGCGCGTTGGCAGCTTGCCAGGATTCGGGCCCGTACTTCTGAGAAAGAGCCGCATCAATCGACTTCCACACGCCCACAGCCTGTCCAAATGCGAGTTCGGTTTCGAGTTGTTGCGCCTGCCCGGTTACGGCTGCCAGCCCCTCCGCGAATTCTCGATCGGTGCTGGCCTCGGCCAGCCGCTGTTGAGGCGTTTGAGCAGCCACGTTATTCGCCGATTGGTCCGCGACTGGTTCGGTCTGGGTGCAACCGGCCAGAGCCATCATGATGACGAAAGCAAATGCGGTACGTTTCATCCTTGAAACCTCCGTTGGACGCGTTGTTTAAACATCTAAACCCGACAGCCAGCTGCTCGGCCAACCAAACTGCAGTTGAAACAACAAGCAGCTAACCGCCATCGAGAAATATTTGAACACAACACGCGGCAATGCCAAACGGCAGTTCGTGATTCCAACTGCGTTGCGTTTGCTGTCATCCGGCTGAATCAAAAAATTATCCGCAGCTCAGAATGTTGATTGATATTGACGCGATCTCAGATCTTTTGTCACATACGCGTCCATTTAGCTAGCGGATTTCAGCTGGAGAAAGTTGCTTGAACATCTTGCAGATCATCTCAGGGCAGGGAGTTAACGGCGCACTTGTCTACTGCAAGCTGCTTTGCAGTCAATTGCGCGATTTCGGTCATCAAGTCAACGTCCTTACGCGGCCAAACTCGTGGCTCACCACACAACTGGAACAAATCGACATCCCTTTTCTGACGTCGGAGATGACTCGTTTCCCGTCAGGTGAATTGCAAAGAATTGCCAAGTGGATCAACGCCAACCAGATTGACTTAATTCACACCCACATGAGCCGCGGTCACATCTTCGGCGTATTGCTCAAGCTGATAACCGGGGTCCCGGTTATCGCGACGGCCCACAGTCGCAGTTTCCAGTTGCATTGGAACATGAACGACTTCGTCATCGCCAACTCGCGGGCAACCTGCGATTACCAAAACCGCGTCAATTGGATGTCGCGATCCAAGCTCGAAACGGTGCACTGTTTTAGCGATCTGGAAAAATTCAAGCACGTTTCGGAGCGGTCGGTACGGGCCGTCAAACGGCAACTTCGACTGACAGGCAACGAATTCGTTATCGGAGTCGTGGGTGAAGTCATCGCTCGCAAAGGGCAACTTTACCTCGTCCAGGCGCTCGAAGAAATCGGCAAACAAATCTCCAACCCGAAGTTGGTTTTTCTCGGCCGATTCCATCGCAACGAACCTTATTCCGGGCAGATTCGATCGCTATTGCTTCACAACGGTCAATTTCGCAAAACAAAATGGTTAGGAGTCAGATCCAATGTCGAGGATTTCATGTCGGCATTTGACGTATGTGTCGTCCCGTCACTGGAAGAGCCATTGGGTCTGGTCGCGATCGAGTCAATGGCCGCCGGAACCCCGGTCGTAACGACTACCGTCGGCGGCTTGCCAGAAATCGTTCGGCACGAGGTCAACGGTTTGTTGGTCCCGCCGCGCGACCCTTCGGCCTTGGCCGCGGCAATCGTTCGACTGGCAAACGACTCGGACTTGCGCAGGCGACTGAGCGAAAACGGAAAGCAAACCGCGTTTCGACAATTCGATCCCCGCTCGTTGACCGAACAGGTCATCTCAATTTACCAGCGGGTGCTGGCCGACCGTCAGGCAGCCTGACAAGGGGTTCGGGAGTCTTTTTGGTAGCGCTTTGTCACATTTTCACCATCTTGGTCAAAAAGACTCCCGACCCTCCCGACCCAATCCTGTTCGGCACGGTCTGAGATACAGGCGAATCGCCGGTGGTGGACTAGGTCTCGCAATCAGTCAAAAATTCCGCCATTGCAGAAAGGTGTATTCGTTATTGGTGATTAATTATTGGTGATATGTTATTACTCAGGTATCATCAGCGTCTCAATAACAAATCACATATCGCCAATCACAAATAATTGATCAAGCCGGCTCTCAGCATTGTAAGCGGGAGCGCAGAAACGGTCCCGAGTTCTTTCTGTTGCCTTGTGAGCGGGAATCGCGAAATTAGGTAACTGCCGGAAGCTCACCCTGGACCAATTTCGAGAAAAGACTCCCGACCCTCCCGACCCCTTACCCGCCCCCTTACATGGTTCCTGCTGTTAAACTTCTCCCTGTCCACTACCATTGGTAACAGGTTATTCCTTTCCTTCCAAACTTCATCCGGATTTGTGATGGTTTCGCCACACAGCGAAGACATTCGAAGGCAGCCAACATTCAACCTCGACGATGCCGCCCAAATCTTGCGCGACCATTTTGGAATCGAGGGGAACGTTTCGGAACTGCCCAGCGAAAGGGATCAAAATTTCAAAATCGAGTCGGCGTTCGGTGATTACGTTTTGAAAATCGCCAACCCCGAGGCCGACGTCCGTTTCCTGGAGCTTGAGAACCAGGCCATTCGACTGGTCCAAGCCGCCGATGGATTCCACAGCGCACAGATCTCCAAATCAACGACCGGACAGTCAATTGTAAACATCGGCGACGGGCCGACCTGGCAAGCGCGTTGCCTGAGTTTCGTGCCTGGAATTCCGCTGGCGAAGATCAAAAACCCGCCCGACGAAGTGCTATCGGGAATTGGCCGGGCATTGGCAACACTCGATCGAACTCTATTTGCGCTCAATCATGTTCCGGCAGCCAAACGAAACTTCGCCTGGGATCTTAAACACGCACCGCAAATCATTGCCAATACGATTGACGAAATTGATGACTCGAAAAAACAACAACGGTTGGAGTTATTTCTCAGCCATTATCGTAAAATTGAAGCGCGGATCGGAGAATTGCCGAAGTCGGTTATTCACAACGATGTCAACGATTACAACATCCTGGTCCATTCGAACCAGTTGGGTGATATTGAGTTGGGCATTATTGACTTTGGAGACATGTTGTTTTCAACGTCGATCAACGATCTGGCCATTTGCCTGGCTTACGTCATGCTGGACAAGCCCGCTCCTCTCGAAACCGCCACCAGGGTCATCGCTGGCTATCACGCCGTACGCCACATCAGCGAACAGGAGTTGTCTGTTTTATTTCCGTTGGTGTGTATGCGACTTTGCCAAAGCGTCTGCATGGCGATTGAACAGAAGCGGTTGCGGCCAGCCGACGATTACCTGGCGATTTCCGAAATTCCGGCCTGGGAGCTACTCGATCGGCTGGCTGAGATTGACCCCGTCAGTGTCCGAAAGCAGTTTTCACAGGCCTGCTTCGAGTCTCAAGTGACAATCGACGAAGAAATGTTTCCCGTGGAGATTTCCGCGGCCGAAATCCTGGCAGCACGAAAGAAACATGTGGGACCCTCGCTGAGCCTGGCATACGAACGTCCGCTGCACATCGTGCGCGGCAAAGGACAGTACCTCTATGACGCGTTCGATTTGACTTATCTTGATTGCGTCAACAACGTTTGTCATGTCGGTCACTGCCATCCCAAAGTGGTTGAAGCGGCGACGCGACAGATGGCCAAACTTAACACGAACACACGTTACCTGCACGAGCACATGGTGCAACTGGCCACACGATTAACCGCCACGATGCCGCGGCCGCTGGAGGTCTGCTATTTTGTCAATTCAGGCAGCGAAGCCAACGACTTGGCCTTGCGAATGGCCAGGACCTTTACGGGCAACCTCGACTGCGTTGTCATCGACCATGCCTACCACGGTCATGTTTCCTCCTTGATCGATATCAGTCCCTACAAGTTCGACGGGCAGGGAGGGCAGGGCAGACCCGAGTTTGTGCACGTCCTCCCCATTCCCGACGGTTATCGAGGCGAATTCAAAACATCCGACAGTGACTGCGGTCGACAATACGCGGCTGCTGCAAGACAGGTGATTGCCGCCGCCATCCAATCGGGCCGAAAGATCGCCGCGTTTTTCGCAGAGCCGATTCTGGGTTGCGGCGGTCAGGTTCCGTTGCCCGAGGGCTATCTGGCCGAAGTTTGTGCGGAGATTCGTCAACAAGGTGGTGTCTGTATTTCCGACGAAGTTCAAGTTGGATTTGGTCGGATCGGCACGCATTTCTGGGGATTCGACCATCACGCCGTCGTGCCGGACATCGTGACGCTGGGCAAACCGATGGGCAACGGACACCCACTGGCCGCCGTGGTCACAACGCGGGAAATCGCCGACGCATTCAACAATGGGATGGAGTACTTCAACACGTTCGGAGGAAATCCTGTTTCCTGTGCAATCGGGCTGGCCGTTCTGGACGTGCTGGAGAACGAGGAACTTCAACAGCATGCGTTGCAACTGGGCACATGGTTACTTGATAATTTGGAACAACTCAAAACCCGTCATTCAGTCGTGGGCGACGTGCGCGGCAGCGGACTGTTCCTGGGAATCGAATTGGTCACTGATCCAGGCACGCTAACGCCCGCCACCGACTTGGCCCGAACAGTAATCAATCGCCTGCGTCAAAAATGCATTCTGCTCAGCACCGATGGGCCGTTTGAGAACGTGATCAAGTTCAAACCGCCATTGGTTTTCAATCAGGCAGATGCTGAACGACTCGTCATGATGCTCGACCAAGTCCTCGGCGAAGTCTCATAATTTTGCCGTGGTCATTGGTCATCGGTCATCAGCTCTTCCCGGGCCTTCGTTCTTGCCAGCGAATCAGTCGCATCCTGGGCGACATCGATATCGGCATGGCCACTGGCGATATCCGCCAGGACTTTTTGCGCAGCGGGAGTCCCAAGCATTTCCAAGGCAAAAATCGAACGATGAAGGCGTCGTAATTCATCGAACTTGATTTTGGGACGTTGTATCGGACGCAGTAATATCTTGGTAACGCGGTATTCAACCTCCGTTGAAACCGGGTCTTTCAACGCCTCCTGCAAAAAGGGTTCTGCAGCGCCCCGGACGGCGAGCAGTTGATCAGTCGCTGCCTCGCGAATTTTGAATTTTGGACTGTTGAGTTGGTCAATCCAATTGATGATTTCAGTTTGACTGATATTCCGGGTGGCGACCCCAATTTTGCCCGAGATCCTTTCCACCCAATCGTCGTGGTTGGCAATAATGGCCTGCATTGCCATGAACGCTTGATCCGGAAAATTGCTCCCCAGTTCCTTCCAGACAACTTCGAACGAATCAAAAGACTTCGGAAAGTCCCGGTCTTTGAAAATCACAGATTTCAAATCCCAAATCAGGATCGAACTGTCGGACCGACCGGACGCTCCCGTTGCGACGGTCAAGTCGATCGAGGAAAACGCAGACGAGTTGACGTTTTCCGTATGACCATTGAATGTTGCAATAATTTCCTTCGTCAAGACGTCCCACACAATCGCGGTGCGATCCCAACTGGTCGACACAAGAAATCTGCCATCCTCGGAAAAAGCAAGTGACTGGACCGCGTTCTTATGCCCGGTGAGAATGAATTTTTCTTCGTGCGGATTCCTTAAATCCCACAGCCAAATTCGGGGATCGCGATGACTGTAACTGGCGGCAACCCATAATCCATTCGGCGAAATCTGAATCGTCTTGGTAAGCGCGGTGGGGCCATCGAGGATTGTGTTTGACTTGGCATGCAGGTTGAGAACTTGCACCTGGTACAACCGATTCTGAAACATCCGATTTACAAGCACGAGATTGCCATCGCGGGAAAGCGCAAGCGCGCGATTGTTTTCTTTCCACTTGGTGCTATCCAGTTTTTTCCCGGAAGAAATCTCATACGTCTCGACACTCTGGTCCGTGAGTGCGAAAACCCTGGTCTGGTCACGAGAAAAATAGGCCACCGATGCGTCGAGCGGGAATTCCTGCTGCGGATTTCCGCTAGCCGTGGACCAGATGCGAATCTTTTCACCTTCGCCACTGCTGGTGGTCAGAAACATTTTCGAGTCGGGAGAAAAGTCGATCGAGTTAATCAAGGCGTCTTCGCCCTCGACCTGGCAAAGTTGTTTTTTGGTTTTGACGTCGAAGATATCCAACGTGTTCTGGCGAGATCGAGCCGCAAGGTACCGGCCGTTGGGCGAATAAACCAACCGGTAATATCCATTATCCTGGGACGCCTCGCCATAATTGCCGAATCGCCACACTGCATGCTCCGGCAAATCGTCGGGGGCAGACCAGGACGGCAACTCGGACAAGCGCTCCTCGACCGCGTCTCCCTGCGCCGAGAGTTGGCTCGCGACCAGAGAAAGCAGCAGGCATCCTGTGGTGAAGGGTACGAATTTCAAGGCCATCTATCTCGCGAATTCCGGATTCTCCCCAGATTTTACCAAACAGGGGCCGCAACAGAAAATGATAATGGCGTGCAATTCTCCCGGAACTTTCATATCCTGTTAGGAACAAAAGTTTTTTTGTGTCGCTTACCGGGAACTTATAACGCAAAAACCGCGTCCGAATTTCATCAACCGACGAAAAACAGTTTGAATTCATGAATGCAAACCTCCGAAGATCGAGAACCCTGCTAATCATACTCGGTTTGGGGTTGGGCTATCTCGCCCGCGCGGTATTTGGACCACCCGTTTCCGAAACAGAAAATCCAAATCAGTTTTTGAAGCCTCTGCCGGAGATTGAAAATACTGGTCTGGATGATCCGGAGCTGGATTTGGATGGGCAACACGGCGACGAGGCGGATCGCGAACAGGGACAGGGGCTCGTGCCCCCGATCCAGGTGCCGGGCACCGCTCGATTTTCGAGCGCGGACTTGTTCAATTCGATGTACGATAATGTTCCCGCAGGCACGCTGACGGAGGCGGCGCACTCCGCTCGCGATTTTGAACACGATGATCGAGCTGTCTTTGAACCGCATGGCAACCAGGTATGTGCTTCCGGTTGTGCGTTAAGCCGCCACCCGACCGGGAAATTATCCACCATGCGGTTTAGGCAACTTCTGCAGGAATACGCGCTGGAACCGATTACTGCCTCCAGTCCGGCATTGGACGAACTGCTGTTTTACGGTCCGCAAACCCGCGAGTTGATCGAAGCCGACGGAATCGGAGCGATCAACTCCGAACGCGCCGGGTTTCTATGGGAAGAACTGAAACGAACTCATGTGAGAATTTCGTTACGCGTCATCGACATTCATGGTGAAATCCGCTCGTGGCTGCCCCCAACCCGGGTGCCGCTGGATCGACGTCACGTGTTTGAGATGGAAACCGAAAATCTGCAGCCCCTGGTCACCAGCGGAACCGTCAAGCGCGTTGGACTCGATCATTTGTGGGTTCGGTTGTGACTGGAAGGCGTGCACTTTGTGGCAGGGCCGTGGTTCACGGTTCAGGAAAGCAACGCTGACTGGCAACCGCTCGAACATATCTGGATCAGCAACGGCCAGCAGGATTGCGAGGGGCACGTAGAAATCAAAGTCGAACTGGAGGCGTCCGATGGAAGTTAGCAAGGCCTGCTGGGCATTGGTGTTTTGCGTTACGCTCGGGCTCGCGTTTCCGACCGGACGCGTCGCGGCTGACCCGTGCGGGATGGTGACTTTCCTCGGGAGGTGGTCGCCAATCAAAACTTGTCATTTGGACGATTTAAGATGACGGCTGCCAGGAACTCCGCCAAATTTTATGACGCAAAAATTCATGGCCCGGCTCCCCAGAAACAAGGCAACTTGTATCGTGCCGCCGATCCCTGGAAACAAATTCGCGAATCCAACGAACGACACGCAAGTACCCCCTTTGTTGCGGTACTTGCTATGCTGGGCATCCTCTTGCTGGCACACCGCCGGGCCGAAGATGCGTTCCTGTCAAATCCAAACCCTTAACAAATACCGAGTTAAACATGTTCGCGCCATCACTCATCAAAAAACCCTTGATCGCGTTGTTGACGACCGGCTTGGTTGCCGCGGTAATATTCCAACGCGCCGCAGCCGATCCGTGCGGCATGGTCCCGCCGATTTATACGGGCCCCGGTTCGCCGATCGCGCGAATTGGGTTGCAGAAAACTTACGTCTTTCACAAAAACGGCGTGGAGACGTTCGTGATTCGACCGGGCTTCACCGGCAATGTCGACAATTTCGGAATGTTAATTCCGTTTCCAACGCCTCCCGAATTGCGAAAAGTTCCGGATAACGTCTTTGAACAAATCGCAAATGCCATTGATCCTCCAGAAGTGGTCGTCGACTTGCGCGTTTTTGAGAGGCAGCGGGGAGGTGGGGTGATGATGGCGGCCAAGGCTGATATGGAGATCGCCGACAGCAGAGCGAATTCCGTCCAGGTGCTCAAGGAAGAAGCGGTCGGCATGTATGAAGTGGCCGTGCTTGCAGCTGGCAGTGCCGAATCACTGAAAAAGTGGATGGATCAAAAAGGCTATCAATATCCGGAAGGCATGGACAAAGTCACCAACGAATACATCCAGCTCGGCTGGTGTTTCGTCGCCGTCAAAACCAAGGTTGGCAAGAAATCGACCGCCGAGCCGCGCCCCGGCCAACGTGATGCCCGCCCCGACATGCCCCGGGGAAGTGTCTTCGACGGTTACGTACAAGGCATGGGTTTTCGATTCAAATCAGAACAGCTGGTGGTGCCCATGCGGCTGTCGGCCTTTAACGAAGGTGATTTGCGAAACGTCGTCTACCTTCTGACCGACGGGCCTCGCAAGATTCGCTCCATTCCGGAGGAGTTTGTCGTTCGGCAGCTAAGCGGACAACAGCTGTTCGATAACGTGACCAGGCCCTTGCCGTTGCGGATCATCGGCGGGACTGAAAAGGACATTCCTGAATACCGCCGCAGGAATCTTGAGAACGAACGGAATCCGTTTCCGCAAAACGGTATCGCCAAAGAACTTTTTGCGGCCGATTTGCTGGCCGAGTCGACCGGGAACCTCTCGCTGGAACATGAAGAAACCGAAAAAGAGCTATTACGAATTGGCGAGCATTTTGGATTGCGCGGCACGGATATCGACAATGACAACGCCGTTGCCTTGCAAGATCTCCGCAACAAAACCACCGAAGAGGGGCTCGAAATGCTCAAAGGCATGACGCTGACGGTTGTCGATGGTGATTTTCCAAGGCAAGTCGTCGCCAACGAAAACCTGTCATTTGCCGAATACGCGATGCCGCAAACTATAAACACGACGATGCACTACGATGCGACGCGGTTTGGTCCTGGTCAACAGAAAGAGGGCATCTTGAAAGTCGGCATGATCGATTGGGATGATGTCGAACGACAGATCGTCTCCGATCACCGTCGCGTCCGGTTGACCCTTGGTTCGCTCTTTGGACTGGCAGCGCTGGGCACGTTTGCGATGGTCTTTTGGCGACGACCAACAATCCTCCTGCTGGGGGCAATCCTGTTGGGCTTGGCTGCCAACACCGTCATCGCCGAAGACACGCAGGATCGCGCTCCGTCGACACCTGACGAGATGATCGCGATGCTGAAGGATAGTTCAACATCCGAAATCGCAATCGAATCGATCTCCCAATACGTTCAAGCCAGCGAATCAAACCGCGACACGATGGTCCAACGACTTGTTGAAGTGGCTCGCACCGACGATCACCTGCCGCGACGCGGCTGGGCGATTGCCGCGTTGGCCGAAATCGGTGGTCAGGATGTCGACGAATACCTGCTCGATATCCAAGCCGATGAAAAACAGCAAATGCTGGTCCGCACGTGGGCTGCGGCGGCGCGTGTTTCAACCACGCGCACGGTCAATGGCTTGATTGAAAAAGCCAATTTGATCAGCCAGTTCCCCGCGCTCGGACGACCCATTGGCGTGCGGCTGGTTGACCAGATGACATCCGCTGACGAACCAGTGGATGTCGAGAAAGTTCTCGAAATCACGATGCAAATACCTCAGCTGCAAGCGGCGCTTGGTCCGGCTATCATGGCATTCGGACCCGAAAAACTCGCCGACCGGATGCTGCATGCCGAGGATACCAACGTCCGCAACCAGGCGGCAGGTTATCTCGGTGCAATTGCCAATCAGGGACAAGCCGCCCAGGTCGCAGAAGTTGTCGCAAGCAAACTGCAGTTTGATCCGCAAGCGAGCCAGGTTCCGTGGCAAGGCGGTGCGTTATTTATACCGGGCATCACTTGGGGTAAAGAGGACGCCCGCAATCTGGTCGGCGGCCTGATTCGGTGGCACTTGTGGTGCGACTTGAACGGAAAGGATGAAGAACAGCTACAAATTCACAACAATCTCCGCAGCCTCGGTTTGGCGTCCGCTGCAGGATACCAGTCCCCCGGATGGCAAAACGCCCCGACCAGTCAATGGCTGTTGGCATGGGGGAACGCGTTTGGAAAAGACGAGTTGAGGCAATTGCTTCAGGAGCAAAACGCCCTGGATCAAAAAGAGTACGCAGCTGTCCTGAAAAGGCTTGACTGAATTCAGACCGGATGTCCGACGATGCCAAAACCGATTTTTCTTGAGTTTTCGACGAGAATTAGCTATCGTTTTCGCAGAAAAATATTCGTACTGGGTGAGGGAATTAGCGGGTTAGCGGTATAATAGCTGGCTACAACCAGGGCAAGTCACGTTTCAACTCGGGCGCGAAATGAATCCAAATCACGATTCGAATTTTGGCGAGTCGAATTTTGAGCCTGCGACAGCGCGGTCCGATCGTCACGATGGTTTGGACGCTGTGATTCCCGGCTCCGCAAAAAACGATGGCCTTGAAGCAGTCCCGGTTGCCAAGACATCTCGCGAAGTTCTGGCCGACGCCTCCAACAGACAACGACTTGAACCAGAAATGGCACCGCGACATCGCCGTGCGCGGGAAGCGACCTTTGCCGAAGCAACCGTCAGGTTATTTTGGATGTTGGTATTTTCCACCGTCGTCATGGGCATCTGGCGCATTGGTCCCCGGATGTTGGAAGATTATCAATACGCGGTAACTGCGGGCAAAGTGCGGGCCGAATACCAGGTCGCGATGGAGATGCTCAAGGAGCGGCCCTTGACCAACGTCTCGCTCGCTTACCAGTTGGTAGCGCAGAGAATTCGCCCCAGCGTCGTCAGCGTGCGGACGGAGAGGCCAGAGGAAGGGACGCGCGGACAGGGTTCGGGTGTCGTCATGAGCAAAGAAGGTTATATCCTGACGAACGCCCACGTCGTTTCTAACGCCCGGCGAATCAAAATCGCCCTTTATGATCGGCATGAGTACGACGCCACGTTGGTCGGAGTTGATCTGGATAGTGACCTGGCCGTCGTCAAAATTGATGCGCCCAATCTCATTCCGGCCGAATGGGGCGATAGCGAATCCACCGAAGTTGGTTCGATTGTGTGGGCAATTGGCAGTCCCTATGGGCTCGACCAAACCGTGACTTCCGGCATCATCAGTGGTAAGAACCGTCGCGATGAAGAACATCAGAATCGGGAACTCCTGCAAACGGATGCAGCCGTAAATCCTGGCAACAGCGGTGGTCCCCTGGTTGATGCCAATGGGTTTGTCATTGGAATTAACACGTCTATTTTTGGAGAGACTTTCCAGGGAATCAGTTTTGCGGTTCCCAGCACGATCGCCAAATTTGTGTTTCAACAGTTGATAGATTACGGAAAGGTGACCCGTGGTTACCTGGGCGTTCAACCTTGGACTGTATTTCAGGACGTGGCAGCCGAATTGAAACTCCCCAATCTCGATGGCGCTTATGTCAGCTTCGTGGCCCCGAATTCGCCGGCCGATCTGGGCGGGCTGCGAACGCATGATGTGATTCTCAGTTGGAACGACGAACCCATCACCGTTCACTCGATGCTATTTCGGTTGGTCGAAATGACGCCTCCCCGTGAACATGCTAAAGTTGTGGTGGCTCGCGACGGAGAATTTTGCGAGCTCGAAATTACGGTTGGCGACCGCGAAGAATCCATGGGACGGCGATAGCCTCCGCGGTATCCAGGCGAGTCCCTCGCTTTGTTCCACGCAGCGGAGCGAGAACGCAGTCTTTCAGCGACAGGCGATTGTCAGACATGCGGGCTACCTTATCGCCAAATCCGCTACGACCGTTACCGTCTCTTTTTTCCGATGACCTTGTTCGTTTGTTAGCTTCGAACCCGGGAGATGATGATTAGGCGTCCGCTCGCTGAATGCTTCCAATTAGCGCCTGTAATCGAACGATAAGAGTACCAGCGGCATTAGCCGCCCAGCAGCACCAGACCCACCGGTTGCCGGTATCCACGAATAAGGCAGAAATCGCCTAATGGCCGACTCTTTGAAGCGAAATCACCGAGACAAGTCGACGGCCCTCCCGATCGTCGATCGACGTACCGTGCTCAAATCAGCCGCCGCCTTGACGGTATTGGCGGGGGTTGGGGAGGTTTCTGCGAACTCCGATGGAATCCGCAGACAATATCCGCCAATTTCGGAGTCGCTCGGGCTCCTGGGATACGCCGCCAAAGCAACAGGCCAGACGAGACTATGAAACGAGCATGAGCGCGTTCGGTGGCAAGCTCTCCAACCCCATTCGCCAGCTGTTCCTGACGGCCCAAAAGCAGGACGAAGTTCACTTTGGTGTCACGGTCATTGGCTCCGGTTACGGCGCGTCAATCTGTGCTGCCCGTTTGTCGCAACGACTCCAGGATGGATATCGAATTTGCGTGTTGGAACGGGGAAAAGAATGGATTCCAGGTTCGTTCCCCGACACGTTCAAAGACGTCCTCGGCCAGACACGAAATCTCATTGCCGGCCCCAGCAAGGGTCAGATGTACAATCCACTGGGCTTGTACGACATCATGTTCAACGAGGAAGTTAACATTCTCCGCGGTAACGGGCTGGGCGGAGGAAGCTTGATCAACGCCAGTGTTGCTCTGCGACCCCACTCCGAGGTCTTTCAACAACCGCAATGGCCCAAGGCGCTCAATGATGTCAGTTTGCTGGCACCGTATTACGATCGCGTCGCGGGTGCCATGAGCCTGACGCGTACACCCTTTGATCAAACGCCAAAAGTTCGCGCTCGCAGACTGGCGGCCGAACGAGTAAGCAGCAATCCAAACTTTTTCGACCGTACACACGTTTCGGTGATGTACGACTACCGCCATCTTGACCAGCAAATGCGCAATCCCCAGGGCGTGATTCAGCGTGCGTGTAACCTGTGTGGCGATTGCATCACCGGCTGCAACGTCGGCGCAAAAAACACGTTGACGATGAACTACCTGCCCGTCGCCAAATGGAACGGGACCGAAATCTACACGCAAGTCGAAGTCACGTCGATCGAAAAAATGCACGGTTATTACCGGATTAACATGACCTACATCGACGATTCGAAAGATGAAATCACGCGTCATCCGATCAGTATCAATTCTCGAATTGTCGTCGTCGCCGCGGGTAGTCCCGCCAGTGCGACCATCCTCATGCAATCGCAATCTGAAGAATTGCAGTTTTCCCCGGCGTTGGGGCGCAATTGGTCTGGCAACGGCGACACGATTGGGTTCGTTACGGACATGCCTGCCCCGACCAACATCGGAGGATATGGAACGTATCCACCTCTAATCCCCGGAGGCGTTGGTCCGACCGTACAAGCGTCATTGAACTTCTATCGTGACATTGAACTTCCCAAACGATTGTTGATTCAGGACGCGGCGATCCCACGGGGAGTTTCCAAACTGTTTCGGTATCTGTTGAGAGGATCCCGACCTGAACAACTCGATGGTCATGCTGGGAATGGGTCACGACAGCGCTGGTGGTCGTCTCGAATGGATAGATGGACGTTGGCAAATCAAGTGGGACGGCTTGAAAGACTGCAGCTATCGCCAAATGGTTTTTCGAGAGTTTGAAAAACTGGCGGCGGCCCATGGCGGTCAATACAAGCGACTGAAAGCTTTTGGCGACAACCTGGTCACCGTGCACCCGCTGGGTGGGTGCGGGATGCGAGATGACCCATCCGACGGCGCCACGAACCATCTCGGCCAGGTGTACAACGGAGTCGCCGGTGGGCGAGCTGACGCGCAAACCGGAGAGCCCGAAGTGCACCACGGACTCTATGTGGCCGACGGATCGCTGATGCCAACGGCACTGGGCGTCAATCCTTACATGACGATCGGAGCAATTTCGGAACGCGTTGCCGGTCAACTGGTTAACAATCCCAATCACGCCGACATGTTTGCCAGGAAAGCTGGCTGATTGTCTCCTGAGGGTAATCAAAATCTCTCGCGCCGCACGTCGAGATACGCCGTTGTTGTCGCCTGTCCAAGTGGGTGCCGCCAGAATCCGCAAATGGCATTTGACGGGGCCCGCAATCCAGCTTAAAACTTGTCAAGTCGAATCGGATGACTGTTTTTGAGTGGGCTCCGCGAGGGGGAGCCGTGAATCGGGTCAGGCCTGAAATATGGAGCAGCCCTAAGCGGGGTACTCTTGTGCGGAGTCCTCTCAAAAGCAGTTTGCTGACCTGACCTTCGGTATCGAATCGGTTAGAATTGGGGCTTCCAATTCGCCCATTGTTTTCGCCATGAATACCGAATCCGACAATAGCCAATATACGGTCGTCGCCCGCCGTTATCGCCCGCAACTATTTTCTGACCTGGTCGGGCAGGACTACATTTCCACGGCGCTGGCCAATGCGATCAAGCAAAACCGGGTGGGCCACGCGTATTTGTTCACGGGCGCTCGCGGGGTCGGCAAGACCTCGAGCGCGCGGATCTTCGCCAAATGCCTGAACTGCAAAAATGGTCCGAACGCCGAACCCTGTAACCAATGCGACAGCTGTGAAGCCGTTTCGCTGGGCGAGGACGTTGACGTTCTGGAAATCGACGGAGCCAGCAACCGGGGCATCGACGAGATTCGCCAACTCCGCTCCAACGCCGGAGTGCGGCCCAGCCGCTCCCGCTACAAGATCTACATCATTGATGAGGTGCACATGCTCACGCAGCAGGCGTTCAATGCCTTGCTGAAAACTCTGGAAGAACCACCGGCACACGTCAAGTTTATTTTTTGTACGACGGATCCCCAGAAAATTCCCATCACCGTATTGTCACGTTGCCAAAGATTTGACTTTGCGCCCGTCAAAACCGACGAGATCTCAAAACGGTTGAAAGAAATCGCCGAAAACGAAGGTGTCACTGCTGACGAAGCAGCTTTGGCGTTGCTGGCCAGGCGAGCCAACGGTTCCATGCGCGACAGCCAGTCGTTGCTTGAGCAGCTGTTTTCGTTTTGTGGTGACGATATCACGGTTCAGGAAGTCAACCAGTTACTCGGCACTGCAGATATCAGCCGGATCGTGGAATTGGCCCAGGCGATGAGCGAAGGTGATGCGGCAGCCAGCATGAATCACGTCGACCGGGCCATCTCGGAAGGCGTTGATGCTGGCCAATTGACCCAGCAACTCCTGGGCTTCTATCGCGACATGATGGCGGTCCGAGTTGGCTGCGGGGAAGCGACATTGCTGAACTGCACAGCCGCCGATTTGGGCGAATTGAAACGACTCGGCGAAACCCTTGGATTGCAGACAATTCTCACGATTGTCCAGATTCTCGATGGAGCGGTGGTTCGCATGCAGTCGAGCATTCATACACGTACGCTGTTGGAACTTGCCGTCGTTCGTATCTGCAATCTGGAACACCTGGATTCGATCTCGGATCTCGTTCGGGCACTCACTAGTGGCGGGTCGGTTTCGGTTGCGTCTCAGGCCAAAGTTTCGGCCGCACCGGCGAAGCCTGCTTCAAAAAAAAACGAAACACGGAGTGAACCCGTTGAAATAGCGGTTCCCCACAGGTCACCCGTCTCAACTGGAGCAGAGAATTCATCCGACGAGCGTGCGAGCCAGCGACAGGAGTCACTCACCAAGCCTGTCCAAAATGGTCGCCTCGCGAGCAGCAGCTTCGCAACCTGAGATAACGTCCACCACCACAGCGAAATCGACAACATTAACGCCTGCCCAACTCAAGTCGATTTGGGAACGGACTCTCGACGAATTGAGCGACATGACAGCTGACATGGCGCGTGAATACGAAAAAGTCGAGCTGCGTGATTCGAATAATCTGGCGGTAACTTTGACGGATTCCTATAACAGAGATATGTGCAACCGACCTGAGCGACGGCAAATGCTGGAGTCGACTCTGGAACGCATTGCGGGACAGAAGTTTCGCATCGACTTTTTGTTGTCTGCGAGTCCAGATGCAAAACGCAAAGTGCGCAAGCCAAAGATGACCCGCCGACAACAGATACTACAACTTCATGATACTCCGATCGTTAAACAGGCGATGGAAGTCTTTGATGCGGAAATCGTTGACTTCCATGAGACCAGCAAAAAAAATTGAGTGATGGCCGAGTGACGTCTTGCGTCAGCCAAGCCTGGACCCATAACAATGCAAAATTTAAGGGGAATCCATGTTTAAAGGATTAGGGAACATCGCGTCACTGTTGAAAGAGGCTCAAAATATTGGCCCGCGGATGGAGCAGGTGACTGCCGAGCTCAAGGAAAAACGCCTTGCCAGTTCCGCCGGCGGTGGGATGGTGACCGTGCATGCCAATGGATTGGGACACATTCTGAAAATCGAAATTGATCCGCTGTTGATCGAAAAAGGTGACGTTGAAATGGTGGCGGATTTGCTTCCGGCGGCGATCAACGATGTCACGTCCAAGTCGAAGCAGTTGCATGTTGACTCGATGCAGTCGATCGCCGGCGGATTTTCGTTGCCAGCCGGACTGGATGAGGCCTTGCAAAAGTTTGCCAACCATACCGACATATCGCCAGCCGACAACGACTTGGACAACAAGTGACTCCCCCGCCATGACCCAGCTTTCCGATTCAGTCGCAAATTTGATCGAACAGCTTTCCCGGCTGCCCGGCATCGGACGAAAATCTGCCGAGCGACTGGCCTATCATATTCTGCGAGTCCCCGCGTCAGAAGCCAAGGCGTTATCAGATTCGATTCGCCACGTCCGTGAAAATGTTCGCTATTGCGATATTTGTTTCAACCTGGCGGAAGGAGCCACCTGTGATATTTGCCGTGATGCCAGTCGCAACGCAGCGGTGATTTGCGTGGTGCAACAACCCCGGGATTTGATGGCGATTGAGCAAACGGGATGCTATCGTGGACTCTACCACGTGTTGCTCGGCCGGATCGCTCCCCTGGAGAATATCGGCCCGGACCAGTTAACCATTGACAAGCTGGTTGAACGGATCAGCAAGGGTGGTTTTAATGAAGTGATTATGGCGACCAACCCAACCGTGGAAGGTGACGGCACGGCACTTCATATCTCCAACCTGCTGGCCGAGTTTGACGTCAAGATAACCAAACTCGCGCGAGGCATCACGACAGGCAGTGTGCTTGAGTACACGAACAAAGAAATCCTTGCCGACGCCATGACGGACAGACAAATTTTTTAACATGATTCGTGCCAGCAACCTGGGTTTGTCAAGCTGGAAAAGCAAGATAGGCCGAATTTTTTTTGACTTCTCCAGTCAATTAAGAACCTAAGTTTACGGTACCTGCTGTTTTTTTGGAGAAGGCTCTGATTTATGGAGCTACAAATCCTACAATACGAATAGCCATTCAGATTCTTCGAAGGATTTTTCAAAACAACCGTAATGAAGATTTCAATCGGTCAACATCTCGCGCAGAAACAGACGCAAACGCTGGCTCCCCGCATGATCCAGTCGATGGAGATTCTGCAGATGCCATTGGCTGCATTGGAAGAGCGAATCGAACAGGAGTTGAGCGAAAACCCTGTCCTCGAACGCGTCGAAGGCGAGTCGGATTACGCTGACACGGAACAGCCCGACGATGCCGAGCGGGACGACCCAAACAAGCCGGAATCGGAAACGGACGTCGAACAAAAAGAACTGCTTATCGACGAAGGGCGGGATAACGAGGACGACTTTGAGCGATTGCTGAACCTGAATAACGAGTTTCCGGAACACTTTGACGGGTCGCGCCCGTCGGCCAACCGGATCAGTGAAAGCGGCGATCGACAACATGATTTGATGGCCAACGTTGTTGATCGCAGCGGCACGCTCCAGGACCACCTGATCGACCAATTGCATGAACTCGATCTGACGCCCGAGTTGCTCAAGATGTGCGAACGAATTGTGTCGTCGTTGAGCGCCGAAGACGGTGGCTACCTACGTGTCGGGCTGCTGGATCTGATCCCGGGTGATCCCACTCCGGAAAAACTTGAGCTCGCCGAAGACGCGCTTGAAACGGTTCAATTGCTGGATCCACCGGGCGTTGCTGCACGAGATTTGAGAGAATGCCTGCTGTTGCAATTGAACAACAAGATTCCGAATTTGAAACGGGTACGTACCCTGATCCAGGATCACCTCGAAGACCTGTGCGAAAACCGGATCCCCCAGATTCAGAAAGCAACGGGATACACCATTGAGCAGATCCAGGAAGCTTGGGACGAATTAAAAAAACTTGATCCAAAACCAGCCAGTCGCTTTGCCGACCGAGTCGTACCGACCGTTACACCCGATCTGTTCCTGATCAAGAACGAAGACGGCACTTATGCCATCAAGATGGAAGAAGGACCTGTCCGAAATTTGAATATCAGCAACTACTACCGGCAGAGACTGGCGAACGGCCAGGCAACGACGGAAGAAAAAGAATTCATCAAGCGAAAAATTACTTCTGCTCAGTGGTTGATCGAATCGATCGAACAACGTCGCAACACATTGACCAAAGTCGCGCAGGCGATTATCGAACACCAGACGGAATTCCTCGAAGAAGGTGGCCAGGAACACCTGGTACCGCTCAAGATGCAACAGATTGCTGACATCGTTGGCGTGCATGTAACAACTGTTTCGCGGGCCGTGGACGACAAGTGGCTGGAAACCCCGCGCGGAATCTTGCCGCTGCGCCAGTTTTTTGTCGGTGGCACAACCAATGACGAAGGCGAGGACATTGCCTGGAACCAGATTCGCGTCGCCTTGCAAAAACTGATTGACGAAGAAGACAAAGGCAAGCCCTACAGCGACGATGAAATTGTAAAACGGCTGAAAACACTCGGCTTTAACGTCGCACGACGAACGGTAACCAAGTATCGAAAAAAAATGGGAATCCCGAGTTCCCGCCAGCGACGAGACTGGTCGCAAAAGAAATAGTCTCAGCCACCAGGCCCGTTTCTCTTGCTTTGCTCTTTTGCGTGAAGGAAATTGCCCTGTTTCGCAGTTTTGGCACCTGTGCCCAGGTTTCCAAACGCCGTTGCATTGAACCCGCGAAATAATCAAAATTCAGACTTCATTATCCCATTCTTTCAATCAGGCGTGGCTTATGATCGTGGTGAACACCGAATCGATTGCCGGATACCGGATCGTTCAAGTTAAGGGCATTGTTCAAGGCAATACCGTTCGCAGTAAACATGCAGGTCGCGATATTGCTGCGGGTCTGAAAAACCTCGTCGGTGGCGAACTCCGAGGTTATACCGAACTGCTGACCGAGTCCCGCAAAGAAGCGATCCAGCGGATGATGGGTCAGGCGGAACAGCTCGGTGCCAACGCGATCGTTAACGTGCGGTTTACCACGAGTGCAGTAACATCCGGGGCTGCCGAACTTTACGCGTACGGTACGGCCGTTGTCGTTCAACCGGCCGCAGGGGTTTGATGCAAGGGGTCGAATCATGGACTTGATTATCGGATTGATCGTGACTTTTGGTTTGCTTGCGCTGGGGTTCGCCGCCGGGACAATTGCCGAGCGGCGTCATTTCCAGCAGCTTGACGAGCGTGAGCACGCAATCAACGACATGATTCGCACCAATTCAAAAAATTTTCTCGCTCCCAGCCACGTTAACGGCTTGCCACCCACCATGTTGTGTGCGGAAGTCGTCATTGCCAGCGACTATTTCAAGAACTTCCTCGCGGCCTTCCGAAAGTTCTTTGGCGGGGAGATGAGAAGTTACAACTCGTTAATGGATCGCGCTCGACGGGAGGCATTGACGAAATTGATCGAACAGGCAAAGGCGCGAGGCTACAACGCAATTTGTAATGTCCGACTGGAACCGGCCGATATTGGCGGGAGTTTGTCGAACAACAAGGGAACGGCCATGGTGTGCATCCTGGGATCGGCGACGGCGTACACCAGTGGCGTCGAAGTTCAAAAAATGCCGGAGCCCCTCAGCCTGGGATAGTGGTATTCGTTGATGAAACCATCCAAAAATCATTCCATCGCCAGCGAACCGCATGTGCAGGGGCCACAAAAACAACATGTCGTCGATCCCATGATTGACCCGCCCCTGGGATTTGACGTTCCCGCGCCCGTTTTTTCCAACCAATCGCTGGACCATATTGATTATTCGGTCTTCGACGAACCGGGCGTCGCTGGCATGGTTGGCAAAGCGGAACCGCATCAATTGACCTATGCCAATTGGCTGTCTGCCAACATCGCCCGCTGGTCGCAGGTGAGGGCCTGGAGCGTCACGCTGATCGTCGCCTTTCTGTCAGGACCGTGGGCCCTCCTCGCGCTCTGCTTGAGCTTTTTCGAGTTTGGTAGTGGCCAGTCGGCCGGATTTTACCGCGCGTTTGATTTCCTGGTGGTATGCGCATTTATTCCTCTGGCCCAGGAAATGGCCAAGATCGCTTTGCCTCTGTGGGTGGTTGAAAAACGTCCGTTTTATTTCACCGGCTGGTTTCAGATTTTCTTTTGTTCGCTGGCTTCAGCCACCGTTTTCGTGACGATTTACAACCTGCTGGGGCAATTCTTTTTTCCTCCCGAGAGCCACTTTGAAATGCTCTTTTTCTGGACCGCTTTCCTGTTGATGCATCTGGTGTGCGCGACACTCTCGGCAACCGGTTTGGAGAAGATCTGGCATTCAACGATCTTGGCTCGCAAGCCGCCCCGGATGGAATTGGGATACCCGTGGTTCATGGCTGCATTCCTGGTGCACGTGGCCTACGCCAGCGGGTATTACCTGTTTCAGTTGTTCGGCGGCAAATTGTGAGTTTTTGGGGCGGGAGCAATGTGGCACGGATCTCCGAGACTTGAACGTCACAACGTACACATCCCGGAGGTCTGTGCCACAATCCTGGCAGCTTCCTTATCCTCGCGACATTTGAGGCAAGTCGACGGAAATCTGGAGCGAACGACGTGTAGTACGAAGAGGGCCCGAGTGAGGGCCTAAAAAAATAACGATGTTCGATTGTTGAAGTGACGAACCGATTTACCCTCACCTGTCGCGGGCCTTAGAGCCCGACCTCTCCCAGAGGGAGCGGTTGCACATGTCTTTCGCGCCGAGCGCTCTTGAGGATTGTCGCATCACATCGCCATCCGAACTTGAACGTGACGAGATGCGAAAAAAAGATGAAAAGTCGCGGAGCGACGGCATGTGGTGAGCGCGACCCAAATGCCGTCGCTCTCAGGCTGTGAATTTATCACGTAGGTCAGGCTGTCCCAGACTGACACCGCGACAGAGTCGCGGATGTTGGCGAGTCGCCATTAACGGGTTCGCAAACGCAAACACTGAACTGCCTGACCGAAGTCGCCGACGTCAATCAGATCCAGCACCCGCTCAAACGTGGCGACCTGACTCGCGTTAATCGGAAACAGCTGGTCTGTTTGCGGATTGAAAACAAGCCGGATTCCGATTTCATTGACGAGTTTATCAAGGCCGTGCCCCGTTGTCGCGGACGTCCAGATTTCATTTGGAACTGGAACTCGATTTGCGACCAGGTCTGATTTGTTAACCACAACCAGGCAAGCACCCGGTTTTTGCTCGAGGACCTCGGCGTCAGGTTGTTCGTTTTCGGTTGCGTCGGTAACCAGCAAAACAAGATCTGCGTTTTGGATTTCGTGTCGCGCCTTGCGAACTCCCTGAACTTCGATTTCATCGCTCGAAACTCTCAGTCCCGCCGTATCTTTGAGCTGTACGGGCCAGCCATCAATCGCCGTCAATTGTTCAACCACATCGCGAGTAGTCCCGGCAGTTTCGTGAACGATAACGCGATCAAAACCGACGATCGCGTTGATCAGGCTGCTCTTGCCGACGTTCGGCTTGCCGCACAGCACCACCTTCCAGGGCTCGGTCAAGTGAATTCCAAATTCCCTGCGCTTGAGAATTTCATTTAGCTGTTTAACCGCATTCCGCGGTTCGCTCCCGATGAGATTTGCCAAGTACTCAATGCTGTCGTCAATCGAATTCAAAAGCTCCAGCAACAAAAGCGACGTCCGCTCGGTGGTCGCTGATTGGAGGGCCTGTTCCGTATCGAATTGCCAGGGGCTGACTTGACGAATTTCCGAGATTTCGTGAGCGGTCGCGGCACGAAAGCCATGAGCTTCAAGCGACTTGACGATCGCAGAGACAGCTGCGTCGCCGGCGTGACAATGAATCTCGGCAAATGAATCGGTGAGCGGGCAAACGATCAAATCTTCCCCCGGGGTTTCCTGATCGAACCAGCGTCCATAGATGATGTCCAGCGAAAAGCAGCGGCTCAACTCCCGTCCCGATGCGGGGCGAAATAAACCGCCAAGCCGGGCGGGGAGGTCAGTTCCGCTGATGAGGATGGACGCGACGGCGCCGCGCCCCGGAGCTGTTAACTGGGCGTATACCGGATCGGTGGTTGAATCCGTTTGCGACACGCGATTTACCTCGATTCCGCGGCCAGCTTCTGGCCGATCGTGGTTGCTCCGCGGAGCACCAGATCATTGACAAAATTCCAGTCTTCCGGGAGTTCTCCCTGCAGATCAAACATGCCTCCGCCGGTTGCATAGATCGCGACGTCTCGCTTAACGGTTCGGCGTAATTTGTTCACGAGATGTTTGATTCCGCCGATCTGGCTCTGGTAAACTCCGCGGACGATGGCCGAGTAGGTCGATTTCCCGACGACTTCGGCCGGAGATTTCAGGAATTTCAGATATTTTCGTTCCGAGAGGTCTGGCAACGCATCCGTCGACTCCGAAAGACTTTTGAGGGTTGCCGAGGCGCCGGGAAAAATCACGCCGCCCTGGAATACGGTCTGGCCATCGACCAGGTCGATCGTAACCGCGGTTCCTGCGTCAACAACGATGACGGGGCCCCTGCCATCATTGAGCTGTACTGCCATCCAGGCAGCCATCAGTCGGTCGATTCCAGTTTGGGCGCGAGACTCGATGTTCGATTGAAGTTCGATTTCCGATTCGGCAATGATGTGAATTTGGTCGGCAGGCCGGTTGCCAGCGATCCAATTTTCGAGCATTTTCAGACGCTGGCGGTTGACACTGCAAATGGACCAGAATGCCGGATCTGAACTGAGTTCCAGGTGTAGGGGCTCGTCATGGCGAATCACCGACTCCATGATCCAACGGTCATTGGGAGTTGCGATAAACGCTGGTTCGGCGCCGGGCAGCGGTTCGACCGCGACCTTGATCGAGCTGTTGCCGATGTCGACGGCGACTAGGTGCATCGGAGACTGTCCTGGCAAGTGGGACTGTACTGCTGCAATTCGCTGGTAATTTGACGGACCAGTTGCGGCAAGCCGGACCCCGTCACTGCCGAAATCAGAAATACTTTTTGGCCGATCTGCTCCTGCAGCCGCGCATGAATCGTCTCGGCACCCGGCAACTCACACTTGGTGACCGCGACGATTTCAGGACGATCTTTGAGTGCCAAGCTGTATTGAGCCAGTTCGTTGCGAATCGCCAAATAGTTGTCGACGGGATCGCTTTGATCCATCGGCAACGGTTCGACGAGATGGACGAGAATTCCTGCACGCTCGATGTGTTTGAGAAAATCATGGCCCAACCCAACACCGGTGTGAGCACCCTCAATCAAACCCGGAATATCGGCCATGACAAATGCATGGTCGCGATCGATTGCTACCTGCCCGAGATTGGGATATTTTGTTGTAAAAGGGTAATTGGCAATTTCTGGTTTTGCGCTGGACAACCGGCTGAGCAACGTGCTCTTTCCCGCGTTGGGCATTCCGATGAGCCCGACGTCGGCAATGACCTTCAACTCCAGGATCAGCCGCTTACGCTCGCCTTCGCCGCCTGGCGTCCAGTCACGCGGGGCCTGGTTGGTAGCAGACTTGAATCGCGCATTGCCTTTGCCGCCACTTCCGCCGCGCGCGGCGATAACGCTGTCGTCCGGATTGGAAAGATCTTTGATAACAAAATCGTTAGCGGCGTCGATCACGATCGTTCCCGGGGGAACTTCGATAATCAGGTCCTCGCCAGCCTTCCCGTGCCGTTTGGCTCCCATTCCGGGCGTTCCGTTTTTGGCCCGCAATTGGGATTGGTGTGAAAGATTAACGAGGCTGTTAACACCATTTTTGGCAACAAAAACCACGCTTCCTCCGTGACCGCCATCGCCTCCGTCTGGCCCGCCCTTGGGTACGTATCGCTCGCGCCGAAAACTCATACAGCCATTTCCGCCTCTGCCGGCGGTGGCCTCAACCTCGACCCGATCAACAAACATGAAAATTAAGTCCCATCCCCAAAAGAATTGTTGCTGCGCCGGTTACGAGGCACAAAAAAAGAGGATGCCTCAGATGGCATCCTCCATTGTTCCTATTCGATCAGCCGCGTCAAACAAGGTCGCGGTGACCTAGTTCGCCTCGGCAACGATGTTGATCCGGCGTCCCTCACGGTCAAACATGACCTGGCCGTCAATCAGAGCGAACAGAGTATAGTCCTTGCCTTGCCCGACACCGCGACCCGGGTGCCACTTGTTTCCGCATTGCCGAATCAGGATATTTCCGGCGCGAACCTGTTCGCCGCCGAATTTCTTAACGCCGCGGCGCTGAGCGTTCGAGTCGCGACCGTTGCGACTGGAGCCCTGGCCTTTCTTATGTGCCATGATTTGCCTCGAAAATGACCTATCTGGGAAACCCCTGAATTTACCGATAAATCCAGAAATGATCAAGGCTTTTGATGAACCGAATGGTTTTGCCGAAACTGGGCTCCCAGAATTGAGGCTCCAGACTGAGGATAAACATCATCCCTGAGCCATCCTGCACACGCCATTTAACGCCAGAGACGAGGGTTTCTGGCTTGGCTTCGTTGGGAAGCGGATAGCCGGCATCGGCGAACGCCTTTTTGACCGTCTCCGGAAGTTTGCCTTCGTCCAGTTCAGCGACCAGTGCCGATTTGAAATCCTTCAAGTTGACCTCACCGTCAACCTCGAAAATCAAGACATCCTGGTTGGCGTTTTCGTCAACTCGAGAGGCCTGCAGGACAGGACCGGGCAAGTCGTAACGTTCACAGATTTCGACCTGTTCTTGGGGGTCATCGACCAACGGGATCCCGTAATCGACATCGTCCTTGGCCTCGTCTTCGATGTCTCCGGGACGCCAGAAGTTCAGTTGCAATGTGCGGTACTTAAAGCCGATTTTTCCATCGCGGCTCCGTTCAATCTGGTAGGCGTTGGTCAACCCGCTGACATAGACACTGACGTAATCGATGCGCGGATCAACGTTGTCCCAGATTGCGACGCCCCACACGCCGGGATCCGAATCGTTCTTGACCAACGGAATCTTGGTCATTGCCATCTCGAACGTATTGAGCAGGGGTCGATTCGGATCTTCGTGATTTTGAATAATGCGCGTCAGTTCGATGTCGACGACGTCGCGATAGACGACTTTGTCATAATCGCCTTTTTTGCCGACCCATCCTTCAAGCGAAAAGCGGGGTAAGAAATCCACAACCTCGATCTCTTTTTCATTGCGCTTGAGATCATATTTCATGTGATCAAATCGTGGATCCTCTTTCACCTGCTCGTAGCTTAACGTCGCTCCCGTGTTCCGGATTCGATACGGCATGTACCAGATGTTTCTGCCCTGAATTTCAATCTGTCGCAGACCCAGGAAAGCAAACTCGTAATTCCACACATCGCGGAAGAACACGATATTGCGGGTTTGACCGTAAAGCGTGTCCTGCTTCGGTGAAAAGTTTGGGTCGTATTCTTTCACGTTGAGGCCAGGCAATGGCATGGGCAGCGAGTAACTTTCGCGAGCAGCCAAATCCGGTTTAATGACATTGAGTACGCCGGTGGCCAATGGCTTGGGTTGTCTTGGTCAGCTGTTGAGCATCCGTCGTCGCAACCGGACACACGTTCAGCGCAAACATCATCAGCGAAAAATAGATCATCGTCAGAACCCGTGGCATATATCCTCGCGTCCAACCGCAAATGGCTGGCCTCCAAAAAACCGGCATTCAGCTGCAAGCATCAAGTTCCGAGTCGGCAGAGATTTGGAGCCTGAGCGTAAATTTCAAGTATAGTCGGGTCCAATTAAAAGGGTCAAGTTTTCACGCCAACGCTCCAAGAATCACGTCATTTCCTTGGCCGATCGAGATAAAGTCCGGTTGTGACAGATAAGTCGAATCCGCGGGCTTTCTGGTGATCGCGAGTTTTACCAACCGCAGCCGGGCCAGCCAAGTCAGTCAGTCAAAGATCCCCTGGCCGAACGCCTCGCCGGACGAGTCGGGTCGTTCCGCTTTTTCCGAAGTATCCTGCGGCCGGTGGGGAGCCGGTTGCGGTGAATCGAGGGACGGTCCCGGATCGATGCGCTTGTCAATCTTATGATCTGACGAGCGGGATGCTTTCTGCCGATGCCGTTGAATGACGTCATAGTCGTCGTCGTAGCGGGATGAATAACCTGGCTGACTGGACAACTCTATTTCTTTTTCAAGTTCTTCGATCACGCGCTTCTGAATCATTTCCCTGCATTCGGCGTTCACCGGGTGAGCGATGTCGGCATACAGCTTGGCTCGGCCGTCCTGGTCGTAGGCAATCTCTTCATTGCGCAGCCTGTTTCCACATTGGTTACAAAATCGAGCACGCAGATGATTCTTGGTCCGACATTTGTCGCAATGAGAAGTCAGTTTGCGACTGGGCATCGCCACAAAGGGTCCATTATTCCCTTCGATTATTTTCAAGTCGCGTACCACGAAGCAATCGTCAAAAGTAATGCTGCAGAATCCGCGCAGTCGATCCTCGGCGCTCTCCATTAGTTTGATTCTGACTTCGGTTATTTCCATGACATTACTCCAGACTCAGTCGCCAGACACAAACGTCGAAAAGGGTGTACACGACCGAGGGTTACACACGCAAAAATCTTTGCGTCCGGGTGACGGTTTGACAAGCAAGCCGCAGCCTGCAGGGCTGCTATTTGATTCGAAAATAGACCGAAATAACTTGAGCCACTTCCGGTCATTTGGTGTCCCAGGCAATTTATCCCGGAAAATGACGACTTAAGCCGGGCAATCCAATCCGTCATCCCGGCGGCCACCGATTCAAGTCGATTAAAAAGCTGTTTCCCAATCTCTCGGGTTTTGCCGCTCGACATTTGTTCACTCATGCCACCGGACGATATTGGTAACGGTGGTATCGAGCATCGCCGATAAACATCGCCCGTCAACAGGCCGATCGGCGGTTTAACGATCACAACCGGTACGTGGGCCGGACAACGGAGCGGGAAAATCTGTTCGCCGCGACCCGTACAAACCGCACTTCCTCCGGTAAGGAAAAAGGGAACGTCGCTGCCGAGTTGAGCACCGATTCGCTGCAATGACGTCAACCCCAGTCTGCAATTCCACAAATGATTCATGCCGATCAATGCCCCAGCCGCGTTGCTTGACGCCCCCCCCAGCCCGGCCGCAGCAGGAATTCGTTTGTCGATCCGAACGTTAACCCCGGGAAGTAACCGTTCCTGACTGGATACTGGAACGGACGTGACGACGCATCAAATCGATCGCTTGGTACACCAAATTGTTTTCGTCAGCGGGAACCTCTGGCTCCGATGATCCTGCACACTGGGTCATAGGCAGGACAGAGCTCAATCGTGATTTGATCGTCACGACGAAGCTGTAAACCGACCGTATCAA
The DNA here is from genome assembly GCA_963697295.1 of uncultured Planctomycetaceae bacterium. Taxonomy (GTDB): domain Bacteria; phylum Planctomycetota; class Planctomycetia; order Pirellulales; family Pirellulaceae; genus Mariniblastus. Next base: position 20,524 of record CAVONL010000014.1, on the reverse strand, counting down.
AAAGAGAGACACTTGAGATAATCGTCTCTAGTTGATGAAACCCATCCTCACGCCGACCGTACAACTCCAAAAAAATATTTATTTTTGCCGGCGTTTGGATTTCGACCTGATTGCCCGAAAACCGAATTCTCATCTTTGCCTGACGGCGATCCTTGAATCATCTGTCTTGTTGAATACTCGTGTTGCTAGTTGATTAGTCGGCATCCGGCGAAAGGACCCTGACATTAACTTCGGAGGCTCGCCCGAGCCAACTTGTGCTTATCCCGCCAATACGGGTTGGTCTGCTGACTAAATCCAAGCTCTTGCATGCACGTCAACTTATCATGCTTTTCGAAAATCACCACAAGAAAATGCGAATGTTGAGGTTTTCGAGCCGGAATCGGCAGCCACTTCCGCCAACCATTTCCCCGACTCGCCATTTACCCACAAAAATTTGGCAATTTGATTAGTTTTTTTCAGTCAAAAGGTAACGATTTGTCAAGTTCGGAGGAGCAGGCAAAATATAAGCGACTCGAATACAATCAGAGGCGACGGACAGAAAATGACTAATGACACCAAAGGCTTCCCCACCTCAGTACCCCTGTCAGGCGAGATGCACGACAATTGCTCGCTTCGCGAGCCCGCGAATGATGGAACGCCAACGACCAAGAAATCAAAACGAGTAACACGTGAACCAAACGAACGATTCCAAGACGAAACAAAGCCCCGCAGCCAACTCCGAATTCGACAACCTTTCGACGCCCACTTTGATCTACCGGTCGCTATTCGGTGGTGTGTTGATGGGACTGGCCAATCTTGTTCCGGGGATCAGCGGCGGGACGATGCTGCTGGCTGCCGGAATCTATCCGAGATTTATTTCGGCAGTTGCCGAGGCGACACGGTTCAAATTCAAGTTACGTTCGTTGTTGTTGCTTGGCTGCGTCGTCGGCGCGGCCGGGCTGGGAATTTTGTTGTTGGCGGGAGTCGTTAAAAATCTTGTCGTCGACTACCGGTGGGTGATGTATAGCCTGTTTATTGGACTCACGCTCGGAGGTGTTCCCGTCGTTTGGAAAATGGCCAAACCGGGAAGCCAAGGACTGGTAATCGCCGCAGTGGTCGCCTTTTTGGGTATGATCGCAATGGCAGCTCTTCAGGCATTCGGTCTCGTCGGTAACGCAGGCGGGAGTTTCCTGATGTTTCTGGTTGCTGGTTTAGCCGGTGCCAGCGCGATGATCCTGCCAGGCATCTCCGGAGGCTATTTGTTGCTGTTGCTCGGTCAATATGTTCCGGTCTTGTCGGGGATCGACCAATTCAAGGAAGCGCTCAAGGCTCGTGATTTCTCCGCGGCGATGGAGCCAGCACTGTCCGTCTTGTTACCAGTTGCAATCGGAGTTGTCGCGGGTGTTGCGATCGTCGGCAATCTGTTGCAGTGGTTGCTGCACCGTTATCGCAAGGCGACTTTGGGTGCGCTACTTGGATTATTGGTTGGCTCGACCGTGGGCCTGTTCCCCTTCCAGGAAGGTGTGGTTCCGCAGGTGGGGGATGTGATCAAAGGTCAAGACTGTCACGCTGGAATCAATCGGCGAAATCGACAAAGAAGATTGGCCGACCAGGTATTTCAACCCGCAGCCGACTCAAATTGGCGGTTCGCTGTTATTGATTGGAATTGGATTCGGGCTCACGATGGGGATCGCCAAAATTGGCGGCGACGGATCTTAGCCAAACCAGCCTTTTTTGGTGAAGCTGGCGATCGCCGCCTCTTCGTTCTTGGCAATCTTGAAGACCTTTTCCAACCGCATCAACTTAAACACTTCTTCGACGTTGTCGTTGATATCGCACAATCGCAAGTTCACGTCCGTTTGCTGGCATTTCTTGCCAAATTGAATCAGCTTGCCAATCATGGCGGACGACATGAAGCTGACGTTTTGAAAGTTCAGGACGACATTCTTGTTTTCAGTGCTGTTTACCAGGTCCGTCATTTCTTGACCCAGGCTGTTGATGCGTGATTCGTCAATAATTCTCACGTCCTGGAAATAGATGATGAGGACATTGCCTTCAACACGACTTAGAAGAGTTGCCACGATAATTCCTGTTAATTTTGTCGGGATGCGAGATTGCCATCATCTGGGTTAGCGAAAATTGTAATCTACACCTTTGGAATGTAAAGCAAACTGGGTCCCAGTCGCCAGTCTTTGGGCAGTCACAATCTGGAAAAACGCGCTCCGCAAAATGAAAGTTTTCGTACTCGAATGGCTAACCTGTGGCGGGCTCTGGTTTGACGGTCTTGATTTAGACGACAAGTGCCCGTTTCGAGTCCAGGGACTCGCGATGTTCGAAGCCCTGACTTCAGATTTTTTGGAATCTGGACATCAAGTGCTTTGGACACAGGATTGTCGTGTCCAGCTTAATAACAGATCCTTGGATATTGAATCAAATCCGTTGCTGGTTTCCCACCCTGATGATCTTCAACCGGCAGTCAGCCTGCTGGCCGATCAGGCGGATGCAATTGTAGTTGTGGCACCCGAATGCGGTGGTTGTTTGCACCGCGTTGTGAATTGGCTCGCACCCCAACAGGCCAAGCTGGCGAGTCCCGACGCGACGTTTATTGGATTGACGTCCGACAAACAAGCGACGGCCAAGTGGTTAGGGAAATTCAATATTCCTGTACCTGATGGGGTCCGGGTCGTACGTCTTGACGATGCCCGAGATCGCGTCGCGCTGCCGGCCATTGCCAAACCTAACATGGGTGCGGGCAGTGAGAACGTCCATCTGATCAACAGCTGGGGCGACTGCATTTGCCAGTTGCGGAATCAGACTGGCGAGTCGAGCCGTTTGTCGCGGGCGAATCGGTCAGCGTTTCGGTGATCTCCGACGGACAGCAACATGTCTGTTTGACTCCGACGGGGCAAGTATTCGATCGACCGCTGGGACACTATGTGGCGGCCCGACATCCGCTTGCCGAGCCTGTCGCCGCACGGGCCACGGAACTTGCTTTGGCGACGGCCGAGGTTTTGCCACCCACCAACGGCTATTTCGGTATCGACATGATCATCGGAGAGAATGAAGCATGGGTTCTCGAAGTCAATCCGCGGTTGACCATGTCTTATTTATGGCTGCGCGAGATCACTCCGTTTAATTTGGCCCAGAAGATGTTGGAGATGAGCGGGCGGTCGTGAGCTACTCGGAAGCGTTCCCGGATTTTTCGGAAAACAGGTCGACGGCCATCTGCTTGATTCCTTTCAAGTCCAGTTTTCCACTACCCAATAGTGGTAGCTCGTCAACTTGTCGGAAGCTGTCCGCATTGGGAATAAACAAGTTTGGCAATCCAGCGGCGGTGAGTCCCTGCCGCAATTCATCCGCCGACTTGTGGATCGCGGTATGCAAGACGATTAATCGCTCGCCCTTCGTTGGGTGGGGAACCGCGGTCACCGCGATGCAGGGTCGATCGTCGGTTTCATCATTCGGAGTTTCGTCGACCATTTTTGTGAGGAGCTCCTCGATCTTGACATGCGGAACCATCTCTCCGCCGATTTTCGAAAAACGACTCATCCTTCCCGTGATCGTGATAAATCCATCCTCGTCCAACATCACGACGTCGCCCGTTTGATACCAGCCGTCGACGAGCACTTCGTCTGTTTTCTCCGGCATATTCAAGTAACCTTGCATGACATTGGGCCCTGTAATCCACAACATTCCCGGTTCGTTGGCACCAAGTTCCTGGCCGGTGTCCAAATCCGTTACTTTTGCCGCGATGGATTTCAGGGGGCGACCGACGGTACCTTCTTTGCATTCGACTTGATAACTGTCGTATTGGCGAGAAGGTGGAATATTGACAGCCGTAATCGGAGAGAGCTCGGTCGCGCCATATCCTTCCACCGGTCGAACTCCAAATTTTTCTTCAAACGCATCGCTCAATTCTGGCGGCAGGCGTTCTGCTCCCGCGACAACCATATCGAGCGACTCAAACTGTTCCACGGTACATCGCTTCATATAGGAGCGCAGAAACGTGGGCGTCGCCACCAGAATCGTACCTTTATACTTCTCGACCAGTTTGCCAACCTGCTTGGGATCGAGGGGGCTGAAATGATAGATCCCACGAATGTTGCAACACATCGCGGCCCATAACGTGGCTGTAAATCCGAATGAATGAAAGAAAGGCAGAATCCCGACCATCGCGTCACTCGTGTTGAACGAAGCCGCCTGATCAATTGCTTTCATATTGCTGGAGATGTTTCGATGGGAAAGCATCACGCCTTTGGGAGTGCCGGTTGAACCGGACGTGAACACGATGGTAATCAGGTCCTTGGGACCAATCCGGTGCAGCCCCAGCCATCGGTTAAGGAAATAGGTGGGGAGTACGAATGCCTGCAAGGCCGCGATCGCTTTGTCCATTCCAGAAACTTTGCCTTGCAAGTCTTCAAGGTAATAGACTTCGGCGTTGAGCTTGAAATCAAATTTTTCCATCACTTTTCGGCTGGTCAGCACGTGTTTGATTTCGGCCTGTTCCAGACAGTTATTGATCAGATCCTCGGACAGCGAATAATTCAGATTGACAGCGATCCGGCGATCGAGCCCCAATGCCATGTTCACCACGACTCCGCCAAACGAGGGCGGGATCAAGACTCCTACTGTTTGCTCGTCATTGGACAGCACAAACTTGCCGAGTAACCGTCGTAACACGAGCGTACGAGTCAACAGTGCCCCACCGGTTGCCTGTTGACCGGTAGAGTCGCCGATCTTTTGCGAGAACCGCCGCTTCTTGCACTGCCTCACGAAGTCCATTGTGGGCGATTTGAACTTCGCGGCTCCGAACGGAACTGATTCTGCCCCCAGTCGTTCGACGGCCTGCCGAATGTGAAACATGGACATGGGATCATCTACGGGCTGTCCGATGTGTACCGAAAGCGGGCGTCGCAGCGAGTTCGGAAATCGAGAAAAGACTTTTCCGCCGACATAGCTGAAGATACTGCCCCAGACTTCATCAATGTAAACCGGAATGACGGGAACCGGCTGGTCCTGTTTTTCCTGGATTTTCAGGATCCCGGGGCGAAATGTTCTTACCTGGCCCGTTCGCGAAATGCCACCCTCGGGAAACACCGCGACTAGTTGCCCTTGCTTAAGTGCTTCCGCAGCTTCTGCCAGTCCCTTGCGAATCGACTTGGGTCCGGAGGTCATCAAGATGACTCCGACAAAGTCAGCCCATTTCTTGAACAGCCAATTGTTGAAGTTGCCCGCCCAGGCAATGGTCCGCATCCGGCGGGGAATCACCGTCATTGGAATCGCACCGTCCAGAAACGAAACGTGATTGCAAGCCAGAATCGCGGGTCCCTTCACGGGAATATTTTCCAGTCCGCGGATGCGGAGCCGGTAGATCACTTTAAATAACAACAGAAATACCATCCTCACTGCATCCAGCGGCAACCGGCGAAACGCGTAGATTGCGACCGGAATGGTAAACAACCCCATCAACCCGAAAATCTGCCGGGACGTACACAACGGCAATCCGGAGGCCTGGCGAATGACGCTTTTGACCTGCCGCTGCTGCTCCGGAAACAGTTCTTGATAATGTTTGATCGAGACCTGCTTTCCCTGTTCTTTGAGGTTGGTCGCTTCGACAAACAACATTTCGGTGGTTGCGGCGACTCGATTTTCCTGCGGGAGTCGGTTGACGAACCAGGTTATGTCCGGAGGATTTTCAGGGGACTCCTGCCACTTGGCCGCAAATTCGTTCGTCCATTTAATGATTTCTTTCTGCTGCCCAACATCCAGCTTGGACGTCTGGTATTCCTGCTCCAGGTTTGATTTGGAACCCGCAAATGTTGGCGCCTGTAAGGCACTGAACAACACGGCGAAAATCAGGATGCCGGAAAACATCAGGCAGTTATTCGCCGACAGGATTGCGCCTCGTGTTTGAAGCGGACTTTCATGCTGCAGGTAGGAAGCCAACGGGACGTCAAAAAATCCGGCGCAAACTCCTATGCCCGCCAACATCAGACAGGCGATTGTTTTTTGCCCATTGAAGGCGTACTCATTAATGAAATTTTCCGGCGCAAACACAAGCAGCAGGCAAAACGTTGCCATGCCAGTCGCCCCCCAGGGCACCAGTCCCAATTCAATCCGCCCACCGGAAGCGAAGCCGGCAAGCACACTTCCCAGACCGAGCCCCAGGACCAATGACACCAGCAACGGCGTTCGTTGGGATTCGGTAATCGCGCCACTATCACTGGCAAAGGCATCGATATTCAGCTGAGCCAAACCGGCAATCGAGAAAAAGAAAATCGTCCCCAACGCAACGCGAAACAAGGGGCCGCTCTTGACCAGGACGATGATGTCGCGAATGGTTTCGCCAATAATGGTTACCGGAAACCTGGCTTTGACGTTGGCAGCAGGTAACGGTCGAATGATCAAGCTGATCAAGGTTCCCACAACCGCAATTCCCACAAGAACCAGGGCCGTCAACCAAATGTTATCCTGCCCGCAGAAGCCGGTCATGTCTGCCAACCAACCGCCAATCACCATCCCAATCACGACCGCGGACAAAGTCGCCAGGTTAAACAACCCGTTCCCGGCTGAAATCGTATGTTCGTCAAGCAACTCGGGAATATTACCGATCTTGGCCGGCGCAAACAGCGCGCTCTGCGCACCCATTAACAAAACGGTGAATAACAACAGGTACAAACCAATTCGGCTGGGCGCTTCACCCGGATTCGCATGGGGCGCGAGCATCAACGCCACCACGGCCAACGTCATGATCACAATTTCCGCAATTTTGCAGGCGACCACGACGTTGCGCTTGCTGAAACGGTCGGCCAACCAACCAGCCGGAGAAGCGAGAAAAATATAGGGCAACACAAAACAGGCGGTTCCCGCCATCAAAATGTTGCCCTGATACTCGGGCGGAACATAGTCCTTCCCGGCACCAATCACAAACCAGCGAAATACGTTGTCATTGATGGCAGTCAGCCAGTTGGTCCACAGCAAGCCTTGAAAGCTGGCCGACCAAATCCCGGTTTTAGGAAAGTCGTGCGGCAAATCCGGAACGATTTCAGTTTCGAGAGAAAGCGAGGGGTTCAAGTTCATCGAGTTGGGACCACTGGAATCGAGATAATCAGGTCGAAGGTTTCGCAAATAAAGATAACGAAATTCCAAGATCAAAGCTCTATCAATCGAGTCAAAAGCGGCCCAAAATTCCGGCGTTTTGGACAGGTTCATGGGCCCGATTCAAGATCTTCCTCCAGTTACCCGCACAACCCCAAAAAACGGCACTGACAATCGTGGCTGCTAATACTTGCCGATCCTGTCAACGATTCAAGCGAGCGGGGATTTAACTCGATAAACAGGTAACAGCATTGGTGCGCATTCAGCGAACACGCTTCCGTCGCTGGGCGATTACTGATTGGAAGCACACGATTTGAGATCGAGCAATACAATGAACCGCAGCAAAATCATGGTGCTTGGCTTCCTGCTAATTTTTCTGGGAATCCAATTGAATCTGGTCCAGACGTACACGTTGTCTCCAAACGCAACGAGATTTTGGAATGAAAACCTGGCAGAATTGCCGGACGTGGATCTGGCTTCCGTGCCAGTTGCAGCGAACCCGTACAACACGGCGACGTACTCCCAAGCGTCATACGGATCGCAACCGGACTATGGAACGACGCAGCCGCAGATGCTGGCTCCCGCCGTTTTGAGCGGCCCAGCACAAATCACGCCGCCAGAATGGCTATGCTGGCCCTTTATCTTCGTAGGTGCTGCTTCGGTCTTTTACGGAATGGTACTACGCAGGTGATGAACGAAATCGGCCCAGATTTTTCGCCAATCTTGACGCAACGGGTCCAATCCGGCCAACCCTCAGCGTTCATCTGAAACAAAATAAGTTACGGATCGCCGACAACATTTCCATTAAATCTCGTAAACAATTTCCGTCCGATTGACGATCTAAATTGAAACACCAGCCAGTTTCGTAAACATATGACGCTCTGGTCGATCATATGTGGGCGATCTGCTGGTGTTTTTTTGCGCCGAACTTTGAGTCCAACTTTGCGAATTTGTTGAGAAAACCATCTAAGCGAAGGAACCACGCACCTGCCGCCCCGATTCCCGGGCCCATCACATTGGCAGCGATCGTCACAAACACCCCGACCGCCAGACTCAGCCTTTTACTCCCTTGCCACCAAAAACTGGTTTTCCAAGTGTCCCGGCTCTGAATTAGGCGTAATGCCCCAATCGGAGGGCTGCTTTGATTCGTGCGATCTCCAGTTTATCATTACCTTAGCAATGTGGCGTTAGGTGAACCACATTGAACGACTACTCACGTTCAGAAAGATAAAATCCATGGGGCCATTTGAGTGTATCAAGCTGGACGACGTTGACAAAATTTCCGTCATCAAGTTTGTCGATGACAAAGTCATGGATCCAAGTCGGATCGAACAACTTGGAAAAGAACTGATGTCGTTGACCGACGGCAAACAGCAAAAAAATCTCTTGATAAATTTTGAAAACGTGAGATTCTTCTCGAGCCAAGCAATTAACAAGCTGATTGTGCTGGACAAACGTGTCAAAGCCGTGGGAGGAAAAATCAGGCTGAGCAACTTGCGGCCGGAAGTTCGCGATTTGTTCAGTTACACCAATCTGGATTCCGTGTTCGTCATTCGCGACGAACAATCGGAAGCCATCGATTCATTTGACCATTAATTCTCCCCGCTCGCTGTGCGACACCTTCACTTCATGAATAACATGACCTGGCTTTGGAAATTAGACAAGCAGATCCCAAGTCACCCGGACGAAGGTGTCGGAATCATTCGCGAGGTCTTGGATCAGCTTGAAAAAAACGACTGGAACGAAAAGGATATTTTTGGCGTGCACATGGCGATGGAAGAGGCCGTCATGAACGCGATCAAGCATGGCAACAAACGTGACCCCAGCAAGAGCGTGCACGTCAAAATCGCGATTTCTGGCAGCCAGTTTTACGCCTGCGTGACCGACGAAGGGGCGGGCTTCGACCCGGAATCCGTCCCCGATCCAACCTTGGACGAAAACCTCGAAAAGACGTGTGGACGCGGGCTGATGTTGATGAATAACTTCATCGATATCGTCAAGTACAACGAATTGGGTAATTCTGTTGAACTCACCAAACGCAAATCCAAGCCCAAGTGCTAGGGCTGCCGTGTTTCAAGCTTGCCGCCGATTTCACCCTCCCTTTGGGGAGGGTCGGACGCGGTAGCGGCCGGGGAGGGCTGCCTGATTCCTATCCAGCAACCAAACCATCCAGGTCAATGTCCAACAACACCGGGCAATGATCCGAATGGAACGCGTCATGCAGGTGTTCCACTGTCTTGATTCGATCCTGCAGCGCGTCGCTGACGGATTGATAATCCAGCCGCCAGCCCTTATCCACCACCCGCGAAAATTGCGTCCCGCGCCACCAGGTGTAGCTGACCGTATCCGGATAAAGGTAACGATACGAATCGACAAAGCCACTGGCAAACCAGTTGGTCATCCAGTCGCGCTCTTCAGGCAGAAAACCTGACGTGCGCTGGTGGCGAGCCGGATCATGAATGTCCATCTTTTGATGTGCAATGTTGTAGTCGCCGACCACAATGATGTAGGGGCGAGTTTCCCGCAGGTTTTCCACCCAGTGATAAAAATCTTCCAGAAATTCCATTTTGAATTTCTGTCGCTCGTCACCGCTCTTGCCGTTGGGGAAGTAACAGTTGAGTAGCGTCCACGGGCCAAAGTCCGTGCGCAGTACCCGGCCTTCGAGATCGTATTTTTCGAGACCCAGGCCTTCAAAAACTTTCGTTGGTTTTTGCCTGCTAAACGTAGCCACGCCGCTGTAACCTTTGCGCTGCGCCGAATGCCAATACGTTTGGTAGCCCAGGCTTTCAAACAGCAACACGGGCACGGAACCCGAATGGGCCTTTACCTCCTGGAAACAGACGACATCAAAATCGTTCTCGTCCAGCCACTCGACCAGGCCTTTGCGAATCCCCGAACGAATCCCGTTGATGTTGTAGCTTGCAATTCGCGTCATGAACTTCAGCGTCTATTTGCGGACAAGTTGATTTCCGCTGACTCGCCGAATGAGTCGTCGAATTTCCAGGACGCTGATGGTGGACAGTACGCGGGCAACGGGCAGGCCCGATTTTTCAACAACCAGGTCAATCGAGGTGGGATCCACATCGATATGCTGCAGCACCAATGACTCCTGCTCCGTCAATTGCAGCTCGGCCGGATGCCGAATCGTCTGTTCGGAATCAATCCTGGCAGGCGTCGCCAGCGGTCCGAGTTCTTCCAGGATGTCATCTACCGATTCAACCAATTTCGCGCCGTCTTTGATTAACGCATGGCAGCCACGCGACATGCGGCTGTTCGCGCGACCCGGCACCGCAAAAACTTCGCGCCCCTGCTCGTTCGCCAAGCGAGCCGAAATCAACGCACCGCTACGTTCGCCCGCTTCAACGACGACCACTCCCAGGCTCAGCCCGGTGATGATTCGGTTCCGTTGAGGAAAAGCGCCGCTTTTTGCGCCTGGTAGGGCAGGTACTCGGAAAGCACCGCTCCCTGGTTGCGAATTTCGGCTGCCAAACCCGCATGTTCCGCCGGATAGAGGTTCAACAACCCACTGCCCAACACCGCAATCGTCAGGCCGCCGACTTGCAAGGCACCGCGATGAGCCGCCGCGTCAATCCCGCGGGCCAATCCGGACACCACCGTGAATCCGGCCAGCGCCATGCCGCGGCTAAGACTTTCGGCCATCTTGATCCCATAAGTGGTGGCGTGCCGTGAACCAACAATCGCAATGGCAAGTTCATTTTCGGGGCGCAATCTGCCTTGAACGAACAACACGTTGGGCGGATCGTAAATTTCGGTTAGCCGCTGAGGATAGTTTTCGCTGCCCCGATCGAGGATCTCGATTCCATTGGCACCGCAAACTTCAAGTTGTGTTGCGACGTCGATGTTTTCGTTCGCCAAAGCAATGTCGGCAGCCACTTTCGCTCCGACTCCCTCCACCTCGCGCAGGTCTGCAGGCGCGGCCGCCAAAACTCCGGCCGGCGAACCAAAATGATTGACCAGATGTTGGTACGTCCGCGGACCGACACCCGGTACCTGCGACAACCGCAACGCCGCGTCACGATTCTGAATTCGGGTGGCCAAATCGTCTGCGGCCACTTCGGTGGTTTGAGGATCAGACATCATTCACTTACCAGGCTTTGGAGTAACAGTTGATCATCAGGCGACGGAACAACATCAACATGCCCGATTGCGGTGGGTAAGACAAGGTGCAGAACTCCCGCCGCGACTTTCTTGTCGCGTTTCATCGCATGAATGAGCTTGGTGTGGTGTTCACGGGGGCAAGCAACCGGCAACCCAAATGCTGTCAACAGCGCAGTTTGACGTTCGAGAAGTTCTGGGGGTGCCATCTCTGTCTGAATGGCAAGTCGGGCGGCGCAAGTCATTCCAATCGCGATCGCTTCGCCATGCGTGAACTCGCCATAACCAAATACCGACTCGATCGCGTGTCCAAAAGTATGACCGTAATTCAGGATTGCGCCCGGCCCGATTGCTCGGTTTCGTCCTCGTTTACGACTTGTGATTTCAATTCGCAACAGCGTTGAATAATTCGTACCATCGTGGCGGGATCACGCTGGTTGATTGCAGCGGTCGAGGCTTCTAGCAGCTCAAAAAAAGCCGGGTCGAGAATCACTCCATATTTGACAACTTCCGCCAATCCGGACCGGAACTCGCGTTCGGGAAGTGTTTTCAATACCGTTGGATCGATAACTACGAGGGTCGGTTGCCAAAAGGCTCCGACCATATTTTTTGCGGTCGGCAGATTGACGCCGACTTTTCCGCCCACGCTACTGTCGACTTGCGCCAACAGGCTGGTGGGAATCTGAACAAACTTGAGGCCGCGTGCAAAGGTTGCCGCCACAAATCCAGCCAGATCCCCCACGACTCCGCCACCGAGAGCCACGACCGTCGACTTGCGATCCGATTCCAGCTTGGAGAGCTGTTTCCAGATCGCATCCGCTTGGTCGACGGATTTTGTTGACTCGCCAGGTGGCACTACGATCTTGTCGATTCGCTTGAAATAACTGTCCAGTTGTTTGCCGACATCGTCCAGATAAAGCTTGGCAACATTTTCATCCGAAATAATAACGGCATGATCCCTCGACAACCGACCGCCGCCGAGTTGCGTCTGCAGAGTTCCCGCTAATTGCGACAGCAAACCGTCGCCGATGAAAATATCGTAACTGCGGTTGCCCAGATCAACATGTACGGTTTGCTGAGAATTCAAAACAGACCCTTTGCGATGACGAAGAGTCTGAATTGTCGGCAATTCTGCAAATACGGCAAGCACCAATCAACTTTGTCCAATGGTCGCTGATGAACCTATCCGAGTCAGCACAACAGAAATCGCAACGACACGACGCTGAATCCGGTCTGATGTATTAGTGGACGTTGGGCAACGGACAATGGTGAGAGTACCGAATCAGCTCATAAACAATGTTGAGCACACGGAGGCGCCGACAGCTTTCACCAGCGAATTCCTACATCGACAACTTGCTAACGATTCCAACCGCATAAACGATAGTTGGTTCTGCAGATAATGCGGCGCTCACACATCCATTTCAGTATCAGCGCTAACGAATTTGTATGACGCGTTGAAGTCGTAATCATCAATCCGCTATTGATAAATTCATATAGAACGGCCGTACTCTTGTTTGGCAGTGAAAGCGGATCACAATTCAAATCTTCCGGATAGACGGACTGTCTTGGTTCAGCGTGAAATGGAATTTTGAATCTGAGTTGACGTGGAATATGGACGCCTCCTGCTGACGAAACCTCCGCATCCTGCGCCAAGGCTTTTCGCTTTGGTTCAAAATCGGCAGTTGACCTGTTGACTCGCAAATCATTCAACTTTATGCGCAATTCCGACATTCGCATGTGAAGGTGGCAATTGGCCTGAATTTGCTCAAGCACGTGGGAGGGCATACTGACTTGAGTTCAGAATGGCGGTCCCGCGTCAAGTCCAGCTCGGTAAATCGCTATCGAAACCACCTAAATAAAATTCATTTTGCCTCCTATTGTTGCGGTCTGTCAATCTGGACGAAACGAACTATACTGAGACTTTTCACATTTTTCAAATGTCCAACTCAAGGCACGTTTTAAGACTGTGAAATGCTTTTTCGAATCCTATTCGCCTGATGCGCCGAAGTTTGATTGCTCCGCTTGATAAGAATCCAAACAACGACTTATCGGACTAATTGATCTCAATTTGCACCAAATTTTATTTGACAGGTTGCATCGTTTGACAACGCAAGTTGTGCAGCGGGTAAACTGGCAATCGAATAAAACCGGGAGAACATGACTCATGTTTCGACGTCGCCGAGGCAGTTTTTTTTCCAATTCTCGCAATGCCCGCCGAGCGGCAAAGGCTCAATTGCGAGCCCACCGTAAAGATGCCCGCTGGATGTCAATCCACCGACATCGTCAAGATCGACTGGCGCAATGGAAACGGATCTTTCGTCCTTTCATGCCGATCAATTTACTCTATTTCAGAGCAGCGTTTGGCGTGTTCTTGAGCATGCTCACGCGTATGACTCCAACATTTGTGCTGGACGACTCTTTAAACTCCATCCGGCGCCCAAGGTCGCAACGTCGAATGACCGAATCTGTTTGTTTCCTCGGCTATGAGCAACTCGAGCAGAAGCAACTTTTGGCAGCGGATTTATTATACGTAGATAATCCAGTGGATTTCGTGATCACGACGGGGACGATGGATGGGAGCCCTGATGCTGGTGACACGGTTACGTGGTTGGGCAATGATGGTGCGATCGGCGGAATCGGTGGCGACGCCGATGTGCCAGATTTGATCTTTGGTACCCATGCGTTTGGTGCGTTGGAAGATGCCGTCGTGGCCGCCAACGATAGTGATGGTTTCGGCGACGTCGACGAAATCAGAATTGGTCCGGGAAATTTTTCAATTGCTTCGCAAATTGTAATTGACGACGACTTGCAGATTTCCGGTGCCGGCAAGTTCGCAACGACTTTATTGTCCGGGTTTGACACATCCTCTAGTGGAGATGCTCGCGGTTGGTTCCTTGTAAATTCGGGCGAGGAATTTTCAGCTTTCGATCTCACTTTCGACGGCAACGGGCAAAAAGTCTGGCAAGCCGTTCGCCATAAGGGTTCGGGATCGTTCAACAATGTAGCGTTCGAGGACATTCAGTTCGATGCTTCGGGCCCAAGCTACGCAGGAAATGCGATTGCGGCCTTCGGCGCGATGAGCGACATTGATGTTGTCAACTCTTCATTTGCCAACATTGGTCGTATCGGCGTGCTGTATTTTGGCGCGGGCACGACGGGACAGTTTGAGAACAACACCTATACCGGAAAAGGCGCCGGGGATCACTTGGATTATGCGCTTGACATTAGTGCCGGGGCGCATGTCAACGTTTTGGGAAACACGATTACCAACAATCTCGGTGTCGCTTCCAGCGACGGTTCAACATCCGCTGGCGTACTGGTCTCGACTTTTTTTGGCGGCGGCACTGTCGCCAACATCCAAAACAACTTCATTACCGGCAATACAACGGGCGTTTTCATCGGCTATGATGCCAGTGACTCCAGCACGGTGACGATTCACAGCAACGATCTTTCCGGAAACACAACGGGCGCGATCAGCACCAATCCGGTGGTCGAAGCTTCAGGAAACTATTGGGGAGTCAGCGGTCCAGTCGTAGCGGGTGCAGGCACGGTCAACACTGCGCCGTACTTGACGTCCGGAACCGACACGCAACCAGGAGTTCCTGGCTTTCAGGGTGATTTTACCAGCCTGACAACTCTGAATCAATACAACGAAACCTCGGAAAGCGGGTTTGCTGGTTTTTCCACAGGGCCAGGTTGGTCGGGTAGCATCACGAATGTGACTACAGGTACGGGAGGAGTGACATCGCTTAATGGTTCGACGCACGCTATCTTTACACAAACCAACGAAGGCGGCGGTCTGACCGGTCCCTTCTCGCGCTTTGATGGTTACCGCGCTAACCTCGAGGGCGGGATTATCACGCAAGTAAAAATCTATCTTGACCCGGCCGCGCTGGCAGCCGGTGAAGGATTCGATTTCTCTGTCGCCGCCAGCAACGATGCCGGCGGTCACTTGCAAGACTACATCTTCCACGTCACCAAAGACACCAGCACCGGTGATCTGTTGGTTGGCACAGTCCAACAACACCAATTTTGATCCTCGCGAAGACCTTGAAACGATCAACCATACCGTCGTAGTCGAACCCGGCTGGTATACATTTGAACACCTGATGTACGAAAATCCCGACAACGAATTGTCGGTGGAAATGAACCTCTACGACCAGAACGGTGACTGGAAATTTACCGAAATTCGCGACAGTAACGCTGCCAATTTCGGCGGCAATCGGTATGTCTGGTTTACCAATATCAATGTGGCAGGCGGAATTGCGGTCGACCAGGTCTCATTGCAAACGGTTGATACGAATCTTGTTCAACGGTTTGACAGTACTGGAAACTTGATACTCGAAAGCCATGCTACCATTCAAGACGCGGTAGACGCGTCAATGCCCGGTGAGATCATCCGTGTTGCCGACAACGTGTACAACGAAAACGTGATCGTCGCCAACAATGCCGATATCACATTGGAACTACGCGGCACCATCAATGGAACATTTGACGGGAACGACACCGGAACGACAATTCGCGCAATCGGTAACTTGACAATCGGAGATAATACCAGCAGCGGATTTGCCCACGATGGAACGCTGCTAACCGGAACTTTTAAGGTCACGCTGTTGGATTCGAACACGGCCAGCCTGGGCGTCCTGACCAACGTCGCCGGCGGGGGCGAGTTGGAAGTCGACAACGGTGTCAATCTTGGCAGTGGAAAGACGCTCACCGGCGAAGGCACCGTCGATGCAAACGTGAATCTTTTCACCGGTACCGTTGCTGGCAATTTGACAATCGACGGCGCATTGGATGGATCTCAAGCATCAGGTGGTACGGTCACTCCAGGCTTCAGTCCTGGCACACTCAATACGGGCGACTTTACCCTCAGTTCCACAGACACATTGAATATGGAAGTCGATGGAGTCACGACTCCAGGTACCGACTACGACCGAATTAATGTCACGGGTACGGCAACCCTCTATGGTACGCTTGATTTCACCATGAGTGATTTGACTGGAGCGACGATCGGCGACAGCGTCGTTTTGATCTCCAATGACGGCGTGGATTCAACCTTAGGGCAGTTTTCTGGATATTTCGATACCGTGCTCGTCGGTGGTGCCTTGGCCAGCGGCAGTTTCGTCACGATCAATGGCGAGAGTTGGCTGATTACGTACGTTGGAGGTGATGGCAACGACGTGGAGTTGATTCGGGCCGACGCCGCTCCCGTTATTTCTTATGTCGATGACGACTGGGCCGGCACATCGATCGGAGCCGACCCTGACGGTGCAGGACCGGCGATCGCTTTTGGGTACGACGCGTTTGTCACAGTTCAGGCGGGTATCAACGCGCTGACCGGCGGCGGCGACGTGATTATCTATGATCATGCCGGTAGTGGGTACAATGAAGCGTTGACAATAACCAGCCAGAGCATTGACCTATTGGCAGCCGCGGGCGATTCTCCCGTCATCGATGGAACCGGTTTGTTTGGAACGGGCCTGGTTGTTGCCGGCCTGTCCTCGGTCGTGTCGGTCGACGGTCTTTCCTTCGAGAATCATTTTTCGGATGGAATCAGCAGCGTTGGTGCGTTGACCCTCAACAATGTGTCCATCGACGGCGGGTTTAATGGCCTGACGGTCAGTGGTGGCACGGCCGACGTCGATGCCACGACCATTTCCAACGCCAGTATCTTTGGAGTTTCGGTAAGTGGTGGGGCGATGCTTGATTTGGACCAGAGCGAGGTCACTGGCAGTGCCAATACCGGGATTATCGTAACCGATGGGGTCGCGACAATTAGTCATTCCAAATTGACCAGCAATGGGCGGGGCCTATTGGTTAGTGGCTCAGGTTCGGGCAGCATCAACGATAGCGACATATCTGGAAATACGACAAAGGGAGTTGAGAACGCAACAGGCACAGCAATAAATGCTTCCGGAAACTGGTGGGGGTCCAACGTCGCAACGGCGGTTCAGGCAGCAACGACAGGGCTGGTTGACTTCACTCCATTTCTCGATTCGGGTACCGATAACGACGGAGGTGCCGTCGGGTTCACGGGTGATTTCTCGACACTCAATGTGACAGCTCTGGGTTCACAGGCGGGCGGCGGACCTCGCATTCAAGAAGCGATCGGCAACGCCGCTGATCCTTCGTTGATCAAAGTTCACGATGGAACGTACAACGGGCAGATTTTGATTGATCATTCATTGACGCTCGATGCGGTCAACGACCAGGGGGCCACCCTCTCAATGTCGAGTGGATCGAATCTGGCAATCGTTACGGTCGCAGCCAGTGACGTAACGATCAGTGATTTCGATTTCCTCGTAAACCAGACCAACGCGACGGCTGGCGTGTACATGCAAACCGTCGGCGATACGTTTACCAATCTCACCGTCGACAACAACGTATTTCGAATCAGTGGCTCGGCCGTATCGGGCGGAGCAACAGGATTCGTCGGCTTTGGTACCGACAGCACGGCCATCGCAATCCGAAACACTGACGATTCGACGTCGGCCCCGACGGTCACGATCACCGACAATCAGGTGTTGGCTACGACCCCGCCAACCGTCACTGCCATGTTTGACCGAGCCATCTTCCTGCGAGCCGCCAATGGACTGGTTGATGGAAATACGATTTGGGGTGATTCGCATGACTTGGCAGCCCAATTTGTTGGTTACGGCACTCTGATGGTCAGCAACAACTTTTTCATGGGTGTCGGCGGGAAGGATACCAAAGGAGCACAGCTTGACATCACGGAACCCAACTCCCACGGCAGCGTTTCGATTTCCGGAAACACCTTCACGCCTTATACCGGCACCGTACCGTCAGGCAGTTCACATGTCCGCAGCTTGATGATCAAGAACAACACTTCGGGCGTTCCGGTCGTTATTGACAACAATCTTTTTACGGTCAGCCAAGTCGGCATCTTGGTTGGTAACTCGAACGCGACGACCATCACAAACAACACATTTAACGCTCTGGCAGGCGACAGCGATTTCGTCCATCTCCAGGTGAGCAACAAGGTCGCCACCGGCGGCGCACCGGCACCCGTCGAAATGAACGCTACGATTCAAGGCAACACATTTGGCGAGAGTACGGTTGCTGGCGGTCGTGGCATCGAGTTTTTGAACCACAATTCGGCCAGTGCCACCTTCGGCACGATCACGATTGGCGGCGAGGCACACTCGCCAACACGTTTGAAGGTGATCTCGACCAGTTTGTTTATCTCGATTCTGAAGCAAACGCCAATTCACAGACCAGCAGTCGACCGTACTACAACCAGTATGGCATCACCACAATGGCTCCATTCAGTGTGGACTTGAACTTGGAAGAGAACCTGTTCGATCTGGGCGGCACACCTGATCGCGCTGGCGATCTCAATCCAGCTGCCGATTTGCAGAAATTGTTTGCGCTGGAGGACAAAGTCTATCATGCCCTGGATGTCAGCGGGCTCGGAGTCGTAACGTTCAATGACGGTCATCAGTTCGTGACCGCCGACAGTAGTAGCATTCAACGGGGCGTCGATGCGGCCGACGTTGGCGATACCGTTCATGTACAGGGCAGTCACACTTACGACGAAACCGTCGTCGTCAACAAGGAAGATCTAACGATCGACGGTGATAACGACAGCGGATTTGGAATGGATCCGGTGTTGACGCGAACGACGGGTTCGCAACAGGTGTTGATGTCAATCAATGCCACTGACGTCACGGTGCAAGACGTGCATTTCGCCATCACAGTCTGCTGCAATTGCTCCGGTCGCGATCGCCGCGATCACGACCGAATTCGATGGTCTGACCTTCTCGAACAACACGATCAATTCAACGGGCGATAACCCTGCGACGCCGTGGACCGGTTCGCCGAATCTGACCACCAACGCAGCCGGCATCGTATTTACGGGCCCGGGGGGACGGGAATCGAATCGGTCACCATTACCGACAACGATATCCAGATCGCCAGCGGCAGCAGCTTTTTCCAGCGCGGTCTGGCGTCAGTGAACTCAATGGCACCATCACCGGCAATACTGTCGCCGGTGCCAATAACGACATCCTGCTCGCCTTTGCGTCCGGTGGCACGACGACAATCGACGATAACGATTTTGTCGGCCAACACCGGGCCGGGGGTGCTGGCGTCTACATTAGCGGACCCAATGCAAATTCGCCAATTATCGTTTCAAACAACATGTTCACGCCCGTTGCCGGCGATCCGTTCAATATTCAAACCGGAATTCAGATTAACCAGAACCACGAGTCGACTTCTCCGATCACGATCATGGGCAACGACTTTACCGGCGAGGTCCTCGGTGTGTCGGTAGGCAACTCGATTGGGACCGAAATCAAGAACAATACGTTCACGCCTGCCGTCGGCGCCAACCCGGGTGCTCAAGCGGTGTTTGACGGGGCTGATTTTGTGCACATTGCGTTTGATTCCCAAAGCCCCAGTGCGGGTGCGAATCCAGGTTTGCCGATCGCTGGTGATGTTCATGACAACACGTTCAACTCCGATGCGATAGGCGCCGGATTCGCGGTTGGCGTCGCGAATACACTGGTTGGAGGAACCTACTCGGCAGCTGGAATCGAGATTGGTGCGAATGGTTCCAACTCCTATGGCGCAGGACTGGCGACTGGCGTTGCAGTGTCTGGCGGCACGGCTACCGTTACAGACAGCATCAATGGCGCGACAGTTGGCGTTGCCGTCACGGGTGGCACCGTTGATTTGACAGGCAGCACGCTTTCGAACAACGAGACAGGGGTTCGGGTTGACGGATCGGGCACGCTCTGGGTTCGCACAGGTAATTCGATCACCGGCGGAATAACCGGACTGTTGTTTGATGGATCGGGTGTGGGACTGACCGGATTGACATTGGGCGATTTGGAGTTCAGCAGCCAAAGTGGCGACTACATCACGCTGATCAATAACGCTTTGGATGATCTCGACATCGACGGCACGGGCATGACGCTCGATGGCAATCTCGTTTCGAGCATGTCCACGGCTCAACTTTTGGCGGCGGAAGACAAGATCGCCCATGAGGTCGACGACAATTCGGTCGGATTTGTGTTGCTCAGCCCGGGCATGATTTTTGTCACCCCGACGAGCACCCCCACCGCGACCGATAACGATTACACACGCATTCGAAATGCCATCGAAGCGGCGAATGACGGCGATACCATCGTGCTGGGCAAGAGCGGCTTGGATGCTGAATTCGATTGGGTCGAGCCGTTTGCTGCGGCTTCATGGGAACTCGGAAACGACGATACGGCGTCCGCCGGCAATGATCGGGCCGTCTTTTTGCCTTTCGGGACTGAACAACGTCACGGTCACGGCCGATATGGCCGATGGAATCTCGATC
>CAVONL010000013.1:0-355933 GCA_963697295.1 uncultured Planctomycetaceae bacterium | reverse complement strand
GCCTGCTGGCATCGCTACCGGTGATCATGCCCTGGGCCGACCGACTGACGTTTCGCCACGATCAGACGCGAATGCGGCGTGACCACGCCAAATACCTGTCGCTGATCGCCTCGATTACGTTGTTGCATCAGCATCAACGACCGATCGTCGAGATCAACAAGCACAGCGCAGCAAGGAATCCTCAAATCGCCGTTGAGTCGACTATCGAAGACGTCGTGTTGGCCAACCGACTGGTCAGCCAGGTGCTGGGTGGTTCACTCGACGATCTGCTTCCGCAAACACGACAGCTGTTGGTGCTGGTCGACAACTGGGTCAATCAACAGTCGCGCGACCAACGACTGGGCCGCAACCTGGTCCGCTTCACTCAGCGACAGTTGCGTGACGCGTTTGGTTGGTGGACTTTCACATTCGACACCATCTGAAACGGTTGCTTGAACTGGAATACGTGCTTGTACACCGCACCGGTCACGGTAACGCCAATGAATACGAATTGCTGTACGACGGTGAAGGGCGTGAAGGCGAGCCGTTTCTGCTGGGTCTGGTCGATCCCGCGAAATTGAAAACCCGAAACGTCAGTGAGGAATCAAAGTCAAAACAGCGAAACTGAATCAACTTTAACGACAAACCGTGAGGCAAACCGGGCGAACCGAGAGGCATTCGTGAGGCTTTCGAGAGCCTACCGTGATCTTGTCCGGTTCGTTCTATCCGCAAACACTATCACGGCTTACGACTGAAATCAAAGTAAACCGTGAGCTTGTTGCGTTTAAGAACAAGCACCATCAATTCAAACACGTTCTTCACGGCTCGCACGGCGGGCCGTTTTTTTATCTCCCTGTGCAGCTCGCGCTACCGCTCGCCTGCGGGTAACCCGCAGCGTCAGCAAGTAATCATGCGCACTGCTCAACCGAAAGGAAACTTCCGATGAACACGATTCCCCAGCCTCAAATCCTGATCCACCAGTTCCTGCAAACGATGCGGATGCGGAACTGCAGCGAACGAACGATCCGCAGTTGGCGATTCGTCCTGATTCGCTTCGGCAATGGTGCGACGAACGCGGTCATCGACTGTGTCCGACATAACGGCCGATCATGTGGCAGCCTACCGCCGCCGCTGTACCACTATCGCAATCCCGGGACTGGTGCGTCCCCTCAAGTTCGATACGCAGGCGCATTACCTGATTCCCGTTCGGCGGTGGTTCGTGTGGCTGCTGCACAATCCTTCATCGAATCGACGGACGGACCTCGAACTCCCGCAAGGAGGAACGTTCGCTTGCCGACCTCGGTGCTGTCGGCCGACAGAAGTCGAAACGCTGCTTAACCTGCCTGACGTCGCCCAGCCTTGGGGCTGCGCGATCGGGCGATCCTGGAGACGTTTTACTCAATCGCGGCATTCGCTGCGGTGAGCTTGATCGAGCTGGACGTGTACGACCTCAACACGAACGACAAATCCTCACGATCCGCCGGGTAAAGGGGGCAAAGATCGCGTCGTTCCCATCGGACTCGGGCGATCGGCTGGATCACCAAGGACTGCGCGATTCGTCCGGACCTGGTTACGAAATCGTCTGGCCAATCGCTGTTCGTCGAAATACGGGCGTCGCCTGGGTCCCAACTCATTTGTCGACGTCGTCACGAATACCTGCGGCAATCGGCATCACTCATCATGGCTCGTGCCATCTGACTCGTCACACGACAGCGACGCTGATGCTGGAAAACGGGGCCGATTTACGATCGTTGCAGATCGACTCATCTTGATGCCCTCCCGTTAACGTACTTTTTGATTTTTCCCTCGTAAAGCTGCTTGATTTGGTCGACGGTGCGTTTCGAGTCCGGAAAAAGATAGCAGTGTCTGCTGGCATCCTTCTTGATCTCAATCGCACCCGAAAAAATCTTCTCCTGAATCCATCCGCGTCGGATGCCCAGCTTCTTTTCCAACTGGGCAGTGGTCAGATAGCCGGCAACGTGAACGGGGCGAGATTTCGAATTTTGGAGGATTCCGTGCTTCTTGCGAATAGTTCGTACGGTGCTCGTGAGTACACGGTCGGAAGTTGGCGAATGAAATCCTTCGGCGGTCAGTTGGCGGGCGATCTCCGTCGTGTACAGTTCTTCCTTGGACAGTTTTAAAATCATCGCTTCCAATTCCTTGCGCGCTTCATATGCGAGAACGTGCCTACGTGCACTTCAACTTCTGCGCTGGTCGTGGCGCCGCCACGCCACACAACTCGAACATGGATTTCGTCTTTACGGACTCGATGCAGTACTACTTTGTCAATCAACGATCTCAACAAAGTCTTTTTCTGCGATGTAGTAAACAATCCCTGGTTCCAAAGTTCGGGCAATCGTGGACCAACATCCTGAAGGGCTACCAATAGGTCTTCTGGAATCGCCCAACACGGCGTTGAGTTTTCCGCGGCCTGGCGTTCTTCCTCCGTCTTCAAATCACGCAAAGCGAACTCCCATCGCTGTTCCAATTCAGCAGCGACCAAGCGATTGTCAGGATCGGTCTGCTGGTATTGCCGCTCGGCAAGCTGCGCCTGATAACGCAAGCGATCCAGTTGTTGGCGCCGTGATACCAGGACCAGTTCATTTTCTTTGTCCGCTTCCTGCAGTGCTTGTTGTGAGGCATCGATCTCAGCCATTGAGATCGCGTCAAAGAACCACTGCACGACTTGATCGTCCACCGGATCGGACGACAGATACTGACACACCGGATCTCCCGGGGAGATTTGTCTCAGACGGTTGCAGAGATACTTGGGCGTGCCTTTGTACTGGACACACATCTTGTGTCCGCATTGACCACAGTAAACGATACCCTGCAGGAGAGTTTTTCCCTCGCGGGGAATTCCGCGTGTTTTGTTGCGATCGTATTCGGCGTAATTGTCCTGGAGCATCTTGTCAATTCTCCCAAAAGTCTCCCAAGAAATGTATGCCGGGTACTTGTCATGCAAACAGACTCGCCATTTTCGTTCGGCCAAGGGGGTTCGCGTGACGAGTGAATTGTCCGTCTTTTTCGGCTTTATTCGAGCATATGCGAAAGTGCCTGCATACGCCGGATTGGTGACCATGCTGCCGACATTGGCACTGTTGGCGCGCTTCCATGCGATCTTACCAGGCAACTGGATGTTCTTGCGGGGAACTTTCAGGCCGTGGTTATTGAGATATCGAACGAGCTGGCCAACAGAACGCTTTTCCAAAATGGAGGAGAAGATCAAGTCGATGCGATCCTGTACTTCACGGTTGGGATCCTTTTGGACGCGACCATCATCGAGTCGAACCAGACCCACGGGCAATAGAACGGCCAGTTCGCCACGTTTTGCCTTGCTCCATCTTCCGGCATTCAGTCGCGCCGAATCGTGTGCATTTCCAGTTCGGAGATTTGTCCTTTCAATCCCAGCAGCAATCGCCCATTGATTGAAGTCGGATCGTAGACACCGTCGCGGTCAGCAATGAGGCAATCCGCGCGTCCACAAAGATCCAGCAGTTGATACCAGTGCGAACAGTTGCGAGAGAGCCGGGTAGCGTCATAGGCCATCACAACGCCTACGTTTCCTAACGCCACTTCGGACACGAGATGCTGAAATCCAATTCTGCTTTCCATGGTCGTGCCTGACTGTCCCAGGTCCACATCAACGACCTCGATGTCTTTCTCATGCCACCCGAGCTGCAGCGGCGCGATCCTGAAGCGCATATTGAAGCTTTTGACTCTCCCGGTTGGAGATCACCTGCTGGGGCGTCGACTGGCGCACATAGATCATTGCTCGGCGATTCAAGTGACGTGGTTGAATCGTATCGGAAACATTCATCAAGCATCTCCTTAATAACACGGACTACTTCTTGCGACACTTCTTTTTGCGTTTGACAGGTGAGTGTCGACCAGATCTCTTGGGCCGCTGTTGACACGATTCGTACTCCTTCACGAGAGAAAGCAAATCCTCAACGGAACAGCGTGTCAGCTTGAACCGGGGGGCTTGTTCCAACAATGTTGAAAGCGAAGTTGCGCGAATCGGCACACGCAATTGAAAGTGATCACCGTATCGAACGAAGACCACAGCTGAAGCTTCTGGACCACGCGTATCCGCGCAATTGCGAAGCGCTTTCCGTAAAGCGCATGTGATGGATCAGTGACTTCCAGCCATTGGCTGCTCAGCTTTGCCATCGTCAAAGGCCGGGGTATCAACACAGGTACCTTCAGATGTTCCTTGGTCATGCGCGTTTGAATACGACACAAATCTACACGCATGTGAGCATCAAACGCCTGCAGGAGGTGCACCGCAAGACGCATCCGGCGCGGCCCAACCAGCCATCGTCAGATGATGCGGCAAGCGACGCCAGCTAACCGCTGATTCATCGGTGATATTCGGTCAAATCACGACCGAATATCACTCTTTTCCTTCGTTCGAATCGTCTACAATAGAATGCACACAACTCATCCACGAACGCTCTCGCACGCGGGAAAGAAAACAGTCAACCGTGGTCGCCCTTGTCAAAACCCGGAACCCGTCTTCAAGGCCCTTGCGCCATGCACAAATCAGCCGGCAAACCGCTACCAGAACACAACCAGTTGCACCAAACCACTTACTGCTGTTGATAAGCGCCCGTTATTACGATGCAAAGAGGCTGTCGAGATTTATCAGCAAGGATCCACTTGGATATCCCGATGGGATGAATCCATTCGCGTCCTACTTCGTGCCGAACGGGTTGGATCCGACTGGTTTGGATTGGCAATCTTGGGTTGAAAACAGTGAGGGCATTTGGATTCACACGTATTCCGATCCAAGATGGAACTCATCACCTGAATTGATATCATCCGAATTTATTCCATGGGACAAAATTCCTGGTACTACGAAAGGCGAAAAGCGCGAAGCTTTAAACAATACCAATTGGAGGCAGTTTGTCATTAAGGAATATGTCCAAGGAATTGCCAACCAAATTGATACAAATATTCGAGTAGCTGGCGTAGTTATTCTCATGGTTTCGCCTGCTGACGAAGGATTACTTGTCGCACTCGCCGCAAAGCGAGGCTTACAGTTGGTAAGAGTTGGGAGAGGCTGGAAAGTTTTTAGAAAAGGCAAAGAACTCGGTGAAAAAAGCGCAGAGAAAGTACTTAATGCACTCTCCAAACACGCAGACACCCCAAGACCGAGACGTATAACAAATCCAAAACATCATCCTAAGTCTTCAAGCCCAGAGCCACCAAACGTAGGCGAACTTTTTGAAAATAGCGTCTGTGCGGAAAACGATACAAGATGGGCGATTGACGAGAATGGCAACTTACACCGTTTTTGCGCCAAGCAACGGAGAAGTTCATTGGAATGGGTCAACTTCGGGGATACAGCCAATCCAATCAAATGATGTTCCGAAAGAGATTAAAAGATGTTTTGGCAAGACAAAGTTTTAGAAGGAAGCGCTGATGTTAGTCGGTGACCCGAACAAATTTGCGATTGAATCCGAAATGTCGATTCCAGACGACCGCCTGAGCATTCTCGGTATTGGTTTTTTTGTGATTTACATCTCTGGAATTCGCTATGGAGTTTTCAAAAACGACGCAACCTGTTTGGGTAACTCATTCTACGGCGTGCAAGAACGTTTAGTTAATCGTGGAAAAC
This sequence comes from uncultured Planctomycetaceae bacterium, assembly GCA_963697295.1. GTDB lineage: Bacteria > Planctomycetota > Planctomycetia > Pirellulales > Pirellulaceae > Mariniblastus. The sequence continues at coordinate 350,331 of CAVONL010000013.1, read as the reverse complement.
ACGCGGTGCCTTTTTGCAATCGGCAGCCGGAAGAGATTGCGAATGCTGTCAGAATCGCATTATACGCAGACAGCGATTTGGAATCATACTTTGGTATCGAACAACGCGAATTTACGAATCTTGTTTACGACAATCATATTGTCTGGGCACCAGACGGTGACGAGGCATTCGACGATGGAAGCATGGTGTTGCATTTTGATATCGAACCGTATGTGCGCTGATAGGATTTCGGACATCTGACAATAATCAACATATTCAGTCAACTTTGTCTGATCTCAAAATTAACGCAGACGAGTTTTATTCAATTCTTTGCAGCTGGCAAAGTCAATTTTGGACGGACCGATTGAAATTATTATCAAGAACTTAGGCAGAAACGTCGGGCGACGAAAAGGCAAGACAACTGAATTAGAAACGAGAAACGGGGCCAGGGAAAGCGCACGGGATAAACCGGCTTGGAGGGGACGAAGAAACGGGGACAGGTCCAGTTATTGACAAACCAGGGAATTTCGATAGTCTGTTGTGAGGCCCAGAACAGCCCGACAAGCGCCCGGCGGAATGGTTTTTCACGTCATCAACCGTGGCGTCGGGAAACAGCAGCTATTTTTCAATGACGACGACTATCTGGCATTTGAGCGGGTGATGCAGGAAACGCTTGAAAAGCGGCCGATGCGGATCTTGAGCTATTGTTTGATGCCCAATCACTGGCATTTTGTTTTATGGCCCAAGGCCGATGGTGACGTGGGCAAATTCATGCAGCGGCTCACCGTCACGCATGTGACTCGCTGGCAAAAGAACTACAACATGGTTGGGTACGGCCATCTTTATCAGGGCCGATTCAAATCGTTTCCGGTTGAGACCGATGACTACTTCTATCAGGTCAACCGTTACGTTGAACGCAACGCGTTGCGTGCCAAGCTGGTATCGAAAGCCGAAAACTGGCAATGGGGAAGTCTGTGGATACGGCAGTTTGGAACGGCCGAACATCAGGCGCTGCTTGCGAACTGGCCCATCCCCAAACCGCGTAAATGGTTACAATACGTCAACGAACCCGCTTCGGAGTCGGAGTTGGCAGCAATCAGGAACAGCTGTGTTCGCGGGACACCCTATGGAAGCCCTGACTGGATTGCCAACACCGCAAAGAAGCTTGGGCTTGAGTCGACGTTGCGTACTCCTGGCCGACCAAAAAAGATATAAACTGGACCTGTCCCCGTTTCTTCGTCATCGTGCATGGGGTTCTCCGACCGCGGGAGCGAAGGAATTTTAGAAACTTGGAGGATTTATGTTGAGACTTACGTCGTGCCTTTTTGTTATCTCACTTGTTGCAACTGAATTCTGCTTTGGCCAAGTTCAATCTCCAAAACAAAAATCGAATGAAATAGAAACTGCAACCGAGTATGTAGAACATTTAAAGTCCTTGGATTCATCTACAAAAAACCGATCTAAATTGCTATTTAGTGACCGTTTCGACGACGCGTTGCTGTTTTATTGGGCTAGATATTCAACAACGAAGTCAGACGATGACTTTAATAAATTTGTAGGCTTAGCCGAATGGATCACGAGAGCAAAATTACCTTCATGGTTTGTTAAAGGCCTTCATTCAAAACAGATCGAACATAGTTTTTTCGATCTGACCGCTTGGCATAGCGAAACAAAAAAGCCTTTGAATGCAATGTTGCGAAACAAGGTGAAGGTTGAAGACGATGTGCTAATAGTTCAGACCAAAAAAGGTAGTCGCCGACTAAATCTCACCGAACTTAAAATACAACGCGATGGTTTAGCGAACCCGATGGTTGTACATTTGGAAAGCGGCGGATTTGTTGCTGGATTTCCGGTTGGCACAGGATTTCCAACTCCATTTGAGATCGTTTGCTTTGATGATATGGGAACGGAAGTATGGCGCCAGAAAGTGTGGACCGGGGTTCTTCTTGTCTGTATGCGGTCAGGCTTTGGAGTTAACAATCACCATTTGGAAGTGATTGAAACAGTGGATGGAATCTGTTTTCTTGGATCTCTCGATTTTTCAGCATACATCGAGGTTTTTTCGAAAGTTGATGGTTCTCCTAGATTGCGTTTCAGCACTTCGTATGGTGTGGAAATAGGAACACAAAAGCCGAAATAACCGAAACCCAAAACGGGTACACCCACAACGCTAGGGCAACGAAAAGGTGTTTGCGCTAAGAAGCTTGGGTCATAGGGCATAGGGTCAGACTTGCGAAGGGGGCATAGACGAAGGGGGCATAGGAAGGGGGCATAGGGTCAGACTTGGGGAAGGGGGCATAGGGTCAGACTTGGTTTCCGGTTTTCAGTCATGAATGAATTGGAGAAAGTTCAACATCCTGTGACCAAGGAACAACAGCCTGTCCCCGCGCGGCCCCGCGCGGCCCCTCCGTCCCCGCGCGGCAGTCCCCGCGCGGCACCCGGTTGGTTCTGGCTTCGATTTTGATGGAGAGGTTTTTAACGATGGAATTGGAACAGTAGTTCAGCCGGCAATCATTTGTCGCCACACCAGCTGGGGGAAAATCCAGGCGTCTTTGGCGTAGCGTTTTACCAGCCGCTGGGGCTCGCTGCACATGCGGTGCAGCCATTCGATTCCCGAGCGTTGCATCCAGACCGGCGCACGTTTCTTTTCGCCCGCCAGAAAATCGATCGTGGCCCCTACGCACAAAGCCAGGCTCGCCCGAATCTGCTGGCGGTGTTGGTGAACCCACAGCTCCTGCTTGGGCGCACCCAACCCGACAATCACCACGTCAGGTCGGCACAGGGTAATACGGCCCAGGATAAGATTCGATTCGTCGGCATCCTTTTCAAACCCCAGGGGCGGACTGTAGACGCCCACGGTTTCGACATTGGGCCACTGCTGTTTCATCTTTGCCGCCGCACGAGCTGCCACGCCTGTTGCCGCACCCAGCAAAAATACTCGTAATGGTCGGCCATTGTCGCATTGTTGTCGATCAAACGAATCAAACAGCTTCGGAATCAGCTCGGAACCAGGAACTCGCTCGGGAAGCGGCCGCCGCAGCAACCGCGAAGCCCACACAATCGGATGGCCATCGGCCAGAATTAAATCAGCGTTCCGGTATGCTGCCTGAAAATTGGCGTCTTCCTGGAACATCACCGCATGATCGACGTTGGGAGTCACCACGTATCGGCAGCCTGATTGCGGTTCATTGATCCAGCTTCGCAGGCAGCTGATAGCGTCGGGCATCCGCAGGGCATTGATCTGCATTCCAAACAGGTCACGTTTATCGAGCATAGTTCGATTCATTCTGGGTACGGAAAAAGGTAAGTTCAGGATTTCTGTTGACTTCCAATTGTTGCATATCAACACCCTCCCCTGTGGGCAATGCCGTAGCGGACCCCGATCGTCGTTTAACCGCGTGCCCAGCGGGCCGCGTTCGTCACGATGGCAAAAGGGCGCGGGGCGTTGCCCACGCGGTTAAACGAGGAAACGCCGGAAAAGTCCAGTTAATAATCCGCTACGGCGTTGCCCTTTGGGAGGTTCGGGCTCTCAGGCCCGGGGAGGGCAACAACGATGGCGAACTTGAAAACCAGCATCCCTCCTCACCCTCCCACAGGGAGGGTAAAGTCAGGCGGTCCAGTCCCAGTCTAGTTCCGGACACGGGCCAACGACGCGCAGTGAAACGGTGCGGCAAACGAGTTTTGATAGGTCTGTTCGATCCCTGCCGGTTGTAAGGATTGCAATAGGAACTCAAAGGCAATTCCCGGTGGAAACAAGTTGAACCCGGCTGAGGGTGACTCAAAATATATTGGTTGCCCTGGTGATTCGCTTACCCAACCCTACTGGACCAAGACACAAAAATGTCACGCTGGAAATCCAATCTGATTGATGTCTATCGGTGGGCCAGTTGGCCTTATCGGCAGCTGCGACTGAAACAGCTGCAGCACGCCCGCAAAGTTCCCGTAGCGGTCTTGTACTATCACCGCGTTGACAACTCGTGTCCCAATCCGTGGACGATTTCGGAGCGTGACTTTCAGCAACAAGTTGACTGGTTTGAAAAGAACTTTGATCTGGTTGACCTGGCAGAATGCCAACGACGCATTGCCCGGGGCGAGAACGATCGACCCACGCTTTCCATTACCTTTGATGACGGCTACGCGGATAACTGTTGTTCGGCATTACCGATGCTGATCTCGCGGGGCATTCCTGTTACGTATTTTGTAACCACGTTCCACACAACCCGGGATAAACCGTTTCAGCACGACGTTGCGAGACAAGCCCCACTCGCCCCTAACTCGATTGATTCCCTGATCGCGCTTGCCAATGCGGGCGTCGAAATCGGCAGCCATACCCGCAATCATGTCGACGTAGGACAAATCAATGATACGGTAAAGCTGTTTGACGAAGTCATTACTGCCACGCGCGAGATGGAAGAACTGATTCAAAAGCCCATTCGCTATTTCGCTTTCCCGTACGGTCTGCGCGAAAACCTGAATCCTGCCGTGTTTCGAATGTTAAAAGAGCACGGTTTCCAGGGAGCCTGTTCGGCCTACGGTGGCTTGAACTACATGGGTGATGATGCGTTTCATCTGCACCGCATTCACGGCGACCCCTGTTTGGCGCGGATGAAAAACTGGTTGACGCTGGACCCGCGACTCAACAGGGTCGGCCGTTACGACTATGCCACGGCACCCGAGATTCGCGTGGCCACAGATCCGGCAACTGGAGACATCTTCTCGGAACCGGTAACAAATTGACCTTTCCCAATTCACTTTTCAATCCTGACAATCGATTGCATGACAGAACAACAAAATAACTCCAGGCCGTTGCGTGTCATGTTTGTAATCACCAGCATGCCTGTAGGTGGCGCTGAAACACTGCTGGTGAATCTCGTGCGGCGCATCGATCGTCGCCGGATCGAGCCCATGATTTGCTGCCTGAAAGAAAAGAGTGTGCTCGGAGCGGCCGTCGCAGATGAAGTCGCCGTCTTTGAAAAGCAGATCAACTATAAGCTGGACGTGTTGGTTGTCAGCCGGCTGAAGAGCCTCTTTCAAAGTGAACGCGTTGACGCGGTGATCACCGTGGGGGCCGGCGACAAGATGTTCTGGGGGCGAATTGCGGCCAAGCGAGCCCGCGTTCCGGTGGTGTTATCGGCATTGCATTCGACGGGCTGGCCGGATGGGATCGGGCGATTGAACCGGATGTTGACACCGATCACCGATGGCTTCATCGCCTGCGCCGAAACGCATGCCCAATTCCTGATGGATTTCGAAAGACTTCCACCGCGAAAAGTGTTTTCCATTCCAAACGGAATTGACACCGAAATATTCAAGTTCAATGTGAAAGCCCGGCAGGCCTGGCGTAGCAAACTCGGCATTGCCCAGGATTGCCCGGTGGTCGGCATTGTTGCTGCCTTGCGTGAAGAAAAAAACCACTCCCTGTTTCTGCAGACCGCGGCTGCGGTGCTTAAGGAACTTGGTAACACTCACTTTGTCATTGCCGGCGACGGACCCGAGAGATCCGGCTTGGAAAAACTCGCCGGGGAGCTCAACATGAAAAATCATGTGCATTTCCTGGGTACCACTTCCGATATTCCGGGCGTCTTGTCCATGATCGATCTGTTTGCATTGACGTCACACAACGAAGCCAAACCCGTTTCGATCCTGGAAGCGATGGCTTGTGAGCGTCCAGTGGTGGCCACGCATGTCGGCTCGGTTGCCGAATCGGTGATTCACGGTCGGACAGGATACCTGGTTCCTGAGGGGGACGGTGTCGAAATGTCGCGGCGATGGCTGCAGGTCCTGTGTGGGTTCGAAGAGAGCCTGCAAATGGGCAAAGCGGCCCGCGAGCATGTTTTGGCCCACAGTTCACTGGACAGCATGACGGAAGGCTATATGGAGCTTGTGGAGCGAATCTATTACCAAAAACGCCCACTGCTGATTCCGGGGCTGTCGACGTCCGTGTCGACGCTTAATGCATCGCCAGGCGTCGATCCAATGACACACGTGTGAACGATGGATCGAACACGCCTTTTTTAAACCCTCACCCGGGCCTGAGAGCCCGACCTCTCCCAGAGGCCAGAGGGCAACGCCGTAGCGGATTATGGAATAGGTTTTTACGGGTATTTTCGTTTAACCGCGTGGGCAACGCCCCGCGCTTTTGCCGGCGTGACAAGCGCGGCCCGATGGGCACGCGGTTAAACGACAAATAGGATCCGCTACGGCGTTACCCAGAGGGAGAGGTTACTTTGCGATGTCCAGTGCCTTCAACCACCATCGTAATGCTAATGGGAGAATCACGATTTACGCTGGGCGATTGGGAATCGACTCGCCAGCAATCAAGTCAGCGTTTGACTGCCGCTTGCGAATTTGGTGGATTTGGCCATCGTCGATCAAAACTTCGGCAACCAGTGGCTTGCTGTTGTAATTGGACGACATCACAAAGCCATAGGCGCCCGCACATTCGATGATCAGGTAATCGCCAACCTGGGCCACAGGTAGCTCCCGAGAGCTGACAAAACCGCCTTCTTCCTGCGTAAAAATATCACCCGATTCGCACAGCGGACCACCAACCACTACGTTTTGCATTTTCGCGGTCGGTTCATTTTGATGGGCAATCGACATGGGATGGTAGGCACCGTAAAGAATCGGCCGGGCCAGATTATTAAAACCTGCATCGACGATGTAAAACAGGTTGTTGCCCATTTGTTTGATCGCGCGGATCTCCGAAATCAGAAAACCGGACTCCGCGACCAAAAATCGTCCGGGTTCAATCTCCAGGTGAATCTCATGCCCAAATTCGTTTTGCAGCGAGCGCCGGACTTCGTCCCACAACTCGAAGTAGCGGGCGATATCCAGTTCCGAGTCGGCGTCCCGATACGGTGTCGGCAGTCCACCGCCAGCACTAATGGTCGTCACCGATTTGCCGACGCGCTGCGCAGTCTGTTGCATTGACTGGCAAACCTGAGAAAGATGTTCAAAATCCGTTCCGGACCCGATGTGCATGTGCAAACCCGAAATCACGAGATCATAGTTTGCCGCCAAGGCGACGCAGTCGTCGACTTGTTCGTGCCAAATTCCGTGTTTGGATTGTTCGCCACCCGTATTGGTTTTCTGGGTATGCCCATGCCCGAAGCCGGGATTGATCCGCAGCGTGATTTCGCGACCAGGCGATCGTTGTCCTAACTGCGAGATCATATCGGGGGAACCGACGTTGGCTCGAATGTTTTGCTCGACGACCAGTTCGAGGGCTTCGCGATCAAAAATATCAGCCGTGTACACGACGGGGCAGGGATCGCCCTGCAGCCCAAATCCTGCTGCTTGCGCCCGGAAAACTTCGCCCGCACTAACCGCGTCGACGACAACGCCCTCGCGCCGCATCAAATCGAGGATCGCGATATTCGAATTGGCCTTTTGGGCATAACGAATGACATCAAATTGCCGCAATCGCTCGATCTGTCGCCGAATTACCGACGCATCGTAGACGTAACACGGCGTGGCAAACTGTTGAGCAAGTTTCTGGATCGCGACCCCGGCAATCGACTGGCGAAGCGGTGAAAACAGCTGTTTCGTACTCATGCGTACTCGTTCGGAGGAATTTGACTGTCGCGTAATTTTAGGCGACGAAAGGCCAATTCAAAACCCACCAACCGGTCTCGCGTTGCCCAACTCGACCGACAACTCACCGTGGGTAACTCCTGCCGGGAGCTTCCTGTAAAACCGCGTCGAGATACGGTAATCAATCCGATTTTGTCGCTTAGACATTCGACCTGCCGGATTGAAAATTACTTTCTTCTTCGTCGAGCACCGTCACACGCACAAGTTCAATTGACCGGCGACTGGCCTGCTGAATCGTAAAATGGACATTTCCGATGATCAGTTCATGCCCCGACCGGGGAACCTCTTTCAGCTCGCTCATAATCATCCCGGAGACGGTGTCGTAGTCCTCATCTTCGGGCAACGTCAGGCCGAGGCGTTCGTTGAGTACGTCGATGTGAACACCGCCTTCAACATTGGCCTCGTTCTCGTTCAGGACTTCGATTTCATCCGCTCGTTCATCGTCGGTTTCATCGACAATCTCACCGACGATCTCCTCCAGCACGTCTTCGATCGTGACAATCCCCGCCAATCCGCCGTATTCATCCTGAATGACGGCCAGATGAACATGGTTGCGGAGAAACTTGTTGAGCATTTCGTCAAGCAATGTACTGTCGGGGACGACGATCGGCTCGCGAAGCAATTTCGCGATTGGCCGCCGCTTGCTTTCCGATCGCATCGATTCACGGAGGATGTCTTTGGCGTACAGAATCCCCGTAATGTGATCAATTTTTCCTTCGTAGACCGGAATTCTTGTACGTCCCGAATTGACGACAAATTCAAGTGCGTCGTCCCAACTCGTGTCGGCTGCCAACGCGTCGATCTTCGAGCGGGGCGTCATGACGGCCGCGACGTCCGTATCATCGAGTTCCATCACGCCTTCGATCATGTCGCGCGTATCGCGTTCGAGATAGCCATCCTGCTCGCCCTCGGAAACCATTGCGAGAATCTCGTCTTCAAAAGCCTCTTCTTCGTCGTCCTCGTCTTGTTTTCCACTGGCCCGGACAAATAACGCGGAAACGACACGAGCCCCGACGAGAAACGGCCAGGCAAGTGCCGACACCACCCACAACCAACGCCAGGTGTGGAACAAGAAATAGTTGGAGCCAATTCGCTCGATGGCCCAGGGAACCCAACCGCTACAAACAATCAACCCGAATGCCACGAGCGCCAGAATGGAGAGCATTTCCGGCGTTTTCAATTCGGAAACGCTTCTTTCTCGTAACAGCCAGCCAACCGCGGAACACGTCGCGATGGCCGTCGCGATCATTTGCAGAATGACCGCGCCTAAATGCATCTGATCTCGCAGGTCAAAGATCCGTCCGAAAAGTTCTGGCCTGCGCTGTTGCTGACAATACTCCTTCAGCTCGTGCCAGGAACATTCCTGCAAAATGTACGCTGCACTTGCCGCAAACATCGTAATGATGAATCCACCCGCCATGAGCCAGAACAAGATTTGCGACACCTAGTTACGCTCCTTCCAGGGTTCGGGGCCGTCTTCGTCCCACTGGTGCGCGAACCCCAAAACGAGCGAGATAATTTGCCTCGGCGGCCCGCATCACGGCGGCCGATTGAGGTTCGTTGTCGCGTAGTCCGACCAGGTGCAGCATCCCATGCACCACGTACAATAGCAGCTCGTCGTCCAGCGGCACCTGCAATTCTTCCGCCACACGTTGGGCCGTGTCGGCACTTACAATCAGCTGACCGTCCAATCGATTTGACGCGGGATCGAGCTCCATGACGAAACTGAGCACGTCCGTTGCGTAATCGTGGTCGAGGTATTGTCGGTTGAGAGCCTTCATATTCTGATCGTCAACGATCGCGATGCTGATTTCGCCTCGCGTGAACCCATGATCTTCCATAATCATACGGGCGGACTCGATTAATGGCCGCTGGTCGAATTCCAGCCGTTGCTGGTCCGCAATTTCAATTGTAATCGATTCGGTCGACAAGATTTTGGTCGTGTGGTTGCTCAGGCGGTTTGTTGTTGATCAGGATATTTTACACGCGCATGGTACATTGCGTTCAGCGATTTGAGCAAACTCCGCTGAATCGTGCTAAGTTGTTTGATGGTGATGGGACACTCAGCGAATTGGCCGTCATCCAGCCGCTTTTTCGTGATCTCATTTACCAGGTTTTCCAGTCGCCCCGGAGTCGGCTCCCGCAGCGCCCGGCTGGCACTTTCTACGGCGTCAGCCAGCATCATTACCGCTGCCTCGGGGGTCTGTGGGCGGGGTCCCGGATACCGGAAATCCGATTCATCAATATGGCTGCCGTTCTCTGATTCTTCACTTTGTTTCGCGGCACGCTTATAGAAGTACTCCACCAACGTTGTTCCATGGTGTTGCTCAATCAAGTCGATAATCCGTTTGGGTAACCGATGGGTGCGGGCAATTTCAACACCGTCTTTGACATGGGCAATGATGACCAGCGTGCTCATCGTTGGCACCAGATCGTCATGCTTGTTTTCGCCGCCGCCCTGATTTTCGATAAAGTACTCGGGCTTGCGGAGCTTGCCAACGTCGTGAAAGTAAGCACCCACGCGACAAAGAAGCCCATTCGCCCCAATCGCATCGGCAGCCGCTTCACTGATGGAAGCCACGTTAATACTGTGGTTATACGTACCCGGAGCCCGCTGCACGAGTTCCTTTAACAGCGGATGGTTGGCGTCACTGAGTTCCAGCAGGCTGATGTCAGTATGGATATCAAACAATTGTTCGAGGAATGGCAGGAAGGCCGTCATGATCAGCCCGGCCAAACCAGCCCCACCGGAAAAATAGAACGCATCCACAAACAATGCCGACCCAAACGGTTGTCCCAACATGTAATTGACGCCAATGACGGTTGGAAACACGACGCCCGCAGTGAACAAACCGATGTAAACCAACTTGGTCCGGCTGCGGATCGAGCGACAGAGGAGGGCCGCCGTCGATGACGCGGCCGTCAGGACAACCAGTTCATTGACCCCATATCCGTGCACGACGGTAAACGCAAGCGACAGCAGCGCGCTGAATGTGATTGCGAGCTCGATGTTGTAAACAATGGCAATCGTCATCGAGAAGATCACGATGGGGATGATCTCGGAACGCCATTCGACGTTCAGCGAGAGAATCCATGCCAATGTGAAAGTCAGCAACATCAGCCCGAGCAAGATGGAAAAATGTTTAAGATCGGTGAGCAGGTGTCGATCGCGGTAATACAGAAAGCCGCAGACTAGCGAGAACAAGGCCGCAAATAGCCCGAAGAAGTAAAATGAGCGGGCGGCTTTTTGAGTCAAGGTCATGCTCTGACAGTAGGCTTCGTGTTCCACCCGCAAGAGTTCGATATCATCGTTGTCCAGCGGCAGACCGGCCGTAATCACGGGCTGGTCCGTGCCGCGATAACTGAGATTCTGTTTTCGCAGCGCGTCTCCCGGCTTGTAAGTCTTCAAAACCAACGGCACATCCCGCGCCGCCTGCTCGCCAACGATTCTCGAATTGTCTTGATCCCATTTCAACGTCGAGGGAAGCTGGGGTTTGAACCACTCAAACACGCGGTCGGCAACCAGTTCGCTGTCGGCAATGACTTCGCCTTCTTTGCCGATTTCCGCAACCAGGTTTTTATGCAAGCCGTCCCGGGTTTCGGCGATTCTGATTTTGGAGACTTCGACACGCCGGCGGTCTTCCAGGTTGCCCTTTTGATAGACTTCGACTTCGGTCATGCTCCCCTGGCCAAGCACGTGTTCCAGGTTTTCCAACAATCCCTGTTTATCGATTTCAAGGAAAGCATTGTCGATCGCTTTACGGAGCGTTAACAGTTTCTCGTCGTTTTCCAGAGCTTTGACAAACCGCTCGTACGTGGCTTGGTTGGGACCGATTTCGCTTTCCGGTTTGGTGTCGGGCGCAAAAATCGGGCCCAGACCTTGGGATCCACCTCTTCAAACTTTTTCTGTTTGATTTCGAACAGGTCATTAACCAGCGCTTGTCGCAACTGCTCGAGCGGCAATTGATCGTTTTCATAAAGACAAAGTATTTTGGCCCGCGCTTTTCGACTGGCTTCTTCAGTTTTTTCCAGGTCCACGAATTCAAATGTCGTTCGCGCATGGAGATTCCGTAGCGGCGCCTCGCGGACGCGATATTCAAACGGGGGTGACCAGCCGAACGTGATGATCCAGAGGATCGTCGCCGTCAGAACGCACAGCCCGACTCGCGACCACACATCAGCGCGGCGCAAGAATTCCAGCGCCTTGGTTGCTGGAGCTTTCGGGGCGGGTAACATCCACCGATTTCGGATTGACGATGAATTAGACATTTATGGAGGGATCGACTCTGCTATTCGACTTCAATCGCATGGACGTTGGGCGGCGAAGATGCCAGCGTAAATGCCAAGCAGTCGCGTAACCACCTAGTTTGAATCTCGATTCTTTCCGTGTTGATTCGATTCCCGCGGAGGAACGGTCTCATAGGCTTCGACAATATCCTGAACCAGTTTGTGCCGTACGATATCAGCCGCGGTCAAATTTGTCACGGCAACTCCCTCGATATTCCTTAACCTCCGGAGTGCATCCACTAGACCACTCTGCGTGCGGGGAGGCAAGTCAATCTGGGTAGGGTCGCCCGAAACAACGATTTTTGACGTGTGTCCCATCCGGGTCAAAAACATTTTCATTTGGGAAATCGTCGTATTTTGGGCTTCATCCAGGATAATAAAGGCCTCATTCAGTGTCCTGCCACGCATGTATGCCAGCGGCGCGACCTCGATTACATCGCGATCATGCAACTGTTGCACCTGATCATATCCAACCATTTCATGAATTGCGTCCAGAAGGGGCCGCAAATAGGGATTGATCTTGGCATGCAAGTCGCCAGGCAAGAACCCGAGACTCTCCCCAGCCTCAACCGCGGGACGGACGAGGACGATTTTTCGAACTTCCTGATGTTTGAGTGCTTCGACTGCCATCGCCACGGCCAGATAGGTTTTCCCCGTACCCGCTGGGCCCGTCGCAAACACCAGGTCGTTATTGCGCATGGCCTCTACATAGTCAGCCTGCCCCTGCGTTCGCGGTCGGATCTCCCGACCAATCTCGAGAATGTCGATCGATTTAATTTTCGGTGACGGGGACGCCTCGCCCATCACGGTCGCAATTGTCTGATCAAACAAGTCCGGAGTCAGGTTGCCTTTGCGCCTGACGATTTCAGTCAGCATCTCAATTGCATCTGTCGCTTTGGACACCGATTCGTTGTCGTCGCCCGTAACTTTGATCTGCCCGTTGTGGTGAGTGATATTAACATTAAATTTGTCACGCAAGCGCCGCAGGTGTTGATCTTTGGCACCGAACAAGGGCAAAACCAAATTTGGTTCTACCGAAGAAATTGTGGCTTCGGTCATTAATTAGGCGATGGCTTTGTACACCGCACCTGGATGTCGAACTAAAAGTATGAAACTATAGCTAATTGTTACCTGCACCCTGCGACTTGTCAGTTTCAACCCCTAAATAATGTACCGATAATAACGACCAGCCCCAATCTAGGGACCTCAACGACTGTACAGCCGTTAACATGGAGACAGTCCTATTATGTGGACAACGGCAGTTCAGGCCAGTCCCAAAATCTGGCAAGAAAAAATCGAACTTGCCTGCTTCCAATCGGGAATTTGACTTTGACGTCTAAATCCACAGGAAATAGGACACCGGTGTGGCGAATACAAGCGAGTCCATGACGTCCAGAATTCCGCCCAAACCGGGGAGCCACTTACTGGAATCTTTACAATGTGCATCCCGTTTGAGAAGTGAAACGGCAAGATCTCCAGCCATACCGGCAACCGTGACCACGGATCCGTACATCAGGAACCACCACCACGGTTTTTGGATCTGGATTCCAAACACATAAGGTGCCACGACAAATAACACGATGGCCGCACCAAGCCAGGCCCCCACGAACGAACCCAACGCGCCTTCGACCGTTTTCTTGGGGCTCAGCTGAGGTGCCAGTTTTGATTTCCCAAATGATTTGCCGGTAAAATAAGCAAATGCGTCGGACATTTTTACGCTTGTGATCAAGGTCATTATCGAAATTAAACCGATCGAATTGCTGTCGCCACTGCTGTCCACGATACAACGGTGCGCGGCCAGAAACCCAAACAGCATTTGCAGATAACACAGGCACAGCGCGTACTTGGCAATCCGATCGGTGATCAGGCCTTGACGCGCGCCGTTTGTTTTTTCGGCCCCCCCGGCCGGCAATAATTCGGCTCGATTGGGCACACTTGAAAACAGGTACATCTCGTAGAAGAACACAGCCACGAGTCCCAGGACCAAACCTGAAATCGACCATCCAAATTTCCCCATTGCACAATCAGCCGGATATTCCCGCCACAGGAGTGGCAGGCAGTCCACGCATACCATGGCGACGCTGGCCAACATCCCAAGCGCCCGATTCAGTCCCAACGTATTGGGCAACCACATGTCCATCAACTCCGCCGATGCAAGCGCCGCCATCACGATCGCCAACGCAGCGAGTACGAGTCCGGGGCGGCCGAGGTGGATCGCCAAGCCCAGCTGAAAATCCAGCCAAACGAGAACGAGCATGGTGGCGACGATGATCGCCGCTGCGATTAAACGTTGGCCCAACAAATCGTTACTCCTGCTTGTCCAGTCCACCGAATCGCCGTTTTCGACTTGAAAATTCGCGAATCGCCTGATGAAAATCTTCAATCGAAAACTCGGGCCACAGCTTTTCGGTAATCCACATTTCCGAGTAACTTATCTGCCACAAGAGGTAATTACTGATTCGCATTTCTCCGGCAGTCCGGATCAACAGGTCGGGGTCGGACATGCCAGCCGTGTACAAGTGGTTAGAAACCAGTTCTTCGGTAACGTCCGAGGGGTTCAATTCGTTATTTCTGATCTCGGCCCCAATTCGGCGAATCGCGTCAACAATTTCAGCGCGGCCTCCGTAGTTGATTGCCAGACATAAACAAGGCCCCTTGTTGTTGGCCGTCATGTCCACGGATTTGTCCATCTCCCGCTGCACGCTTTCGGGAATTCGATCGCGCCTGCCAATGATCTTGAGTTGGATGTCGTGTTCAATTAGCGTGCCGCGCTCATGGATCATGTAGTTTTGCAGCAGGTGCATCAGGAAATCCAATTCGTCCTGGGGACGCTTCCAGTTTTCGCTGGACAGACAATACAGAGTCAGCTGCCTGATTTTCAGCCGGCTGCATTCTTCGGTGATCGTCCGAACCGTGTCAGCTCCCTTCTCATGACCGCGCACACGGGGTAGGGACTGCCGCTGTGCCCAGCGCCCGTTGCCGTCCATGATGATGGCAACGTGTTGAGGCCGACGTTCAGCTGGCACTTCCGGCAGTGGTTCGGTCTGTCGAGTAGTTTGGGAAGAAGTCATCGCTTAACGCCAAGAAATCCGGGTCTCCACCGCCTCGCCAATTCACTCGGGATGTCCGAGGAACCAGTTTGTCTCGTGAATTAGGGCAAACTAGTTGCCCAGTGCATTAGACAACGAATTGCTTTGATCAAGCAAGATCGTCTGTTGCCGATCTGGACCGACGGAAATGAACTCGATGGGACATCCGATGAGATTCTCCAGTTTTCGGGCGTAGGAAATCGCGTTGGCAGGAAGGTCGGCCAACGTCCGCGCGCCCGTCACATCCTGGCACCAGCCCGGAAATGTCTCGTAAACCGGTACCGCGCGCTTGAGCTCGCCAATATCGCCGGGAAAATAGTCGATGGTTTTGCCGTCCAGTTCATAATGGGTGCAAACCTTGATTTGCTCCAATTCACTCAACACATCCAACATGGTTAGCGCGATGGAAGTGACGCCTCCCAGCCGACGTGTATAACGCACCGCCACGGCGTCGAACCAACCGCAACGCCGCGGTCGTCCGGTCGTCGTGCCATATTCATTTCCCATGTCCCGAATGTGGTTGCCCGTATCATCGTTCAGTTCCGTTGGAAATGGTCCGCCGCCCACGCGCGTAGCATAACTTTTGCAAACGCCGATTCTGTTCTTGATCCAGTTACCAGGTACGCCGGAACCCGCCGCAATCCCCACACCCGAACTGTTGCTGCTGGTAACGAACGGATAGGTTCCATGATCGACATCCAGCAGCGACCCTTGCGCACCCTCGAACAGAATCCGCTTGTCGTCATCAACCGCGTCCAGCAAAATCTGAGTCGTATCGGCAATGAGCGGCTGCAGTCGTTTGGCATAGTCAGCATACTCAAGCACGATCCTGTCGGCATCCAGTTCGACCGGCTGGCCATCAATCCCAGACAACAGGGCCACCTTGGTCGCTGCAATCCAGCGAATGCGATCGGCGAGCCCCGGTTGGACCAGATCGCCGATACGAATCGCAAAGTTGCGTCCCACTTTGTCGCAATAACAAGGGCCGATTCCCCGCAGGGTCGTTCCAATGTTCTCGTCGCCCTGGAGGACCCGATTCCAGATTTCGTCTTCCAGCACGTGCCACGGCATCACGACGTGAGCCCGTTGACTGATCTTCATTCGGTCGGCAACGTCGATTCCACGACCGGCCAGCATTTCGATTTCCTGCAGAATCGTGGGCGGATTGATCACCACGCCCGGCCCGATCAGGTTGAGAACGTTGTCATTAATAATGCCACTGGGAACGTGATGCAGTTTGTAGACAGCATCGCCAATGACGACCGTGTGCCCGGCGTTGGCCCCACCTTGATAACGAACCACAAAATCCTGCCCGTCGGACAGCAAATCAACCAATTTGCCCTTGGCCTCGTCGCCCCACTGCAACCCAATTACGCACTTTCCAGGCACTCTGCTTACTCCGAATACATTGGCTGATTTTCAATTCCCACAGGAATTCGAGCCGTGACCAAGGGGAAAGTCTACGATTTGCGGTCGTGAGTGGTCAACCAGCATGGTATCTTTGAAGAATGATTTGCCGAGCATCATTTCCAAATACTGTTGAGTTCTCCCCTAACTTTCTGCTGTTGAGTCAAAAAACCGAGTCAAAAAAGATGCAAAAACTTCTGGTCGCAATCCTGCTGTTATGTTTTCCTGCCGCCGTACCGGCCTACCGTCTTGCTCGCCGAAGATGGTGCGACGATCCACGGTAAAATCGAGCAATCCCAATACAAAGGCTTTGATATCCCACTGGAGGAATTGAACACTCGCCTGTTTGAGCAGGTGCAGTTACCGGAACCTCCGCTGCCTGCCAACTGGAAAGACATGCAAATTCAAGGAGCGAGAGGCCTGGATCAAAGAGTTTCAGGAATCGGAAAAGGGCAAGGAGTTTATTGCCAACAATGAAAAGCTGCTGGAGAAGGCCCACGTTTTTGAGCTCAAGATCGAAGCCAACGGCGAGTTTACGGTTTATGACGTGACTCCCGGAACGTATGCGTTGCGGGGGCGTGTTGACAAGGAATTGCAGAATCGAAATTTCGCCTTCGAAGTTTTTGGCGAAGTCGAGGTTCTCGAGGACGTCGATGAACTGATGCTCGATCCCATCGAGGTTTTAGTGACCCCGCTGCTGGTCGCCGGCGAATCAGCTCCACCGTTCAGTCTCAAAACCCACGACGACTCCGCAACTTTGGTGCCCAGCCAGTTTCGTGGCAAGTACGTCTTGCTGAACTTCTGGTCGACCGAGAGTCCACCCAGTGTCGAATTCCAGACAGAAATTCAAAAGATGTACGACCAACTCAAGTCAAAACACCCGCTGGAACTGCTCTCGGTGAATGTCGACGCGAACCGGGAGGGCGCGATTGATTACATCAAAAAAGCCAAACTGCGAGGCCGTCATGGATTTACCGATGGGTGGAATCATCCGACGCTCGAAGCCTACGGAGTGCGGGCGATCCCTGCACAATTTCTGCTTGATCCCGAGGGTAAAATCTCGATGACAAACATGGATTTTCGACGGGCGTTCATGGCCGGAAAACCCGATTTAGCGACCATCGTTGACGATCGCATCGAGGGCAAGGACATCCCCACTCCCGCAGATCAGCAACCGGCCCAACCACCTTCGGCAACCGATGAACCCGATAAACAACCAGGAACCGGTAAATCGCCGCTCCCCTTATTCTGATCCTTGCCTGGCCCGGGGGTGAGCAAGATCATACGCCTTGCGCAATCCGGCAGTACTGACGTGGGTGTAAATTTGCGTGGTCACGAGGCTCTTGTGTCCCAGCAGCTCCTGTACACTTCGAATATCGGCGCCTCGATCGAGCAGATGAGTGGCGAAGCTATGTCGCAGCGTGTGAGGCGACGTTCTCAAATCGAGTCCGGTAAGCTTCAGGTACTTTTCCAGCATCCGGCCAATGCTGCGTGTGGTAATTCGCTTACCAAACTTGTTCACAAACACGGGTGATCCGGTTTTCGCGGGTTCACTTTTCGCCAGCTCCCTTTTTCGCAACCAGGCTTTGAGCGCCGCAACCGCAAATCTTCCCAGCGGAGCCAATCGTTCGCGTTTGCCTTTTCCGCGAACTCGAACCAGTCCGTCTTCAAAGTCAAGATCGTCGAGATTCATTCCGACCAGCTCGCTGACACGCAAACCGGCAGAGTACAGCGTTTCCAGAATCGCCCGGTCCCGCAGTCCCATGGAACTGTTTTTGGGAGGCGCAGTTGAGCAATCGGCCGATTTCCTCACCGGTCAAAAAGTGCGGCAACTTTCGATCCCGCCGCGGGTTACGCAGCGGTTTTGCCGGGTTGGTCTCGCACAGATCCTCGCGCTGACAAAACCTGAAAAAACTCCTCAATGATGCCAACCGGCGGGCAACCGACGACTTGGCATAGCCGGCTTCATGGAGGGCCGCGACATATGCCCGCAAATCGAGCGGCGTAATCTCAGACGCTTTAGGTTCCCGGCCCAGCGACTCCGTTAGGTACTCGCTGAGTATCGCAAGATCTTCCCGGTAAGACTTGATCGTCAAATCGGACGCGTTGCGCTCGACCTTGAGATAACGCAAATAACGGGAAATGGCTCGATTCATGTTCGCCGTTCGCCGAAAGAGTTACGTGCCAATTCGTGCCGGCTCGACAATCCCGTCGGCGATTGCCTCGAATGCCGGCAAGGCAGCAAGGCTGACCGCTGCAAATTCACATGATGGGTTCTTCGCCGGACAACAAGTCTCCGACTTGCGGGTACGCAAAGCGGCGACCCAGTGGCTCCAGGTCGCAGGAACTTTTCTTGACGCTACGGACTTTTTGACTGAGCACGGCCGCGTCATACCAGGAGAAACTCAATTCTGAGTTGGAGGCGTAACGTCCTAGCGTTCGTAGCGTTTCGCTTTTCTGGTCATCGTTGAACAAAAACAGGTATCTCTCTTCACCTTTTACTAGCGCTACTACGTTGATGTCTTGTGACACGATTCCCCCTTGATCATCCTTGCTGGCTTTCGCCTTTGCTGGCGAGTTCAGTGTGCGTGCATCCTGCCTGAAATTTCAGCTGCACCATCACTGACAATGGGGTTTATCGGTCTGTCGTCCTCCGCTTCAACACTACTGTTTTGACCAACCCGGCGACATTTCCAATGTGAAAGTGAATTTGCGCAACAATCGTAACTGCATGTCCTGCTGGCATAGCAATTTCATTTCAAATTGCTGCAAGTCCAACGACTGGAACATTTAGTCCATGCGGCAAAAACCAATTTCGCCAATTGACTGAAAAATAGTTTGAAATTGTCGCATCCAACAGGGTCACTCGCGGCGGACTCGGACAACAACGGGTATTGACTGCCTGGCGACATCGTGAGAAACGTAGGCTAGCAAATACAAAGTGGCCAAGCAGAATTGAAGATCGCCGACAAAGGTTATTTTGCCATCCTGCGCTCAAATGCCTGAACCGGAATGGGCGTCACTTCTGACGTAGCAATCAGGTCTGTTCGCAGAATATCCGTTTCTTTTTTGGTTGATGGCAACGAAAACTGAACGACAAACCCACCGACCTGGATGCCCTGTGTCTCGTAGACGGGCGGCCAAAAATCCTCGGCGCGCGTCCCGAGGGCCCGCGATAGCAGTCGCGTCGCGCGGCCGGAAAATCCACCCAAAACCATTTCCAGTCGTCCTTGGGATTCGCGATGAACGTAATACACGAAGGCGACTTCGTCTTTGGGAGAATCGCTGGCAAACCGGCGCCATTTTCCGTTGGCACCCTCCATGTAAATACCGGGGCCCTGGTCTTTGTCATTCTTACTGAGCCGGAGTCCTCCGACGCATGACGCGGGATGCGGATCATGGTCGCGGTATCGCAAAAAGAACGGGATCGACCTTTCAGATGCGCTGTTCAGTCCATCTTGAGTCTCAAACGGCTCACAATTGAACGCTCGCGAAAGAACAATTTCAACAACGGGATTGCTTTTGGTACTTCCGATACCAACGAGTGCCTTGTCCCCCTTGGATTCGGAAAACTCCTCATAGATCATCTCAGCACGTCGACGAACTTCTTCTTCCGACGCCTGTCCCGGGCTCCAGACAAGTGATTGCTTGAGATGCTCGGGTTGGGGAACTTCATCGCTCAAAGCATTGCCATCGCTTTTTGCGTAGCTTGGCCGTGCCACCAAGCGTCGTCACTCCGTTTAGAAGTTCACCCATCAATACCGAGTCGGAAGCAACCACAAACGAGACTTCCGGGTTCGTTTCGCTGACGTCTTTTCGAACTCCCAAGCAAATTTCGAGGCGTTTTCGGCGTGCCAGCAGTTCCCAGAAATTTTCCGGCTCGACGGCAAACAAGGCTCCCGGCAACTGGTCGGCCGTCGCGTGCCCTTGCTCAATCAGGTAGTCACATAATCGCGACAGGGCCTTCAGCGGAATGTACTTGACCTCATTTTTTAACAAGGCTGCGACTTGATGACGATCCAGGCCAGTGTATTCGACAATGGCCTTGATGGTGCCCGGTCGCCGCCTGGGGTCAGGGACGTGGCCAAGGAGTTCCGCGAGTCGAAAGCTGTATTGCATTAGAAACTGCCTTAAAACTGCCTGTTACGGTGCGGGCCCGAATGGAACAATGACTTAGGCCGGATGTACCACATTAAATCAAGGATAGGCGAAACAAAGTCGTTTTCAATCCCCTAAAGCAGTAACAGCCACTTTTCCACCATTAAAATGCGGTGAATGGAGACGCTGCATCGTCCTAACGTTCGCTTCTCCGCCTCAATCAGGCCGAATGTCGCAAGGTTAAGCCTTTGCAACAAGTTGCACGGCGATTAACACGTAAAGCGTTGCAGAACAGTGCCCTCTCCCGGCGACACGTGAGGGTCCGGGAGAGGGTCCGGGAGAGGGTGACAGCAACACGTCCGATGCAGAACAGTGCCCTCTCCCGGCGACACGTGAGGGTCCGGGAGAGGGTGACAGCAACCCGTTCGCTGAGCGGCAAGGCAATAAAGCCCGAAAAACGGACTGGATCGACCCATGCGCTTTTGATATGGTCCGCGCCTCAATCAACCAGGTAGTCGCAGTTCCTTTGAGCTGCCGAATCGAGGAGTCCAATTCAATGAAACTCAGTAAAGCCACGCTTACGTGTCTGATCGTGCTTACAATTTCGCTTTGTGCCAACATCGCCATGGCACAAAAATTCAAGCTTCCGTTTCGAAGTTCTGCTGCGACCCCAGGTGACTCGGACGAACGAGTAGAGTTGGATCAGAGCGATGGCCCTTGGCTGATCATGTGCGCCTCCTTTGTGGGTGATGAAGGCAAAGTACAAGCTGAAAACCTCGCCCGCGAACTTCGCGAAAAGTACCGTCTAAAAGCCTTTACCTACAAACACCAATTTAACTTTTCCGATACCGTCGAAGGTATCGGCTGGGAAGTCGTTGAGCAAAACGGGAAGAAAGACATTATTCCCAAGCGTATGAAACCTGCCGGCGACAGCCAGGTCGAGGAAATAGCAGTCCTGGTTGGCAACTATCCTTCGGTAGAACACGCCCAGGCACAAAAGACGCTTGCTCAAATCAAGACATTACACCCCGAGTCACTCGCCAATTTCGATGTTAATCGCGGCACCAGCCAACAACTTCGTGTTTGGCGAGAAATGGTCAAGCGGGCCAGCGCTGATTCAGAGGGCAACGTCAAGGGTCCTTTAAGCGCCGCATTTCTGTTGCCAAACCCGCTTTTGCCGGACGAATACTTTGAGGCCAACCGGGTCGACCATTTCGTGCTGAACCTGAACAAGAACGTCAAACACAGTTTGCTGGAAAATCCCAGTACTTACAGTGTTCGCGTGGCGACATTTCGCGGCGAGTCGACGTTTCAGTTAAACGAAATCAAGGAAAAGGAACGTGAACAAAACTTTCTCAAAAGGGCGGGAAAACCACTTCGCTCAAGCAAACTTGCCGAAGCCGCGGATAAGGCACATCAACTGACGGTCGAACTGCGTCGCATGGGAGTCGACGCTTACGAGTTTCACGACCGGCACGAAAGTTATGTCTGTGTCGGAGGATTTGACTGGATCTCAAAGCAGGATGCTTCCGGCGCAAAATTCTGAACCCCGACGTCGTGAAAGTCATCAACACGTTCAAAGCGTCGGTGGAAGACATTCCTAACATCCCGGGCGCTGTTTGCGTACAATCGTTACCGAAGTTCCGCGACAAAGACATCGCCTTTGACCCCCAACCCATTACGGTCTTGGTCCCGCGCGCGAAGCTTCAACCGCCAGTCGCTTCAAAAACTGGCGGTAAGTCTAACTCTCGAACTCTCGCGATCATTGGCAGCAAATTCGACGAACCGAATTCACGACCATCCGAGACTGGCAATAAAAACGCGCCGAATTCTTGCAAGTCCGGCGGCGATAAATCAACAGCGCATGAAAAACGGGACGGCAGTTTGCCATCCCGTTCTGTTTTCAATTTATCAAACTTGAACTATTCGATCGATTCAACTTGCTCGCCGTCATAAGCACCCATGAGGGCGTACAGCGTTTGCCAGTCTGTCGTACGAGGAACGGTGTGAACCGAAGCATCGCCGTAAGCGAAGTTAACACCGGCACCGTGAACCGAACCGAAACCGTAGGCAGCTGCCAAGTTGGCGTTGCCCAAAATTCCCGCTGACGGATCACCACCGTTTGGATAGTTCATGGTTGGCCATGAAGACAGTGGTGGCTCAGCTCGCCATGCAACGGATCCACGACCGCGAACAACGCAACCGTTGAACTGGGTTTGGATGTAGCGAGTGTAGGTGAAGCCAGTCACAACGTCTTGGCGGATCGAACCAACGTTCTCGCCGTACATGATTGTTTGGGCAGTACCGTCGTTGTTCGAAACGTTTTCAAGCGTAACTTTTTCGCGTGCGGTAATGATACCTCGGAAAGCACCCAGTTCGCCTTGACGGTTCGAACCACCGGTGCTGGCGCCCAAGCAACCAACGTAGTTGGACTTGCCGTAAACCGAATCAGCGGCCGTATCGAACAGAATACCAATGTAGTCATTGGTTACTGCGGAAGGATCACCGTCAACGTTAACCGGCTGCATGGCCAATACGTGACCACCGGTCAACAGGTTGTTCGAGCCAGCTGTCAAGTTAGGTTGACGCTCAATCAGGTTGTCAGACGGGCAGTAGAAGGCGTTGATGTCATAGGTGGTTACGCCAGGAACAGTTTGAGCCGCATCAAGCCAAGCCCAACCGCGCAAGTCGTAAAAGAATATGTTTGCACCCCCTGGACCATAGCCGACGAGACTTGTCTTAACGTCGTACATCTTTGGTTCGCATTGGCCGTACAAGGAGTTGAGTTCCATAAAGAAACCGGCACAAGCGAGGGGAGACGTATTTTGTTGCCAACCCCAGTAAGAAGGCGAAGATTGACCTGTCCAATCGCCCCAAGGAACTGCGCCACCTTCTGCGCCAATTTCGCAAGGCAAGCGCTTGTAAGTGTCATGGTAGTTGTGTGCTGCGATAGCCAACTGCCGAATGCGGTTCGAACAGTCCGTACGACGGGCTGCTTCACGAACCTGTTGAACTGCGGGCAATAGCATGCCAATCAGAATGCCAATGATCGCAATTACGACCAGGAGTTCCACCAACGTGAAACCAGTTCTACGACTCAATCTCATAATACGCTCCGATAAAGAAAGAAGAAAAACTTAATACAGCGAGGGAAAAATCAATAAACGAACAATGCCCCTCATCCATATTCTAGTCAACAGACGCACCCATACAACCGTTTAATTGTCGATGGATGCGAACAAATTGGAAATTCTCGCTTGGTTAGTAGACCTCGGTACCAGCATTTTGCTCTACGTTTTCACTGGAAAGTGGCTTCGCTTTTTCGGCGTCCTTGTTCGCCTTGAAACCTGTACCGCCGCCGCTGCCGCAAGCTGCCATGGACCCTACGAAAATCGCCAGGCACAATAATGTGAAGATTTTTTTAAGCATTTGTCCGCCACCTTTAACAAAAAGAAATAATTATCACGGGCATGCATTACGCCGCTACGCGTGATTATGTTCCATTGCCACGGGAAAATCAACAACCTCGGCTTGAATTTTTGAAGACGTGCCTGATTTGCCTCTCTACTCAAAAGCTCGCTGGAACGTATTCCCCCCTCTTTGTTTGTGATCCACCTAACAGAAGCCAGCCTGCTAACCTCCAAGAAAGACGCGCCATCGAGAACCAGCCGCACCAAACCTCGCCAACCTTCAAAATGTCTCGAACCAATACCGCCGACCAACCAAGCTCGCCGAGCTTCGAGAAATCCCGGTAAAAGTCGGCGTTCGCCCAATGATTCCCGCTTTTTCCAGCGAATCCCGCAACGCCCTGCCGAGCCAATTGCGAGTTTGCAATTTTTGATTTGATTTGCTGCAATCGCGCGCATAGAAAGCTCTGTGGCGACTCTCAGGGGCGATTCAAACAGGACACGAAATGGAAACTGATCAACGATTACCGACAGGCGAATGGAATGGCTTTTATCTTGAAAGGCACCAGCCAAAGCGGGGTTGGATGCATCTCTATTTGACGTTTGATAAAGGCATTATCAGAGGCGAGGGAACGGATTACGTTGGCCCCTGGATTTCCCAAGGCAAATACGACTTGGACTCCGGAGTTTGCCACTGGGAAAAACGCTATCTCGGCAAACACAGCGTCATCTATTCTGGCCGAGTCAGCGATCAGGGGATTCAAGGCCAATGGGAGATTGCCTTCCTTTCCGGGCCTTTTCATATTTGGCCAAAAGGCCTGAATCAATATGACGAGATGTATCTCCATGAGGACCTGACCCAACCAGCTCCTTCAGTTCTTTTGCAGCCAGTCCGGGATTTCGTCTCCTTTTGAGCGAAAAACCCCTTTGATTTTCGCTGGAATATCACTAAAATCCTCGATTCCACTTTTTCTCTGCACAGTCGGCGAACGGTAACCCTCATGTCCAACAAGATGAAGACCCACAAGGGTGTCAAAAAACGATTTCGTTTAACCGCCACGGGCAAACCGATTCACCGTGCACCGGGTACCAGCCACCGAAACGTCCGAGTCAGCTCTAAACGAAAGCGAAACTTGCGCGGGGGTAACGCGATCCTGGAGAGTAAATTTGTGAAAACAATTCAACGCTCGTTGGGCAAATACAGCTATTAATTTGCGGCTGTGATTGTCCACCTGCGGTCACCAAACGCCGACGACACCTCCGGTGCCGCTGGCCTACCGCCGCATCAGGCAACCAACTTCGATCATTGATCGAGGCCTCATCGGCGAGAAAGAAAGAATTTCATGCGTACTACCAAAGGTGCTGCACGCACCAAAGCCAAACGACGTTTATACAAACGAGCCAAAGGAAATCGTGCTGGCCGTGGCAACCTGCTGCGAACCGTTAAGGAAACCCTCGTTCGCGGTGGCGTGTATGCCTTCCGCGACCGCCGAGTCCGCAAACGGGAGTTCCGCCGCCTGTGGATCACCCGGATCAGTGCGGCTTGCCAAATGCGGGGCATTTCATACAGCCAGTTCATGAACGGGCTGAAAAAAGCCGAGGTCGAACTCGATCGAAAATCGCTTTCCGAAATCGCGATTTGTGACGCGGACGGTTTTGATGCCATCGTCCAGACTGCCAAGGAAGCATTGGCCGCTTAACCCGTTCCAACTCAATCTGCTGATAAGATATTCGGGGAAGACACGCCATGTTGTCTTTCCCGTTTTTTTGTATCGTGTCCATTAAAACTCCAGGATTTCCCATGTCCCGCGCTGCTGCCTTACCGCTGAACGAATTTATCAAGGAGCTTGACGAACTCGTTGCCGAGGCCACTCACGCATTTAATTCAGCCGCGGATGCGGAACAGCTGGAAGCGGCCCGGGTGGAATTTGTGGGTGCGAAAAAGGGGAAATTCAAGGCAGTCCAGAAACTACTGGGCTCGATCGACAATGCCGACAAACCTGCCGCCGGCCAACGCCTGAATGCAGTCAAAGACGAGATCCAATCCGCCCTGGACGCCGCAACCGCCCGCGTCAGCGGAGACGGAGCGGACCGCCAACTCGACCCAAATTTTGACCGGACCCTGCCTGGTTCCAGGAAACGCATGGGTCGGCTGCATCCGATCACTCAAACCATCGAAGAACTTAAAGACATCATGGGACGATTGGGGTTTACGCCCGCCGATGGTCCCGAGATGGAAGACGACTGGCACAATTTCAAAGCCCTCAACATTCCCGATTCACATCCCGCACGCGACCCCTTGGACAACTTTTATCTGTCCGTCGCCGGGCAACAGGCAAAGCATGTTGTCGGAGAAAAAAACCTGTTGATGCGCAGTCAGACGAGCACCGTTCAGATTCGGGTGATGGAAAAGACCAAACCGCCCGTGCGGGTGATTTCTCTCGGACGCGTTTATCGGCCAGACACCGCCGACGCCACTCATTATCCCATGTTCCACCAGATGGAAGGTTTGATGATTGACAAAAAAGTAACATTGGCCGATCTCAAGACAGTTCTGAAACTGTTCGCCACCAGCTACCTGGGCAACGAAGTTCCCATTCGCATTCGCCCGTCATTCTTTCCATTCACGGAACCCAGCGTGGAAGCCGACTATTACTGGAACGGCAAATGGGTCGAATTCGGCGGAGCCGGCATCGTGGATCCGAACGTACTCACGGCTGTCGGCTACGATCCCGAAACAGTCAGCGGATTCGCGTTTGGACTAGGCATCGAACGACTGTGCATGATTCGACATCACATCACCGACATTCGTTACCTGTTCACCAATGACGTGAGATTTTTGCGTCAATTCTAGTGCGCACGCGGCCATTGGCGGCGGTGCATTCATTGAGTCTTTTTTCCTTATTCTGATCGACAGTAATCATGATTGTTTCCTGGAAGTGGCTTGAACAATACGTTGACTTGAACATCAGCCATGACGAACTCGTCGACCGGCTGACAATGTCCGGCCTGAATCATGAAGGCACCGAAAAGGTTGACGGTGACCGGGCGATCGACCTGGAAGTTACCAGCAACCGCGCGGACTGCCTGGGCCACATCGGAGTCGCCCGGGAAATTGCGGTCTTGTTGGACGTACCGCTCAATCTCCCCGATCCACAACCGCCGGTCGGCCGTCAAAAAATCAACGATCTATGCAGCGTCGAAATCAAGTGCCCCGATCTGTGCTACCGTTACACCGCCC
The DNA here is from genome assembly GCA_963697295.1 of uncultured Planctomycetaceae bacterium. GTDB lineage: Bacteria > Planctomycetota > Planctomycetia > Pirellulales > Pirellulaceae > Mariniblastus. The sequence goes on along the minus strand of CAVONL010000013.1, from coordinate 323,227 downwards.
GGCTGCTTCGAGGAGTCAAGATTGGTCCGAGCCCTGACTGGATGCAAGACCGGCTCGAGACCATTGGGGTTACCGCGATTAACAACGTTGTCGACGCGACGAATTACGTCATGTTCGAGTGCGGACAGCCATTGCACGCGTTTGATTTCGCGAAAATCAACGATGGTAAAATCGTCGTGCGTGAACCCCACCAAAACGAATCATTTGTGGCGATTGATCATAAAACCTATCAGCTCCAACCGGGGATGTGCGTGATTGCCGATTCCCAGGTTCCGGTGGCCATCGGAGGCGTGATGGGAGGCAAAGACTCAGAAGTCAGTGAATCGACGACTGATGTGCTGATCGAAGCGGCCTACTTCAACCAGCTCTTCGTGCGTAATACTGCCCGAGCACTGAATCTGCACAGCCCCTCGTCATTTCGATTCGAACGGGATGTCGATTCGGCTCAAATTGACTGGGCAAGTCGGCGTTGTTGTGAGCTCATCCTCGAATCGGGCGGAGGTGAACTTGTCGATGGCTTGATCGATGTCGGCATTCCCCCGAGCGAAAATTCGCCGATCGTCTTGCGGCTGTCCCAGTTGGAACGCGTTCTGGGAATCGAAATTCCTGGTGATTTTGTTCCCAAAACATTGGCGGCCCTGGGATTGAGGATTGAGAGCCAGGACAACAAGTCAGTTACCGCGGTAGCGCCGAGTTGGCGAAAAGACCTGACGCGCGAAGCCGATCTGGTCGAGGAAGTCGGTCGCATCTATGGCTACGACAAAGTGCCCGATACGGGTAACGTTCCGATGGCTGCGTCCTACAAAAGACCGGAAGACCGCGTCCTGGATTCCGTTCGCCACATCATGACCGCCAACGGTTTTGACGAAGCGATGACGCCCAGCCTGGTGCCCGAACCCTGGTCGGAATCGTTCAGTCCCTGGAGCGGCGAAAAACCTCTCACCAGCAGCCAGCCGATGTTGGGTGTTTTGGAAAAGGCCTCGCAGAATATCGGCGCGGTAGAATTCCTGCGCAGAAGTCTCGTGCCCAGCCTGTTGGAAGCACGTCGCATTAACGAGTACCGCGCCAATCAGGAGATTGAACTTTTTGAAATCGCCAAGGTCTATTTGACTCAGCCAGAACAATTACCAGATCAACCAATCATGGTCGCGATGGTCAGTGGTCAGGACTATTTTGCCGTCAAGGGCGTCGTCGAATCGCTTGTCGGCTATCTGAATCAAAACGTCAAAATTCTGGCGAAGCCGTGTGAGCAGGCAATTCTCGACGCGAATCGCTCGGCCGAACTGAGAATTGGCAACTCAACGCTGGGCTACATTGGCGAAGTTTCGGCTTCCGGCAGGAAACAATTTGGACTACGGCAGGATGCCACGGTTGCCGAGCTCGACATGCGGGTGTTGGATGAGTTGGCGATTCTGGTTCCTCAACATCAGAATCAAAGCCTGTTTCCAGCGATCTCCCGGGACTTTAATTTCATCGTGGACACATCGGTGCACTGGTCCGATCTGGAATCAACGGTCGCCAACGCCGGCGGGGAACTGCTGGAGTCCGTCGAGTATCGAGAGACTTTCCGAGACGAAGAAAAAGACGGCCCGCTCAAAAAAAGGTTGCTGCTGTCGGTCGTTTTGCGGTCCAACGATGAGACGCTCACGGGCGAGCAGGCTGACCAGATTTGCCAGTCGATTGTTGAAAAATGCAAGTCAGATCTCAACGCGAGCCTGGTTGCATAGAATGTCCTGGCAATCCCTGCTCAGTACGTCGTCCCGACTTTGACTGGAGTTGCACCAGCTCGACTCCGCCTGCACGCGGTACTTCCCATGAACTCTACCCGCAATCCCAAGATCATTTACCTGACCGCCGGTGCGGCAGGAATGTATTGTGGTAGTTGCATGCACGATAATGCGCTCGCCAAAGCACTGGCCAAGGAAGGGTGGGACATCCAGCTCGTCCCCACCTACACACCCATTCGAACCGACGAGTCCGACGTCAGCGTCGACCAGGTCTTTTTTGGTGGAATTAACGTCTACTTGCAGCAAAAGATCCCGTTGCTGAGATTCCTGCCGGCGGCGATCGATCGCTTTCTCGATAATCCGCGACTGATTCGACGCGCCACGGCAAACGCCAGCGAAACGAGTCCCAAACTCCTGGGCCAACTCGCTCAATCCATGTTGCTGGGCATCCGGGGCAACCAGCGCAAGGAAGTCAAACGGCTGTGCCGCTGGCTGGCCGCCGAGAAACCCGACCTGATCCTGTTCTCCAACATTCTGATCGGCGGTTGTATCCCGGAAATCAAAAAAAAATTGGACATCCCCATCCTGGTCACCTTGCAAGGAGACGACGTATTTCTCGACAGCCTGGACGAACCATATAAATCAAACTGCCTGAACCAGATCCGGCGGATCGCAGAAGACGTCGATGGCTTCATCGTCCACACTGACTTTTTTCGCAACTACATGAGCCAGTACTTTGGACTTGAGAAATCGCGAATTCATGTCACGCCGCTGGGAATCGACGTTCACGATTTTCGCCACTTTACGAATCAGCCGGGTGTCCCAAAAGACGTCCGGAAGATCGGCTACCTTGCCAAACTCGCTCCGCAGAAGGGGTTACACAATCTCGTTGACGCGTTCATCCATCTGAAGTCACAGCCCGAAACAAAAGATGTCATGCTGGAAATTGCCGGTTGGCTGGGACCGGAGAACCGGGCTTACGCCGAGCAACAGTTTGATCGTTTGCGAGATGCCGGTTTGCACGAAGACTTTGTCTATCTTGGCTCCGTTGATCGCCAGCAAAAAATGGCAATGCTGGGACGGCTGGACGTGCTGAGCGTCCCCACGGAGTTTCTCGAACCCAAGGGCCTGTATGTATTGGAGGCGATGGCGGCCGGTGTCCCGGTTGTTCAACCTGACCATGGTTGCTTTCCGGAATTGATAGCTCAATCGGATGGAGGCTTGCTGTTCAAACCGGGAGATCCCGAAGATCATTCGCGGGTGCTTCATCGTCTCTTGACGGACCATGAGTCTCGGAGCGATCTGTCCCGCAACGCGTTGCAATTTGCGCACGACGAACGCAATGCCCTCGAAATGGCCAAAGTCACCACCCTTCTGTTGAAGAGCTTTCTGGAATAACGAGCATTTCTGACACGGCCAGGGTATTCAGTGGGAAGTGGGTCGCACTTGCCGAGTGCGACTTCCAACGAATTTCGGCGTTTGTCACACGTTCGGAGTAACTCTCGGCAAGAGTTACCTACTTTCCATCCCAAAAAATTCAAGCACCGCCCCGTACAGATCGGTGTCTTTCAGGGAGCGGGAATTCAACATCGGTTTCGATGTCACGACGATGCCTTGCTGGTTGTTCGGGTCTGGAGGCGCTCCATGCGAGCCTTTCACCAGAGTTGCGTTCAACGGAACCGTTTTTGTCGCCATATCAAAAAACAGTTCAACCGGGTCATAGCCCGGTTTGCGATGAATGTCGACGGTACGGGCAAAGCTCGGTGCCAGCTCGTCGTCCAGCCACCAATAATACGCTTGCCAGCTCGATGAACTGGAAATCGCAACCAGATCACCGCTCCGCGGATGATGGATGCCATATTTAGTCTGGGCTTGCCGGTCCAACGTGCGTTCGATTCCTTCGCACCGCTCGAGCGCGGAAGCGGCTTGCTCGATCAGCTGTTGATCGGAGTTGCTGACAAAAACATGCGAGAATTGATGATCGACGAGCGCCCAAGCCGGCGTTTTCTCAAAATCAATCAATTCTTTTCCCTCGACGGTTTTGGTCTGCAACAACCCGGCCTCGCGCAGCGCTCGATTGGGATAGCTCACGTGATCGACGGCTGTGATCACGTATTCACTTGCCACCAGCCACTGCAATTCCGCGGCATACGCCTGCCCCAGTTGCCCGACCAATTCGCCTAGCAAGTTGTCGAGATCGGTGACTGCCTGATTCGCTTGTTCACTATCGGGCCCGAATTTCTGGGCGGCGTAGTCCAGGTGCGGCAGGTAAATGTAGAAGAAATCCGGCTTGAATTTTTTTGCAGCCACGACCGCAGACCGGGCAATCCAGTCAGACGACTTGAGATTCGCCAGGGGTCCCCAAAAATGCTGGAGCGGAAAATGACCAAGTTCACTGAGCAGTTCCCCGTAAAATGGCTGTGGCTTGGTGTAGCACCATAACTCTTCGCTGCCGTCGGGTTGATGAATGGGGGCCGGCATGCAAACGTAATCAGCCCCGCAGCCTTTGCTGAGCATCGGAAACCAGGCGGCGGTTTTGATCGCAGGATCGTGTTGCTTGAGCACGTCCCACAGCTGCGGCTGCTCGATGACCTGATTCCAGGCTGTCCACATTTCAACCCGGTTCTTTTGATCGCCGGTGCCATGCCGCCAAAAAAAGCCGTTCGCAACGACTCCATGTTCGCAAGGCAACTTCCCCGTCAGCATATTTGTCTGGCTCGGCCAGGTAACACAGGGGAACGAATGCAGCAGACTTGCCCAATCGCCGTGCTGCACGAGTGCTTGCAAGTTGGGCATGCGCCGAACGTCTGTCTCACGCAGTCCGGGAACGGTCAAAAAAATAAGTGGATTTGGCATAAACAGGATTCGAGAAATCACGAAGTCTTGATCAGGTCCAGATGCGATATCGATCAGTCTGTCCCAGCTGATCGTCGCGATAATAATGTAGATCAGTCTGTCCCGGACTGAAACCGCGGCAGGGTCTGAATAACGAATCGGAATTGCGGGCCTGTTTGGCAGGTTGCTGCACCGGCAACCACAGCAACGTGATATTGAGCCGATTACGAAGTTCTCGACGATGTCCTGTTCCGATGCCGGCGCCTGAAACTCGCGAACGTTAGCGGTTGAAACCGATCGCAAACGTATATCCGCGAATGCCAAAATCAGCTGCTGGAGCTGCGGCCGTTCCGCCGCCCAGCCACGACTGACAGTCGTAACCGATTTTCCAGTACACCGAGCGGGTTTCACCGATCCGCTTGTGCTTCTGAATCCCGAATCCAATGTCCAGGATCGTCAAAAGTTCGTCGGCACCTGAGATGGCGGAAACATTCACCCCTCCGTTGTCGACATATTGATCGGCATTTCCGAACAGGACAGACCCGCCAAAGTTGTTGACCAAAACCAACCCTGTATGGCCCATCTTCCGGTAATATTCAAACCCGACGTGGGGGCCAAGGAAATGCTTGTCCGAGCGGTTGGAGAGTTGGCCAATGGTCGCGCCCCCACTGTCAAGCAGATAGGACGATAACTCCTGATGAATACCAACATACTGGAACCCGAAAATACCGTTGAGCTTTGCCCGGCGAAACTTGAGATCTTTGAACATGCATGCCGAGAATTGTTGGATTTCAAGGCTCTGATCGGACACCAACGTTTCACCTGCATTGGACGCAGTTAGCTGGCTCCACGTGTTTTGACCTGGCAGATAAACACTCGTCGTTCCGGAAACAGCTCCGTCACTCGTGAACACGGCGGGGTCCGAGTTCTGATCGTATTGAGAGTAAATCAACTCCCCCCCGGGACCAAATTGCGATTCAAATCCCATCCGTAATTTTGGCGCGAAAGCCCAATCAAAGTCGAAGGCCTGGGTTAATCCGTCAGACTGGGCAATCGACGTGTTCCCCTGGAAGCTTGGCTTGAGCAAGAGCGCCTCGACGGAACCAAAATAGCGACCAGTTTTGAGGATCTCCCTCATCGATGGGTAGTGTTCCTCTTCATAACCGAATGTTTCCCCGTGATCGTCTGGAACCATGCCACGATTGACTTGATCCTCTGCACGAAAACCAAGGTCGGGACGATAATTGGGTCGCGCGTTGGTTTGTGCCGCCGGAGTGTTGCATCCGCAGCCCGGTGTGCCAGCCGCCGCATTGGCCTTTGCCTGAGTCGGCTGAGTGCTGCCCCCGAAATTGGCGAGAGGGTATCGCTGTGGCGCGACGGTAGTCGGCGTTCCTCCGATCGAGGGATTTCCGTTTTTAGCCTTTTCGTAGGGGCTCGACACAACGCTATCAGTTGTGGAGGGCCCAACTGCAGTCGCGTTGGTATCGCCCGTGCTGCGCGGAATTGAATTCGAATTGGAATTGTTGCCTGTTGGTTCTGCAATCGGCGCACTTTCGATTTCAGCGCGATATTCACCATCGGGATAATCGACCGTTCTTGGGTTGACATGACGCGGCATGAAGTCATTCGACTGCATTCGAGGACGGTACAGCTGGCAGCGGAGGCGGATCAAGTGGTTGTTCCGAATCGTTCGCGGGCACAACAGATTTTGCCGGCGTTTTGTTAACCGCGGGTGGATTGATTTCAACCGTCGGTTGCGAACGAAATTCCGGTTCCGTTTTCATCGGATCGTTATTAAATCCAGGTTCGCGGATCAGGCTAGACCCGCTCGTGATGGGTGGGTTGGAATTAAATGTACGATTTGTGCCTACGGGTGGTTGAGAGCTGCCGGTCGACTTTGGGTACCCGGGCGGTTCTGAATTCTGCGAGGGTGACATGTTGGAACTTGGAGGTAGCGGTACTCCTTCAAACCCGGTCGCACTTGGCGGGAGCGGTATTTCCGCTTGAGTTTCAGGCTGCGCGGAAACGGAAAATGACTTGGTTTTCAATTCAGGAAAATTGCTCGGATCGAAGCCTTCCATTTCATCTTGCTTTAACCAGGGATGCGATTCGATTTGACCGTCCCAAGGTTGCGCCGTGTTGGCTGAAAGGTAGGAATTCTGGCCTTCGAGATTGGCGGTCGAACCCCAGTGATCGGGAGACATTTCTGAGTCCGCGCCCGTTAATTGATCCAGTTGGGTCGGCGAAGAAACTGGAAACGCATTGGTCGCGGGTGCAAACGCATCTCGTCCCGTCGAGGGATAAGTCTGCTGGGCGATAGCTGCGGACCAGCAAATGCACACAATTGATACGAGGCTGACGACAATCGCCAATTGATTTCTTAGTCTCATCGATGACTCTGCTTGGGTCAAAGTTCACGCGGGAACAGTCAGGTTGAATCACACCGATTTATTCGCAAAACTGCGTCAACTGATGGAATTCATCTAGGTAGGAAAATCGGTACGATCCGGATGACAGGCGACTGAAATTGACAAGACCGAATTCAACCGCGTATTCGTATGAGTTTGACTAACCGGTAAGGTCTGCCAGTTGTGTTGCCCAAGTGGCAAAAAACCCGACTTTCAGACGTGTTTGAAACTCTGGGACGGATTCGCCCGCAAGACAGCTTGTTGATGCTGGCGTGCCAATTGTGGCACGGATCTCCGAATCTCCGAGCCGTGAATGTGCAAAACACAGCCCGGAGGTCTGTGCCACATTAATCCACTGGTTCCAGACGCTCACGCGCTTCCGATGCCCAAGGACTTTGGGGAGCGAGCATCAGAAAGGCCGACCAGTGTTTTTCGGCGTCTTCGCGACGATCCAGCTCGTCGAACAGCCTGGCCAGCTGAAAATGCACGTCGGGATAGTCGGCGTGGTGATCGAGTGCGCCCCGAAACGCAGAAATTGCCAGCTCGCTTTGCCCCAGTTCAACCAGCAAGCAACCAAGGCTGGCCCGCGCTTCGACGAATTCGGGTTCCAGCTCAATGGCCATGTAATACCTCTCGCGGGCTGCATCAAGTTGCCCCTGTTGGTAGAGGATTTCGGCCAATCGAAAACATACGTCCGCATTCGCTCCAAACGCCAAACCCATTGCCCGATACACTTCCGAAGCCGACTCAAGCTCGTTGGCATCCTCCATTTCCATCGCAAGTTCCAGGAACTCTTCTCGCGTCGACAATGTTTCGAGCGGTCGGCTCGGCTCGCCACCCGGCGCACGTTCCCAAGAAAGCACGGGTTCGCTCGACCCTGACTCGACTTCTTCTCGGTCCATCGCATCAAAGTCGATCCGCATTTGCCCGCCCGGTTCAACCAGTCCCTCGCCTTTTCGCAACAGGATATGGCTGCCCTCGACAATGACCGACAACTGTGACAGGGGTCGATGCAAGTTGGGGTACAGCTGCGCCAACCTGGTGAGTTTGGATTCAATCGAGGTCTTTAAAGCTCCGCCGGCGATTAGTCCGGCAATTCGACGCGCCGAAGCGACTTCCTGAAAGTCAAAATACGGCAGTCGATTCACCTGGCGGACGGGAATGATCAAACCCCGGCGATGCCAGCGGCGGATCGTGACGATCGGGACATCAAGCAGTTTTGCCAACATGGCTGGCGTGTACAGACGACAAGCGTCCCCGTCTTCGTCGACCAAGCCCAATTCCTGCCACAAACGGGTTTCATCGATGATTTGCAGCTTGCCGTTGGAAGCGGCTTCCAGGACCCAATCCTCAAGCAATTCGTCCTGCCCGTCGATCAGAATTTCGTCGGCACCGATCACGATCAAGTCGACCGAAGGATCAATCTTCTCGACCATCACGCCACCCTGGCTGCGTACCATGGTGCGGGCTTCCTTGCGATTGACTCCCCCCAGTTTTCCTACAAAGGCAATTCGACGATTCGCAATCAGCGAACTGGACTCAGGTTGAATTGTTTCGGCGTGCATGGGTTCGTCGTCGAAAAATTGGAAGCCATTTAGTTTGCCGACACGGGTGCGTCTGTCAACCGAGAATTGCGCAAACCCTCGCTCCCAACGTTTCGGCAACGCGAGGGGCGGCCGGCGGCGTGCAGCCGATGTTGAAAAGGTGTCGCTATCAGGGTGAAATCGTGTCTGATTGTGGACTTGGCTCGTCTGCGGAGTCCCGGCCTCCGGAATTTTCAGGAGCCAGATTTTGGTCGCCGGGCCCTCGAATCGCCGGACCGATCGACGGGGGAGGCGACTTCAGAGCAGGCGTCGTCTCGGCAGCGTCGAGTTCAATTTCATCTGCTTGGCGTTTGGGTTTTTCAATGTTGCTCAGATCGTCAACCGGCATGACCTGCTGTCGCTGACGAATCTTCGAGCACCGGATCGCTTCGCCGTGGCGCCACAGGCTTCATTCCGATGGGCGGTTTCAGCAATGACTGCGATTTTGGATCAGTGGTGGCGTCGGTGGATTCAGCCGGTACGGGCCGGGCATGGTATTCGAGCGCTGGTGTCTCATCGGCGGGTTCAGGGGGTTCCCCAGCCTTGGCTTCCCGTGGCTCAACCACCGAAAACTCCTCGCGGGCAGACGTCTCTTCGAGTCCGGGGTTTGTTGCCAAGTCGGCGGGAGGTTGTGACAGCACAAGAGGTGCCTCGACCGTTTCGACAGTTTGACCCGGTAACGGGATTGCCGGACCCAAGATATTGCCAAACGCATCGATCGGCACTCGCATGGTAATGGTGCGGGGCGAGTGCTTGATCATCGTGACTTCAACTTCTTTCGGCACAACCCGGGGCACCTCGATTTCGCGAGTGATGGGCATCCAGCTACACACCGACGCTTCGTAGGGCTCGACTCGTTCAACGGTTTCGTAAGTTATTTTCGACACCGGAATTTTTTGCTCGATAATCTGTTCGACGTAGCGTGTCTCCTCGTAGGGCACCCGCTCAGTACGAACAATGATTTTTGGTTTTTTCACCTGGACGGGGACTTTTCTCGTTTCGATGCGACGAACCGTTTTCTCGACTTGTATGGGCACCTTTCTGGTTTCCACGGCTTCCACGTAACGAGTCACTTCAACCGGTGTCTGGGTTGTGACCGTCTCAGGTACAAGCGTTAACTCGCTGCTGGGTTGGATCGCCAACACGGGAACATTCGTCGATTGCAATTGATAACTCGGCGGGTTGGCAACCCAATACAATCCACGCCGTCGAAACACCGTTTGTCCCGTCACCGGGTCCGTATAGTATCCGGGCGTCAGCCGCTGCACTCTCGCGCGGGTCCCGGGAGTTGGCACCAGTTGATCAATTTGGAGGTTGGCCGTCGTCAACTCGGTGCCTTCCACAAGTGCCGGTCGATACACGGTTGTCGTGTCATGGCGAATCAGTTGCTCGGTGACAGGTCGTTTGACAACGACGCGCTCTTCGCGGGTTTGGGTCTCGTAAACGGGTTCTTCCACGACCACCTGTTGCTCCTGCAATTCGGTGGACGTTTCATAAACCGTCTCTTCATATTGTCGCTCACGATATTTCGTTTCCGTCACCGGCCAGCGGACGCGGTACCGCTCGACGCGCTCGCTCGTTTCGTGAACAGGCTTGAGAACCGTCGTTCGTCTTTCACGTTTCTCGGTTTGCCAGACCGGTTTGTATTCCGTGACCTTCTGTTTTTGATAGACCGTTTCGTTCACCAGCTGGGTCATCGTTACCGGAGTTTGCTCATAGACGGTTTTCTGAATCAGCATGTAACCCGCGCAGTCGTCCTGCGCTGGAATTTCACATGGGCAGGAAACCAGAAAACCGAGCAACAAGAGTTTGCCAATATTTTGTGCGGCAAAAAATCGAGACATTGGGTCTACCTTGGCGATGACAAAACAGGCGGTTTGGTCTGACGAAGTCTCTTCTATCATAGGTACAAAGCGGTCGTTTCGCTACGATCCGGGCCCAAGCATTTCGAAAGTGACATCATTTTCAGCTGGCTTTCCAACGTTGGAAAGACTGCCAATCGTTACACTTTAACCTGGTTCGCAAAGACAGTCTGTTTTGCGCAGTTTGCTATTCTGAGTTGACGGGACGCCACATGGAACTTTTGGATCTCTCACTGCAACGATCCGTGGAAAATATTGCGGTCGACGAGGCGTTACTCGAACAAGCTGAGCAACATGGCGGCTCGGAATTGTTGCGGCTCTGGGAGACGCCCTTACCGATCGTCGTCCTTGGTCGCAGTTCGCCGATCAATCGAGAAGTCAACCTCGACTACTGTTCTTCCCAGGGCATCGAGATTTTCCGCCGCTGCAGCGGAGGCGCGACAGTTGTGACCGGCCCCGGCTGCCTGATGTATGCCGTTGTCCTGGACTACCGAATTCGCCCAGAACTGCGGATGCTGGAACAGGCTCACCAATTCGTAATGTCGAGAATCCAACGGGCAATCGCGGACGTGGGCGTCGCCGCGGAAATGCAAGGCACCTGCGATTTGACCCTTCACGGACGGAAGTTTTCCGGAAATGCGCTGCGCTGTAAACGAAACTGGATGATGTACCACGGGACGCTGCTGTGCAATTTCGACCCCGAATTGATTCAAGCCTGCCTTGGCGATCCGGTGCGACAACCCGATTATCGAGCTGGTCGCAGCCATCGTGATTTCTTGACTCGGCTGCCTGTGGAGATCGCAACGTTGCGCAGGTCATTGATTAAGACCTGGCAAGCCGATTCCAGGCGCGAAAGCTGGCCAAGCGAGTTGACGCAGGAACTGGTTTCTCAAAAATACTTGTCTGACGCCTGGACGTACAAAATCTGACGTAGCTTGACTCTCCGAGTCGAGACGTTTCACTGAGGGGGTCGGGAGTCTTTTTGGGGACGCGTCATCAAGCTAAAAACAGTTTCTTCAAAAAGAATCCCCACCCCTTGGCCCAGCCTATCTGCGTCAAGTCCAGGTTATGCTGTCATGACAGGCAAGATGCACCCATTGAGCGCGTGTCCAACCGGTGGATCAAAGATTACGCACAATCGGCAGCGGAATTGCTCACGAATTTGAAAGAACAATTGGAAGCAGATAAAGAGGACTCGACAATGTCAATGAATGATCTCGTCCCAGTTGACTTGGTCATTATGGGAATGCGTAAATCCCATGGCCCGCTCGAGCTTGACAGTTTCTTCATCGCGAAACGCCATCACATACGTCTTGCGCCATTCGTTGGAAAGATTTCCGGCTGAGCCGTGTACGATTCGCTCGTCGTGGACCGTCACGCTGCCGCGCTTGACCGGCAAATAAACAACTTCATCGGTTGGTTTGGATTCGATCACGAGCGTGTGTGAATCTTCGCGGCTGCCACCGGCGGGCCGGTGCGAACGCAATTCCGGTTCCTTGTTCGTGCCGGGAACGACTTGCAGGCATCCGTTCTCCAGGTCCGAGTCGCTCAGCGCCAGTGAAAACGTGGCGGTCCAGGTATTGTGCGTTTTGGGCCAATAACCGAGGTCCTGGTGCATCGCAAATTCGGCCGCTTCTTTCTGCGGCTTTTTGGCCAGGAACTGTTCATAGTCCATGACCGCGGTCCCCTCATAGAGTTGGTCCGCGACACTTTGGGCGACCTGATAAAAAATATTGTCAACCAATTCCGGGCGATATTTGCTCGGCAACATTGCGTTTACCAGCCGGAACTGTTCGATCGGCGTTCCGTATGGCTGACTCATATCGCAAAAATCCCGGCCCATGTTGGGCTCTTTGCCTTGCACAAAATGATCGAACCACGGATCGAGAAACTGCATTTCCTCTTCCGTCAAAAATCCGTTGAGCACCAGGTAGCCCTGTTCCCGGTATTGCTGAATCTCTTCGGGCGTGACAACGTAGCGATTGTCAATGCGGCGGTGACTGCCAGAACTTTCGTTGGTAATTTTTTTCATATTTTTTTCCGATTCGGAAAGGGTGAAAAGCGAGCAGAGTTTTGGTTATGTCGTTATCTGAAATGCGTCGTTGACGGACCATTGTAGGAAACCCATCGGTTTTTTCCACAGAGTCGGATCAGCATTCAAACAATTCAAAACGAAGCATTCACTGTCTCTATCACAACTCAAACCAGGCCCCATTTTTTTCTCAATAGCCATTCGGTTGCCAGCAGCAAAACAAACGCGACCAAAAAGGCCGTCGCGTCGGTCATGGTTTCACCGAGTCGCCATTTCGTGGGAATTTCAATTTTGGTTGACGGTGGATTCTTGATGATCTCGTCCAGCAACTCACCCAACTGGTCGGGCATCAGTGTCTTGCCACCGAATTCCTGGGTTTGGCTGGCCAGCCGGGCCATCTGTTCAGGATTGGCAGCTGGATTGGCGATTTCCTTGTCCCGATCGAAAACGATAAACTCTTCTTCGGTTTGCCCGATCGCAACACCATTGCGAGTCCCGGAGACTTTGATTTTGTACAGACCGGCAGCATCCACAAGGCCCTTCTCCAGCGTGGTTTCGTTTTTGGAAGTCGATTGATTGATCACGACGGGCACACTCTCACCGGCGGGATTGATCAACGTCGCTTCATACTCCGCATCCCGAATGAGTTCACCCGTCATGGTTCTGGCGTCGACCGTGAATGTGATTTTGGATTTTGGCGCAAACCGTCTTTGCGTCAAGAAAACGCGCACACTGTCATCACTTTTGCCATCACGAAACGTCAGCCAGAAAATAATTTGCCGCCAGAATCTTTTGTATTCGTCCTTGAATCCGTGTCGCAACCAGCGCCACGTCGTGTCGCCCGCAAACGCGATGACGCGCCCCGCACCGACATGTCCGGCCACCAAAATCGGATTGCCGCCTTGTTCGGATTCCAGCAGCACTTCGGCACTGTCCTTCACGCCGACGAAAAAGTTTGCACCGGCCAGCTTGGGGAGTTGCTTCCAGATCGCCCGAAAGTCATCGTCGGATGTCAGCCGGGTCAAGTAATGTTCCTTGGTAGGCCGCAGTGTAATGGGCCGATCAATGTGCAGTTCCTTGCGGATTTTGGCTGGGCTAAAGTCCTGGCCCTCGGTACGGTCCATTTCGATTGGCAAAATGTCTGCCAGCGGTGTTTCCTGGTATCGGCCGGGTCCAAAACTGTGGTAGCCGCCTAACATCATCAGCCCCTTGCCTTTCAGTACTGCATTGGCCAGCTCGTCCAGTGCTTTGGGAGACAGCGCACTGGAATCCAGATCGCCGATGATGATCACGTCGTACTTGGGATCTTTGAAGAACTCTTCCAGTTGCACGAAAGGCCATTGGTTGCGGGTCGTTTCATAGATCGTAAAATCATCCAGGTCAATTCCCTGGGCGGCATCGGCGATCGTCTGCCGCAGGAATTTGCTCTCGTAGCCGATATTGCCTTCGACATACAACACCCCCATGCCGTGTTCGTCGACGGTCAAAAACGAGGGCAATTCGTTGTTGCGAATCGCGACTTCGCCGGGCTGCGGTAACGCCCGGACCTTGATTCGAAACCGTCCCGGTTCGGGTGGGCTGTATTTGAGCTCGACCGGAATTTCTTCGTAGGGTTTGGTCGGAGTGAAAAACTCGGCCGGCAAGGAAGTTTCCTTGCCCTGCGAATCGACGACAATCAGTTGGACGGCGACCGCCTGGTTTGCATAGCCTCGAGCAATCAGGTTTGCGCGAACTGTCAAAGTGTTTTTGACCGAAACACGATGCTGCTCCGGCAAGTTCGTAATTGCCAGATCGGCGAGTTGTCCCGTGTCGCCTGGCAGCCCGAGCGTCACCGCGTAGAGAGGAACCTCCATGTCGCGGAGCGTTTCCGCGGCATTGGTCAATTCGATTTCGGGATAAAGCGCGTTTTGCACTCCGTCGCTGGCCACGATCACGCCGATCAGCCTCTCATCACGCACATCGAGGCTGGTATCGTAAACGGCCGTCCCGATATCTGTCTCGCTCCCCTCTGGCATTTTCGGCAGCACCACTCGACCGCCTTCCATTTCCAGCGGAACCACCTGGTTGTCAAACGCAAAAAAACGAATGTCAATTTTGTTTTCGCGCAACTGGTCAATGCGCCCCTGGTTTTGCTCGATCGCCGAGATCAGCGCACCCCATCGGGTTGAATCATCACTCAGATCGGGCAACTCCATTGATCGCGAAACATCAATCAGGAACAGCAGCACTGCCGACTGATTTTTTTCCACCTGTTGCACGCACCCGGGACGGAGCATTGCCAGCACCGCCATCAAAATCACACCCAGCCGGATCCATGTCAGCGTCCACCGCCGCGACCGTGTCAATTCGGAAAACGACGGACCGATCAGCAACAGCAACACGACCGCAACGGAAATCACGCCGACCGCGAACGGGTTGATAATCGGTTGTAGAATCCAGGACTGCATATTCAAAGTTTGGTTACTATTTCGTATTGTAAAATCGATTCGACATCAGGTATTCGACTGCCAACACGACAACCATCATCAAGATCAAAAGCGGGTAAAACTCCTGACCTCTGCGAGTCGTCCCTTGTTGTCGTTGAATTTCGTTTTTTTCGGTCGCAATTTGATATCGCTCGAAGCCCAGAACTTCGTCAAGAAATTCAGGTTCAATGCGAGTCAGTTCCGTATCCTCGTTCCTCAAGTTCGCGCTGAAACCGCGGAGCACCGTTTTTCCGTCCAGTTTTCCCTTGAGCCGATACTGGCCCGGGACATCAGTGAATTTATAGCGCAAGTGACTGTCGGGCGCATTGATTTGCGAAGGCGCCTTGCCCTCGTGTGGCGTAAAAACAAGGTAACTGTCGGGGTGAGTCTCCCATTCGTTACGCAAGACAGCTGGTTGTCCAACAAAGACATTTAACGATTCGGCTTCGTTCTGAATCAGGTACAACCCGATTTGGTTCAACAACAGCCAGGTTGGCCAGGCACGTCCGACAAACAACTCGTTCCAGATTTTGCGCTCGCGCGAGAATGACGGCTCCGTGAGGGGCGTCGTCATGACCAGGACACGGCCATCACCGATCTGTCGCTCGATCAACGCCGGTTGTCCGTTTCCATAACGCAACAGAGTCTGCGTCGGAAACGTCTCCGCGAGTCCATCGCCTTCGATCCCCCAATGCAACATCACCGGATGATTCTGCCAGGGAATGTTCATCTCGATCCCGCGAAATGGCGCAAATAACGGGTGCGAAAAATTATCCGGGCTCAAAAACAATTTGCCATCGGGTCGCCGCCATTGTTCCGTCAGCTTTCCCGACAAAACGCGCTGGGCGTTTTCTGACTGAAAACTGGGGTCGGCGGCCGCCCCGCTGGCCGCGTTGTGTCCCAAAAAAACACCCAGCCCTCCGCCACCGGAAACATAGTTTTCAAGTGCCTTCCAGGTCGAATTGGCAATCGGCCTGGGATCAAGCAGCAGCACGGCGTCATAATCCTCGAACTCACTCGCCAGATCGCTTTGCTGAACCGTCGTGCACTGAAAAATGGAGGCGACGGATGAGCGATCGCTTTCAGGTGCCAACGCGTCGACCACGACTTTGGGATTCACGTCATCGGGGTGGACCACGAGAACTTTGAACGCGTCGGTAACAGAAAACGTGAAGTAACGGATATTATCGACTGCCAACCCGTCTTTGCCGATAACTTCAAGTGTCCCGTGGTAGATTCCCGGTTCCAGTGATTCATTGAAACTGAAATCGACACTCACTCCCATGTCTTTGCGCACGTCGACCGTTGTTGTCCGTTCCCAGAATTTATCGGGCGTGACGGTCTTGCCGTCGCGAATGACGGGCAGCGACGGATTCGGCTGTTCAATTCTCATACGCACGGTTCGCTGCGCGGCAGCACCCACGCGGACAAGTTCCGACGACAATCGCAGGCCTGCCGACCGGGTGATCAAATCACTTTCCAATTGGGGGGTGGCCAACAGGAAATTCTGGGCGTCTTTCACGCCAACATCGATCACGAACACACTCATCCCTTCATTTTTTTTCATCAATTCGTAAGTCGCGCGGGTGCTTTCAGCTGCCCAACTTCGCGTCGTCAAATCCGTCAGGACATAGATTTCCTTTCGCTCCTGGGGCGCTTTTTCCAATAGCCGAATCCCTTCGGCCAGCGCGTCGGGAATAAAACCGCTGACATAAGAAATGTCGAGCGTCGCCAGCCGCTTTCGGGCCGCGCTGACATCGACTGAAAAAAACGGGCTGTCGTTGTCGGTGGCCAAGACACACACCTGCGAATCGGCCGGAAACTGACCCAGCAACCAATCGCCCAACTCCTTGACTCGCTCCAATCGCGTGTTGTTTTCGTGGGTGTAAAGCATCCGCGGGGAAGTGTCGACCACGACCAGCGCTGCGACCGGGGCCTGGGAATCACCGATCAACTGGACGGAATCGCTGCCCAACAACTTGATGGCCGACCAGCCGCCGTAAACCACATGCCCCAACAACAGGAATCCGAGGATGCCAATAAGAATCCAGTTCCGATTCCGGGCCATCCACAGTGCCGCCGCGAGGATCAATCCAACGATCAACGCCGAAAATGCGATCCCACCCAGGGTTAGCCAGTTGCCGTATTCCTGGGACGCGACACTTGGTCCGGCCAGGGCCAATGCCAACAACGCGATCACCAGACACCGCAGCAGTAACAACAGCAGATGCCGCAGCCGCATTCGCGAACGGTTGGAATCCTTTCGCCGCTTGACAAATCGCAGTGCGGGAAACGGCAATTTCTTCGGCTTCGGCTGCATCATGAAGTGCAGGATCACCGGAATGGAAATCAACAGGACTCCCAACCCCAGCAACATGACATTTGCCCAGGCCATCAAAACCTCGCCCGCCGGCTGATGAGGTATTCCATCAACGCCTTGTCAAACTGCATACTCGTATCCAGGGGAACGTAATCGATGCCGCTCTGACGCGACTTTTTTGCCAACAGCTCCCGGTACTCGTTCAGTTGGTGCACATATTCGTTGCGAAAACCGTCCGCATCGACTTTGATTTCTTCCTCAGTTTCCGGATCGCGAAGCTCGCAAACGCCGTGGAATGGAAAATTGACTTCCGCGTGATCGAGAATGTGAAACAGAATGACATCGTGCCCGCCGTGCTTCAGCCGGTAAAGGGCATTCATGGTTTCTTCTTCGTCAAACAGCAAGTCCGAAAAAATCATGATCAAGCTGCGGTGTTTGAGCATCGCCGCCAGCTGCCCCATGCTGTGCGAAAAATTGGTCTGGCCGTCAGGTCGAATTCGCGAAAGCAGCGACAGGACGTTACCCAGTTGCGTGCGTTTTGACCGAGGCGGCAAGCTCTCGCGAATTTTTTCATTGAACGTGATCAAACCCACCGGATCCTGCTGGTTGATCATCAAATAAGCCAGCGCGGCCGCCAGGCAAATGCCGTAATCAAATTTCGTCAATTTCTGCTGGTAGGTGTAACCCATCGAACTACTGAGATCCATCACCAGGTAGCCGGTGATATTTGTTTCAGCTTCGAATTTCTTGATGTAGTATTTGTCCGTTTTCGCGTAGATCTGCCAATCGATGTCCTTGGGGTCGTCGCCGTGCGTGTATTTCCGGTGTTCGCTGAACTCGACGCTGAACCCATGATATGGACTGGCGTGCAACCCGTGCAGAAACCCCTTGACGACAAACTGGGCTCGCAGATCAAGTCGCTTAATCTGGTTGATGACTTCCGGTTTGAGGTATTTTTCAACTGACATAACGCGACGGTTAACCCGGCAAAGGTGCTTGGGATGCTGACGGGGGCCAACCGAAGGATCACTGGAAAAACAACTTCCGCACTTGTACCCTCTCCCTCTGAGGTCGCGCAGTCTTGCTTCACCCTCCCGCTTGCGGGAGGGTCGGACGCGGTAGCGGCCGGGGAGGGTTTCGTGAGTAATCGATTGCGACTACCCTCCCCGCTCGTTCCTCGCGACCCTCCCGGCGGGAGGGTGAAATGCATAAACCTTGATTCAAACACGACTTAAAAACTGCACGATCTCCTCTGAGAGAGGGTTGGGTGAGGGCAACCTGAATCCGGAAGTTGTTTTTCCCCACGTTCTAAGACTATTCAAATTTGGAAATGGCTGGTTCCGGGATCTCGGCAATCAACTTGGCGATAATGTCCTCGACCGTCATGCCTTCCGCCTGCGCCTGGAAGTTCGTACTGATCCGGTGACGCAGAACAGCCGGCGTCACCCGGCGAATATCGTCAAGCGAGACAGAAAAACGACCATCCATCGCCGCCATCGCTTTGCCTCCTGAAATCAGGAACATGCCCGCCCGTGGTCCGGCACCCCAGTTCACCAGTTCTTTGACGAACTTTGGCGCTGATGCGTCTTCCGGGCGCGTGGCCCGAACCAGTGAGGACACATATTTGACGACGAAATCCGTGACCGCCACCGAGCTGACCAGTTTTTGCAAATTGACAATCGCCTTGGCCGACAGGACTTTTCGCACTTCCTGGGTTTCCCCGCGGCTGGTCGAAAGCAGAATTTGTTCTTCCTCGGCCGCGCTGGGATAGCCGACCTTGATGTTAAACATGAAGCGGTCCAGCTGCGCTTCGGGAAGCGGATAAGTCCCTTCCTGCTCGATCGGGTTTTGGGTGGCGATCGTAAAGAACGGAGGCTGCAATTCGTACGTTTCGCGGCCAACGGTGACTTCGCGTTCTTGCATCGCCTGCAGCAACGCCGCCTGTGTTTTGGGTGGCGTACGGTTGATTTCGTCGGCCAGCAGAATGTTGGTAAAGATGGGACCTTCGACAAAACGGAATTCGCGGCGGCCACTGTCGTCTTCTTCCATGACGTTGGTGCCGGTAATGTCCGAGGGCATCAGGTCGGGCGTAAATTGAATCCGTTTGAAGTTGACGTCGAGGATTCTCGCGATCGTGCTGACCATCAGGGTCTTGGCCAACCCGGGCACGCCTTCCAACAGACAATGTCCGCGGGTGAAGATCGCGGCAAAGACCTGCTCGATCACATCGTCCTGACCGACAATGACCTTGTGCAGTTCCTGCTCCATGACCTTGCGGTGTTGGCTGAACTCCTGAAGGACGTCTCCCAGACTGCGTTGTTTTCCCGTCACTCTGCCTCAACCCCAAAAAGTGTCCGTTCTCTGTGTTTTTTTCTCAAGCACGCAATTGTATGATTGCCCAGCCCCTGCAGCAACGCAAGCGGGGCCAGCATGACCGTTATATTAGCCCTGTTTGGGCCTCGTTTGGTTGCGATAACGGAATGATCGCACCTTTCGTCGTGATGCGCAACCGGGAAACATGATTCGAGTCGATGCTCATTCAATCGTGATATCGTTAAACTGGTAAATCACCTTGAACCGATTTGCGAAAAACATTGCCTGCCAGAGAGGGTTAAATGCGCGACAACGTCAAAAACATCTGGATGTTAATGCTCATCTTGACGATGGGAGTCTCCCATTATGCACCCACACGGGCAGATGACATAACCGCCGAGGAAGTTCGCAATTCGATTCAAAAGGCAGTTCGGTTTCTCAAGGGGACTCAGGACAAAGGGCAGGGCAGTTGGGACGCGGACTCGACCTACCGATATGGCGTGACGCCGTTGTGTGGACTGGCATTGCTGATCGCCGGTGTGCCTCCGGATGATCCACAGATCGCGGCAACCATCGATTACGTGAAACGAATGCAGTACGGAAAAATGTCGACCTATTCGGTTGGGCTGCGCATCATGATGCTGGCCGAAGCCGACCCGACAGGCAAAAAATATCGCAATGAAATCGAACAGGACGTTCGCTGGTTGTTGGATGCGCAGGTCAAGGGCGGGCCCAGCGTTGGCGGCTGGGGCTACGTCAAACAGGGGGATGGATTGTCGGCGACGGCCAATACGTCGACGTCTCAGTTTGCCTTGTTGGGGTTGCATGAAGCCAGCCGGTTGGGAATCAAGATCCCGCAAGAGGATTGGGAACTGGCCGCGAAGTACTGGGAGAACGTGTTCGTAACACGGGGCGGTGGATTTGGTTACAACCCCCGCGGTGCGGCCACCGGCAGTATGACCTGCGCCGGAATTTCGTCAGTCATCATCGTCGAAGAAAATCTGGCCAAGCAAGCAGATTTAATTCAAAATGGCGAGGTCAACTGTTGCGGCGACGCGCGCGAATCGCCATTGGTGCAAGCGGCGATTGACTGGTTGGCGCGGTCCTTTCACGTCAAAGGCAATCCGATGGGTGGGCGGAGAGCCGATCCGCAAACCAAGTTTTATTACCTTTACGCGCTGGAAAGGGCAGGGCGTTTGTCGGGGCGACGTTTCGTCGGTGCGCACGACTGGTATCGCGAAGGGGCCGAGGAATTGCTCAAGTCCCAGGGCTTTAACGGCGCATGGGTGGGCGGAGCGCGCTTTGGTGAACGCGACCCGAACATTGCGACCGCTCTCGGCCTGCTGTTTTTGTCCAAGGGCAAACGCCCCATTGTGATTGGCAAGTATCAACATGGTGTCGACGATGATTGGGACCGCCATCCCAAGGGAATTCACGAACTGACCCAAAAAGTCGAAACGCAATGGAACACCAAGCTGAACTGGCAGACCATCAACGGCAAAGAAGCCACCGTTGACGATCTACGTGAAACGCCCGTCTTATTTTTCTCGGGACGCGATGATCTGAATCTGAATCCACAGCAGAAAGAAAATCTGAAGAAGTACATTGAAAACGGCGGCTTTGTGTTTGCGGAAGCATGTCAGGGCGATGGTTGTGGCAACAACGTGAACTTTGACAAGAGATTTCGCAATTTGATGAACGAACTGTTTCCGGCCAGCGAACTTTCACCCATTCAAGCCGACCATCCGGTTTGGAATGCGCACTATCGCGTGACTCCCAATCCTGACTGGCCGCTGTTGGGTTTGCAGGCCTGTTGTCGCACCAGTGTCATCTACTGTCCCCGCAGTTTGACTTGTTACTGGCAAGTCGATCGCCCGCAGCTGATTGCACAGCTGAGCAAGAAAGCCGCCACACGACGTTACCTACTGTTCCGAACTCGGCGTCAATGTGATTTCGTATGCGACCGGACGACAATTGCGGGACAAGCTGGATCTGCCAAAGCTGGTTGATGATCCGGGCCAACAGATTCTCGGTGAGCGGGTGCTGGTGTTGCCGAAGCTCGAGCACAACGGGGGTTCCGACGAAGCCCCCAATGCCTGGCGAAACGTGTTGATGGAGGCACGCCAGGCCGGGCTGCGAATCAACATGAACAAGAAGATGATTCCTCCCGCGACGGAACAACTGGTCGACTATCCATTTGTCTTCATGCATGGACGCGACAAGTTTCAATTTACTGAAGAGGAACGACTCGCTCTCAAGGAGCATTTGCTCAACGGCGGGTTCCTGTTTGCCGACTCAATTTGCTCTTCCAAGGCCTTCACGGATTCGTTTCGGCAGGAGATCAAAGCAATTTTGCCGGAATACAAACTGGAACCCATCCCACCCACGCATCCGCTGTGGAACGATGAACGATTTGGCGGCCAGGTGAAGGAAGTGACGTTGCGGGTCCCGGACAAGAACTCGATCGGCGGCTTTCGAGAAAAACGGACGCCTCCTTTGTTCGAAGGGATTGAAGTCGAAGGCAAACTGGCGGTGGTCTTTTCGCCGTACGATTTGAGCTGTGCGCTGGAAAACGCTTCGGTATCGCAATGCGAAGGCTATACGCATGCCGACGCCCTCATCATGGCCCGCCAGGTGTTGTTGTACTTCCTGCAGACCGATTGAAATTCAACACGGCATGAAGGCCCTCCGAGGCAGGCGAATACGGCAGGACGAATCGAGCAGCGCGCTGTAAGGGAGAATGCTCCGAAGTACGTCCTTTAACCGCGTGGGCAACGCCCCGCGCTTTTGAAACGTAACAAGCGCGGCCCGATGGGCAACGCGGTTAAACGATGATTTGGAACCGCGAAGCGAACGAAATCGCCGCCGAACAACACGGCGGCGATCCCCAAATACTCGACGAACTTAGTTGGCTATCATCCACGCGATCTTGTCGACACTGGCAGAAAATTGTTGCCGTGCATTGGCCGACTCGAATCGGCATCGCGCGAGGATCTGGTTCGTTCCTGCCTGAACGAACCGAGTCATGTCACCGCTTGCGTTCGCGATCTTGGTTGAATCTGAAAATCGCGACGCGCTGCTTGAGGCAACTTCTTCCCATGAGTCAGTATTGTAGTCGTAAAAATCAATCGACTGGACAACCTCTGAACGTGCGAACACGGAGCCTTCCAACAAAAGTGCGAAAGCTGACGGTGTGAGCGTCGGGCTGACTCCACTGAATTCGATAAAAACGCGCGAGGAAAGATCCCCAGAATTTCGACGCACCGTTAAATCTGAATCGTCGCTAGCCATCAAATCCGCAATCGAACCAGACATCAAATCTCCATGCGTGATTTCAAAAGAATCTGCGAACGTTTCGCCACCGATGGGCATACACTCAGAGAACTCCGAGGTTGCCCCAGTCGGTTCGAGAGTGGCAGTCGAACTAATCACCCAACCGGCTGAAACCGCGACCGGTAGCGATACATCAAAACTCGCGTTGCCCTCCGGGTCGGTGGCAGTGCCGATCGAACCCAGGAACATCTGCCCCTGTCCGAAGCCCGATGGGTCGCACGCGGGCGACGCGAAAAACTCCAGCGTATAGTCCTTGAGCGGCTCGCTGTGCAATTGGCCGACGACGTGAATCGCCTGACCATTATTCGTTGCCAGCAGAATTTCCGGAAAGTTCTGCAATCCGTTAGCGCCGGTATCTGTATCGAGTGGGTCGTTTGGCGTGACACCGGTCAGGAATCCATCGGTGATCAGATCGATGCCGAGTCCGCCGTTGTCATGAATCGAGTTGCCAGAGATGCGGGCGTCAGAGAAGGTGTTGGCCACGCTGATCCCAGGCAGCAAATGCCCCGCGATCACGTTGCCATCTCCTTCGGCCAATCCGCCAATGACGACATTCTGAACGGGGCCCAGATAGTAGTTGCTCATCGAGATGCCGGTGACACTTCCCAATAGCGGTTCGTCGTTGGCGTTCAAGCCGATCTTATTGCCTACGATCGAAACGCCACTACCTGTCCCGTAGACAGAAATGGCCGTGCCAACCCGCCCGAAGAAATGCGGACCGATACCACGTCCTAGGATTCCAGCGATGCGATTGTCGCGAATGGTTGTTTCGTAATTTTCGCCGTCCAAGCTGATTCCGCTGGTAGTCGCGAGATTTCCTTGCTCCATGCCGTCCACCGTGGTTCCGATCTGGTTGTTTTCGATGACCGTACCCATCGCGTCAAATATCTGAACCGCAAAGCCACCAGGAAATCCCTCGCTGTTCCAGGTCCCCAATCCGATAATGAAATTTCGTTCGGCCGGGGTTGAGCCGCCGATCCGGTTGTTGATCGCCGGCTGTCCACCGCCAACCCATCCGAGCACGCGCACTCGGTTGCAAGTGTTGCCAACGACGACGTTGTCGTTTGAACGATCAATCTGGATATAGCCACCCGTGTTGTCCTTCACCAGGCTGCCCGAGCCGCCGAATAACTCGATGCCCATTGCCGTGTTTCCTTCAACGCGGCCATTGGACCCGGTTACGGAAACGGAGGTGTTGTCCAAGCCGACGACCGTGCAGTTGTCAGCATTCAGGTAGACCGCCCCGCCCCCCCAGAGGACAACTTCCCATCCGTCTGGATTTGTGTCGCCAGTGAAGGCCGTCTGCGTCGTGCCGTCGATCGTCACCTCGTCATAGGCGCGCCAGTAAAAACCCACGAGCGTGTGCACCACGGCGCGACCTGGGAGGTACCAGTTTAGATACGTCCATTCGCTTGGGGGAATCGCAAATCCGATCGTCTGCCGGCCTGGCGTGTTGTTGGAGGCGATCATCGCTTCTGAAAACGAGATATGACCGTCCGGTCCGGGAAGGTCCGTCACCGTCGCTGTGCCCGGATCGATGTCGATGTCATCGGACGCGATGTCGACCGTGATGGTTTGTCCTATTGCCGCGCCAATCAACAACAGCAGCAATACAACCACGCGGACAATTGTTTTGAAGCACATGTTAAATCTCATTTTCCAAATATTGTGGACGATTCTGATTCGGGCGAAAGGATCGACTATTGACCGATCATCCACAGAATTTGATCAAGGTTAACTGTAAATTGTTGACGCGGATTAGCCGACTCGAATCGGCAACGCGCAAGGATTTCGGTTGTTCCTGCTTGAACAAACCGAGTCATGTCACCGCTTGCGTTTGCGATCTCAGTTGAATCTGAAAATCGCGACGCGCTGGTTGTGAAAACTTCTTCCCATGAGTCGGTATTGTAATTGTAAAAGTCAATCGACTGGACAACCTCCGAGCGTGCGAAAACGGATCCTTCCAATGAAAAGGCGAAAGCGGACGGCGTCGGCGTCGGACTGACCCCGCGGACTTCGATGAAAACACGCGAGGAAAGATCCGCAGAATTTCGACGCACCGTTAAATCGGAATCGTCACTCTCCAGCAAATCCGCAAGCGAACCGGACGCCCACGTTCCGTGCGTGACTTCGAAAGAGCCGGCAAACGTCTCGCCTCCGATGGGCACGCAGTCAGAGAATTCTGAAGTCGCTCCAGTCGGTGCGCGCGTGGCAGTTGAACTGATCATCCAGCCGCTGGGAACCTCCACCGGAAATGTCACATCAAACGGGGCATTTCCCGCCGCGTCGGTAATGGCACTTGTCGCGCCCAGGAACAACTCTGCCTGCCCCAAACCACCGGGGCCACACTCGCTCGTTGCAAAAAACTCCAGCGTGTATTCGTTCGATGGTTCGCTGTGGAGTTGACCCATGACATGAACTGCTTGTCCACTACTGGTCGCGGCAAAAATGTCAGGATAGTTCTGCAAACCGTTGGCGCCGACATCGGCGTCCAGCGGATCATTGAGTGTCGGTCCGAAGGTCCAGGTGTTGGGCATCAGGTCGATACCAATCTCGCCGTTGGCGTAAATCGAGTTGCCCGAGAGCCGGATGTGCCCGATCGGTGGAATTCCGGTCCCGTTCAGCATCACCACGCCTGCATCCAGGTGCCCGGCGATCACATTGCCCTCGCCCGGGTTTGGCCCGCCGATGCGGACCTGTGCACCGCACTCAAACGCATACCGGCTGACCACGATTCCATTGAGGGAGCCCAGCACCGGTTCGCCGAGGGCGTTCAGGCCGAATGTGTTCCCTGTGACCTCGATTCCCGAGCCGCCCTCATACAGCTCGACGTACATCGCCTCGCCGAAAGGCACGCCAGCAGCCGGATAGACGCCGAAAGCCTGGATCGCGATCAAGTTGTCACGCACGAACACGTTGTCGTTGGCCGACATTATCTTGATGCCCGAGGTGCAGGCCGGGTTGCTGATCGACATGCCATCCGGTGTGGTGCCGATGTAGTTGTTCTGAATCAGCGTATTGTCGGTGTAGTAGAGCTCCACGCCATCACCGCCCGGTACACCGTGTTCGCCGTAATTGCCGAAGCCGGTGATGAAGTTACGATCGGCCGGGTCCGGGCCGCCGATGCGGTTGCCGGAGGCCGGATCGGCCGAGTTCAGGCCGCTGATGCGCACGCGCTCGGTGACGTTGCGCACAACGACGTTGTTGTCCGAGTAGGTAATATCGATCATCCAGGCCTCGTTGTCGCGGACCACGTTCCCGCTGTTGAAGGGGCCCACGATGATGTACATGCCACCCGTATTGTCGTGGATGACACTGTTGTTGCCGCCCAGGCCGACGTTGCAGCCGTTAAAGCCGAAGAGCTCGCTGCCGTCGCCGTTCAAGCTCAAACCGAGGCCGTCGAGGCCCATTTCCCACCCGCCGGGAAACGTGTCGCCGGTGAAGGCCGTCTGGGTCGTGCCGTCGATGATGACCGGTTCCTGGGCGCTCCAACCGAAGCTGCTCTGAAGCAGAACCCGGCCCGGATAAATGTTCGACAGCCACCATTCGGACTGGGGGATCGCGAAAGCGATCGTCTGGACACCCGGTGTATTATCGGAAGCCCGCAAGGCCTCGTTCATGGACACCTTTCCATCGGGCCCGGGAAGGTCGGCAATTGTGGCCGTGCTGGGCACGTCAATCACGTCGCGACACATCGTGACCGTGATCGTTTGCGCGTTGGCGGACAAGCCAGAAAACAAAAATGTCGCCGCCACGCCGAGGCACGTCAGCCATCGTAAACAGACGAAAGTCTCGCCGGCCGCAGTTTTGGAATAGGATTGCGATCGCTGTGAGAGAGTCGGCGTACCAGGAATGGGGAAGTTGCTTGCAGTACGCATGTTTGTGCTCCTTGTATCAATCGCCTGTTCGGAGCCTCGCTCGCGAGGAGTCGTCGTAGCGACCGGGCCTACGATAATCGTGTAAAAGCTCTTATTCATCTTTGTGAGCTGAATCAAACCAACGCGCACGCCAATATTTTTGAAAATTTGCACAAATCAGCAAAATTACCGAGGACATTCGGAAATTGCCTGCGTTTCCAAATCTCATTCCACAGGAGCTCGTCCGGCGTGGCTGAAGGAATCTCAAGCGAATCAGGCCAGGTCATGTCCGCGGCGGAGGATTCCACGGGTTTATAATGACAAGCAGGCGGTTATTGAGCGGTTTTGACGCAAAACGATGCTGCCCGCTTTTTTGTTGCAGACAAATCGCCGTTACCAGGGCAGTTTGTCCAAATCAACATTGCCGCCGCTGATGATCACGCCGATATTGCGGGGATGCTGGGGTTCCAGCATTTTTGGCCCCATGGCGGCTGCCACAGCAACTGCCGCACTCGGTTCAATCAAGACCTTGGTGCGTTCCAAAAACAACTTCATCGTCTTGATCGTCTCTTCGTCGGTGACCGTAATGATTCTTTGCACCATGTCACGCACGAACGGCCAAGTCAGTTGCCCCATGCTGGTTAGTAATCCGTCGGCAATTGTGTTGGGGTTTTCCTGGGGGAGGAGCTTCTTTTGTGCTTTGGAGCGAAACGCGTCGTCGGCTCCGGTCGGCTCCGCCCCGATCACGCGGACCCGATGCGAGATGGCAGCAGCACTGACACAAGTCCCGGAAATCAGACCGCCGCCGCCGATCGGGACGACGAGGTAATCGAGGTGAGGCACTTGTTGCAAAAACTCCAGTGCGCAAGTCCCCTGTCCGGCGATCACGTGCGGGTGATTGAACGGCGGAATCATCGTCGCACCGGTCTCCTGTTGAATCCGTTCAGACGTCTCCAGCCGCGCCGGCAGATTGGGTTCACATTCGGTTACAATTCCGCCGTAACAAATAACCGCATTCTTTTTTACCAGGGGCGCGTTAGAAGGCATCACGATATGGGCCGTGGTTTCAAACAACGCCGCGGCGCGGGCCAGCGCCTGGGCGTGGTTGCCCGAACTGTGAGTCACAACGCCCTTGCGCAGCTGTTCGGGAGACAAGTGTGAAAGCGCGTTGACCGCACCGCGAAACTTGAAGGCGCCCGTTTTCTGAAAATTTTCGCATTTAAAAAACAGCTGATGACCGGCCATCGAATTCAACGTCTCGCAGGTCAAAACCGGCGTCCGATGAGCGTAGCTGCCAATGTTGCTGGCCGCTATTTTGACATCATGGAGCGTGATTGATTTTGACGGGTGCGGTTGAACCGAGGTCATTGGAATTCGGGAATTTAGTTCGTGAAGTGAGCAGGAATCATTCTAGTCGGTGCCTCGAATCGACCAAAGCGGCGTTTGGTGTTTGGCCGCGAGTCTGGGCCTTTTTCGGAAACTTTTCGTTTTTTCTTTCTTTTGACGTATTTAGATGCGAACTTGCTCTGTGCTCGACCCTCGCTCTTTGTTTCAAGATCGACCCCGATCCTCGATGGGCGCTGAACGTTGACAGCCATACAATAGCTGTTCGAATCGGAATCTGTTATGACCCGATGCCAATTATACGAACAAGGAATCTAAGTGGCTGACGAACAACCGTTGCCAGAAAATCTAACGACGCAAGCCGCCTCTTCGCGAGCCAATCCTCAGCGCAGTCTACAACTCGTCCTGGCGGCCGCGCGGACAGCGGCGGAGAACGGCGCTACCGACATTGTCGTGATGGATATGAGTCGGCATACTGCAATCTTTGACTACTTCCTGATTGCCACCGGTACCAGTCGGCGTCAATTGCACGCAATCAGCGAAGAGATTGATCACAAGCTGGAAGACGAACTTCAGGACAAACGCATGAACATCGACGGCTACGATGACAGCCGCTGGATCGTGCTCGACTATGGAACCGTTGTCATTCATCTGTTCGACGAAGACACACGCCAGTTTTACAGTCTGGAAGCACTGTGGGGAGACGCTCCGAAACTGGATTTGACGGAAGCCCTGGCCGATGTTCGACGCTAGTCATGCGATTCGCCGTCCCGAAAGCGGGGAGGGATTTCGAGTGACTGGCTTTGCAACAGCTGTCGATAATCTTCCCGGCGGTTTACGTTGAACAACGATTGCAATTCTGGATCGACCAGCTTTAATTCAGCAACGTCGATCTTCTGGGCATCCAGTACGTCCGCCAGCCGGGATACTTTGAGGTCGTTGTGGCTTACAAGTCGCGCAATCTGTTGGTGAACCACGGTCCGGTAAACCGCTGTCATTCCGAATACTCGATCGGTTTTCGGATCCATCGGAATGATGGCTTCGTGTTGACCCATCCGGGAAGCCAGGAACGGAATCAGCTCGGTTTTCAGCAGAGGAACGTCGCAGCTCGTAACGAACGCGTGCGAACATGAAGATTCCAACTCCTGCAGGCCCACCCGAATTCCCTCGAGGGGGCCAGAGTCCGGCGCTTGATCGAAAGCCAACAGGATTTTCGGAAATTGATTCAGGTAATCAAACGATCGCAGGTCCTGTTTTGCATTCCCGACCAGCACGATGCGTCCAACTGCCGATTGAATCCGTTTAATGACTTGTTCCAGAAACGTGCTTTCGCCGAAAGGCAAGCTGGCCTTGTCGAAACCCATCCGGCGGCTACGACCGCCGCACAGCACAACGGCCCCAAGTTGATCGGGCTGCTGAAGAAAATGGGTATTTGGCATGCGAGACGGGTCGTGGCGGATACGGACGATTCAATTAAGATCTTACCAGTTGCCGGGTTTTCGTCACGGGCGGAATAAGACACAACATGACAATCGAACTAACCTCTGCCCTTGCCGATATGATTCCTGTCGACGTGCGTGAAATTAACGCACGGTTGGTCCGTGATAAATCCCCCCTACAAATTTCGAAAATGCAGGTTCACCACGGCAATCGTCCCGTTGAGCTGGGGGAACTGTTCAAAGTCAGCGGGGTTGCTGACGACGAGCAGCTCATTTGGCAAGGCAATCTGCGACACGTTCATCATATCGGTTACCGAATGGACGTGGGAAAATTGGTTGTCGTCGGAACCGCAGGAAACCACTTGGGGCGAGAAATGTCCGGCGGACAAATTACGGTCCATGGGGATGTGGGCGACCATGCCGGAAGTCAAATGCGAGGCGGCTTGATTCGAGTCGGTGGTAGCGCTGGCGACCAACCCGGCGGTTGCATTCCGGGAGCAAAGTTCGGGATGAACCGTGGTACGATTCTGATTTCCGGGAACGCCGGCTCAGGTGCAGGGCACGCGATGCGCCGTGGACTGATTGCAATCGGCGGAGATGCAATGCCTGGACTGGGAGCTAACATGCTGGCCGGGACGATTATCATATGTGGGAATTGTCAGCCGCCCGTCGGTTTGAACATGCGTCGGGGAACGATCGTCGCTGCCGGCGATAGCCCCTTGCGCGTCGAAAATATCTCTCGCGTGAATTTCCACTCGGGCGGTATGGGTTGTTCGCCCGTGATCGGCTTGCTCGCCAACTGGTTGGAAAAAACCGGTTTTGAGTTTGACAAAGAAGGCCTTGATCGGCAGCAATTCGAACAGTTTGCCGGTGATCAGGTCCGCGGAGGTCGAGGCGAACTATTTTTGCGTGCTTGATGGCAGCGTTGGTTGCGGAACAACTCCTGCAGGTTGGGTTGGCCGTTGGCCGGATGGCGGCATCCCCCTATCTTCGCCAGGCCGAACCGCTGGTGGTCCGTTCGCAGGCCCGGGTGCAAGCGAGTTTTGCGACGGCACCACGTGTTGGATGATCGGAACAATTGAATTTACGTCCACCATATCTCCGAAGATAACCGGAGGTGAATTGACCGCCGGCATCGTTGCGTCGCATTTGGTAAGCCAGCCGTGCGTCACGGCGGTATCGTTCAATTTCCAGTCGGCATGGTCCCTGGATTCTTTCCAATGATCGATTCACGGCACTTGAGGCACGTCCGTTTTTATAGGTCTCGCGGAAAGCTCCAAGTTGGAAGTCGTCCGCAGCCCCGGGACCGCGACCGCAACTCAATTTGGCCAACCCGCGGTAGAAATATGGCCTGGGATCATACGGATTGACCGAAATCGCAGTCGAAAAAGAGATGATCGCGTCGTCAAATCTGCCTTCGAAGTATTGATGTGTCCCGTTTCCGTACCAGTCAGCCTGCAATTGGGGCGAGTAATATCCAAAATTCGATTGAGCCCAAACACCAGTCGCAGCGATCATGGAAACGACACTGAACACCAGTGACGACACGATCGAAATTTTCATGACAACCTCCTCAAGCTCCCGTATCCCTACATACAGCAACCGCACAACGGCCCCCAACAAGCACGCTATTCTCGGCACATCGAGCATAAGATACCGATGTAGAAGAGATCGAACAAGCAACCGCGAACAATCGGCCGCGAACGCCAGCAACCAGAGAACCTTGATCTGCGGATGTTAATCGGCTAAGCCACGACGACAATTGAAGTTGAGAATGCTACCAGCGCGGAAATTTGTAGGCTCGGTTGCGGTGGCTAAAGTCGAGATTCTTCAAGCCTTGATTGATTTCGACATCCGTGTAGTAGTATTTCTCCAACAGCGGTGGAGGATCACCCGGTTTCTCAGGCCACAAATAGCCTTCATACGCGATCGGCAGATTGCGTTGGTCATCGATGTAAATTCGGGCGATGTGAAATTCGAAATAGTCGCGCGGCACCGGGTGCACGATCTCCATCATCGTGCACGTGTGTCCGTCAAGTTCGATTCCCCGCTTTACGGTTGCCGTGCATTCACCGTAGTTCAAATCGTTGGTGCCTTTTTCAATCAACTTGGCGATCAGGTTTTTCATGCCAAGGTTTGGCATTGAATAACGGTTTCCGTTCATCGCCAGAGCGCCGTCCGGGTTGAGGTGGAGCGTCTTCATGTTCAAGATCCCTGCACCGTGCGCGACAATCTTGCCCTTGTTTTTTCCTTCGACCCAAATCGCTTCCTGGCCAGCCACCTTTTCAGGCTTCAAAAAACAGGTGTAGACACTGAATGGAACGCAGGTTTTGTCGCCAACTTTTTGTGCGTGACGAACTTTGCAGCACATGTACCTTTCGTCCCCAAGCACTCCGTCGACGCGAGCCTGGCTGACGATCGTGCACACGTAGTCCTGCACGTTTTCTTCGAGGAACTTGATTCCGTCCCTGGCCACTTCCAACAACGGCTCCAAAGGGTGATCGGCACTGTCGATGATTTCCTGGGTGATCGAGCGAGTGATCGCGTTTTCCGGAATTCCTGCCAGAGGATCGTCGGCTTGTCTTAACGGCTCGACCGCCACCGGCGCCGCAAGATCAGGATCAATTTCCGGACGGAGAAGCTGCTGGATTGCGATCGCAGTTCCGACGAGCACGAAAACAAACACAATCGCAACCACGACCAAACGCGGAAAAGCACGACGCGAGACTCGGCGACGTGGGGAGTCGTCGATTTCGTCGCGAGCAACCTGGCTGGAGGTCTTGGTGTAAAAAATGTTGTTCATGTCAATCAAGTCCCCACACACGGCGCGGGTCAGCGAGCGGCAAATTGCTCAGCGTATTGAATGATCCAACTGTCAATCGTCTGCTTGAACTCTTCGTCGGTCGCTTCGGAAATATCCTTAAAGTGGTTCCAGGTGAAAATCTCTTTGTCTTTGACGGTGCCTTTGCCGGCAATGTTGACGACATTAAATTCGTTTTGGGGCCGAACCGTGATCTCGACGCGACTGAAGAAAGCACCCGCGCGACCCTTGGCACCCATGGTCAGGTCCTCACGATAAAGTGCTCCTCCCCAACCCCGTTCCCCGTAAATTGTCTCGTATTCAAAACCAGGTAAGTGCTGAGCCAGTTTTCTAAGCGATTCTTCGATGTAGTCCGAAAGGTTCAACCGAAACAGATTGTGACGATTCCGAATTTCCTCGGCCGTCAACAATTTCTGCTTTTCCAGATCCAACCGGTTGGCATTACGCTCTTTACCGCGCAGGATCGCTTTTTCCAATTGGTCGTCTAGTCCCATTATAGCTTCGATCTAGCTTTCGTCTTTTTTTTTGGCAGTGGCGGATGGTTTCTTTTCGACAAATTGGAGCAGATCGGAAAACGATCGCATCGGTTCTTTGCCTTCTAACATCTTCTCAGTGATCGGTTTAACGGGCTTGGGAGGCCGACGGCTCGCTTGGGAGGGCCGGGCATGGGCCGGTTTGCCACGCTGACCGCTGCTACCCTTAAATTTGCCACGATTCGACTTTCCCCGTTCCGCCCTGGCCTGCTCGGGCTTGCGGCCACGTCGGCTGTGAGACTTGGATGGCTCAAATTTGGGTGTTCCCGGTTTGATCGCGGTCAGTTTGACGCGTCTCCGCGGGCCATCAATTTCGGTCACCCAGACCTTGACCACGTCGCCAATCGAGAAAAACTGATGCGGGTTTCGAATGAACCGATTGGAAAGCTGGCTGACATGAATCAGACTACTCTCGCCCAAGCCGATATCAACGAACACACCAAAATCGACAACGTTGACGACCTGTGCATCGAGCTGCATGTCAACTTTCAAATCTTCCGCTTTGATAATTCCACTGCGGAAAATCGGTTTGCTGACACCGTCCCGCGGATCACGATGCGGCTGCGAAAACGTTTTGATAATGTCTCGAACCAACAAGTTGCCAACCGAAAATTCCCGGGACAACTCCTCAATATTCAACTCCTTGAGCTTGGCCAACAGGGCAGCCCGCTCAGGATCTCGACGTGGCCTTTCACTGGCCTTCGCCGCGCCAGCCACCGCGCGCACCAGTCGTTTCGCGAACTGGTTGTTCCTGGCTCGAATCACAGGCCGGCTCGGCGGAAGCAGTGCTCGGAGAATCAGGCAGCGTCGCCGGTGTTGCCGGTGGCTCCAGGGCGTCAGCGGGAGTTTGCACGTCAGAAGCTCCCGAGGCTTCAGCTGCTTCGCGAGCTGCGATTTCAATCTCTGCCACATCGTCTGCTGGCACGTCGCCAGCTGATACTCGTCAGTCGCTCGGTTGTCCGAAGTCCCATCAGCAGCAACGTGTTCTAAAGACGCTTGCTGGGCTTCCGCTGCTTCCGCTGGTTTGGACTCGGCGACTGGCGCGGGATGTGCGGTTACTGGTTGCTGAAAAAGTTGCTCCGCATGCGCGTTAATTTTCTCCAGAATTTTCCGCGCGACCCCGTAACTTTCGGGGTGAATGGGGGTCGCATCGAGCGGCTCATCGCCATCGGGAACTCTGATAAACCCGGCCGCTTGCACGAACGTCGCGTCACCCAATCCTGTCACTTCCTTCAGTTGTGCGCGGTTTTTGAAAACTCCCTTTTCGTTGCGATACTCGAAAATCCTGCGAGCGGTCAGCTGATTCAGTCCGGAAACGTATCTCAACAACGACGGGCTGGCGGTGTTGACGTTAACACCGACTCGATTGACGCAAAACTGCACGACTTCATCCAGCGATTCACTGAGATGTTTTGCTTTCACATCGTGTTGGTACATACCCACGCCGATGTTGGCCGGACTGATTTTGACCAGTTCGGAAAGCGGGTCCAGCAGCCGACGACCAATCGATACGGCACTACGCTCATTAGGTGACAGGTCTGGTAATTCCTCGCGACCAATCTCACTGGTCGAATAGGTCGTGGCACCCGCCTCATTCAAAATGATGTAATTTACTTTGGAATCACCCAGCTTGCTGCCCAACAAATCCGAAACCATTTGTTCGGTCTCGCGGCAGGCGGTACCATTTCCAATTGCAATCGTGTGGATCCCGTGTTTATTAACCAATTGATGCAGCTTTTCGGTACTCTCCTCGCGGCGTTTTTGATTTCCGACGACGAAGATCTGCCCGGTTTCAAGGACGTTACCCGTTTCGTCAATTGCCGCGACGGTACAGCCACGTTTGAATCCGGGGTCAATGGCCAGTATTCTGCGGTTGTTGATTGGCGGCTGTAACAGCAAATTTCTCAAATTGCTCGCGAAGACTTCCACCGCGTGCTTTTCAGCCGACTCAGTCAATTCGCGGCGTGCTTCCCGTTCGAGACTCGGAATCACGGACTTGGACACCGCTTCGAGTGCACATTTTTCCATGAATGGTTTCGAAGGATGATCCTCCGGCACCAGAATGCCGATCGTTTTTTCTTTTACCTGGACCTGGTCAACTTCTACTTTGACCTTCAGTTTCCCGGCTCGCTCGCCCCGGTTGATCGCCAGCACGCGGTGGTGCGGCAGATTTTTCAGGGGCTGCTTGAAGTCAAAATAGTCCTTGAACGGGTCAGGAGCCGCCTTTTTCTTTTTCTTCTTCTTTTTCTTTTTCGTGGGTTCCGTCGGATCCGCGTTCTTCGCAGCTGGGTCACTGGCTTCTTCGACGATCACGTTTGCATCGCCCGGGGCATTCGCCTCGGTGGGTGCGGGATCGGTCGCCGCCGTAGTTTCTTGCGTTGGTTGCGCACTCGTAACCGGATCAGCAGCCGCCGGCGCATCCGGGATTGTTTCCGAACTTTCCTGCGGTTTTGGCTGGGATTGTTCCTCGTGGGCTGTCGTTGCATCCGCTGAAATCGACTCTGCAGACGCATCGTTCTCGGGTCGAGGCGCCGTGGGAGCAGTTTCTTCCGCGAGCGGCGACGCGGGCTTCAAAGGCGACGGCGACTCCGTCGTCGCGGCCGCGGGCATAGCCGCCGAAAACGCACTACCTGTTTCTTCGGCAATCGAAGCAGCTGGCGCAACGTCGGTTTGAACCGAGTCGTCTTGAACAACAGCATCCGGAACAACAGCATCCGGAAAACACCGATCGCTGGTGGACTCGGCAACAACTTCCGTTTTGCCCGGCGGTGGGGTCGCGACCGGATCCACCGACTCAGGCGCCTCCACCGATTTGGTTGGGACATGTGAGGTGTCGGAAGGTTCCGCCTTCGTTTCGCAGGATTTGGAAGTAAATTGGCCGGTATTCCAAACGATCTTGCGCAGTTCGGAACGAAGATATCGGTTTTCGCTAAATCTTTCCGCAATGAGATAACCAACACCGGCGATCACGTCATCGACGGAAGAAAGTCCTTTATCGACTCGCACATAATCGATTGCGCGGGCGGCGAGATCGACCTCGGGCGATTTGCCCTCGAAGATATCGGTTGCCAGGGGTTCAAGTCCCTGTTGCCTTGCCACCATGGCCAGGGATTGCTTTTTGGGCTTGAACGGCAGGTACAGATCTTCGAGATACCGTGCCGTATGAGCCTTGTCAATTTCGGCCCTTAATTCGTCGGTCAACTTTTCCTGTGACTCGATCGATTTGAGAATGAATTCCTTCCGTTCCTCAAGCGTGCGTTTACGCTGGACGAATTGCTTGATGGCTTGAATCTGTTTCTCGTTCAAGCCACCCGTTTCGTCTTTACGAAAACGAGTGATAAACGGAATCGTGTTACCGTCGTCCAAAAGCTGAACGGTCTTTTCAACTTTTTCGGGAGAAATTTTCAGGTCTCGTGCGATCGACGCGAGATCAACACTCATAGATATTCCGGCAGTCGAAATTTGTGCAGGGAAATACTTTAGTAACTGGAAATGCCGGAAAGTTTTTCCGCAAACCGACTAGAAAGCTATTGTCTGGCATTATCCGTACGTTGCAACCGCTTTTGCAAACACTCGTCAAAAAAGCATTCTTTCGGCAGACGCGTTCTCGCCTTGATCGGCAGAGTCCGCAGGCCTAACTGCTTTGGTTGCGGGTAGTTTCGCAGGTCGCTTTGTTTGCTTGCTTGATTTGTTCCGCGCTCTCCCGGCGGCACGTCCATTCGACGATTTCTCTGCAATTTCTGCCGTTTTCAGCCGTCGACCATTTTTTGTAGCCGGGGCACTGGTTAATGGATCCGGATCGCCGTCGAGGGGCTGTCCCGCTTTCGTGACGTCCAGTCTCTGTTGAATTTGGCCGACATAGTCGCTTGAGAGCTCGAATCCCAAAAAGGTTCGTTTTAGTTTTTTGGCCACAACCAGGGTGCTGCCACTACCGGCAAACGGGTCGAGGACGAGATCGCCCGGATTGCTGCACGCGGTCAGGATTCGGCCCAGTAGTTGTTCGGGCATTTGACAACCGTGAAATCCAGCCCGTTGCTTGAACGTGCCAGCAATTCGCGGATAGTACCAGGTGTCTTCCCCGGCCCGAAAACTCTCAGGCGCATCTTGGGGTCGCAAAATCCAGGTGTCGTCAGGCACGCGCCCCTTCGGATTGGCCCGTTTGTCACCGTAAACCAATTGCCGCGCCGACGGGACCCGAATGTCGGCATCGTTAAAAGTGAACATCTTGGGATCGCGGACAAAGTAAATCAGATGGGTGTGCGAGCGCGTGAATTTCTTTTTGCAGTGAACGCCAAACGTGTAGTACCAAATCACCCAGTTTCGCAAATGAAGTCCAATCTCCCGGTGAGCCAATACTTTCAATTCGGCGACAAAATCGTCCCCGATCGCCAACCAGAATGACCCGGTGGGCTTGAGCACACGCTGAACCTGCTCCATCCAGCGTCGTGACCAATCGAGGTATTCGTCCGCAGTTTTCTGGTCATCGTACACGTCGTACTTGTAGCCAATGTTAAATGGCGGATCGGCGAACACCAAATCGACGCAGCCGGCGGGCAGCTTTTCAAGCTGTTCGATGCAATCACCGGCAACAATCTGGTTCTTGGGGGGCCTCAATCTGATTCCTCATGTTCTAAGAATTTCCGGCAGCTTTGCTGCTTCGATCATATCAAATCCTCTTAATCGCCAACACTGACCAAGTTGTTTTTGACGCGACGACGCAGGGGAATCATAAACCAAATAATCGTTAAAAGTGTTCGCTTCGCGCACAAATTGTCGGTAGCAACCCGCTTCGCCCTGACGATGGACCCAACCGCATCAGGCCCGAGCAAGACTAACAGAACAATTGTTTTTCGACACTCCTTTGAATTCACATGGCAACTGCGCCTCCCAAACTGCTTTCCCAATCGCCGGTTCGATCGCAAACGCAAGTTGGCGAGAAAGTCGAAATTGTTTCGGATTCACTAGCAATCGGTGTGTTGTTCGCACTGGTGCTGACGGTGGTTGGGCGAATTGTTGGCTTTCTCCGCGGGATCCTGTTTTGTCGCTTGATGACGGATCAACAGTTGGGCCAGTGGTCGATGGTGTGGAGCTTCCTGATGTTGCTCGCGCCACTCGCCCTGTTGGGCTTGCCTGGATGTTTTGGCCGATTTGTGGAATATTATCGGCAGCGCGGGCAAATGGGATCGTTTGTCAAACGGGTTGCCGTCATTAGTTTGTGCATGACGATGCTCTTGGCGACGTCGATATTCCTGTTGCCGCAGTGGTATTCATGGCTGGTGTTTCGCGACACCGTTCACACCGACATCATTGTGTGCCTGGGGATCGCGATCGTTTTCGTGGCAGCCCTGCATTTTGTGACGTCGTTGATGGAATCGCTTCGACAAGTCCGCGTGGTTGCGATCATGCGATTCCTCCTCGGCCTGTCCTTTGCCAGCGTTGGCTGCGGAATGTTGTTTGTCTGGAAAGACGGAACTTCGGCCGCGACGCTTGCGTATGCCGTTAGCTGCGTGATTGCCTCGCTTCCCGCGGTGTGGTTTTTGTGGAAATACCGTGCAGGATTTGCTGATGACGGCCGACCACTCGAACAGGCAACGCTTTGGCGACGCGTTGCTCCATTTGCGGCCTGGCTGTGGTGGTCCAATCTGTTTCACAATCTGTTTGAAGTTTCCGATCGATACATGTTGATCCACTGGTCGCCGGTCGAGGCAGATCTGGCGCAGGGGCTGGTCGGCCAATACCATAGCGGTCGAGTCATTCCGTTGCTGCTGGTCAGTATCGCCGCGATGTTGGCGGGACTCCTGATGCCCTACATGAGTGCTGCCTGGGAACAAGGCAACAAGGCTCGCGCGAGGATTCAGTTAAACTGGACGATCAAACTGGTCTCGTTGACATTCACCGCTGCCGGTGTTGTCGTCCTGTTCCTGGCACCCGTGTTGTTCGGGACGATTCTGCAAGGTCGCTACAACGAGGGTCTGGCGGTGCTTCCCCTGACGCTTGTCTATTGCACCTGGTTCAGCCTGTTTACTGTCGGGCAGGATTACTTGTGGGTCGCGGAAAAGGGCAAGCTTGTATTTACGACGGCTGTCATTGGACTGACCGTGAACGTGGGACTGAACCTGGTCTTGATTCCAGTCTGCGGGCTATGGGGAGCTGTGCTGGCAACCTCGATTGCAAATGCGACAAACGTCGGTGTGCTGTATTGGCTGAACCACCAGCTTGGGTGTGCCAATGACCGTGGTGTCTGGATCTGTGCGTTGATTCCTTTGTTGATGTTGCTACCGCCGCTAATGAGTGTGGGTGCAATCGTCGCGGTGTCACTCGTGGTGTTGACGACCACACTGATTTTCAGTGCCGACGAAAAGGCTCAGCTCCGCGCGGAACTGCCGGCGGTTTTCGAGAAAGTCAGCACGCTGATTGGGCGCCCGCGCGATTAGGGGGGCGGGAGTCTATTGTTTTTGGATTTGGGGGTCAACGGTTATCAAGCTCCCAATTCAGTTTCCAATAAACTCAGTCAAACACCAAAAGACTCCCGACCCTCCCGACCCCTTTGGGACTGCCCGCCCCCTTCCCGCTTGCGTCGCAATTGAACTGTAGCAACCTGGCGGTATCATGGTATGTCGACGGACTTCTAAATTCTTCAGGGCCCCTTATGACGACTCCGGGAATAGGTCGCTTGCCTTACGTCGCAGTTGGCCTGTGTCTGTTGATGTGCGCGGCGTACGCGGGGCGCAAGATCGGTCCACCGACGAAGACCAACATGACGTTTCGACCGGAGACATGCGGCGTGTCGTCCAGTTTCGCCGTCCGGTTGCGTTGCAGTTAAGTCGGGATGGCAAACAGCTGGTTGTTGCCAACAGGAAATCCGGAACGATTTCGCTGTTGGATACGACTCACAACGCGATCCTGGGAGAATTCAGGCTGGGCTCTCGGATTTCCGATATCACTTTGGTTCCCGAGTCCGAGTTGTTTGTGCTGGCCGATCAAGTAGATGGTACCATCGCCTGTTTTGAGCTCGGTGGAACTGAGCCGCTTGCTCCAGAAGTTCTCTGGAAGAGCAAAACCGTCGGTTATCCACATGCGGTCCAGTTTAACGGGGCAGGAAACCGGTTGGCGGTATTGGGACTCTGGTCGCGGCAAATCGCGGTCTTTGAACAATCTCGGTGGAGAACCGCTCCGACCCTGGCAATGGTCTTTCAAACTGACTTCAACCCGGGGCACGCTTGCTGGATTTCAGACGATCGCTTGTTGATCGCCGACGCTTTCGGTGAATCAATCGCAATCATCGATGTTGGAACGGAGCGGATTCTCACGTCCCGGATAAC
This sequence comes from uncultured Planctomycetaceae bacterium, assembly GCA_963697295.1. Classification (GTDB taxonomy): domain Bacteria; phylum Planctomycetota; class Planctomycetia; order Pirellulales; family Pirellulaceae; genus Mariniblastus. The sequence continues at coordinate 283,033 of CAVONL010000013.1, read as the reverse complement.
GGGACACCGGACAGGAGGATTGGCGTTATCCAGCGACCGGCAGTTTGTGGCATTTTCCGATCAACGCCTGAACCCACTGGCCCGATCGAACCGGAACGATGTGCATTGGGGACTGATGATCAGCAACCAGCTGCGATGGCTCAGAACCGATTCGTTGTTGGACGTAACGAGCGAGACCGGGCTCGCACAGCTTTTGAAGCAATTTGACGATCAGCCCGTGGGAGAGACCGGCAACGCCAAGGCGGACCTCGGAGATTTGACGTTCGCGGCCAACGGAACGCTCGCGGTCACGATAGGCGGCGTCAACGAATTGGCAATCGGACAGACTGGACGACGACAGCATTGCTTACGTGCCTGTTGGCAGGCGACCGATAGCCGTCGCCTGCTCCAACGACAGCACTACCGCGTTTGTGGCCAACGAGCTGGATGATTCGATTTCAGTTGTCGATCTTGATGACTACCAGGTGGTCGCGACTGTTCCGTTGGGCTCGACGCCGGAATTGTCAGCGGCCGATCTCGGCGAACAACTTTTTTTTGACGCTCGACTGTCTCATGATCACTGGATGAGTTGTCACAGTTGTCACGTGGAGGGCCACACGAGTGGTTTGCTTAATGACAACTTCAGCGACGAGACGTTTCAGACGCCAAAAATCGTGATCTCGTTGCTGGGTCACGGCAACACATTGCCCTTAACCTGGACCGGCAAACACGCCAGTTTTGAAATTCAAATGAAGCGATCAATCGAGTCGACCATGCAATCTGACGATCCGGCGACCGACGAACAAATCGAACGCCTGGCGGCATTCGTCCGCCAATTGCCGGCCCCTCCACCGGTGGATATCGCGCGGCATGAAATGAACTCCACCCAGGTCGAACGCGGACAGGAGTTGTTCGCGCAACTTGATTGTGTGGGTTGTCACGCGCCGCCTGCCTATACAACTCCTGAAACGTACGACCTCAGTATTCGCGACGAGCAAGGCGAATTGAGGTTTAATCCACCCTCGCTGGTCGGACTGGGGCAGCGGGACCGATATTTCCATGATGGGCGGTACGGAAGTCTGGACGAACTGCTGGTCGTTGGCGAACATCAGGTACCCCGTGAACTGACGGAAGGGGAACTGTCCGATTTAAAAGTTTTCTTGAACAGCCTTTGAAACCCGGGCCGAAAACGGTTCTAATTACGGGTTCGGAGCTAGGTTGATGACTCTCGGCTTTCATGGCCTAAGATTCCTGCTCATCAGCCACGATGAATTTTTAACTGCCAGTCGTTTCGACTTCTCGTGAGAACCGCCCAAACTGAATTGGCATTGGTGCGTCGAGCTTCTGGCGGTGGCAATACAGACTTTCCCTTGGAGATCAAAAATGGTTCGAATTATTATCTTGGGCGCTTTGGTGCTCGCGCTTATCGTCGGAACGGTTATTGGATGCGGCCCACGTGCCGGCGTGGCAGCAGACAAAATGATCGCGCAACTGGACAAGGTTCTTGGGGAACTCGATGTCAAGCGAAAAAGCATCGAGCAAAACCAGAAAAAAATCCAAAGCGAAATGCGCACCCTGCGTGACAAACGAATCGGAACGGAAGTTCGGCTTGAACAGCTGGAAAAAAAGAAAGCGGCTTCCGAGGACGAACTGGCCAAATCCAAGGCGAATCTCAAAAGGTTACGTGACTTGATCGAGGAAGTCCAAACGTCCGGTTCCATCGAAAAAAATGGCAAGACCTATACTGCTGAAGATTTGCAAAAGATTGCGGGGGAAACGACAAGAAAATACACGAGCGCAGAAGCCAACGTAACCAACTTGCAGACCAGTATCGAAGCCCTGACGCGGTCCGTCAATTTTTTGAAGACCCAGGAATCCACGTCGAAAGAGTTGATGGACAAGCTTGAAGGCAAAATTTCTGAAATTGACAGCAAAAAGGTCGCGATCGACGCCGTGCGACATGCGTCATCGGTTGCTGGCGATGACAAATCCGTCAGCGACCGAATCAACGCGCTCAACAAAGAAATCGACGAGATGTTTATTGATGTCGAAACGGCGATGCGAGTCGAAGAAAGTAAACTTACTGAATTGCAAAGCCAGACAAGTTCTGCGGATGAACTGTTAGCCGAACCTCAAGATTTGAATGCCACCATGGCTGAAATCGACGCCTTGTTGGGCAAGGATGGAGCCAACAACTGATTCGTGACTGATTACACCGGCCAGTCGAAAAGTGCATTTCGGCTGGCCGAGTTTTGTAATGGCTTGACGGTGCATCGGCGGAACGGGACTCGAAATCATGGCGCAAAAAATTTCTGTGTTGGTGGGATTGCTCTTGGCCATGGGTTTGGGCGCAGTGATCTTTTACAGCTACAATTCGCGACCCAACGCCGCTGAAGACGAGTCCGGCATTCTGACGACCGAGCGTGACTTTCGGGACAAGATCACGGAACTCCGAATCCAACGAGAAAAAGTCACTCGTCGAGTCAAATTGCTCGAGCTGAGAAAGTCCGAAACGCTGCAATACCTGAAAGACAAAGGGATCCAATCTTCCGCCGACATCACGGACGATAAAGACGTCGCGTATGCGTTGCGAAATCTTAAAGGCTGGAAAACCGATATCGACAAACTTAATGCAGACGTCGCTAATTACGACGAGGCGATAAACAGCATTGAAATCATGCTCGACGAAATCGAACGCGAACGCATTAACCAGGAAGTTGCGCTCTCCGACGAGCAATACATCCAGTTGCGAAAAATCGTCAAAGACCTCAACGAGCGGTTAGGCATGGACAAGAATGACGTCCTCGAAGACGACGAACTCAACAAACTTCTTGACGAAGAACTTGAAAAAGACGCCGCGAAGAATTGAATTTGAGCGCAAACGATCACATCTGTAACGGGGCTCACGGCCAAACTGAATGCCTTCCATTCTCGAAAAAATCGTTGCGCACAAACTGGACGAAATCGAAAAAGCAAAGGCCGCTCGCCCGTTGCCGGAGCTGGAATCGCTTGCCACCAATTCAGAGATCCGGGATTTCTGCGGCGCCTTGTCCGGAGTCGGCATTTCGCTGATCGCGGAAGTCAAAAAGGCCAGTCCGTCCAAGGGTTTGATCCGCCAGGATTTTCAGCCAACCGCAATTGCCCGTGCCTATCAGCAGGGAGGCGCAAGTTGCCTGAGCGTGTTAACTGACGAACATTTCTTCCAGGGTCACCTCAATTTTCTCAGCCCGGTTCGCAGCGTTGTCGACCTGCCCGTGCTGCGAAAGGACTTTATCCTTGATCCGTACCAGGTTTACGAAGCTCGCGCTGCCGGAGCGGACGCGGTGCTGCTGATTGCCGAATGCCTGGAAGCATCAAAGCTCAAGGAACTGCACGACCAAATTGTCGAGCTGGGGATGACGCCCCTCGTTGAACTTTACGACATTCAGAATGTTGACAAAGTGCTTCGTTGCGAGCCAAGACTGGTGGGGATCAACAATCGAAACCTCAATAATTTCGAAGTCGATTTGCAGCACACGGTGCGACTTCGCAGGGAAATCCCGGCGAACATATTGCTGGTTGCCGAGAGTGGCATTTCCTCCCGCAGCGATGCGTTGATTCTGGAAGCGGCCGGGGTCGATGCGATGCTGGTCGGTGAGTCGTTGATGCGGGCAACCGATATCGCCGGGGCGACGGCCAACCTGCTGGGGAAATAGGTGCTTGCCAATATTCGCCAGATTTGAGCGAATTGTTATTACGATTGAGCGCTTTCAACCGGTCTGGGCGTGGAATGACCGTAAATTGCCCAAAATTTACGAATCGTTTTGCCAAAATGGTCGATTCGAAATATAACCCATGATCTGGCAGTTCACCCATTTTGGATGAGACGCAATGTCCAACGTAATGTCAAATGTCAAAATCGTTAACAGCGTCGTTCGCACGGGACTGATGATGGTCGTTGCCGGCGGCGTTGGCTACGGCGGCTGGTTTGGATATACGAACTATGTGAAACCCAGCCGGGACGCCAAACAAGCATTGGCAGACCTCGCCGAACTCAAGGCCGATTTTGAAGTTCAGGGGCAACAACTGGTGGCCGCCAACCTGGCCAAACAAAAACTTGAGACAGCGTTAAAGCTGATCAAAGTCGATCGCCGAATGGCTAACGTCGAGGTAATGGAAAAAGGTGTCGATGAACAAGGTAACCCCTACCTGGAAGTGCGATTCACAGAAATCGACGCACAGGGCAACCCGGTCGGTATCAGTCGGGACTTTACTTTATCAGGTGAGAAACTTTATATCAATTGCTGGATCGTCTCGTTCGAGGACAAATACGTCGAGGAAGCCGATCCTCTTCGCGCTGCGTCGCTATGTGTGTTCAAAGGCATCTACGGCGAAATCGATGGCCCTGTCGGTGCCAAATCGCTGGACCAGGATTCCGTTCAACACGGTATGCCTCCGGGTATCTATAACGATGATCGCAAGAATGAGTTTGAAGCAGGAATCTGGGGCGACTTTTGGCGCGTTTGTAACGACTGCCGAAATGCAGAAAGAACTTGGCATCCGCGCAAGCTATGGGCAAGCCAATTACGTCCTGGCAGAAGCAGGCCGCACCTATCAGGTCCAGCTTCGAGCAAGCGGGGGCGCCAGTCTGAAACCGATTGAAAGCGCGCAGTAGCGAATTTCAATGAGGTGAAATTTGCATGTTATCGACCTGCCACATAGGCCTATAATCTGAGCGGAATGGGGCCGTGAAACGAATTGCAATCCGGTGCCATGCAAGTACCAACTTGTCACCCTCCTGGAGGGTAACGACCAAAGCACCGAGAACCGTGAACTAGCGGGCCAGCGCCCGGCCAGTCAAATAATCGCTGCCTGGTCGAGCGAATTCTGGATTTTCCTGGCGATCTTTCGCCCGGTGACACTCATCGGGTAGGCATCCAGTTCATCGGCCGACAACCATTTAAACTGCTCGCCGTTTGCTTGGAGCAAGCGACCGCGAATATCGCGGGCAATGAAACAGTCCAGCGTTATTCGAAAACGGGTAACCGCGTGTTTGATGGTCTGTTTTGAATCGTAAAGTTCAGCCGTGAGGCCGGTCAACGATTTGAGTTTCGACTTCAAAGTGGATTCCGGGTCGTTTCCGTCCGCCGAAAATCGAGGAAAATCCCACAAGCCGGTCCAGCGTTCGCCGTCTCCACACAAGCGGACGAGATATTTGCCGCGACGTCGTGCAATGATCACAGCTTCATTCACCGATTCATAATTCATCTTTTTCGCGGCGACTGGAATCTGGTTTTGCAAACCGCGTACAAACGTCGGGCACAGGTCTTGCAACGGACAGGCACCACAACCGGGCGAATTTGGCTGACAAATTTCGCTGCCAAGTTCCATCAAGCGCCTGGTTGAAATCGCCACATCGCTTTGCCGGCAACAACGACTCCGAAAACTCCCAGAGGGCCTTTTGATTCGAGCTCGTTCGCGGATCTTCCTGCATGGCCAGCAGCCTGGCAAACAGGCGGATTGTGTTGCCTTCCAGAATCGGCAATCGTTGATCCTGCGAAATCGAAAGAATCGCGCCGGCAGTGTACCGTCCAATTCCAGGTAACGCCAACACGGAGTCAAAATCCGTCGGAAATTTACCACCGTGTTTTTCGACAACGATTTGGGCCGCTGCATGTAACTGCCGTGCACGGCGATAATAACCCAATCCTTCCCACATTTTCAGGACATCCGACTAGTCGGCAGCGGCCAACCGGTTGACCGTGGGAAATCGTTTCAAAAAACGGTTGTAATAATCGATCACCGTTGCGACTTGTGTCTGTTGCAACATGACCTCGCTGATCCAAACCCGGTAAGGAGTCGTATTTTTTCGCCACGGCAAGTCACGTTGGTGGTTGTCAAACCATTTCAACAGTCGCCGGCGGACGCTCGATTTCCAATTAGTGTCATGCATGTCAGCAAGGTCCCTCTCCCGAACCCTCACGTGTCGGCGGGAGAGGGCACTGTTTTGCAACGCTAGCACTGGTAATCGCCGAGCAATTTCGTTGCCAACGGCTTAACCTCGCGATATTCTGGCAAGCCGACGGAAACATCCATTCAGACTTATGTATTACGATGCGCCCAGAGGGCAGGTAACGTCTTTAACCATTCAATTGGCTACGAAATTCACTAATCGGTCGGGCACCACGATTACCTTGCGAACCTGTTTTCCGTTGAGCAACTGCACAATCCGCTCATCGGATCGGGCGGCTGCCTCAAGGTCCTCCTTGCTCATTCCTCGTGGCACCATGATTTTGGAACGCACTTTGCCCAGGATCTGGATTGGAATTTCCACGTTTGAGTCGATCGTCAACGCGTCATCGTACGCAGGCCAGGTTTCGTACGCCAACGATTCCGGGTGTCCCAGCAATTTCCAAAGTTCTTCGGCAATGTGCGGCGCAAACGGCGAAACCAGCAGCACAAACTGGTTCATCAGATTTCGAGGTCGCGAATCTTCTTTGGTAAAGAAGTTGACAAATTCCATCATGCGTGAGATCGCCGTATTAAAACTGAGCGTCTCAATGTCCTGCGTCACGGCTTTGACGGTCTTGTGCAAAGTTCGCAGTTGTTCTTCGGTTGGCTCTGCTTCCGAAATGGCGGGGTTGAGAACCAGTTCCTCGTTCTTTTCGTCGACAATCAATCGCCAGACGCGGTCAAGGAAGTTTCGCACCCCGTTAACGCCCGACATGCTCCAGGGTTTGGGCTGTTCCAGAGGACCCATGAACATTTCATACAGGCGAAGCGCATCGGCTCCGTAGTCCGCGACAATTTCATCCGGGTTAACGACGTTCCCGCGGCTTTTTGACATTTTGTGGGCGCGGCTTTCCACGCGGATCGACGGGTTTGATTTCAGCACGAAGACATCACCCTGTTTCTCGCACTGATCGGGTTCGAGTTTAACCCGTTGCAGCGTATTGTTGTCTTCCGCGACATCGGCCGCCGAGACCCACTGTTCGTTTTCGTCGCGGTAGGCCGAAAACTCGACGTCGCCGAGAATCATGCCTTGATTGACCAACCGCTGGAATGGCTCGGGCGTATGCAGATGTCCGCGATCAAAGAGCACTTTATGCCAGAACCGCGCATACAACAGGTGCAGCACGGCGTGCTCGGCACCGCCAATGTACAGGTCGACCGGCATCCACTGTTTTTCAAGTTCGGGGTCGATAAACGCCCGGTCATTATTGCAATCGATGAACCGCAGGTAGTACCAGCACGAACCGGCCCATTGAGGCATCGTGTTGGTCTCGCGTTTGTACCTGATCCCGTCGATCACCGGGAAGAGCCAGCCGTCGTCTGCTGTTTCCAGCGGCGGTTCCGGCCGGCCATGAGGCTTGAAGTCCTCCAGTTCGGGTAGATCAATTGGAAGATCCGCGACGTCGGCCGGCCGCATCAGCCCGGTCTTGTTACCGTGCTCGTCAATTTCGTGAAGAATTGGAAATGGCTCGCCCCAGAATCGCTGGCGGCTGAACAAGCCAATCGCGCAGCTTGTAGTTGACGGCGGCTTTTCCGACTCCGTCTCCATCAAGATTTGCGATGATCTTGGACTTGAATGCTTTCGTTGTCAGACCGTTGTACTGTTGCGAGTTGATTCCGGTTCCAACGCCGGCGTAACACTCGTTCTCCCGCCATCACCCGTTCCGCCTTGACCTCGGCATTCTGGGGCGGCTGGACAACAGGAACGATATCCAGCCCAAACGTCGTTGCAAACTGAAAATCCCGGGTATCGTGGGCGGGAACGGCCATGATGGCTCCCGTTCCGTACGAGGCCAGAACATAGTCGGCGATCCAGATCGGAATCGGCTTTGCATTGACCGGATTGATGGCAAAGCTTCCCGCAAACACACCGGTCTTTTTCTGTTTTTCGTCCTGACGATCGCGATCACTTTTGGTTGCCGCCGACTGGCAATAGGCTTCCACCGCGGCTTTTTGGTCGGGTGTTGTCAGCGATTCGACCAGTGGATGCTCGGGAGCAATCACCATATAAGTCGCACCAAAGAGCGTATCGGGGCGAGTCGTATAAACGCGGAGCACATCGTCGGCTGGTTTTCGTGGAAAACCCGAATTGGCTCGGTCGTCCTTCCAGTCGCTAAATTCGGATTCGGCGCCAACAAAAAAGTCGACTTCGGCGCCTGTGCTGCGTCCGATCCAGTCGCGTTGAAGTTTCTTGACCCCTTCAGGCCAGTTCACCTCGTCGAGGTCTTTTTCAAGTCGATCGGCGTAAGCGGTGATCCGAAGCATCCATTGCCGCAGCGGCATCCGCACGACCGGGTGTTTACCGACTTCGCTGAGTCCATCAATCACTTCTTCGTTGGCCAATACCGTTCCCAACGCCGGACACCAATTCACCGGGGCATCGGACTGATAAGCCAGTCGAAACTCGTCCTGGTACAACCGCACAGCCTGCTCGCCGCCGGCGGCTATCTCGGCGGGAATCGGCAACTCGCTAATGGGTCGACCTTTTCCCTGTTCCGGATCGAACCAGGTGTCATAGATCTCCAAAAAAATCCACTGCGTCCACTTGAAATACGCGACATCGGTTGTTGAAATTTCGCGGTCCCAGTCGTAACTGAACCCCAACATCTTGAGCTGGCGAACAAAGTTCTTGATATTGCGTTCGGTCGAGACCCGCGGAGGCGTGTTCGTTTTGATTGCGTGTTCTTCAGCCGGTAGTCCAAACGCATCGAATCCCATTGGATGCAGGACCGATTTGCCTGCCATGCGGGCTTGCCGCGCCACAATGTCGGTTGCGGTGTAGCCCTCGGGGTGCCCAACGTGCAAACCATCTCCACTGGGATAAGGAAACATATCGAGGATGTACAGTTTGTCGCCGGTTATTTTCTCGGGAGTCTTGAACACCTTGTTCTCTTCCCAGATTCGTTGCCAACGTGGCTCGATTTCAGCCGGATTATATTTGGGCACAATGTTTCCTTTTGATACTTCGTTAGTCTTGTCAAGCAGAATTTCGGCCGACAACCGCCTCATCTTAACAAAAGAGCCTTTGCAAAGCATGACGTTCGGGGCCAGCTCGGGTTCACCGACGTGGTTAATTGTCTGGCCCCGTTGACGAGGCAGCCTGCAACGCCGTTTTTTCGTCGGCTATTTGCCTCAAAGCCTGTCAATCCGATACAGATCTTAACACAAGGATGTCGGCATTCTAGAGATAGGCGATCCGCAGTTCGTTTGGTAAACTGTGGTCAGGAACTGTTGGGGAAGAACTTGATTGATGGGCTAGAAGAACGTGATTCGACGTCGACCGCGAATTCGATTAATTGAAGAAGAGCGCGAACTGATGCGGGAGGCAGGACGCTTTAATGCCCAGTTAATGGACTTCATTCGACCTTACGTCCGCGTTGGCGTCAAAACCGCAGAGCTTGATCGCTTGGTCCATGACTATACGCTTGACCATGGCCATACTCCGGCCTGCCTCGGATACCCCGGTGACAAAATTCCGTTTCCCAAAAGTTGTTGCATTAGCGTCAACGAGGTGATCTGCCATGGAATTCCAACGGACTACGAGCTCCGGCCGGGCGACATTGCCAACATTGACTTGACGTCGATCGTCGATGGCTGGCACGGCGACCAGTCCGAGACGTTTATCGTGGGGGGAGCGGAAGCCACCACGCAGGAAGCTCTGGCGGTCGTGCAGTGCGCATTCGATTGTCTGTATCTGGCGATCGATGCCCTGACGCCCGGCTGTCAAATTTCCACTATCGGCCAGACCATCGTGAATTACGTAAGTGAAAACACCGATTTTGGCGTCGTTGACAAATATGTCGGCCACGGAATCGGGACCAAATTCCATCAACGCCCCAACATCCCCCACGTGCCCAATCGTCAATCGCAGCAAGAACGACTCCACCCCGGAATGTGTTTTACAATTGAGCCGATGATTAACGCCGGGACGGCAAAGACGATTTGTGATCGCAATGACGGCTGGACGGTTCGCACCCAGGACGGGCGCTTGTCTGCCCAATTCGAACACACCGTATTAATGACCGAATCAGGCCCGGAAATTCTTACCACGACCGAACTGGGTCCCCGGCCCGGACATAGATTTTAGCTCCGACGCCCGAACCGTTTGAAGTCAAGCCAGCACGCGTAGGCGCTTTGGTCAATTTCGCCAACTCAGACGCCTGCCGGCAAATCGTTTAACGTCAAGCCGGCAGGCGTAAGCGCGACGGCTCCTCCCGCGCTACCGACACGGATCTCAAGCCTTGAAACCGGCAACCCGCGAATTGCTTGCCCAATGTGCCAGCGTTCACTGACAGCACTTCTGGGCATAAGTTCGTCTTGAGGCCTGCATTCGATTCAACTACAAAACCCGTGGAATTTCCTCTCAAAGCAGCTGCGTGATCCCTTCTTTCGCGCCGTGCACCGGAATCAAGGATGATTCTTAAATGCGAATTTTTTTTGCGTTAGTCGTTTGTCTGTTGTGCCCGTCATTCGCACATGCTCAGTCAATGGTTGGCGATGACTTGCAGTTTCCTTACGAGGCATTCGTGCTGCGCGAAGATGCACCGGTGCGCAGTGGTCCGGGAATGGTTCATTATGCAACGGACAAACTGGCACAAGGATCAACCGTCGAGGTCTATCGTCATGATCCAGGCGGTTGGTGCGCGATCCGTCCGCCCAGTGAAAGTTTCAGCCTGATCCCCGAGTCCGCGGTAGAGTTAGTGGAAGAAAATGTCGGTCGCATTGTAGCTGGATCGACGCAGGCATGGGTCGGTACGCGGTTGGGGGTCGTGGAAAGTCCGCTGTGGCAAGTCAAACTTAAAACAGACGAACTGGTTGAAATCCTGGGCGAAGTCAGCTGGCCAAATCCGGAAGGCAACTCCATCATCTGGTACCAGATTGCGCCGCCAGCCGGCGAGTTTCGCTGGATGCAAATTGCCGATTTGCAACTACCCGATGATTCGACCCAACTTGACACATTGACCCGATCTCCCAAATCCAACATCGCCCAGAGCCACCCGAGCCCCACGGATATTCCTTCGCTGGCCCCCGCGATCATCGCCAATCCGTTGATTGCGGGTTCGTCAAGTCGCGTGGCGGTTGCCGAGCCGTCCGCAATTGCCCGCGTCCATGATCCCTTCAGAACGGAACGCACCGGCGTCGGCTGAACACACCAATCCTGCTTCTGCCGACCCGATCGTGCAACAAGCGTCATTGGAGGGCCCCCAGGATTCCCTACCCGATAGCCCGCTCAAGTCGATTAACAGCGGATGGCGCCGGTCTCGAAACGCGGCCGATCGCGATTCCGCCATCGGCAAACACGTATCCACGCACGCGCCCAACCAATTTTCCGCTCCGGCAATTCCGGCATCCAACACCGGGCAACTCAGCAGCTTTTCCGATGACCCCGGCGAGCCAACCATGGCTCAGGTCACTCCCAACAGATTTGCCCAACCGGCAACTGCCAATTTGTCGATCCAACAGGCTCCGGAGAGGTATGCATCCAACAGCGACGTCTGGGGAATCACACCGCGTGAATCCATTGATCCGGTCACGGCAAATCCTGCTTCCAACATACCCACCAATGTGGGCCTGCAACAGCTGGAACTGGCACTCACCAATGAAATGTTAAAACAACCGGCTGACTGGCAATTGGCCGACCTGTTACTGCAAACCGAAAGGTTTGTTGATGCGGCTCAAAATCCCGCCGATACGCAGCAAGGCAATCGCCTGATTGAAAAAATCAAGCGCTGCCAACAGATTCGCTCCAGTTACCGAACCGCCTACAATGACGATCCTACGTCAAACATGGGACCTGACAAATCGCTCCGCGGACCGATCGGAACAGGGATCGCTCCAGATGTCGAACTGGGCACGACGTTCGATGCCAGTGGCTGGTTGAACGAACTGGTGCGCGGAAAAGGATCCTTGGATTCTTCCTATGTGCTGCAGAACGATGGCGGAAAAATCACGCACCATGTGTTGCCCGCCCCCGGCGTTAATTTGCATCGTTTCCTGGGCTCCAAGGTCGGCATCATCGGACAGCGCGGATTCAACCAACGCTTGAATCTCGATCATGTGACCGCCCAACGCGTGGTCGAACTCCGCAAAACGAATGAGCAATGACTCTCGCCTGATCACTCCCGGTCCGCCACGGCGGATCACCCACGGGATGCTGGCCACCTCATTTGAACCGAGGTTTTTAGAGGCGTAAAGCTGGACGATCTCCTAACCGTCGTCGCCATCGTCTGGGGGCAATGATTTGGAAGATTCGGCGTCGCCAGACTTCGCGTCGGCCTTCGATTCTACATTCTTGATTACGTCCTCGATGACTTTCTCGATGACTTCGTCCGGAGATTGACCGGTTGGTTCGACATCGCCACCGGATTCGGATGGACGGCTGGTTTCGGCTGGCTTGCGATCAACCAACATGCTGGTCACCGCTGTCTGACGTGCTTCATCCAGTTCATCGAAGGGTTGTCCATAAACGGTTTGAGCCCACAACTCCTGCTTCGATTCAATTGTTTCACAAGACAAGATCGTAATCCAAAATGGCGAGCGGTCATCGAGATACAACTCGGCAGTCACCTCGGCACCGTTGACGGTTGCCGTGCCAGCATGGGTCGCTCGTTTGAGTTCTGAGTTCTTGTTCACGTGGAGGTTTTCAAACCGGGTTGATCCGAGTTGAAACGATCCATCCTCCGAAATCCCGACGGGTCCTTGCTGGAATTGTTGTCCGTAATCAACTTTGAAGTTCAAACTGGAAGGAAGAATTTCGGGGCCCTCCACCTTCAGATAATCGACCGGCGAAAAATCAGTGTACGCCAGCGAACATCCCTGCTCCGTTTTGCTTACATGAATCGCATCGCCCAAAATGTCCGCCTCAAACCAGAAGTTGCCTTCGACAAGCGTGAAATCCAACGCGAACGACACGTCTTCTTTCAAGCGGCGATCCATCTGCGAACTAATTTTACCCTCGAATCGTTGCGCGAATTCCTGATCAACAAAGTAAATGCTGGGAACGGTATCCAGCTCCATCTGGTTGGATCGCACCAACAGTGTGCCGAAACTGACGAGTTTACCGTCGAGCCACTGAAACCCGTCAAACTTGATTTCATCCAGCGTGATTTCCAAACTCGATATGGGATCAACGATTTTCAGGTTGGCAATCCGCACCAAATCAATGCGAACTTCCCGGATTCCACCCAAATCGCCGTTGAACTCCGACTTGATATCCTCCTGGATGTCCTCAAAGTCTTCATCAATCTCGGACAGCTCATCCTCGAAATTCGGATCAAGGTCGAATTCGCTTTGCTCGGGATCCCAATGGGCATAGATGGTACCGCCATCAACGGACAACTCTTCGACAATCAACCGATCGGAACCCAGCCAGCCGCGATTGTTCGCATATTTGAATTTGATGTCGGTCAAGTTGGACCATCGTTCGGAATCCGATTCTGTCTTGAACCGAAGATCGTCGATCGAAAATCCAGTCGTCAGGTTACCCGTGAGTCCTTCAATCTCAATTTCGCCAGACTGTTCGAGCGCGGCCTCGATGGCTTTGAGCGGCAAACTGCTATAAAACAGTCCGTAGATTCCGCCGCCACACATCATCAGCATCAACATAAAGACGGCGACGCAGCCAATTCCCATGCAGCCCATGCTGCATCCCGACTTTTGTCCATCCAGGGAAACGTACTGTTGAGTTGTTTTTTTAAGGTCTTTCATGGATGCCTGCTGGAGGTGCCGAGTACCGTTTTCCCATCTTTATGACAATGATTCTTATTCGCACGCTTAACCGGTTTATTGATCGTCGTTTTCCCGTTTTTACCACAGTTTTTTGATCCGGGGACACGAGACCAAGCCCCCGATTGCTGCGGAGACGGCGCCAGGACACGGTTCTCCGTGCCAACGAACCGGACGCTGGCGCGTTGCGGCTGATGTCGGTCAAAAAGTTTTTTTGGAAAACGCGTCAGGTGTTGTTATAACGAAACCGGCTTTTTGTGTCCCGACGCAGAGAAGAATTCTGGGCAAGCGGTTCCTTATTCCTACCGAAATTTCATTTACGGGGGCGGATTCTTATGATGCATCTTACCAATTTCAGCATGGGCAAAGCGATCGGGTTTTGCGCTGTCGTCGGACTGTGGATGGCAACCGGCGTCACGGCAGCACAGCAATACGACTATCGAGGCAACACGCTCGATTTTGTAAACATCACCGGAGGCGCCACTCCCCATATTGTGCAAACGGTCCCCGAAGACGGTGCTGTCGAGAAATCAGTCGAATACGGTGACATCGATAACGATAACGACATGGACGTGGTCATTGCGGTTGCTCGCGGAGCATTTGGGCAACGCGTCAACAAAATGTACATGAACGAAGGCGGCATTTTTACCGAGGTCAGCGGTACCGCCATCATGCCGGAATTTTCCAGTCCGGATACGTCGCGGCACGCATTCCTCCGGGACTATGACAACGACGGCTGGTTGGACCTGATTGTCATTAACGATGGCAATTCTGGCACGACCACGTACCAGTCGCCGGGAAGAACCAAGTTTTTTCACAACAAGCATCCCAATGGGGTCTTCACCCATTTCGAAAATGAAACCGGGCGACTCGACAACGCCTCAGGCGCGGCGTGCAGTGGTTTTTCATTCGACGTTGATCAAAACGGTTTGGACGACCTGTTCATGGCGAATTATCCGTTTACATCCCAGGATACGTTGTATCTCAACGGGATACTTGGGTCGCCCGCCGGCATGTTTACCGATGTCACGACGACCAATTTGCCCGTTGATTCTGATTACGCAGTCGATGCGAATGCCGGCGACATGAATGGCGACGGCAAAATCAATATCCTGGTCAACTCGGGAAGCTTCGACCCCAATTACATTCATTACAACGACAACCTTGGTCAGGGCTCTGGCCTGGGAGACTTCGCTTACTCATCGCCCACCAACAGCCAATCGACCTCGTTCCCCACGACGTCCTACAAAGGTGCGATGGTGCCGGCAGATTTTGATTGCGATGGACGCGTCGATTTTCTGTACGTCAACAAAGGCGGTTTTTCTTCAAATGCGGCTGATGTCATCATGCACAACATGGGAAACGATGTGACCTCCAACAAAGCGATCTTTGCGGAACACAATCTCTCCCCCCATGTAAATACTGAATCTCAAAAGGCCACCGTTAAGGATCTCGACGGAGACGGCAAACCCGATATCATCGTCATGTCCGAACAACGACGACCTTACATTTTCCGAAATGCCTCCACGCCGGGAAACATCAAGTTCATCGAATGGACCCCTCGCTCGGCATTCCCAACCGCGGGCAGCCCTCATGCTGGCTGGCATGCCAACGCGTTTGACACCGATGACGACGCCCGTCCGGACATCTTCCTCGGGGGACTGCATGATGACCACTTGTTCAAGAACGTTCCGTCGGTCGTGTATAACGAAGATGATCTCCCCGTCGGAGGCTTTGGCCTGGCAATACCCGTATTTCACAACGACGCGCCGGCGACTGTGATTGGTAACGCCGCGAAAGACGAATTGGACATCTATCGGGCCGAGGGGATTACGGTCGGCTCAACTGTTTCCGTGTACTTACGGTCGTTCAGCGATGTCGAACTTCACATCAAAGATGAAAATGCCGCGCTGATTGCCGTCATTGATGATGGATTGGCACATGTTGCCGAAGCTCACGAATTCAGCGCACCGGGTGGTGACCTCATTTTCGCCGTCCTGATGAAGCGCGTGTCGGGAGATGGAAATGAGGACGGTCGAGTCAATTTGCAGGATGCCCGCATGATTCGTAGTTGCTTCATGTCAAACGATCCGGCTTGTTTGATCTTTGACTTTGACAACAACGGACGCATCACGCTGCAAGACTCCAGGTTATTCCGAAGTCAGTTCCAGATCGGTCAGGCCACTGGCGAATACGTATTGGAACTCAACAGTCGCAGCGACTAACAAGCAAACCGCGCTGAACAAGATTGGGACGCGCCAGCTTGCTGCTGGCGCGTTTTTTTGTGGAATCTAGCGGCTGACCAGCTTCTCTAAACCTCCTCAACCATCGTTTACTTCTCTGTTGGCGATAGCAATTTCTTAAACTAGACAAGCTGCGAAATCGAGGGGCTCGATTGCAGCGTCTCGCAATGCTTTTCCGAGCGAAAACATTTACCGCTCAACACCCGTGTGACCGAATAATCAATCTAAATGGAAGAGTCTTGCGTAGTACTTCTGCGCAGGAACTGACCGGATGAACGCCTCCCGCATCCGAAACCGGTCAAAATAACACGGAAATATACATGAATTACCGACCTGCTTTTGGTTTGGTTTGCAAATCTATTGGATTGATGATGCCCAGGCATCGCGGTTTGCTCATTGCGCTCAGCTTGATATTTGTTCTGGGAACCTCGCAGTCACCGATAAACGCGGAAGAACTGACCTCCGGAACCGCTTCCAGACAAGCCAAACAGCAAGCAATCCAGTCGATTCCCTATCAACAGCTCACAGCGGAAACACAGGCCAAGATCAGCCAAGTCGTACAAAAACCCAGTATCTACCGACGACTGCCCGTCACCGCCATCAACATTGACCCGGATTATTTTGTCTTCCTGGCCCGCCATCCGGAGGTGATTGTCAACATTTGGAAAATTATGGGCGTGACAAAAATGTCGACAACGCGAACCGGGCCGTTCACTCTCAAATCGGACGATGGGGTCGGTACGCTCAGCGACATTGAACTGGTGTATGGCACCAACGACATGCACATTTTTTACGGAACGGGCACCTATGAAGGGCCCGTCTTGAAACGAAAACTCTTTGGTGAATGTGTGCTGATTCTCCGCTCCAATTTTCAAACAGCGCCCAACGGCAAGCCGACAGCCACGAGTCAACTGGATGTGTTTCTCAAGATCGAAAACGCAACCGTCGGGATGGTCGCCAAAACATTGAATCCGGTGGTCGGGCCAACTGCGGATCATAACTTCGTGGAGTCTCTGAACTTCCTGCAACGGCTGAATGAAACCACGGAAAAAAATGGCGTCGGAGTACAACGCATGGCCCATCGACTCACCGATATCAACTCCGATACTCGCGACAAATTCATTCAAGTCGCAGGATTGGTTTATGAGCGAAGCGGGGGACAGACCCAGACAACCACGTCTCGTACCTCTCCGCCTGCAACCAACTTTTCGCAACCGGGATATCCGCCGTCCAGCTACGCGCCGCAGAATTTTAGTGCACCTTCTCCCATGCAGTTACAGCAGGTACCCGCATACGACGCGGCAATTCAAGCTGGATACCTCGCACCACAGACCTACCAGTATCCAGGTGTGTCTCCAGAAACTCAACGAATCGGCATCGAACCGCAACCTGCCAGCGGGTTTGCCCCAACGGGTTACCAACCGCCGTACGGTTACCAGCAGCCACCTGGTTACCAACAACCGCCGATGTATCTGCCACCAACCCGAACGCAGGCCGAACCACCTGCGGCAGGCAACTATCAGCAGAGGGATAGTTACCCGGAATCACCGCGAACCAGCCAATTGCCATACCTGGCTCCAGCCTACCCGGAAGCCAATTATTACCGCCGGTAGCGCGTGTCCCCTAGTGACCGTGAGCTTTGGCGAGCGCTGCTTCCGCTTTCTGGATGTAAATCGGGTCGCGGGTGCCTTCAAAGGCCCGTTGATAGGTCACGCTGAGTGCTGAAATATTGAAGGGATCGTCCGGTTCGATTTCAACGGCCTTCTCGGCGTGTTCGACCGACTTGGCATAATCCTGCAGTTTGTGATGAAGCACCGAGAGTGCCAGATGGGCCCGCGCAAATTTTGGATCGGCGATTAAGGCTGCCTCGAGCTTGGAAATCGCTTCCGGATACTTGCCCTCTGCCTTGAGTTGATCGGATTCCTGCTCGAGGGCCAATGCTTTTTCGTTCATTCGTGTTCTCAAATCTTGTTTGTGTCAGTGACAGCCAGGTCCATTATTGAACCGCCTCCCGCCCGGGGCAACGGTTACACCTCAAGTCGCTCCATTTTCGGCAGTCTTCGGTGTTTCCTCCGAAGTCGCCTGCGGGCTGGCCGTTGAATGGTAAATTGGCGACCCACAGTAGCTCGCACTTTTTGTTGTTCAACCCGCACTGCTGGTGCTGTCCAATTAAGCTTTACTATTTTTCTCGATGGCCGCCTGGGCTGCCGCCAATCGGGCAATCGGGACCCGATAAGGCGAACAACTGACATAGTCGAGTCCGGCGCGTACGCAGAACTTGACGGAGTTCGGTTCGCCACCGTGTTCACCACAGATGCCACATTTCAATTTGGGTCTCGTCTTGCGGCCGTTTTTCACGGCGAGTTCAACCAGTTGTCCCACACCGCTTTCGTCAATCTGTGCAAAGGGATCGACTTCCAACATTTTTTTGTCGAGATAGTCGGGCAGAAACGTGCCAATATCATCGCGACTGAAACCAAACGTCATCTGCGTCAGGTCGTTGGTTCCGAAGCTGAAGAACTCGGCCGATTCGGCAACTTTGTCGGCCGTCAATGCCGCCCGGGGAATCTCAATCATCGTGCCGACCAGGTATTTGATCTTGGAATCCTCTTTCTTGATGATTCCATCGGCGATGCGGCGAACGATTTTCTCAAGGTAGTCAAGTTCGGCTTTCGTGCCGATCAGCGGGATCATGATTTCCGGAAAAACCTTGACGCCTTTCTTGGCCACCTTGACGGCCGCTTCGATGATCGCCTGGGTTTGCATTTCGCAAAGCACAGGGAACGTGATGCTCAAACGACAGCCGCGATGGCCCAACATGGGATTGAACTCATGTAGGGCTTCGACGCGTTCCTTGACTTTGGCCAGCGGGACATTCATGTCCTGCGCCATTTTTTTCATGTCCGCTTCGGTGTGCGGCAGGAATTCGTGCAGGGGAGGATCGAGCAGCCGAATCGTAACCGGCTTACCGGCCATGGCCTTGAAGATGCCTTCGAAGTCTTTTCGTTGATGGGGCAATAGTTTACCAATCGCCTCGTTACGATCCTTTTCGTTGTCAGCCAAAATGAAACGCCTGACATCGGTAATTCGATCGCCTTCAAAAAACATGTGTTCGGTGCGACACAAGCCGATTCCCTCAGCGCCAAACGCGATCGCGGCGGCGGAATCGTGCGGCGAATCGGCGTTGGTCCGCACGTTGATTTCACGATACTTGTCAGACCAATCGGAAATCGTCTGATACATCTTGAAAATCCAGTGTTTCTGCGCCGCTTTGTTGCCTTCCACCAGGGCGGCGACGACGGGAGACGATTCCGAGGGAATCTCGCCATCGTAGACGTTGCCCGTCGAACCGTTGAGCGAAATCACGTCGCCTTCTTTGTAACTCTTGGCGCCGACAGAAACTGCGTTGCTTTGGTAATCGATTTTCAAATCCGAAGCCCCACAGATGCAGCACTTACCCCAACCGCGGGCGACGACCGCCGCATGCGAAGTCATCCCGCCGGTGCTGGTCAGAATTCCTTCGGCTGCATCCATCCCCCCGACGTCTTCGGGAGACGTTTCGTGACGCACAAGAATCAACTTTTTGTTGGGATGTTTCTTCTTGATCTCCTCAGCCTTTTTCGAACTCAACACAATCTCGCCGACGGCCGCACCCGGCCCAGCCGGAAGTCCGCTGCAGATCGGTTTTTTGGTCGCCAGCACGGCTGCATCAAAGATCGGAAACAACAGCTGTTCCAGGTCGCTTCCGGTGACCGTTTGCAACGCTGTTTTGGGGTTGAGCAGTTTGGGAAGCTCCTTGCCCGTGATGACATCTTTACCGGTCGCCATTTCGACGGCCCAGCGAACTCCCGCGATCCCGACTCGTTTGGCATTGCGAGTCTGGAGCATGTACAGTTTGCCTTGCTGGATCGTAAACTCGACGTCCTGCGGATACTTGTAGTGCTTCTCCAGCATCGCCATCGTTTTGAAGAGCTGCTGACCTGCTTTGACCAGTCCTTTGTCCGATTCCTTGAGCAGATCGTCGAGATTGTGGGGGGTGCGGATTCCCGCGACGACATCTTCGCCTTGGGCGTTGACCAGGTATTCGCCCATCGGCTTGGCTTCACCTGTCGAACCATCGCGGGTAAACGCGACGCCCGTCGCGCAATCGTCGCCCATGTTTCCAAACACCATTGCCTGCACATTGACCGCGGTCCCCAGCAAACCGGTAATCTTGTTGAGGATTCGGTATTTCACCGCCCGTTCGGATTTCCAGGAATCAAACACGGCATTGATGGCATACTCCAGCTGTTTCATCGGGTCCTGGGGAAACGGCGACCCGACATGTTTTTCGTAGATCTTTTTGTATTCGCCAACGAGTTCTTCCAGTTGTCCCGCCGTCAAATCCGTGTCCTGAGCGGCGCTGTATTTTTTCTTGATCTTGTCCAGGGCATGCTCAAAATGTTCGTGGTTCAGTCCCGAAGTCGGTCCCATCACGACATCGCCAAACATATCGATGAACCGGCGGTAACAGTCCCAGCCTGCCCGCGCGTTGTTCGTCTTGTCGACGAAACCGTGAACCGATTTGTCATTCATCCCAAGATTCAAGACGGTGTCCATCATGCCCGGCATCGATTGGGCTGCACCGGAGCGGACCGAAACCAGCAACGGATTTTTGGCATCGCCCAGTTTCTTGCCTTCCAGTTTTTCGAGCTTGGCAAGTTCCTTTTTGACTTGCTGCATCATTTCCTTGGGATACTTGCCTTCCTTTTCATAGATAGCACAAGCCTCCGTGGAGATGGTAAACCCCGGCGGAACGGGGACACCCGCGTTTGACATTTCGGCAAGGTTCGCGCCTTTGCCGCCGAGCAGGCTCCGCATGGAGCGATCGCCATCAGTCATCTTTTTGCCGCCGCCGTAAAAGTAAACGAATTTCTTAGCCATGAATATTTGCCTTTGTTCGAATTCGATTCGTTGATTTAGTTGGTTGTTCGTTCGTGTCCTGGCGTCGCTCAGCTTGATCTCATTGGCCGGACGCCGACGTGAGAAATCGACGCAGTGGATGCACAAGGTGGGTGGTGCCCGGACGCTGTTTGGCGAGACCGTACGTTTTTCTCACCAGGAGAGTCGCTGTCCGTTACGTTTGATCGCTGCTTGTGAATTCCGTCCCTGAACTTCAAGACCTCAAGGCCCCGCGGTTGAGATTTCTGAGGTCGTTAGACTATCATCCACGTCATTAATGGTAAAGATACCGCTATTAATTACGTGGATTGCTGGCGTTTAGCGTTGAAAAGTCGAACGTTAGATAGATCTAACGGGGAAACGGCGAGTTTGTCGCCGCAAACCACGTCCGCCCACCTGACCGCATCGGGCTCCGCCCGAACTGAGCGAGGGACTCGCTCAGCTACAGCTGCGACGTCCCGTTGTAGCAAAGCGAGTCCCCTTCTCTTTGTTCCGCGCAGCCGACGTCCGCGCAACACGCATCCGCCCCACCTGACCGCATCGGGCTGCGCCCGAACTGAGCGAGGGACTCGCTCAGCTACGTGTACAAATCGAGATCTAATTCTCTTCGCCAAGGTGTACTGCGGATTTCTCGAGCGCCTCGCGGAACACGTGATAGTCCGGATACTTGCGAATGCAATCCTGGATCAATTCATGCCATTGCTGGGCATAGTCAGCGGCTTTCGGATGATCGCCTTTGCGTGTCTCCAATTTATGCGCCAGCGCGAGACATTGGGCCAAGTCCATCCACTCACCGGGATCAAGGTCGGGCCGAGTCAAGAACTCCGATATTTCCCTGATTGCAATTTGCAGCCAAGTCTCCGCCTGTTCGAGGTCGCCAAGTTCCAGATAAAGTGCCGCCAGACGATGGGCCGATCCGCTAACGTGCCGCCATTGCAAACAAGGCTCGGGAAATTGAGCTTTTAACTTAACTGCGTTAT
Source organism: uncultured Planctomycetaceae bacterium (assembly GCA_963697295.1). Taxonomy (GTDB): domain Bacteria; phylum Planctomycetota; class Planctomycetia; order Pirellulales; family Pirellulaceae; genus Mariniblastus. The sequence goes on along the minus strand of CAVONL010000013.1, from coordinate 261,174 downwards.
TATATGTCGATTGGTAAAGTTCCAATAACTTGGGCAAATCGCCTCGAAATCGCCGACCATAAATCAAATTTTGCATGCAAATGAGGGCGTCGCAGTAATCCGTGTTTTCAGGATGGGCCGTAGTAAGCTGCTGAATAATCTCAAATGCCTCCGCCATCTTTCCTTCCTCTTGGTCCGGCAATCCGAGTAGTTCGCGATCAACTTGATCGAGCCCCAACAAAGAATGGAACACATCAAATTGGAGCGTGTGATCTTCCGGATGAGCTGCGGCAAGTTCACGGAACCGGCTTAGCGCAGTTTGGTACGTCACCGACGCGTCTGTGAATTTGGCTTGCAGGCAACAGACTTTGCCCAGCAGAAAATGGGAGGTGGCCGACTCGCGATAGAGAACGTCGTCGTCGGGAAACGTCTTGATCGCCCCATCCAAAAACTCAACCGAATTGAGCAGGCGTTGATAGCGATATTCAAGCGTATCCGGTGACTGGACCAGCATGGTTTCAGCAAGTTTGTCATCGGATTGCGAGAGCACGATGGCTTTGGCCAGTAACTCGGCCGTGATTTCTTGCTGCCCGACTGCTTGCTGCCACAAAATCGTGGACGCAACCAACCCTGCGAATACGGCCACCGCAGTCCGACTGAAAGACCGGCGATCACCGGATTCGCATTACACCAACGCCAGAATCTCCGATTCCACCCCAATGGCCGCGCAGCCACGCGCCGGCCATCGACAAACCGTTGCAGGTCGGTTGCCAATGCCTGCATCGATTCGTAGCGATCTTGCGGCGATTTCGCGAGGCACTTCAGGCAGATGCGCTCGAGATCAGGCGGGATGTCCGGATTATAGCTGGTTGGTAATTTCGGCGACTGCGTGCGGAGATCATCCAACGCCTTGAGCAGATTTTCGCGTTCAAAAGGCGCATGCCCGGTTAGCACGTGGTACAGTGTCGCGCCCAATCCGTAAACATCCACGGATCGCGTCACTTCCCGGCGTTTCGGATCCGCTTGCTCGGGTGCGAGATAACCTAACGTCCCCATCAACGTTCCTGTTGCCGTCAAAGAGCGTCCGCCTTCCAGATTCAAGCGTTTGGCCAATCCGAAATCGGTAACGACAGGAGTTCCATCTTTCGTGATCAGGATATTGCCGGGTTTCAGGTCGCGGTGCACCACGTCTTGACCGTGCGCGTACGCCATCGCTTCGGCGATCTGACGAAACAGTTTGGCGATTTGGATGAACTCAAGTCCCTGCCGACGAACAAATTGGTCGATGCGAATCCCATCGATGAGATTCATTACGAGGTAGGCCGTGCCATCGTCGGCCGCTCCTGATTCGATCGCAGTGACCAGGCTAGGGTGATTCAGCTTTTGCAAAACCAGTTTTTCGATTTCGAGGCGCTCGATATCGTCCAGCCACCGATTCTCAAAAACCTTCACCGCGAGCTTCTGGCCGGGCGAATCCTGACGATAGCCTTCGTAGACTCGTCCAAATCCGCCTCGCCCGATCTGCCGAATCAATTGGTACGGCCCAATACTTGAGATAGACTCTCCGGCTGGAATCGACTCCAGTTCCGTTGGTGTACGTCGTTGATCGTTGAGGATCGTGGGGGCATCCAGGAAGCTGGCTTCGTCTGCCTGGGCATCCAGTTCTTCAATTTTTTGGGCGACGTCCCGCAGGCCTCCTGTACCGGCAGCCCCCATCATGGCCCGGATCAACGGGTCGTTTTCGCCCAGCACGTCAAGATGTTCACTGATTGGCATGGTATCGTCTCGAGTCGATAGCGTTGATTGCAGCCGGTAGCATTCTCATTGATTGAAAGTCCGCTGGAAACGCCCAAATCCGTGATGGAAACTCGGAAAATCAGGAATTGTTTTTCAGCTTCTCAAACAACCAGACCCGGGCGATTTTCCAGTCCGCTTCCACGGTCGACTTGGAAACGCCCAGCTGCTGGGCGACTTCCTCGACCGTCATATCGCAAAAAAACCGTAGCGTGACGACGATCGCCTTGCGGGAATCGATGGTTTGCAGCAAATCGAGGGCATCGTTCAGCTCGATAACATCCCAATCCATTTCGTCAAATTTGCGAAACAGTTTTTCGTTCTCGGCGGCGACGGCATCACCTTTCGCCTGGCGGCGTTGGCGTTGCCGCCACAGATCGATCAGGATTTCGCGGGTGGCGTTGGCGATGGCCGCGTGGAGATAGTAGACATTGGGGGCCCGCTCAATCGTGTTGCCGCGGACAAGTTTGATCAGGACATTGCTGATCATCGACGACTGGGCCGTCGAGGTTTTTTGTTGGTTGAGCACCGAGAGGACTTTGGCTTGGACTTCCTCCATCAACCACTGGGCCAGCCTTTCCTTGGCCGCTTTGTCGCCTTGCTGAGCCTGCAATAATGCTTTGGAAATCGTCGGGGATGTGGAATGATTCATAGCATAAGCATTTGAGTAGAAGTCCCGCGTGGAATCTGGCGATTCAGCCGACGAGGCAGCCGATTGAGCATCATAGCCATTGCGAATGTCGATTTGAATCCTGCAAATGACGGAGATAAACCGGTGGTTAGCACCATCGGCAGTGCATGTGCCGGCCCTCCGGGCTGGAGATGTTCCCGAAGGGTCGACACATCCCTTGCCGGGCCCGTCAAGGCCCGGTTGGTTCTGAAAAAAACCTAGGAGGCCCGGAGGGCCGGCACATTGCTGCATGCGAACAACTTGTATCGCCGCCTGCGGGGCTTTTTGTTTTGTGTTTGCTTAACCGGTGGTTGGCACCACCGGCAGTGGATGTGCCGGCCCTCCGGGCCTGGAGATGTTAGGCCCGAAGGGTCGACACATCCCTTGCCGGGCCCGTCAGGGCCCGGTTGATTCTGAAAAAAATCTAGGAGGCCCGGAGGCCGGCACAAAACGGCCTCCCCCACGTGTCGCCGGGAGAGGGTGAATCGTTTTGTTCACAGGAAATGGCGAAATTCACCATGCAGGCAGAGCAGCCACGGCAAATTGCAAATACCCTTGATGCATATTGTCCGCAGGTTAAGATCTCAACAGGAGTCGGTCTTTTCTTCCGGTTTTCTCCCGAGCGTGCTTAGGTTCGGAGCCACGGCTTGTGTGGTCCACGATACGGGCTTGCCCAACAACTTCGAGACCTGTTCACTACCAGAATTTAGACCCAACACCGAGGCACTCACTGCCCGGCTTGCCCGGGTAGGGTGATGTTCCGCGTTCGCTGCACTGCCTAGCGGAAACATCGCTCCACGCAGGCAAGCTGCGAGGTGGCGGCAATCGTGGTTCTCGGTTCTGGTTGTGAACATTGCCCCACGCAGGCAAGCTGCACGGTGGCAGAAAATTACGAATTCCCGGCTCCATAAACACCTGACCGCTGAACGATCTCAACATGGGAAGCTCGATGACTCGCGGTCCATCACGGTGGGTGATCGACCGAGAGTGTTATTGATTGCGCGAGGGCGGCTTGTGGTGGGTTGCATCCAAACCCTTTTCGCCGCCAACAAAAACTTTTGAAAAATTTTCAAGTTTGGCAAACTTGACCACTGCGTTTCATGCCACGTTTATGGCAAGCAACAACGGCAAATTTATTTTGACACGTTGATTCATTGCAAATTAACAGATTTGAAGTTATGGGCCGAATTCTGCGTTGGTCTTGCCTCTGCCTAGGGTCTGCATAATCTGCGATACTGGCGTCCTTCAATCTGAGGGCTTTTCACATATCTGACATATCTCAATAACGAGGCAATTCAATTTTCGACATGGCCGGGTTGGGTCATGTGCTGCTTTGCTGCACTGCCTACGCGGAAACAATTTCGCATGCGCTGACGGGGGCCGTCAATGAAGTCTTCAATGGAGATTTTGAACATGGCGATTTTGCAACCGGACTTGCAACCTGGAATCAAAGAGGACCGGGGATGGTGATTCCCAAAACGGAGTTTTCAACCACGGTTGCCGAGTTTACCGCCGGTTCACCGATTGAAATCTATCAGCACGTTTCAACGCTAAATTCCGCCTTCTCTGTGAATTTCGACGCGCTTTCGCTGGACGCGTCCGGGACGTTGTCGTTGTTGCTCGACGACGTCGTGTTGCAAAGCTGGACGGCAGCAGAATTGGCGGGTACGAAAATGCAATCGTTTTCGTACCTGGTCGATAACCCAGACGATTGGGGCCTGATCGACGTGCCGCTGACTTTTCATTGGGAGGCCAATACGGGAGACCGCGTTTACCTGGACAACATCCGTCTGGTCAATGCGAATCCGGACCCAGTTGTGGTGGCGCCTGAGTCGTTTGAAACCAGTGGCGTCGTCATTCGCGGTGGTTTGGCCGAATTATTAACCAGCGACAACCAGAAATTGGTCGTGGCGACTGGGGCCACTTCTCAAACGATCGACGTCAATGCGATCTCGCCAAATGAATCACCGACTCAATTCTCGTTCACCGTCGAATCTAGCGTCCGGTCCGCAAAACCCGTCGAGCAGAAAATCTTCGTGTTCAACTATGATCTCGACGATTACGAATTAGTCGATACTCGACCAGCACGGGTGTTGGGCGATGAGGTAGTTACTATTCAACTCACGGGTGATTTGTCTCGATTTGTTCAACCCGCGACCGGATGTATCGAAAGTCGCGTCATGTTCACCAAAGCCGGGCTTGCTCGTGGAGTACAGGCCTTTATTGACCAGGTTAAGTGGACGATTGAGTGATGCCTTCGTGAACACGCTGCTGCGGCTGAAACCAATCCGCAGCACGCAATTTCGCTGGTCACAATACGTGTTTGTCTGGCTCGAAAAAATGACCGATTCAGATTTGAATCCGAACCCCGATTCGCCGCCGACACGGACTCGCCCTCCCGAACACATCGATCCGTCGATTCGATGTCACGCAGACGGCTGGAAAAGCTGCCGCCAATGAGGGTGGCCAACCGGAATCATTGAATCCGACACAATCTTTTCATGTCGCCGAGACAAACATTGATTCGGTCGTCGATCAACTGCCGACGATCGGCCCCTATCAACTGCTGAAGTGTCTTGGGCGAAGGGGGGATGGGATCCGTTTGGGAAGCGACTCAGGAATATCCGGTTCGCCGCCGCGTCGCGATCAAGTTGATCAAAGCGGGTTTTGGTTCGCGGGAAACGCTGGTGCGCTTCGAGGCCGAACGGCAAGCACTGGCGATGATGGATCATCCCAATATTGCCAGAATTCTGGATGCCGGCACGACGGGCGAGGGGCAACCCTGGTTCGCGATGGAGTTGGTGCAGGGCATTCCCCTGACCAAGTTCTGCGATGCGAATCAGCTGAGTATTGACTCGCGACTGACGCTGTTCATCGACATCTGTGCCGGCGTGCAGCACGCCCATCAAAAAGGAGTGATTCATCGCGATCTCAAGCCAGGAAATATCGTCGTTGCGTTAATCGATGGCCAGCCCGTGCCAAAAGTGATTGATTTCGGATTGGCCAAAGCACTTGAATCCGTCGATCGATTAACCGATCAAACGATGCAGACCGGGGTCGGGCAGGTGCTGGGGACACTGAAATATATGAGTCCCGAACAAGCGAGTCTCGATGCGATCGATATTGATACCCGCACCGATGTGTTTGCTTTGGGAACGATCCTGTACGAGCTGTTGACCGGCTCGACGCCGCTGGATGATGTTTCACTTCGAAGTCAACCGGTGCTGAAAATCCTCGAACTGATCCGGGAGCGGGAGCCGAGCAAGCCAAGTCAACGGCTGGCAACCGTGGAACCAGAAGAATTATTAAAAATTACGACGCGAAGGCAAACCGAGTCGGCACGACTCATGCGTCTGTTGGTTGGAGATTTGGATTGGATCGTACTAAAAGCGATCGAGAAAGAGCGCGAACGGCGATATGAGTCCGCGGCAGGCTTGGCGGATGACATTCGTCGCTTTTTGGATAATGAACCGGTAGAAGCCCGGCCTCCTTCACGCGCCTATCGGCTGCGGAAGTTTGTTCGCAAAAACCGAATATCTGTGGCTGCGACCGGAATCGTCTTCGGCACTTTGATCGCGGGGATCATTGGAACCGGGTGGGGCTTGATGGCTGCGAATCGCGCATGGACAGCCGAAGCAAAACGCGCCGTTGAATCGGCAAAACGACTGACCCAGGTTGAAAAAGGCAACACGATCCTGACCGGCGTTTTTCGCGATCTGGATATCCGCGATGTCCGAGACGGAGATGAACCGCTGGAGGCTATTCTGGCCAGACGATTGATCAATGCAGGCGACCAACTGGATGTCGATGCGATCGGCGTGCCCGACACGGTGGCGATGATGAAAGACCAGTTGGGCAATTCGTTAGTCACTTTGGGGTTTGCCAAGGAAGCAATCCCCTTGTTTCAGGAGGCCGTCGCAGTTCGGGAAAAGTTGCTGGGGACGAACAATCCAGACTATTTGACCAGCCGGCACGGACTGGCTGAGGCTCTTTTCCAGTCGGGAGCGGCGGAAGAAGCATTGCCGATATTTGAACAAACGCTGGCGATGCGTAGTTCCAGCTTGGGCGATCAACACGCGGACACGCTTGCCAGCAAAAACAACTTGGCCGAATGTTATCGCTCGCTAGGCCGCTTGGATAAAGCCGAACCGTTGATCCGGGAGGCATTCGATGGACGAAAAGAACTGCTTGGTCCAGCCCATCGCGATACGTTATCCAGCATGAACAACTTGGCGCTGACTTATCTGGATGAAGGCAAGCTGGATTTGGCAGTCCCCCTATTAGAAGACGACTTGAAATTGTCCCGTGAAAATTTGGGACCCGATCACCACTATACGCTGGCGGCGATCAACAACCTGGCAACTGCCTATCGTGACTCCAATCGAATTCCCGAAGCCGTTCAACTTTTGGAACAAGTGTTCGCGACGGTCAAAGAAAAGCGGGGTGAGACTCACCCTGCCACGATGAAGTGTATGGGTAATTTGGCCGACGCATACCGGGCGACGGGTGACCTGGATCGTGCGTTGCCATTGTTCCAGAAAAGTCATGATTTGTTGTTGGCCAAATTGGGACCCAGTCATACTGCGACGCTGACCAGCTCGCTTAATTTGGCGGAAACATATCTGGCCGCAGGTCCGGTAGAAAAAGCGATTAACTTGTACAAGGAATCTTTGGATGTCATGAGAGCTAATCATGAGGCGGATCATCCACTGTTGTTAAGTTCCCTGGAAGGATTGGCGACGGCGTTGTGGACTAATGGCCAAGCCAAGGATGCGATTCCTGTTTTCGAAGAACTGCTTCGAATCCAGGAACAAAAACTGGGGCGCAAGGATTTTGACACGTTGTCGACCATGGCTAATTTGGGGCTGGTTTATCGGGACACCAATCATTTGGACCAGGCAATTTCAATGATGGAAGAAGTTGCGGGAATGGTCGACCAGTTTCCACCTTTGGGTCGGGTCCGGCGAGAATTGCGAATCGCTTATTTACAGGCAGGGCGAAATTCCGATTTTGAGAGAATGTTTCAGGTCGATATTGTGACCGTTCGGGAAGCAAACGCTCCAGGTTCATTGCCCTTGGCTGGTGAACTGGCGGCGATGGCAAATGATTTGTTGACGATCGGTGATTTCGTACAGGCGGAGAGTCTGTTACGGGAGTCCTACGAAATTCGGAAAACTCAACTAATCGGCGATTGGCGAACGTTCAATACTCAATCAATGTTGGGGCAGGCAATGGTTAGTCGGGCGATCGCGGCGTCTGTGTCGGAGACGAAAGCGGAGCCCGAAGAATTGGCGAACTCTTTGTCAGTTGCTGGCGTCATGCTGATCGAGGCCTACGAAGGATTACGGGCAGTAAAAGACTCAATCCCGCCCAACGCCCGCGCCCTGCGACTAACGCAGGCCGTCAATCGGCTTATTGACTGGGCAAAAGCGTCTCGGCTGACAGAAGAACTCAAGAAATGGGAAGACGAACTTGAGTTGCTGAAGAGTAATTAAGGTGGAGCATTCTCACGTTGGTCAGAAAAGCGAGTTGGCTCGAAACGGCTTACCGCCCTCGAACTTTATAGCAGGGCCCCTGCTGGCATCTCGTCTTGAATCGCGAGCCGTTCGTTCCGTGCGCTTTCGCTAATCGAATTGGCTGCCCAGTCGATCGCTTCCAGGTAGGCGCTGCGAATGGTTTCCGGGTCCAGCGTATGGCAGCTCACCTGCTCCCAGTCCCCTTTTTCGTAAGCCAGGACACAATTCAGGACGATTCCCAGGGTGCCAGTTCGCAAGATGAGTGCTTCCTTGACTTCTTTGCTCACAGGAACCAGCTCGAGTGCTTCGTTCATAGGAACTTCCAACAAATTGTCGATTGCAGAAAACAGCCCCACCAAAAAGTACGAATCCGTTCTGGCTTGACGCAGCTGTTCGGCCAACAACTCCGCCATGCGGGCCCGAATGAGAATTGTTTCAATAAACTGTTCCTGTTTTTCACCGGCGGCTTCCGCAAGTATCGAAAGAGATGCCATCGTCCGGATGCGGCGCATGCCGGTCAGCGCGACCGCGTGCTGCACCGACTCGATTTTGCCCGTCAGCCCACATTCAGCCGAGTTGGCGAAACGCAACAGCTTGAATGAAAGTGTCGGCTCGGTTCGAATGATGTCACCGATTTCTTTCAGACCGGCCTTGGGATTCTGCAGTCGCGAAATCAGTCGCAGCATCGACACCCGATTCACCGGCAGCTTTTTGCCTGTGACCGTGGTCGGCCGACAGAAGAAATAGCCCTGGTAGTAATCGAAATCCAGTTGTTTACAAAACTCGAATTCTTCCGCAGTTTCTACTTTCTCAGCGAGAATTCGGACATTGGATTGTCGCAAAATTTCCACGTGACGGGCCAATTCGGCACGCGGCACAGCAGGCAAGTCGACTTTGACAATGTCGGCCAATTCCACCAACGGCATCAACTCCCGCGAATAAACAAAGTCGTCAATCGCGATCGTGTACCCGGCTTCGCGCAAATCCCGCAACGCAGCCAGAACCTCTTTCGTCGGGCGCACATCCTCTAGCACTTCCAGAACGACTCGTTCCCTCGGCAACGAAAACGAATGCCCATTCACGATGAAGTTTTCCGGCAGATTTACAAAAGCGGGCAGTTTTCCGACGACTCGTTCCAGACCAATCTCGGCAAATGTATTTAGTATCAACTCCGCAGTTGCCCGATCGCCATCTTCGAAATTGGCTCGATTTTGATTATCCGACCGAAACAACAATTCGTACGCGACGGTTTTCAGTTCGCGTGAATAGATGGGTTGGCGTCCAACAAAGACGTTCGACATGTTATGTCCTATTGTTCATGCAATTTGTGCGGTGGTATGAATAGACTTGGTACCGGAATATCGCCTTCTCAAACGCGAGCGATTGCAACCGTCGGTTACCTGGACTGATGAGCTGAGCAAAGCATTCCGATGGTGGCGAAATACCGCCATGCATCCAACAAGCTTTAGCCAGGCTTTCGGCTTCGACCCGTAAATCCTTTTGTTTTTGGGAAATAACGGCCGAAATGTGAACCATTTCCCTCGCGGGCTGTCATTGGAAACAGCTCGGCAACACTAATCGGCAAAATCGTTGCGAACGTTACGTGCGTCATCGACCTGAACGCTCGACACCTGTCGGCAGCCTTACAACCAAGTGTCGCAGATTCGCGTCGTTGCTTGCTCCGCCCAACACATCGTGGCTCGATCTGGAGCCCTGATAATTCCAAGCCCAGGCAGATGCGGCGGGAAGGGAATCAAAAAAGCTGAACTTTACTCGTTTACCCGGGCTGAATCGTCGCTAGGATGCCTCCTGCGTGGCTGATTCTGAACCGCAAATTGTAACAGGAGACAAACATGAAATCTGACTTGACCGACATTACGCTGGTAGTTGACCGCAGCGGTTCCATGCATGAAATCAGGCAGGATGCCGAGGGCGGCGTCAACGCATTCATCGAAAATCAGGCCAAAGAGCCCGGTGAGGCACTTTTAACACTTGTGCAATTTGACACCGAGTACGAATTCCTGCACAAAGGCGTGCCGATCAAGAATGTTCCGGATTACAAACTGGTTCCCCGTGGTGCGACCGCTCTGCTGGACGCGGTTGGACGGGCCATTAACGAAACCGGCGAACGCCTGTCGAAAATGAAAGAGCAGGATCGTCCGGGACTGGTCATCTTCGTGATCATGACCGACGGACATGAGAACTCCAGTGTGGAATTCACCAAACCGCAGCTCAAAAAAATGATCCAGGAACAACAGGGCAAGTACAACTGGCACTTTAATTTCCTGGGCGCCGATCAAGACGCTTTCGCAGAAGCCAGCAACATGGGAATTGCTGCTGCGGGTGCGGCTAACTTTTCCAAAGGCAAGTTCGCCGCGACTTACGACGTCATGTCGGCCAAAGTGGGCCGGATGAGGAGACAGGCGAGCGCCGGCGAAGCAGTGAAAAACTTATTTACTGATGAAGAACGCAAGCAGATGAAGTAACTACGGTCGCAACGCGAGTCCCTTCGTTTGTTCCTGTTGTTGCAAAGCGAGTCCCTTCGCTTGGTTCCGCGCAGCGGACGTCCGCGCAATAACGCGTTTCGACAAATCCGGGCCGACCAAACCGACGCGTCGGGCTGCGCCGAACTGAGCGAGGGACTCGCTCAGCTACGTCAGGAGACAATCACAACCCGCAGATCACAGACGTTGGTTTTGGTTGGAGCGACCTTGACGATGCACTCCAGGGCGTCCAAACAGGAAAATGAATCGTTGTTCGCCAGCGCAGTCTTTGCCGAATCTACCAAACCTGAAGTGATTAACTGAGCGATCGTTGCCTGATCGATCGCAGCACCTGCGACTGGCACATTTCCGTCCTCGCCGTCAGTTCCACCCGAAAAAATGCAGAACCGCGCGCCTGCAATGGAGACTGGCTCGTCAACCAACTCGATAAGTGCTGCGAGTATCAACTGTTGGTTGCGTCCTCCTCGGCCCGGCGAACCGCAAAGTTCCACTGTTGGCTCGCCGCCAGAAATCAGACACACAGGCGAGCGGGTGCCGGCGAGCAAGCGAACTTCGCCTGCCAGCTGCCGGCCGGTTTCGTCAGCGGTGCGGACGTCGTCCGGATCGGCGAACGTCACGCGTGTTTCGAATCCCAGCTCCTGCGCTTTTTTTCGCGCCCTCGACCGCCGTCCGATTGTTGCCAATGATTCGATGATCAACGGAAAACGAATTTGGCCAGGGCGGCTTCGGCGACTCCGTTTTCAGGCCGTCCAACAGTTTCCAGATCGCTGCGAACCGGTGTCGATCCAAATTCAAACGCGAGGCAATTTCGATCGCCTCGTCTACCGTTTGAGCATCTTTTACGGTCGGGCCGGAAGCAATTAAATCGACAGGGTCCCCAATGATATCCGACAAGATCAACGAGACGACTTTTGCAGGGAAAGCTTTGATTGCCAAGCCACCCCCCTTAATCTGGCTGAGTTTCTTTCGCAACGTATTGAGCTGCTTGATGTTGATCGATTTGTTGGCACTGCAAAGCCTCGTCAACTCTCGGATATCGGCCAGGTCCACCGGCGCAACCGGCTTTTCCAAAAGCGCCGATCCTCCCCCGGAAATCAGGCAGATGCAAAGATCGTTTTCGTTCAGTCCGCCTGCAAGTTCGAGGATCTTGCCGGTTCCCTGAAGCACGGCTTCAGTAGGCAGGTTTTCCGCCGGTGGGCGAGCCCCGAAAATATGAATTGGGCCACAGTCGATAACCTGGTCGTCGGGAACATTGATCCATCCTGAAACTTTGCGGCTAACCCACTCGGGACCGAGTGAATCCATTAATCCGCAGGCCATCCAGCCGCTGGCCTTGCCGCCCCCCACGATGGCGACGCGATTGATCGCATCCAGATTAACGGACGTTCGGCCGATATGCAGTCGGCGACCATTCAACCCAATCATTTGCTGCGTCAGGCGTTCTGCGTCCGCCGCAGCAACACCTGCTTGCCAGATCGCCAACGCGTCGGGTGTTAGTGATTCGTCGTCATGCATCTATGCTTATGCTTCCTTTCAGCTTCAACACCGTCCAATGACCTGGCCCATCACGGGGGATAAGCTCCCAGCTTGCCACCGCTGTTTTTGCGTCGCTGGTTGAAACATAATTGGTGATTCAACTTTGGAAAATCCGCGGAAATCGTTGTCAGAAACAAAACCATGAGACTTACTGGTTTTTACGCCAAATTGGCTTTCCTCGCCACGTGCAGTTTGTTCTACGCTATCAACTTTCCAGTTGCCGGCCAGGAAAAAGAGGTGGAGTCCGCCCAACTTGCGCCACTCATTCGACTTGGAAAAATTGACTCGGAACGGATCGGCGAAAGCAGTGGCGTGGCAATTTGCGGCAACGTCAAAGACGCGCTCTGGACGCACAACGACTCCGGGAATCCCGCGGAAGTCTATCTCCTTTCCAACAAAGGGAACTTGCTGGCCACGACCAAGCTGGAAGGAGCCAGAAACATTGATTGGGAAGCAATGTGCCAGGCAAACGTCAACGGCAAATCCTATTTGGTCATCGGGGATGTGGGTGACAACAACGCCAAGCGCCCCAACGTTTGCCTTTATGTTTACCCGGAACCGAGGTCCAATGGCCGTGACCAGCTGAAAACCAGGCCGGCAAAAGTTGAGTTTACGTATCCGGATGGGGCTCGAAATTGCGAAGCAATTTCGTTTGACGCGTCAACAGGCGACATTTGGTTGATCGAAAAACGATATGTGGACGACAATCGCGCGGGCCAACCGGGCATCTATACGCTTCCCCTGCAGACGACATCGACGAACAACATTCTCGTTGCCAAACGAATTGGCGATTTCCCCTTTCGCAATGTTACGGACATGGCTTTTTCACCCGATGGCAAACGTTTGATTGTCCGCAACTATTTGAATGCCCATCTGTATATCCGTCCGCCGGGAAAAAATTGGCACGAAACGGTGTCGACTGAAAAGCCAAAAACGATCGCATTGCCGATCCAGCGTCAAGGTGAAGCCATCTGTTTTACCCCCGACTCAAAATCGGTAATCGTCACCAGTGAAGTGGCAGGTCAGCCGATTTGGCAGGTAGACCTCGATTACCAGCTGAACCCCGCATCCAAATAGTCGCACGTCCTTTGAAACAGATATCGGGAGCTTGAACATTTCTGCTCAACTAAAAGACCTCATTGCTGAACTGTCGTCCCTCGATGACCAACAAGAATGGATGCTGGGACTGGTTCAAGAGCTGTGCAACATCAATTCAGGATCGTACAACCTTGCCGGCCTGGAACAGGTCAAATACCAACTGGCGAAAGAGTTTTCGGTGCTCGGTGGTGATCTGCAACTGATCGACGTTGATCCCCAAGTTGTGATTGATGATCGAGGCGAAACGATCGAACAACCGCTGGGCCAGGCGATCCACATTACGAAGCATGCGGATGCCCCCACCCGAATCATGTTGTGCATCCACATGGATACCGTGTATGGGGCTGAACATCCGTTTCAACGGTGCCGGATGCTGGACAACGGTTGTCTGAACGGGCCGGGGGTGGCGGATGCCAAGGGTGGTCTCGTCGTGATGCTGGCGGCGCTCAAGTCGCTGGAAGAGAGTTCGCTGGCCGGCCGGATTGGCTGGGAAGTATTCATCAATGCCGATGAAGAATTGGGATCTCCGGGCAGCGCCCGGTTCATCGAAAGCCGTGCGAGTTATTGTGACTGGGGACTCCTGTTTGAACCCTGTTTTCCGGACGGGTCCCTTGTTTCCTGGCGGAAAGGAACGGGCCACTTTACGTTTGTAGCCCGCGGTCGAGCAGCCCATTCAGGGCGCGAGTTTGACAAGGGCCGCAACGCACTCGTCGCCATCTGTCGACTGATGGATCAAATCGACCAACTCAATATCGACCCGGAAGTCACCTACAACGTTGGTAGAGTTTCCGGTGGCGGAGCATTGAACATTGTTCCCGACCTGGGAATCGGTCGCGTCAACGTGCGTGCGAAATCGCTCGATCAACAGCGACAAGTTGAATCGCGACTGAAGCAACTTGTCGTGGCGGCCAACCGCCAAGATGGTATTTCAATCGAAGTCGCCGGTAAATTTTCGTCTCCACCAAAAGTGCTTGACGGGCGGGCGCAACTTTTGCAGCGCCGTGTTGAACGCTGTGGAGATGCGCTTGGGCAACCTGTCAAGTGGTGCGGATCGGGCGGTGCCAGCGACGGCAATAAATTTGCCGCTGCGGGGCTGGCGAATATTGATACGCTGGGCCCATGCGGCGGAAATATTCATAGTTCCGAAGAATACCTGGTGCCGGAAAGTCTGGTATCAACCGCAAAGCTCGTGGGCCTGATCTTGCTGAGCTTTGCCAATGAACAAGCTTGATCCTCTCGAGGGCTGCCAAAAATTTGCGAGTCCATTTTCTGAAAACTGGACGATTTGAAAAAGCGATCGAAGCAGGAAAAAATGGGCAAACGCGGTCGGAATTTCGGCCCCGAAAATACGTGCGGAAAATGACGATTGTTCATAATGATTTGGCAATAACAAATTGTCGCCAAACCGTCAATTTCGAATTTCATATTTGAAATTTTGTTAACAGGTAGAAACAATAGTTGTTAACGTTCGGAAAATGTCGGTTCCATAAATTCGGAATTGAGCCCGCGGAAAAACCGACATATTACTGATCCTTTCACTGGAGAACTTTCGATTCGGCATGGAGCCCAATCAACTGTTTTTTTTATTGACGTTCAATGAATAAACAACCTGAATCTTCGCGCCTGAACGCATCTTCGGCCGTACAAATTGAATCTGAAAAGAGCTTTTATCTGGAAGCTCGCGAACTGGTCAAAGACCTGTTCAAGCCCAACGCAAAACTTTATTGGATTGACTTTACTGTCTCCGTAATTGCCGCGTATGTGTTTGCCAGTATCTATCTGGTTAACCCGTTAACATGGGTTTCTTCCTGGCTTTGCCTGGTAATTTCCGCGGTGCTGATTTACCGGGCATCGATGTTCATTCACGAAATTGTGCATATGCCACACGATTCGATGAAGGGCTTCAAGCTGTACTGGAACATTCTCGCCGGGTTACCAATGATGGTCCCTTCGTTTACCTACGAGAGTCATGTTCACCATCACAGCAGTCGGCATTACGGCACGAAGGGCGACGGAGAATACTTGCCGTTGGCTCAGGGGACGATGCTTAGCATTCTGTTATTCATGGCCCAGATCTTTTTTCAACCGATATTGGTTTTTGCCCGTTACCTGATTGGAACTCCCGTATCGTTCTTGCATCCCAAATTGCGCCGCTGGTTTTACACTCATGCAACTTCGCTGGTGATCAATTTCAGGTACCAACGAGAGATAAAAGACGACTCGTTTAGACGGTCCAACACGATTCTGGAAATCCTCTGTTCCGCGCGTGTCTGGCTCATGGTGTTATTGGTTGTGTTTGGCATCACGCCAGGCGTTCGCATCCCCAAGATGTTGTTGATCGCGATCACGGTTTTGGCGCTCAATCACATTCGCACCCTTGTAGCCCATCGATACCGTAGCGACGGGCACAAGATTTCGCACCTGGACCAATTTCTTGACTCGACCAACGTGACGGGCAACTGGTTGACCGAACTCATCTGCCCGTGTGGGCTGCGTTACCATGCCCTGCATCACCTCTTCCCGGGAATTCCGTATCACAATCTCGGTATAGCGCATCGGAGACTGGTCACGAATCTTCCACCAAATTCGCCTTATCACGATACCGTGTACCCCGGTTTCCTGCCGATTTTCAAGGAGCTATTGGCAAGCGTCCGCGAGAATCCCGGGGTGCTGCGACACCATCATCATTAGTGCGGGAACCCCGAAGCCGGCCTGTTCGTCGTTTATCCGTGTGCCCAGCAGACGTTGCGTCGCGAATTTAGCCAACGTTCGCGGCGATTGCCTACGCGGTTAATCGAAATCGGTTGCAGCCAGGGCCGAAACGTCTTTGTGTTCTTCGGGCTGAAGTCTAGAATGGGCAATCCCCGACCCAAAGTCCTAACGAGCGCGCGATTAGAGCGCGAAACATTCATGACCTCGACCGCCCGACAAACGATGCTTGTCGCCCAAGCACTGAAAGAAGATACGCGGATAACCGAAGCAAAAAAGTTGATTTTGTCCGCCGTCTCCGAGCACGCTTCGCAAATCGACCGAATCAAGCCGCCGAATCCCGAGTTGGCCGAATCATTCCGCAAGCTGCTTGACGATTTTGGCAGCATTCGCGGGGGCAGTCTTTACTTCCCGTATTTGTCCAGCGGGATTGGCAACGGTCCTTTCGTAGAACTGGCCGACGGCAGTGTCAAGCTTGACATGATCACGGGGATCGGCGTGCACGGGTTTGGACACAGCCACCCGTTGCTGGTGGAAGCAGGAATTGACGCAGCCTTGTGCGATACGGTAATGCAAGGCAACCTGCAGCAGAACCTGGAAAGCTACGACATCTCGAAACTGCTGACCGAAGTCGCCTGTGAATCGGGCGCCCAGCTCCAACATTGTTTTCTGTCATCCAGCGGAGCGATGGCCAATGAGAACGCACTCAAAATGGCGTTTCAGAAAACTCACCCGGCCAACCGGACGATCTCGTTCGATCATTGTTTTGCCGGCCGGACGTTGGCGCTGTCACAGGTTACCGACAAGGCCGGAAATCGAGTCGGCTTGCCCGACACGATCGAGGTGGACTTCATTCCGTTTCTCGATCCCGAAGACCCGCAGGGGTCCACTGAGCGATCGGTGCGTCAGTTGAAAGAACATATTGCCCGGCATCCAGGGAAACACGCCAATCTGTGGATGGAATTGATTCAGGGAGAAGGAGGCTATTACTCGGGCAGCCATGAATTCTTCAAAGCCCTCTGCGACGTCGCGCACAACCACGGGATCCCGGTGATCGCGGACGAAGTGCAATCGTTCTGTCGCACGACTCGACCGTTTGCGTTTCAACATTTTGGTCTCGACAAGCTGGTTGACATTGTCACGATCGGAAAAATCAGCCAGGTCTGTGCGACGCTGTTTACCGACGAATACAAACCAAAACCGGGCTTGATCAGTCAGACTTTTACGGGCAGTTCCTGGGCGATCATCTCGGGTCACCGGATGATCAGCACGTTAATTGCCAATGGTAATTTTGGTGCCGATGGAAAAAACGTCAGGCTCAACGCCCGTTTTGCCCGCGGGCTGGAGGTGATCGGCGCGAAGTTCCCGGGCAGTGTCACGGGTCCCTTCGGCGTTGGGGGAATGGTAGCCTTCACACCGTTTGATGGAAACTACGAGACGGCCAAGGACTTGGTCAACCGCCTGTTTGAGAAGGGACTGATGTCTTTCTTTGCCGGGCAAAATCCTTCGCGAATTCGTTTCCTGATGCCGCTGGGCTGTGTCGAGGACAAACACATCGACATGGCTTGCGAGATTGTCGAGCAATGCATCGGCGAAATGGCTTAGTCCATGCAATTTCAAGCTCGAAGTGCAAGTTTTGATGTTGCGATTCAATCCAAGCAGGCCGCACAAGTTTTGATGTTGCACTGGCGCTGGATTTCCTTGGAAATGGAGATCCGACGCGTTAACGAGGATGCGGATCAATGCCGGAAACGGGCTTGGGTTGGGACCGCTTCCCCCCAAACATGATTCAGTCGTGCGTGAAAAACCTGTTATTGCTATAGTTACCAGTAGTCAGCGTGAGCTGATTGAATCCCCCGCTGATTTGCCCGTGTTCCAATTGCGTTCCAAACCATCAACCGCAGCCTGAATTACATCGATTTCACATGCTAGTTGTTCGCAGCGTAAAACTGGATGATCTCGATGCCTTGTTCAACCTCGTTCAACAATCTGAACTTGGCTTGACGACTTTGAAAATTTCTCGCGACGAATTGGCTGACCGAATCGAGAAATCAATTTTTGCCTTCCATCAGAAATCTGCCAAACCGGCGGGACAACCCTACGTGTTCGTGATGGAAGACCTGTCGCACGGAACAATTGTCGGGACGTCAGCAATTTATTCCAAGGTGGGAGGTTTCGAGCCGTTCTACACCTATCAGATCAAAATTGCGGAACACAAATCTGTCGACTTGGGTGTTCACAAACAGATCGAAGTCTTGCACCTGGTGGAGGAACACGACGGTCCCAGCGAAATTGGCAGCCTGTTTTTGTCGCCCCAATACTGGGGGCAGGGGCATGGCCGGATGCTCAGCATCGCTCGCTTCCTGTTCATGGCCGAGTTTCCACAACGATTTGAAACGGAAGTCATTGCCGAGATGCGTGGAGTGGTCGACGAGGACGGCGTCTCGCCGCTTTGGTCGGCGCTCGGGTCGCACTTTTTTCAAATTGATTACCCCAAGGCAGAAACGCTTTCCAGTCAATCCAAAAAGTTCATCGCGGATTTGATGCCTCGTCATCCGATCTATATCCCGCTGTTACCCACATCGGCGCAGGACGTCATTGGCAAGGTTCACGAAAACACCAGGCCCGCCAAAGCAGTGCTTGAAAAAGAAGGATTTGTTTTTCGAGATCGCGTCGATATCTTTGACGGGGGCCCAGCACTGCATTGTAAAACCGCCGAAATCCGCAGTGTCAGGGAAAGTCGCCGGGGAACGGTGCAGGCAATCAAAGAGAAAGTCGACGGCTCGACGCGTCAACTCATTTCCAATTCCCGGCTCGATTTCAGGGCGGCGCTCGGCGACATCGCGTGGCACGAAAACGAGATGGCGACGATCGATCAAGTCACGGCTTTGCGATTGAATCTGAAAGTTGGAGATTTTCTGCGCGCCGTAAATTTGAGCCCGGACAACGACGCCGCGCAAAAAGCCGCCACAGTTGGACAAGGAAAAAATCAGCGGGTAATCCTCGCGCGAGCTGCCAACTTTGAATGTTTCGAACTTTTTTGTGAATGCCATGACCTATCAACCCTCCGGCAAACAACTGATCAACGGACAATGGCTCGGCGGCGACGGCACCGAACTGCAATCACTCTGTCCCGTCGACGACAAGGTTGTCTGGTCAGGCCGCGAGGCCACCGAAAGCCAACTCAATCAGGCGTTCGCTGCTGCGCGTGACGCGTTTGGGCCTTGGTGGGACCTCAGCGCCGATGCCCGCATCAAGATTTGCGAAGTCTACGCGGAGTACGTCAAAGAACATGGCGAGCAACTGGCGAATTTGATCGCGCGCGAGACAGGCAAACCGGTTTGGGAATCCAAAATAGAAGTCGGGGCGACCATCGGCAAAGTCGCTGTCTCGGTCGATGCGTTTCGCGAACGACGCGACACCCGGTCGTTTGAAATGGGTGAGCTTCACGCGGTGACCCGTTTCAAACCGTTTGGTGTCTGCGGCGTCCTCGGCCCATTCAACTTTCCGGCTCATCTGGCCAACGGGCATATTGTGCCTGCCCTGATCGCCGGCAACACCGTTGTGTTCAAGCCCAGCGAACAATCGCCAGCTGTCGGTGAATGGATGCTGAACGCCTGGACTGCCGCCGGATTGCCGGCCGGTGTGATCAACCTGGTTCAAGGGGGCCGCGACGTCGGCACGGCAATCGTCAACCATCCCCAACTTGACGGCCTGTTCTTCACCGGCAGTAGCCATGCCGGCAAAGCGATTCACCAAGCGATGGCCCCCTATCCGCAGAAGATTGTGGCTCTGGAAATGGGAGGTAACAATCCTCTGATCGTGCATCGGGCGAACGATGTGCAGGCAGCCGCCTATGCGACGATCCTGTCCGCGTATTTTACCGCAGGGCAGCGATGTACTTGTGCCCGTCGGTTGATCATTATCGACAATGACGACTCAACAAAGTTCATCGACGTGCTCGTTAAAATGATGGGCAAGATCCGGGTTGGCTTCTTTTCGGACGATCCCGAACCGTTTATGGGAACGGTGATCTCGGGAGAGCAAGGAAAGAAGCTGTTGGCCGCGCAAAACGAACTGATCTCGCGCGGCGCCAAACCGATTGTCGAAATGAAGTCGCAACGCGGCTGTGACGCGTTGATTTCGCCCGGATTGCTCGACGCAACCGAAATTCAGCGCGACGACGAGGAGTTGTTTGGGCCGTTGCTGAATCTGATTCGCGTCCCGGATTTCGATGCGGCCATCGCGGAAGCCAACAACACGGCTTATGGATTGTCGGCGGCTCTGCTCAGCGATGATCGCGATTGTTACGACCAGTTCATTCATCGAATTCGAGCCGGCATTGTCAACTGGAATCGCCAAACAACGGGCGCTACCGGGCGGATGCCTTTCGGTGGTTGTGGAATGAGCGGCAACAATCGTCCGGCCGCGTATTATTCGGCCGATTATTGTTCGTGGCCGGTGGCGTCACTGGAATCCAGCTCGCTGGACCTTCCCGAAAAACTGGAGCCGGGAATTTCGATTTAGAAAGTTTGGGTACTGGGTACGAGTACTGGGTACTGAGTACGAGGACGAGTACGAGGACTGGACACGGATCACGTTTTAACGCAACCAAAGTCGCCGCATGACAAAACTCGTCCACGATGCCGTCGTCTGTGCCGGTTGCACGTGCCTGTGTGACGATATCCGAATCTCAATCAAGAACGACCAGGTCGTCGAGACAACCAACGCCTGTCAGCTGGGCAAGGAGTGGTTTTGTCGCGAGTCGGTGACGTCTGGATTTGCGATCAACGGAAAACCGGTCGATTTTGAGGCTGCGGTTGCCGAAACGGTCAAGCTATCTGCGACAGTCCAAATCACCGCTGATCGGTGGGCTCGATGGACTTTCAACACAATCTCAGATCACGGCCGTTGAAATTGCAAAACGTGTGCGTGCGACCAGCGATACGACGTTTACGAACCGCCGTCGCGGTGGCACGTTGACCATGCAATCGGTCGGCAAGGTGACCGCGACACTAGGCGAACTTGCATCGCGGGCCGACGTCGTGCTGTTTTGGTGTTGCGATCCGGCCACGACTCATCCCCGGTTTTTTGAGCGATTTTGCCAAAAGGCCGACCAGACGGTGTTGATTGATCACTCGCGAACGGAGACGGCCAAATTTGTGTCACAGTTTGTCCAATTGGATCGCACCGCCGTTTACGGGTTGTTGTCAGAGTTGCGATTGGCGTCGAACAATTCGGACAGAAACAATATCAGCGAACACGGCCGCGAAATCCTCGACGTGTTGCAGAATGCTGAGTACGTCGCATCGGTTTACGGTGGATTGAACGACGATCCGAACCAGAACGAGCAATCTGCAGGCGTTGTATCAGCTGACGCGGCAGCTCAATCAACAAATTCGGGCGGTTGTAATCGGCCTGCGCAACGATGCCAACGCTCAATCAGCCGAAAATGTGCTCGCCTGGAATTCGGGTTACCCCTTTGGCGTCAACTTCGGACGCGGAGTTGCCGAATACAACGGGCTCGAGTTTTCGGCGCAGTCCGTGTTGGAGCGGGGCGAGTGCGACGCGGCGCTGATTTGCTCGACGATTTCGCTGGGGGAGTTGAGCGATGCAGCGCTGGCCAATTTGAAACGGATTCCGACGGTGGTGATCGAAGATTCTGTGGCGGAATTGGGATTCACACCGACGATCAGGTTTGAAGTTGGATTTGATCGGGGCGACTGGTGCCGAATGGACGATATCGCGATTCCTGTGTCGTCACCTCCATTTGGCGGAGATGAAGCGATGGTAGCTGGAAATGTGTTGCGTGGCGTGTTGGCCGGTCTTTCATGAGCGGCAACGCGCCAGACCGTCGCTCTGCAATGTGGCACGGATCTCCGAGCCGTGAACCAACTTGCGGATCTCCAGCCGTGACCAACTTGCCATCTCCGAGACGTGAATGAATTACACAGCCCGGAGGTCTGTGCCACATTGTCCTCAAAAACCCTCGCTACGCTGCGGCCACACGATCCAGTCACCATCCGGCTCGTCGCGCTGTGGCCCAAAAATAAAATTCGCTCGCGGTTGAAGTTGGCCTTGGAAAACCCGGTCTTTGCCGCCGTCATCGTCTCGGTCATTTCCCACGCTGTAAATCAACAACCCATCGTCATCGCATGTGAAATTCAATAACGCTCCGTTGATTTGATCGATAGGGAATTCGGTGACGAATTCCGGAGAAACGTCGGCGTAGTCTTGCGGCCACTGGCCGTGCTTGAGGAAATAACGCTGAATCGCTAGCGCCGCGATGACACCTTCCTGACGGCCGATATTCCGGTCCATCGCATTTCTGATTTGTTGCGTTGCGGGAAACAACATATCCAACAGATAGTATTTGAACTGATTCTTTGCCAGAGTATCTTCCCAAACCTCATCGAGATTAGTTCGATCTGGATCCCAATATGGCCTGTCATAATCCGCGATGGCACGATCAATCAGCTCATCACCTTTTTCCGTCATTTCTTTTCGCGAGGCACACAGCAACAAGCTCGCCGGCGCGACGGCAGTTTTTGCCGCTGTCAGCACTCTCTCATACTCGGCTTCCCCTGCAACGGGGCGCCCACTCCAGTAGTTAACTGATAATTTAGATAGCAGTTCGACGCCAGCGGGCGTCATCCGGCCATCGCCTTGACCATCATCGGTGTAGACTCTTTGAATCATATCGTGAATCAGTGCCCGCTCGCCTTCGATGTGCACCCAATCGCGAATCGAGATTTGTTCGATGTGCTGCTGCAAGTCGGCGAGTTGTTCAGCCGAAAAAAATTCCGGATTTTGAACGAGGACTTCTTCCAGCTGATCGAATCCGATACTCGCAATGGCCATCCCGACCAGGCTGCAGACGAGCATATCGCCTTCGGCGGCTTGCCGGGCCAAGCCGAAGATTGTCTTGATATCTTCAGCCGCCCGCCCCGTGTCACCCTGTTCCACGGCAATCCGGGTGTCAACGGCAAACATCCGGGCAGCCGTACGTAGGACCTGGACGTGAGGCAATAGTACCCCGATGGTGGAGCCTTGCATTAGCTCATCGATTTCCACGTCCTCATAAAACGACGGGTCATAGGTGCTTTTGTCATGACCGGGCATGATCGCTGCAAAATCTTCGTCTGAATATTTTGTGGGATCGGCTTGCAATTCAACTCCCAGATAGGGCAACCTCGCGCCGCGACGAAAACTGTCCAGCAAATCTTCGTATCGAGCAAGCGCGTCGACTGCGGCGGGCCACCCCGCATCCGTGGGACGAATCAAGCGACCGTCCGCATCGTCATCGGGATTCCGGTAATTGATTTCCTCAATTCGAAATCCGCCGCCCTCGGAGAATCCGTATTTGGTCCACAGCGGTCGATAGATGGGCCAGGCTTTGTCTTGCTCGTCTACATCCACCAGGCCACGATTGAGCTCGGCCACGTAGTCAATCTTGGGATCCGGTTTGCCAAGATAAAAATAAGCCGACAGCAGCAAGTAGGCCGACACAATGACCCCCACTCCCAAACCCATCGCTCGCAACAATTTCATGAACATTGGTCGGTTCCTTATTTTTGCTCGCCGGATCAACTCAGCCGTCACGGCCGGGTCGCCGAACTCTTGATTCAATTTCGCATAACTCTGTCCGCTCTGGACGCCGTCCTGGAAGTGGGCGATCAATTCGCGGGTAACCGAGGCCTTTTCCGATCGCCACAGCCTGGATTTTTTGACGGTGGCAGAAATGAGGAGCGTCACCTCTGCGGGTAATCCGGACTCGCGCAGTTCCGCTTGCCACGTCGATCCGTGCAACAGATCATGCACAAGCGAACCGTTCCAGCATTTGCGGAATGTCGGAAACACATCGTTCACGCCAGTCCCCCGTCAAAGGCGATTCCGAAGCCCGCCGCTGGTGAGGCCTGTTTTTGGCGGGTGACGCCCAGCGCACCCATCCCTTCGACCAAAGCAGACCATTGGGCCCGATCCTGATCGAGTTTTTTCTTGCCCTTGGCAGTCAGCCGGTAGTACCGCCGTTGCCGACCATTATCTCCAGCTTTTTCCCGCGAGGTGACCATGCCCTTGGCCTCCAGGTTGTACAGCATGGGGTACAGCGTCGATTGCCCAATCTCAAAGATCCCTTTGGATTGGGTCACCAGAGCCTCGACCAGTTCGTACCCATACATTTCCTGGTTGGCCAGCAAATGCATGACGGCCGTCGGACCCGCACCCCGCATCATTTCCCGTTCGAGCTTCATCAGACTCGACTCCTGAATCGTTACTATGCAACACATAGTATCGGGGGCAGAGTATCGAGTCAACAAGGAAATCAGGAATTTTATACCCTCCCGCGCGGGAGGGTCGGGCTCTCAGGCCCGGGGAGGGGCGTCTCCCTGCCTTTTGTTCGGCGCATTCACGTTTTCCATTCCAGATCCTGTCTCCTTTCGTTTGCGAAATTCGTATTCCAAATCCAAATGATTCGCGATACCAATTGCGACCGCCTCTGGATCCTGCTCCACCTCTTCATCACTAAATCGAATTACGTTCCATCCTAGCTTTCGCAAATAGGCTTCGCGCTCCAGGTCAGCTTCGCCAATTTCGTCGTGACACCCGCCATCAATTTCGACCACCAACCGTCTGCTGACACAAGCGAAGTCTGCGAAGAACGGTCCAACCGGATGTTGTCGACGAAACTTCAAGCCACAAAGTTGTTTGCCGCGCAAGATACTCCAAAGCAGCTTTTCTGACTTCGTTTCGTTTTTACGAAGTGATCGAGCCCGGTTTGTTCGCAGGTCGTTTTGCTTTGCCATTGTTGTGACCTCCGTGTACCCTCCCCGGGCCTGAGAGCCCGACCCTCCCAAGGGAGGGTATTGTTGTCGCCGTTTTGCCTGCCGATTGGCTAACGGTGCCGACACATTAGTAAACGGGCTCGGCAATGCCGTTGGAATCGACGCGCCAAGGTAGCCAGCAGACGGCGAATCTCTCGACCAGGATGTCGCTTTTGCGGGGAGGCAGATTCAGTTCTTCCAGTTCGAGATTTTCGACCGAGATTTTGTCTGCCAGGTCACTCATCGCGTCATTGAACTCGCGTTCAAGATCTTTGTACTGACCCTGAAGCTCTTCCATGTCTTCCTTGGCCCGATAAACGTCGTCTTTTTCTTTCGAAGCGCGGCCGTAAGATCGCATCGTTGTGGTGGTTCGCGTGGAGCGCCGTCCCAATAAGGCTCCCATGATCGTCGAACCAATGTTCAAATACGAACTCATACTGGATTGTTTGTATTGAGCCTCTTCCCGTTCAACGCGATCTTCGGCGCGGCGAATTTTGTCGCGCATAGCCGTGAACTGTTTTGCAAATTTTTTCCGCAGCTTTTCCGTTTCCTCGTCGCGTTTTTCGGAAACCAGCTGTTCCAGGCGAACTCGGAAATCCCCCTCGGTTTCATTCGGTTCGGAATACTGCTGTAAATCAGGACATTTCCAGACAGTGGCTCCCTGTTCGCGGTACAAAAACTCCTTGAACTCCTTCTCCCAAGATTTGTAATTCTGGGCTTTCTGGAAACCGGGTCCGACGTTGGCAAACTGGGCATCGGCTGGGGCCGGGTCGTCGAGATCCAGCGGACGATCCTGGGCTTCCGCCTCATCCCACACATCGTTTGGCAACTCATCGCCCGTAATATGGGCCAGGAACGTGCGTTCCTGCCACACATCAATGTTGTAGGAAGAACGCACATAGTGCAGCCGGCCCGCGCCTAACAGTGCCGGGCGATACAACAACCGCTCGCCACTGCGAATTCGTTCAGCCGGTTCCACGAATAACTGGTGCACATCGCTGGGAATCAGTTGTCGCGGATCGATTTCGGGCGGCGGTGTTTCTACCGGCCCGGCTGACGGTCGGTGCGAGGATGTCACCGCTGGCTGCGCATTGGGATCATATCCGTTTTGAATCATCAGTTCCTGGAGCTGGCTGCGTGTTAGCGGACCGCGCAGGTACGACATGACCCATCTCGTTTCGAACACCACCGGGCCGTCGTCGTGCACATTGTTCATCAGGAACCTGCGGTTACCCAGCCCAGCCAATATCTGTTCCATTTCCTGACGATCGAATGTATTGCCGACCTGGGAAGCGGCGCCTTCGAGTCCTTCCAGCACGCGCAGCTTGTCCCGCTCGGTTTGCAGACGCCCGAGGAACCAGGTTCCCGTGTTGGAGAGCCCTTTGTAATCGAGATCGACCGGGTTTTGCGTGGCGAGGACGACACCCAATCCATAGGCCCGCGCCTGTTTGAGCATCGTCAGCATCGGCTGCTTCGATGGCGGGTTTTTGGTTGGCGGAAAATAACCGAACACTTCGTCCATATAAAAAATGGCCCGCAGGCTCGATGTCCCCGGCTGCGATCTCATCCAGGATACGATTTCGTTCAGCAAAATGGTAACGAAAAACATGCGTTCCTGATCCGACAAGTGTGCAATCGACACGACCGAGATGCAGGGCTTGCCCTTTTCGGTGTGCAACATTCGCTTGACATCGAGGGGCTCACCGATCATCCAATTTGCAAACGAAGGCGACGCCAGCAGGTTGTTCATCGTCATCGCCAATTCCATCCGCTCCTTGCTGGGGTAAAACGTGTCGAGATCCATGATGCCCACCCGCTCAAACGGTGGCGACTGAATCTGTCCGATGAGCTTGCCCAGGTCGAGATCCTGTTGTTTGGACCAGGCCGCTTCGAAAATTTTGGCAATCAGAATGTGTTCCTTGCTTTGGATCGGGTCGGCATCGATTCCCACCAGCGCCAGCAAACCCGACGTTGCCGAACTGATGCGGTCGCGAAACGCATCGGAATCGTTCAGCACCTGTTCGCTGGGGGCTGAAAAGCTCTTGAGAATCGTCAATGGTCGGCCGGTATTGCTGCCAGGGGTGTAGACCCGCAGGTCAACGTTACTGCGAAAAGTGCGAATCCGGGCCGAATCCTGCCCCCACGATGCCAGACCGTTCGTCCACTTCTGCGATTCGGACGTCGCAAACTCCTCGGGCGACATCCCTTCCCGCATCGCCTGACTTTCTTCGATCCAGGGCCGAAACTCTTCCGGCGTCAAATGGGGGAATGTCAGCAACAAGTTCGAGATATCGCCCTTGGGATCAATCACAATCGCCGGGATTCGATCCATCCCGGCTTCTTCGAGCAACCCGATGCACAGACCCGTTTTGCCACTCCCGGTCATCCCCACGACGACCGCATGCGTGCACAGGTCTTTGGAATCGTAAAGCAGCAATTCGTCGGTGCGTTTGCCCTCTTTGAGGTCGTAAACTTTGCCTAGATAGAACTGCCCCAGTTTTTCAAAGTCCTGCATGGACGAAAATTCCTTGTTAGGTTCGGTCATTCGCGTTTCTCATGGCGATTGCTGGCACAAGTATCTCAATTTGCGTGGCAAAATCCAACCCGGCCAGTGAAGCACCAAAACTGAAACGAGCTCGCTTGGCCTTCACCGAAATCAACGTAAAATCGGTCAGCATGAAAACCTTGATAAAAAATGCGCAGGTGGTTTTGCCCGCGGGAACCATCCAG
This sequence comes from uncultured Planctomycetaceae bacterium, assembly GCA_963697295.1. Lineage (GTDB taxonomy): Bacteria > Planctomycetota > Planctomycetia > Pirellulales > Pirellulaceae > Mariniblastus. The sequence goes on along the minus strand of CAVONL010000013.1, from coordinate 233,816 downwards.
ACATCTGTCCTGATCTCGGGAAACAAAATTCAAGCGATCGATCCGCCCGTGCAAACATCGGCTGACGTGACGATCGACGCCACGGGAAAATTCCTGTTGCCTGGCGTGATCGACGATCAGGTTCACTTTCGCGAGCCCGGTTTGACTCACAAGGAAGACCTCGCCCACGCCTCACGGGCCTGTGCCAAAGGCGGCGTGACCAGCTTCCTGGAAATGCCTAACACGATTCCCAATGCGATCAACCAACAACTGCTCGACGCCAAACTTGACTTGGCCGCCAAGTCCAGCCTCGTCAACTACGGATTTTACATTGGGGCGACGACCAGCAATCTTGCTGAACTAAAAAACGGCAACGCGCACGCCCGGCATCAAAATCTTCATTGGTTCCAGCACCGGTGATCTGCTCGTCGACGATCAAGACGTCCTGGAAGCGATTTTTGGCGAAACGACTTTACCAATTTGCGCCCATTGTGAAGATGAAACAACCGTCCGCGCTAACACCATCAAGTATGCCGGGCACACGGACGTCGCGGTGCACTCAAAAATCCGTGATCACGCTGCGGCCCTGATTGCCACCCGGCGGGCGATCGATCTGGCAACGCGTCACAACCACCGGTTTCACGTACTGCATGTTTCCACCGCGGAGGAAGTCGATTTGATTGCGGCTGCCCCCGACATCGTTTCGGCTGAAGTCTGCCCCCACCACTTGTTCTTTAACATCGATGACTACGAGCGGCTGGGATCCAGAGTCAAGATGAACCCTTCCATCAAAACAAAAGCCGACAACGAAGCGCTATGGCAGGCGCTACTCGACGGAACGATCGAAGTCATCGCCACCGATCACGCTCCGCATACGCTGGAAGAAAAAGCAAAACCATTCCCCGATTGTCCGTCAGGCTTACCGGCCGTGGAAAACTCCCTCGCGTTGATGCTGAACCAGGTCAATCAGGGACGCTGCACTGTCGAGCAAGTCGTCTCCTGGATGAGTGCTGCACCGGCCCGCGTCTGGAACATTCAGAACAAGGGTCAGATCAAGGAAGGCTTTGACGCCGACCTGGTCCTTGTCGACATGGAACTGATGCGCACGATTAACGACGCGACGGAACAAACCAAATGTGGCTGGAGCCCGTGGCACGGAACCGCAGCTCACCGGCTGGGCAATTGCGACCTGGGTGATGGGCCGCCAAGTGATGCGATACTTGCGACGGCATTTATGAGTTCGACGATTCAATCTCGGGGTTCTGAAATTCGATTTGGCTAAGGCGGACCTTTTTTCGCCGTAAAACGTGTGACTTCTGCACTGAAAAAACTGCGGGTACCACCATGTTAAAGCATTAACGTCTACGGAATCTTTCGCGATTCTGACTACCGACCAATGTTCGAGTTCAACTGTTAGCAAACATGTTTCGATAACGATATTTAGCCACTCGAATCGGCACGGTCCGGAACACTCACCGCATGGATGTTCCGTTTCTGGAGATTCGAGAACGCCAAGGGACTGGTGGTCTGAGAATCGCGGTTGGAAGCCGTTTCGGAAGCCCACATGCTGAAAGTTGACTGCCAACACCTCTCAATCGGAACGGGGTTGGTTCGTTGAATTAATGACTTGTTAATTCGACGGTTCATCTGGTTTCAGCATGGGACTTCATCAATGTTTATCTCAAAACGATTGATCTTTCTATTCCTGTCCGTACTGCTTCGTTGACCGATTGGCCTCCGTCTCCCCCGGTCAATCGGTTGCGGTTTACGAAAGCACAGTAATCAAAACGATTGAATCCGTGCATACGTTTCATGCGCGAGTCGACGGGATGGGACGCGCTTCAAATCTGATTCAGAAAAAACGCGATCTTTACAATGAGATGGCGGAAAAATTGTTGGTTTCTGCTGATTACGCCCACCTCCCGTTCCCCGAATCGGATCCGGAACGAGAGTGGATTTCCACCGCGGCAAAAGTCGCGCGCGGGATCAAGCCAAACATCAACTACCTCGTCAAAAAAGGGCGGGAAGATTCCATCATCTGTGGCAGCCAGGCTGCGATTGATAATCTCTATCACAATGTGCGGCTGATTGCCTGGTACCACGACCAACTGGACCAGCTGCTTGCCAGCCAGGGACTTGACGAAGGTGCGCTTGCGCTGAGCCAACTAATTGATGAATATCTGAATATCTTTGCCCAAGCGATTCCAACGGTGAAAGTAAAAAAATCAGGCCGGATGAATGTGGCGAGAGATCAGGAACTGCAATATTCAGAAACGCGGCTGTGGCAGATTCTGTCGGTGATCAACCGCTACTTTTTCTACAAGATCCAGGTGCACGCCGATCGCCAGGACTTTTACCAGGCCGATTTTCTGCTGATGAACTCGCTGATCCAGACGGCCGCGCTGTTTGGAGCCAACCCGCCACTGTCGTCGCTGCGGACGTTAAAACTGGAGCTGTCACCCGATGCATCGGGCTGGCGTGGAGCCGCCTATCGAGCCCTGGATTGGTGGGAAAAACAACTGGAAGACGGTTCGGGCTATGGCCAGCCTGTGTGTGTGGTTGCCATCCCGGCCAAACCCCAGCCTCCGGCTGCTCCGGCCAAGAAACAACCGGCAGGATTCCCGGCTGATGTCGAGGACGTCAAAGAAGTCGGCGGACAAATCTTCCTCAAACGCAATGGCCGCTGGCAGCCTTGGAATAAAAAACCGTAAGAATCCGGGTCGCTCGGGAGGGCCGAGCTCCGTCTCGGCCGTCCCCAAGAGTCGTTTTTGCGACATCACCACGGGAGGGCCGAGCTCCGTCTCGGCCGTCTCGGCCGTCTCGACGGATGATTCTCCGGGGGGCCCGGATGTCCGGAGACGGAGCTCCGGGGCTCCCGTTCCTGAGGCTCCCATGTATTTAACCGGCGTCGGGAGGGCCGAGCTCCGTCTCGGTCGCGGATGATTCTCCGGGGGGCCCGGATGTCCGGAGACGGAGCTCCGGGGCTCCCGTTCCTGGGGCTCCCATGTATTTAACCGGCGTCGGGAGGGCCGAGCTCCGTCTCGGCCGCCTTCACTGGGGTTATGCACACCAGTTTGGGTCGGGTGCCGACAAGATCTCGGCAGGCTCGGTGATGAGATTTTCGACCGTCTCCCGGGCCGCAGCAATTTGCTTTTCGTCCGTCAACAACCCGATTTTCAGCTCCATTTTGTGACTTTGGCCCGCCTCGAGTTCGACCACGCGCCCCTGTGATTCCTCGAAACTCCTTGGATTGGGGAAGTTGGTCCCCGGTTCCAGCCCTGCCACATAGCCATCCCAGGCGTCGACGGTGTTTTTCCAGAGCGTAAAACAAGGCAGCTGGCGAACGTCGTACTCAATGCTGACGCCCTGCGCCTGTTCGGGATCGTCGCGGCCGGTCGCATAATCAAGGGCAACCATGGTTTTGTGCCGGGCGTCGGACTGCAGGGTCATGAAATAGACTTCTTCGGTGTAATCGGCGTTGGGACTGGCAAATTCAGACCAGTCAACGATCCCCGCGGCGGAATGTTGGTTGCGGGGAACGAGCCTTTTGACGGGGGCATGGAATCGCCAGCCAGCTTTCATGCCGGGCGGACTGAAATTGTTGTGGTACAGCATCTGAATCGATGTTTTTCTACCGCTGAGATTGGTGACCTTGTCCTTGATCGAGACAATATGCGAATCGAGGCTCAATTCGATTTCGGTTGTTAGCCTCAGTCGATGAAAATGAAAACGCGTTTCATCGACTTCCCCCCAATACTTGATACGCCCTTTTTCCTCGTCGACTTCGACCGAGACCAGGTCGGCCGGCAAATTGGCGATTCGTCCATGGAGGGGATAAACCAGCCTGCCGTGCTCATCGTGTTCTGGCGCACCATTGCTGGCCAGACCGCAACGAACCAGCATCTCGTCAAAACCTTCCAGCCAGCCGAGGCCGGTGGACTCTGAAACCGGAACGTACAGCGGGTGCACGGGACCGTTGACCGGCGAAGGCCAAGTGAAGAGTTTGTGGTTTGCCTCGCATCGCCAGATTCCGTTTCCACGGGTGGGGATGACCTGGACTTTTAATGAACCGCAGTTGAGATCAACGAGTTCGACGCCCGCACTCCGACCTCCGGACAGCCGGGTTCGTTGAAAACCCAGTTCGGGTGAGCCGCCGGAAATTTGCGCCAATTCCGACGAGGCTCCCGGTACAATTTGCCATGTTTGCCGAGTCATTTATTGCCTTGCTGTATTTGGGATCAATTTGCAAAAACTGGGACTGTCGTTCGGTTGCGATCGAAACTGGGTACGCGTACAACTTTATTGTTAACTTGTTCTCACTGATTGTCGTGGATCTGTATGTCACCAAATAGCGAACTAACCGCGGTCAAGTCTGACAACGTCATGCGAATTCTTGAATCGGCGCTGGATGCGGGGAAAGGCCTGCTGCGTTTGACTCCCACCTGGGTCCCCAGAAGTTTCCTTCATCCTGGCAGACGCATTCGTCTGCATCCGGATGATTATTACGCGCTGGGAGCGGAGCGAGGAGGGATCGATGAGCGTTGGTTTGCCAGTACGACCGAGGCTGCCAATGAAGGACGATTGTGGCACGAGGGTTTGAGTTTCTGCCTGTTTGAAGACCAGACTTTTTTGCTACGAGACGCTGTTGCCGAATTCGGACCGAGAATGATCGGCTCGGCCATGTGGGACAAATACGGCAAATGGCCGGTCTATTCGAAGTTTTTTGACAATATGGGCCCAATTCCGCATCACATGCACCAATCGTTTGCCGATGCGGCCTTGGTTGGACAGGAAGGAAAACCGGAAAGCTATTACTTTTCGCCCCAGTACAACAATTGCAACAACTCATTCCCCTATACGTTCATGGGACTGGAACCGGGAACCACGAAGGCCCAGTTACGCAGCTGTCTGGAAAACTGGAACAAGGGCGACAATGGCATTCTCGATCTGTCCAAGGCCTATCGGCTTAAACGCGGAACCGGTTGGCTGATTCCTCCAGGAGTGCTACACGCGCCGGGATCGCTGTGCACGTATGAACCGCAATGGGGGAGCGACGTGTTTGGCATGTTCCAGAATATTGTGGAGGGCAGGTACGTTCCCTGGGAGCTGCTGGTGAAGGATATGCCGCCTGAAAAACATCAGGACCTCGACTTTATCGTCGGCCAGCTGGATTGGGAAAAGAACGTCGATCCCAATTTCAAGGACAACAACTACCTTGAACCAATCGTCGCCGATCACGGTGAGGGCTGGATCGATCGCTGGATTGTTTACGGAGAGGTCAATGGTAAGCAGCTATTCTCAGCCCGCGAGTTGACGGTGGAGCCGGGAGCCAGGTGCACCGTGCAGGACAACGCTGCCAGCGGCTGGCTGACGGTCCAGGGGTCGGGAAAAATTGGGCCGCTGGATCTGCAAACGCCCGTTATCATTCGCTATGGTCATACGACATCCGATGAAATCTTTATTACGCACGAAGCGGCAGTGCGGGGCATCGAAGTGGTTAACAATGGCCGAGAGCCGCTGGTCAGCTTGCGGTATTTTGGGCCCGATGTGTTTGAAAACCTGCCCGCTGTTGGCGATTACAGGAACAACTGAACTTACACCCATTTCCTGATTTGGACGCACGATGTCAAACGCTTTTCCCAAACTTCACAACGCGATGTGGCCCGGATTGGTCGGCAAGGCCAGCCAGGGGGGGGACGAACCCGATCTCAGCTTGAAGCGGATGCTCGAGCTTACAGCGGCGGCGGAAGTCGACGGGCGCAGGTTCGACGGAGTGGATTATTTCCTGTTTCATCCTCATACCGATCCGTTTGCCGGCGAAGACGAGCTGATCGCGATCGCGGACTTGATCGATTCTTACGACTTGGCGATCGGGTCCCTGGTTGCGCCGATCTGGCCGGGAACGGTCGGCGGATCGGCAATGGGCAGCCAACAGGATCGCAAAAATTTCGTGATTGCCGTCAAACAGGCGTGTCACATCGCCCGCATCTTCAACGAGCAAGGCGTCCGCAAATACGGCGTGATCCGCATTGATTCCGCTGAAAGTGGTACCGAAAAATGGGCGACCGATCCGGAAGCCAATACCAAACTGATTGCGGAGACGTTTCGCGAGGCCGCCAAAGTTGCTGCGGATCACGGTGAGCGGCTGGCCGCCGAAGGAGAAGTTTGTTGGGCCGGCATGCACTCGTGGCGCGACATGCTGAACTTGCTGGAAGAGGTCGGCATGCCGGAAACTTTGGGATTCCAAGCCGATCTGGCTCATACGTACCTGTATCTGCTGGGCGTGAACGCGCCCGAACATGCTTTGTTACAGCCGGGATACAGCAAACGAGAATTTTGGGCCGCGTACCAGGAGATGACCGACGCCTTGCGACCCTGGACGATCGATTTTCATGTTGCCCAAAACGACGGGACCGTTCACGGCAGCGGCGATCACGACAAAACAGGACGCCATTGTCCTGCGGACGATCCCAACGGCAAACTCGACATCACGAAATGTTCGGGCTATTGGTTGCAAGGTGCGGCGGATCGCGGCATCAAGCACATTTGCTGGGACGGTTGTATGTTTCCCAACGCAAAACTTGAGAATCGCGAAACGTGGAATACGGTCCTCAAAGCAATGTTGGACGTGCAAGACGCGCATGGCTGGAATGCCGCTGCGCTTTAATGCTAAAAATGGCTGCAATTCGCCTGAAAACCAAAATTTGAAACGAGAAATTATTGATGCCCAAAATCCTCAACATCGGCATGATCGGCTACGGCTTTATGGCGCGGGCGCACTCGAATGCATACGCGACCGTCAACCACTTTTTTGAACTGCAGCATCGTCCGGTACTGAAAGCCGTTTGTGGCCGGAACGCCGCGGCAGTTCACAAGTTCGCCGACAATTGGGGTTATGAGTCGGTCGAGACGGATTGGCGGACCTTGATTGCTCGCGATGATATCGATGTGATTGACGTGTGCGTTCCCAACAACTTGCACAAGGAAATTTCGATCGCCGCGGCAGAAGCTGGCAAAATGATCCTGTGCGAAAAACCGCTTGCGATGAATGTGGCCGAAGGGGAAGAAATGTGCGAGGCCGTCGAGAGGACAGGGGTCCCGAACATGGTTTGGTACAACTACCGCCGCGTTCCAGCAATCACGCATGCGAAGAATATTGTTGACAGTGGCAACCTCGGTCGAATCTATCACTATCGTGCCAATTTCCTGCAGGACTGGACAATTGCGGAAGACCTCCCACAAGGCGGCGCCGCACTGTGGCGACTGGATGTGAATTCAGCGGGGAGTGGTGTGACCGGCGACTTGCTGGCGCATTGCATTGACACCGCAATTTGGCTCAACGGAGGCATCCAGGATGTGACCGCGATGACCGAGACATTCGTTAAAGAGCGTATGCACACGGAGACAGGTCAAGTCGAAGACGTCGGAATTGATGATGCTTGTGCGTTCTTGTGCCATTTCGACAATGGATCACTGGGCCTGTTTGAATCGACGCGTTACGCACGCGGACACAAAGCGCAATACACTTTCGAGATCAACGGCGAACACGCTTCCATTCGCTGGGACTTACACGATCTTCATCGACTGGAATATTTTGACCACCGCCTTGAAGGCCCGATGCGCGGCTGGCGAAGCATTCATGTATCTGATGGCGACCATCCGTATATGAGTAAATGGTGGGTGCCGGGCCTGAACATTGGTTACGAACACAGTTTCGTACACCAGGTCGCCGACTTCATTCAAGGACTGGAAACCGGTCAGCCAGCGCGACCCAATTTCCGTGATGCATTGGAAACGCAAAGGGTCTGTGACGCGGTTTTGGAGAGTTCCAACAGCAAGAGTTGGGTCAAAGTTGGTTGAAGTCTTGCGGCTCCAGACGGATTTGCTTCGTCCTAAAGCCGGCCAAATGCGAGTTCTGACCGACCATCAGCAGGACGGCTGCCTCTCGAAATAGGGCATTTTGCCGTCAATTTCCGCGAGATTACGTGGGTTTTTCGTGTTAAGATGGGCTTAACATTAGGATTAGGAAAAATTTGCATTTTTTGGGGTCTGTCTATTGACTGACACTTTTAGCTATTTACACTAGACCTTCGTGCAATGCTCTCTATGAGATTTTCCGTCACAAAACGTACTGTTTAAAAGCTTCCAGACAAAACTAAGAAGGTGCTCCATGAGACTAAACCGAGACAAGACATTACTTACTTCGAAGCGTTGGGCTGCATACGCGGCTGCAGGTGCCGCTGGTGCTGTAGCGGCTTTGGGTCCTCAAGAATCTGTTGACGCCCAAACATTGGTGAATGTCAACGTCAACTTGGAAGACCGAACTCAAGGCGATGGTTACTTTGACGTATTTGGCCCATATACGTTTGGTGCCGCCGGAGCTTCTTTCGTGTTCCAACAAGCTTTCAATGAAACCGGCACGAACGTCGGTCAATTGACAGCCGTTGGTGCTGGCAACTTCACCTTTGTTGGTTTTGCTGCTGGTGCTTATTTCTACCCATCGAACCTTCCTTATGGTAATGCCGTCTCGGCAGGTCCATTCGGCGTTGCCGCTGGCAACCGTGGCGACATGGCTTGGGGTGCCGGTTACACCAACAGCCAATGGCTTGCTCCAGGTACAGGTTACCTTGGATTCCGTTTTGATCTCGGTGGCGGAACCCAATACGGCTGGGCCGAAGTTACGATGAACGGTGCACCTGACAACCGTGGCTTCTTCAGCAGCTACTACTATGGAGCAGTTGGCGAGCAAGTATTTGCTGGTCAATCAGGTGTTGTCATTCCTGAACCAGGTAGCTTGGGCATGTTGGCCCTCGGCAGCATTGGCCTGATGTCATGGCGCCGGAAGCGTTCAGCCGCTTAAGCTGAAACTGGATAAAATTACGAAAGCCGCTCGAAATCGAGCGGCTTTTTTCGTTTTCGTCTGGTGAAAAAACAGTCAACTGTTATCGTAACGTTTGACGACGTTGAAAAAGCATCCGGATTTCCATGTTGAACTTCCGCCAACCGAATTAGCCAAGATGAATACAGATAAACCAAAGAAAAAGGTCCTGCTTATCGGCTGGGACGCCGCAGACTGGGACCACATCAACCCCTTATTGGAACAGGGACTCCTGCCGCATTTGGAGCAGTTGATCAACGAAGGCGTCATGGGGAATCTGGCAACGCTTGAGCCAATTCTCTCCCCGATGCTTTGGAATTCGGCGGCGACCGGCAAGTACGCCTTTAAACATGGAATTCACGGCTTTGTCGAACCAGACCGCCATCATGGCGGCTCGCGTCCTTACAGCAGTTATTCGCGGAAATGCAAGGCGTTGTGGAATATATTTTCGCAACAAGGACTAAAAAGCAACGTCATCAACTGGTGGGCCAGTCATCCGGCGGAGCCAATCAACGGTTGTATCGTGTCCAATTTGATAAACGGTGTAAAATTTGGAAAGGACGGGCCGATTGTTGGTAAAGGCACGGTTCATCCGGAAGACAAAGCCGAATTCTACGGACAGTTTAAAGTCCTGCCCAACGAGTTGGAGAGTGAGCAGATTTGTGCTTTCATTCCCAAAGGGGCCAAAATCGATCAAGATTCGGATTCTCGAATTCAACAATTCGCCAACACTTTGGCCGAAACTCTGACGACTCATTCGGTCGCAACCGCCGTGATGGAAAACGAGCCTTGGGATTTTATGGCTGTTTACTATACGGCCATCGATCATTTCTCGCATACGTTCATGCTGTATCACCCGCCCAAACTGCCTCGCATTTCAGATGAAGAATTTGAGATATTCAAGGACGTGGTCACGGGTGCCTACCGGTTTAGCGACATGATGCTGCGACGTCTGTTGGATCTTGCCGGCGACGATTGCTACGTCATTCTTTGTTCGGACCACGGATTCCATTCTGGAGCACTACGGCCCAAAGGCCAACCTCGTGAGCCTGCGGGTCCAGCCATCTGGCACCGACGCTATGGCATTTTTGTGATGAAGGGTCCGGGCATCAAAAAGGACGAGCGGATCTACGGTGCCAGCCTGATCAATATCACCCCGACGATTTTGGCCACGATGGGAATGCCGATCGGCGAAGACATGGATGGGCGTCCGCTACTGGAAGTTTTTGAGGACCCGCCGGAAGTTGAAACAATCCCGAGTTGGGAAACAGTCGAAGGCGAGTTCGATAGTGGCATGCATAAAGAAGAAAAGCCGCTCGACGCCGAGGACGCCGAAGACTTACTGCAGCAGTTCATCGCCCTCGGTTACGTGGATGATCCCGGCGCAGACAAAGAGAAGCAATACGACAACGCTGAAATCGAGTGCCATTACAACGTCGCTCGCAGTTATATGTTTGCCAATCAATCGGACCAGGCGATCGTGATCATGGAAGGTTTGGTCCGCAGGGCCCCCTGGGAGAGTCGGTTTATCAACCAGTTGATTCAATGCTACCAGAAGGGTGGCTACCTGCGGCAGGCCAGCAACCTGATCGAGGCTGCTTACGACGTCAAGACGACAACGCAAATCATGATGCGTGTCGTGTGGGTTGAACTGCAAATCGCGTTGGGAAACGACAACGATGATGAGCTGTTTGAGTTGCTGGATTCGGTTGAGCATGACAGCGAAACCAACCCCACACTCCTCAAACGAATTGGCCAGACCTACGCCAAGCTTCGCCGTTGGCGAGATGCCGAACGGGTCTACCTGAAAGCCGTTGAAATCGAACCGGAAAATGCCGATGCCTGGCAAGGACTTTCTCGTGTTTATTGCCGCTTGGGCGACAACCAGAAGACAATCGATTGTGCCCTGGAAGCGGTCAGCCTGATTCACCGCTTGCCGCACTCACACTTGAACCTCGGGATTGCCCTGTCTCGTTCCGGACATCCGGAACGGGCCGTGACGGCGTTTACGACAGCCTTACAATTCTCGCCAGGTTTCGTGCCAGCCCACCGCTGGCTGGCGACGATCTACCGAACCAGTCTTGGCGACGAAGCCAATGCGAATAAACACACGCGACTGGCCGAGAAATTCGCGGAGAAACAAAAAGCCGGTCGCGGCCACCAGACGGATCGCACAGAGCAGTTATTTGACCTTCCACAGATACCTTCCGAAGATGAACGTTTCGCCGCGCTGATGGAGGAACGGCCTGATCGCACCGATCCTCGGAAACCATCTGGCAAGACGTTTGTGTTGGTTTCCGGATTGCCCCGTTCTGGCACCTCCCTCATGATGCAGATGCTCGAAGCAGGAGGCTTGCCCGCAAAAACGGATGGTGAACGCTCTGCCGACTCGGACAATCCCAAGGGCTATTACGAGTGGGAGGCCATCAAGCAAGTGGCCAAAAAGCCCCAAGTATTGTTAGAAGAAGGGCTGGAGAATTATGCCATCAAGTGTATCTCGATGCTACTTGAGAGCATGCCTTACGCGCACAATTACAAAACAATCTTCATGACCCGCCCCGTTGAAGAGGTCGTCGCTTCTCAGTCCAAAATGATTGAACGGCTGAAAACGGATGGCTCCAAACAAACGGTTGAAGACTTGGCCAAGGATTTGGCAAACCACCGGGCATACATTAAAAAGAAAATCGAGTCCAATCCGCGAAACGAGATACTCGAAATTGACTATCCAACGCTGGTTGAGTCGCCCGAGGACATCATCCCCCTGATCGCCGAATTTCTGGGTGACAAGCTGCCCCACCCTGAAAAGATGATTGAGGTCATCGAACCTTCGCTGTACCGCCAAAAAAAGAGACAAAAGACCTAGTTTTCAGGGTCCGCTCACACAGAACAACGATGGGTTCACAGAGTTCCTTGCCTGTGAACGACTTATCCCGGTTGCGGGTAAATAGGTGCACAATCCCGATTAGCAAAACTTAATGTTGGTTTAAAATAAAAAATGAATCCCGCGAATTCCAACGGCCAACCCGAGCAGATCAAAAACATCATTGTCCTTGGCGGAGGCAGTGCCGGTTTCCTGGCCGCCTTTGCCATCAAGAAACATCTACCGGAAATCCCAATTACGGTCGTCCGTTCAACCAAAATGGGTGTCATTGGCGTTGGCGAGGGCACGATTTGGTCGGTCGTAAACTTCTTGCATCGGTTCCTCGAATTGGATGCCAAGCGGTTTCATATGACGTGCAAGCCGGGAATCAAACTGGGGATTCATTATATTTGGGGTCCGCGACCTTTCTTCAATTACACGTTCGCGCCGCAGTTGACGGCGCCGTTGAGAGGCACTGAACTTCCGCGCGGCTATTTCTGCCAGGATAATTTTGATTACGCAGATCTCGCTTCGGTGATGATGACCTACGACAAAGTCTGTGTGAAGAAGCCAAATGGCGAACCGCAGCTTCCCAGCAGTTTTGCCTACCATCTCGAAAACCAGTTGTTTGTTGAATACCTGGAAGAAATTGCCCAGGAATGGGGTATCGAAACGGTAGATGACGTCGTATCGGGTGTACAACAGGACGACTCCGGTATCAAAGCGCTTCATTTGGAATCAGGAAATTCGCTCGAAGCTGACTTCTTTGTCGATTGCTCAGGATTTCGAGCTGAGCTGATTGGCAATGCACTGGGCTCGGAATTCGTTGACTTCAATGACGCGCTGTATTGCGACTCGGCGATCTTTGGCGGATGGGAGCGTACTCCCGAAGACGTCTACCACCCCTACACGACGGCCGAAACAATGAATTCGGGCTGGAGCTGGAAAATTGAGCACGATCATGTCGTCAATCGTGGCTACGTCTATTGTTCTTCTTTCATCTCCGATGAGGAAGCGGACGAAGAGTTTCGCAAAAAAAACCCCCATATCAAATCGACGCGGAAGATCAAGTTTCGGCCTGGCGCACGGCGACAAACGTGGGTCAAAAACGTCGTCGCTCTCGGAAATTCCGCGGGCTTTGTCGAGCCGCTCGAAGCAACAGCGATTGGCATGATTTGCGACGCGGCACTGAATGTCGTGCGAGCTTTAAAGTCCTCTGGCGGTCGAAATTTGCCGGCCGTACGCGAAGCTTACAACCGTATCCAGTCGCAAAACTGGGAGTTGATTCGTGACTTTTTGGCCGTCCACTACCGCTTTAACACCAGGCTGGATACGCCGTTCTGGAAAGCTTGTATCAACGATACTCCCTTGGGAGGTGCCCAAAAGTATGTGGATTTTTACCAGGAAGTCGGTCCTGACTTCAGTCTGATTGGCACCGATTTGAAGAGGGATTTTTTTGATGCAGAGGGCTATCTGTCCATGCTGGTTGGCCAAAACGTCCCCTATCGCCTGAAGGTCAACATTGGCCCACGCGATAAACATGCCTGGAAAATCTACAAGAACGATTTGCACGAAGCGACATACAACGCCATGGACATGAGGGAATATGTTGAGTTCGTTCGTGGCCAGGGGCTCGACGAGTATTCGCCCAGCCGACTACCGAACTTCGACCTCCAATCGGAGAACATCGGTGAATTAAAATGGCACTAATTGGCAATGCATAGACCTTGATGTAATGGGCTCGGCGAAATGAAATTCGGAATGAACCTGTTGTTGTGGACCGGCGAGTTAAGCGACGACTTGATTCCGGTTCTGGAAATGATCAAATCAACAGGTTACGACGGCGTCGAAGTCCCGTTGTTCAACTACGACCTTGACTACGGCCATTGGGGGCAAACGCTCGACGAGATCGGGCTGGAACGAACCGCGGTAACCATTCGTGGCGTCGAGGACAATCCGATCAGCCCGGACGCAGCAGTTCGTGCGGCGGGCCTGGAGATGAATAAGCGAGCAGTTGACTGCTGTGCGGCGCTGGGAGCCACCCATCTTGTCGGACCGTTCCATTCGGCCCTTGGTGAATTCTCCGGGGCAGGCGCCACGGGTGACGAATGGAATTGGGGCGTCGAAAGTCTACGGGCTGCGTCCGAACATGCCGGAAAAAGTGGGGTGGTCTTGTGCATCGAATGCCTCAATCGTTTCGAAACCTACCTCCTGAATACGATGGAGGACTCGACAAGGTTTGCTCGCGAGGTTGGGCATGATCACTGTCGCGTGATGTATGACACGTTTCATGCAAACATTGAAGAAAAAAACATCCCGGCGGCCATCCGCGCCGGCGGTGACCTGATTCACCACGTCCATATTTCTGAAAACGACCGCAGCACCCCCGGTAGCGGCAACATTCGCTGGCAGGAGAATTTTGACACGTTGCATGAAATAGGATATGACGGCTGGTTAACCGTCGAGGCGTTTGGCCTGGCACTTCCGGAAATCGCGGCTGCGACCAAAATCTGGCGCCGCATGTTTGAGAGTGAAGCGCAACTGACGCGCGAGGCGTTGTTGTTTATGAAAGACAGCGTCAGTAAACGTTGGGGATCGTGATGCTGCTAGTCTTCCCGGCTCGTGATTTCCAGCAGGTGATACCCGAAGTTCGTTTTGACAGGACCGTGTACCGTGTTCAAGTCGGCACTGAAGATCACTTCGTCGAACTGTTTTACCAAATGCCCGGGTCCGAATTCTCCCATCAGGCCGCCTGATTGTCCTGACGGGCAGTTCGAGTAATCTATCGCTGCTTGGGCGAAATCAAGGCCCGCCAAAATTTGTTCCTTGACGGCCAAGCATTGCTGCTCATTCCTGATCAAAATATGCCGCGCGGTCGCCTTCGCCATGACTTTTCTCCTGGAATGAACCAACCATCGCGAGACAGACTAGGCTATTTCAGGCGCGACCGCAATCGAGATTACCGGGATTGCTGGGCTATTGCAACGAAAAACAGCCGGATGTTTGGCGCATCCGGCTGTAAGGCAATTCGCTAATTGCGGCGTACTAATCAGGTTACAACGATCTCAATCGAATTGATGACAGTTGCCGGTAGCCCGGAATTCGTAAGCACAATTGCATCCAAGGCCGTGTTCCCGTTGACCAATTCGCCGAAGATCGTGTGATCGCCATTTAAATGTGGCTGAGCCGCATAAGTAATGAAGAACTGACTGCCGTTGGTTCCCGGCCCCGAGTTGGCCATCGCCAACAGACCTCGTCCGTCGAAGACGAGTTGCGCGACAATTTCATCCACGAAACGGTAGCCCGGTCCGCCAGTTCCGGTGCCAAGTGGATCGCCTCCCTGGGCGACAAATCCCGAGATGACGCGATGGAAAGTTACTCCATCGTAAAATCCGTCTTGGGCCAGGTTCACGAAATTGTTAACCGTGATCGGAGTCAAGTCGTCGTAAAGCAGGATTTCCATATCTCCGACGTCCGTTTTCAATATGGCGGTGTAGGTTTTCGACGTGTCGATGTTCATTGGCGGCTGGGACGAATAAATGCCATTCCGCAAAGCCGGTTCGAGGTTGGAGAGTTGCCGTTGCCCGCTGAATGGAACAAAGTCCTGCGTTGTCACGGTAAACACTTCCTGACTCGTCGCACCTTGTTCATCGCTGACGCTAACTGTAATTTCAACTTCGTTCGACGGTGCAAACACGTCCCAGGTAATCTGGCCGTCCGAATCAATCTTTGGTGCGCTCATGCCGACATCACCGGTCGTCGACAAGCTATAAAAAAGGTCTGAGCTATTATCGTCGGTCGCTTGCACAGAAAACTGAAACAACTCACCGAAACTGACAACAGTGTTAGCGATCGGCGCGATCCTGGGAGCATCGTTGGCTGACGTGATCTCGACATCGACAAATGCGCGACGGCTGAAGTTGTTGCCTTGTGAGATCGCTGAGTCGGCAACCGAAATCGAGACTGAGCGGGTTACCGTGGCCGGGTTGTCAGACGTATTCTCATAGGTAAGCGTCTCGAGGACGCGTTCATAATCGTTAATTGAGCCTTCACCGGTGATTCCCAAGCGGCCGATCGCCGCATCATAGGTCGCTCGCAACCCTGTATTGCCGACGTCCACGGCAAGTATTTCTGATCCGCCGTCAACCAGGTTTTCAATCCGAACCGTCGCCGACGTCAGCGTATCGTTGGACGGATGCGACAAATCCACAAAGTCGATAATCGCCGTAGGTCCAGAGCCTTCTGCAAACGAAGCGGTAGCATTGGTAGCCGAAGTCGGATCGAGATCCACGGTCAAATCATTAACTGCAGGCAAAATCGGTGTAACTTGCTTGATACGCACATTGTCAATAAAAGGACCTGATCCGGCACCATCGCCCGTTTCACGCAAAACCAACCGGGTTGTATTCGAAGTCGCATTGAGCAGCAAGCCAACCGACTGCCATTGGTCGCCGCCGATAAACGTGCCAGCCCACGCGTTATTCCAGCGAACTCGTAATTCGTTGGAAGCCGGACCCTCACTGGCATCCCCCCGCAAATCAAACATGACGAAATAAGTTGAACCGGCCTCTGTGTTGAGATCCTGAAATACGCGGTCAATATGCGTCGCAGTTGTTTCCAGGTTAAGGTATTGCGAACCATCGGTTGCATCGTTGTCACGAACCAGGTGCAGGTTTCGTTCTGCCAATTCCTGTCCTCCCGCCTTCCAACTGTCGACGTCAGAAGCGGGCAACAGGTCACCACTGCCGGAGGCGATCTCGAAGCTGCCGTTACCAAGTTCGCCATCCGTGGCGCGCACTAGCCGCACGTTGTCGATAATTGGCCCGACACCATCGTTGCCGCTGGCGATTTCACGAAACTCAAGCCGTGTCAGATCCCCAGCGGCACCCGTGACGCTAAGCACAATCGTATGAAACTGGGTATCAGCAGTTAGAATTCCGACGCTGGCGTTGTCCCAGAACACATCTACCGAATTCGAAAATGGATCGGCGTTATCACTCGTTAAACGATTGCGGAGGTCAAATGACAACACATATTGTTCGCCCGCAACCGTATCGACGTCTTGGAAAACCCGGTCAAACTGGATTTCCGTCGAATCCAGTTCCAGGACATTGCCGGTCCGAACGGTCTCAAATAATTTGATATTCTGCTGCCCGTTTGACGAAACCGCGCTCCAACCAACCACGTCGTCGGCAGCATGTAGCGGTCCATTGTTGGCAACTTGCTCAAATTGGCCGTTGACAATCAAATTTGTTCCAACGGGAAGTTCCGTACCGATGGATGCGAGGAGGTTTCTGGGTTCGAGACGTCCAAAACTCAGAGTTGAAGTAAAACGGCCAGAACGCCGAACGACTCTCCGCTCGCGGGAGCGAATCAGTTTCTGGAACTGACGTTGGATTTTTCTGCGATATTGACGGCTCATGTGGCTGCTCTGTAAGGGTCCTGAGAGATTCAATCGAACGATTGATACGAAGATCGGAGGGAGGCAAACCAAGTCTGATTTGACGGCGTTTACCAGCTTCTAGGCTAACCGATTATGGCTAATTTTCAAGTTTTCAAGGTCCAATGAGTCATTTATCGCCTCAAATACCCGTCATCACCGGGGTAGCCCGCCATGAAACGCTCAGTTTTGTAACGATGATAACAATTGTAGACTCCCAACCAACTACTATTGGCCGGTGAAAACATTCGTTGGCAAATTGCGAACTCCGGTATTGCGTTCAATGATGTCAGCCAGTGTGGTTTGCTCAATTTGTTCAAGTATCGCACCCGAAAACTCACGTTGGTACCAAAATCGGTCAGCATCGCGCACCCGTTCAAACTGGTCCTTTAACACGGTCAATGTTGTGATTCCCACACTTGCGCCGGGCGCATGGTCTTCGACAAGGATTCCCACCCAGGGATCAACGTTATCCACTGTGGTATAGACCAACTGCAAGTTGTTTTGAACATCCACGTCGGATGTGATCTCGGCAAACGAGGTCACTGCCGGCAAACCAAACGTTACCCGTATCGTATTGAAATCGGGTAGTCCGTGATCGCGTCCACGTTGGATGTTAAGAGCGGCCAAATCAAAACCCCCGGCGCCCGGAGGGCCAAACAGAAAATTGCGCACGCTGTTGACCAAGTGCCCATCAATTTCCTGTGCTTGCTGGGTCACCAGACCTTTAAGATAGGGATCAATACCAATTCCATCGAGCAATTCCGGATTAAAAAATGCATTGGCCAGCGAAACGTGCCCCTCAGGAATCGGCAGCCCCGAATTATCCAGTCGCATCAATTCGTCGGTGAGCATGGTGTGCCCAAAACGATAGGCCGTCGTCGAAAACTCGTTGGCGATCGCCGGATAAACGCTTTCGTCATAGCCTTCGTATGGCGCGATCGCGTCAATGCCGAGAAGTGCCGGCAGAAACTCGTTGTAAGTTATCGCCTGCATATGCGCAATCACCCGTTTTCTCGCCAACTGAAAAATCGTCTCATCATCCAAGCGTGAAAATCCCTGCTTGATTTGCCGGGCGATGCGGTTGTGTTCACGCATGAAAAGCGTGTGCATGCAAGTCAAGCAAATTTGCTCGTTAACGCGAACATCTCCCGACAGAAAAAATCCGTTTTCGTCGCGTGGCAGAAACTGGCCTCCGGTTCCATCCGTGCATAGTAGTTCCCCATTCTCAAACGTCCGAAGTTGGCTATTGGTTGCCTCGTTGGATCCATAAACGTTGGAACCGTCGATCCAGGACGTAATCCCGTTGATCTGTTGCCGCGGATTCATCTGGCCGGTCCGGCGGGCGTACGCAGAGCGGAAAAATGAAATGGACTCCTGACCTGTGACGAACGGATCAAAATAAGGATCGCCGACAGGGACTGGAATCGGCATTGCTTCCGGAGGAACGTGGGAATCGGTATGATCCAGGTCGTGATCGAGAAACTGCCCCCATTGCCAAACCATGTTTCGGAGTTGTCGCGCGTTGGGTTCGTCGCCGTCCTGCGCGGAAAAAATGTTACTTACCGCGCGGGCGCTCATGTATGTCGATCGTGAGGGAACGGACCTGTTGTCATCGTAAGCCTGGGGAGACATCCGCCACAGTTTGGAGCCCGCTTTGCCCCAATTCTGATGGGTGAGATTATTCATCGATCCGTCATAGGTTCGATACCGTTCAAAATCGACGCTGTGCCCCCTAAACGCAGGCTGAGCGTCATTCGAATAATTCGTCCTAACAAGGCCGCTGGAAAAATAGTCCTGGATCAAATCAATACGATCCATTGGAGGATCTTGCGCAACTGATGAACTCGCTAAGAGCAGGCAAGCCGAAAACAAGCCGAACAGAAAGTATGAGAGTTGATTTCGCATGGGACGATCTCGGGGCAAGTGGATGAATAGACTCGCGAAATAGAGGTCCATTAATGATAAATCGTAACCGAAATTTACGCAAACTCCGCGCAATTAGTCGCAAAATGCGACTTTTCCGATCAGAATCCGTCCAACAGGGTCCCACGGAACAGGCCGGGCCGTCGATTTTGCCCCTAACAACCGCCGATTTGCCCCGTTGTCCCGGCATCCAGTTTCCGAGCCGGCGTAGCGGAGCAGGCTACTCAATTTCCGTCAAAGAATTTTGGGCTGTTTTCGAGGCTTTGATCTTAGCTCACTATTGCCGATGCCGTCGCACTGATTAACCTTGCCAGGGTTTCGACGTGATGCGAGCGCGTATGGATGTTGACGAGGTTGAGACGCAACCAGACCTTCCCCTCGTGGTTGACCGTGCTGAACCAGGCAAGACCGGAAGCGATGATTGCCCGTGCGATTTTCGTCTGTAGTTCGTCGATCGCCGCGGCTTCCATACCTTCTGGCTCCCAACGTGCGCAAGCGATCGAAAGTTGGCCACCGGCAAGCACGCGAAACCCTGCGTCATGGAGAAGGTTTTCCAGGTAACGCGTCAGTTGCACGTTTCGCTTGACAGCTTCCCGGATCACCATCCAACCATGGGCGCGCAAAATCATCCAAATTGTTAACCCCGAACTGCGTCGCGATGTGGGTATCCCGCGACGAAACGCATCAACTACCCCGTCGCCCGGTATGTACGAGGCGGCAATCTCAAATGCCTCACATTCCACCTGATGATGGCGCGTCAGCAACAACCCCGCTGTCATCGGAACAAAAAACCATTTATGCGGATCAATCGCGATCGAGTCGGCACGATTGATCCCTTCCAACTCGGGCAACCCGGGGTCCAGCAACAACGCGCCGCCACCGTAACAAGCGTCGACGTGCAACCACAACTCATCCCGTTGACAGATGTCGGCCATGGCTCCAATGTCATCCAGAGCGCCGGTACCGGTCGTGCCTCCGTTGGCGACAACTGCAAATGGCAGATGGCCAGCATCTCGATCGCGCCGGATCTGTCGTTCCAAATGATCAAGGTCCATTTTTCCGCGACCGTAGGAACGAATCTTGACAACGCCCTGTCGGCCAATTCCCAACACGAGTGCCGCCCGGTCGTTGCAAAAGTGGGTAGCATCAGATTCGTAGAGGATCGGTCGCCCAGTAAGTGCTTCCGGCCCGTGCTCCAACCACTGGGGAAAATGTGCCTGGCGTGCCAGCAACAGTCCTTGCAGGTTGGCATAAGTGCCACCAGGCAGAATCATTCCGGAAACGTCCGCCGGCAAACCGCACAGCCTCCCGAATTCCCGAATGACTTCCTGCTCGGTCGCTGTAATTGCCGGACTTTGATGAAACGCGCCACCATTATTGTTTAACGCAGAAACCAACAGATCGGCTCAGCGGCCCAGCTGGCAGGGGCGATGAATTGACCAGTCCAAAATAAAGTGGATGCGGCGTGCCCATCGAGTAAGGCAGAACTTTTTTCGAAAAATCATCCAGTGCCTGTTCGAGTCCAATCCCTTTGTCGCCGATCGAATTTGCAAAGATCTGGCTCATCTCCTCGCGTGTTACTCCCGGATCCACGCGTCGCGCTTCGAGCTGGCAGTAGATCTCTGTGAAAAGTTCGGCGGCACGCTGAGATGCGCGTTTTAAGCTTTCATAACTGAGATCGAGGCTCATGTGACAGGCTCTGTAGCGTTTCAGTGATTTCCAAACGACAACAGGTTTTCGCCGGTCGCGAACCGGACGCGGCGGAAACATGGAACCGTCAATTGTAACTTGGTTGCCCAAGCAAAAGCGAGCGTCGCCGGAGTCTCGTCCCAAACAAGCGACTTTTACAATTTTTTCTGAACCTGAAGCTCGACTTCAGAACGACAATTCAAAGAAATCGAGAAAGTCGCGCAAAGCAAACAAGCATCGCAAACACAGATCAAAATAGGATCGCTTTGCAGCTGGCATACGTTAGGTTAGGGTATTGGGCAAACCCGCTAGCTTTCCGCCTGTTTCGTTGCTGAGAACCAAAGTGAATTCGAACCTCTGCTCAGCCCTAATTTCTGCATCGGTTTTCCTGGTTTGGATTGTGGCCACAGCAATCTCGGTTGGGCAAGACGCCGAGCGAAACAACTCTGGCTCATCCAGCGCCAAACATCCCAATATCCTGTTCATTTTTGCCGACGACCACAGCTACGACTCGGTTCATGCAACAGGCAATCCTGAAATCAAAACGCCCAACCTCGATCGACTGGCGCGGCAGGGCACCGCCTTTACGCGGGCCTACAACATGGGCGGCTGGAATGGGGCAATCTGTTTGGCCAGCCGCAGAATGTTAAATACCGGGCGGTTTCTCTGGCAAGCTGAGAAGTTGAACTTGAACGATGAAATGGCAGCGGGCCGCATGTGGTCACAGCAAATGCAGTCAGCCGGCTATGAAACTTTTTTCTGCGGCAAATGGCATGTTCCCATTGATGCCGCGCAAGTCTTCAATCATGTCTGTCACGTTCGACCCGGCATGCCGAAGCAGGTTTCCGAGGGTTACCATCGACCTATCCAGGGACAGCCCGATTCATGGCAGCCGTGGGATGCGTCCAAAGGCGGCTACTGGGAAGGCGGAAAACACTGGAGCGAAATCGTCGGGGACGATGCAATCGGTTTTCTGAATCAGGCAACACAGAATGACAAGCCGTTCTTCATGTATGTGGCGTTCAACGCGCCCCACGACCCAAGGCAGTCGCCCAAAGCGTTCGTCGACATCTATCCCAGCGAAGAAATCTCGGTGCCAGCCAATTTTCTGCCCGAGTATCCCTATAAAGACGCCATTGGTTGTGGAGCACAACTTCGCGACGAGCAACTTGCGCCCTTTCCCCGTACCGAGTACGCCGTCCAGGTCCAACGGCAAGAATATTACGCAATCATCACCCACATGGACCAGCAAATCGGTCGGATTTTGGACGCCCTGAAAGAATCGGGGCAGGCCGAAAATACGTACGTGTTTTTTACGGCCGACCATGGACTTGCCGTCGGACATCATGGCCTGATCGGGAAACAAAACATGTACGAACACAGCATGCGCGTCCCGTTCTTCATCAAGGGACCCGGCATCGACGCGGGTAAACAAATCCCCGCGCCTGTTTACCTGCAAGATGCAATGCCTACAACGCTGGAAATGGCGGGTGCCAGCGTGCCCGGCGAAGTGCAATTCAAAAGTCTGTTGCCGTTGATTCAAGGGCAGCGCGACCAGCAGCACGATGCAATTTATGGCGGCTATACGATGCTGCAGCGCATGGTCATTGTGAACAACATGAAGCTGATTCTCTATCCGGAGGTGCCGCTGGCCCGCTTGTTTGACCTGGCAACGGATCCTGATGAAATGCACGACCTGGCCGCGCAAGCGGAACGGCAGGCAACGATGAAGTCGTTATTCACCCAATTCCTCAAACTACAGGTTGAAACCGGCGACCAACTCGACGTGACAAAGACGTTTGCGGAATTGAAGAAAACCAACGAACACCCTCATCGCACGTTCCGACAAATTGTCGTAAAAAAATCCGGTGGGTTCGCCGGCATTAGTCAGACATATACGCTCAAAGCGGATGGAGCGAAATTCGTCGGCGGAAACAGTCAGGGCAAGTTAAGCTCGCCACAACTCGCCCGCGTCGATCAAATTGTAAATCAAATTGACTGGGAAAACTTCCCGGCAGAAACACGAACGCCCAACACGGCCGATGTCTTCGACTATTTCGTACAAATCGAATGGCCGGAAACGAAATTTGCCTTTTCGATCGACGAGTTAGCGCTAGCGAACAACAAACCGTTGCTTGAACTAGTTCAGCTAATCGAAAAATAAGAGTCAACCGCGAGTTCCAGATATCGACTTGAACAACCGAGTCGCCAATCGAACATGAGTCTGTTTTCCCGGGCAACTTCGAGCAACCGTGGCAGCCGCAAATCGGCTATGATGAATTGTCGAAACGCTTGTGCTTACCAAACGCCTTCCAGGGATGACGATCATGACTCAACAACCTAACCGTCGCCGCTTCATTCAAACGGGTTCAGCTTTTGTCGCGGCCGTGTCATTCGGGGCGGTTCCAAAACGAGCGTCCGCTTTTTCGCTGGAAAAAATTCGCACGGCCCACATTGGTGTCGGCGGTATGGGCGCCTCCGATTTGGCTTCAATTGCCAACCACCCGAGTGTTGAAGTTGCAGCGCTCTGTGATGTCGATGCGGAAATGCTTGACAAAGCCCAGGCTGAACATGCCAACGCCCAGATATTTCGCGACTTTCGCGAGATGATCTCCAAACTGGGGAATTCCATTGATGCGGTCGTCGTATCAACTCCTGATCACACACACGCACCCGCCGCGATGACGGCGATGCTGGCGGGCAAACCGGTCTACTGCCAAAAGCCTCTGACTCACGAAGTCTTTGAGAGTCGTCAGCTGCGGCGGGTCGCTGCTGAAAACCAACTGGCAACACAAATGGGAGTCCAAATTCACTCGCTCGCCGTTTATCAACGCGCGGTTCAAATGATACAAAACGGAGTGATTGGCAAAGTCAGCCAGGTGCATGCATGGTCCAACAAGAATTGGGGCTACGATGGAAACGGCGAGCCGGAACCTGTCCAGATACCGCCGGCAAACCTCGAATGGGACCTCTGGTTGGGCTCGGCACCACAAAGGAGTTATGTCCCCAATATTTATCATCCGGGCAATTGGAGACGATTTGTTGATTTTGGAACTGGCACGCTGGGCGACATGGGCGTGCACATTTTTGATACACCGTATACGGCGCTGGAACTGACGGCACCCAGTTGGGTCAAAACGAGTTGTCGGCCGCCGACAGGAATTGGCCACCCCGAAAAAAACATTGTTGAATACGAATTTCCGGGCACGAAATTCACGACCGACAAGATGATCTGGAAATGGTATGACGGAGCGTTCGCTCCTCCAGCCGCGGCCGACGTTGGTTTGCCCGCGGGGACGGAACTGCCGGGGCAGGGTTCGTTGTTTATCGGTGAGTCGGGGCAAATGTTACTGCCGCACATTGCGGAAGCGGTCCTATTCCCGCAAGAACAGTTCAAGGATTATGAACGTCCCGATGTGTCTGACGAAAATCATTATCATCAATGGATTAACGCTTGCCTCGGAAATGGCAAAACGAGCATGGGTTTTGAACATGCCGGCCCACTGACCGAAGCGTTGCTACTGGGAGTCGTGGCCAACCGGTTCCCCGATCAACAACTTGATTGGGACGCCAACCAGCTCAAAATCACGAATTACGAACCAGCCAACTCGCTGCTGCGCCGTGACTATCGCGAAGGCTTCCAAGTCGAGCGACTAGGCAAACCCGGACTGGTACCAGCCGGTTAGCCTGGCAGCCAGTCGTTGCAACGATTGCGATTTACGGTGGCAGGATTAACGATATACAATTAGCTCTGCTAGAAACGAACAATCGCTTGCGAAAACTTCAAAAAGGAAAACGGTGCCTATATGAGATTCATGGAAAGAATTAGCAATGGCTGGTCGCTGGCCAAGGCCAGTTTCAAGGTCTTGCGACTTGACCCCGAGTTGATGCTATTTCCACTCGCCAGCGCGGTTGCCTGTTTGCTGGTGATGGCCAGTTTTGCTTTACCACTGATTGGAATGGGGGGCGAGTACATGGAATCCCTTTCCGACAACAAAACGACCGCGGGCGACATCCTGGCGTACGCGCTGTTGTTCCTGTTCTATTTCCTCAACTATTTTATCATCGTTTTCTTCAATTCAGCGCTTGTGACTTGCGCGATCATTCGCTTCAAGGGCGGAAACCCCACGGTGATGGACGGCATCAACGCCTCATTGGCGAGCGTGCATTACATCGCGTTGTGGGCACTGGTGGCCGCGACGGTTGGAGTGATATTAAGAGTCATTGAGTCTCGCAGCGAAAACGTGGGCCGATTCGTTGCCGGGTTATTGGGAGCCGCTTGGTCCATGTTGACGTACTTCGTCGTGCCAATTCTGGTCGTCGAGCACCAGTCGCCTTGGGGCGCGTTTAACCGGTCCAAGAACATCATGTTCAAAACCTGGGGCGAGACATTTACGGCGTCGTTTAGCCTGGGGTTATTGAACTTTGTCGTATTTTTAGTCGGTGGTTTACCCATTCTTGGCGGAATTGCGTTGCTGTCGGCGGGCGGCGCTACGGTTATCGGCGGCGTGTTGATCGCCATCGGCGTTATCTTGATTATTGCCGGTAATTTGTGCACGTCCGCGCTGGAGACGATCCTGCTGGCCGGCCTCTACCTTTATGCCGAAGAAGGCGTCGTGCCCGACGCCTACGACGCCAGCGCGTTCAGTCAGGCATTCAAATGATCGCGTGAGTCTGGTCGTTAACGCATTGCGTTTAACTCCCGGAGGCGCCGGTTTTCGCCTTCCAACGAACGGAATGGCGCTTAGCCGTTAGGCTACCCGCATTTCCTCCCGTGCGCTGCCACCTTGTGTGGCAGAAACGTATGTTTTTCCGTTAGCAAGTTATGCATCCAGACATGCGCCATTCGCCGCAGGCGTCGGCACGGCCCAAGTCACATTCGCTCAAGACACCGTTTGCGTGACTTCGCCCGTCTGCTTGTTTTTGAGAATCAATTTGTGGGAACCGTCGGGCATCCGTTCCTCTTTGATCAACCAGTGATTATCGTCGTATTCGCGATGGGCTGAGATCTTGGCTACCGATTCTCGGCCACGCCAAACGTCAAGCTCGACGGATTCCCATTTTTTTGACCCGATCGAGCGGTAGGCCGCATCCATGATCGCGTTGACGATGTAACCATCGTAAAACGTTTCGCGCGGTTCCCTTCCGTCCTCCAGGGCGGTCAACACATCGGTAAACATGTCGCGATAGCCGAGGGCTCCGGGCTCGTCCCCAACCGGAAACAACCAGCCTTGCGACGTCTCGCTCTTTTCCGCCACGTAACCCTTCTGATCGCCAGACGAAAACATCTCCATGCCTGTCCGCAGCCAGTGATTCAACCAGATCGTGCCTTCGGTTCCTGCCACCTCGTCGCGCAAATCCATTCCACCGCGAAACGACCAGCTAACCTCGAATTGCCCGATCGCGCCGTTCTCGTAGCGCACCAAGCCAATTGCGTGGTCTTCGACTTCGATCGGATGAACCTGGGTGTCGGCCCAACAAACGACCTCCATGGGCCGCATGTCTTTCCCGATAAAATTGCGGCAGATCTCAATACAATGACAACCCATGTCAATCATTGCTCCGCCGCCAGCGAGCTCCTTGTTCCAGAACCAATCACTATGCGGACCCGGATGCGTCTCCCGCGAACGAACCCACAAAACATCGCCAATGGCGCCGCTCGCAACTGACGCGAGGGCTTTCAAAGTCTTGGGGGGATACACCAGGTCTTCCAGGTAAGCATGAAAGACTCCCGCTTTTTCAACGGCCTGTAGCATACGCAATGCTTCCGCCGCGCTACGTCCCAACGGCTTCGTGCACAAAACCGGTTTTCCCGCTTCGACAGCGGCCAACACAGCCGGTTCGTGTAGGTGATTCGGCAGACCAATAACGACCGCGTCGACGTCAGGATGATTGACGGCCGCAACCAGATCGTCCGTCGCGTGTGGAACCGACCATTTGCCGGCAAAATTCTGCGCGGATTTCAGGGTACGCGAATAAACGACGGTGATGCGATCTGCGCCGCGATGCCCTTGCAACGCCATCGCGTAAAAGTTCCCAATCAGCCCCGAGCCCAGCATACAAATTCGCATGACGCCACCCTTATCGTGTTCGACTCAAGCAGAAAAAATCTTGGTCCTAATCCTAATCGTAATCTTAATCCTGGTCAGATTCTTGATGCGGAAGTCGAATGTCAATCCGTGGGAATCAATGGCTAGTTCTTTATACCTTGCTTCAGCACTTCGCGCACGCGCTCATCCGGCCAGATTTCCAATGGCGAATAATTGGGATGACGTCCGTTTTTGACAAACGGGTCGTTATGACGCGTGTTGTAACAGCAAATCATCGACAATCGAGGTTGTTCGCTGGTGTTGGCATCCGATCGGTGCAGCAGATTCGCATGAAAAAACAATGCATCGCCGGGCTGCATTTCGCAATACACCAGGTCCATCCGGCTCAGCGCTGCGGCAACTCGCTGTGGCTCGGCCTGAAACTGGTCGCCGACGGTGACATGCTCGACGCGGCCCAGTTTGTGTGAACCGGAGATGACTTGGAGGCAACCATTGGCTCGATTGGCGGGGCTGATCGCAATCAGGCAGCTGGCCATGTCCGGAAACAGGCAACCGTTATTGTACCAATATCCGTAATCCTGGTGCCATTCCCAGGCGCCGCCGACTTTGGGCTCTTTAACCATCAGCTTATGGTGATAGTGATACACTTCGTCGCCCAGCAACTGCGTCATGGTCCCGGCCACGCGTTCGCTGCGCACGATTGCGGAACAAGGCGAGTCGTCCAACTGGTTTCGCACCGCCAGTCTGGTTTCGTTTCCAGCCGCATCGCGTTTGCCGTATGTTTCGCCCGCCAGTTGCTGGTCGCCCTGAACGAACCGGGACAACGCGGTAATTTCTTCGGCGGAAAACAAGTCCGACAGCAGCAAATAGCCGTCTTTTTCAAATTTACTTTTCGAATCGGCGGTCAACATTTTCTCCATGGACTATTCAACATCGCAAAGTGGAATGACCGGGCTGGTCGAATCAAGCAGCTTTTTGATCGTGACCCTCTTGAAGGCAGATTCCGTTGCGGCGTAGGCCTTGTCGAGTTCCTTGTGAAGCGGGCAAAGCGTTGTATCCGACTTGAGTCCCAGCGGGCAGGCATTGATTCGTTCAATCGGAGCCACGGCATTGATGACATCGTGAATTGTAATCCTGGCTGGCGGCAAAGCCAACTCGTATCCCCCTCCGGGGCCAGAGCGAGAAACCACCAGGTCTGCAGCCACCAGATCTTGAAGTACGCGGTGCAAATAACGGCGTGGAGCTTTCGTTCTCTCGCAAAGCACGTCTGCTGATGCGGACCTGTCTGGTTGTCCACCCAGAATTACCACCGCTCTCAAGGCATATTCGGCAGTTTTGGAAAGCATGAAACACCTGTTGGTTCGATTGGTTGAGACTGACCGTCGCCATCGGGGGTTCGTGCGGATTCGCGTGACGAACCGGACCGGCGTTCGTCACTGCGGCAAGATGCCACAGGTTGAGACGGGCGACAAACCTACACCTTGACATGCACTATTCAAATCTATATGCTCAGGTGTAGAAATAAGCTTAGCCATTTCACGGGCCGACACAACCCAAACCCGGTTGGACTTCACTAAGTGCTTGGCGAGCCCAATTGACATTATCTGGATCCAATCCCAACCCACTCGGAAAGAAAATAATGCGTCGTCTTTGGTTAGCCTTCATCGCGGTGATGGTCGTTTCATTTGCAATCCTCTCGTGGATCGGCGTTCGAATTTATCAGGAAATGCCACCGATTCCGGACAAAGTCGTAACGACCGACGGCGACGTCTTGATCGGCTCCGGTGAAATTACCGCCGGTCAAAATGTTTGGCAGGCGATGGGCGGAATGCAAGTTGGTTCCGTTGAGTCTTTTGCCGGTTGGACTGCTGCAAACAAACGCGTCAGTTGTGCTGCAACCCGGCGACAGCGACCGGTTCATTCGAACCGGCCAGTTTTTGCAGTGCGTTCGTGACAAACCAAAGTCGTCAGCCAATCATGCGGATTTCGAAATTGGCAACACCAAGGAAAAAGGAAAAAGCAAATGAACAATTTGGATTTGAATCCCGGTGATGTGATCGACGTTCGACCACTCGGCCCCGCAATGGCAGATTCGAAACATGTATCCTTGTTGGAAACTGACATGCTCAAAATAAAACGGATGGTTTTGCCGAAGGGAAAAGAGCTGCCCGAACACAAGGCTCCCGGTGAAATCACCGTGCAATGTCTGGAGGGGCATATCGCGTTTACAACAGCAGGAACAACCTTTGATTTGAAGCCGGGGCAGCTTGTTTATTTGCGAACCGGCTCTCCTCATGCCGTCAAGGCAATGGAGGACTCGTCGTTCTTGTTAACGATATTTCTTGGCAACAAGACCATCGTATAGATTTATGAAACAACCGATCGCCGGATACCGCAAAGACGACGAAGATCACTGGGTTGCCGAGCTTGCTTGCGGGCATTTCCAACACGTCCGGCACGCTCCCCCCTTATCCACTCGTAAGTGGACGCAAACGGAACAAGGTCGCCAGTCTATGCTGGGCTTTGAGCTGAATTGTGTGAAGTGCGACGAAGGTGCTCCGCCGGACAATGCCCGCGACATTTCCGATACAATTTAGGAAATGGTAGACGGCTTGCGTTTGAATTTCGAGTTCAACGTCGAGTGCCACGATCGCAGACTCGCTGGTTTGCTGCTTGAATTCGTTGATCGCAGAACCTCGACGTCGCGAGAATGTAAACTGGACGGCGTTGATGGTCGCAGCTTGATCGTAAGACTGCGAGACGGACTTGTTCTTGTGCTAACTCCGTTCCTGTGAGCTTTCACGGTGGTCACCCAAAACTCGAGGGTGTTTCAAAGCCCGTTTTATCAATCCCGGTACTTGCATTTGGCAACAGTAATTCTTGCCTCACCTGCGATTGAAAAACGCATTTTCGATCATAAACCAGCTTTGCCGTTAATGTGTGAGCCGGTAAACGAGGAACAGGGCTCCTGTCAGAATCAACAACATCAGTAATGCATCTGGTTCGATCAACCGCCGCCGTTTTTCGACTTGATAAAGTTGTCCCAGCGTGGCCACAGAGGTCGCAAGAATTACGGCCAACGCGGTGATCGCATGCGAAGGTGAAATGTTGGCGAAGAGCGAACCCGGGTGCGCAGCGTCCAGAGGAAAAAACAGAATCATGTTGAACGCGTTGCTGCCAAATACGTTCCCGACTACGAGATCAAATGCTTTCATTCGCATCGCCGTGATGCATGCGACCAGTTCTGGCAATGAGGTGCTGACGGCCAGTAGCGACGTGCCTACGAAGGTCTTGCCAAGTCCGGAAAGTTCGGCCAGCTGTCCCGCCGTTTGAGCCAAACGCGGACCGGCGAGAAGGAGCACGATTGCCGCTAACGAAAAAACGACGATCGGTTTCCACAATGGCGTCTGGATTTGTTGCTCCCCAACTGCGTCCGGCTCAGCCAGCTCCGCAGCTTTCGCCGCTGCGCGCGCGGAAATCCGTTGGTCAAGAAAGACCATGCGAACGCCGAGCACGTACGCAATCAGTATTCCCCATGCCCAGATGCTGATCCCCAGAAAGGAAAATCCCGGCAAGTCAGGTGCCGTTAGGATCGCCATACCAGCGATAGCTGTAAAGGCGATGCTCAACGTGGCCGCGAGTGCGTGCGCGGCGGACTCGCGCGAGAGCATTTTCCCGCCGGATCGGTGAACCAGATCCAGGACGGCCAGAATCATCAAATTCATCAAGCTGCTGCCAAACAAATCACCAGCCGCAAGATCGGGCATTCCCTGTCGTACTGCCGACACGTCGATTGTCAATTCGGGCAGTGAAGTCGCTGCCGCAAGCAGCACGCTGCCGATCAGGAGCCGACCGAGTCGGGTGATTTCTGCAATCTGGTCGGCAGACCGTACCAGGAATGTTCCAGCCAGCGCCACCACAGCGGCAAGCGCTAAAAATTCAAGCGAAACCACAACGATTGGCATTGTTATCTTTCAATCAAAATTCATTTGAAAGGCGATCGCATCGAGCGGGGTGCGGGTTATTGAACTCCGGCATCGACGACCTGCCTCGCATGCACAAAGCATGCGTCCTATCCCTGCACCTGATCAAAACTAGCCGCATTCCGACGGCGCAGCCACTTTTCAATCCCGATGACGGCGTAAATCAACACTCCAACCCCAAGGATAAGAATCCATTCAGTCACTCCAATGGGCTCGCTGTCGAACGTTCGGTTCATTACAGGAACGTACGTGAATGCAAGCTGTAGAGCCGTCATAAGCCCAGCACCGCCGAGCAGCCAATGGTTGCTGAAAACGCCGACTTCAAACATCGACAACGTCAACGACCTACAGTTAAAGAGGTAGAATAGTTCTCCAATCACGATGACGTTCACAACCACGGTACGCGCAGCAGCGTCTGTTTCACCGTGCGACAACTCCCAGGCAAGTAAACCGAACGATCCCAATATCAGTAGTGCGCTTACAATCAGAATCCGCACTACCAGCGTTCTGTTGAGCAAAGGGCTAGCGGGATCGCGCGACGGGCGATCCATAATGCCAGGTTCCTTCGGTTCGAAAGCAAGCATCAGGCCGAGTAACACAGCAGTCGTCATGTTGATCCACAGAGCCTGGACTGGCAGGATCGGTAGCATTGTACCTGCAAACACGGCCAGCATGATTACAAGTCCCTCAGCGATACTCGTGGGCATGGTCCACGTTATAAACTTGACGAGATTGTCGAACACTCCCCGACCTTCTTCAATGGCCGCCTCGATCGACGAGAAATTATCGTCCGTCAGCACCATGTCGGCGGCTTCCTTGGCGACTTCCGTACCAGTAATTCCCATTGCCACGCCGATATCGGCCCGGCGCAAAGCAGGTGCATCGTTCACACCATCGCCGGTCATGGCCACGACGTGACCTCGATGTTGCAATGCTTTCACCAGTCGCAGTTTTTGTTCCGGCGCAACACGCGCGAAGACTGCAGTCTGCTCGGCGGCGTCGAGAAGTTCTGTATCGGACAATTCCGCGAGCATTTTGCCCGTAATCACTTTGTCTGTTGCGCCGTTCCGCTCGGCACCGTTGAGGCCGATCTGCGCGGCGATCGCGGCAGCGGTTCCAGCATGATCCCCGGTAATCATTTTCACGCGAATCCCAGCGGCCTGGCAAACGCGGACCGCTTCAACGGCTTCAGGTCGCGGCGGGTCGATCATTCCCTGCAGCCCAAGTAAGCTGAGTCCGCTCGCCACGTCCGGGTGTTGAATCGACGTTGTCCCCGCCGGAAGTTCGACACGAGCAAGCGCGAGCACTCGCAAACCATCGGCTGCCATTTCATCAACACGTCGGTGCACGGAGTCGGAATCCAACGCCGTGCGACTGTCGGCATTGCCAAACACATCGTCGCAACGTTGGAGAATGCTCTCGATCGAGCCTTTCAGGTAAGCGACCGGCGATTCGCCTGATCCCGGATCATGCAATGTCGCCATGTACTGATGCTGCGACTCGAACGGGATGGCGTCCAAGCGCAACAGCGCTTGCTTTACAGTTTCAGGAGAAAGCCCCGCTTTGCAGGCAGAGACAATCAAGGCCGCTTCCGTGGGATCGCCTTCGACTTGCCATCCCTCTTCTGTTTGAACGAGTGCCGAGTCGTTGCACAGCAGCCCGGCCTTCAGGCACTCGATGAGCACGGGCCGTTGAAGCGCATCAACGGTTTGACCGTCACACGAAAACACCCCTTCCGGCGCATAGCCAACACCGGTGACACTGAACATCTCGTCTCCCGCAAACAGTTCCCGAACGGTCATCTGGTTTTGCGTCAACGTTCCGGTTTTGTCGGAACAGATGACCGTCGTGCTGCCTAGCGTTTCGACCGCCGGTAGTTTGCGAATAATTGCGTGTCGCTTCGCCATTTTGCCAACGCCAATCGCCAAAGTGATGGTCACCGCGGCCGGCAAGCCTTCCGGAATCGCGCCCACGGCCAAAGCGACCGCAGCCATGAACATGTCCAACGACGGTTCGCCCCGGACGATGCCGACGAGAAACGTCGCGGCAGCCATGCCGAGAATCACGTAGAGCATGATACCGCTGAAATGAGCAATCTTGCGGGTCAAGGGAGTCGCCAAAACCTCCGCGGTAGAGATCAATTCGGAAATGCGGCCAATCTCCGAGTTATCGCCGGTGCCGACCACGATGCCTGTGCCCGTTCCGTAGGATACCAGTGTTGATGAATAAACCATGTTGCGACGATCAGCGAGAACCGTATCGCGATCAAGAGTTTGAACACCCTTTTCAACCGGCACGGATTCACCGGTCAGCGCCGACTCATCCGTCTGCAGTTCACGACAGCGAAGGAGTCGCATATCTGCGGGAACCTTGTCTCCCGATTGCAGGAACACGACGTCGCCTGGAACAAGCTCGGTCGCTGAGATGAGTTTTTTCTCCCCGGCCCGCAGCACCGTGGCGTCGCTGGTCATCGCTTTGGCCAGCGCATTGATCGCTTTGAGTGCTTTCGATTCCTGGAGGAAGCCGATGGCCGCGTTCATCAATACAACCGCAAAGATCACGCCGGAGTCCACCCATTCCTGGAGGAGCGCCGTAGTCAACCCCGCGGCCAACAGGATGTAAACCAGGGGCTGGTGGAACTGCAACAGGAAACGAACGAGCGGCCCCTGGCCCTTTCTTTGTGTGATCGCATTCGGGCCAAAACGATCTTGCCGGTTCTCGACCGCAAAAAGATCCAATCCGCGATCCAGATCGGTTTCCAATAGATCAAGAACTTCGGATTCCGAAAGGTGATGCCAGTGTTTACTGAGAATCGTTTCCATTCGTATTCTTTGACTCTTCGAGTTGCCTGGTTTGACCGCTGGTGAAGTCAGCCCGATTCAATGTAGTAGATTGTTCAAAATCTCGCTTATTTGTTGATGGGAAACGCCAACCGGTTTTGGGCTGTGAGCAGACGAATTGGAAGTCAAACTTGAATGGGGCACTTCCGTCTGACCGAAATTGAGATTACGCCCTTTGGGGTTTCGGTAGATACCGCAACCTCCATGCCGAAATCGGGCGTGGGCTTCGCTGAACCACCCGCTCCACCTTTTACTTGGCAGCACGGTAGAATCAGTCTTGGACGAACTCACCTGTTTTGTGTTGGTAGTCAAGCCTATCGGTTCCCATCTCCGATCATTCCCGTATAACCAGGCCTTGGAATGCCTTAGAATGGGCAGGCTTGACGATCCGCTCAACGCAACCTTGAGTCGGATTTGTCAACGTGGTTTTTTGTTGGATGTGAATATCGGTGAATTAGCCGTCGTAACAATGCCGGATTGCTCGCAAGGTTTCACTTCGCCAACTGGGCTCAGCCACGCCGATTCGATTTTCAATCCGGTCAATTCCTACGAGGTTGCGAAGGGCTTCCTGAGCAAGCTGTTTCAAATAATACGAAGGCAGCTTTCCGCTTAATGTCAAACACCGATCCTCTCGGATGTTTTTGTATGATCTCCGTCATCTCTTGCGATGACAAATCGAGAAACGGAGTAAACCGGGTCTGATTCCGACGCAAAAAGAATGCCAGAATTTATCCAATTCCTGATTGCTCGTAGATCGAGTCATGGGCTAATGTAAGTTAGTGAGCGATGCTGGCAGCACCTACCTCCCACAGTGCGAATCCGCACAACTGTTATCTCTGCATTCAAAATAGCCAATGCGAGTCGCTTGCAATGGACGGTCAATCTGGTGTTGCCTTATTGGAGGAATTGTAGACCAGTTCCTGACATTTCCACCAATTCGTTTTTTCAATGCGTGTTTGTCTAATTGTCTATTAGTCCTTTTGCACTCGAACACCGTGCAAACCAATCGTCAGAGGACTTTGATTCGGAGAAGCTGAACGAGCATCGCGATCGACGATCAAATCGATTTGCCTATCTACTCGGGCGAGCCAAGCGTTGCGGAAAGTTGAACTTACTGTGATTGTCCAAGGTATCAGAACGATCACACCTCCTCACGACGTCAACCTTTGGGCACCTCCGTGATCAAATAGACCTTCGGCACGGCTTTTGCATCAATTCGTCCCAATGAACTTGAGAACGCATTGCGGCGGGCGAATCAGCGATCGACTTCGAATGAAAAACTTCCTCTTTGATTTAAAGGACAATCAATGAAACGTTTTCAGAACATTCTGGTAGTTGTTGACACCCGGTTTAACACGCATCCGGCACTGCAATGTGCAGTTCGGATAGCCGAGCATAATCAAGCCCGGCTGAAAATCGTCGATATTGTCCCAGAGTTTTCATGGCTTGCAAAACTGGCAATGCCGGATGCGGCACGAACGCACGAGGTTCTCGCGAATGAGAAGGCCCGTTCATTGGAGAAGTTAGCGGCCCCGTTACGCGATCAGGGAATCGACATTTCAACCAAGGTGCTGTTCGGGAAAACATCCATTGAGATTGCCCAGGAAGTTATTCGGTCACAACACGATTTGGTGGTCCGCGTTACGAAAGGAGCCCACAGTCGAAAAAGCGGTTTTTTCGGAACTACCAGCAGGCGCCTAATTCGCACATGCCCTTGTGCTCTCTGGCTCGTTCGCCCCGACGTCGAGCCTCGATACACGAGAATTTTGGCAGCCATCAATCCTGCCCCTGACAACGTTGTTGCTGACCAACTCAATCGTGCAATCATGGAGCTGGGCCAATCGATCGCAAAGTACGAGAATGGGAATCTTCAAGTTGTTCACGCATGGGAGATTTTCAACGCCAAGATGATCGATTCCAGATTCATGCCAGGTGAGTTTGAGAAAGTCGAACAAAAAGCTGAAGCGGAAGTCGCCGCTGTCGTCGACACAGTTTCTTTTACCTTTTCAGTTGAGCCACCAGGATGATTGCGTTCATTTGATTCGTGATGAAATGGGAGCGGGTCGCGCAATTTCGACCATCGCGGAGCAATTGGACATTGACCTGATTGTAATGGGGACTAACGCTAGAGCTGGTATTGCGGGAGCATTGCATGGCAACACTGCCGAAGGCGTCCTCGACCAAGCCAAGTGCTCAGTGCTGACAATTAGACCGGATGATTTCATTTCGCCGGTGACACTACCTGAAGGGTAGTTCGTTTGATTCGCTGGAGAATGCTGGAAGTGTGACGACAGGGCACGGTTGGGGTGATCACGCGGTATTGGTGCCCATCCGTCGTTCTTAGCCCTCAAATCCAAAAAAATGTCGTCGTGTACGCAGAGATTTTGATCGACGCGAAAAACGGAACACAACAGTATCGTTGCTACGGACGACGTTCACGAAAATCATCTGACGCCTTGGTCTGCAACCGTGGCCAAAACTCTTTCACGCGATGCGGTCGAGCCGGGAGACGGAGCTGGCGCGAGAATACCCGATCCACGTCGTCACGGCTTGGTTGGGCAACACGCCGTCGATTGCCCTGCGACACAACCTGTTAACGACCGACGAAGATTTTGATCGGGCGGCTGCCGAGACCGATCCAACAAAGATCGTGAGCAACGGTAGCGGGGGTCGCGAACGACGTAGCGGATACCGCGAAAACAGAGGCGGAATTGGCGGTGCAAAATGCGGTGCAGCAGGGCTCGGAAACGGCCCGTAATGCGGGGCAAGCTCAGATTGGGAGTTGCCTAAATACCAAAGAAAACGGCAGGTTGCGAGAGCTCGCAACCTGCCAAGGCGGAGGACACGGGGGTCGAACCCGCAACCCATTGCTGGGCAATTGATTTCGAATCAACCTGCTAGCCATTCGCTTATCCTCCGGAGATGCCCAGTTTAATGTCTCGGTTGCCCGCAGCTCAAGCCGTTTTGCGCACCCGAGCCAAATATTTGCAGATTTGCCCGTCTGGGCAGGTACCGTTTGCAATTCGCAGGCGAAGACGACTCGAATGGGTCGCATCCCTTGTATCGACTAGTTCCCAGGCACCTGCGCGATAGTCCCACAATTCGATGGTCTGTTCCACCGTCGATCGAGCAAACACGGCGCCTTCCAAGGTGACTTCGAGCCTCCCAGGAGCAGCCATTGGACTGGTTCCAAAGACCTCAAATTCTGTACGCGACTGGGTGTCTGACATGTTCCGCTGGATCGACAGGTCAGCGTTGTCACTTTCGACAAGTTCGAAAATGCCACCGGAAACGTGCGAACCGCGCGTTACCACATACGAATGGGGAACAACCACCATCGGACCAACCGGGACACCGACGTTCAAAACAATGTTGCCTTCATCTCCGTTATAGCCAGCAACACGAATCTCGTAGAATTCGCCGGCGACAACCGGGAATGATACTTCACTTTGCAGTCCACCGCCCGCATCATCGTTTTGAGCTTCCAAGACGAGGTTGGGGAACCCATTCTCGATATCCGGAATAGATATGAAGCATCGTGTCAAAATCACTTTCAAACGTGTCGATGGTTATCGTGCCGGTATCCCGTGCTTGAAAGAACCACCAGACCGTCGCCATAGCAGGATCCAGATGCTGTTCACCCGGTTCCTCAGTGGCGTTCACATTACTACCGAAAACTGTAGACGGGAACGTCGAAACCACAATAGAGTTCGCCCAATTGTCGTTCGGCGGCGGGTTCGTGACCTGAATTTCCCGATCAAGCCAACTACTATCGTTGGCTCCGTACTCATCCGAGCTGTTGGATACGTAGGCGCCCAAATAGTAGGTCCCGTCGGGAATCCCAGACGGAATGGTTAATGTTCTTGACGTCAAAAACCAACTCTCTGAATTGAGCGTCGCGTGAGTCGTTGAACCGATATAGCGGTTGCCTGTCCAATCGTTGATGTTGGGGACCAGATACCAATCTATCTCAGGATTCATCGTGACTGTACCTACGTTCTCAATGACGAAATCACTGATCGTCAAACTGTCGCCTGGCGACACGTTTTGAGTGCTCAAATTCGAATCATCGTAGTCTTGATAACCCGCTGAGTAGAACAACGCGACATCCAGGTCCGACAAACTTTGGGCTTCCGAGGGGAACGCAGCTCGGATGGCCGAACTATCGTCCATGTAAATAACATTGTAGGCCCGATATTTCTTCGGCGCGTAATTCATCACGGAAAGGAAATCGAACTGATGATTCAGTCCCCAGGAATGCCCCAACTCATGAGTCAAGGTTCGATCAAGATTCCAAAGATTCGGGTTGTCGTAGCTGGCGTAATCGTCGGTAGTCCAACTATAGGCCGGATTGACGGCAATGTCAGCTTCGATACTGAAGCCGGTGCCGTCCCACCTTAGCCAGCAGACGGCAAGCGTGGTGGCACCCCATCCCGCCCCGAACTGGTCGATCATGGTTTGGTTATCCGGAAATCCCGCCATGTCATAACGATCGTTTTCCCATGCCCAGCTTCCTGTTGGCTCCATCACCCTGAAAATGTCGCCATATTCGATTCCAATATGCCATTGCAAATTGATCGTGATGACGACACCACTCGGGAAACGAGTCGGGCCATGGATTGAACACGATTGGAACCTCCTTGGCCCGATGGCTATACGACCATTCCGTAGCTGGAAGACCAAGCGGTTGATCGCCACCTTCTTCAGACTTGTTTGCTTCACCGCCTTTTTGGGCATCTTTCGCCGTTGGTTGTTCAAGCAACTCGTTTGCGGATTGCGGAACGAAAACTCTCGGCGGCTGAACAGACGGACGCGGATCGTATGGTAGTACTGGGAGATCCTTCAACACATGCTTTTGCAGTTCTGGCGGCACCGTACGATCGGGTAACGGCTTGCTCTTGGCGACTGGTATTTCTGTGCGAACCAGATTGATCAACTCTTCAAAACCCAGGGCTTGCCCGGTCTCGGTCAGCATCGGTTGATTATGGCCGTCGAGGGCTATGGGTTTGGCGACACCCGGAACCTGTGCCGCGGTAAACTTGCCCTGGTACATTCCAGTCACCGGGCTGAACAACGGAGTCGCACTCTCCTCGACCATTAGCAGCACGACTTCGCCGACTTGAAACTCAGGTACATCAGACATTGACTGACCCTCATCGGGCAGCTGGCCGCCGGCAAATGTCAGCTTGATGGCCTTTTCTTTATGCTGACCAAACAACACGTCATCGACCCTGAAAACGTAATCGGTGACGATCATATTGCCTTTGTCATTCCGCCGGGCATTCTTTTCCAGAACTTCACCGACAAAAATTAGTCCGGAACGCTGGATAACCTCCTCTCGCTGCATCGGGATGACGTCAGCAAGACAGGGAATCACAATGCAAAACTGTACTAACAACACACATAACATAATCTTGTTTTTCACAATGTTCATTTCTATCTCCTCAATTATTTGAAAGTTCAGAGATGTAATGGAAGCAGATTATTGTCCTCTGCATGACAAGCTTGGTTGACGGATTCCGTTCGACAAAGCCACTTTTAATTCCCGCATCGCAGGTTCTGTTGTGTTGATGTTCGATAGCCTTTCATACACACGTAGAATTGCCGCAACTTGCGCCTTTGCAACGCGAGAACGAGCAGGTCGTTATTCCAAGAGAGCCAAGCTGATTCGCGTTGGATCAGGCAAAGTCGATGTGCGAAGTCGCGCGGATCCTGTGCGAAAAAGCTCGAAAATGTCGGGTTGCAGAAACTTTTCGCAAGCGTTGGCACCTGAAAAAAACTTCTACGTAGCTACCTACATCGCGGTCAACGACTACCATTAGATAATCGCCGGCAACACTGTCGGCTCGTGTACGGGGAACGCTAATCTGCCGGTTCAATGCATTGCGAGCACTCGATGCCAGACAAATCAAACAGCCCTCCCCCAACGATCAAAGGCCGCGGGTCGTCATTGCGCGTGGCAAACCGGTTTGAGCACGTGCACTTGGAAGCCGATTTCGAACAACTGGACGACGCCGATCAACAGGCGGAGCTGTCCAAAAAAGTCGACACAGAATATTTTTTTGACCGCTCTGAATCGATCGTCAGCCACAACAACAGTCCCGACCTCGATTTCAACTATAGCCTCAACCCCTACCGCGGTTGCGCTCACGGATGCGCCTATTGCTACGCCCGCCCGACGCATGAATACCTCGGCTTTAACGCCGGGATCGACTTCGAATCAAAAATTGTCGTCAAACCTGATGCGCCGGCGCTGTTTCGAAAATGGCTCCAACGACCAAGCTGGAAACCGGAACCGATCATGCTTTCCGGTGTCACCGATTGTTACCAGGGCTGCGAACAAAAATTCGAATTGACACGGCAATGCCTGGAAGTCGCACTCGATTCACGTCAACCCATCCGACTCATCACAAAAAACGGTCTGATTCGCCGCGACATTGATCTGCTCAGCGAGTTGGCTGATCATGGATTGACTGAAATAACAATCAGCCTGACAACGCTTGACCAGTCGCTGGTGACGGATCATGGAGCCGAGAACCAGTTCGCCACAGGCAAGGCTGGACACAATCAAGGCGCTTTCCGAAGCCGGGATTCCCGTGCGTGTCTCCATCGCGCCGATCATCCACGGAATTAACGAGCAGGAAATACCCGCATTGTTGACGGCGGCAAAAGAGGCGGGAGCCCAGGCAGCGAACTATATCATGCTGAGATTGCCACTGACGGTGGAGCCCGTATTCATGGACTGGGTGCAACGCAACTTCCCCGATCGTTTCGAAAAAATCAGCGGTCGCATCAAATCCATGCGTGACGGCAGCATGAACTCGGCAGAATTCAAAACCCGCATGACGGGGACCGGTGTGTTAGCGGAGCAAGTTGGGATCCTGTTTCGTACGTTTGCGCGAAAAACAGGGTTGAAACGCGAGATGGAACCGTTGCGAACCGATTTGTTTCGAACGCTTGACGGACAGCAGCGACATCAACAGAGGCTATTTTAGCCAGTCACGTTTGCCCCGACGCACGAATTTGCGATGTAAAACGGATTTTGCATTCATCACGCTAGCGATTGGAAGCGTTCGTGGCAAAATCGCTCTAGGTCATGTGGTTCATTTTCATTAGCCTGTGACAGTCGTTAGACGATCATCCGACGGCCCAAAGTTCTCCAGGAAGGAACGAACTTTCCCGCAACGCGTGACGTACATCGTCGATCGGAACTGGACTCAACACACCAAAGAGGGTGAGCATGGAAGCTCGAATCTCGCTGATCGCGGCATTGTCAATTCTGCTGACCGCCGCCTTTTCACCAGCTAAGTGTGAAGCGCAAAGAAACTACCAGGTGACGACAAAAAATTTCGTCGTGCATGCACCTGACGCAAGGCTGGCCAAAGAGGTCGGTCGACTGGCGGAAATCTACCGGAAAGATCTCTCGCTGGAGTGGCTGGGATACGAAATTCCCAGTTGGCAGGACCGTTGTCCGATCGAGGTCGAAATCGGAATGCACGCGGGCGGCGAGACCAGCTTTGCTTTTGTCGAAAACGGCACCGAAAAAGGCGTTCCCATTAGTTGGCAAATGCGAATTTTCGGACCGCCAGAAAGGCTGCTTGACGCCGTACTGCCCCACGAAATCACACACACCATTTTTGCAACCCACTTTGGTCGCCCACTGCCACGTTGGGCGGACGAAGGCGCCTGCACCACGGTCGAACATCAGTCAGAGCGCGAAAAAAACCACCGGATGCTGATCGACTTCCTGACGTCAAAGCCTTCCCGGGGTATTCCTTTTAATCGAATGTTCGTGATGCGCGACTACCCCCGGGACATCTTGCCGCTGTACGCCCAAGGCTACAGCCTGGCGAAGTTTCTGATCAGTCAAAAGGGCCGGCAGCACTTCATCGAGTATGTCGGCGCGGGTTTGGAAAACGAGCAACCCGGGCACGAACTTGAGTGCTGGAATCAGGCGACAAAAGAACATTACGGTTTTGATAACTTGTCAGAACTTCAGGTACAGTGGCTGACGTGGGTTCGCGACGGAAGTAAAGAATTCGACTCGCCCGCAACATTTGCCGTCGCCAAGGCCGAACCAAATCGCGTGCCGATAGAACAACCGCAACCGGAAGCCATGGATGTTGAACCTGGTAACGAGAGCTGGTATGCCCGCCAGGCGTACAACGGCGATCCAGATCGCATCGCCACGAAACGGCAGGCGTTGTCAACAGCTCAACCGTCCGCCCCCGTCTCCTCAACGCCATCGGGGCTACGCTCGACAACGATCTGGCGTTAAACTCGTGAAATTGATTACGAACCTCGTAGATCTTTCATGAGCCTGTTTGATTTTTTGTTTGGAAAACCGAACTTCCACCGGTTCGATGATGCCTATGCACTCGATCGTGCGGGCCTGCAAAAGGCTCTTTACGCTGCGATCGAAACCCAGCTGGCTTTCAAAAAAGTCATCCTGTTGGTCGTGCACTTTCCCGATACTTTCGAAAGTCTGCAGGACTGGCTGGACGAATCCAACATTGCTTATGAACTGGTTGCGCGGACGATCGATCTGGATTGGGTCCGCAATTGCGGTCGATTTGCCGGCACCAGCGTTCTGCTGGCGATCTCAGACCTGATCGCAGAAGATTCCGATGCCACCCTAAAACAACCCATTGAGTCGCGTTATGAGCTGTCGTTAATGGTATGTGAGCGGCACCCGATACCGCGTATCGACGAAAAACTGGAACGATTCGCCAAAGCGATTCCCATTCCCACGCAGTTTGGCTATTTCATCGCCATGGATGACCCGGTCGTCAAAGCAGTATTCCCGGACAACGTGGTTCAACTTTTGCGACAGTTTGGTATGGGCGAACAGGAAACCGTCACCAGCCACATGTTAACAAAACGACTAAACCTCGTGCTGCGAAAGCAGGCCAAGGCGAATCCTTCCAACCTGCCTGCCGATTCGGCAGCACAATGGCTGGCCATCAATCGGCCTCAAGCTAATTGAGAGCAACCGATGCAATGCCACAGATGACGAAGGCAATCAAGTTCAGCCAGGCAAACCTGTTGACGGAGGAACGACGCGTCGCCGCCAGGACCGGAACCAAAGCAGTCAAGACAATGGCAATTCGAACGGCCAGGAAGAGATTCATCCGGAAACCAACGGCGTCATAAAACAACCGCTCGTTGGGCAACCAGATGAGTCCTACGGCAATCGCCAAGACTGCAAAGACAGCATGAAACCGTGTCTCGCTGAATCCACAGCCAATGACCGCGGCCACCATCGTGATCATCAGGGGTACCAGAAAAAGATAACTGGCCCCCGCCAAATAAATTGACGTCAAAACGGAGGTCGCCAGCCACAAGCTGCATGACACCAACCAGACCGATGTCGATTTCCGAAATCCGGGAATCCAGGCGACAAGCAGGCTGACGACGGCAATGGCTGCGAACCAGAAGCTTAGCTCGACGGGTAACGCGGTTGGCGGCCAGGCAAATTCAAATCGGTCATCCAGCGAATAAAGAAAATTGACTCCGCTGACCGTTCCCAAGGATACGATGATGCCCAAAGCCAACAAACCGGTTGAAGCAAGCAAGTTGCTCCACGATTCAACCCGCGATCTGCGCAGGCGAACAAACGCGACAAGCAACAGCGCTACCA
This sequence comes from uncultured Planctomycetaceae bacterium, assembly GCA_963697295.1. GTDB lineage: Bacteria > Planctomycetota > Planctomycetia > Pirellulales > Pirellulaceae > Mariniblastus. Next base: position 190,531 of record CAVONL010000013.1, on the reverse strand, counting down.
AACTTGAGAGGCTGAAGTAAATCGACCAATTTACGGGCCACCAAATCAGCGCCCAACCAAACAGATCGAAGTAAACCGCCTTGCCGCGGACATGATTTTCCCAGTCCATTTCCGAAAGCTCGCGCAGCAGAACGAAGGCATTTTCGCCATGGTGTTGCAGGCTGCCGCGATCGGCGTGCTCGTAGTTGTCGTCCAATGTGTGATAGTTTCTGACGTCGCCAATGAATGCGAAATTGTATCCCTCCATGCCAGCCCGCCGGAAGATCGTAAAGTCGGTATCGTTGGGCAGGAACTTGTAGATCTCATAAAACAACGAAGAAGCCATCGGCCGTCGCACGCTGCGGGCAAACAACTCGATCAACCATTGTGAATCGTCACTGGTTTCAAACATCAGACTGGGTCCGCTCGTTCCGCGGGCTTCAACGTTGAGGACCAAACCGACCTGCGTTCGCCAATTCGTGTTCCTGGACGAATTTGTCGGCGCCCAACAGCCCCATTTCTTCACCATCGGTAATCAGGAATACGATGTCGTTTCGCGGGGGCGGAAGCGACTTCATCATCCTGGCGATTTCGAGCAGGGCAGCAGTTCCGACTCCGTCATCCGAGGCACCTGGACCGGTCCGCGAATCGTAGTGTGAGACGAGCATGATGGCGGGGCCGGGAACTCTTCCGGGGAGCCGAGCGATGATGTTCACCAAGGGAATAGATGGAGAACCGTTTGCGGTTTGTCGCCACAGAAAATGATGTGTTTCCTGTTGCTCTACTTGATAGCCCCAACCATGAAGCAATTCGACAATTCGCCGACAGACAACTTTGTTTTGTTCGCTTCCCGCCGGATGGGGAATGCCGTCGCCAACAAGAACTTTCAGGATCGAATCAGCGCGCTCGGCTGAGAATTCGAGCTCTCCTGCTGCAACCGTTGATCGTGGGGCAGGGGGGGCGTAGCGCACGTAACCAATGACAACAACAACGATCCACGCGACGATCGTGATGACCAGCCAGACCGGACTGCCTGTTGGCGGGTGCTCCAGCGAGCCTGCAACGGTGCTCTGTTCAGCCTTCATTTCTGATTACTTTTTGCCCATCGCCCGTTTTTGTCGAAAAAACTCAGTCAGCAAATTTCCCGACTCGAGTCCCATCACTCCCGGAACGACTTGCGCAACGTGGTTAAGCCGAGAATCCTGCAACAGGTTAAACAGGGAACCCACAGCCCCCCCTTTGGGGTCATTGGCCCCGAATACAACAATCGGAATTCGAGCTTGCAAAATAGCGCCGGCACACATGGGGCAGGGTTCGAGCGTGACGTAGAGGATGCATCCTTCCAAGCGCCAGTCGCCGATCGACTCGGCTGCCTGAGTGATTGCGATCATTTCGGCGTGGGCGGTGGGGTCTCGCAGTTGCTCGCATTGGTTATAGGCCGCCGCAATGATCCGGTCGCCCCGCACAATCACCGCGCCGACGGGGACCTCGTCCGCTTCGTAGGCGGCCAGCGCCTGCTCCAGGGCGTACTTCATAAAATGTTGGTGAGGAAATTCCATCAGTTTCCAGTCCTGGCTGTCGGTTTCAATTCTTCGTTGTAATCCCGAATGACGATGTTGCGGAATGCGGCGGCGGTTTCGAAGGTGCAAATTCCCAGAGGTCGGGACACACGCGTTTCAGCACGCAGCGAAAACTTGTGGCCGGCAGTCGGCAAATTGACAACTTGCCGATCGTCAATCCAGGCCTCGATCGCGTCTCCTACTTTAACACGGATCCTGTACCAGCGATCGTCTTCAAACTTCATAATGGTTTTGGTTTCGTTGCGGGCCGCATCCTGTTCGTCAACGCAAGACAGCCCAACAACGGCACCGGCCCAACCGCCGACAATCAAGGTGCAATGCGAATCGTCAACGGGAAAGGTCAGTCCGCAAAAAAAGTCGATCCCTTGCGTCCGCTTGGCTTCGAGCGTAATCTCGTAATCGCGAGTCGGCAAATCCTCGCGCGTGCTGGTCACGCCGCTGAGCGGGTAACCCATTTCGATGACGAGTTCACCGTCCGTGACGCTACAGTCGCCTTCGCCACCAAAGTTGGAGATACGCCAGCCCTCCAGCGAGTCAGCGTCGAGAAGCTGAGTTTCCCTGGTGGCTGACTTTGCCGGTTGGGCCACCGGCCCCGTACCGGAAACGGGAGTACCGTTCGACGTAGGCGCGGATCCGGCGGGCTGACCCTCGGAACAGGCGATGATTAACACCAAGGTCAATGTGCCACCGAGTTTGCAAGCAATTCCCGTCAAAAAAGTGACCGGCTGAAAAGTTTTTTTCATGATTGACCTTACCGACCAAAAAGAACTTCTGCGATTAGTGTTGATTCGCACTTGCAGCTCGTCAACCGAACAATCGCAGGCTGCATCGCAGCCTGGCAGCGGCGCACAAAAAAACACGCCGTTTTTCGGCGTGCGGGAAAAGTTTGCCAATTCGAAAAGTCGAAAGTTTTACTTGGAGAGAAACTTCAACCAGCTTTTCTTGTTCTTTTTCGCCGAATCTTCGTCCACCGGGGCGTAATTCCCAGCGAGCCTTTCGCCCAATTCGTTGATCGACTGGGTGATGGCTGCTTTGGGAGCACTTCGAATCAATGGCTTTCCGTTATTTCGACAATCGGAGATGATGCTGTAGTTGTTCGGAATTCGCCAATAGATTTCGCGATCGATCGTCTCTTCCGCCTTGGAAGCACTAATTTGAGATTTGTCCAATCCGGACCGATTGACAACAATTTTGACTTTTTCCTGAACGCCGTCGTAAGCCTCCAGGGATGCCAGCAACCGAACCACGTTTCGCAGGCAGGGCAAGTCAAGCTGGGTGAGCAAAACGATGTGATCCGAGGCCTTGAGCGCGGAAATGTCTAGCTTGTTGTAGGATTTCGACAAATCGATAACGAGATGCGAAAAAGAGGCCTTTAAAAGCGACAAAACCTTGGAAAAGTTCTCGACCGAAATTGCTCCGCCATCTTCGATTTGAATAGGACGGGGAAGCACGTACACGCCCGACTCATGCTTGGTCAAGGACTTTCGCAGCAGGGCCAAGTCAAGTCGGGTAATATTTTGAGCAACGTCCAACAGAGTATAATCCGGAATCATTTCCAGGAAGACATCGGCATCACCCAGTGACAGGTCGAGATCGACCAGCACGACACTACGATCGGGATTCTGGGCAAGCGAACAAGCCAGGTTGATCGCAATCGAAGTTGTCCCGACTCCTCCAGATGCACCTGCCACGGAGATGACGGATCCCGATTTGGTTCGCGGAGCCCCGTCGCTGGATGCACTGACACGATCCAAGGCGCCTACGAGTTCTTCAATCTGGACAGGAGAATGCAAAAACTCCCGGGCTCCACTTCGCATGGCCCTGAGAATCAATTGCCCATCGGATCGGCTGCTGACAACAATCACCCCGCAGGTCGGATGAGTCCGTGACAGCTTTTCAACCAGGACAAGCGCTTCTTTTTCGTCGTCATCGATGTCAACCAAGGCGACGTCTGGATTTGTCTGATCCACGATTTCCGCAAAAAACTCGTACCGGGAACAGTCCGCTTCGAGCCAGACTTTGTCCATCCCGATCAGATACTTCTTGAGATTTTCGCGTGTTTTTTCGTTTGGATCGCAAATACAAATTCGTAGTGTACCGCTCATCTGTAATCCATGTTGGGTTTTGAATGACTGAGATGGCTCACAAGCGAGCCATCTGCAATCATGCATTCAAGTCAGTCGGTGCCAATTTGACTTCGCGGCACCACGAAGCATTATCACTATCGGCGTTTCAGGTTGAGTTTCGGCCATAACAGCCCCGTGCGCGGAGCAGATTTCTCAACCGGTTTTTTCGGATTACCGAAAAATGACGCATCATCTCCCGAGTCTCCTTCGTAGGGGCTAACCTGTGGAAGAACGCCCTGATTTTGCCCAACAGGAACTGGTTCACTTTCCGCAGGAACGTGGGGCAGCAGGTTGTCCTGCACCTGTCCAGACGGATCGTCAAACCGGTCGCTCAACGGGCAGCCTTCGACGCAGCGAGGTACTTCAGCATAACCGTTAAGGTAAAGTTCGGAATCGGACGGCGAAGTTGTCATTTGACCGGGGCCAAGTCTCGGCAAGTGCTGATTTTCGACCGCATCAATAAATTTCGGTGTAATCAAGAACACCAATTCGGTTTCCGTCTTCGTTTCTTGCGTCGATCGAAATAATGGTCCGAGGATACGGTTATCCATCAAGTGAGGGATACCCGATGTTTCGGCTTCCGTTTCTTCGCGAAAATCGCCGGCCAGTGCCAGCGTATAACCGGCTTTCATCCGGACGCCGGTGTTGACCCGTCGAACCCGGAAACCTGGTACGCCCGTATCGCCTGCAAGATCATTGGCAACTTCTGAAACTTCCGCTCGAACTTCCAGAGTCATTTCGCCCTGACCCAGAATCAACGGAACAATGTCAAGCTTCGTTCCGAACGGTCGGAATTCGATCGAGTTCGTTCCCAAACCGCTGGCGACCGCAATCGGAATTTCACCACCGGACAGGAACTCGGCGGGACGACCATGCTGGGTGACCAGCACCGGCTGATCCATCAGCTTCGCAATGTTGTTTCGCTCGAGCGCTTTGATAAACGCATCGAAGGAATTGCCATCATTGGAAAGTCCGAGGGTAACGTTTTGTCCAGACGCCTGTAAAGCGTTACCAGAAGCATTGATAAAATCGGCGACACTGGAAATCAACCGGTAATCGTCACCCATAAAAGCCCAGTCCACGCCTAGCTGACGCAGTTTGGATCGTGAAACTTCGTAGACCTTCACTTTGATCGCCACCAGTTGGGAGCCATCCACCTGGATCTGGTTGATCACGTTGGTCGGGAAATAATCCTGAGCGACCTTCATGACATTTTCAAGCTCACTCTGCCGGGCGATATAACCTTTGAGAATTACGCCCGTCTGCAAGGCAGACACAGTGATCTTCGAATCTGGAAAGTGTGTCGTCAGTGCTTTTTCCAGTTTCCGCACGTCTACGGTGACGTGAACCGTAATGGTTTGCAGCTTGCGATCGGGATCGCTAACGGTGATTGTCGATACCCCCGGCTCGATTCCTGAGATCAGGATTTCGTTGGGAGAGACTGGACTCGCTTTCACGATTTCCGGGTTCTCTACCATCAACTCAGGAACCTTGTAGTCGAACTTGAGTCGTCGACTTGTTCCTGCGATTACTTCAATTGAGTCAACCGATTCGTTGACTTCGAACCGCGTACCCAAACCTTGGCTGAACGCAGTTGTGGAAAGGCTGGTAAGTGTAAGGAGAGCAGCCCAGCAAACAATACTCCCGGTCCATCGCATTCTCATCCGTGAATCCTCGCGTTTCGGCGGCAAAGTCATGTAGTGCCACCTTGTTGAGAAAGGGGCGTGACATGTCATCCGTGACTGTCTGTCACTTGCTCAGCTCAGCTGATCCCTGTGCGTGGAGCAAGTCGTTCTACTAACAAACGGACCAAAGGGAAAAACCCCTTGTGTCCGTATAGATAGTTCGAACCTATTCGCCCGGATATTGATCTTCTTCGAGATTGCGGTCACGATCGGAGGATTGGTCTTTATCCTCATAATCCTTAGACTCGGTTGAAGGGCGTGAGGTAGGAGGAATCGGTGTGCCAACGGTTTGCTGGCCCTCCATCATGGGAAGCTCGTTGCCCCCGTTGTAACGGAAGGTTTCGACCGTATTTCCACTCCAAATTCGGGTTGTCCAGCCGTCCGCTATCATGGCGGTGTGTTTTACTGCCGCGGCCTCGGCCTCGGCATCTACTTCCTCAGGATTGCCAAAAATACCTGCCAAGCCCAACAATCCGCCCTGGGTCGGCTCTTCATCTTCCGCATCCGGGCCGCGAAGAACCAGCTTCAACTGGGCTTCCTTTTGCACAAGCACGATTTGTTCTGCTTGCTTTTCGTTTAATAGCACGCCGACAATCGAACTACCATTGGACTCTCGGTCGACGTCACGGCGGATCTGATTTCCGACGGAAAACACGGTGATAGCTTTCAGGAATGTCTTCGACGTGGTTCGAAATTCATTGTTCCGACGAACGCGGAAAATGCCGATTACGTCGACTTTGTCACCCGGCGTCAACAATCCCGCGATGGTATCGTCGGCAGCGACGGGCAGGGCAACCACTTTGTATCCCGAGGGAATCGCGAGATCCTTGACCTCGTTCTTGTTAATGACGTCGGACAAGAGAATCGGCAAACCCTTGCTCATCCGGGTCTTCACGACTTTGTTTTCAATGTGCTCAAGAGAGGTGGCAGCATTTTCTGGAATAATTTCCAGCGGCCAGTTTTCAATCTTGACGTTAGTTTCATCCAACAACTCGTTGATATCGAGTTGTTTGACCGACACCAGAACCGGCCCCATTGAGATTTGCGGTTGCGTATTTCCGCTCCCACGCCCCATGACCTGGCTAATGCCGACAGCCGCAACGAGACCGAACCCCAGGGATACGATCATCAGGATTAGTGATTTTGATTTCATCGAAGATTACCTCGGCAGTAGCCTATTAGTTTTTGCCCGAAAGTTTCAATAAACTTTTAACTTGTCTCTGTCTGTTGACGTCGTGATCGGCAAACCGTCCTGGCTACTACCCCATCCTGGGATCCCACCAACGTCACGCTCTCTTGCCAGCAACAAAATGCATGCATTCCAGCGATTATCCCTAACGTCGGCCAACTGTTTGATAACAGTTCAGTTTCACCAACGGCGATATCACCGAACGAATAACTGACAAAACCGGAATCGAGACTCATGTTTTGGCGGTTTCGCCGGGCTATATCAGTAAACCTGACCAACCGAAATAAAGGATGGTTCCAATCGCGATCGGAATGCCGTAAGGCAAAAGTCGCATTGAGCTTTTTCGTTCTGCCGCAATCTCTGAAAGCGTTTCTGGATTACGAACCGACATGATTTCATTGAGAATAAAGAAAAACTGGTCGTAGTGCTTCTTTGCCGCCCCTGAAAACACGATCATGGCAACTGCCAAAATAGCGCCCACGATTGCGGAAACGCAAAATGCATAAAAAGTTGTTTCGCAGTAAACCCAAGCACCGATGCCGGCCATCATTTTGACATCGCCCGCGCCCATCCCACCAATCGAATAGGCAGGAAGCAGGGTTGCCAAGCCAACCGCCGTGCCCGCCAGACTCCATCCGAGGCCCGTCAGCCAGCCATCACCGGCCATCGAATAAACGATCATGCTGTAAAACCAACCTGCAATGATCATTGGATAGGTCAGGTTGTTCGGAACTCGCAATTGTTTTCCATCAACGTAGGCGGCCACGATCACGAAAACCGTGACAACCCAATAAGGCCAGTTGTCCGACATGGCCACGATCAAATTAGTCATCAAACTCTCTCCAAATCCCCAGGTCAATTTATTCTGGTCTGCTCATTGCTGCCGCAAAGTCCGTGAAACCGGCATAGTTTGCCGGGTTACCGAAGCGTCAAAACATAACTCACGAATACGACGAGCAAGGTGAAAAAACAGCAAATCAGCTCAAAAGCCTGGTTGTACGATTCGGGTGAAACCAGCCAATCCATTTGTTCTTCTCACTTTCAGATCGTTAGGCGACTGAGTCGGACGATCACGCACAAGGGCTTGAACATCCAAAACCTATGTCACATTGGCCACGAGTCAAACGTGCCGGATTAAATGTCCATGCACTGCACGACTTCCAAGGGAGGTTATTCAGATTGTAGGAATGCGCCCGTAATGTCGGTGAGTCAAGATATCAGGCCGCACAAGCGACCGAAAAAAAGTATCTGCCCGTCGTGGGCAAAAAAAATCCCAGCCAGCCAACTGGCTGGTGGGATTTTTCTGTAAACCGCGGGCATCAGCCCGATAGCTTAGTTTGCGACTGTACCGCCACGAACGCTGTTCAGCTGTGTAGCAATGTCGTTGAACGCAGAAGATGCGTTCCGACCAATTGCTTGAATCGCTGTCAAACACACGATGACGATCAGTGCCAACATGATGGCGTACTCAACAGCTGTTGGGCCATCTTCTGATTTCAGAAAACGTTGGACTTTGGTAACAATAGATTTCATGTCTTCCTCCGACGGATGTGACTTTTTTCGCCCACGCGGACGAATACCCAAACCGGGCCTGTAACAATCAACTGAGCTGACGGAGGTCGACAATCTTCCCGCACATCAGTTCAATCAATACAAAGTTGATTAGTCCCCTGGCACTAAAGTTTCATCCAATGCCCGGTTGTAATCTCGTCCAAAGTCCGAACCGTCACCGGCTCTTTCCTTGAACACCCAAAACCTAAGTTACGTTGGCAATTAGTCAAACTTGCCGGATCGAATTGATTGTAAATTCATGGTGCCCTATTCCATTCAGGTAAGGTTATTCGGATTGTAGGAATGCGCGCATTGTATCGGTGAGTGAAGACGACGGGGTAACCCGCAGCCAAAGCAGCCCGGGCGTTCGCCGAAACGTGCATCACGCCTGATACAACTCGGAGTCCGTCTGGCTTTTGCGCCGCCGGTAGTACTTCAGTCCCGAAAAAAAGAAACATCCCGCCGACACGACGCCAAACATCGTCAGCGCATACTTGGGAAAAATCGCCATCAAGATTGCGGTAGCAAACAGGGCGACCGCCTGAATGTAAAAGCTTCCCGACAGGATGCCTGCCTTGATGACGAACGTCATTCCCGCTACGACACTCAAAAGCGGTGCCAGCGCCAATACGTGAAGTCCCAGCTTCATCTCCAGCGGGAACAGCAACGAGACGCAAATCATGCTGGCGCCCCAGACATGGGCAATCTGCCTTTCCACAAAAGTAACCGGGCCCATGCGACGACGTAGCCGCCAGAAGACAATCACCCAGGCTCCGAATCCGGTCACCCACATCAGCCAATAATACAACGCCGTTTCGACTCCCATCAGGGACATCACGTTGGTGGCGATACACGCCACCAACAACACCAGGCTGTGCCACATCCACAGCAGCCCCCAGTTCTCCAGGACGGACGCGTGATGGGTTTCCCGAAACAGGTTTCCAATGACTTGTCCGAATCGCCCCTCCCGCGCGGAAATTGATTCATTTCGCAGGTAGGCCAACAAATCGTTGGCCAGCTCGCCCGCCGAGGCATAACGCAGATCTTGCGGTTTTTGCAAACATCGCATCGCGATCATTTCCAGACTACGATCCACTCGGCGATTCAGCACGTTCGGATTAACCGGATCCTGCTCCAGTACCATCAGGACGGTATCGACAGGCGTTGCGCCCAAAAACGGGGGCCGCCCTGTCAGCATGTGGTACAAGATGGCACCGAGACTATAAACATCGCTGATCTGATTTACTTCTCCGCGAGCGCCGGCTGCCTGTTCGGGAGCGATGTAGGATGGCGTACCCAAAACTGCGCCTGAGCGAGTCAAGCCATGCATGTCACGTTCGAACTTGGCCAGTCCAAAATCGGCGACATAAGGGACTCCCTCGTCGTCCAGCAGAATATTGGACGGCTTGAGGTCGCGATGCAAAATGCCCTGATCATGTGCATAGTCAATCGCTTGACTTACCTCCATTAACAACTGGGCCGCGCGACGGGGCGGCACCGGGCCACGCGATAGCCGTTCGGAGAGCGTTAGTCCCGTAACCAGTTTCATGCAGAAAAACGGGCGCCCCAGATGTTCGCCGATTTCATAAATCGGAACAATGTTCGGATGGTTTAATCGCGAAATCGCCACGGCCTCGGCGTTGAATCGCTGCAACTCAGCTTCCGAAGCAAAATCACCCTTGAGCATCATTTTCAAGGCGACGTTTGCGCCATCCGTTAAACGGGTGGCCCGATAGACAATTCCCATTCCTCCACGCCCCAACTCCTCGTGAAGCATGTAGTCTCCCATTTGGAACGGCAGCTCGAGCGGGGGTGCCGCCTGATTGGCAGTGGGAAGAGAATTCGTATTTTGGTCGCGACCGGCAGCCTGCGTGACCACCATCGTTCCCCACAACTCACGCAAATCCCTGTCGAATTTCGGGTACTGCCGACAAATATCTTCCAAGCTGACCTCGATACCGCGACTGAAATCGTCGCCGAGTTGAGCCAACAGGTTGGCCAATTCCTGCTCGTCATCCTGCAGCGGATCAAGTTGTTCGGAATTGGTCGCCATATCCAGTAATCTGCGCGGGAAAAATCAGACCTTGGCGTTCATTGGTTAATCGTATCGTCGGCCGGCAAATTGTCCTGCAGCACTCCCTTGAGTCGCCGCACCGCCCGCAGATAACGCATGCTGGCCGCCGGCTCCGTCAAATCCAGGGCCTGAGCGATCTCCTGATTCGTGAGATGCTCGTAATGCCGCATCACAATGATTTCGCAGTCTTTCTCGTCCAGCAGCGTAATCGCCTGTTCGACTTTTCGTGCCATCTCCTGCTGCAGCGCAGCGGCGGCCGGTGTCAGCTTTTGATCTCCCAACATGCCCAGCAACTGCAGGGAAGATTGGTCGTACCCTTTCGGCGCAACGATCGCCTGTTCCCGATCAACGCTCCTCCGTGCCGAAACCCGATGGCGGCGATGAGCGTCAATAATGCGGTCTTTGGCGATTTGCCGCAGCCACAAATGAAACGGCATGATTGGGTCAGCAAGATATCGAGTCAAACGCCGATTTGCCTCGACTAAAACGTCTTGTACCACGTCACTTACGTCGATGCGCCGTTGAATTTTTTGATCCAGCCGCATTCGAACCAACTGGCGCAACGAATTTCGATGGCGGTCCATCAATTGATTGACGGCCGCATCGTCACCGTCTTTGGCCTGCGCCAACAACTCTTCCGTTTTCAGTTTTTCGGGCCACATGACTTTATTATTACCAAAAACCCGACAATAGCTATGCTATGAACGTTTTTGCCGAAAAATGACCCAACTTGGCCAGAGTGTCCAGTTGCACGACCGTTAGCCGGGTCAACGTCAGGCCATCTTTTGAGTTCGCCGTTTTGGCGTTGCGGGGCCCTGTCCCATCAAGCTGAGCATCGTCATCACCAACGCATCGATTTGCTGTGGTGTTGTTGTAGAGGTGGCAGGAAACTCGCACATACCATCTGGATTCGAATTCAATAATGGGAACTTCGATTCCCAGTTGCTGCCAAAGTCCATGTTGCAGGCTTGACCAGTCCCCCGGTGGCAAAGGCACATGGGCCATCGAGCCGTACCAACCATCAGCGCGGGATGCGATGGGTGTTGTGCCGAACGACTTCGAAAGTTCCTCTTCGGCGTAAGATGCCAACCACTGGGTTCGACCGCGGAAGTTGTCGAATCCAATCTTGTCCAGATAGTCGATTGCGGCCGGGATTGCCAGGTAGGGACTGGGATCTCGGGTTCCTGGCCATGTGAATTCTTCATCCCATCGCTGCGGCAGTTCCGGCAACAGTCGCCCCCAGCTTTTTATGACGGGTTGAATCTGTGCCTGCCACTTTGGATGCACAAACAAAAACCCGCTTCCCAGCGGCGCACTTAGCCATTTGTGACAACTGGCGGTGTAAAAATCACATTCGAGTTCGTCGATGCCGAATGGAATTTGTGCCGGAGCATGAGGTCCGTCGATACAGACTGCAATCCCTCGCTGTTTGAACACCTCGCAAATTTCACGCACAGGCATGACGAGTGCAGTTGGAGAGGTAACGTGGCTGACAACCAGTAGTTTTGTATTGTCCGTCACGCCTCCCAGCAAGGCATCGATAACTTGTTGCCGGGACTCGATTTTGGCCGGCAAATTGACGTTAGATTTCGTCGCATTTCGGCGCTGGCACTGTCGGTCCCAGATTCGGTGAACCGCACCGTATTCGTGATTGTTCAGCAGCACCTCGTCGCCGGCTTGCAGAGGAAAGCTCTCCGCGACCACATTCATTCCATAGGTTGCGCATTCCACAAACACCAAATTATCGACTGAGGTACCGACGAACTCCGCTGTTTTTTTTCGAGCCGCATGCAAGTGGCCCTCCAACTGACGGACATAAAAATCCATCGGTTGCTGGTCGAGCCGATCAATCCATTCGCGGCGCGCAATCCTGACAGCCATCGGGGACGGTCCAAAGGAACCATGATTCAGGTAGATCGAATCCGGTCGGATAAAAAAGTCACCGGAAAACTGGTGCCAGAACTTGTTGTCCCGAAAGTCGTTCATCGTCGTCATCGCAGTTCCCCATCCAGCGGACCGGCAAGTCCCCGGGTCAAACGCATTTTAGCCTCATTCCATCGGACCCAGGAAGGACCTGGTCAAATCAGGATGCGGCGCCACAAAAAACCCCGGTCAATCACGACCGGGGTTGGTAAGTCAATCTGGCCTGGGTGCGAGGCGGTTTACGCGTTGACAGCTACGTTGGCACCTTTGACCGTCTTGATGATTTCGGCTGCCACTTTATAAGGATCGGCATTTGAAGCGGGGCGGCGATCTTCCAGCCAGCCTTTCCAACCCGCGTCTACCGTCGCAATCGGAATTCGAATCGAAGCGCCACGATCCGAGATTCCATAGCTGAATTTGTCGATCGACTGGGTCTCATGCAGCCCTGTCAAACGTTGCTCGTTGTCGGCACCATAAACAGAAATGTGCTGTTTGATTCGTGGTGCAAACGACCTGCAAATCTCTTCGAAGACTTCCCGACTGCCACATTCTCGCATCAACGTGTTGGAAAAGTTTGCATGCATTCCCGAACCGTTCCAGTCCGTTTGGCCAAGTGGTTTGGGATGCCATTCAATGGACAATCCGTAAGGTTCGGCAACTCGCTCGAGCAGGTAACGGGCAACCCAAACCTGATCGCCGGCATTTTTAGCGCCCTTAGCGAAGACCTGAAACTCCCACTGACCTGCGGCAACTTCGGCGTTGATGCCGCCAATGTTGATTCCCGCGTCCAGACAAACGTCGAGATGGTCTTCCACAACCTGACGACAATGGGCATTCCTGGCACCGACAGAGCAATAATAGGGTCCTTGCGGTGCCGGATAGCCACCAATCGGAAAACCAGGCGGTAAGTTGGTTTCCGTGTCCCACAGGAAGTATTCCTGTTCGAAACCAAACCAGAAGTCATCGTCGTCATCTTCAATAGCAACTCGACCATTGGATGGATGCGGCGTGCCATCGGCCTTCAACACCTCAGTCATTACGAGGAACGCGTTTCTGCGGGAGTGGTCCGGAAAAATCGCAACAGGTCGAAGCAAGCAATCAGAATTATCACCTGTCGCTTGTTCCGTCGAGCTTCCATCGAAACTCCACACCGGGCAGTCTTCAAGTTTGCCGCCAAAGTCGTGTAAAATCTTCGTTTTGCTTCGCAGGCTCTGTGTTGGTTTGTATCCGTCAAGCCAAATGTATTCAAGTTTGCTCGTATTGTTCATGCTCGAATCGCTCCAATTCTTGGGGGCTGAGGCTCCCTGGCCTCGCTGGGGGCAAAGATCTGATGCTTGACTATGCAGTCGGGAGACATCAAAAAACTTCAGGACGATATGATAATAACAGCGGTCCGATTGAAACTACAGGTGCTGTTTTTGCCAAACCGGGTGAATTCCCGTTCACCTTTGGGACTGGCTCCAGCAGCACGAAATCGAGCCTGAAATCCGGTTTCGAACAGCACAGCTTGGGTAGACTCGCCGCCCAAACTGGGTCACTTGGGTGCGAAGTTCGCCAATCCCCGAGTCCTGGATTTTGGGATCGCCAATTTTAACGGCGCGACTCGTTCAATTTGTCAAAAATATTTTGCGAAATTTTTTCCTGGACAATAAGAAACATGGGATCAACGATGCATCCGGAAATGGATGACCAAACAAAAACCGATGCCGCGAACCTGATTGCGTTGGCGTTAGCAGAAGATATTGGCTCGACCCAGATCGACCAGCGGCATTGATTGCACGACTCAAGCTTTAGTTCCTGGAGATGCAAAGGCGGCCGCGGAATTTGTCGCCCGCCAAAAAGGAGTAATTTGCGGTTTGGCAGTTTGCCGGCTGGCGATCGACAAGTTTTCTCCCCATTTGGAACTCCACTGCAGTTCGCACGACGGCGATCGGGTCATCCCCGGCGAGTCCATTGCCGTTCTTTCTGGACCGGCCCGCCAAATTCTGGTCATGGAACGGACGTGCCTGAATTTTCTGTGTCGATTGTCCGGCATTAGCACCTTGACGGACAAATATGTGGGACAAGTCAAAGGAACCGGAGCCAAAGTTCTCGATACTCGGAAAACGCTGCCCGGCTGGCGGCGACTGGAAAAATATGCTGTTCGATGCGGCGGTGGTACCAATCACCGCATGGGGCTTTTCGACGCCGTGATGATTAAGGATAACCACCTGGCTTTTTATCGGTCGATGGTGGACGATTCTGACGCAACCATTCCTGCTGCCGTACAACGATGCCGGGAATGGATTGAGAACCACAAGGCGAGTTTGCCCAATGAAGCCCAGACGGTTGTGCAGTTGGAAGTCGATACGCTTGAGCAGTTGGGAATTGCAATTCGATGCAATCCGGACATCGTGCTATTGGACAACATGAATCCGGATCAGTTAGCCAAAGCGGTTGCCATTCGCAACGAGGTGGCTCCCCGAATCCTGTTGGAAGCTTCCGGCGGCGTCAATTTGAAGTCGATCCGCAAAATCGCGCAAACCGGTATTGAACGAATCAGTGTGGGGGCAATCACGCACTCGGCAGTAAATTTCGACATCGGCCTGGACTGGAAAATAATCCAGGGTGACGACTAATTCGAAATCCGGCGTTTCTCAATCACTTGGACGAGCGTCTAAAAATCTTCAAAATCTCGTCGCCCGGCCAATTTACTGACCTACTGTTGCGGAGAGTCCTTTTGCGCTGGGGAGCACCAAAGGGATTCTTGCGGTAAGGGACTGGCATGAGGCCTTCAGGGGCCTTACCGCTTTTTTTTTCCTGTCCCGGAAAATCATGCTCAATTCCAGCCTTCGAGTGTGCTGGTCAAACTTCATCATTCGGCAAACCTGACCCGACGAGCCACGTTTTTTCTCGTTTGCCGCACTACTTCATCGTCGCCCCAACGCCAGCTGGGCTCGAAATCCCCTGCCTAATCGGCCTTTCGCGGCTGTGTTCATCGGCCTTTTGTGGCCACGCACGCGCATCTTCAAAAAAAATCTTATTTTTCCAAAGATCCCAATCAGCCGGGCGAAGAACCACTAACAACTTTTGCCATCCGCGAAAAAACTAGACCTAAAAAAGACACATTTCCACACGAGGAGAATCACATGTGCAAAAAAGCCACCTTCGCCGTACTCGGCCTTTTGCTGGTTGGCGGACTTTTGTTCGGGAGCAACCTGATCCCGTACGCCCAGACCACCTTTCAACGAGTAAGGGCACACGCCCAAGACGCCGTTCCGATGGACGTGCAGCTTGAGACCGCCAGAACCCAATTGCAAAAAATTGACCCCGAAATCAAGAACATGGTTTGGCAAATCGCCAAGGAAAAAGCCCAAATCAAGCGGCTTGCCGGCGACTTGGACCAACAATCAGAAGCGCTTGCCAAGCGTTATGACGAAATGATGACACTTCGCGAGCACATCGCCAGCGGAGCCGAAGTCTACGTCGCAACCAACGGAAAAGCCTATACCAACGAACGCGTCAAGGAAGATTTGCGACACCGCTTGTCGATCTACCAGACTGCCGAAAAGACCAAGGAAAAATCCGAACAGATTCTTGACTTGCGACGCTCGGCATTGGAAGGTGCGTTGGCCAAGCTTGACGAAGCGCAAGCTCAACAGCGCGAGCTGGAAGTTCAAATTGAAAACCTGACCGCCCGTCAACGCATGGTTGAGGTTGCCCAGACTGCCAGTCAAATCGACATCGACAACAGCCAGTTGGCGAAAACCCGCAAGATGATCGATGACATCAGTGCTCGGATCGACACTCAAGAAGAAATGCTCGCCCTGGTACCAAAGTACTTTGGCCAGATTCCGGTCAGCAATGACGAGATCCTTTCTTCCGACTCCGACGTCGTGCAGGAATTCGATGCCTACTTCAACCAGGTTGATGACGGCACCGTAGTCAAGAAATAGCCAGAAATTGCTATTAGCCCTGGGGGTCGGACTTGCCAAAGTTCGGCCCCTTTTTTCGCGGCTCCCCCTTATCTGAGGCAAATTCTCGATGTCCAGTGCCTGGTCAAGAACATGGGATCGCCTGACTTCGGCCAACCCGGAATTGAGCCTCGCTCACCGGTCGATTGCCAGCGGTAAGTTGTTCGACGCAGTTCAATGCGCAAGCAGGTCATCCCTTGATCAATCGCTCGGCGGAAGAAGACTGCTCCGCCGCCTAGTCGACGCATTGCTGGCCCAGGCGGCCGATGAAATTTCTTCCGGAAAATTCTCGCTTGCCTGGAAGTCACTTTCTGCAGCTGCCAGTGTCGCGTTGGCAAGGGATCTCGATCGCGTTTCCAAGGAGACCAGTGAGCTGGTTGAGTTGACCATCGACCAAGCCGAATCGTACCTGGTGGAAGGCAAAATCACCCAGGCGATGCGACTCATCAATGAAGTCCTCGTCCGTGATATCCCTGATTGGCGTGCGACGCAAATCAATGATGTGGCCACCCGATTGAAAACAGCCGAACAACTGTCGGCAGCCGGTGATTGCGATCAATGCGTACAGCGATTGCGAGAAGCAAAAAACCTGCGCCCCGATCTCGCCTATCTGGATTCCAGGATTGCAACCTGTGAACTGAGAAAAAACCAGATTGCCGGATTTACCCAGCGACTGAAAAAGGCACTGCTGGCGGATGACCTGGTTGAGGTCGAAAAGACTTGTCGACAACTTCTGGTGATCGCACCGAATTATAAAATTGCCCAGGATGCTCACCGCCGGGTGCTGGACATCCGCAAAAAGAAAACAAGCGTTGGCGTCCGTAACACGGTTTATGCGGGTTCAACACAGAGTTCAGAGCAGGCAGCAGAAACCGCCATTCCCCCGGCTTCCGAAAAGTCGCATGAGGGTCCGGTTGGAGCCGTTGACAACCCAGACGCACCCACCTCCCGTAGCATGTCCGAACAGACTTTCATGATGTGGATCGATGGTGTCGGGGGATACCTGGTTTGCCCGGCGGCCCGCAACACGATTGGGCAGGCGGTCACTCAATCCAATATCCAAATCCCGATGCTGGGCGATTTACAGCGCCGACATTGCCGGATTGAAACGGTTGAGCGCAGTCATTTCCTGCAGCCGCTCGGCAATCTGACCCTCGATGGAAAAATAACGTCCAAGCCGCAACAACTTCGCAATGAGCAGGTGATTGGGCTCGAAGGCGGCGTTAAATTAAAGTACACCCGGCCCCATCCCTTGAGCGGTTCCGCCCGACTGGATTTCCTCAGCCGTCACCGGACGCAACCCTGGTCCGATAGTGTCCTGCTGGCCAGCGGCCCCCTCATTTTGGGACCCGATCCACGCAACCACATCTATTGTCCACGTTGGCCCTGGGACCTGATCATCTTTCAACGCGATGGACAATGGTATGCCCGTACCCGCGGCAAACTGGAAATTGACGGAGTCGTTCACAAAGCGGAGGGACCGTTTCAGTTGAATTCGAGGATCATCGGCGAAGAATTTACGTTGAGCTTCGAACCCGTGGAGCCTGTCCAATGTCAACAACCATGAGGCTAACCAGAACCATTCACCGTAAACGACCATTGCCGGCACCCGCTGAGTTCGATTCCAGCGACGAGGCCGGGAGGTAACTTGAGCAAATCTTTCGGTTTTTGACGTCACTTTTCGGTCCACTTTGAGTAATTCAATTGAGCAAGTCACGTGAAAGCTAGACAAAGCAACGACCCAGCGGCTACGCTAGAATCTGAGTCATATGGACATCAGAATTCCAGGCATTTTCGCTGGGGGACTGATCAGTTGAAACCAGTCAAAACGACCGCGGGTCGCATGATGAAGTTCGCATACGCCAGCGGCAGCAAACCCCTGGATGGTTACACCATCAAGCGCGGAATCGGCGTTGGCGGATTCGGCGAGGTTTATTTTGCGCTGAGTGATGCCGGCAAAGAAGTCGCGCTCAAACGAATTCAACGCAACTTGGATATTGAACTCCGTGGTGTCAAGCAGTGCCTTAATCTGAAACACATCAACTTGATCTCTTTGTGGGATATTCGCACGAACGATTCGGGCGAAAGCTGGGTTGTGATGGAGTACGTTCCCGGTCCGAGCCTGCTGGACATCGTGGAAGCCCATCCGTCTGGCTTGCCTGAATCCGACGTCAAGCAATGGTTCTGCTCAACCGCTGCCGGGGTCGCTTATCTGCACGACCAGGGAATCGTGCACCGTGATCTCAAACCAGGCAATATATTCTTCGACGAAGACCAACAGGTAATCAAGATCGGGGATTATGGTCTGTCGAAATTCATCTCGTGCAGCCGGCGCAGCGGACAAACGGAAAGCGTCGGTACGTTCCACTATATGGCGCCCGAAATTGGCAAAGGCGTCTATGGCAAGGAAATCGATATTTACGCCCTCGGCATCATCCTTTTCGAAGTCCTGACGGGGCGTGTTCCGTTTGAAGGCGAAAGCTCCCAGGAAATAATCATGAAGCACTTGACGGCCGACCCGGATCTATCCGGTGTTCCGCAGGAGTTTCATCAAGTCATTCGAAACGCGTTGCTGAAGGATCCCGAACTTCGCTACAGCAACGTGCCGGAAATGTGCGCAGATTTGCCGTGGCCGGACATCGCGGAAAACAGTCAAAACATTGTCACACGAAACGCAGTCGGCCCGGTCATGCTCAACGGCTATTCCGACAAACCGAAGTTGAGTCGGACTGCGACGGCAGAAGAACGAATCGCCGTTGAAAGTTCCGACGATGCTGATCACCGATCGACCCGAAATCATCTTTGGCGAACTTCGAGACAATTCGGTTTCCGCAAACAGGAAACTCGAAGATACCAATGGTCGTTCACCCGTTGGGCGCAACCTCCCCGACAGGCAGCCGCCCCGGCGCCAGCCGCAACCGACGACGGATTTACGCCAACGCGGGCCAGACTTTCCGACTTCGCAGGCGACCACCTCCCCGGTTCCCAAGGTGGTTCAGGAACCAGTTGCCAGGGCGATGAAAACCGGTTTGGACAGCGTCGTCAACTGGTGGAACAACGCCAATATTTCTACTCCTGTCAAAATCGCGATCCTGATCGCGGCAACCGCGGGTGTGGTCGCAAACTCGGAATGGCTGCTGCCGTTGACGTTGGGGCTCGGATTTTTGTACCTCGTCTATTACATTTTTCGAAATTTGCTGTTTTCACCTGTCGAACCGGGCGTTGAGGTCAAACCCAAACTGTCCAGACGTGAACTCGAACGCACGGAGCGAATGACGGTTCGTTCATGGCTGAGACAGCGCGATGTCGGTGATCGCGTTATCGAACTGGTCGGCTCGCTACTGGTTGGCACGACCAGCTGTGTCGTGTTCAATCTGCTCGGTTTGGCGATTAGCGGTTCCATTTTCAACACCAGCCTGGAAAGCTGGGCGACGTTTGCCTGGATGACGGTGACTTCGGTCGCGGCAACCTGGGCATTGTTGATTTGTGGCAAGTGGTGGGAAGTACGCGAAGGCGATGCCTGGTTGCGTCGATTGTCACTGGGTGTGGTCGGAGCAGCCACCGGGTTGATTGCCTTTGCAATGGCAGGCTCGCTGAACATTGATTTGAACGCAATGACGGCCGACGAATTCAATCCGATGCGGGCTTCGCAGTTTGTCATCCAGGGAATTCCGATTTTGCCTGCGTACTTGATCCTGTTTTGTTCCCTGTTTATGATCCTGCGATGGTGGCGACAAACTGATCCGCTTCGACGGACGCGCTTGAGTCTCCTTGCCGTAGGACTGTGCCTTGTTTGGGCGGCGATCCTCAGCCACACGCTTGACTTTGTTCCGCTGTGGAATTGCATCATGGCAGTGGTGATTTCGATTTCGGTCCAACTCGCTTCCCCGTGGCTACACCCCAACGATCGAAAGTCAATTTGCGCAGAATAATCAATTGTTGCGTCGGTGGTTAAGTGACCAAACAGTATCAAACAGCCGTGGTGTTCAGCTCTGTCTGGCCTGTTCGAATCCTGCTGCTTGGCTCGTTCTGTCTGTTTCCCGTCATCCCCGTGGAAGCGTCTCTTCCTCAGACAACCCCCTCGGTGAATCATGGTGAGTCACGAACGGTCGCGGAGGACTCGGGCAACTCGCACGCTACCGAAACCAAAACGAGGCGTGCCCAAACACGTCGCCGCCTGATTCTCGCCGGAATCTCGGGTTTTGGCACTGTGTCGTTGCTGTCGGTTTTGTTCGTTTACTTGCGGCTAAATCATGCTACCCGCGGTTTTTATAGCCGTCGTCTTCAGGCAGGAGCCGCCGTCATCGCCTTCATCGTGCTGATGGCGTGTGTTGGCTTGATCCTGATTGTGAAATAATAGCCTGCATGTTTGAACTGATCGCCCAGGGCACAAAACCAGAACAACGGTGGCGGCGCGAGCTACCCGAAAAAACGCCGATCGAAATCGGTCGGCAGGCGGGTTGGTCGGTTCCGTGGGACAGCAAGGTTTCGCGTCGGCACCTCACTGCGGAACTGAGAAATGGGCTGTTGGTTGTGAGGCGGCTTTCCGATACGGCCAATCCTGTATTCTTCAAAGGCAAAGATATACCCTCGTTTGGCATTCGACCCGGTGAACATTTTGTCGTGGGCGACACGACGTTTTCCCTCACGAACGAACGGGCGTTTGTTACCCTGGACGTTCCCAATCCAATTAGCCAACGCACGTTTTCACACGAGTTTCTGCAACAGGTCCAATACCGCGACGCGGACCGTCGAATCGATGTTCTTAACCGGCTGCCAGAAGTGATTGCCGACACCGGAAGCGAGAAAGATCTCATGATTCGCCTGGTAAACATCTTGCTTAACGGCATGCCGTCTGCATCGGCAGTCGCCATGGTTCGTAAAGGCAAACAGGCAGATGACATCGAAATTTTGCATTGGGACCGTCAACTGCTGTCTCAAGGAGACTTTCAACCCAGTGAGGGCCTGATTCGGCAAGCCATCGACGGCGGTGACACCGTGTTGCATGTTTGGAACCAGCGAACCCCCAGCGTCAGTAGCACGCAACAGTTCACGCTCGACTATGAAAACGATTGGGCGTTTGTCTGTCCGCTTAGCGGACAAGCCTGTCGCGGGTGGGGAATTTACGTGGCCGGTAAGAACCGGGCCAATGAGCCAACTGGCTCGGGCTCCGGCGTGAGCGACGTCCAGGGTGACATCAAGTTCACCGAATTGGTCGGATCGACGGTTGCCAACGTGTTGCAAATTCAGGATCTTGAGCGGCGCCAATCGAGCTTGCGCACTTTTTTTTCTCCGCTGGTGCTGGGGGCCTTCGCCGATCAGGACCCGGAGTCGGTTTTGGCTCCGCGGCAATGCGAGGTCTCGGTGTTGTTTTGCGACTTGCGCGGGTTTTCCAAGACGTCGGAGGAAATGGCCGGCGAATTAATCGAACTGCTCTCCCGGGTAAGTAGTGCGTTGGGCATCATGACTCGAATCGTGATGAAGCTCGACGGTGTCGTGGGCGATTTCCATGGTGACGCCGCGATGGGATTTTGGGGCTGGCCATTTCCGCAGCAAAATACGGCAGCCAGTGCTTGCCGGGCCGCGATGGAAATCCAAAGAGAACTCGCGCTGATCGATCGGCAAGACATTTCGCTGCGCGGGTTCCAGATGGGGATTGGAATTGCCACAGGCACAGCAGTGGCCGGCAAGATTGGAACCAGCGATCAGGTTAAAGTTACCGTATTCGGACCTGTACCGAATCTCGCTTCGAGATTGGAAAGCATGACACGGCTGTTGGGATCCAATGTACTGTTGGACAAGGCCACAGCGGACAAACTGGTCGCTTGCGACGATCTCAAAACCCAGTTTTTGATGCGCGTGCAACCCTACGGGCTTCGGTCGACCACCGAAGTCTTTCGACTGCTGCTTGCCAACAATCCTTGGGACGAACAACATTTGGCCGCATACAACGCCGCACTTGCTGACTTTAATTCAGGAAATTGGTCGGCCGCGGCCCGGCGTTTTGGCGAGTTGAAGCAAACAGATTCCGTTGCCAGTTTTCTCGATAACTACATCGCAAAATTTGCTGGATCGCCTCCCGAGGATTGGAACGGAACAATTACACTCAAAACCAAATAAAACTTACTTTCGGAGATAATTTCGCTACATTAGAGGTTTGCGGATCGTGTCACCTGACTGAAAGTAACAACATGCGACAACAGTCACGTAAACAAGCTGAAAAACTGGCCGATAAAAAAGCCAGTGACATGCCACTCCGCATGAAACGATCCGGTCCCCTCACCGACCTGACGCTGCTGCAAAGGTCGGTTTTTTTCGCGGAAGCCTGCATGATCGGTTACTTGAGTCCCGCCGAATGCAAATCGGCCGCCGAAAAACTTGGCTTTTCCGATTGCAAATATTTTGATTGTCAAGGTGCACAGGCATGCTTGTTTTCCAATGAAGATGACACCGTCGTGATTTGTCGAGGTGTAGAACCAATCGTCTGGGCGGACGTTCAGGGCGAACTCACCTCCGAGACCACATTGGCCGAAACCGTGGGCACCGTTCATCGCGGATTCAAGCAAAAAGCCGACCAACTGTGGCCGGATCTGGAAATCGCGCTCGAGGAAAACAAGCGGCCACTATGGTTTGCGGGGCATTCACTCGGTGGTGCGCTCGCCCGCATCTGCGCAATCCGCTGCCTGTTGTCGCCTATCAAGTCCGAGCCCGAAGAACTCCATAGTTTTGGCAGTCCGCGGATCGGTGACGAAAAGTATGTCAATCAGGTACAGCTGAAACATTACCGATGGGTTAACAAGAACGACATCGTAACGCATGTTCCACCGGTTTGGCGCGGCTACCGGCATGCCGGGCAAACGATGCACATCAGCCGGCAAGGGCAACTGCAGACGTCGCAGGATGGGACTAACTTCAGGGAACGCATTCAGGATTTCATGCAAAGGCGGATTCCTTTGCGGCCTGCTCAGCTGTATGACCATTCGATTACAGAGTATGTTGACAACATTTACGCAATTCAACGTCGGCAAGAGCCGGATGTAAAGCTCCCGGTTGCCAAAGCGAAAACTGCCAATCGACCGGTCGTAACGCCGGCCAAAACAGAATCTGGCGGCCAAGCGGCTGATAAACCCGTTAATGCGACGACCCCCGCATAGTCGGACCGCGTATTGCCCACCAACTCAATTAGCTTTCCCGGCGAAACCTATGCCACTTCGCGTCCACTGTCCGTCCGGTTGTTTTGTTCGCATGCCCGTCAATCGTGCCGGGAAGGTTGTGCGCTGCCCCGAATGCAAACGCGTGATTCGACTGCAATCAGTAACCCAGTCTGAAATCAAAAGTGGCAAACCGATTCCCATGACGGCCACCAGCGTCGACGAAGCCGGGCTTGCAGGTCGAACAACCGGAATTTGACCTGCCAACGATCGATGCAACATCAGGCGAATCGCTGCCTGAACTTGTCCCCGAATTCGTTAAACCTGTTAACAGACAAGCCGACATGCAACGGCGGGTGCGGGCGGCTCACGCGGACCGAAAGGTCTTGCTAAACTTTTTTGCAGCCTGCCTGTGCGTGGTGGCGGCCATAAATTTGGGGCCAGCCAGTTTATTGTTGGATCCAGTGGAGTCAGAATGTCGACTCGCCCGCGTTGCCTCGCTGGATTTACCTGCAGGCCTTTATTGCCGCAATTCATGTGATGTACGCGGTCTACCTGGTGCAGATCCCGGACTGGTCTGCACTTAAGACCGTTTCGATTGCGATGTTAGTTGTGGCGACTCTTTTCGGTTCGATCTCTACGGGATTGGTGACCGGAGGAGGGCAGGGGGCCGTGGCCAGTTTTCTCGAATTGCCGCTGGTGATGAGTTATCAGGCAAGCATTTGGTGCGTGGCCATGTTGCTGCTGTCGACGCTGATGTGCTACCTGGGCGGTCGGGAAGCGTTAAACTGGCAGCGCACCGAGCAGCTGCTCCGGGAAATCGTCTCGTAATCATCGGTCTATCTTTATTTGAAGGAAATTCGCTTGGACCTCGACTCAAATTGTCGCTGGCTGGTCCTCGTCCCGACCGAGTTTGAACTTGCCAAAATGCAACCACACTGGCCCTCGCCACTGAATCTGCCTGGTGTAACGACCGAGGTGTGCGGCTTTGGACCCATCGCAACGGCCGCCCGCACTGCTCAATTGATTGCCCGTAACAGGCCGCAAAACGTGCTCCTGATTGGAATCGCCGGATCCTACACCGATCAACTTCCTGTCGGGAGCGCGACCCAGTTCAAACGCGTCGACTGTTACGGAATTGGCGTTGGCCAGGGTGAAAATTTCGAGTCGGCCAATCGAATGGGATGGGCACAGTATTCCTCAGCCGACCAGCTCATTGGAGATCAGCTTGGCCTGTCATCGACAGACGCGTCGCACCACCTGCTGACTTGCACGGCGGCCAGTGAAAATCAGGACGAAGCCCGGCTGAGATTGTCGGTGATTCCCGATGCAAGCGCAGAAGACATGGAGGGATTCGGGATGGCCATGGCTTGCGAGTTGGCAAATATAACCCAACGTTTTATTATTCGTGGCATTTCGAATCGGGCCGGCGATCGCAACAAGCAGAATTGGCAAATTGACCAGGCGTTGCGTGCGGCGTGCCAATTGGCAGGCCGGCTGGTTGCCGCCCGCTAGCGTTTCGAGTCTGTGCGAATAAAAGTCATGTCAACAACTAGAAATATCAAACTGGCTATCTCGACTTGTCCAAACGATACGTTTGCGTTTCATGGAATTATGAACCAAACAAGTCGATCTGCGCGGGATCGAGTTTGACATCCGTCTGCTGGATATTCAACAGCTCAACGAAGGTCTGTTTCGAGGCCAATTCGATGTTGCCAAAGCCAGCTTTCACGCGGCCGCACTGCTCGCTGACAAGACCGTCGTGCTTCCCTCGGGAGCAGCGCTGGGATTCGGCGTCGGACCGCTCTTGCTGGCCAGCCACGAAAACACAAATCCGGCGATGAATGCGGGATTGACGCTTTGTCCGGGCGAGCACACCACGGCAACGTTGCTGTTTCGTTTGTTTTACGGACGACAACCGCAGGTTAAACAGGTTGTGTTTTCCGAAATCATGCCCACGCTCAAATCTGAAGGGGCCCAGTTCGGCGTCTGCATTCACGAAGGCCGGTTTACCTGGAAACAGCAGGGCTTGGCCCTGGTCGAAGACCTGGGCACCCGCTGGGAACTGGAAACGTCAATGCCTTTGCCGCTCGGCGGTATTTTGGCCAACCGCACTCTTCCCAACGACCTGATCGACGCAGTTCAGGCGGTCATTCGCGATTCCGTGGTTTACGGCCAGACCCATCGCGACGCCACGTTGGCAACGATGCGAGAATATGCGCAGGAACTTGATGATGACGTCTTGTTCCAGCATGTTGATCTGTATGTGAACGACTGGACGGTTGATCTGGGTGATGTTGGAAGTCGATCGCTGCATTTGCTGTCGCAAAAAGCGAAATCAGTTGGCATCATCGCTCCCGAAGCGCCTGATATTGAGGTCTGGCGGAAGACCTAATCCGCTGCCGGCCTCTCGCCGCCCTCTTCATTCGTAGCGACGTTATTGACGTTGGTGGATGCAGCATGGGGGCGGATCTCGATGCCGGGGAATGTCGTCACTCCATCACGTTCCACTACCTGGGGATAGACCACGGCAATTTTTTTCCATTTGTCCCAGTCGGCTCGCAGCAATTTCATGTCGGCATCAATGCGCCCTTCGCCCACCCAGACGTCCAACGTCTCCTTGGGCACCGGACCGTATTCTTTGGATGGCGACGAACGCAACACCCAACTATTAAACGGCGGGTCGATTGCCCAGTCATTGTCGAACGATTCAACCGTGATCGGGGTGTTCGAAATCCCGGGTTTCATGGGACGGATGAGTTCTTCCGGCGCGGCAAACATGGGCGGCCGCGGTTGACTGAGATCGCGCATCCAGGCGAGCGCCACTCGCGCCGGTTGATTCGTCGGATCAAGCTTCGCGACGCGTTCGAAATCCAGACGGGCATTTTCCCAATTTTCCAGCTGCACCCAGGCAATTCCGCGCGAGCCGCGCCAGGATTTGTGTGCGTTTGTCCTTGCGCATCAATTCACAAACGGATGTGAAGTCGGCGATCGCGGGATGGAATCGTTTCATCTGGTAATAGACTTTTCCACGGGCAAACACGACCTCCGCCAGATCACGTTTCTTTTTTTGGAACCGGTGAAAGGCCTTTGTCAGCCAGATCAACGCGTATTCATGTCGGTTTTCCTGTATCAATACCGTGGCACGACCGGAATAAGCCTTCGCCAGTTTCGCGTTGCGAGTCAACGCCAGCTCGAAATCTTCCATCGCCAGATCGAACTGGTTATTTTTCAAATAGGCTTGTCCGCGTTGAACCAGGAGTTCGGAACTGGCCGGTTTAAGTTCAAGAGCGCGGGTATAGTCGTGAATTGCGTTCAGGAATTTCCCGGAAGACAAATACGCGGCCGCACGACGACAATAAGCCGTTGAATCAGCCGAGTCGAATCTCAGGGCCCGCTCATAGGCCTTGATCACTTTCGTCCAGTCACCGTCAACCCGGCAAGTGCCCGTTTTTTGCAACAGCTCTCCATGCAAGACGTGATACCGGGAATGGCGGGGTGCGGTCTTGATTGCTTTGACAACATCCTGCAACGCACCCGCGGAGTCGCCGGCAGCCTTCCTCGACAACGCCCGGCAAAATCGGGCCCAGTGATTGTCCGGATGTTGCTTGATGACTTGTGTAAAGTCCTTGATCGCCTGAGGATGATTCTCGACTTGCGCGAAAGCCTGGCCGCGTCGCACCAGCGTCTCAACATCCGGTTGCATGCGGAGCGCAGCCGAGTAATCGGCAATGGCCTGTTCGGTTTCTCCAATGAACTGGTAGGCAAGTCCGCGGCTGCGGAAAATATCGACCTCCTTCTGGCCGCGTTGCAACTGATGTCGAAAATATTCAATGGCCCGTTGAGCAACCGGTTTGCCGAGCGTTTGATATTGCGTGGTCGCTTCCGGGCGAATGGCAATCGCCCGCTCCAGTCCCAAAATGGCAGCCTGCCACTGCTCCCGCCGCGAGCAGGCGGCCGCTTTCCAAATCCAGGTTCCCGCATGATTCGGACGCAATTTGATTGCCTCGTCGAAATCCGAAATGGCGCCTTCAAAGTCTCCCATTTCGTAACGGGCAGTTCCACAGCGATAAAAATATTGTGCCTTTTCGTCCGGGAGGTCGGCCAGCCGAATAGCACGGCTGAATTCCTCGATGGAACGGCTGTAATCGCACAGCTCAAAATAAATTTCCGCAAGCGTCGAGAATGCTTGATGACGTTGGTTGTCCAGACGGACCGCCTTTTCACACTCGGTTAAGGCTTGATCCAACTGGCGTCTTTGCAGGAAAATTTCGCTGCGTCCGAGGTAGGCATCGCCGCAAGTCCGATCGTGTTCGAGTGCCCGGTCAAAATCGTTTAAAGCCAAATCCGGCCGGCCCGATTTCACGTAAACCTGGCCCCGTTTGACCCGTACCGATAAATCTTCCGGATAAAACCGCAGGAACCTGGAATAATCATCGATCGCCAGCCGGTAGTTACGAATGGCTGCGTAACTGTCGCCACGTTGCGAAAGCGCAAACGTCTGGTTCGCGTCGAGTTCCATCGCTTCGCTAAAGTCGGCAATGGCCGCCACGTGGTCTCCCAATTGTTGGCGCAATTCGCCGCATTCAATAATCATGTCGGCGTCGCTGTTGGCCAGCTCGCGAAAGTGCTTCAAGTCTTTTGCAGCTCGCGCCAGGTGCCCAAACTCATGATTGGCTTTGGCCCGCAACCGAATGGCCGCAAGTTGGCATTGGCGAGGCTGCTCATCGGCCTTGGCACACAAATCCAGGATTTCCCGAAGCAGGGAAGCATCCAGTTTTTCCGTGGCGTACCTGGTTTTTGCCAGTCCGATTGACGCCCACGCATGATTCGAATCCAGCTCAAGTGCCAATTCAAAATCCCGTTCGGCCTTGGTGTAGTTGGCCGATTGAAAATACACCCAACCCCGATCAAAAAACATGTCGGCATCATCCTGGCCGTTCTTGATCCGTTCGCGAAAGTACTCGCTGGCCACCCCCACGTAGGATTGAATCAACTGCAGGTAAGGGTCGCGTTGGGTTCCGGCCCGGCGGCAAGCTTCTGCCAGGTCATCAAATGCCAGCCGCCACTTGTCCTGCTCGCCTCGGGCCGCGGCTCGCCAGGCAAAGGTTTGCGGTTCCAGCCAATGACGGTCGATCGCTTCGGTACAATCGGTTTCTGCCTGTTCGAAGTTAGCCGCTTTGAGTTGGGCATAACCCCGCAGGGAATAACACTCTGCCAGCCGGTCGCCTGGCGCGTCGATGATCGAACGATTGAGATACTTCACCGCGCTGGTAAAGTCGGCTTCTTCAATTGCGGCCCGAGCCCGGTCCAGGAACAGTTCAAACTCCATCGGCTGTTCGTCAAGTCCGCTCGTTTCCGACGTTGGTTCCGGTCCGATGCCAGGGCCATCGAGGCTCCAACCGCAGCGGTTACAGGAAAACTCGAAATCCTTGAGCTTGGCTTGGCAGTTGGGACACGAGCTTTGCATCCGACGGACCTGTTCGAATTTTATGAGTTAGCAAAAAAGTAGTCGGAAAAGATTAAGTCGCTCAGTTCCTGCAGCGATCTCGGCCAACCGACAGAATTGGCGGCTCACACCGAACGGCTGGCGATCCGGAGTGACGAAGCTAATACCGCTGGCAAAACCTCCCTTTTCGCAATCCATTATCCGCAACCAGCCAAATCCAGTCAAATCTGGAAGCCCAACGGGCAGCGTCACTTACGTCATAGAATTGAGCAAATCCGGCCAAACCGCCGACATTTGCACACCAACTGCACTTTTGTGGGCGATTTTTGGGCTCGGCTACGTTCGAAACCCGGATTTTGCTTAAACTGAACGGAAACTTGTCCGTCTCGACGGGGTTACATAACTGGTGGAAATACAGCTGGATTCGCAAGAACTCCGAATACCGTGGAATAGAGCCTGACATGAAGACGAATTTTCTCCCAAATCAGTTCTTTTTTGATCGCATGTTCAACCACAAAACCGGCTCGCGTCTGCTGGGGGGACTGCTGTGGTTGGTACTGGTGGCGATTGTGACTGTCCCTCTGCAAGCGCAGCGTTCGCGCGACCGCGGTTCCGAATCCGGCGTGACGCGATTTCTGAAACGACTGGATCGTAATCGCAATGAGATCCTTGAGCAGGACGAAATGGTCGGCAACGCGGGTTCGTACCTCCAAAGCCTCGGATTTGACACGTCGCAGCCGATCAGTCTGAACATGATTCTGCGCAAAATTGAAGGCAATCAGGAAGATAACAAAGAAGATGGGCAACCGAGCCAAGGCTCGGTTGTGCGAAAAGTGCCCGGATTCGGTGTCGAGACTTCTGAGCGCGAGGGCGTCAGCAAGTTCGGAGGCGATGGCTCCGGCAGCGGCATCGATATGAATGCCAAATATGGCGACCGAGTCATGGAGCTTGTCCAACGCACCATCCAGGGATACGACGCGAACAAGAACGGATACCTTGATCCCGATGAAGTCAAAAAAGCCCGTTGGGGAAGGCCGACGCCGGAAGAGTCCGATACGAATCACGACGGTATTTTGACGCAGGTCGAGTTGGCAGACCGGTATCTGGCTCGTGATCGCGATTCCAGGGGGGACGCAGACCCGGGCGACCGCGGTGAAAACCCTGCCCAAGCACGTGCGCGTGTCACGACCTCGAATAATTTTTCCAGAAACCGCGTAACCACCGAAAGCCCCTCGAATTCTTCATACACTCGCCGAACTCCCAGTAGTAGCAACCGCTATCCGAGCAATCGTCAAACATCCACGCGATCAACTCCCGCGACATCCAGTTCCAGCAATTCCAACAGCGATCGTTACGCGCGTTACGCGGCTGGTTTGATGACGCAGTATGACCAGGACAAAGACGGCAAACTCAGCGCCGACGAATTAGGCAAAATGCGGCGTCCGCCAAAAAACGCAGACATCAATGGTGATGGATTCGTGACAAGCGACGAACTTACCAGTTCACTCTCAGGCAAATCAGCCGCATCCGCCACACCCGCGGTGGCTCAGATAACCTCGGATCCGCAAGCGGCCAGCGGCGATACGGGGCGTTCTAATTACTCGTCCAGCCGTTCTTCGGGCTATCGTTCGTCGGGATCCGGTGCGCGTCGCCCGACCGGATCATTCGACGACTACGACAAGAACCAGGACGGTCAAATCCAGATGCATGAGTTCGCCGAGGATTGGGACGGCGAGATCTTTGCCCAATTCAAGGCCAAAGATTTAAATGGCGACGGTATTATCACTTCCGATGAGTGGGACGGGCGATAGTCGAGATTCGGAACGGTGCCGAGTGCCCGCCGAAAATCTGTTTTTGGATGCGGCTTCATGCCGTAGAAAATAGCAACCAAAAGAGCTGGTTCTGCAGTTTCTGAATGCCATCATCGGTTGATTCCAGAGCTTTGAGACGAGATACTAATCCAGTCTCATTGTCACTGAGAAATACATGGACGGCGAATCAACGAAAGCTGCAGTCACACAGGAACCTGCCGGGAACGTCCCTGCGCAGCCCGATCCAGAACCGTGGATGTTTCGGTACCAGCTGCTACTGCGATCTCGGGATCAGCGGGCGGTGGCTGTTTTGTTGGTGATCACGATCATCGGAGCCATTCTCTCGTTCGCTTATCAAGCCCATATCGAACGCGGGTTTGTCGACATCGATCGGGCCCAGCCAAAATCGGCCCAATACCTGGTCGACATCAACTCCGCCGAGTGGCCGGAAATCGCCAACCTGCCCGGGATCGGACCCAAACTGGCCAACGCGATTGTCGATTTTCGTGTCGAAAACGGTCGTTTTGCCGACCACGATCAATTGATCGCCGTTCCCGGAATCGGCCCCGCGAAACTTGCCAACCTGCGTCCATTTTTGGCGCCTGTCCGCAAGCTCAACGCCGAATAGAATACGGTGGTCTGTTTTTCTCTGTTTCCCGAACGGCGACGTTTATTTGATGTTTAGGCTCTCTGCACCCTTCGAACCGGCCGGCGACCAACCGGAAGCCATCAAAACACTCGTTGAAGGTTTTAAGTCGGGCGGCAAACGACACCAGACGTTGATGGGCGTGACCGGTTCCGGAAAGACGTTCACGATGGCCAACGTGATCCAGCAGCTGCAGTTGCCGACGATGGTGATCTCGCACAACAAGACGCTCGCCGCGCAGCTGTACGCCGAATTCAGGGAATTTTTTCCAACCAATGCGGTTCACTATTTCGTAAGCTACTACGACTACTATCAACCGGAAGCCTACATTCCCCAGCGGGATATCTACATCGAAAAAGACGCTTCCATCAACGAAGAGATCGATCGGTTGAGGTTGGCGTCGACCAGTTCGCTGGTCAGTCGCAACGACGTCATCATTATCGCCAGCGTTTCTGCGATCTACGGTTTGGGCTCCCCCGAAGACTACCGCAAAATGATGGTCGCACTCAAGAAAGGCGCTACCATCGACCGCGACGAAATGCTGGGCAACCTGGTTGACATCCAATACCAGCGCAACGACATTGCCTTCGAAAGGTCAAAATTCCGCGTCCGCGGTGACTGCGTGGAAGTCTGGCCGTCCTACGAAGAATACGCCTATCGCATCGAATTCTGGGGGGACGAACTGGAACAGCTGGCCATCATCAATCCGATATCCGGTGAGACGATCTCGACCCACGATCAGCTGTTCATCTATCCGGCCAAGCACTTTGTCACCTCCGAAGAGCGGATCAAGAACGCGATCGAGGAGATCAAACAGGAACTGGCCGAACGACTCGAAGTATTTCGCGAACAGGGCAAACTCCTGGAAGCTCAGCGACTCAACGCTCGCACTCGCTTTGATATGGAAATGTTGCAACACGTGGGCCACTGTCCCGGTATTGAAAACTACAGCCGGATTTTGGCCGGTCGCAAAGAGGGCGAGACCCCCGAGACGCTTTACGATTTTTTCCCGAAGGAATTCTTGCTGTTCATCGACGAATCCCACGTGACCGTTCCCCAGGTCCGGGCCATGTATGCCGGCGACCGCAGCCGCAAAACGACGCTGGTCGAACACGGATTTCGGCTGCCCAGCGCGCTGGACAATCGCCCGATGAAATTCGAAGAATGGGAAGAAAAAATCCATAAAGTGGTTTACGTTTCCGCAACGCCTAACGATTACGAACTGGAAAAAACCGGCGGCGAGATTGTCGAACAGATTATCCGCCCGACCGGCTTGCTGGACCCGGTCGTCGAAGTCGTTCCCGCCCGCGGCCAGGTCAATCACCTGCTGGAACAGATTCGCCAGCGAACAGCGGCCGGTGAGCGAACGCTGGTTACCGCCTTGACCAAAAAACTGGCAGAAGATTTATCGGCGTACCTGTGTCAAAACGGTGTCGCCTGCAAATGGTTGCACAGTGAACTGGATGCGTTTGAACGCGTGGCGTTGCTGCGCGATCTGCGGGCCGGAAAATTTGACGCGTTGGTTGGCGTGAACCTGTTGCGCGAAGGACTCGACCTGCCGGAAGTTTCGATGGTTGCCATTCTCGATGCGGACAAACAGGGATTTCTACGCAGTGAGACTTCCCTGATTCAGACGATTGGCCGCTCGGCCCGTAACGTCAACGCGAAAGTGATTTTGTACGGCGACAAGGTGACCGAGGCGATGAAAAACGCCATCCAGGAAACCGAGCGGCGGCGCAAGTTGCAGATGGAATACAACCGCGAGCACAACATTACCCCCCAAACCATTCAAAAAAATGTGACTGCCAGTATCGAATCCGAATTGAAAGCCCACCGCGACGCCAACGCGGCCATCGGTCGCGCGGATGAGACCCAATACATCACGGCCGAGTACATTGCCGAGCTGCAAACAGAAATGCTGGAAGCGGCCGACGACCTTGACTTTGAAAGGGCTGCCCGCCTCCGTGATCGAATCAGCCAGTTGCAGGATTCAATTGGCGAGCCGCTCTCCTCGGTGAAACCCTCCAAAAGCTCAGGGGGCCGCAAAGGACGTCGCGGACGACGTAAGCCGGCCAAAGTTCCGCGACCGGGACGAAAGCAGGATTGATTGCCAACCGGTTTTCAACGCGACGGCTGTTAAGAAGTCATGAGTTGCATCAAGTCCAGCAAGTGACTGGGAACCGGCCGATGTTGCGAAAACGTGTCTTCAAACGGGACTGAGACGCACTTGTAATCAAGCGTGCCAATCATCACGCCCGTCTCTCCGCGAACAATTGCCTCAACGGCACCACTACCCATTTGCGTGGCGCGACGACGATCATCCGGAGTGGGCCGTCCCCCTCGCTGCAGATGGCCCAGCACGACCGTCCGCGTCGAATACGGACAATCGTATGCAATCAGCTGTTGGTCGATCATTCCAGCGCCACCCCGCTCGTCACCTTCCGCCACGATCATTGTGATGGAGGTCTTGCCGCGCTGTTTGAGAATGTTCAAGTGCCGTACGATCGCCGGAAAATCCGTGGGCGTTTCCGGAATCGCCACGACGTCAGCACCCGTGGCAAGTGCCGTGTACAGGGCAATATAACCACTGTGTCGCCCCATCACTTCGACAAGGAACATCCGATCGTGACTGGAAGCGGTGTCTTGAATCTTGTCCACCGCTTCGACCGCAGTTTGAACCGCAGTTGAAAAACCAATCGTGTAGTCCGTTCCAATCAGATCGTTGTCGATCGTTCCTGGGCAACCAATGATCTGCCCCGGCCAGTAGCGGGCCAGGTCGACAGCGCCTCGGAACGTTCCATCGCCACCAATCGCCACCAGGGCATCAATCGAATGTCGCTTCAGGATTTCAACCGCTCGATACTGGCCGGTTTCGTGTCGAAACTCGTCGCAGCGACTGGATCGCAAAAAGGCGCCTCCATATTGGGCCCAATCCGCGACACGCCCCCGCGTCAAAAGGGAAGTGCCATTTGAGTTGATCCAGAAATCTTCATTCAGCAAGCCTTGATAGCCTCGGCGGATACCGACGACCTCGTGGCCATGCGCGATTCCGGCCCAAACGACAGCTCGCACACAGGCGTTCATGCCTGGTGCATCGCCTCCACTGCAGAAAACTCCAATTCGCATGGTCGGGGGGCCTGTGGGACATCGTCGAATCGTTCAAACTATAATGACAAGCCGATTCTCGCAATCGAGGTATGAGGATAAAAACGGCTTTGCGTTGACCTCGGTTTTTGCCGAGTCATTAGGCCTTGAAGGGGCCTGTGCCGTGTTCTATAATTCTCCCTCCAAGCAATTGCAGAAAATCAAACCGTAGAAAATCGATGACCATTGACAAAAGTCTGAAGATCAAGGCTGGCGCCTCCAAACAACGCAATGTAATGACCCGCGCGGAACGACTCGTTCAGTTAAAAGAAAACGAACGTTGGTCGGAAGAAGATTCGGTGTACGGAATCCCCAAAGTCAGCGTGCAAAAAATCGCCTTGAAAAAGAAGAAAAAGGTCAAGAAGGCAGACGAAGAAGAAACTGGCAAGAAATAGACTCCAGTCTCGATCGACCATTCAGCACAAGCCGTTGCAATTCATGCAGCGGCTTTTTTTGTGGCTGTCTTCGTTGGCCACCAGCCGCGCAGCGCAGACGCCTTCCTGCTAACCGTTAAACGACAGACGCCTTCCGGATCGTTTAACGGCAAGCCGGCAGGCGCAAGCGCGTCAGCCATCCGCTTTGAAACACAAACGCCTTCCGGCGCAACGGTAAACCCAGCCCACGGAAATGTACCTCGCGGCCGCGAAAGACTTCGGGGAGAGCGAACTTCAAAGTGGGCGGCCCAACTAGGCGGCTCTTCGGACAGCGCTATTTAACCGCACCTGATCGATCAGCTTGCTGTCGCGAAAAAACTCGATTAATTCGTCCGTCAGCATCCATTGAGCGTGAAACGCTCCGTGGCGAAATCGCATGCCACAAAAATGGTCGTTCGCAAACAAATATGATTCGGTCGGAAACTGATCGCTGCCACTGAGTCGCTGCAGTCGACGCTGGGCCAGTTCACGTATTTGACGGAGTTGTTCAGCCGGAAAATCCACTTTGGTTTCTCAAGGTTGGTTTGATAAATATTCGTGCTCGGACGCCAACTCACTTCGTTTAACGGCATGACTTTTCAACAAAGTGCCCAAATCACGTGGGATCAGCTTTCAGCTTGTCAAAATATTGCGCTACCGTCTACGACATCGACTGGCGATGTGTTGTGATGACAGGCAAGATGCCTATCCCACGTGCATTTTCCGAGACGACCGTTAAGCGCGAGAACATAGCCACCCCATGCCCAGTTGGCCTCTCTCATTCAACTTTTCGACTCGCCGGAGTGTCCAACACTATCGCGGGGCTTGAAATCGGCAAAACTCGCAAAATCCGACTTTTCAAAGACCTGCGGGCAAAAGCACTAAAGCCATCCAAACACGAAAGATTACGACAAAAATTGCCTGCCCTCCATGCGAGAGCGTCGGCGACGTAGGTTGTTGGGGTAGTGACAAAGAAAGACATGCCAATAATTGACAGCGACAGACAGCAGTTACCAGACGAAATGAAATCCGGACCGAGGAACGAATGGAAAAAGGCGACCACATCCGAGTCTTTAGAGGCTTTTACTGTCATCATGGTATCTGCGTTGGCGATAATCAGGTGATCCACTTCGGGAGAGGCCTTGCCGACCCGGCCAATGCCAAAGTCGAATTGGTGTCTGCCGAAATCTTCAGCAATGGCTGCTCCATTGAAGTCGTTAACAGCCAGACATGTTTTTCGGCCGACGAAATCGTTGCCCGTGCGACAAGCCGTCTTGGTGAATCGAACTACGATTTGTTCGAGAACAATTGCGAACACTTTGTGGTTTGGTGTCGCACCAATGAATCCCACAGCGCCCAAATCGCGACAACGGAAACGATCGCGCGGCAATCCGCTGCGGTCGCCATCAAGCCCGCGTTAAAACGATTCCTGGCCAGGCGATTTGCGATTGTTTCATCCGGTGGGGCAGCCATCAAACTGGCTTCGCGAACAACCGGCGTTGCAATCTTGGGTGACGCAACGCAGGCTGCTGCCGAACTGGTGGCAATGTCGGTTGGCAAAACCAGGCATGCCTCACGGAGGATCGGGCTGCAGACGGGCGCCGCCACTTCCGCGGTCGCAGGATTGGCGATCGGAGGCCCCTTGGGTGGCGCTACCAGCTTGGGAATATGGCTGGCAGGACAATTCTTTGCCGATCAGACCATCGGGCAAGCAAAAAGGCTTTTTCGCAACGTCGCTACTTCGTCGGCATGACGCTCCGCGGCTACGTAGATCAGTCTGTCCCAGACGGATGCCCCCAGACGGATGCCCGCGGCAGAGCCGCGAATGTCCCTCGTCTGGGACAGACGCTGCTACGGTGGTTTCATCGTCGCAAGCTGCCATAATGGAGCTTGGTCAATTCGATAGATTATTTCGTGATTGCAAACGAACACAGAAACCTGATGCGATGCTGTTGTAAGCTCAAGTTGATTTGGCTTGGATGGATGTTGTTGGGATGCGGTTGGGCAAATGCTGCTGACCAAGGCAAGCCAAACATCGTCGTTATTCTCACCGATGACGTGGGATTCGGCGACTTATCCTGCTACAACCCTCAGGCCGGTTTTCAGACCCCGACGATCGATCGGCTGGCCCAATCGGGAATGACGTTCACACATGCTCATTCAACGGCGGCAATTTGTATGCCGTCCAGATTCGGACTGCTGTGTGGCAACTACGTTTTTCGTGGCCGTTCTGACGTGGGAAATTACGAGTCCTGCGAGCCGTGCCAGATCCTGGCGAAGCAGAGCACGATTGCCGACGTCTTGCGGGACAATGGCTATCGGACCTGCTTCGTCGGAAAATGGCATCTTGGTATCCAGTTCAAAACAGATAACGAGCTTCGCCCAGCGAAAACATTGGACGAAGCCGATTTGTCCAAGAGTTGTTTTGATGGTCCTCGCGATCATGGTTTCGATGAAACGTTGGTGCTCATTGGAGGCATTCATTCCTCGCCTTATGCGTACTTTGAAGACGATCGCCTCGTTCGCTGGGAACAGCAGGACCGGGACTTTCGACCGTTCATTTCCGACTCGCTTGCCCGACAAGTTTTCAAGCAAGACAAAGATCAGGCAACGCCCATGGGCGAGTGGATCGAGGCCGAAGCTTACCGCATTGACAATTGGTCCTTCGCGCAGGCCGGGCCCCTGTTAACTCGCCAAGCGCTGGAATTCATCGATCAGTCTGCCAGCAAAAAACAACCTTTCTTTCTCCATCTTTGTACAGGAGCTGCCCACTATCCGTATCAACCGCCAACCAACTTCGATCCCGCGGCGCCTGATGACTATCTTGGGCCCGGTTCGAACCCCGTGCTCGGCAAAACGCAACACCCTCGAGCGGACATGGTTTACGAGACGGACCGGACGACCAACGCGGTCCTGGACCGACTCGCAGCCCTCGGAATCCTGGCCAATACGATCGTCATCTACACCTCCGATAATGGTGCCGAACGTCTTGGCGATACGCAATGGTCGGATCCGAAATACTATGCACTCCAATACGGTTACTACGGGGGGACTCGGATTGACCACAAAGAGACAGGGCGCACGCATCCTAACGCGCAAGGCGTCTCGCCCGATGGCCAACCGCTCCGTGGCGTAAAGGGTGATATTTACGAAGGCGGGCACCGCGTACCGCTGATCATCCGCTGGGGTGACCAGAAAGCTGGTTGGAAAATCCAACCCGGTTCGCGATGCGATGATCTCGTCGGACTCCACGATCTCTTTCGAACGCTTGCAGAAATCAGCGGAACCTCCATCCCGCGCGGCCAGGCCATCGATAGCCAGTCATTTGCTGAAGCGCTGCAAGGCGATTCGTCCAACGCCCGCCGGTTTCTGCTCGCACAGGGCCGACTGCCTCAAACGGGCGAACAACAAATTGTTAAAGAGTTAGTCAAAAAAAATGCCGCGTTGGCCAGCCTTGATCCAGACGGCATCGTGATTGGCGCCCACGGTGGCCAGATTGAGGACGCTAATTCCCCACAACTCGAACGGATGGTTTATGCCAATGCAATTGGACGGGCCCTTTATTTCCGCGAAAACGGTCGCCAGTGGAAGCTGCTGTTTTCAACAACCCGGGGCCAACAATTGGAGGGCGTTCGGCCTTGGGAATTGTACGAACTTACATCCGATCCATCTGAATCCCAAAACCTGTTCGACGAAGATCGGCATCAAGCCTTGATCGAAATGATGATTGGCAAATACCATCAGATTGTCGCTCGGCGTCTCCATGACGAATCGAATTGAGTCCCTCTTTCACGGGGAACGATGATAAATACGATTCGGCCCTGGATCGACCTGGAAATCGCCGCCGCGCGCTCATCAAATCTTCACATCATTGGCTGGTGATTCCGTTATACTGACGGCTCGAACGCATTATCTGTTGTCCGGTTCACTTGTCGAGGATGAAACCCATGCGACGTCACCCTCCACGTAGCGCTGCCCGTTCACTCCTGGTACTTTGCTTTACTTTCGTTTTCGCCAATGTCTCGATGGCTCAATCGCCAGCCGCGTCCACAGAAGACCCAGCCAGCGACGTCACCGTTGGGCACCAGCAAAATGGCCAGGTTCAAACCCCCGTCAATCAGATTGTCACTCCTTATGGCAAACAACTGGATTTGCCCGGGCTGCGGCCGCAGGCACTTGCGCTTTCGCATAGCCGAAAATTGCTTGCCGTTTCCGGGAAAACGAACGAATTGTTAATTGTTGATCCGCTGCTGGATAAAGTCCTCCAGAAAGTATCAATGCCGGGAGCTGGCAAAGACGGGCAACTGGAAGTAGATCGCGGTGCTCAAGTCAGTTACACGGGACTGATCTTTTCTGCTGACGATCGTCAAATCTATCTGAGTGACGTCAACGGTTCGATCAAAGTTTTCTCTGTGGCCGAGGATGGTACGGTTACGGCCGCCCGTTCGATACCGCTACCTCCGGCCAATGCGCCCCGCCGCGCGGCCGAAATCCCCAGCGGGCTGGCGATTTCAAAAGATGGCAAGTCGCTGTTTGTTTGCGCAAATCTTTCTAATCAGTTGCTGGAACTGAATCTTGCAACCGGCGAAGTGACTCGCGCCTGGCCCGTCGGAATCGCACCTTACGACGTCGTGTTGTTGGACGACATGGCGGTGGTCAGCAATTGGGGTGGTCGGCGTCCCGATCCAGACTCGACCGTTGGTCCCGCTGGCCGAGGAACGTCGGTGCGAGTTGATTCCGTTCGATTTGTCGCCAGCGAAGGATCGGTCAGCCTGATCGATTTGAACCAAAACGACTCGGTCGAGGAAGTCATCACTGGCTTGCACGCCTCGGCGCTTGCAGTACATCCCGGCAACCGGTACGTGGTGTGCGCTAACGCCGCCGATGATTTTCTTTCAGTGATCGACATCCAGTCGCAGGGGGTCGTGCATTCGATTTGGGCCAAGCCCACCCCCGCGGATCTGTTTGGTGCCGGCCCCAACGCACTGGCATTCAACGAAGCAGGCAATCGCCTTTACGTGGCCAACGGTTCCCAAAATGCAATCGGCGTAATTGAATTTGATGCGGATGATCTGAAAGATTCCAAGCTGTTGGGGTTGATTCCCGTCGGTTGGTATCCGGGAGCGCTCGTTTTCGACAGCGCTCGTAGTTCTTTGTTTGTGGCCAATATTAAAGGACTACCCAAAAAACCCAAACAACAATCGCCGTCGGGCCCGGAGGGTTTTAATTCGCATCATTACAGCGGCAGTTTATCGTGGTTCGAAATTCCATCCGCAGAGAAATTGCGTGAATTGTCACAAGTGGTCGCGCGAAATATGCACGCCGAACGGATTAAGCTCGCGCTGCAGCCACCGCGTCCAGATCAACCGGCGCGATCCATTCCCGAACGAATCGGAGAGCCGAGTCTGATCAAGCACGTGGTTTACGTGATCAAGGAGAATCGCACTTATGATCAGATCTTCGGAGCATTGGGTCGCGGCCGCGGGCAAGCTGATCTTTGCATTTTCGGACGCGAGATTACCCCCAACCAGCACAAGTTGGTCGACGAATTTGTATTGCTGGACAACACCTATTGTGCGGGCATCCTCAGCGCCGACGGACACCAATGGAGCACGACCGCGATCAGCACGGATTACATGGAAAAGAGTTTTGCCGGCTTCCCCCGCAGCTATCCCGACGGAATGGAGGACGATGACGTCGATGCGCTTGGCGTACTCTCCCAAGGGTTTCATCTGGGATAACGCCGTTGCTCACGGAATTTCCATTCGGAACTATGGCGAGTTCATGATGCCGCGCGTACGCTACGAAGACCCGGCCCGTAGCGGGACTCCCGATTTCATGGCTTGCTATCGCACCTGGAAGGGCGATTCCGACGAAGTCATTTTTCAAAGCGAACCAGGTATCGAGAGTATCAGAAAGTTTTCGCCGACTGACTACGTGGGGTGGGAAATGTCGGTACCGGATCAGTATCGGGCTGATTTCATCATTAACGAAGTGAAGGAATTTGATCGCAAAGGCGACTTTCCACAACTTACGATAATTTGTTTGCCGAACGACCACGGCAGCGGCACACGACCCGGTTGCCCCACGCCTGACGCCTGCTCGGCCGATAATGATTTGGCGTTTGGCCGTATCGTCGAAGCACTAAGCCAGACCAAATTCTGGCCCGAAATGGCCATCTTTGGAATCGAAGATGACCCGCAAGCCGGCTGGGATCATGTCAGCGGCTATCGCACGACGGCGTATGTGATCAGTCCTTTTGCCAAGCGGGCGACGCTCGTGCACACCCAATACAATACCACCAGTGTCCTGCGACACGATTGAGCAAATTCTGGGCATGCCGCCGATGAACCAGTTCGACGCGAGTGCCACGCCGATGTTCGACTGCTTTGTGGATACGTCGGACACAACGCCGTTCAAATCCGTCGCTAACAATATTCCGTTGGATCAAATGAACCCGGAACCTGCCAGCATCAAGGACCCCCAGTTACGGGAAGACGCCATTGTTTCGTCGCAATTGAACTTTGCCGAGGTCGATCGGGCTCCCGAGGATGTGTTGAATCGCATCCTCTGGCGGGCCATGAAAGGTACCGCCGTCCCCTATCCCAGTTGGGCCGCGGGCGTGGATGAGGACGACAGCGTATCAAACGACCAACCCTAATGGTTAGCCAATTCGCTGTTCAGTCGCTCGATCACTTGCGGAAGCTCTCCCACGCGATCGATGACATGATGGGCTCCGGCCTGCAACATTTTTTCGCGAGCCCTGATTAACCGCCGTTCGAATTCCTGCTTCGGAATTGCGTTCGCTTCCGCCTCGGAAAGTCCCATCAGATTTCCGGTTGCGGCGATCCCGACGGTCCACGTTCCGGCGTTGATTCCGGCTTCGATCCCAACCACCGTGTCGTCGACTTTGACGATTTGATTCATCGGGTAAACGCCCAGCCGTTTCGCGCATTCGAATATCAACCAGGGTGCCGGTCGGCCTTGTGGCGCGTCTTCCGCACAGAGGACGACTTCCGGAGTGTAGCCGGCTGCGTTAGCAATGGGCAACACAACTCCCATTAATTCCCGCGTGTATCCGGTTGAGGAACCGACCTTGAGCCCGTTGTCCAGGCACCAGCGAAACACGTCCACGGCTCCCGGGATCATATTGCTGTGCTGGCCCAACACCGATTTCTGCAGGGGCAAAAATTTTTCGTACATGCGATCAATGTCGTCATCTTCGGCGGGTTTTCCAAATTTCTGCGCGCCAACGTTCGGCGACATCCGGCATGTTCGTGATCGCCGCGATGTGCTCACGCTTGGCCATGCCCATCGGCTCGCGTGCCTGACCTGGCGAAATTTCGACGCCTTCCTGTTTGAAAATTTCCTGAAAGACGATCGCCGGTGCCCGGCTGCCGTAGTCGACCATCGTGCCGGCCCAGTCAAAAATGACGGCGCGAATCTTATTGCTTTGTTCCATGGATGCTTACCAATTATTCCAAATCTGTTCGGCCACGCCAAACGCGAGAGTCATTCCGGCGCCGCCCGTGGCGGTGACAATTTTGCAATCCGCCTCCGGTTCGGCCACCAGAACATGCTGTTCAGGATGTTTGGCATAAACTCCGTGCCAACGTCGCTCGATTTTGAATTCGGGTAAGCGGATCAATTGATGTAACTCAGCCAGAATCAAATCGTCGATTTCCTGGGAATCAAAAGGTGTGATCTGTTCGTCGTAGACGTGCGAATCACCGAGGATTACTTGCCTCGCATCGTTCTGCGAGGCCATCACGTGAATTCCAAACCGATCCAACAGCGGGTTATCATGCGCGATACGGGCTTTGACTTGATTCAAAGTCGGACAGCATTCAAAAGACCGATAGTGGCGAAGCGTCAGCCCACCGGCGAGGTGGGGACCGAAAATCCAACCAGCGGGCTGTGCAACCGTTGAGAGCATTTGCAATTTGCATTTCTTCAACCCCGCCGCGCGGTAGTGGGCTGGAAACAACGTTTCGAAATCGCTGCCGCCACAAACGACAATGCGTTCCGCCTCAAACTGTCGCCCGCAGGACGTCGTCAGGACCTTGCCAGAGATGTTGTTGACGACAATGCCTGAATGTACAGCAACGTTCTGGCTGTCGGACAACCAACCGGTGATTCGGGCAATGGCTTGGGGAGGATTAACGCACAGTTCAAACGGGCTCCATAATCCACAGCGAAGCCCTGCCGGATTTGCACCGTTGGATTTTCGGTGTACGTCTGCCGCCTTGAGCAGTACCAACTGGCCTCCGCGAGAATCCAACTGAATAAATTCTTCCAGAACGGCCTGTTCGTCTGGCTGCCTGGCCAGGTGAAGACTGCCGCATTCGTTGACCCAAATGCCCGCGTCGCGTTGCAGTTCCAGCCAATACGATCGACTGCACAGCGCCATTTCAAATAACTCGCCAGCCGGCTGTCCAATCGGCCAAACCATACCAAAATTGCGGACCGAGGCACCTGCGGCCGGGCGATCACGTTCAAACAGAACCGTCGAAAAACCTTGCCGAGCGGCCATCCAGGCGTTGGCCAGACCGACGATACCACCACCGACAACCGCGACATCGAATTTTGATTTGGATTGGGGCATAAAGAATTTGCGGCCTGTTTCTTGGAGTAGCAAAAAAACAAGGACAGCTCCTTACAGAGCCATCCTTGAAAACTGACGCTGTTATCAGGGGGATGCGTCAATCTTTCTTTCAACCGGTATTAAAAATCCTGGGGAATAACACCGCCGTCGGCCCGCGAGCCGAGATTACTGTAGGCGACCGGATCGATGGTGTCTTTAAGGAATCTTACCGAGCCGTCGCCGAGGCAAAACTGTGCGCCGGCGGGATGGTTACTGCCAAAACTGACTTCATACGCACCCCATTCCAGAGAACCATCGACAACAAGCGGACTTGGAAACTCGGCAGCGGGCCTTTGGTAGTTGATCGCCACGGCGGTTGATCCACCACATTCAGACCAGTCGGTTCCTTCCCAGTTGTCCATATCATCGCCACCAATC
The DNA here is from genome assembly GCA_963697295.1 of uncultured Planctomycetaceae bacterium. Classification (GTDB taxonomy): domain Bacteria; phylum Planctomycetota; class Planctomycetia; order Pirellulales; family Pirellulaceae; genus Mariniblastus. The sequence continues at coordinate 146,835 of CAVONL010000013.1, read as the reverse complement.
GCCCAATGGTCCTTGCGACCCGAATTGGGTGTTTCGCGAACGGAAGCGATCGACGCGAGTTGGGGATCCGATTCCGCTTCACCAATCATCAGCGTATTCGAAAGACCGTCAGCCACACTGGCCAACTTGATCGCCCCACCCGTACCACCGTTGGCAATACGATTTTCGTCACCGGAGGCTCCCCGCGGGCGCACAATAAACATTCCATCCAGTTCCGAAATATGTAGCGTTTCGTTTCCGTCCCCCCACGTACCGCGTGTCGTCGTGCCCCAACCGGAGGATGGCTTCCAATCGACTGGTTGAATTCCGGTTACGACTCCCAGGTAATTGGCAGGAACCCGGCGGGCAACAAACCATGGTGGAATGTAGCAGGACGCATCAAAGATGTGCTCCGGTTGCGTCGTTGAAGGACACCGAAACAGATCGACCACGGATTCGCAGGCGGCAATTTGGCGATAAACCGGATTGGTTGAATCCAGCGTCGCACCGTTGACGGCGGCGGACGATGCCCAGTCGACCTGGTTGAACGACAGCACGTCGAACAAATTGTTTTGTTCCACATAAGGCAGGATAAACCCTGACCAATGGCCACCCTCTTCCGCCTCACCCAACATCGGCACGTCTTCGTCAAAGGTGCCGGCATAGTTGTGAATCGCGAGACCAATTTGCCGGATCTTGTTACTGCACGACGTTCGCCGAGCGGCCTCTCGCACTTGCTGCACCGCGGGCAATAACATGCCGATCAAAATGCCGATAATGGCAATCACGACCAGCAATTCCACGAGCGTGAATCCTGACTTTTGTTTCATGGCTTTACCTTAATAATGTTTATTGATGAACAAGGTTATTTAACAGGGATATCAAATTCAAAGAAATTGTCCTGGTTGCTCTTGATCTGAAACGTCACGGGACTGTTTGCTTCGTCCGAGTAAGGGCTGGGCACCAGTTCGACGGCAACCACATTCGGATTATCATCGGGTTTCTCATCTGACATCCCAATGATCTCGCCGTCGCGACCCGCTTGTAAACAAGAAAAGTTGACTCGGTATTCACCCGCTGCCAATCCATCGCCCGCGGTTGATCGCAACTGCAAATTGCCTTGAGCATCGGTTTCGCCGACGCCCAACCGGTACACATCGACGTCTCGATCGACGGGTCGAAAGTAAACCAGCAACCGGTTATAGGACTTGCCGCCCAGCGTCACTTTACCGGTTAATTTGTGCAGTTCGGGTTCCGAGTTACAACCCAAACCAAATACCAACAACATTGATGTCAGCAACCACAACGCCGAACGAAATTGAGCCATCTTTGTTTCCTGTACGAGCCGCCTGCATTTTACAAAACTCAAGTATCCAAGCGGCAATTAATTTGGAGTAAAGAACGAATGAAGAGTTGGTGAATACGCAAACTAGTCATGTTGCGAAGAGATCGTCATGACTTTTTGCGCATCATTGCAAACAAATCGCGCTGTCTTGTTTCGCTTCTAAAACTCCGCCACTTCGGTTACAACTTCGGTGTTGGCCAGTCATTGTAACGGAGTTTCGCCGTGAATTCAAAAGTCGATTATCTAAATCCAAAAATTCAAACTGGATTACCTCTCGTAACCATTCCACTTCGACGCGGCACTGACGAAACCCTCGAAGGATTCGGCCAGCTCGTATACGATCAACCCGAATCCTTCCCCATCGAGATTGTTCGGTGGCCAGCTCAAGGTTGGCGGCCCGTCGACACCGACTCAGGCGACGAAGGGGGGACGACCGAAGGTTGTTTCGTCAGCTATTGGCGCGGCGACGTGCTGTACGGCGAAAACGAAGCGGTTGGCGGAAACTACGTGTTGGGATATGCGATTGAGCCGGAACTAGCCGACGAAGGACATGACAGGGCTGCCAAGCAGGTATTGATGTGGCATGCGAACTATCATCCCGACGGAGGACAATTGTTTTATCCGTTGGACAAGCAACCTTTTGTCGTTCCACTGGCACTCCCGGGCGACGATGTTCAACCCCAGGATTTCGTCGCGTTCTGGTTTGACGGAACGTGCGGACTCTACATTCATCCCAATGTCTGGCACGACGGCGTGTATACTTGTCGAGGCAGGCAGCGGTTTTTTGACAAACAGGGAGCCGTACACGCGCGCGTTTCCGTCTGCTTTGCTGACGAGTTTGGATGCCTGTTGCAGTTCGACCTGGACGAGTCCAACCTGCAGTAGTTTCACGCCTTTTCGATTACCTTGGTGACTTATTTGGACGGTGAAAGCCCGGTCGAGGCAGTCATCGGTCGTTTGGTAATGGTCATTGTGTCAAATAGTTTGTCGTCAAGAGAAAAGGCTTTGAATTCCAGCGTACCGCCATTGATCGCAACCATTGCATAATGGTGGCCTCGGCGAACATTGTTTTGAAAGAAAGGCCGAGAGGGCCCGGGAGTTTCCAACCCGCCCCCACCCCCGCCGGTAATCATATAAATTGTGCCTCCCATTTCGACCGCTTTGCCGTTTTTCAGCGGCCAGGTTCGCTCGTACGAATGGATGTGACCATTCCAGACGATGTCGACGCCATATTTTTCATAGAGCGGAACCAGCTGACGCACACGCAAATCACCGCGCGTGCTGTTGTTCGTTTTCCACAGATCGCCGTAATCGTTTTCGTCGGAGGAATAGGGCGGATGGTGGTGACAGACGAATTTCCAAGTCGCGTTCGATTCGCTTAGTGCCGTTTCCAGCCATTGATACTGTTCGCTGGCAGGATCGACTTTGCGATTTGAATCGATCATGAAAAAATCGACATTCCCATAGGAAAACTGGTAATAGTATTCGGGATCCGGAAGAGCCATATAATCGAAATAGTTTTTGGCGTTTTGCTCGTGGTTGCCCAGCACCGGGAACAGCGGGACCCGCGAAATCAGGGGATGCATCGAAGCAAAAAATTCGTCAATCCAGTCGTCGCTTTGCTTTCCCTGGTCGACCAGGTCTCCCGCATGCAAAATGAAGTTTGGACGATGAGCCCAGGCAAGTTCGGCGATCGGTCCCGAGATGGACGGATTTTCCTGTGTATCGCTGATCACGGCGAACGCGAACGGAGTTTCCTCGCGGCAAGCTGTCTGGAACGTGGAAACATCGCTTTCGATCACGTCATTGTTCGCGTTGCGTGATTCGACCCAATAGAAATACTGGGTTTCCGGACTGAGGTTTTCAAGACGGACTTGTTGGATCTCTTTCTCGTCCGTGGCTTCCGTCGTGTTATCGCAACGGATCGTTTCGCCCCAATGAACGCGTCCAGGGCCGGCCAGCGACGACCGCCAGGCAACGGTCATTCCCGTTTGCGTGCCGTATTGCAAGTACGGTTTAACGACAAACTCCAACGAGCCTTTGTCCATTCGTGGCGGCAAGGCAACGAGTTCCCGTTGATGTTCGAATTCTCCTTCCACCCATTTCTCTTTGGCGGCCAGGTCGTAGATCGCAATCTCCCGAATTCGTCCCCGCATTGGATTGCATTCGTCTTTGTCGTGATAGGACCCGATCGTGACGGGAGCCGACTGGGGATACAGAATGTCTCCCGATTGCTCCGAACTGGATGCGTCGATTTCGCCGTTGACGTACAACTGCATATTTTGCCCGTCATAGGTGGCGACGACATGATACATTCGGCCAAGATCAAATTCAGTCTTGCCTTTCAGATAAGTCAGCCGGCCATCGCCGTCATCGGCACCCACGGACGCCAGCCCGAAATAAAAATGACGCTGGTCGTAACCCAGCAACCAGCCTGTTTCGCTGTCGCCGTTATCCTGAAAGGTGCCAATGATTGCTCCCCAATCAATCCGCTCTTCAATCGCAACCCAGGCAGAGACGGTCATCTCCCTGGCAGGAAGTTGGCTCTTGACTTGGCTGATGTCATCCGCAATCAGGCACTCGACGCCGCGACCGTTGAAGTAGGCCGACTGCCCCAGAGGGTCATCCACGAGTTTTGGTGGAGCATTGAATTCTCCGTCGGGACCAAGATGCGCCGCGAGTTGAGCGTCCTTGATGTTTGTTTTGTTGAATTGCCAATGCGCTACCGGATCAGGGCCATCATGCGCGAACGTGTCAGCGCCGACGATCATCGTCATCAACAGCAGGAGGATTGAAATCTGATTGCTCATCGCCATTCCTTTTGTAACTAACTCGGTCGCCACGACGGAAAAACGTTACCGCAACTATGATCGGAAATCTGCTTTGTCCACCATGGACGTTATACCGCAAAAAACGTTTTTGAGAGCTACGATTGTCAGCCATGGACTGCCGATGATTTTCCTCGGCGATGGGCACGGCGCGAATCATCAGTTGCGCTGCGCATGTGGCACATATTAAGAACACGTGAAGCCAATCGCGTGAAGACAGATTTACAACTCCGGGATTTCGGCGTAAAGCGTATTAGCGCATTCCCAACCGCGCGAATTGCAAGTCCGATCGCGCTGCCCGTTTGTGCCGACAATTTAAAGAACTGGCGCGTGAGCCAGTTTATTAGTCAGAAATTTGCACAAAAAAAATTTCCAGCGTGTAGAACAGACGGCTAATTGGTTTGCCGTTTACTTTTTTTGCGGGGGCCCGAAACGTGACTCGAAAAATTTTTCCGATGCTTTTGGTTCTACTCGTGGTCACAGTCGACGCATTGGGTCAGGCTCCGCCACCCGATGAAATGCGCGTGTTTTGGCCGAATTACACTTTGCCGAAGCAGGCGAAGCTGTATCCGGGCAATCGGCGTGTCATGGAACCTGTCAGAGTTCCCAGGTTTCAACTCCCCAACGTCGTTCCGATGTTGTCCGGACGAGCGGCGACCGATCACGTCCGTGACATCCTAAAGGGTCCGTTTCCCAGCGACAACTTTACGCTGGAGTTGTTGTTAGTGCACCATGTCAACAAACCTGTCGCAGCGGCGATTTATGCCTACGACCAACAGACCGACGCCCCGGACCTTTTGTTGAGCTACGAATCCGAACAGGACGGCGCACCGATCCAGATCAAGGCGGAATTTTTTCGTGGTGACTCGCGAATTCGAGTGAACCATGACAGCGACGGCTCACGGGCGTTCCAGGAGTATTGGTATCACGTCCTGGTGGTGTCCCGTGAGGGTGGAACTGAACTGTTCGTAAACGGTAAACCGGACTGTGTTCTTGAGGAAGTGACACACTTGATTCGTCAAAAAAACCGAGCGAAAACTGCCAACTCGACATCGCCACCTACACGGATCAAGAACCGTTTATGCAGCTGGCGAACGTCATCAAATGGATCAAATTGCATCGTCGTCCGTTATCGAGCGACGAGATCCAAAACGCTTATCAAGCGGCCCAACAACAGATCGTTGACGGTATAAAATACCCCGATTTGTTCCATTTCAATGCCGGGCCCTATCTGAATTTTGCCACGAAAAATTCCATCAATGTGCTTTGGGAAACAAACTATCCGGCGATGGCGGAAGTGCATTACGGACTGACGCAGGAGCTGGGTGAAGTCGTCAAAGTACAGGGGCCTTCTGACAAATCGGTAACGGACCAGCGCGTGTTCATCCAGGAAACCCGGCTCGACGGGCTGTCACCGGACACGCAGTACTTTTACAACGTGAAACTGACTACGCTCGACGGCGAAAAAATGGAATCGGGCGTTTTGACATTTAAAACCGCGGTCAACGATGATCAAGCTTTCATGTTCGCGGCAATCGGAGACACCGAGACTCGACCGCACATCAATGATCAACTGGCAAAACGAATTTGGGGCGAGCGACCGAACTTTGTCATTCATCTTGGTGACTTGACCGACGGTGGGACACAGGACCACAAATGGCAATGGAACCTGGAATATTTTGCAGGCATGAACCAGCTCCACAGCCGGATTCCTGTATTTCCGGTCGCTGGTAACGGCGAAGGGGATCTGTACTGGTACGAGAAGTATCATGTGCTGCCCGGCCAGGAAGCCTATTACCAATTCTCCTACGGGAACGCCGACTTTTTCATGCTTAATTCGAACCGCCGGGGCGATCAATTCCAGGAAGGGGGTGAACAGTACAAATGGCTGGACGAGCAACTTGGCAAATCGAAAGCAACCTGGATATTTGTCGCGCTGCATCATGCGCCCTATTCCACGGACGAAGATGACTACGGAGACACTTGGAAAAATTCACGTGGCGATCAGGGCGACTTGAAGGTCCGCCCGCTCGTGCCGCTATTCGAGAAACACAATGTCGACGTTGTTTTTTTCGGCCATTTGCACTCGTACAGCAGGATGGGACCGATCCGCGAAAACAGGATTAATTCGAAAGACGGTGTGATGTACATTCAGTCCGGCGGAGCAGGGGGGAACACCGAAGATTTCGCCCCCAGCAAAACCTGGTTCGCACAAAAAGTGTTTGCGGGGCATCATTATTGCCTGGTGAATATCAACGACGAACAGCTGGTACTCAAAATGTACGATGTCAACGGGAACCTGGGTGACTACCTCGAATTGCACAAAGGCCGCGAGATTGAAAACGAATAGCCGTTGAAACTTTGCCAGGGTGGGTAACCCCTGCCAAGAGTTACTTCGGACTGAATCGCATCCGGCAGAAGCGACCTTCCAGCCATTCGCCTCGGTGAACACTCGGTGACCACTCGTTACGTAAATCATCGTACGTGGCTACATTGCTCGGCGAGCATGGACTGTGAATCGAAACCTCACTAGCGAAGTTCAATGTCACCCAAATCGTTCCCCGAACTTTGAATCTCGTAACTGAGAGTCGTCGTGGTCAACTTGCTGTAAATCGCGGGAATCGATACATTCGCGTGGCGGAACTTTTCCGGGATGATGTCCTCACGACGGAGCGGCTTTTCGTCGGGGTTGTCGGATTCGCGAGCCGTTGCGCTGGGCTGGGCGGCCAAACCGCTGAGCTGATGCGTCTGTACCGACATTTTATAGGTGCCGGCTTTCGCCACTTTCAGTTTGAATTGCCCCTCACTGTTGAGATTTCCGGTTTGGACTTTCCCGTCCGGACCCTGCACCGCAATCGAGCCGGGATAAACCGGTTTCCCATCGAACATCAATTTACCGGTAACCGCGATTTCCGGCTGACCGCTGTGGCAGCCGACAAACAGTACTACCATGAGCATTGCCAGAAAGCCCGTTGCAATCAAGCTTTCGAAGTTCAAGCAGGTTCGCAAATCCGACCTCCGATCTACAAGTCGCCGACAACTCGCTAACTGATTGAGTCTGGGACAGACTCGGCTACGTAGATTTTACCGCCACTTTAGTCGTTCTCGACGACTTCTCCGCCATTCGGAGTGCACAACGCCCACCACACTTCGGGCTCGATGGTCGCCCGCAACATCGTCGAGCTGCCGTCTCCTTTGGAAACCAGAATGCCCGAGCTTCTGGGTGAGGACGCCAGGAGTGGATTGCAGGTTGCTTCTTCGTTCCCCTCGGTGGGGCGGACCTGGAACATGCTTTCCGGACCGGTAATGTAGGCGGCAAAAACGGGGTTCCATTCGTACCAGTACTCTTCTCCATATGCCCAAATGTTGTAGTACCAATAGTCGTTGTTGCTGTAAAAGTCGGCGTTGCGGCACGACATATACTTTTCCGCAAATAACAGCGTGTTGGATGTCCCGTCGGCGAGACTTGCCATCCGGTGCACGTCGCGATCGTTGGGACGGATCTTGCCTAATGCCTGGTAATTTGCGGCATATCCAATCAGACCATATTCGCCCCAGGGCGTATGGTTGATAAAACCCGGGGCACCTTCCGTAATGTCGCACGGATTTCGAAAGAAGCCGACTTTTTCGCGGTACACGCCGTAGTAATCGCCCGTATCAATGGTCAGTTCCAAAAGGTTCTGCTGCTCAAGATACGGCAGTAACTGGAGAAATACAGAGCCGCGAATGTATCCTTTATCATTCGTCACCGTCGTAATCGATGGCGGCAATTCCTGAAACGACGATTCCATGTTGTGCACAGCCAAGGCCAGCTGGCGGAGTCGGTTGGCGCTGTCGGTTCGTCGCGCCGCATCGCGCACCTGTTGTACGGCCGGTAGCAACATGCCGATCAAGATTCCAATAATCGCAATGACAACCAGCAACTCAACCAGCGTAAATCCTTTGCGTTTCATCGCAAAACCTCGCGAAATAACGGACACTAACAAACCAGACGATGCCCCGATGCTGCATGGACGAACACCCAGCTGCATTTCGGCTGAACGATAACAATATACAAAATTTCAGGTTAAGCCTTGATAAGCTAAAAGTGAAAACCAAAAAAAATGCGGAAAATTAGTGACAAATGAAATTTCCATCAGACTGCTTCTCGCGTAATGAGCTGCCACGAATGAAAAAGGGACGCCGCTATAACGGCATCCCTTGCTTTCTTTACCATCGGTTGAGCAATATTCTGCTTTGCCCTCGCGGCTGGATCAAAACGCCCAGCAAGCCTTATCAATATTGACGCTGAACGACTGGCGTGGTCTCGATGACGTGTACAGTATCCTGGCCCGCACGCAACCTGTACCGTTTTCGACAAATCTTCCAAGATCTCCCGTGCCGTTGACGACCACCGTGCTATCGACGAACTGCGAAGCATTTCGCAAATCGACTTCCACGAAGGCGCCGGCATCATAGTCGTACAACTGGATCGACTGAGTCACGGTGAACCGGAAGAAGCCGGCCGCCTCCAGCGTGAATTCGAAATTTGACGGATTTGGATTTTGACTGACGCCTTTGAATTCCAGATCAATCACCCCGGCGATCGAAGAATTGCTGCGTCTGACTACAAGATCCGTATCGTTGCTGGTCGCCACATCTGCGACGGTACCGCCGGTTTGGTTACCGTTGATTACAATTACTTCACACGGCAGCGCGGTCGCCGGGTCCGGATTGGCCTCCACCATCACGTCATCGATGGCAAACCACCAATTGTTACCCGACATCAGGTACCCAAACCTCAGGATCATCGTTCCCGATGGCGTCGCCGTGAAATCAGTGCCCGCATTAAACTCAGCGAGGCCTTGCAGGTAGTCGCCATTAGCCCCATCGTTGTTGTCAAATTCGAGCAATCGAGTCCACGTTGCACCTCCGTCGAAGGAAATCTCGGCAACGCCAAGTTGCTGATTCTCGATTCTGAATTCATACAAGAAGCTGATCTTTACGGAGTTGACATCGTATCCGCTAAGGCAATACTCTCGGCTCACATAAGTATTCACCTGTCCACTATATCCATTGCCGTTGGTATCGCAGTCGTAATCAAAAAAGGCATCCCCGTCTGCCAACAAGACCGTATTATTCGGATCTACAACGTTAAACAGTGTCCGGCCATCTCCGCCTTGCTCTTCGACCCAGCCAAAAACATCAACAGCTTTCCAACCATCATACGCAGTTTCCTTCGAAAAGCCCGCGACGCCGTTGCTGTCGACTGTGCCGCTGTTATCGATCACCCAATTTGGAATCTCTTCCGACCAGTCGGTTCCGTCGCCCACGCTGGCAGAAAAGGGCTCAAGAGTCAAACCTTCAAAATCTTCAAACTCATTGAAACCGTCCCCAGTCGTGACGCTTACATTGTCAATCGCAAACCACCAGTCATTGCCTGCATTGAAGCAACCAAATCGCAGGATCAGCTGACTGGAACTGGCATTGAAATCGGTGCCCGCAGAGAACATACCCGGTGTATCAAAAAAATATGAACCATCTGGAAAATCATCCCCAACCGGACCGAAATGAAGTAGCTCTTGCCACGTTGCGCCACCGTCGAATGAAACTTCAACCGTTCCTTCCTGCGAATCCTCGACGCGAAATTCATAATCGAAACTGATGACCAGCGAGTTTTGGTTGAAGCCGGTCAAGTCGTAGGTTCGACTGATATACGAGTTGTAACCATTGGATGGCAAATTGACGCCGAAGTCGTCCCAGGCATCAGGATCAGCTACCAAACAGGTATTTCCAGTACCCAAGCCAAGACAACCGCAAGTGCCGCGCCCCTGGTCTCCTTGTTCTACAAACCAAGCATCAACATTCCAGGCTGACCAACCATTGTAGGCGTCGGCGTTCATCGTAGGCGGGTTCATCAACGTGTTGTCGACGCTCCAGCCCGGGATGTTCCTCGTCCAATCCAATCCGCCCTGTCCCAGATCGATGACGCCTCCGGCCTCGGTGAAGGGTTGCATTTCCAACCCCTCGAAATCATCAAAGCCAATCACGTCGGCCTTCACCTGACCACCCAATACCAAGCCCCCCGACAACGCGATCACCACGATCGCGAAACGACAAAATCTAGTTAGTTTCATGCTGATCTCCTTCATTCATGTGAATCTGTGGATAACAACTTCCGCCAAATTCAACCGGTCAAAACAATAGCGGAAAAATCAATGCGCCTTTTCAAAATCAAAACTGTTTTGCAGCCATCAATCATTGTCTTCTTGTTCCAAAATTTTCCCCAGCAACCAGCTGGTCACAGCTGTGTGCGTGGCGATGTTGTACGCGTTAATGATGAAAAAATTCGGAAACTATTGTTAAGAAAAAGTCTATGGAATCTGCGACTCATTTGCCAACATTTTTGCGTGTTAAAATTTTGTTAAGTCGCGAGACCGCCAGATGAACTTTTGCCGCGAATCCAAACCCTGCCTTTCGCATTTCGTCAATTCAATGCAGAATGAATTTGCCAAAATCAAGGCCGGCGGCTCTTGAATTCTGCCGAATTTATCGAAGAAATTTCTCGACCGGGATATGTTTCTGCAGATGAACCCTCGTCGGCGGCTTTAACAAGTAGGAAACCAAAAGAGAGAGTTTGGGAAGACCAAACAAGCTTGTGGGAGTCGCCCGGGCCATTGTCGAAGCAACATTCCCCCTCGCGCGCGCCGTTCGGCGCACGCTTTTTGACTGGTTGTTCCGCGGCATCAAAGATCGTTGGCCTGCCGCGCTACTGACGCCAAGACTGGAAGCCGCCAAGACTATTTCGCGTGGGAAGCCAAGGCCGCTTCGATTTGCGGAATAAAATCGCGAACGTCCTGCTCGGGCAACCGCGAATCTTTGGCTGTGTCGTCCCAGCGTCGCAAGCGGATCGCATCCTCAAAATAGGGTTCCTGTTCAAACTCGGCCATTTCATTGGCATCCATTTGACCACCCTGATCGTAGAAACTCTTGAGCGATGTCGGCGATAACCTGTCCTGGTACTCGGAATCCGTCGTGCATAAATATCGTTTTGCCGCGACATGCAGCCGAACTGGATCGGCCACGGCATCACCGAAATGATCCTTGAGAAACAGGTATCCAACTTCTTCGTGGTGGTCATGCAAATCCATGGCACAATGGGCGGGCAATTCACTGGCCTGCAAAATGTGACCAATATCGTGCAACAACGCGGCAGCGATTAAAGTCTTGGAAGCGTTTTCTTGCGTGGCCAGGTTCGCACATTGTAAAGCGTGCTGTAATTGAGTTACTTCTTCGTCAGCGTAGATCTCGCCACCCCGGGCGTCGAACGTGGAAATGATCTTGTCGATGACTGGCTGCATTTCAATTATCTCTAATGTAAAAAAATCAAGTCCGCCGAATTGCGTGATTACAAGCCTCTTAACATACAACGATTTGAACATCCGTCCATTGACTGTTCGCGCGAAATGTCGGTTGAATTACGCAGCACAACAAGGCAGTGCCGAAAGTGCCATGCGAATCAGGTAAGATTGTCACTGCTTGTCGGCCTTCGTCGCGGAATGGTCAGGCGTCGTGACGCGTCCTGCGCCGCGGAATTGCATCGGGGTGACACCGTATTCACGTTTGAACGCCCGCATCAAGACTTCCGGATATAAGTATCCGGTGCGATGCGCTATGGCGGTGATGCTGAGTTTTGTCGTTCTCAACAGCCGCGCCACCGAGCTGAGCTGAATGCGCCGAATACAGGCCGCGGGCGTACATTCCAGATAACGTTGGAACTTGGCTTCCAAGGCACGTCGTGAAACACCCAGCGTGGCCACGACCTCTTTGACCGTGATTCCAGTTTTGGCCTGCTCATAGATCAAATCCAGGGCACTTTTCAATACCGGATCACTGACGACCGACGCTTCCGTCGATCTCCTTTGCATCACGCAAATCGGCGGAATCAGAATTGGCTCGGCGGGAGGCGGATTGCCTTTGATCATGGCATTGAGAAGTTTGGCGGCATTATATCCAATCCGCCAGGGGTCTTGATCGATGTTCGACAATGGCACAGGTGCCAGTGTCGACCACAGATGGTCGTGCTCGATGCACAGAATCGCCACCGATTGCGGGATGGCAAAGTCGCATTCGCGGCAGGTCTTGGCAACGAGGTTTCCAACGACGCTGGACCAGACAACGATCGCAACCGGTTTCGGCAGCGATTTCAACCACCGCCGCATCGTTCGACTGTTGATTCCGCTCGTGTGCCGCGACTCGGGGCACATCGGATAAGAGTCAAGCTCAAATCCGCGCCGTTGAAATTGCTCCGACAACGTGCGCTCGATCGTATCGCTGTAGTTACACCAGGGCGGGAAACTCACGTATCCGAAATTTTCATATTGCTTTTCCAGCAACGTCTGAGCCGCCAGTTCAGCGCAAGCCCGCTCATCTGAAACGACTTGGGGAATATCGGCCGAACTTTTCAGCCACGAAATGTTGACACACGGAACCCCGGCCTGCCGAACACTTTCTTCCAGTTCCGCGCTGGTCGCTCGAAAAATGATCCCCTCACCCTGCCAGTTGGCGGGGAGAGCCACTTCGTCGTGCGGTCTCATTTCGGGGATGGTAAAATCCCAAAACCCATTGTCTTCCGCACATTGGGCGACGCCCATCAGCACGTTCCGATGCCACTCACTGTTGGTTTTCACCAACAATGCGATCCTGGGCTGTGATTTCATCGGTTGCTCTGCCTTCTAACCAAAGTTAGCGGTGCCGCTATCAAGGCTGCCGAGTCCGCCAAAAGTTCGTTTGTCCGCACAGTTCGATAGAATCACATGACAGTTACCGTTTGGCAAGATGACCGAATTATTTCGATGATCCTGCGGTTTATGATTTAACACGCCTCCATTGTGCACTTAAACAGTGCGACGCGAGCGATTTCGCACAGGACCGTGAAAAAACGCGAATGTTCCCGCATTTCGACGAGGTTTCAAAAAGTATCAATGATTGGAACGGCTTTTGCCTGACTGCCTGAGCACAGTCAACTGCTTCGAATTGATGAGGAAGTCTCAGTGAAAGTCGACGAGGATCCCGCCGTTCAGAATTCTCCGAAAACGGTCAAGGTGAGTGAGCACATCATCGAAATTGTCAGCGATTCCGGTGAGGGTGCGCAGACTTGCGGCCAAATCTTCAGTTCCGTCAGCGCCCGCATGCAAAACGGGTTGTGGACGGTCGAAATCATTCCGGCGGAAATCGAGCCGCCTGCCCGTTCGCGCGCTGGAGCGAGTGGTTACCGGATTCGAATCGGCACAGACAAAGTGACCAACGCCGGCGACAGAGCCGACTTGGTGGTCGCCTTCAACGAGCAGGTGCTTCACGGTCGAATCGACGCCGGAGCCTTTCGACCGGGAACGCTGATCTTCCTGGAAAGTTGCTGGGGCGAGGACCTGGTGGAAGACGTGCGGCGTTCCTACGCAGAATCGGTCGAAAACTTTCGCAAGCTGGGATTCGAAGTCTACGAAACGCCGATGCAAGAGGAATGCCTGAAACTGACCGAAGATCCCCGGCGCGGCAAGAACATGTGGGCACTCGGTTTGCTCAGCGCACTCTATCAACGTGATATGGAGGTTGTCCGCGAGCAAATCACAAAAAGGTTTGCCAAAAAGGGCAAAGAAATTGCAGAACTCAACCTGTGCTGGTCGACGCGGGATATCGCTGGGGGCTGGATAACACCGCCATTCGTTTTGAAATTCCGGTCGGTCCCGAGCGCGAGACGCAGGCCGTAATGAACGGGAACCAGGCCATTGGCTTGGGAATCATGGCCGCCGGAATGGAAATGTGCGCGATGTACCCCATCACACCGGCGACCTCGGCCTCGCATTTCCTGGCAGCCGAGTTCCACAAGGTGGGCGGTTTCGTACATCAGGCAGAAGACGAAATCGCGGCCATCGGTTTTGCGATTGGCGCATCCTACGCCGGCAAGACAGCCGTCACGATCACTTCCGGTCCGGGGCTGGCTCTCAAAACCGAGTTTATCGGATTGGCCGTCATCGCCGAGATCCCACTGGTGATTGTTGACGTGCAAAGAGGAGGCCCATCGACCGGGTTGCCAACAAAAATCGAGCAGGGCGATCTGCTGGCCGCACTATTCGCTTCCGCTGGCGACGCGCCCGAAATTGTAATCGCGGCCGCGACCGTGGAAGAGTGCTTTCATTTCATGATCATGGCTCGCAAGCTGGCCGAGCAGTTTCGGGGACCCGTGATTGTCCTCAGCGATGCCAATCTGGCCACCGGACAACAGGTCTTCCCCCGTCCGCATCCGCGGGAAGAATGGCTCGCTCCGCCGATTGAACAATCGCCCTGGCAACAGGACGCAGCGCCATACGACTGGGATCCGAATACAGGAATCTCCCAGCGGCCAATTCCGGGACAAATCGGCGGCGAATATGTCGTCACCGGTCTGGCTCATGATCGCCACAGTCATGTGGCCTATGAGTCTGCGACCAACCAGCACGCGATGACCATGCGCAGCAGAAAGTTGGCAGTGCTGCAAAAAAGTCTGCGACCGCCCAAAATTCACGGCGATCCCGACGGCGATCTATTGATCGTGGGCTGGGGATCGACGCTCGGTTCGATTGAAGAGGCCGTCGATCGCGTTCGCCGGGCAGGTGGGAAGGTGTCTTCCGTTCATTTACGATTTTTGAGTCCCATGGAACCTGGGCTGGCCGAGATTTTTCGGCGTTTCAATAAGGTAATGACGATCGAAATCAATTACAGCGACGATTTGGGAGAGCCCTTCATCGATGGCGAGAGCCGTCGCTATTCGCAGCTGGCACAAATGCTGCGGAGTCAGACACTGGTCGATGTCGATTGTTGGTCGCGCGTACCCGGCAGCCCGCTACAACCGGGACAGATCGAGTCGGTTCTGCGGAAAGACTGGGAATGGCCTAAAGCCGCATCCCCTTAAACAAAAGTATTAACGGGTTCAACAGGCAAGGAATTAAGTCAATGTATGGCTTGAAAACCGATTGGGATACTGAATTCAATCATCACGTCTGTCAGTTGCAGGATTATTGTTCTGCCATGCCGCGATGGTGCCCCGGATGCGGAGACCATGCGGTGTTGTCGGCCGTCCAACGGCTGGCGCGTGACGAGCAGTTGCCTCCTGAAAAAACGGTTGTCGTGTCGGGTATCGGGTGCGCCAGCCGTTTCCCGCACTACATGAAAACGTATGGTTTTCACGGGTTGCATGGGCGGGCGCTGCCGCTGGCATGCGGCATCAAGAGTCGCCGGCCAGACCTGAAAGTCTTTGTCGTCACCGGAGACGGTGATTGCTGCGCGATCGGCATGGGCCACTGGATACACGCCCTGCGCTACAACTTCGACCTGACCATCCTGTTGATGGACAACAGCATCTACGGACTGACCAAGGGACAGACTTCACCTACCACCCGCAAAGGTGCGCTCTCGAATACGCATCCGCGCGGCTCCTTCCTGGCCCCCTTGAATCCAATCGCGTTAGCTTTGGGAGTGAGCAATATTTCGTTCGTTGCCCAGACCGTCGACTGGAATCCGGCGCATGTCAGCGCCACGATTCAAGCCGCGCATGAGCATCAAGGTACCTCGTTTGTGCGAATTTTTCAGCGTTGTCCGCACTACACCGGCAACGTCTACGTGGGACCACAACAGGATCCTTCACAGATCCTGTTCATGGATCATGCCGCTGGAATTACGATTCCTGAGAGGTTTGCGAAGGTCTTCACCAACCGGGTCGACCATGATCCGACGGACATCAATGAAGCTCGTGAAATTGCGGAACACGAAGAACTGTTCCCGATCGGATTGTTTTACCGAAACGAATCGGCCCATCGTTACGACGAAGATACTCGAGTCGGCTTGGGGACAAGCAGCTCCGACAAGCTCGCAGCGCTCGAGTCGACGCTCGAACGATTTACGGTTTAGTGCTTGTTCAAAATAAAGAAATCAGGATTGGAAACAACAGCCGCAACGCGATCGCGCCCGGTTTCAACCTGGGAGCCGGCTAATGCAGTGTCGGTGATTATCAAATAAGGAGAGAAATGTGGCTTCTGGCCAAGCGACAACGCCGAATACAGTAAAAGATTGGCAAAAACTCCTCCGCGCGTTCCATCTCACGGGACACGCGGGTGAACTCGAATCAGAACAGCTGTGCGGACAACCACTATGGCCTGCGGTGGCTTCGAAGTTGGTAACCACACACAGACTCACGGCACATTACCCGTTGATTCTACCTGCTCCGCTGGATGCAACCGACGGGAACCAACCAATCTGCCTGCTCGACGCGCTTGCCGACCCGCCTCTCGACGAGGGAAATGGGAACGGCAAAAACGGGGAAAATCCGGAGTTGGAGCGAATCGTGAGCGCGGCACAGTCGATCATCGCTGAGTCCTCGACACTGGGAATTTTAGAAGTCATGGCAGAGGCTCAACAAAAGATTGCTGCCGAAAACGACAACGCTGGAAGTTTTTTGCCGGACCTGCTGGACCGAATCTCGCGGCTCCCGGAAGCGGGCCGGTTGGTTGGTTTCGGACAGGAAACCCTTTCGCTTGTCTACTCGTGGGCAGTGGCTACCGAACAAAACGATCAGGAAACTCGTTTCCGCGCCGAAATCGAAGAACTTGTCCGTGGCCTGGAAGCCGAACTTCTACAGCGGGAGCAAGAACAGGATCCGGAGTCGCTCGCCAAATTGATGGGCGAGGAAGGAAACATCTTTGTCGATCTGGAAAAGCTCGCTCAGAACCTGCCGCACGCGAGCGGTGTCGACAATCATTCGGAAGTCAGGTTCCAACTGATTCGCGAAACACAGGGTGTTCTGCAAGACTTTCTCGGCACAGCATTTCAAACAGTGCCCATTTTTCTGATCGGTTCCGGGAACGGGCCCGAATTCGCAGAGCTGCCCACGGACGCGAAACTCATAACAAATAGTTGCTATGAAAAAGGGTTGCAGTTTATCGACGAGCTGCTGCAGCGAATGACGCGAGTCTTTCGCGCCGTCCGGATCGCCCGACTGTTGGTGGCCGGGCGCTATCAACCGGAATTGCACGACGAAGTGTTCTCGCGGTTTGAATGGCAAAGCTGTAATCAGCAAGAGATGCAGCTGATTCCAAAAGTCCTGGTGGTGGATTCAGCAGCAGGTGTCAAAAGCAGGGGGGATTTGGCTTCGCTCTGTCGGTTGTTACGATCTGGCCGGCCGATCCAGATCCTGATTTCGCTCGACGAATCAGAATTATCAGGCGACGAACTCGGCGGGGCTCTGGAAGATCTGGCCGCGGTCGCGTTGGCTGCCCGGGAAGCGTTCGTGCTTCAATCGACGTTGGCCCAACCGGATCACCTGCTGGCCGGGATCCGCGAAATGGTGCGGACCGTACGACCCGCGATTGGATTCGTTTCGTGCCATGCGACAACCGGGGGGGCGATCGATTCGGGTTGGAACTCGGAGCAACTTGCCCATCACGGGCGCTGTGCACCCTGTTTTCGATACGCGCCGGACCGCGGCCTCTCCTGGTCGGAGCGACTCGACATTTCGGGAAATCCGCAAGTTGATCAGGGCCAACCCGTTATCAGCTTGGACTCTGGCGATCTTCCGGCCGCAGCCGAAACGATTGACGAATCGGTTACGTTCGCCCACGCCGCAGCCGTGCGACCCGAATACAGACACCACTTCTGCCTGATCCCAGACGACGCCTGGAATGATGATCAACAACTAATCGGTGCCTACCTGGAAGAATTCAAATCGACGCCGCCTGCGTTGCTTCCTTATATCTGGGTCGTCAATGAGGACAAGCTCTGTCGAGTTATCATCACCCGCGAGATGGCGAACGCTTGTCGCGACCGCTACCTGGCTTGGCATAGCCTCCAGGAGTTGGCGGGCATGGGCCATACAGCAGCCCATGAAAATGCGCCTCCGGAAGAAATTCAACCGGAGTTGGAACAAGCTCCCAACCAGAGCGAAATGGAAAAAGCTCGTGCTCTGGGACGAGAGGAAGGGACGATACACGCCGTCAACCGAATTGTCGAGGCGTTACTAGGTCCAACAATGTGACGTTTTTGAGGACATCCGGAAATCAAATCGTTTAACGGCAAGCCGGCAGGCGACTGCGTCACGTGGCATAAGCCTTCAGCTTGTCAACGAATTGGGGTCCTGCTGCCGTCCCGGGCGACAGATTGTGCTGCCCTGACAGGCAAGATGCCTATCCCACGTTTAAACGAACACCGACGCCTTCGGCGAATGCAATTAGTTTTCGAAAACACCACCCTCTCCCGCCGACACGTGAGGGTCCGGGAGAGGGACGCGACAGATTCCTTGCGGAATCGACAACCCTCGCCCGCCGTAGCGATTATCGACTATGCGAACAACGCCTCAACCGGTTTTCCTTTTCCGTCCGAGGTGACGTAAAAGGGGCGTTGTTCGACTTCAAGCGCGGTGTCGGGAGCGATCCCCATCGCCTTGAAAATGGTGGCGTGCAAATCCGTAATCGAAATCGGGTTTTCGATGGCGAGGCAGGGCCGCTCTTCAGAAGTCTTGCCATACAGCTGGCCTTTGCCGATGCCACCGCCGAACATCAAAACCGTGCTGCCCCCGGTAAAATGCCGATGCAAACCATACTGCTTCAATTCGGCCATCACATCGGCTTTCGCGCGCGACTGGTCGATGGCCGTGCTGCCCGGAACGCCTTCGATCATCATGTCGCGACTGAACTCGCTGGCCACCACCACGAGCGTGCGATCCAGCAGTCCGCGTTGTTCCAGGTCGAGAATCAGCTGCGCGATCGGGCGATCGATTTCCTGTTTCATGCGGGCCGCGGTCGTGTGCCCGTTTTCGTGCGTGTCCCAGGACTCGAACGGAACGTATTCGGTGGTGACTTCGATGAAGCGGGCGCCTGCCTCGGTCAATCGACGCGCCAGCAAACAGCCTTGCCCGAACCGGCCCGCTGTGTATTTTTCGGACGACTCGGTGCGGCTCCAACGTCAGGTCGAACGCGGTTCGTTCCGGTGAACTCAACAGTCGATAAGCGTTTTCCATCGACCGCATCATCGACTCCTTCTGAAAATCACTCGCGTTGTCACCGACGCTGCGATTAACCAGCTCGCGGTATTTCTTGAACCGGGCCTCAAAACGCGCGGGCGTCATCCCCTTGGGCGGTCGCACGGACGCGATCGCCTGGTCCGGATAAGGCAACACGAAAGGGCCGAACTCGGTGCCCAGAAAACCCGCTGTATGAAACGCCTTGAGCTCTTCCTTTTCGCCAACACCTTCCAATCGCTGACCGATGTCAATGAAAGCCGGCATGGCTGGATTCCGGGGCCCCAGCAACCGTGCCATCCAGGCCCCGATGTGCGGAGCAGCGACCGTCTGCGGCGGGACGTAACCGGTGTGCCAATGATACTGATGACGCGAATGCAGGATGTGACCGAGGTCGGCCTGAACGTGCGAGCGGATCATCGTCCCGCGATCCAGGATCTGCGCGATGTGCTCGAGGCCGGCAGTGATCTTGATGTTGTCAACAACCGTGTCGATAGCGGGAAAAGTTGAGATGATTTTTTTCGCTTCGAGCCCGATTTCGAACGGCTCGTAGTGTTTGGGGTCGAAGGTATCCGGAGCCGCCATGCCGCCGGCCATCCAGAGCAAGATGCAGGTGTCAGCCGTTGCCTCAATGGGCTTCGTCTGCTGGCTCGCAATCAAAGGCACCGCGCCTGTGGCCAGCGCCGCGAAGGTTGCTGCCGCTGTTTTTTGCAGGAATTCGCGGCGTGTTTCAAAGGGTTGAGGTTTCATTTTTGACTTGAACCTGGAGAATTGTCAGCGAACAAATTGAAACTCGGGCAACATCGTTACGACCCACAGGACATCTTCCACGGATTCCTGCAAATCGTCTGCTTTCAGTTCGAGCAGGGCCATTTCGGACGCCGTCGGTTCACGAGACAACGCCGCGATAAAAATATTATTTATCAACGTTTCGTTCGACCATGAATTCTTGTCTTTCATGGCAATCCACTGGGCGGCTCCCTGGTGCAGCCAGGCAGTTAACTCGTCACCGTTGCTCAGGTCAAGCGCCTGCAACGTGGAAAGCTCGGCCGGTCGTGTCGTCACAACCTGCTCGCGATTGGGCCGACCCAACGACCGCATTAACGGATCTGATTTCACCAGCGCCGCTCGCACGGCAGGACGATCCCTGGTTTCCTGGCTTGAGTTCCCAGGCGGTTGTTGCTTTTCGTCGCCAAGTTCAAGCTCCGCGTCGATCGCGCTTGGTCCACTGCCTGTCAGCTGCCAGACGCCATCGACGAATTGCTCGGCTGTCATTCGTTTCGACTGAACGCCGCGAAACACAAACGACTCCGGGATATCGCCCGGCGGCAGAGAAACGGCTTGCGATTGATAGACGGTCGACGTCGCGATCAGTCGCAAAGTGTGTTTAATGTCGTAACCGCTCGCAACAAAATCAGCAGCGAGGAAATCCAGCAACGGTTCCGACCAGGCCTGATTTGCCATGACGTCGACGGGATGGACCAAACCGCGGCCCATCAACCGATGCCACAGGCGATTCACGAGCGTGCGCGCAAACCGACCGTTGTCTTTCGTTGTCATCAACACTGCCAATTGGGCCAGTCGCTCCTGTTTCGACGTCGCTTGATCAATCTGACCCAGGCTCGGAAACACAAACTTACTCGTCGCCATTTTACCTGTCGGCACGTCGCAGCGATGCATCTCCAGCGGTTCGTCCGCAATGACCGCGGCCAGCCCGTAAGCGTCTGCCAACTTCCAATCGTCGATGAAGCTGTCGTGGCACGACGCGCATTTCATATTGATTCCCAGGAAGACTTGCGAAATATTCTGCGAGAATTGCAGCGGCTCGATTTGGCTGGCGTTCACACGACCACGCCATTTGATTCCGGCGCTAAAGCCAGCCGACTCCTCGGTAGGATTGATCAACTCGCGCACGAATTGATCATAGGGTTTGTTATCGACCAGCGAACGATGCAGCCATTTTGTAATCTGCTGGCGACCACCGTCGATATAGCCTGTTCCCTCGTAATCATTGCGAAGTAAATCATTCCAGAATGAAATCCAGTGGTTGGCATAGTCGAAGTCGCGCGCGAGCAATTCGTCAACCAACTTCGCTCGAGCAGCTCTGGATTCTCCAGCCTCGGCAATGTGCGGTAGCCTCTCCAACTCTGCCGCCGTCGGCAATTGCCCGAGCAAATCCAGTTTGGCCCGCCGAAAGAACTGGTGGTCATTCAACAGCGGCGGCAGTGCGACGGAATTTTCATTAAAATATTGTTCCAACAAGCGGTCGATCGGATGTTCAGATCGTGTCTCAGACGGCGGAAGTTGAACCGGGTTGAGCGCGAGAGATCGTTGGAACGTTTTCTTTTTAAGCGTCAGTTCGTCGGGCCAGACGAGGCCTTCATCGATCCAGTGACGAATCGCTGCGACTTCCTGGGCCGTAAGCCGATCGCCCTCCGGCGGCATTTGATAATCGGGGACGGTCGACGTGATGCGGGCGAC
The DNA here is from genome assembly GCA_963697295.1 of uncultured Planctomycetaceae bacterium. Classification (GTDB taxonomy): domain Bacteria; phylum Planctomycetota; class Planctomycetia; order Pirellulales; family Pirellulaceae; genus Mariniblastus. Next base: position 125,180 of record CAVONL010000013.1, on the reverse strand, counting down.
CAAGTCGCTCTCGTCGGCTGATCCAACTTCGACGGCGCCGGAATCGACCAACTGCTGGCGAGTCTCCAGCGACAGGTCGCCCTTGTAAACACCGTTGGCATGGCACTTGGAACACTTGGCTGCGAGCACGGGCAGCACATCGTGCGCGAAGTCAACTTTTTCCTGGCCGTGACAATTGATCGACAAGCCTGCGATGGCCCAACAGGCAACTGCCCAACACAACGCCCGGAGGCAAACTGAAATTGTTCGAAAACGGTAATCCATGATCAGAACATTGTACCATGCTCGAATCAGACCGCTTGGATGGTCTGAACCTGGCCCAATAGTGTTCGGCACGAAAAATGTTAGAGTCCCCCGACGAAAGTCAGCGGGAGCTTCATCCAGTAACCCAGGAACACCGACGATGGGCCAATTTCCCGGAGGCCCCCGACGCGAGTCGGCTTGGGAGCAATCACCCGTTCAGCCTGTTTGGACAGCGTCAAATGTACCGGTAACACATGTCGAAACAGTGCTGTCAAACCAGCTCAATTGAGTGACAATCCCGACCGACTCGCGTCGGGGGCTTCTTATACATGATTGGCCAAGCAGGTATTTGAAAATCGTGTGATCCTCCCGACCGACTTGCGTCGGGGGCTTCTGGCAAACGGCGTGCAACACTATTGGAACCGGGTCCAATTCACTGGCACGTCAAGAATGCAGTGAATAAACTTCGCATCGTTGTTCCTTGGTTCGCCACGGCGGATCTTCGACTTGCGCCATTGGCGGATTGAGGGCCCGGCGACGGAGCGCTATTTCATTGAGTTGATTAATGCAACAGAAATACCTTTTGGGGGACCGGCTGCCGTTTGTGTTCACCCCCTCGTAGGAGCCATTTCGTCATTGACCTCAAAGTTGACGTTCAACCGGAATTCGCTGGCAAGAGTGAATAATGAACGAATTACCGACATTCGAAACGCAAAAACCCCGGGAAACCGCAGTATCCCGGGGCGTGGATTGAGTACTCAGTGACCCTACGGGACTCGAACCCGTGTTGCCGGCGTGAAAGGCCGGAGTCCTAGACCGCTAGACGAAGGGGCCGTGACGTCAACAATTCGCCTTTTCGGGCGTTCGTTGGCGTGGTCTCTTGGCAAACTTGCCAAGCGAACTAAGTTAATCTTGACGTTGTGGTGGCGTCAATAGCTACTGAGCGGACCCACCGTGATCCTGTGCCAAAACACACCTATTTTGGTATGACACAGTTCAGTCTGCCGCGGCGGGCCGAGCCTAAAACTAAATCGCAGACTAGGCTACGTATCAGAAGCACCACCGTCGAATTTACCAACGCGCAGCGAAAAGGGATGGAAATCCCCGAAAATTGCGAGAAATAACCCTATTCCGATTCCTGGGTCTTTGCCGTACCGTTTTGCTCTTGCTCCGAACGCTTGATCGCGTCGTACACTTCACGCCGATGAACCGGCACCTCTTTCGGCGCTTCCACGCCCAGGCGCACTTTGTCACCGCGAATTTCAACCACGACAATTTTGATGTCGTCGTTGATCACGATACTTTCGTTCTTCTTTCTTGATAGAACTAACATTTCTCACATTCCTTTGGTTTTGACGGTCGAGGGGACCGCTCCGCGTTTTTTCCGGTTCTTCTGTGGGGTTGACAACCGCGAAAAAAACGATCTCACACATTCACTCTACGTGGTCCAGTCCGATAGTCAACAAATTCCATCAACGAATCAGACATTTTTCTGGGTTATCAGGAAATTTGCGTCGCACTACTGGATTTCTCGACCTATTTTGCCAGCAATTTGCCCCAAGTTCGCCAAGGGTTTTGGTCAAAAACCCAAACATTTTCTAAAATCAGCTATCTTGAGTCCCACTTAGCGTTTGGCGACACCTTGGCGAGATTCTGCGGCCAATCCTGATTCAACGCAAAACCGTCTTAAACCCTGTTTTTGGACCTCCCAGAAACCGGAGACACGTTGGCTGGGTAAAGTCTAATACTGAACACGATTCATCTCATCCAGAAAGCCCGCGATGATCCAAAAACATGCGGTCGGCTGCTTGGCCGCCGCCCTGATAGCGACAAGCTGCAGTCTCGCATCCGCTCAATCACCGCGATCGGCCGCCCAAGTTTTACCCGATTCCACGATGGCCTACCTGGAAATCACAAACCCGGCCGGATTGATCGACGAAATCCAAACTCACCCGGTCGCCAAGCTCATCGAGGACCACGAGCAGTTTAAAAATCTGATCGCCTCACCAGAATTCGCGGCCGCCTTTTTGGGAAAAACGTTTCTTGAAAACCAAATTGATGACACGTTGCTAAACGCGCTGCAAACTAACACGGCCGGTGGAATTTATGTGGCGTTTGATGGAAACACGAAAGGACTGGCCCTGCTAATCAAATCCGAGAGCGAGCCCAAGCTAAAACGGTTTGCGGGCTCGGTGTTGAACTTGATCGCCGCGCAAGCAACCAACGATGGAAACAAAGTCCCATTTAAAAAAGACACGTACCGCGATGCCAATGTGGCCAAGTTCGACAATTTCCTGCTCGCCCGTTACGAGTCGTGGTTGCTGATTTCAAACAAGCCAGAACTGGCGAAACAGATCGTTGACAACCTGCACGACACTTCGCCCAGCCCGCTCGCAAATCAGGACTGGTTTGTGTCGGCATCAAAAACACGTACGGCCGCCGATGCATGGGCCGCCGTAAACCTGCAAGCCGTGAGGGCCGCCAGAAAGACCAATCAGATCTTTTCCGGAAAGACCAACAACCCGGGAGTGGAACTGGTTTTCGGCGGAATTCTGGACGCATTAAAAAACGCTCCCCTGGCAATCGCTAAACTTGATCTTGATAAAGATTTAAATATTTCGATTTCGCTGCCATTCGATGAATCGTGGGCCAGCAAATCGCGCGAGTTCTTTTTTGGCAACAAGCTGCAGGGGAGGGGGCCGGCTTTACTGCAACCTGAAAATACAATCGCCAACCTCACTTCCTATCGCGATGTTGGCGGCTGGTGGCTCGCCAAGGAAGATCTGTATGAAGAAAACGTGATCGCCGAACTGGCCCGGGCCGACAGCGAGCTGTCCAACATTTTCCCCGGGATGGATTTCGGAGCCGATGTGCTCGGCGCTCGAACCGGGCGTGCAGGTTGTCATCGCGGAGAACAACTTCGACGAGGAACACGTCCCCGACATCCGGTTGCCGGGTTTCGCCCTGGTTGGCAAGTTGAAGGATGCCGACCAAGTTCAACGACGACTGAAAATTGCATTTCAAAGCGTGATTGGTTTTGCCAATATCAATCTGGGAATGCAGGGTCAGCCTCAGCTCGATCTGGAAACAGAAAAAGTCGGCGAAACGAAGGTCTCATCCGCCAGTTACGTCTTCGATGATGATGTCGAAGACGGCCTGTTGCTGTTTAACTTCAATCCGACGGTGGCCTTTCGCGGCGACCACATTGTCATCGCCAGTTCACGACCGCTGGCTGTGGAACTTGCCCACATGACGGCTGAGTTAGCCGAGAACTGTGAATCAAACACGCTGTTGCACGTCGACGGAGAAAAGCTGCATCGAATCCTGGAATCCAATCGAGAACCGCTGATTGCCCAGAATATGCTAGAAAAAGGTCACGATCGAAAAACCGCCGAGAATGAAATTGAGAGTTTGCTCGCGATCGTGGAACTCTTCAAGGAAAGTGAACTCGACTTTCGCGTCGAAGCGGATGAAATGAAGTTGAATTTGAAGGTTGTGACGACCGAGTAAGGTGGCACGGGTCTCCGAGTCTCCGAGACGTGAATCTGGCCGACGAACACACCCCGGAGGTTTGTGCCACAAGCAGCGAATGTTTCGGTGGGGACCACCGAGCTACCTTGATGAGCCCAGCAAAATGACAAACTTCATTTCCAATTCGCCCTGGAAACCTTTCCGGTCCAGTCAAGCGCGGCCCTGGTCGAGCAAGTTGGCGGCACACTTGCTGCGCCGGGCCGGATTCGGTGGCACCATCACGGAAATCCAAGCTGCCCACAAGGCTGGGTTGGAAGCGACTCTCGATCAGCTTTTCAATGCGGACGCTGCCGTAGCCTACAACGAGGAAATGGCGATGGCGGGTCGCCTGGTCTCGGGAAGTTCGGATTCCAAATCGCTGGCTGCCTGGTGGTTGTTGCGCATGGTCCAGACGCCTTGCCCGATGATTGAAAAAATGACGCTGTTCTGGCACGGGCATTTTGCCACGGGTGCCGACAAAGTGAATGACGCCCGCGCGATGCTGCGGCAGAATGTTTTGTTGCGCAAGTATGCGTTGGGGACCTTTGAACCCTTGGTGCAAGAGATATCTCGCGATGTCGCAACGTTGGTCTACCTCGATTCGGAGGATAATCGCAAGACAAGGCCCAATGAAAACTACGCCCGCGAATTGATGGAGCTGTTTTGTCTGGGGCCGGGGAATTACACCGAACAGGATATCAAGGAGATCGCGCGCTGCTTCACCGGCTGGGAAGTTCGCAGCGGAAAATTCAGATTCAATTCACATCAACACGACGACCACGAAAAATCGTTCTTGGGTCACACAGGTAACTTCGACGGAACGGATGCCGTTGGCATCGTTGTCCGGCAAGACGCGGCCGCACGCTTCATTTGCCGCAAGCTGATTCGGTTTTTCGTTGTTGATCAGCATGAGATTTCCGAGGAACTGGTCACACCCCTGGCAAACGATTTGCGTCAGTCAGGGCTCAACATCGGACAAACCGTTCGGACCATACTCGCCAGTGATTTTTTCTATTCTCCCCAGGCGATCGGGAATAAGATTCAAGAGCCCCGTTGAGTTGGCGATCGGATTTCTGCGATTTTTTGGGGCCTCCGTCAACATGCAACAGCTGGCCGAACGGCTGGCGAAATTGGGCCAATTACCGCTATATCCGCCCAACGTGAAAGGCTGGGATGGCGGAAAATCATGGATCAACGCGTCGACGGTCCTGGCACGTGCCAATCTTGTCGCCGAGATTGCCAATAGCCCTGAAACGACCTATCGGGACGGTAGTCTGACAGGGTGGGCCAAAGCGAATCCGGCCGTAACGTCGATGTCCGGTCCAAACTGGGCCGACGAATATCTGTTTGCAGCGACCCTGCCTGAAGCGGCAGACGGGCAGCTGGTCGCGGCGCGCGTTAACGAAATGCGTAGCACCGTTTCGTGGCTGGCCGCACTACCTGAATTCCAATTAAACTGAACCGGGAAACCCATGCATACTCGTCGACGATTTCTCAAACAAACACTGGCCGGGTCGGCCGCGATCAGTCTTTCCGCGGCAATTCCGGATTTTCTGCTGGGGGCTTCCCGCGAATCGAAAAAAGTCGCGGACGAAAACATACTGGTCGTGCTGCAGTTGTCCGGCGGAAACGATGGGCTGAATACCGTCATTCCGTACGGCGACGACGAATATTACAAGAACCGATTTACGCTGGCGATTAATAAGAACTCAATTCTGAAAATTGATGACCACGTAGGTTTTCATCCGTCGATGACGGGGTTTCACCAATTGTTGCAAAGCGGCCAATTAGCGGTTGTGCAGGGCGTTGGTTATCCCAACCCAAATCGCTCGCACTTTGAATCGATGGACCTGTGGCATACGGCTCATCGAATGGACGAATCAAGGCGGTTGGGCTGGCTCGGCAGGACGATTGACAATCACTTTGCCAGCAACGATCTGCCGGCTCTGCATCTGGGCGAAGGGCTTCAGCCACTTGCGTTGCGCAATGAAAAGAAGCCGGTGCCGTCGATTCAATCGATCGACAACTTTCGGCTGGACATCTTTAAAGACAACACGATTCGCAAGCGACTGGCACCACTTATTCGCCAGCCGCGACGGGGAGACAACGAACTGTTGAGCTACATTCACCAGAGCGCAACCGTGGCGCTGGAAACCAGCCATCGAATTGAAAATATCGCCGGTCCGGCGGAAAACAAGTCCGGGTATCCGGGCACAAGCCTGGGACGCAACCTCAGTGTCATTGCACAATTGATTGGCAGCGGTCTCACGACTCGCATTTACTACACGACGCTTGATGGTTTTGACACTCACTCGAACCAGGCAGACACGCATCAGGGATTGTTGAACAATTTGAGCGGTTCGGTGTCGGCGTTCATGAACGAGCTAACGGCACAAGGCAACGAGGAACGCGTCGCCCTCGTGTCATTTTCTGAATTTGGCAGACGCGTTCGCGAAAATGCCAGCCGTGGAACGGATCACGGCACCGCAGCACCGCTGTTTGTGGCGGGTGCGAAAGTTAAATCGGGTTTGATTGGAGAGCATCCGAGCCTGGCGGCAGATCGGCTCGTTGACGGCGATTTGCAGTTCGGCATTGACTTCCGGAGCGTTTACGCTGACTTGCTGGAAACGTGGTTGGGCATTCCGCCCGGGCCGATCGTCGGTGCGGAATATCAACCGGTGCGGTTGTTCGCGTAGTAGGTTGCATGCACGGCGGAAAGCCAACTAACTTCTTTTCCGCGCTCTCGATTTACAGGGTTGATTACAGGCAATACCGTTCAATGAACGTCCGCATGTGGATAGCTACCAATTGTCAACGAATTGTGATTCCTGCCTCCAATGCGACCATGGGTTATGTTGGGTTGACAGGTGCTTATCCCACGTTGGGGAAAGGTTTAAGTTGAGTTTTAAGTTCAAGTTCAGATTATGGTGACGCCTCAAAATGAAACTCTTTGACACCCACGCGCATCTGGATAGCTCACAACTGGCACCCATCCTTGATGAGGTCATTGAAAACGCCAGGTCGACCGGACTCGTCGGGATTGTGGCGATCGGTACGACCGTTGCGTCAAGTCACGCATGCCTGGAACTGGCCGAGAAATACGATTTTGTATGGGCCTCCGTTGGCATTCATCCGAACCAATGCGCGGAAGTCAACGAAACCGACTGGTCGCAGGTCAAGAAGCTGGTTGAGCATCCCAAAGCCGTGGCGATTGGCGAAACCGGGTTGGATCGTCATTGGGATTACTGCCCGTTTGACGTGCAACAGAATTGGTTTGAGCGACATATTCAACTCTCCTACGAGACAGGCAAGCCGCTTGTGATCCACATGCGAGATTGCGAACAGGATATTCTCGATTCCCTGCGACCGTATGCGGACCGACAACCTGTCACGGAATCATGCACTCCTTCACCGGCACGATGAAAACGACCAAACAATGTCTGGACTGGGGAATGCACATCAGCTTTGCCGGAATGGTGACCTTCAAAAAGTCAACCGAACTCCGCGAGATTTCAAAGGTCATTCCCGAGGATCGGCTGCTGATTGAAACCGATTCGCCTTATCTTTCACCGCATCCCCACCGGGGACAGCGGCCGAATCAACCCGATTTGGTTAAACACACGGCGGAATGCCTGGCCGAAGTTCGCCAGACAACCGTAGAAGCACTTGCCAGCCTGACGACGCGGAACGCGCAGCGAATATTTGGATTGGCGTCATTGTCCGCGTCACGGAGTGACCCGGCAACGTCAGACTGACGCTCTGCGGCGGGCACAGTTTCGGTCCCGCTTGAGGGAGACGTTACGAGTTTTTCAAGGCGAATGGATTCAGTGAATGCCGACTCGTCACCGAAACCGCGTCTGTCCCAGACACGGAAAAACCACGACTCGGACGCGGTGTCAGTCTGGAACAGACGGACCTACGTAAAAAATCACAGCCTCGGAGAGTCAAGCTACCCACGCGGCAACCGTTATTCGAGCAGGCCTTTGTAGTTGCGCATAACGAGGTGACTGTCGATCTTCTGCACCAGGTCAAAGGCCACGCTGACGGCAATCAGCAGCCCGGTTCCACCGTAAAAACTGGCCACCATGTAATCGACGTTCAGCATCTCGGAAATGATCGTTGGAATCACTGCGACCAGCGCCAGGAAGCCGGCCCCGACATACGTGATTCGCTCGATGACCTTCTCCAGATAGTCTTCGGTCCGGCGACCCGGTCGGTAGCCGGGAATAAACGTTCCGTTATCTTTGAGGTTGTCAGAGATCTCTTTCGGATTGAACGTGATCGCCGTCCAGAAGTAACAGAAGAAGTAAATCATCGCAACATAAATCAGGTTGTAGACCATCGACAGCGGGTTTTGCAGAACTTGCCCCGTCGCGCCGACGAGATGCCCGAACCAGTTGTTACCCATGTTTTGCCCCAACCAGCTGAGCAGGAACGGTGGCAGCATCAACAAGGAACTGGCAAAAATGATCGGCATGACGCCGGCCTGATTGATTCGTAGCGGCATGTATTGGCGGGTTCCCCCGTAGACTTTGCGGCCCCGGACATGCTTGGCACTTTGCGTCGGGATTCGCCGTTGGGCCAGCGTAATAAACACGACGCCCACAACGACGCCCACAAAGACGAGAATCAAGGCGATCATTTTTTCGATGCCGACGGTTCCCGATGTCAAACTGGTCAATTCGAATTTCGCATTGGCAAGCAAGCCTGTCAAAGCACCCGGCATCATTGCTACGATCCCGGCCATAATCAACAAACTGATACCGTTACCGATTCCGTATTCATCGATTTGTTCACCCAGCCACATCAAGAACACGCTGCCGCAGGTCATGATCAGGATCGCGACGATCTGCCACATGATCGTCAGGTTTCCAGCTTCATTCTCAAAGATCTCGGCCGTCATGTTGTTGGCCCCCGTGCCCGAGGGGTCACTCATAATCACGACCCACAGAAATCCGGCACTTTGAATCAGGCACAGGAACACGGTGAGATAACGGGTGTATTCATTGATTTTTTTGCGTCCCGCTTCGCCTTCTTTCTTAAGTGCTTCCAGCGGTTCGTAAACCGACCCGAGCAGCTGCAAGATAATCGAGGCCGAAATGTAAGGCATGATTCCCAAGCCGAAAATCGTCGCCTGGTTCAACTGGCTGGCGCTAAATACGGAAACTTTCGCGAGGAACGCCCCCAGATTGCTTTGGCCCATGTTTTGGGCAAATTCTGACATTGCCTGTTGATCGATCATGGGCAGGGAAATCTGCCAACCGATTCGATAAATGGCAAGCAGGAAAAGCGTCAACAGGATTTTCTGCCGAAGTTCCGGAATCGTGAAGATAATTCGCAGCTTTTCAATCATTGCTTTGCGTCCCTGAAATTACGCCCCGACGATGTCGTTCGCAATTCGAATTCGACAACGCTGGTGGTCATGGTCGTTGATCTGATTTTCGGTAGTTTATCCCTAAATGACAATAGCGATCAGAACCATTGTCCCAATCGCTGCGTTGGCCGCTCCGGACACAATTAGTTGCTATTTAGCCTTGGCTGCCTTGACAGCCGATTTTTGCATGTTTTTAACAACAGGTTTTTTGGCTGGAAGTTCAATCGCCTGCCCACCTGCTTTTTCAATTTTTTCTTTGGCGGACTTGCTGAACCGATGAGCGGACACTTTCAGCGACTTTGTCAGCTCGCCGTCACCCAGCACTTTAAGGATGTCGTAGCGGTATTTGGCCAGGTCTTTTTCTCGTAGCGTATCGGAGTTGACTTCTTCGCCCGCCATAAAATTGGCTTCCAGATCGGAAACGTTCACCAGGCCGATTTTCGGCGCCCATTTGTTGAAAAAACCTCGTTTGGGGATCCGGCGAAACATCTGCATCGCCCCGCCCTGGAAGTTCGAAGTCAGGGAGTGTCCTGCACGCGAGCGCTGGCCCTTGTGTCCCCGACCGGAAGTCTTACCGAGACCGGAACCGGGACCGCGACCCAGCCGTTTTTTCCGCTTGAATTTTTGGATGCCCTCATGGACGTCATGAATTTTCACAGCTCGACTCCTCGTAGTCGTTCGATGTCTTCTTTGGTTCGCAACTGTTCCAGGGCTTTGATCGACGCCTTGACGAGCGTCACCGGGTTATTCGAGCCAAAGCTTTTTGTCAAAATATTTTTGATGCCGGCCGCTTCACACACTGCCCGAACGGCCGAGCCGGCGATGACGCCGGTACCGGGACCGGCGGGCAAGAGGACCACCCGAGCGGCTCCATACCGTCCGTCAACCCGATGTGGAATCGACTCGTTGACCAGCGGCACGGAGACCAGCGTTCGCAATGCCTGTTTGTTCGCCTTTTCCACGCTGGGGGGAACTTCATTTGCTTTCCCATACCCCCAGCCAACTTTGCCGTTGCCGTCGCCGACGACGACCATCGCGGCAAAGCTGAAACGACGACCGCCCTTGACCACCGCGGCACACCGCTTGATCTTGACGGTACGTTCTATATTTTGTCCGTGTTGTGTATCTGTAGCCACGTCTATTTACCCTTGATTGGTTGCTTAAAACTCCAGCCCAGCTTTGCGGGCCGCGTCGGCAAGTTCCGCCACGCGACCGTGGTATTTGTAGGCCCCACGGTCGAGTTTGATTTTTGTCAAACCGGCAGCCTTGGCTTTTTCGGCAATGGCTTCACCAATGACCTTGGCCGCCTCACAGTTACCACCATACTTGATCTTGCCTGCGAGTTCCTTGTCGCGTGTGCTGGCGGAGACCAGGGTTTTTCCCAGGTCATCATCGATCAGCTGACAATACAGATGCTTGTTACTGCGATAAACGCTCAACCGCGGAAAATCCGCCGAGCCATGCAGTTTCTTGCGAACGCGATTTTTTCGCCGCCAGCGCTGAACGTTTAGTGCTTGTTGATGTTTCACCGATATATCTCGCTACTTTAAATTCTGTTGGGCTGCCTGACCGTTACCCTGGCTTACGAGGCAGCTTTACCAGCCTTGATTTTGACTTGTTCGCCTTCATATCGAATTCCCTTGCCTTTGTACGGCTCGGGTTTCCGCAATGACCGGATCTCGGCCGCAAACTGACCGACTTTTTGTTTGTCACAGCCTTTGATGTGGACGTGCGTCTGATCGGGGCAGGTCACATCGAGGCCTTCAGGAATTTCTTTCTTAAGTTCGTTTGCCAACCCGACGCGGAGGGAAAGGTTTTTTCCTTGCAGGCTGCAGACATAGCCAACGCCCTGCAATTCAAGTTTCTTTTCGTATCCGTTCTTGACACCGTTGATCATGTTATTGATCAGCGCCCGGGTCAGTCCATGAAAGGCGCGGGAACTGCGATCATTGTTCTTTCGCGAAACCACGACGCGTTTTTCATCGTCGTCGACTTTAATTTCAACCTCAGGGCGGAAACCGTAACTCAGTTTGCCTTGAGGCCCCTCGACCGCGACCTCGCCGTTAACGACGTTGACCTTAACGCCGTCAAGGATCGGGATGGGTTTATTGCCAATTCTGGACATGACTTCTTGATTCCAACTAGATTTCGCAGTTTATCTATAAAAAACGTCTCAGTTCATTTTGCCGATCGTCGTTCGCCGGATTACCAGACCTCGCACAGGATTTCACCGCCGACCTTTTGCGTGCGGGCCTCGCGATCGCTCATGACTCCGCGAGACGTGCTGAGAATGGAGATTCCCAGCCCATTCAGCACGGGGCGGAGGTCCTTCGCTTTGGAGTAAACGCGGCAACCGGGTTTGCTGACACGTTTGATGTGACGAATGATTTTCTCGCCACTGGGTCCATATTTGAGGTTGATTTGCAGTTGGCCGACCGGCTCAGCAGCTTCGGTTGAATAGTCCCAAATGAAGCCCTCGCGCTTGAGGACGTCGGCAACACCCTGTTTCACTTTGGAAACGGGCATTTCTACATGGGGCCGTTCAACACTTACCGCATTTCGGATACGTGTGAGCATGTCGGCAATCGGGTCTGTCATCATGTTGCGTGTTTCCCTTAAAACTCGCGTCGCCTGTAATTAATCGCTTTTTCATGTCGCCGTTACCAGGTGACGAACCTGGCAACCAGCTGATGGGCTACGTTCAGATGCGTGATCTGAAACGCGGGTCCTACCAGCTCGATTTACGAACACCTGGAATCAAGCCCTGATCGGCCAGATTACGGAAACAGATTCGACAAATGCCGAATTTGCGATACACCGCTCTGGGACGACCGCACATCTTGCACCGTCGTTCACGACGGACAGGATATTTGGGTTCTCGTTCCGCTTTGGCGATTTTTGATTTTCGTGCCACAGCAAAAGCCTGTAAAAAGTAAAAGTTAAGCCGCCGACTGTTGTTTGTCGTTAAACGGCATTCCAAACATTCTCATCAACTCGCGACCTTCTTCGTCGTCGTCCGTTGAGGTAACAAAGACAATGTTCATGCCCTGTTGGCGAACGAACTTGTCCGGGTTGAGCTCGGGAAAAACGACGTATTCGTTCAAACCCAGGCTGTAATTTCCGCGACCGTCAAAAGCCTTGGCACTGACGCCGCGAAAGTCGCGAACTCGGGGCAGTGCCAGTGTCAGCAGCCGGTCCAGAAATTCGTACATCCGATCGCTCCGCAAAGTGACTTTGCAGCCAATCGACTGGCCTTCACGCAAGCGAAAGTTCGCCACCGACTTACGGGCTTTCGTGATGACCGGTTTTTGACCGGCAATCAGTTCCAGTGCCGCCGTGGCATCTTCCAGGTGTTTCTTGTCCTGGATCGCCGAGCCGACGCCCATGTTGATCACGATTTTTTCCAGCCGTGGCAACGAAAGGATGTTCTTGCGACCAAACTTTTCGGCCAAAGCCGGACGAATCGTGTCGTCGTAATAGTGTCTTAATCGAGCAGCCATGTGCCGCTTACTCCCCCCTGACGGGCATCAAATTGGTTTTGTTTCAGTTCGGTTGGTTCAATTCAGCTATCGATGGTTGTTCCGGCTCCCGGAGTCAAATCACTTCGCTGGCCAAACTGATGATTTTCATATAGTTCTTTTCACGCAACTCACGAGCGACCGCACCAAAGATGCGTGTCCCACGTGGATTTTTGTCTTTGTCGATGATCACCGCCGCGTTGCTGTCAAACTTGATGTAGCTGCCATCGGGACGACGCGTCGGTTGAGTTGTTCGCACAATGACCGCCTGCACGATGGTCTTTTTCTTGATGTCGCTGCCCGGGATGACGCTTTTGACGCTGCAGACAATGACATCACCCAGCCCGGCCGTGCGTCGCCGCGACCCGCCGAGCACCTTGATGCACATGATCTCACGGGCACCTGTGTTGTCCGCCACCTGTAATCGAGTTTCTGCTTGAATCATAACTGCACTTGACTGTTTGCTTCCGGACCCGCGGATCGACGTCGACCCGCCGGACGCGGCATTTAATTTTGTGTTGGCTATTCAGCCGTTTCCGACAGACCTTCCGCTTTTCTGGCCGCCCGCATTGCGGCGACGTCAACTTCCTGATTCTTTTGTACAACTTCTACCAGCCGCCAACGCTTTTTCTTGGAAAGCGGAGCCGCCTCGATAATCTTCACGGTATCACCAAAGGCCGAATCATTGTTTTCATCGTGAACGTAACAGATCGTTCGTTTACGAATGAACTTGCCATATTTCGGGTGTCGCACCAGGCGCGGAATCTCAACGACTCGCGTCTTGTTCATTTTGTCGCTTTTCACTCGGCCGATTGCTTCGCGCTTGGGCATGTTTTTCTCGTGTTTCTCGTATCGTTTCTGTGATTACTCGGAGCCAGCCGCCATGCGGGTCTCGGTCTGGATGGTTTTGATCCGGGCGATCAGTCGTCGGTTACGTTTAAGTTCGGAGGGAACATCCAGCCGGTCCGTTTGCGCCTGGACGCGCAACCGAAACAGGTTTTGGCACGCTTCATTCATCACAGCGACCATCTGATCGTTGCTCATCTCTCTCAGTTCTTTGATTGTCGCCATCGCATTCACCCTGTCTGCGACCACATCCGCGTGGCCAACTCAATTTGTCTCAAACCACCAAGTTGAATCAATTACATGGGCCGACGGCGGACCATGCGAACTTTAAAAGGCATTTTGTGAGCCAGGCGAGCAAAGCAGATTTTTGCTTGCGCCTCGGTCACCCCGCCCAATTCATAAAGAATTGTGCCGGGGCGAATCGTGGCAACCCACCACTCCGGTTCACCTTTACCTTTACCCATCCTCGTTTCCAGCGGCGTCGACGTGATCGAACGATGCGGAAAAACGCGAATGAACAATCTACCTTCGCCGCGAATATACTGCTGGGCAGCAATCCGTCCGGCTTCAATCGTCTGTGCTTTGAGCCAACCTGGCTCAAGCGACTGCAACCCAAAGTCCCCAAAGACAACCTTGTTGCCCCGGGAGGCCTTACCTTTTATATGACCTCTTTGGACTTTTCGATGCTTGACCCTTTTTGGCATCAGCGCCATCGACAATATCTCCGTAGTTACCTTGATTAATCCAAACCTGAACCCCGATGTGCCCCTGCGCCGTCAGAGCTTCGGTAAACCCGTAGCTGATCTTGGCCCGAATGGTGCTCAACGGGATCGAACCGGCGATTTGTTTTTCACGCCGGGCCATTTCGGCACCCCCCAGTCGACCTGCCAACTGGATCTTGATGCCTTTCGCCCCCGCGTCCATGGATTCTTCCATTGCCTTTTTCATCGTGCGACGGAAGCTGGAACGCTTGGACAACTGTTCTGAAATCTTTTCGGCGACCAACTGGCCTTGTAGTTCGGGTCGACCGACCTCTTCAACTTTCAAATTGATTTTGCGTCCGACGAGATTCTGCAGTTCATCCTGCAGGTTTTCAATCTCCTTGCCTTTTTTGCCGATGATCAAACCGGGACGAGCCACGTGCATGATGACTTTGACTTCATCACGCGTCCGCTCGATCTCGATGCGATCAATTCCGGCAGCCTTGTAGTTCGCCGGATGTTTTCGCAGAAACTCGCGAATCTTTTTGTCTTCGACCAACAGCGAGGCAAACTCACTTTTGGAGGCGTACCAGCGGCTTTTCCAGCCTTCCATGACGCCCACTCGAAAACCGACTGGATTTACTTTTTGACCCATAAATCAATCTCGCTGACTATTTTTCTGTGATTTTTCTAAACTTCGTCAATCTGAACACTGATGTGCGACGTCCGCTTCTTGATCATGAACGACATGCCGCGGGCACGCGGACGAATCCGTTTGAACATCGGCCCCCCATCGACCCGTGCATCGGTAATGTACAGGCTGTGCTCATCGACGATCCGTCCGGGGTTCTGATCGGGATCCTGGGCATTGGCCAAAGCGGTTTTAATCACTTTCTCCAGCATCCGGGCACCCCGTTGCGGCTGATAGCGAAGGATATCGAGCGCTTCGTCAACAAATTTTCCGCGAACGAGATCGGCGAGCGGTCGTACCTTGCGAGCGCTGACTCGGGCGTATCGATGGGTTGATTTAAATGACATTGTTTTGTTTCGAATTAAAAAACTGGTTCGAAGTTGTTGAATTCCGTGCCGCGATTACTTGTTACCAGAGTGACCTTTAAACGTTCGGGTGGGGGCAAACTCGCCCAGCTTGTGACCGACCATATCTTCGGTGATTTGGACTTTCATGTGCTGGCGTCCGTTGTGAACCATAAAGGTCTGCCCCACGAATTCGGGAACCACGGTACACGAGCGGGCCCAAGTCTTGATCGGTTCGCGACTTCCCATGTCGATCGCTTTTTTCACTTTGCGAAAAAGCTTGTCATCGACAAACGGGCCTTTTTTTTGTGATCTACTCATTACTGGATTTCACTGGGTTGCTTGTTTATTTGTGCTTATTGCTTTATTTAAGTTTCAACTGGCCGTAACGCCTCGATCGTCGACGTCGAACGATGGCCGCATTCGAGGCTTTCTTACGCTGCCGCGTCGCGCCACCCTTGGCCGGGACACCGCTGGGGCTGACCGGATGACGACCGCCCTTGGTACGACCCTCACCACCACCGTGCGGGTGATCAACCGGATTCATGGCCGTTCCCCGGACGTGCGGGCGTTTCCCCAGCCAACGGTTGCGACCGGCTTTTCCAATCACGATGCTACCGTGCGAGTCGTTGCCAACCTTGCCGATCGTGGCCCGGCAAGCAGCCGGGATCCGGCGGATCTCGCCGCTGGGCAACGAAATCTGGGCCCAGTCCGAATCGCGAGCCATTAACGTCGCGCTCGTACCGGCACTCCGGCACAGCACGGCGCCCTGGCCGGGACGCAGCTCAAGGTTATGGATTACTGTTGAAAGCGGAATGTTCCTGAGCGGCATGCAATTGCCAATCGTGGGCGGCGCGTCGGGACCGCTTTCGACGGTGTCACCTTTTTTAAGCCCGTCGGGGGCAATGATGTACCGCTTCTCGCCATCGACATAATGCAACAGCGCGATCCGGGCACTGCGATTGGGATCATACTGGATCGAATCAACGAGCGCCTTGACGCCATCTTTGGCGCGACGGAAATCGATGACGCGATACATTCGCTTGTGGCCGCCGCCCCGGTGCCGACTGGTGATCTTGCCCTGGTTGTTCCGACCACCTTTTTTGCGCAACGGCTTAAGCAGGCTTTTTTCGGGCTGAGCGCCTTTGGTCAATTCCTTGAAGTCGCTGACACTGGCATTGCGCCGCCCGGCGGAAGTCGGTTTGTATTTCTTAAGTCCCATTTATCTAATCCAAGTTTCGCACGAAGCTGACTGGGTGTCGTGATGATGTTCAGCCATTAGAAGAAGTCGATTTTCGCGTCACCCTTCAGCTTGACGATCGCCTTCTTCCAGCTTTTGGTTTGTCCGTAGGTAAATTTGTATCTTCGCGGTTTTCCCTTGCGAGTCTGCGTTGCGACCTTATCAACAGTGACCTCAAACAGGTCCTGGATCGCCTTTTTGATTTCAGTTTTGGTTGCCAGGGGATTAACGCGAAATGTGTACTGATTCAGGTTGTTCGCCTGAAACACGCCCTTTTCCGTCACCAATGGTTTCAAGATCACCTGATGCGACTGCAACTCCAAGCCGCGTCGTCGGGGCTGGACCGGTTTACCAGAGTGCTTTTTGGCGTACAAGTTGCGCTTGGCCAGCGATTTTTTGGTCGCGACCGCTTTTCCGGCCGATGATTTTTTCGCCTTTGCTTCAGGCATTTCAAACTCCAACTTTCTGTTTCTTGGCAACTGCGGCTGCACTTTCTTTCATCTGATCAATCGCCTCGCGTGTGATCAGAATCCGGTCGGGTCGCAGGATCTCAAACGCGTTCAAATCGCCAACGCTGGAAACCTTGACGCCGTCAATGTTGCGAGCGCTCTTGTAAACCATCGGTTCATAGGCGGCCGTGGCGATCAAGGCCTGCTTGCCGCCAAGGTCAAGCGCCTTCAGCAACCCCGCGACTTCTTTTGTCTTTGGCTGGTCGAAGGTAAAGCCTTCCAGTACCAAAACCTCGGCATCCTGGATTTTTCCGGCCATCGCCATCCGCGTGGCCAGGCGAACCGCTTTTCGCGGCAAGCGGTAAGAATAATCGCGAGGCCGAATGGCCAACCCTTGGCCGCCCCCGCGTCGAATATTGGACCGCCGCGAACCGGCGCGGGCATTGCCCGTCCCTTTTTGCCGGTACAACTTCTTGGTTGAGCCACTCACCTCGGACCGCGACTTGGTTTTGTGAGTTCCCTGGCGGGCACTGGCCTGGTACATCACCACCACGTCATGCAACAACTGCTTGTTAATCGTTGCCGCGAAGTCGGACGGATCGACATCGTAGTCGCCAACCTTTTTTCCAGTTTTGTCGTAAACAGGCAAACTAGCCATGACTTATTCCACTTACGTTAGACCAACCGCCACACCATCGTGGCAAGGCATCAACCAACTTTGTTTGTTTCTTTAATGACCAGGTAACCCCCGTTGGGACCTGGCACCGCACCTTCGAGCAGGAGCAAATTGTGCTCTGCATCCACCTTGACGACGTTCAAGTTTCGAATCGTGATTCGCTTGGCACCATACTGCCCCGCCATTCGCTTACCCTTGAACGTACGGCTCGGCCCCGCGCTCATGCCCGTACTACCGGCATGACGGTGACACTTCTTGACACCGTGCGAAGCCCGCTGGCCGTGAAAATTATGGCGTGCCATGACGCCTGCAAAACCGTGGCCTTTGCCAATGCCGATCACATCCACGCGATTCACTTCAGCCAAAGCATCCACCTTGAGCTCCTGGCCAACTTCCAGGCCATCGGTCGTGCCGCGCAACTCACGAATGAACTTCTTGGCTTCACAATTCGCTTTAGGAGCCAGTTCGACACCGGCTGCTGCACGCTGCCTGGACCGCTTGCTTTTGATATCCGCGACATGGCCGCGTTCGGCACGGCTGGCCTGACTTGGTCGCGAACGACGCTCTTTGGCGGGACGCACTTTATCGAGAAAACCCAATTGAACCGCCGAATAGCCATCACGCTCTTCGGTGCGAAGCTGCAAAACCGTACAAGGTCCGGCTTCGATGACTGTGACTGGTGTCGCCACGCCAGTTTCAGGATGAAACACCTGCGTCATCCCGACCTTGCGGCCGAGTATACCCTTACTCATGACTATTGCCTTGACTGTTTACTGTTTGTTCAATTGGAGCTGCCTTCGGGAAGCATGACCGCCACGGCCACCTTATCCCGAAAACTTCCGTCCATTAGCCTGGTTCTTTGTAATTACTGAAAAACTGCCGGCAAAAGCGGCAACTCCGCCCTCGCCGTTCCAATTATTTTGTTGACGCCTTGATCTTGATCTCGACCCCTGCCGGCAAGCTCAGCTTGTTCAAGGCTTCGATCGTTTTGGCAGTTGCCTGCACGATGTCGATCAGACGCTTGTGCGTGCGAATCTCAAATTGCTGGCGGGCCTTTTTGTTGACAAAAGGACTCGACAACACCGTGTAGCGTTCAATTCGTGTCGGAAGCGGAATCGGGCCATGAACCTCCGAGTGGGTCCGCTTCGCCGTATCCACGATCTCTTGTGCACTCTGATCCAAGATCGAGTGGTCGTACGCT
This sequence comes from uncultured Planctomycetaceae bacterium, assembly GCA_963697295.1. Classification (GTDB taxonomy): domain Bacteria; phylum Planctomycetota; class Planctomycetia; order Pirellulales; family Pirellulaceae; genus Mariniblastus. The sequence goes on along the minus strand of CAVONL010000013.1, from coordinate 106,387 downwards.
TCCATTCGGATGCGAATTACCTCGTGAATCGATCCAGCCACTGTTTACTCCAACACAGAATTCGAACGCCGAGCGCAGACAAAGCGCAAAATTATCCCCTCGCTCGTATTTCCGGGGAAGCTGCTAAATTTATGGCTTCGAATTCCCGTCGTCAACCGCAAATGAGCGATTTCCTGAGGAAGAAACTTTCGCGTCGCAGAATGTTCGCTGGTCTGCTGACATCACGCTGCGGCGAGGCTGAAAAAAATGCTCATGCGGGCCCGGATTCAGGTCGAGTCGACTGACACGGAAAGACGTGCGGTGCTTTGTTCTGCCGACACTCAAATGCCGGGAATCTTCGCAAAATGGCACCGATTTTCTATTCACCATGGAATTCAGCCGACGATTTTTGTAAGATGCGTGAGTGGGGGGGCGACGATTTCGAAATTGTCAGGAGTCCGACAAATGAGCAGCAATATCCTTCGCGATCTTGCAACTGCGATGACGGCAATTTGTTGTGTGGCCTGCCTTTCCAGTCAGGCAAAGTCGCAACAGGGGAATAATGGACCTGCCAATGGGGTAACGATTCAACTCCCATCCGTGTCGGTGTTCAACGTCAATACCGTCGTTAGCGTGCCCGACGGCGGGACGATGAGCCTGGGCGGCGTATCCAGATATGCCGAGGGACAAATCTCGCGTGGAATTCCCGGGCTGAGCGGAATTCCGTATGTGAACCGCCCGTTCACCAATCAAGCTTTTGGGCAGATGGCATCCGCAAATAACGCCAGTGTCAATGTTCAGATCATTATTCTGGAAGAGCAAGAAGCCCTTGTCAGGCAGGAAGCTCAGCGGCAGGCAGCGGTGCGCCAGACGACCGATCCCAACGGACCGGTCGCAATTCAAAAACGGGCCGATTTTCTCTCGCGCCACATGGGCCGAAGACGTTAGCGGGACAGCATCACGCTTATGGTTAATACGAGCACGTGGCACGAACCAGTGGTTCATTTAGATCAAAACCCACTCGCTTCCGCGTTTTGCTTGTATTTGCCCAATTCATTCCGAAACTGGCGCTGTCCAACTAGGGTGGGCTTATCAATTATCAACCGCTACGCACTAGCGTCCGGTTCGACGCGCGTAAGTCGTCAAAACCGGGGGCTCGTTCGCCATGTGAGTCCGGGGCAAACTCGGAACTGAACAACCCTCGCCGCTCGTTCGGGTTCAGGGCTGCCGTTCCATTGTTTGATAAGTGTTGTCGCCGGGGTATAAAGCGAGCTCGCCAAACATGTCGCTTAAAACCCGTTCCCGTGATCTGTTCGTATAACGTGTTTTTCACGCCAACTCGAATCCACCCCGAATGAAACTGATGATCGAAATCGATCAATTGCGTTTTCAATATCCACGATCTCCGTTTTTGTTGACAATCGACAGTCTGCAGATCCAATCCGGCGAGCAAGTTGCGGTCGTGGGACCCAGCGGCAGTGGCAAAACGACCCTGCTGAACCTGATTGCCGGCATTGAAGTTCCGAATGCGGGCTCAATTTCTGTCTTGGATCAAAAGATATCGGCGATGCCGGATACCCGCCGCCGAGACTTTCGGATTGCCAAAATCGGAATGGTGTTTCAGCAATTTGAACTGGTTGAATACCTCAGCGCGCGCGACAACATCCTGTTGCCGTTTCGAATCAACTCGTCGTTGAAACTGACGCGACAAATGCGGGAACGCGGCGAACAGCTCGCTCGTTCCATGGGGATGGAAGACAAGCTTGATCGCTATCCACGTAAGCTCTCGCAAGGCGAACAGCAGCGAATCGCCATTTGCCGGGCGTTGATCACCGAACCCAGACTGCTGCTGGCGGACGAACCGACCGGCAACCTCGACCCAACCAACAAGCACAAAATCCTGGAAATTTTGACCGCCGAGAGCCGGGCCAATGGCCACACTTTGCTGGTTGTGACACACGACATGAGCATCGTAGACGGATTTCAACGAACGATTGATTTCGAGAATTTTCGCAGTTCCGTGCAGCCATTGGGAGCAACCTTATGAAAGGCCCGCTGTTTCTGGCCTGGCGGTACATCCTGTACCACAAGCTGAAAACGCTGATCATGATCGGCTGCATTTTCCTGACAGCGTTTTTGCCAATCGCGATCGGGATCTTGCTGAACCAGTTCAATCGCAAGATCGTTTCTCGCGCCGATTCCACGCCGGCGATTATTGGCGCCAAAGGAAGCGATCTGGATTTGACCCTGCACGCGCTTTATTTCAAGAACAGGACCAACGACACGATTCCCTATTCGCACGTGCAGATGATTCGCGACAAGGGCTGGGCGATTCCGATTCCGGTTTACTCGCGGTTTACGGCCCGCGGCTTTCCGATTGTGGGTACGTCGCTGCAATACTTCGACTTCCGCGGTTTGCAGGTAGCCGAAGGCAGCATGCTCGACACCCTGGGCGACTGTCTGATTGGCGCAAGTGGCGAAAGAGCTGTCATTGGCTCCCGGCGGAGAACTGCTTTCGGACCGGGAAAATGTGCTCGACATTGGCGGGCTGTATCCGCTCAAGATGCACGTTTGCGGAGTCCTGGCGCCGTCAAACACGCCCGATGACTGGGCCGTTTTCGTTGATTTGAAAACTGCTTGGATTATCGACGGCCTGGGGCATGGTCACCAGGACCTGGCCACAGAAAAAGACGAAGGCAAAATCCTGGGCCGTGACGGCGATCGAATCGTTGCCAGCGCGGCCGTTTTGCCGTACACCGAAATCACGGCGGACAATATTGGCTCGTTTCACTTTCATGGCGAAACCGGTGACTTTCCCATCTCGGCCATCATTGCCGTCGCGGGCGATGTGAAAAACGAGACCATCTTGCAGGGGCATTACGATACGGCAGAAGAGTCGGCTCAATTCGCCAAGCCGGGAGCGGTCGTGCGCGAGTTGATGAACATGGTATTTCAGGTCAAGAAATTTTTTGATGTTAACGCCGTTTTGATTGCTGTTTCGACACTGATGCTCCTGTTGCTGGTTGTGCTGCTATCCCAAAAGCTGCGTCAGCGGGAAATGGAAACGATGTTCAAGCTCGGTTGCAATCGCGGTACGATTGCCATGTTGCAACTGGGCGAATTGGCGTTTATTTTTGCGATTGCCGGCATCCTGCTGGCCGCCGCGGTAGGTATCGTGTGGCATTATTCGGGCGGTCTGGTCCAAGCACTGTTGTTGGGGTCCTAGCCGGCATGAGACTCCCCACACCCCGATTCAGTTTGAAATGGCTGTTGGTCGCGGTCGCCATGAGTGCGGTGGTGTTGTGGCTGACAACACAACTGGGAATGGTGACAGGCCATTTTGAGATCAAGGAAAACTTGCTGCAGTTGCAGGGGGACTCGGTGGCCGGAGAGTTGACTTACCGTTTTGCGCGGCCGCGAGCGGACGACGCACCGGAGACTTATTATTTCGTTTGTTCGATTGCGAATTTGTCGAACCCCAAGTTGCTGGACCTGAAACCGGGCGACAAGATGAAGGTACGGTACCGCCTGTACGATATCGGCCCGTTCAAAAAACAGAACCCGTACGAGATGTTCTTGACCGACAAGCTCGGTATCAAGAAAGAATATCTCAAGGGCTGGGCTTATCTTGAAGGGCTTACCGGAGACTGGGTACAAATTGCCGTCAACGGTGCCGAATAGTTCAACTTGCGTTTTCTGGGGCGCGATAATTTTCGGCCAGACCGGGAACGCCATTGATTCCGGCGGGAACTTCAAAATTTGCTCCCGCGAAAGCGTTGCCGATCGGTTCGTAATCGCCATCCAGATACCGGGCCAGAAATGCTTCCGTGATCGCGTAAAACGAGATATCGTTTTCTGGCCGTTTAAAGCCGTGGCCTTCTTCGGGAAACAACACGTAGGTGACGGGGATGTCTTTGGCCTTCATCGCTTCGACAATTTGATCCGACTCCTGTTGTTTGACACGAGGGTCCGTCGCGCCTTGTCCAATCAACAAGGGTCGTTTGATCTTGTCGACATGAAATAACGGCGAGCGCGTTTTCAAAAATTCCCGCCCCGCTGCGGACATGAAGTCACCGACGCGAGTCTGCATCAACGGCATGATCGGCTGCCAGTAGGGAGGCGGATTCTCCATCAAACTAATCAGGTTGCTGGGACCGACAATGTCGATGCCGCACACGAAAGTATCGGGAGTGAAGGTCAATCCTACCAGTGCTGCGTAGCCACCGTAGCTGCCGCCCATGATGGCAACCTTATCTTCAACCGCGATGCCATTTTGGACGGCCCACTGCACGGCATCGATTAAATCGTCATGCATTTTACCGGCCCATTCATGGTTGGCCGCATTAATAAAGTCCTTACCCAATCCGGTGCTGCCGCGAAAATTCACCGACAACACCGCGTAACCTCGATTGGCCAACCACTGGTGCACAGGATTAAAGCCCCAACTATCGCGGTACCAGGGACCACCGTGAACCAACAACACCATCGGCAGTGGATTCGTCGGTCGACCCGTGTTGTCAGGATCCGTGCCGGGGGGAAGCGTGAAATAGCTGACGAGGTCCAGTCCATCTCGCGACTTGATTACCACGGCGTGCATGTTGGCCAGCCGCAGGCTGTCCAGCGCCGGCCGATTGGAAAACAGGTAAGTGGCTTTTCTCTCGGGCCGGTTGTAATGGTAATATTTGACCGGCCCGTTATCGAGCGTATAAACCACGATCCATTGCTTATCGTCGAGTGTTCGGCTGGTAACGTTTAACTCGCCCGCTTCGACGGTTTTGAGAAACTCCAGATCGTCCAGAACCGCGTTATCGAGCACTTCCCATTTTTCACGATCAAACGTGTAAGTCACGGCTTGAATCGTGCATTCGGTCGGGTGAACCATCAATCCGCTGACGTCGGCGAGGTCCGTCGCGAAAATTGTTTGTTCGTCGCCACTGGCAAAGTCCATCGAACGGAGCGCCGCCGTGTTGCGATCACGACTGTCAATGAAATAGACCTGTTCACCGGTTTTGTCAAAACCAATCGGGGCCGTGTTCATCACATCTTCTGCCCCGATTTCCAGCATGGTTGACCAACCATCCGCCGCCGACGGATCCGCCTTGAGCACGATCGATTCGGCCGTGGCTGTAAACGTCAAAGCAATTTTGACGTTGTAGTCGTCGTCGGCCAAAAAGCCCAAGAAGCCTTCGTTTTTGATCAGCAACTCGCGCTCGCCAGTGGCGACATTAATTCGGTACACATCATGAAACCAGTGTTCATCACGGTCGTTGATACCAACCAGAATTTCATCGGGAAAACGATGGCTTTGATGGACCAGCTGAGCGGAAATTTGCTCGAACGGCGTCAGGTCGCGGGTTTTATCCGTCTCCAGATCCACGCAATACAGGTGAAAATCCTCGTCACCGTTCTGGTCCTGCATGAACAGCAAATAGCGGCAGTTGTACGACCAGAAGTAATCCGAAATACCGGTCGACTTGTCGTCCGTAACGGGTCGAGCCGCGTCGAGTTTGCCGATCGGTGCGACAAACACGTTGAGCACGCCGTCCCGCGACGCCAGATACGAAATCATTTTCCCATCGGGACTGATCCGCGCCATCGTACGTTCGGGATTGCCAAACAGGATTTCGCGGGGGATCAGGTTGTTAACCGCCAATTTCTTACCGTTTCAAGCGAATTATCGGATGTTTTGAGTTGCTCTTGGCCCTTATGTTTATAAGGGTGCCATGGCGATTGTGAAACCGCGTTGGCAAAAGTTCCGCGGCTTGTTGCTGAGTTGTTATACAATCGTCACTCCGGTTGACCCCTCAATTCGACGCTTCGTATAATCGGCGGCTCATTCGATTCCCGATTCTGATAAGAAACTACATGAAAATCCACGAATATCAGGGCAAAGAGCTGTTCAAAAAATTTGGCGTGACGGTGCTGGAAAACCGGGTCGCCCGCACGCCTGACGAGGCAGCTGCCGCGTTTGACGCCCTGGGCGGACCGATCGCGGTCGTCAAGGCCCAGATCCATGCCGGAGGCCGGGGCAAGGGCACGTTTGCCGAATTGCCCCAACAACACGGTGTACAACTGGTCAAGTCGAGCGAACAGGCCCGCACGGCGGCCGCCAACATGCTGGGCAATCACCTGATTACCATTCAAACGGGGAAAAAAGGCAAGGCTGTCAATCAGGTGATCGTCGAAGCCGGTTGCGATATTGCCCGCGAACTTTACCTGGGCATCGTGCTCGATCGCGCCGCCAAAAAGCCGGTGCTCATGTGTTCGCCGGAAGGCGGCATGGACATCGAAAAGGTCGCCCACGAGACCCCGGAAAAAATCTACAAAGAACATTTTGATCCGGCGCAAGGCATTGAAAGTTTCCAGGTTCGCAAACTCTGCCAGAAACTCGATATCACGGGCAAATCCGTTCGGGCCGCAGACAAATTCATGAAGGCTCTGTGCCGGCTGTATGTCGACATGGACTGCACGCTGTTGGAGATTAACCCGCTCGTGATCACCGGCGATGGCGATGTGGTGGCGCTGGATTCCAAAATCAACTTTGACTCCAATGCCGACTTCCGCCACAAAGAATGGGAGGCCATGCGCGATTTGTCCGAGGAAGAGGAATCCGAAGTTCGTGCTGCGGCCGCGGGTCTCAGTTACGTCAAACTCGATGGCAACATCGGCTGCCTGGTCAACGGCGCCGGGTTGGCGATGAGCACGATGGACATTATCAAATTGCACGGCGGCGAACCGGCCAATTTCCTTGACGTCGGTGGCGGCGCCGATGAACAACAGGTTACCGAAGCATTCCGTATCATTCTGTCCGATGCCCATGTCAAAGCCGTGCTGGTCAATATCTTTGGCGGCATCATGAAGTGCACGACGATTGCCGAAGCGATTGTGGCTGCGGCGAAGTCCGTGGGATTCAAAGTACCACTGGTCGTTCGCCTGGAAGGAACCGAAGTCGAAGCAGGCCGCCGAATCCTCGAAGACTCGGACGTCGAGTTGATCACGGCAACCGATTTGACCGACGCCGCGGAGAAAGTCGTGGCCACGTTGAGCCAGACCGTCTAGCGATCACTCGCCTTCACCCACGAAACCCTCAGCTACATCGAAAAACAATATGAGCATTCTTGTCGATAGCAGCACAAAAGTCATTTGTCAGGGAATCACCGGCAGTGTCGGTGAATTTCACACCCGGGGCTGCCTGGACTACGGCACAAAAATGGTGGGTGGCGTAACGCCCGGCAAGGGTGGCCAAACTGTAGCAGGACTTCCCGTATTCGACACGGTCGTGGAAGCGGTTGCGGAAACGGGTGCCAATGCAACGATGATTTTCGTGCCGCCGCCGTTTGCAGCTGACGCCATCCTGGAAGCGATCGATGCCGGAATTCCGGTTGTGGTCGCGATCACCGAAGGAATCCCGGTGCTCGACATGGTGCGTGTCTATCGAGCGGCCCAGGAAGCGAATTGCGTGTTGGTCGGACCGAATTGCCCGGGCCTAATCACTCCCGGGGAATGCAAGATCGGAATCATGCCGGGCTACATCCATCAAAAAGGCAAAGTCGGCATCATGAGTCGCAGCGGCACGTTGACTTACGAAGCGGTCTGGCAAACGTCGAACCTGGGTTTGGGTCAATCAACCTGCGTTGGCCTGGGCGGCGATCCGATTGTCGGGACATCGTTCATCGACGTGCTCAAAATGTTTCAAGACGACGATCAAACCGAAGCGATTTTGATGATGGGTGAGATCGGTGGAACCGCCGAAGAAGAAGCGGCCGCCTATGTGAAAGAATACATTACCAAACCCGTCGCCGCCTTCATTGCCGGAAAAACAGCTCCTCCGGGAAAACGCATGGGGCACGCGGGCGCGATCATCAGTGGCGGCAAAGGCACCGCCGCCGAAAAACAGGCCGCACTCGAAGCCGCCGGAATCGAAGTTGCCCAAAGCCCTGCCGACATGGGAACCGCCATGCAACGCGCCATCGCCAATCACGTTTAGACGCGTCGTTTTCGTTTAACGCCCAGCCGGCCTGCACCTGAATAAAAATACCCCCGACCGCCGGGGGCTTTTTGCGTTACTGGGGACTGCCTGAATATTGTCCGAATCGCGATTGTCGTGTCATCAAGACGCGTGGGCAATTCTGAATCTCTCCAAGGGAGCCTCAGTGGATTGAGTTGCCTCGGTCGCAGTCACGACCAATTCCGATTCTTTGCCAAACGGAGCCAACTCGCCACGAAGAACCCGGACGTCCTGAGGGGCCGTGATTCCAAGTCGAATCGTGTTGCCTTTGACTTGCAGCACTTCGATTTTGATTTGACCGTCAATCACAATTGTTTCATTTTTCTTACGTGAAAGAACTAACATTTCTGACTCCTTGAGTTGTTTGGATTAGCTTCCTGCGTCCGATTTCATTGCCTCTCGCCAGAGGAGACAAACGACGTGTTGTTTGTCTGACCTATTCTTCGCGACTACCGTGACTCGGAAGGTCAGTGGGAGAAGAACTGTGTAAAAAATTATTGATTCACCCACGCTGTTGGGAACTTTTGCTGAATTTTGCGAGTTTGAGGTACGGGATTGATCGACGACGTGGGACCGGCATCTTGCCTGTCATGACAGCACAACCGCGAGAGTCGAAGTCGTGCAAGCTAGCGCAATTCGCTGCCCAATCGGAAACTCATGTCGCCGGGTCCAATTCACTGTCAAGCTGGGAGCTTATCCCATGCGGTGCAATTCGTTGACAGCTTGGAAGCTAATCCCACTGCCATGGAGCGAATGCGATCGCTATCGCCCCGGTCGCTAGCAGTCCTGTTAAAGATTGACGATTTTAACAATCGTGCCAGTTGGCCATGCGAAACCTAGCAGCTCACCACGGCTTTTTGAGGTTAAACCGCAACGGTCTTACCGATTTTCCCATCTGTGAGCATTGCCAGCCCGAAAGTCGGGTATCGCGTCATCTTGCTGTTGGAGTGATCGATGAGAATCGAAGCGAATCGAATAATTTTGAGTTGTGTATTTTCATGCCTGTCATTCGTTATGAACACGAACGGCAATGCCCAGCTGCGTTCGATTATGCTTCCACAGAATGAAGGCACGCGTGTGGCCCAGGTCACGCAGGACGAATCGCCTTCCCGGGAACGCCAGCCGCAAGTCATGCAAGCCAATCGACCAAGCCAGGACTCTTCGGTATTGGCAACCAGCCATGTGGATGAATCGGAGCAACTCTCACAGACAGCTTCGGTAACCATCAACCAATTGGACGAAGTCCAATACGGATCGCCGATTGCTCCCGGGGTCGCAGTTTTCGAGGTCAAAAATTTTGGTACCGAGACCGTGTCCAACGTCAATGTCGAAATCGCAGTTGAAAATTCAGCACGGATGCTCGCAATCGATCCAGAGTCAACAATTATTGCCTCGAAGGCCGCCCGCGTTTACCTGGGATCCTTGCGAGCCGGCCAAAACAAACTAGTCAAAGTGCATGCTGCCTCAGGAAACGGAAAACCGGTCCAATACACGACGCAGGTTGTGCTGGAGTCCGAACCACAGTTTGTCAGCAGCAACTCACGATCTGTCGGGCTGCCGACCAATCCGTTCCCTCGCAATCCGATTCCTCAAGAGCCCGCTAGACAAGAATTCACACAACGCCAGCTAACAACCTCCGCCAGCCACCACCTCGGAACCCACTGCCCAGCAACCCACCGCCGAGGAGTTCCTGCCAAGCCAGCCAGAAACGGAGGACGTCGTCGCCAGGGACGAACCGGCCACCCATCCGTCATACGGCCTTCACCAAGATGTCGTCAGTGATCCAGGCCAGGAACTCGCCCCTGAGGAACCGGTCGTTATCAAGGTGGAAACCCCCAAGCAGTTCATCTTGGGTGTTCCCTATCGTGTGTATGCGACCGTGCAAAACCCGACGCGTTCAGATATTTCCAATGTGCAAATCTCGTTGAGATCTTCCGCACAATTACGTTCAACTCCCGGATTTGCTTCCTTTCAAACGGTCGCCAAACTCGCCAGCCGTCATGCCGCCCGGTTTGAGTTTGAAGTGTTCGGCGTTGAACCAGGCAACGCGGAACTATTTTTTGGGGCAACCGCAAAGTTCGAAGCCGCGAAAGGCACCGAGCTTGCCGAAACGACCAATCCACTGATCCAGTTGGGCTCGTCCGAAATTATCGAAATCTACAAACCTGAGATCCGGGCCAAGTTCAACGGTCCCGAATTTGCCCACGTTGGCACCGAAGCGACGTATGGGGTGGAGATCATCAATGAAAGTGGCAATGTGTTGGCCGCAACCGACGTATTGCTCACCGTCCCAGAACACCTGGTGATGACAGTGCTGGATCGCATAGCCTACAAGCGCAGCACCGGACAAATTCGCTGGCGAGTCGAAAATCTGGAACCAGGCAAAAGCGAACTGATTCAGTTCAAAGCCAAAGCCTTGCAACCGGGTGTGCAAACTCAACAAGTCGAATTGGCGATCCACAATCGCGTTTTCGCCGAAAGCACATGCGAGACAACTATTTTAGGTCCTTCAAAATTGCGAGTTGAGCTGCGGGACCTTTATTCTGCAGTTCCGATCGGAGAAGTCGCCAAACTCAAAATCAACATCCTGAACCCTGACGATTACGACAACGAGCTGCAGCTGAAAGTCAGCCTTCCGGATGGCGTTCATGCAGTCAACTCGGAAGAATTACAGTCCAACGCCCGCAATGAAGTTTGGTTCAAGCCTTTTGTCGTCAATCGAAATTCAGACGTGCAATTGGAAATCCCAATTGTTGGTTCCGCCATCGGTGGACGGGAGATCAAGGCAACCGTGACTTCGAACACGACGTTTATCAGCCGCAGCACCAATCGAATTATTGTCTTTGTTAATCCTCGCGACGCGCATCATGGCGGCGTCGCCGATATCGGTCCCCCCATGAGTGTCAAACCCGTCGTCCCCAGCCCGGTGCTCACCGAATTGCCGGATCCCGTGACGCACGTGGCGAAATCGTTTGATTCCGCCAAGCACGCGGCCCGGCCAGCGAGCGAGTTTTCCAGCGATACATTGTCGTCAAGCCGTAACTCCGAAATCCAATTCGGGACAATGGTTCCAGGTCAGCAGGCGCCAAGCGATCTTCAGTCGGGAACATCACTTGCCCCTGGCGGTTACCCCAAAACACAGATTCCAGAAACGCATCCGCAGCGGGGATTGCCGGCAAGGATTCGTCCGTTAATCGCCTCTCGCAGATCGAATTCTGATAGCGCGACTCGGTCAAGCGACGCAGATGCAAGCCGTCCCGCGACCGAAGAACCGATGTTCCCGGTGAACTCAGAAACGTTGCCGACACATCCCGCGCCTCCCTCGATCCTCGATTTCCAACGCTAAATCAGGTATCGGTCCCATCTCGCACGCAATCAGCTGCGGCTTGCCATCGATCGCAATACTCGTCACCGAAGTGGCGACACACGTCGGGCGCAAGCCCGCCGGTGCCCCTGCAACCGGCACCGGACGGCTTGCGCCGTACCGCATTAATTTGTCGAATACGCCGGACCCTGACGCTCACGTTGCGAGCGCTTGACATCGCGACATTCGGGCTGGTCCCGAACGAAGCACCGGACGGCTTGCGCCGTACCGCTACAATTTGTCGAATTCGCCGAACCCTGGCCAGCTCACTTTGCGAGTGCTTGACATCGCGACATTCGGGCTGGCTCCGGACGAAGCGGGTCATGCCCTGGCTTTTTTTGTGTAAACTCGATGACTCGGTTTCGGAATCTGGCCCACAGCTGGGCTCGGAAAACCACTGATCCAACATCGTTCGACGATTCGAAAATTGACCATCAACTCCAGGCAACTTGAATTACAAATTCGCAAGGCGATGCAGCGTGATCAATTCCGCTTGCGCCGCCAGCTGCAAAAGTTGCGGCAAAAATCGGGTAAAGACGCGGCCGAAATTTCGCAGGCGTTAAAGCACTTCGAAGAAAACCTCAGCACTTCAGTTGCCAGGCGACTGCAGCGACACGCCGAATTGCCCACTCCGAATTTCGATACCGAGTTGCCGATCTTTGAGCGCAAATCCGAAATCTGTGATGCGATCGCCAACAACCAGGTCGTCGTTATTAGCGGGGAAACGGGCAGCGGCAAATCGACTCAGCTGCCCCTGATGGCGCTGGAAATGGGATACGGAGCAGGCGGTCTGATTGGTCACACGCAACCTCGCCGCATCGCCGCCCGCGGTGTCGCCTCGCGAATTGCCAGTCAGCTGTCCACCGCCCTGGGAACTCAAGTCGGCTTCAAAATCCGTTTTGCTGATAAAACCAGCGACGAAACTTATATCAAGCTGATGACCGATGGAATTCTGCTCGCGGAAACCCAAAGCGACCGGTTCCTTGACCATTACGAATTGTTGATCGTTGACGAAGCGCACGAACGATCGCTGAACATTGATTTTCTGCTCGGTTATCTCCGCCAGATGCTGGTCAAGCGAAAAAACCTGCGACTCGTGATTACTTCCGCCACGATCGATACCGAAAAATTTGCAGACCATTTCACAATTGATCCGCAGTGCCCGGTCCCGGTCATCAAAGTGGAAGGCCGCACGTATCCCGTCGATGTCCGCTACGAGGCCCCGCAGGAGCAGGACAGTGAAACGGATATGGCAGACAGCGTTGTCGATGCCTGTCGACAACTGACGTCTACCGAAGAGGGGGATATCCTCGTATTCCTGCCGACGGAAAACGACATTCGCACGCTGAGCAAGAAACTGCGTGGCGTTAATTTTCGTGGTCCGGCAACGGAAGTTCTGCCGCTCTATGCCAGGCTTTCTACCGAACAACAAAACAGGATTTTCCAGCCACACAAAAACCGCCACATCATCCTGGCGACCAACGTTGCCGAATCATCCATCACGGTACCGGGAATTCGCGCCGTGGTGGACACAGGAACCGCCCGCATCAGTCGCTACGCACCGCGGTCGAAAGTCCAGCGATTGCCAATTGAACCGGTCTCGCAGGCCTCCGCCAATCAAAGGTCGGGACGTTGCGGTCGAGTGGGTCCTGGCGTGTGCATCCGACTGTACAGTGAAGAAGATTTTCGTAGCCGACCCGAATTCACGACTCCCGAAATTCGCCGGACCAACCTGGCGTCGGTTATTTTGCAGACGTTGTCGCTGAAGCTGGGCGACATCAGCGAGTTTCCCTTTATCGATCCGCCGAACGCGGAAGCGATCCGCGACGGTTTCAAGACGCTGTTCGAAATCGGGGCCATTGACGATCATCGCCGGCTTACGAAGCTCGGGCGGCAGCTGGCTCAGTTGCCTGTGGATCCGCGAATTGGCCGCATGATTTTTGCGGCCGACAAGGAAGGATGCCTGAATGAAATCATGATCATCGCGGCTGCGCTCGAGATCCAGGATCCGCGGATTCGCCCCGTCGAAATGAAACAGGCTGCCGACCAGCAACATGCCAAGTTTGTCCACGAAGAATCAGATTTCATGTCGCTCTTGAACATTTGGGACTTCTTTGAAAAACTCAAGGCCGATCTCTCACACAGCCGACTGCGCAAGGCATGTCAGCAGAATTTTCTGTCGTACGTCCTCATCCGCCAGTGGCAGGACATCCATCGCCAGCTCAAGTCGATGTGCGCCCAATGCAAGTTATCGTGGGGCGATCGGCACGACGACTATAACGCGATTCACCGCAGCCTGCTGGCTGGTTTGCTCTCAGGCGTTGCCAACCTGGGCGAGCAGTTTGAGTATACAGGAGCTGGCGGCGTCAAATTTCACATCTGGCCCGGCTCGGGTGTTTTTAAATCCAAACCCAATTGGATCATCGCGGGCGAGGTAGTCGAGACGACTCGCCGTTATGGCCGCACCGTTGGCAAGATCTCGCCCGATTGGATCGAACCACTGGCCGGCCACCTGGTCAAGAAACAACACTCCGATCCAAGATGGAGTCGTAAGCGGCAAAGCGTATTGGCCAACGAACGCGTTTCGCTGTTTGGATTGCCGATCGTCGTCAATCGGCTGGTGAATTTCGCCCGCATCAATCCGGAAACGTCACGGCAACTGTTGATCGGGCAAGGTTTGGCCGTCGAAGGCGAATTCACCGGCAACCTGGAATTCTATCGGCATAATGCCGCGCTACTGGAATCGCTCAAGCAGGAAGCAGCCAAAACCCGCAACCGCGAATTGGTCATCGACGAATTCCGCGTCGTTCGTTTTTACGATGAGCGGTTGCCGGCCGAAGCGGTTGACCTGGCCAGCTTGCGGCAGTTGATCAACACGAATCCCGCACTCGATGAACAACTCAGAATGTCGCGGGCCGATTTGCTGGGGGACGCCGATTCCGAAACGGCGCAGCTTTTCCCGGACGAGGTGCAGATCGGATCGATGCAAGTTCCCGTGAATTATGCGTTCTCGCCAGGCACTCGCGACGATGGTGCGACCATCGTGTTGCCGGTCGAAGGTGTCGGTCAAATCGACGAAACGCAGGCGGGTTGGCTGATTCCGGGTTTGCTGCACTCCCGCATCGTCGCGCTGATTCGCAGCCTCCCCAAACAGGTACGTCGCAACCTGGTCCCGGCGCCTGAAACCGCGACGGAAGTGGTCAATCGCCTGCAATTTGGCCGGGGCTCGTTTCTGGCCGCCGTCGCAAACGAGCTTTCCCGTATCGCGGAGGAGCCGATTTCGCTTACACAGTTTCAGCTTGATCAAGTCGACTCGTTTTTGAGTGTTAACATTCGCGTCGTTGATTCTGAAGGGCAAGCAATCGCAGAGGGTCGTTCGCTGGCCGAGATTCGCAGCCAGCTGGGTCCGCAGCACACAACAAATGTGGTCGACGTGGACGACGCAACCTGGAAACAGGACGGTCTGACCGATTGGAGCTGGGGCGAGCTTCCCAAAGAAGTCATGATTCGCCGCGGCACGACGGAGTTGGCAGCCTTTCCGGCCATCGTCGATCAGGGTGAAGCAGTCGGTTTGCGGTTGTTCGATTCCCGAGCCGCCGCCGATCAAACCACGCGGCAGGGGCTGGTTCGATTGCTGCAAATCAAGCATCGAAAATCGTTGCGATCGCAGGTCAACTGGCTCCCCGATCTGGATCAACACGCAGTGCGCGTCGCCAGGCTGATCCCAGCCAGCGAATTCAAGAAACAACTAAGTGATCTCATTACGCGAATCGCGTTTGTCGACCGGGACAAAATCCCACGAACCGAAATTGAGTTTAGCGAACTGATCGCCAACGCGACGGAACGAATCTCGGTTGCAACATTGGCGGTATCCAAGTGGTTGCCTAACTGGACCAGCCACACCCAGGCGGCTTTTTTGCAACTTGAACAGACCCCCGATCGATTCGGTTCAGCCAAGGGCGATATTCGCCAGCAGATCAAGCAACTGACGGGCGACCAATTCCTCTCGCAAACGCCCTGGACGTGGCTGGAGCATTATCCGCGCTATTTTCAGGCGATCACGCAACGTTTGGAGAAAATTTCGTCAACGTCGGTCGAGGAAGAGCGGCGGATGCGGGAAGAACTTGCCGAGTGGTGGCGGACCTACGCAGAGCTGAAGGAGAAACATGAGCAACAGGCCATTGTCGATCCGGAACTGGATCAACTGCGGTGGATGATCGAAGAGTACCGCGTTTCGCTTTTCGCGCAAAAGCTGGGAACGAGTATTACTGTCTCCGCGAAGCGGCTCGAAAAGCAATTGAAAAAGGTACGCCTGGTTTGAAGTGCCCACAGGAAAGGGTCGGGAGTCTTTTGGTCTGATTCAATGTCAAGCCTGACTGCCAGTTCACACCGTTTCAACAATCAGCGTGAACAACCAGGCAAAAGACTCCCGACCCTCTCTCAGCTCAAACGGCCCACTAGCGTGGAAACGAGTTGAATTCTTTAGCGGATTCAGACATTCCGCCGGAACTCGGCGGGGAGAAACCCGATCGATTTCCGCCGCCAAACGATTGCCCGCTGCCGCGGAAGGCGCTGCGATCTCCCGGATTGGCCTGCGGTTGGCTGGAGTTGGGCTGGAAGGTGTTGGGCTGACCCTGGTTGGTTGGCGAATACTGGGGACTTTGAAAAGTGTTCGGCTGCGACGGTGGACTGGACGGTTGGCGGCTACCAGACGGCTGATTTGAAAAGCCGTTGGGACTCAAGCTTGAGCCGGAATTCATCGTGCGACTGATCGGATCATCGCCACGATCGTAGCCGCCGCTGTTCTGGCGAGGCAACCGATTCTGGCCGAATTGCGATTGCGGTTGGCTGGCATTTTGAAAACGTGATTGACTGTCGTTCTGACGGGGCAAGTTGCTCTGCATCGACGAACTGATTTGTCCTGTTGTGCCGCTGGGCGATCCGGAGTTTTGCCCTGTTTCCTGCTGGGCAACGGCGGGCTTGGGTTTGGCAATCAACATCGCAACGATTTGATCGGGTTGGGAACTCGCTGGCGAAATCGACAACGAGTAATCGGCGATTGCCTGATTGTAGTTGACGATGGACCACACCAGGTCCTGTTCGGCTTCATTCCAAAGGCGGGCCGCGTTCAGAATCGAGCCAAGCTCGCGCGGATTTTGAGCGTACCCATTTCGAATTTGGCTGAGTGCGACACGCGTGGTGCCCACCGTGCTGGCACGATTTGAAATCAGTTGAACCGATTTCGACAACATCACGTCGATACCCCGCAAATCTTCAGGAAGGCGATTGCGGGATTCGTACCATTCATAATGCGTGTCGTAAGTCTGCAGCAACGGTTGATCGGACGGAAGCGGTAACAGCTCATCCTTGCTGCCCATCAACTGTTGTAATTTGCATTGTGATTTACCGAGTTGAATCTCATCCGATAACATTTTATTTCTCGCCGCAGCTCGGGCCGCGTTTAACAGTGCGAGTTCACTTGCGTTCTGCGGTGACGGCAACTGGTTCAGCCAATCCGTAAGTTGCGCCGAATTAAGTACGGTTGCCCAATCGAAGAATGTTTCCCAGTATTGGGTGATCACCTTCTTTTGGAGGTTGCGGGGAGTCGTTTGCAGCACGTCTACCAGCTTGACGGGCCGGCCGGGCAAGGGATCCGGGGCATTGTCGATTTCGTATCGCGTCATGATTTTCCTGGCAAGCGACAAGTCGACTTTTGCGGTGGTTGATTGCTGGTTGGTGGAATTGTTATTTGAAGATTGTTGATATTGAGTTGGCGAGATGTTCGAATCGTAAATGGTCCGATGGTCATCCAGTTGCTGCGGCAATTGTGTCGTGTTGTCCCATGCGCCTTGGGGCACACTGTGAATGGGAGGTGCGTTGGCGGGAGGACCGTTGAATTGATTGTCGTTGAATGTTGACGACACGGGCTGCTGGGGCAAGCTACGATTTTGCTCAGACGCACGGGGAGATTGCCGGCCTGGTTCAGCTTGGGGTGGTTGCGGCTGTTGATCCCCGAATTCGCTGTCACCGAAACGCATCTTGGAAAAATTCGATGACTGACCCGTCGTTTGTGGCGTCAACATCGTACCGCGCAGCCCGTTGGACGTAATCGGTGGCGGACTCGTTGATTGATTCTCGGGTGGAAGTTGATATTGCTGGTCAGCGGCGCCGTATTGACTGGTGCCACTGTAGGTTCGATTCGAATCGAAGCCTTGATTGGCGATCGGCATGTTGTCGGACGTTGCAAATGTCCCCACTGCTTCCTCACCCGTACCTGCTACGCGACGAATTCCATCGGCGGATGTAAACGGGTCATCAGCCACGGGGGAAGGACTCGAAATCGGAAGTTGAATCGTCTCGGTTTGCGGTTGGGTGCGTAACGCCGGAATTTGGCTGGCCGTCTCCTCGAATAAAATGCTGTGCTCGCGGGCAATCGCCGCATCGGGTGCGTCTGTTTCGGTCAGCGAAGCAGGTTCCGGCCGCGCGCGGTCGCGCGTTGCAGCAGGGTTTTCAAATTGTTGCGCGAAACCCAATTTCCAATCGGCCAGACTTGTGACAACCATAAAAGCAGTTGCCGCAAAGACAAGAGAGACGAATTTTCGTGTCGTCGAATGCATCCTTGCACCTCAATTAAACGGTTTGATGGCCTCGTTTCTCGGCCACTTGCACATCCATGTGGACTTTTAATGTGTCCCGATCAGAATCGGCAGTCAATGCTGATTGCCAATTGGCAAAAACTGCTATCGTTTTCACCATGTTTGTTACAAACGGGCGAGACTGCAAATACACGGAATTTAGTCGTTCCAAGGCATCCGCGCCGTAGATTTTGAAGGTGGAACTGGAACAGCACTAGCCTTGCTCAGCCGGGGGGGCGGTGGAATCGGAGAGGACAAACCGAATCCGGGCGGCATGATCATGCTTGACCTCGACGATCTCAGCCACGGCACCCTCGAATTCGATCTTGTCCCCTTTTTCCGGAACCTTACCGGATCGAGACATCAAGACACCCGCAACCGTGTCAACGTCCTCTTCATCAAGGTTCATCCCCAGCCACTTCTCCACTTCACCAATAGGTGTGCTGCCCAGCACAATAAAATTTCCATCTGCGACTTTGGTGATGTTGGGTTCCCCGACAGCGTCGAATTCGTCATCGACGGGACCGATAATTTTTTCCAGCACATTCTCCAGCGTACAAATTCCGACAATCGTGCCATATTCATCAATCACGAAAGTCATGAGTTGATGTGTATTTTGAATTCGCTTGAGCACCTTGCTGATCGGCATGTTCTCGGGAACTTTCACCGGTGACCGCATGACCGACCGCAAATCAAAATCAGTGTCTTTCGAATCAATTCCCAGCAGGTCTTTCATATGAACAACGCCCAACAAACGGTCGAGTGAGGCATCGCACAGCGGGTATCGCGTGTGGCGAGATTTCATCGCGGTCTCGAGGAGTTCTGGAAAAGGCAGATTGATGTCGAGGATTTGAACTTCTGATCTGGGGACCATGACCAGTCGGCAGATCAGGTCATCGAATTCGAACACGTTATTCAACAGGTAATGTTCGGAGCGGGTCAAGTGTCCGTGAATGTGTGCCTCTCTCAACAACCCGCGTATTTCTTCTTCGCTGTGTACGGCATCGTGACCTGTTCCGCCGGTCAGTCCCAAAATCCCAAGCACACGCTCGGTGGCCCAGTTGAGCACGAACATGAACGGGAACAGCAAATGATAGAACAACTTCATCGCCGGAGCGCACCAGCGTACCACGTCCTTGGGGCGGCGAATGGCAAAAATTTTGGGCGCCTGCTCTCCCAGGACCAGGTGCAGCGAGGTGATCACCGAAAACGAGATAATGAAGGCGATGATGTGTAACAACTGCTGCGATTCTATTCCGAGGGCTTCAAAAACGGGGGTGATCAAAAATGCAAAGGCGGGTTCACCAACATATCCCAGCGCCAACGACGCCATCGTAATCCCGAGTTGGCAGGCCGAAAGTGAATGGTCCAAGCGAGTCGCCAGCCAGCGGGCCGTCCTGGAAAACAATTTTTTCTCTTCGACCATCGAATTGATTTGGCTGATGCGGACTTTGACCAGTGCAAATTCCGCAGCCACGAAAAACCCATTGAGCGCAACCAGCAAAGCAGCAATGAGCATCATGATCCAGGGATTGAATGTCGTTTCGACGACGGCGTTCGATTCGGCGATAAAAACCGAATTGACCAGCAAGTTAAAGTTCAAAAGATTGACTCCGCTCATATTGGTAAAATCCCAGCTATCGGTTGACCACAGCAATGTAAAAACTTGCCGTTTCAGATAAAACCATCATAATGCCTGCAGCGTTCAAGTAATCGTCAACTCGCACGTCCGTTTCCCGGCAATTGTCAGGGAGTTATCCCATGCAAGCCAGATTTCGCATCGTTTTACTACTATTCGGCATTGTTTACGGACAAATCATCGACGTGGACACGCCACGTCCCAGCGTCGTTGATGCCCGGCAGGCCGCGAAAAGCTTGTTGCAATCAGGTTGGGAAAAAAATCAGGCGAATCGAGAGATGTCGTTGGAGGATTTCTCTCCGCACGTGACCGACCCCGAATTTTTGCTGGCGTTTACGTTAAACCGCATGCAGCACAGTCGCTACACAGAAGCCCTGGCCAGTGCAAACAGCTTGACCAAATCCGCTCCGGAGGTACTCGAGGGCTGGGTGCTTCGAATCTGGCTGGACACGTTGACCGACAACTACGAACAAGCCTTGGCCTCAATGAGACCCTTCAAGGACGAATTTGACAAGGCAAACAAGCTGGATGATCAAACCAGGAACGAGATCATTGCACAGCTCGGACGACTGTTTGGATACATGCAGGGGCCTGTTGAAAAAGATGTGAATGCCGCGTTTCTGAATGCCACGATGGTCGCGGTCACCAATGGATTTGATCAAGCCCAAATGGATTTGTTCAACAAGAATCGCGAAGCCGTGTTGACCCAATTCGAGGACCTGTCCAAAGCGCATGATCAAACGATCAGCAATGAAGAAGCCCGGGTGGCCCAAAACAATGTCGTGGAAACGCAAAACATCAATAATCAGAACGTGCTGATCGAGCAGCGTATCAACGAACTTCAGCCGAGGTTCGATGCCCTGGAACAGGAAGCGTATGCCAAACTTGACCAGGTTAGCGCCGAGATTGAACCGCTGCAACGGGAAGCGTCGTTGGTTGACAGTCAACTGAATTCCAGTTTGTACACCTTGGACACGATGTTCAACGAATATTACTTCTATCAGCAAAATTATCGTCGGCATCCCAATCTGCCGTACCTTTTGCTGCAGATCAGGGATCAGCAATTTGTAATTGGCTCGCTGCGAAATCAGCTTCGTTCCATCAACAGTCAGATCTATGCCGCTGAAGACCGTGCCGCCCAAATCCAAGCCGACTATGAAGACCGCATTTCACAAATTTCCGACGAACTGGAGAGCATGGGTGTTGCGAGGCGGAAGAATGAGCGGCGATTGGGCAAATTGGCAGCCGGCCCCGACGTCGCCAGGGGCAAACTAACGGCGCTTTCGAATCGGGCCAAAGCATTGAAGACGTACGATCCGTTTCCGCTGGAACTGGCACGACAACGAACTCTGGAACAGTTGAAGTAGCGCCAAATTCAGAATTTGTCGACGAACGCCGGCAACCACGCTGACAGTTTTTCCATCGGCAGCCCGACGACATTGGATGGATTGCCTTCGATGATGTGGACCCAGTCCAGTCCATCCTGGTAGCCAAACGCACCCGCCTTTCCCATCCATTCATCCGAATCGAGGTATGCCTCTAGTTCGTCGTTGCCAAACGTGTCCATCTTCAACGATGTTTGCTCGATGTGCGTCACATATTTGTCGCTGGGTTGATGCCATAACGTAACCCCGGTCAGTACCCGGTGCTCGCGACCTTCCATCAGCTTCAGCATCTGCCTCGCGTGATCGCGGTCGATCGGCTTGCCGAGGATCTGTCCACCACATTCGGCGACGGTATCGGCCGCCAGCACGATTCCCGATTCAATCAGCTCGCTGACGTGTTTTGCCTTGCGAAAAGAGGACTCCGCAACCAGCTCTGCCGGTGAACGTTGACTGCAGATTCCGCATTCTACCCAGTCGGGTGGCGCGATTACGTCGAACTCGTAGCCCGCTTGTTTAAGCAACATTTGTCGCCTCGGCGATTGGCTGGCAAGGACAAGTCGGTAGCTTTGCATTGTCAATTACGGTTTCTCCCGCTTTGGTTGGCTTGGTGTTCCGACGGTGTGTGTTTTTGCCGTAGGTCAGTCTACCGCGGCCGGCGGAAGCCGCGTCTGAGGCGCGGATTCTCCGTGTCTGGGAAAGACGCGGCTACGGTCGCGATACCCACAGGCCGGGTTTAATAGTAAGTTTGTACGACGTACATTCATCCATCCTAACAACGGCTCGATGACTTCCTATGCCTGAGCGACTGAAAATTTTGTTCGAAGACAATCATTTGCTGGTCGTCGACAAACCGCCGTTGTTGGCCACGATGGGCGTCGCCGAAAACGAACCAAGTCTGTTCAAGCAGGCCAAAGAGTATCTCCGCAAGAAATACAATAAACCCGGCAATGTTTATCTGGGCGTTGTCAGCCGGTTGGACGCTTTTGCTTCAGGCGCAATCATCTTTGCACGCACGTCGAAATGCGCCTCGCGAATTTCGGCTCAACTCCGGGAAGGAAAAATCGACAAGACTTATTGGGCAATCGTCCCGAGCGGTTTGCCGGCAGCCGCAGGCATCCTGGAACACTGGGTTTCCAAGGACGATTCACGGCGACGCATGCTTGCGTTTGACCAACCAACCAATGATGCCAAGCACGCGCGGTTGCACTATCGGACGCTTGGCCAGTCAGGTTCAGTGTGTTTGCTTGAGATCAAGCTTGAAACAGGCCGCAAGCATCAAATACGTGTCCAACTGAGCCATGAAGGGATTCCCATCGTCGGGGATCGGAAATATGGCAGTCAACAAACGTTCGAAACGGGCATCGCCTTACACTGTCGATCGTTACAGTTTGAACATCCCACCCGACAAACACAGGTTATCGTGGACGCGCCGCCACCAAATTGGTGGAAAGTTGAGCGATTTGGGATATCATGAAGATACTCGTACTCTGCTAGAACCCACCTTTCAATACACTGCTTCCCATGAGTGCCGAAAGGCCCAAATTTCGCGATACGGCCACTGCCAGCGGCCTGGTCTCTCCAGACCAGATCAGGACCGCCGTTGCGACGATTCTGCAGACCAGGAAAGACCCTCGCGCCGCGATTGAAATCAGCGATAAACAGCTTGCCGCTCAATGTGTCAAACTGAAGTTCATCACCGCTTACCAAGCGGATCAGCTGATTACGGGTCGCACCAAGCTCAGTCTCGGTCCCTACATCATTACCAACTGGATCGGCCAGGGTGGAATGGGACAGGTTTTTAAAGCCGTGCACAGCATGCTCGGTCGAGAATCGGCAATCAAGGTTTTACCGCTGCACAAATCGACGCCCGAAGCGATCGAAAATTTTCGTCGGGAGATTCGCGCCCAGGCAAAACTCGATCACCCGAATCTTGTGCGGGCATTTGACGCCGGGAAAGACGGCAATGTTCATTACCTGGTTGTCGAGTACATTCCTGGCACGGATCTGCGACGACTGGTTCGAACCAAAGGCAAACTTTCGGTGCAACAAGCTGCCAACATCATCAAGCAGGCAGCCGAAGGCCTTGATCATGCCCACAAAAGAAACTTGATTCACCGCGATATCAAACCAGGCAACATTCTCGTCACGCCTGACGGAATCGCCAAAGTGTCCGACCTCGGTTTGGCGTTCCACTTGAACGATCCCAACGATCCCCGGATCGGCAAAATCGTCGGTACTGCCGATTACCTGTCGCCGGAACAAATCAAAGCCCCCATGGATGTCACTGAAGTCAGTGATATTTACTCGCTCGGGTGCACCCTTTACTACGCGGTCACCGGCAAGGTACCGTTTCCCGGTGGCACGCCGAAAAGCAAGGCTCGCCGGCACCTGCAAGAAACGCCATGGCATCCGCGCAGGTTCAATGAAGAAGTCAGTGATGACTTCGTCGACTTGATCGGCGACATGATGGAAAAGGACCCTCGTGAGCGGATCCAGACCGCTTTGGAAGTTGCCGAACGACTTGCACCGTGGGCCAGCGACGACAGTCCGCTGTTGAGCGAAGATCTGGCCAAGCCTCGTTGGCAGGCAGAACCCGTCAACCTTGCCGACAATCAGGACACCGATCCCGATTTTGACGTCGCTGAAATGGCAATGAACGAAATCAGCGATACGTCACATGGAAGTAATCTGCAGGGAACGCTGGGAGTCGGCGATCCCGGATTTGATACGGGTTCGTTTTCGTCCTCCGGGACCATGTCCCCGCCGACACCGCCAACCACGTCAGAACAATTTTATGCGGCCGGACATCTTCCCAGCGACGGACCCTACTATCGTATTCAGACCGTGTTTTGGGTGGCGCTGATTTCGCTGGCAATTGGAATTGTCGTCGGGGCCATTTCGGGTTACGTGATGTATGCGCATTGAGTAAAGCAGCCAACGACCGCATCTTTTCGTACTCGTACTCAGTGAAACGGTACTCGTACTCGAAAGGTCACGAATAAGCGAACTGGTTTGGAGAGTTCGATCGAGTACGAGAGATAGGAGTAGGAGTATCGTCCCTAATACTCGGCCAAGATCGGAAGCACTTCAGTTTGGATACCACCGGTGACATGGACCTGGCTGTCTTCATCAACATAAACGTCGACTTCCAGGCGAACACCAAACTCATCCAGATAAATTCCCGGCTCGATAGAGAAACACGTTCGCGGCATGACCAGCCGTTCTTCTTTGGTCTCCAGATTGTCCATGTGCGCACCGTTGCCATGCGTTTCCTGGCCAATGTTGTGACCTGTTCGATGAATGAAGTATTCACCATAACCGGCTTCGTCAATTACGTCGCGCGTCGCCTGGTCAACTTCCCAACCTTGCAACGGTCGCCCGGCGGCAAAAGCTGACTTGACGCATTCGATTCCCGCGTCGCGAGCTGCCGCCACGATGTTGAAAATCTTCGTGTACTTTTCCGGCACCGTTTCGCCCACGAATCCGACTTTGGTCAGGTCACTATAAACGCCGAAGGGAACGTCGAGCTTGGCCCACATGTCCAGCAAAACGAAATCGCCTTTCTTGATTTCAGCATCCGATCCTTTTTCGGGTGCATAATGCGGATCTCCACCATGTGGTCCCACACCCACAATCGGCGGGTGATACGTCGTCATGTTGTGCGAATGATAAAAATCCATCACATGGTCTTGCACGTCGGTTTCCCGAATCGACTTGCCCGCACGTACATTGTCAGCGATAAACTTCCAGGCCAGGTCAAATGCCTCCAGGTTAAGCCGATCGGCTTCCTGGTGCAGCTTCCATTGTTCGTCGGTCCAGCGCGATTCGAAGTACTGGATCAGATTTCCCGAGGATGCGATATCCGTGCCGCAGGATCGCACAAGTTCAACGGTGCCCGCATCGACACGCGAAACGTACGGGTTGGCGTTGTTGGGTGAATATTCCATGGCAATTTTCTTGCTGCTGCCGATGATTTTTTTGATCCCGTCGTGCAAATCCTGCCATCGCAGGTAGACATGTTTCTGGCCAGGCAGATGGTCGAGCGCTCCTGACTCGATACGGTGAACCAATTTTTGCGGCTGACCGGTGGCCGGGACAAAATAGAAAAACCGTCTCGAGCCGGCGTGGTCCTCGTTGATGTCCAAAACGCGTAGCGCCAGGACATTCAAGCCGCGAAAATCATAAAGCAACCATCCATCAAATCCGAATTCGCGAATCGCACTTTGGACTTGTTCCAAATCAAAACCGGGCGCGGCCGTTGTTTGCGACATGATCATTCCCAACGTAAAAGAGTATCGAATTGTCTTGCCGCCATGATACCCCGCCACAGCAAGGCAGGTCAAAAGGACAACCGCGCGATTTCTGCCAAACCACACTCGCAATCGTGTCGATCAACGAATTTCTGGTGGTTCCAGCGGCATCGGTTCGCCTTTGGGCAGGGGAGGGCGACCCAGCGTGAGGGTCACGGTTTTTTTTTCGCTTTCTTCGTCGGGAACATAGCCGACTTCGATTTCCTGTCCCGCCTCGAACAGATTCAGAATCTGTCGTTGGCGCATGATATCGTTCACCTCCTTGCCGTCGAGCGACACAATTCGGTCGCCACGCTTCAAACCTGCTTGCTCGGCCGCCGAGGACTTGACGACTTCTTCTATGAAAATGCCGTCGCCCTTGTCATTCGGGACGACTCGCACCCCCATAAAGGCCGGATAGATCCGTTCGCCATTTTTCAATCGCTCCAGTAGTTCCTCGGCGCCGTACAGCGGCACAGCAAAACCAATTCCCGAATCGTACCATTCCACGCCCGCACCGATCGCCTGCGATTGCGGATTCATGGGCACACAAATGCCGATGACTCGACCTTGAATATCGATCAGAGGGCCGCCGTAGTTGGCGGGGCTAATGTTGGCATCGGTTTGAATCGCGCGACCGCCAATCCGATTGGTGGCACTGATAATCCCGCTGCTGATCGCCGGATTGATGTCGCCATACCCGACTCCCACCGACACGGCCCACTGACCAACCACAATCGATTCCGGATCAACGAATTCCGGGACCGGCATCTCGCTTACATTTTCAACTTTCAGAATGCAAATCTTGCGGATATCATCGCGGCCCAGCATTTTTGCGACTCGCCGTTGGCCGTCGCTGGTAATCACGGTAATTACGGGCGGTTGCTGGATGAAGTTGAACGTGCTGGTGACCACCAGCCCGTCCGAAGTCAGCACCAAGCCGGTCGAATTGCCTTCGCCCTGGGCACGAATTCCGCCGATTCTGCCCTGGACAGCGCTGACGCCGCCGAAGGACTCGATCGTCACCAGCGACGGCAGCACGCGATTGGCTGCCGCACGGAAGGCCGTGGACGTTAACGCCATCGCCTCAAAAACCTGTTCCTGCGACAACTGGCTCGGTTCAGGATCTGCCGTTGGTGGCTGAGCCAGGCCCGCCACCGGGTTGCTGACGAACAAGACAGCGGCAACGCCAACCGATTGCAGCATTCGAAGCACTTGTTTGCAGCTCGCAGGATTCATGTTCATCTTCACCTGGCAGCCCTGGCGACCATTGGGACACGCAACAACTCGACGCCGCGCTTGACGACAATTAGAACTTCCTGATCGGGCACCAGCGTCTCTACAAACTCTTCATACTGGCGGACGGTGCCAATTTTTTCGCCGTTGATCGTGACGATCAAATCATCCGGCCTCAGATCCGCCTCTGCCGCCGGACCGCCGCGAACCACGCGATCAATGTAGGCGGGTGCACCGCGACCACCGTGTTTGAACAGCTTGATCCCCAGATCCGATTTTTGCTTTGGCTGAACCTCGACCACCTCGGTGTCCGGCTTCCCCTCGACAAACTCCAACAACACGGAGCTGGGGACGGCATAATTCAACCGTGTATTGGTTTCAGAGCTATTGATTATCTTGCCGATCATTCCGACCAGGCGGCCGTCAGTCGTCAAGACAGCGCCTCCACCAGCGCCCGGATTGCTGGAAATGGAGTCGATGAGGACCAACTCGCCGCGATACGCCACGTCACGGCGGTTGAGACGCGCCTCCATACTGGTCCGCAGCGAAATGATGCCAATCATCACGGAAAGCGGTTCCGTTTTTTCGGCAACTTTGAAAGCGTTGCTGAGCGTGACCGTCCAATCGCCTTTTTGACCCACCGGTTCCTTGCTCAGCTCGAAATAGTCTGGCGTCTCAATCGGAATTTTCAAAAGCGCCAGTTGCGTTTCGCGATCGCGTCTGGAGATCGTGGCTTGGTACGATTCTCCATTTGGCAACACAACGCGGACTTGTGCACCGTCAAGAAATACGCCTTGAATCGTCAGGATTTTACCATCATTCGAGACGATGATTCCGGTCGCGTAGCCGTCGATCCGCCCCGTTTCAGCACCGTAAACTTTGACAACCTTCTTCTGACCCTCCCGGATAACCCGGTCCAGAAATCCCGGCGGTCGGGCAGAGTCGTCCTGCGCCAGGCATGCCGACAGTGCCAACGCACCGTTAATCAGGACCAGGCAACGGACCAACGCCATGATTCCAGTAACCATCTGCTTCCGTGTCTTGAGCCGCAGGGCCTTTGAGACGCACGTTTTGATCCAATCGAAAACAATCTTGTCTGTAGAATTTAGTTGCCAACTGGTCATTGAAACAAACTCTCTACATCTTTGACCGGAACGAGTTCTTTGGCTTGCATAACCACCGTTACTTCGCTTTGCTCACCCAGCCCACTGACATAACGGCGGGCCGCCGGAATGTTCCAGCCATCGACAAGCTGCCAATCGTGAAAACAAACGCCCAAGTTGTCATCACAGTCCAGATCGGGCGACGCTTTCAGGAGTTTGACGGAACGATGGCCCTCTGCGTCGTACATCGAAGTCCAGAAATAGAACCAGTCGTTGTCCTGATCGGTCACTTTGAACCGCACGGCGGGCTGGTTTTGTGACTTGTCACTACCGTCTATTAACAAGTCTCCAAATGGTTCAAATGGAACCTTTGCCTGAGAAGCGAGAATCGCGAGCGCTTCGACAATCGCCGGTTCGAGTTTCGCCTCGGTGAGAGTCAGTTCTTGCTCCGCTGCTCCGTTAGCATTTTTCCGAAACGTTGTGCCGTCGAATTTGATTGTCGAGGTTGCGTCGCCGATCGTCTCGCTGACGACGAACGTCCCATTCGGCGAAAGCCACATTTCGCGCGAACCAATTTCCTGGTCCCCGCGGCGAATCTCGTCGGTTAACTTGAGGGCGTCCCCGGCGACTGGCCGCGCCGCTTGATTGGACTTGTCCCATGAACCGAGGAAGTATTCCGCGTAGTGCCGGTTCACGTCGGGATGCCGCACCGTGCCGGGTGGTGCCGTGAGCAGTTTTATCATCTCGTACTGGCGCTTGATTTGTTTTTCCTCTTCCTCGGAATCTCCCCGGTCGGGATTCCGCTGGGGTGCTTGCGGCCTGGCATAAGGCAGTCCCAGCAGCCGCGAATGAATCGACTTGGACTCGCCCTCGGTTGACATGATTTCAAGATGGGCCGGCCAACCCTCGGGCAAGGTGCAAATCAGGTTTGTAAACTGGTTGGCATTTTCGATGGCCTCTCCCTCGAACTTGAGCAATTCGTCACCGAGACGCAAACCGGATTCATAGATGGGTGCCAATTCATTGATCGTGGCACACACAACTTTGCCGTTTCGTTCCGAGAAACTTGCGTCGAGGGTCCCGTGTTCGGCCAGCTTGGTGGCCAGCAAATCGGGAATGAAGTTCTTGATCTGGTTGGACGAAATGGCATACCCCAGTCCCACATTGACGCGTCCGCGGTCTTGAAAGCTGCCGCGCCCGTTGATCCCGATGACTTCTCCGAACAGGTTGAACAGCGGGCCGCCCGAATTACCCGGATTGATTGAACTGTCGACCTGGATACAGTTCCCGTACACCAATTGATTCTGACCGGCACCGTACTGGTATCGCTTGACTCCGCTGACAATACCGAGGGTCACTGTTGGCTTTTGATCTTCGGTCAAGATGAACGGGTTTCCCATGGCCAGGGCCCAGTCGCCGACGCGGACGTCGTCCGAATTACCCAGTGGCGTATACGGAAAATCGTCTCGACCCTCCATTTGAATGATGGCTACGTCGCCGCCGGGGTCTGTCCCGACCAGTTTCCAGTGATAGAGTTGGCCGTCACTCAAGCCGCCCCAACCCGAAACACCGGCTCCGATAATCACGTGGTGATTGGTGAGCGCGATGCCTGACGGATCAATGACGACTCCCGAACCGCCGCCTTGCCGGTCGTCGTCATAAATTGCGATCACGCTGCCAATCACTTTGTCGATCGCTTCGACGCGAGACCTTTCGACAGCTCGTACCAGTTCCAGCTGTTGATCGGTCAGCGGTTGGGCAAACCCCCGGTTCGGCGCGAAAATCACGAGCACGGCAACGCACAGCGTCCATAACCAGGCCGATCGACCCGCAGTCCCTGCTTCGCAACCTGTTACCACGTGTTTCATTGGTCCGCCCTAATTGGATTTGGTAAACCTGGCCATGGCCCAATCAGCATGGTCGGCAAGATCGAATTGTTCGCCGGGCTCGACCTGCAACGCCACCAACTTGATCCCGGTAATGTCGACCGAAACCGGAACCGGGTCATCCAGGGCCGTAATTCGCTGCGACCAGAGTCGAATTCCATCGCCCAGGACGGTCATTTGGCAATCGCCGCGTCCCTCTGTTTCGGCATCGATTCCGACGATCGCCCGAAACCGGGTGAACTCGTTGTCGTTTTTGAAAACCAGTTGTGAAAACGACTGAGTCCCAATTCCTTTTTCATAGTCAACGGTCTGGGACTTGGAGGCAAAATTCAGTTTCAGCGGCTGACCCAAAATGCTCCGGTCGCGTTGCCATTGTCGCTGGGCAACAAACGGCGCACGCTGTTGAACGCTGACCGGTTCAAGATCCGATAGGTAGACGAGGTTGTCAGACTGAATGGTAAAGCCGACGATGAACTTGGCTGGCAGTTCGATAATGTTTCGTCCGGCCAGTTCGATTTTCATCACGGCCTCCGATAGCTGGTCAATTCGCCCGCAAACCGTCGAGCCATCGGTGAGTTTGATCGTCGCCACCGCACCTGCGGGTGCGCTCAGCCCCAGGTCGGCACCCACGACGGCGTTGACAATCGTCAGCGGGATTTTTCGCGACTCGCCTTGGTATTTCAGCGTGACATGTGTTTCGTTCACCGATTCGAGCAGGCCCTCGACAAGGCGAATTCCGTTTTCAGTTTGCACCACGACCCGGTCGTTATCGGGCGAGGGACTGGCCAAGGCTTCTTGAACTTTTGGCGAATCCACCCAGATCAGGCTGTGCACCAGCTCGAGTTTGATTTTGTCCAACCCGGATGAAGAAGCAAAGGTTACCGTTTCGTCGGCAATGATTGGATTGCGAGCCAGCACGACGCCGCCCCCGACAAGGTGCAATGCAAGCTGGGCATCCGAGTCGCGATTAACTACTAACTCGGTTTGCGCGCTAACAATCTGATCGATAGTCAATCCTGCGGGCAGATTGGTGCCGGTTATTGAGCCGTCGGCGTTGATTTGCGAAATCGTTCCACGAATGGAAGATCCGTTCAGCAATTGAATACGGGCCCGGACGATTTCGGCGGGCGTGTCATTATTGGCAGCCGACATCCCCACTCCGAGCGCAGACGCAATCAGCGTTGCGACAATCGTTCCCGAAAGTTTTTTCAGTGGTTCGATCATGTTGAATTCGGTAGCACTGCAGATCGCGGAACAAAAAAACGACGTTGCACAGGCAACGTCGTATCACATTTGGTCTAACTTACATGCGCAACTATTTCTTGGGATTCCCATTGGCAGCCTCGTAGTATCGCTCCACGATATCGCGGTAACGGGCCGGCAATTTCTCCTTGATCGCGTTGTTTGCCGGATCGCGGCTGCGATCGCGCAGTCGACTCCAGGGACTGGCGGGAGAATCATCGTAAGATTTATCGACCACTTTCCCGTTGGGATTGGCACTCTGGCCGCCTTTTTGGCTCTTGCTTGGCTTTGGCTCCGGCTTGTTTTGAGCCTGCTGTTGCTGTTGTTGCTGGCTTTGCTGTTTGGACTTGCTGTTGCAACTGCTGCATTCTTTCTTTTCTTCTTCCTTGATCAGCTTCGTCAACATTTTGACGATTTTATCCTGCTCGGTTTGAGTCGAATCACCCGTGTCAGCAATTTGCAGTCGACGCCGCGAAAAATCCATCCGCTGGTGGACGTCTTCAATCTTGCCTTCCTCGATGGACTGCAATTCCTGAATTTGCCTCCAGGCGCTGACACGCAGGCGTTCCGGAGCCGTCGGATTGAACTCTAAAAATTCCATGAACGAATCGATGGCGTCTTTGTTTTGCAACATGCCGGCCTGGGCGACGCCGATGAAATACTGAGCACCTGGACCGTGAAG
Organism: uncultured Planctomycetaceae bacterium; assembly: GCA_963697295.1. Classification (GTDB taxonomy): domain Bacteria; phylum Planctomycetota; class Planctomycetia; order Pirellulales; family Pirellulaceae; genus Mariniblastus. The sequence goes on along the minus strand of CAVONL010000013.1, from coordinate 74,939 downwards.
CGTGTAATCCTCGAGTTCGTTTTTAATTCGCTTCAGGAGTGGCAACGACTGTTCATAACGTTCTTCATTCATCATGCTGCGAGCCAGGTAAAACGTCGAATCGGCGGAGAGGTATTTGTCAGCCGATTCAGTCAACGGCTGAAGCAGGGCCAAGCTGGTTTCAACGTCTTCAGCGTCTGCCGACTCGACTGCTTTTGCGTACTCGGGGTACATCAACATCAGGCTTTCGGTGACAGCATCTTCACCCGATTCATCAACCAGTTCGGCGAACGTTTTTTGAACACTCGCTTTTTGATCGCTGGTTAAAGAATCCAGCTGGGCAACGTGTTGTTTGAAGGAGTTCAGGACGTCTGGATTTGCCGCATGCAAACGATCGGCAAAACTGCAGGATAAAATCCCCGCCAGTGCCACACAAATTACCCAGCGAGTCGACGTAAGAAACAGTGAATTCATTTTCTATCCTTCAACAATTAATAGCTGAGCCAATGACGTCAGGGCGAACCAATCAACCGGATACTACTTTTCGTCCATAATGTCTTCGGTTAGCTCCAACAGTTTACCTTGTTCCTGAGCGGTATTGTCGATTTCTTTTTCCAGCTGCTCATCGCCGACATGTTGCAGTTGATCCTGTTCGCTGCGAATTCGATCCAGCTGCCGGGTTCGGCGGTTAATTCGCAGTTGGCGGTACTTTAACATCTTATATTCGTGGGACTTCTTGAGCAACGGTTGTTTTCCGCCCCCCTGTCCGCCGCCGCCTCCACCGCCACCGCTTTTTTGAGCGTCTTTGAGAGCTTCCAGCAGTTCTTCGAGCGTTCCTTCGATATCTTTTTGTAACAATTGCGTAAGTTGATCGGTCCGTTCGGAATCCAGCAGAGCCGAGACACGTTGGAGATCTTCACCCAGTCCCCGGACGACTTCGGGAAATACATCACTCGTGCCGTCCTCAAGCAACAGAGTCGTACGCCTGATTGCCAAGCTCCTGAATCTCCAATTCTTCATTTGCCAGTTGCAGCAAACTCAGGTGATCGCGCCGTTTCAGTCGCTTGAGATTGACGACTTTGTCATCCAGTTCAATGGTCTCGATACTCACGATTTGCTGGCGATCGAGCATTTCACGGAAACGGCCTTCGAGTCGAGCCAGTTTTTCCGCACGCGTCTCTTCGCGAAGTTGATTCAGGCGTTCTTCGATTTCATCGAGCGCCTGTTTTAATTCCTCCTCCGCCTTCTTCTGTTTTTGTTCGGCGTTCTGGGCTTGTTGTTGGTCCAGATCCTGCGAGGCATTCTTCATCGAATCCGAAGCGTCCTGCATTTGTTGCTGCCCCGGCTGCGGTTGCTGGCTTTGCTGATTCGCGTCTTGTTCATTGGGCGGCTGTTCGCCTTTGGGGGCCTGCTCCATTTGCTTGGCAATGTCCAGCGCCTTGTCGCGAGTGCGGCGTTGCTTTTCAGCCATTTGTTCAAATGCCTCGGGTGGCAATGACGCAATTCGCCGTTGCTCCTTTTGCAGCTCAGACATGGCCTTTTCCATTTCCTCGATTGCCTGATCCTGCTGTCGTTTGGCATCCTGGTTTTTGCCACTGCCGAGTTTTTCCTCGGCGCGACGTTGATTCTGGGCAGCCTGCTCCAGCGGTTTTTGACCGGGCTGAGGTTGCTGTTGTTGTTGCTGTTGACCCGCTTGGGGTTCACCCGCTTGGGATTCGCCCGGTTGGGAATCGCCCGGTTTCGATTCGCCTGGTTTCGATTCGCCTGGTTTCGATTCGCCTGGTTTCGATTCGCCTGGTTTGGATTCGCCCGGCTGGGATTCGCCTGGTTTGGATTCGCCCGGTTGGGAAGCTGCGTCGGAAGGATTTTCGGACGGATCGGACTTATCAGACGGATCGGACGTCGGATCGGATCGGACTGGTCGGATGGATCGGACGAGTTGTTGGGCGCGTCGCCGGCAGCGATCTCTTTCGCCAGTGCCTCCGTTTTCGTGCGCACCTCGAACTGCTTGTCCGCCAGGCGATCGAGTTCGCGGATGTTGGCTCCGCCGCTACCCTGAGTTTGTTCGGCGATTGATTTTTGTGCCTCAATCAGTTTGTCAAGTTGCTTGATCTGGGCGTCGAGCTTTTCCAGCGTTTCGTCCTTATTGGCAACCTTGTCGGTTTCGCGAGTCTGCTGATTCTGTTCTTTTTGCAGCGACTGTATTGCCTGTTTCCACTTTTCCAGGTTTTCAATTTCCTTTTTCTTGGACGCGGTTTCTGTTTTTTCGTTCATCAACAGGCGAAACAGCTCGGACAGATTCTCGATCACCAGATTCAGCTTTTCATCGGCCTCCGTCAATTTTTGTTCGTCAAGCAAGGCACTCACAGCGGCCATTTCCTTGACAATCAGTTTTTCTTTGGCCTGTTGATAAGCGGCGATCAGGCGTTGGGCGCGCTCCGGTTCCTTTTCCTGCAGCTTTTGGGCGATGACGATGAATTTATCTTCCAGCTCGAGCATTTTACGTTCAACGAACCGTTGCCGTTCACCCAGCTCGCTGCGCTGAGTCGTTCTGGTCATCGGTTCGCACGCGCACGACTGCTTTCCTGTCCGTGACATCGACGCGGTGTTGACGAAACCGGTGACAGCAACGCAGGCAGCCAGCAGCAGCAAGGTGACAGGTCGAATCACAATCTTCTCCCATTAAATTTCAACTAACTTTAAACCCCGTGGTGGACCATTTTGTTTCGCAACTCCAAATGGCAGGCAAAACCGGCTATTTGTCGTCGTCAAAAATGCCCTTGGCGTCGTTTGGATCAAAAATATCATCCGGCTTGTTGCGTTTCTTGATTTCACCCTTGAGGCGTTCTTCCAGTCGCTTGATTTCCAAAAGCTTGTTCACCGCTTCCTGGAAATTTTCCGAGTCAAACATCGAATCAAGAATTCGTTTCATGATTTCCAGCACCTCTTGCTGCACCGCAACGGTTTCGTTCACTGCTTCCGCCAACTTGTTCGAATCCCGAACATTGCGTCGGCAGTTGTCCAGTTGGCGAGTCGAAAGTGAAATCAGGGTGGCATCCAGTTCACGAATCGGTTGAATGATCCGCTCGTCAAACCGACGCTCGATCGTCTGCTCGGGTGCCTGTTCGTTTTCCTCTTCGTCCAACCGGTTATTCTTGACTTCCACCAGGAACTCTTCAAACCGACTGGCGACGCGGTCAACGGAAGTCCCGACCAGCTTCTGATCGCGGATCAAACTGATCAGGCGAGTTTCGCGGTCGGCATCAAACTTTTCCAGCGGAGCCCCTTCCGGCCTCATCGCGGCGACTGCCTGCAGCTCGGAAGTCAATTCCAGTTGCGAGTTGTAAGCCTGTTCAAACGCCTTGCGCTGCTCTATTTCACGACGCAACAAATCAGCCCGCAGTTCCTCTTCAGTGACAATTCTCAGTAAAAACTCCTGAGAACGTCCCACGCCCGGCGGTTCGGGACAGTTATCGATGGCTTTCACGGCAAACCTGAAACTTGTGCCAGGCTTCAGATCGAGCGGTTCGAGTTGGAGCACGCTGACATCCTTGATGTCTCGAATCGGCGCACGGTCCTCTGACTTCAGAGGCGGAAAATCGACAATCCTGTTTCTCGTCGCATTTTCAGCATCCCCGCTTTCTTCGCCCAATTGCCAATTGCAATCGAACAGCAACTTGACGATTCCATATTCGTCAATCGCGTTATAGCTGACGGGCAACATCGCCCGCGGGACCACGAGCCCTCCGATGCCCAACAAATCGGCTCGCACCTTGGGCGGTTTGTCATCCTTAATTGTGATCGCGAACTTTGACGGTCGCGTGCTGCCCAGTCCGTTTTCGTCAATCAGTTCAAACTGGTATTCGCCACCGGCCAACCGCTCCGACTGGGTGCCTGGCATCAGTGCCTCAAACACCATTTGCTCCGTGCCCACGGGTAGCATCTCGTAGGCCTGCTCACCCTGTAAGATGCGGCAATCACTGAGCGGTTTGTTGGACTTGATCGAAATCGCCAATCGGCTACCCGCCAACACGCTGTGCGGTCCACTGCCAACCAACCCCAACGATTCAATGCCGGTGTAAGTTGGTAACAAAGCGTTGAGGTTCAGCTCGGCGATCGACGGCGGTTCTACCAGTTCGACCTGAATCCAATCCGTCACATCGTCGCCGCCACTGGCCCGAAATCGAAACTCGGACGAGACGTTGTGAAAAATAAAAACATGCTCCCGACCATCGAGTTTTCCGGTTGGCTTCATCAGATGCACGGTTTTGCCCGTCGGGCTATCGACTTCCAACGACACATCGACGTCGGTAACCCGGCTGTTCTCGGTGATCCTAACGAGCTGGCGCTGGTCGGTTCCGCGTGGCAGCACGAGGCGTCCATCGGTCTGCCCAACGATCTCGAGGTAGGTCGCCTGGGGCCACTGATCGTTGGACAACAACAGGTTGCGATTGAACCAGGTCCGCAAGAAATCTGTCTGCACGACGCCAATCGTCAACAGCCCAAACAGAAACAGCCCTGCGCTCAACAATAACCAGTTATTCAAATTCCTGGTTCCATCGAGCGCGCGGGCGAAGTCAATCTTTTCTGCTTGTTCCATACCCTGCCGAATCGTGGCGTTGGCAAGCTCCATTGACGTTCCGGACTCGGCCAGATTGGTTTGGCGAGCCAGCTGGTAACTGCTGATCAAACTCTCATTGAGCTGGGGATTTTTGTCCTCGACTTTGTAAATCAGGGCATCGTCATTGGGGCGCGTCAACAAAGGCCGAACCAGCCGCCAGACAAAAACAACGATCATCACGGTAACCATCGCGGCCAACATGATCAGCCGCTGGGCAAAATCCATTCTGAAAATGCGATCCAGCAGGATGTCGGCCGCCAGGACACCCAGCATGATCATCAACCAGCGCGCCAGTCCACGGACGATGATCCAATTCGTCAATTTACGCCGCAGCCGTTGCAGCTGCAGGCGGATTGACTGGGGAATCGGTAAGATGGGTGAAGCTGTTGCCATGAATCGAAATTACAAAAGTTTGAACCACTTGCGAATCGCCCACTCGGTCGTCAACAAAACAACCGGCAGCAAGAACGCAAAGCAGCGAAAGTATTGATTGACGTCCCAAATGGGTTCGGGCGGGCTATTGAATTCGGCGCGTGTGACCAGCCGGGGCAAATCGTCGGCCAGCTGCTCGAACTCGTCAAGCTTGAATGAACGGCCCCCGGAAAGACTGGCGATTTCCCGCATGAGTTTTTCGTTCAACCAAAACGCTCCCGACTCGGCGCTCGGTGGAACCACGCGAAACGAAATCGGTTCAATCAGGTCCTCGGCATCTTCGGCGCCACCCATATCAAGAGTCGCTGCGTAGCTGCCCGTTCGCTGGGCGACGAACGTGCCCTCGTACCGCCCCTGTTGTTGGGGCAACATGTTCATCTTGACTTTTTGAGTGCGTCCATCACCCGTGCGAATCACGGCATCGACCGAGGGTTCGCTCGATGGCTGGAATTGCTGATCCAGCAACCGGGCGATAAAGGTAATCCGGTCGCCCAATTCATATTCGTTCTTGTCGGTATCGACAAACCCTCGCCGCGACCCCTGCAGCGAACGAGTCTCCACCAGATAACGGATCACCTGGATCCAGAATCGGTCAAAATACTGCGCCTGCAATCCAACCGGACGCCAGCGCCAGGTACCCTGAAAGCCAGCGTACAAAACGGAACCTGCTCCGTAGCGGCCGGTGACGAGCAACGGCTGATTCCCGTCGACGCCAACCTGGTCGCCGCGTTCCATCAGCACTCGCGCTGTTGGTTTGGCAGCGAGCGTGGGGAAATTCCAGAGGATGCCGGGCATCTGATCCCAGATTTTCTGCGTCTCTGCCGGATCGCTGCGAAAGCTCATCACCGGATGATCCAGGTTGTGATTGACGATCAGCATCCGGCCCTTGCGCTGGTTGGTCGCCATCGCCAGCGCCTCCGTGGTTGCAATGTAGTCGGTGTCGCCAAACTGGACGGGCAAAATATCGCGAAACGTTTTCAAACGATTCATCGTGATAAATTCGGTCGTGAACTGGGGACCTGCCATGTACATGACACCACCGGCCTTGAACCGACAAAACGCATCGAGCTGGTCCATCCACTCCGCGTCGAATTCCTGCGGATCGGGATCAATCATCATGATCACGTTGTACTGGCCCATCTCTTCGATGGTCCGCGGCAACCGCGTAATCGGCTCGTTGCCTTCCTGGGGCCGGGTTTCATCCATCGATTGCAGCCAGCAACTGAGCGATATGTTTGGATCCCGCTGCAACAACCGTTGAACCTGTTGATAGTCCCAGTTCGGCAACCCGGAAATCAGCAAGACTTTGACCTTTTCATCGACGACTTCGAGGATCGAAGAAAGCTTGGCGTTGTCGTCGGTTTCGGATTCGTTGTCCAATGGATCGGTTTTGACAGTGAACACATATTGACCTGGCTGCGTGAGAACGTGTTCAAAATCAATCCGGACGCGACCACCTTTTTCCGGTAGAGTTACTTCTTTCGTAGTAACTTCGCTGGGCGCTCCCAGGTTGCCGGTGTCGGGGTCGACCATCTGTTGCTGGAGTTGCACTGGAATCCGGTCAGTTCCAACGGCGCCGCTCAACTGGGTGGATTGAATCGTGGCTTCGATTTCAAACGGTTCATCGGGATACGTTTTGTTGCGGACATAGACTTCGTTGACGGCGACGTTTTGGGGCGGATTGGGATCGCCAATGCCTACTGTGTAAATCGGGATTTCCAGTTGCGCGGCAAGCCGCGCGAGTTCCAGCGGATCTTCCGAACCGTTGTGCTGAAAATCGCTAATCAGAACAATCGACGAAAGCCGGTTGGAATCGTCAAGCGTTTCCCGCAGCGCTTGCCAAATGTCGGTCCCTAAACCGTCCGGCACGAGGTCGGGAATGGTTTCACGAATCAATCCGGATGTCGCTTCGGAGTCCCGGTTGGCGACGGGAGCGGCGTTTTCGTCGGTTTGACCGGGTTCCTCGCGTTTGGTGGACGGGATCAGGGCGACAGGCTGAATTCCGTCAGCAAAGTTTACGATGCGGAGGGAGCCTTTGTCGCGCAGCTTGCCAAGCAGTTGCTGGTCCTTGTTGATCGCCGTGTTAAGCAACCTGGCGCGATCCAATTCCCCCGATTCAATCGCGGCGGCTGGCAGTCCGGTGGCTTTGGCCAACTCGGCCGGCATCTCCGGACTCCGATATTTGTCACCACGAGCGAACGACAAAGACGAATCGCGGAGAATCGCGATCGTTGGCTTGACCTCGTTGACCTGTTGATAAAAGATCGAAGGTTTGAGAAACAGGGCCACCAGGCAAAGCAGAACCGCCAGTCTTAAACTGGCCAACAGCAGTTTGACCGGCATGGGACATATGTTGATCTCGCGACGGTAAAGCCAAAACACGCCAAACGCAATCGCCGCCAGGATTGCAATCAACACGAACACCCCCCAGGACTCGGGGAAGTTCGTCCATTGCATTCGGGGTGTGCCCGCGCGGGTCGGATCATCTCCCAGGATCCAGTTGAGCATTCCACGTTCGGCAATCAAATTCACAGTTTCGTCTTTCGTTGGTTACTCGTCGGACTGGGGTTCGGGCCACAGTCCATAAACGCGATTGGCTCCATGCACCCAGATTCGTTCGCCGTCGCTGTACAGGTTACCGACCGGTGCCCCCGTTCCCAGGTTCACCTTGACTGACGCGACTTTGACAGGTGCATTCCGGTCTCCTTTCAAGTCGAATTTCCAAATGGAGTCTTCGACCGGGATGTAAATTCCGCCCGGCGTCAACATTCCACGCCCGTAGGATTTTTTGCCATCAAACGTCTCGTCTCCGCCCCAGACCATTCGCCCCTGGCCCTGGAGGTCGATCGCCAGGATCGTCTCGCTGCCCGCGGCGTACAAGACTCCCTCGTAAACGCCGAGCAGGTAATCAATATCGTATTCTTTGGGGTTGTTGGGACCCTGCCAGATCAATTCGCCTGAGTTGCGGTCGTAAGAACTTATCTGCCGCGTATCAGAACAAAAACAGATCATCTGCGATCCAAACGGAATGATCACGTCACTCGACCAGCCTTCAAAAACCGTACGCGGATTGGTCCACGAGTTAAGTTGCCGAAACGTGGTGTCGAGGCTGCCCGTACGCTCGTACCTTTTGGCGAACCGGATCCTGCCGGTGGCTGGCTCCAGGACAAACACAACGCCCATTCCGCAACTGACAAACAGATCGCTGCCGTCGATAGAAAGATTGATGGGAGGCCACGGTCTCGCACCTGATTCCGGCTCATCGCAAAGAAACGCTTTCCAGACCGTTTTGCCTTGCTGGCGGGGATCGAGGGCGTAAATGGAAATCGAACCGGCCTGGTTCACCGCCGCCAGAATCAGGTCGCCGAATCCAATCGGGGCCGACATGAAACCGCCACTTTCAAGCCAGGCGGGTTCCTGGAGGCCTGCTTCCGCGCGTTCACCCGATTCGCGCGGCAGCGTCCACAAAGTTCTTCCTGAGTCGGCTTCGTAAGCCGTCAAAAAGTTGGAGCGAGTTCGGCGAAAAACGACATTCCATTGAGGCCCAATTTGCCGCGAAACCTGCGAGCTGACATCATCAAAACTCGGGCCTTCGATCGAATACAAAATTCCATTGTGGATGGACGACTGCTGAAAAATCGTGTCGCCAAACAATTGAACTTCTTCATTGAGCGACGGGTCGTCGGTATCAAAAGAAATGCCGCGGCGGCGACCGTAGTTGCTGTAGTTTTGACGGATCGCCTGCATCTGCTGCGAGGCATCGTCCATTGCGAAGCTGTTGCGAAACATCGAACGCCACAGCGGCTGCGAAACCGGTTCCGGTTTGTCGTTTTCGGCGCACTCGGCAATCTCTTTGGTATCCCACGCCGTCATATCGGCCGCCGACTTGAAATAGATGATTCCCGAGTCGATTAACAGGTTTCCGGCCGGACGCCAGTTTTTTTTACTCCAACTGTCGATGAGCTTCCTTTCGTTGGGCGAAAGCGTCCCGGCAGCGGCCGCACCGAACGAATTTTCACCTTCAAGCACATCGCCGCGAGCGTCACTGAAGTTCTGGTAACTTTTCCTGGGGTCGAAATAAAATTGCCATTTCGCGACCAGGTCCGATTTCATCATTTCGTCCGGCACCGAACGCATTACGCCGTAACGCTTTTCATTTCCCAGCCAATACTTCCAGGAAGAATCGACGAGCGAACGATTCACAGGCTGGATCTGACCCAGCGATTCACGCACCATATCGGCCTGGGAATAGACCGCCTCCCGATCCGCATCGAGAGCCATTGCCAATGTCGATTCGGCAGCTTCCGACTCACCGAGGTAGGACTGACAAAGCGCCAGTCGTACCAGCACCTGTGCCAGGGAAACCGACGGATCAGGATATCGGTTGAGGATTTTCTCAAACATCCGCCTGGCGCCGATGAAAGTCGTAGCTGTCGAGATAAATGCAACCCAATTCGAAAGCAGCCTCGTCCCCCAGAGAACTTAAAAAGAAATGCTGGACGACCTGGTTTAAAGCAGTTGTCCTGCCAAGTTCGTCGGCCTGAGCCATGATTTCCTGTGCGCTGGCGTCGGCCGTAATGCGGTAAACCTGCAAACCCTCTGGCGGCAACGAGGCAATAATCTTTTCGACCTGGTCCACCAGCGAAAAATAGTTCTGGCCGTCGGTAGATGCCAGCGAATCACCACTTTGCTGCAAAACCGCCTGCCATAGCTGGGCCGCAATCCGATAGTTGCCGTCGGTTCGGTATCGCTCGGCCATCTCCAAAGTCTGTTCGAGCCGTGGATCGGTTTTCAGGGCAGCCCCCGTTTCGAGCTCTGCGTTTGTTTCCTCTTCCTGCGGAACCCCGAGTTGCAGTCTCCGGCATGGCTCTAAGTTCGATCACGCCTCGTGGAATTCCCTCCACAATCACCCGGCGATTTTCTGGCAAACCTCGCTGCGCCAGTGCAGCACCGGGAAGCCACAGCATGAGGCCCCAAATCACAAACGCCCGGGTTTCGCGCAGGCAAATCCACGCGTCCGCGAACCCGATAGCATGAAGTAATTTTTCATTGGCTTATCTCTTGCGTCCAAACCACCAACCAAGGAACTGTTCGCAGACGAGAACCACAAACAGCAACATCAGGATTTGCATCCAGATTTCGGTGTTTCCGCCTTTGACGGTTTGCGTGCCCAATTCTTCCGCCGTCACCAGTTTTACGTCATCCCCCAAAAAGTCACCTTCGAGGCTGGCAGGTGACATCCGTTTCAATTGACTTTCGCGTGGATCAGGATTTGAGCCAAACAGTACACTTTCGGTTTCACCATCATGTTTTTTCAGCTCCAGTTGATAGAATCCGCGGCGATTGACGTTGTCAAATTCGACCCGGTAGATCTCGCTGGCGCGGCTGGACTCGGTCTCCTCCAAAGGACGGGCGACCGATTCCACTTTTTCGTTTCCGGGGTCGCGCAATGAAACGCGACTGTCGTAAACCGTCAAATCAACGGGATAGGTGATTGGTTTGCCAATGGCAACGGCCGAATTTTCACCGAGGGAGCCAATCAGGTAATCGATCAGGTCGAGCATGACGGGAGCAAACGTCGGACTGCTGGGCCACATCGTCCAATCGCCGTCACCGGGAATCGTAAACACGACTACTTTGCCTTTACCCCAACTACGGTCCACCATCGCCGGTGAGTTTTCGCTATCGCTCAGACGCATCGGGATTTGAAACGTGCGACCGACTTCCTGCGGATCGAATTCGGAGGTCCACCAACTGAAAACATCGACGCGGCCGAGGCTGGTTTCATCGCTGTCGACAATCAACCGCAGCGCCGGATGAATTTGCGGATCGACCTCGAAGTTCACCCATTGTGACATCGTGGGGTCACCCGCCATCTCCACCAGACCAATCGGCGAAAGACCCTTGCCATCTCGATAGAACGATTCGTTGAATCGGGATGCGCGATACCTGATTCCCCGGCATGATCACCAAGGCCCCTCCATCGTCGACCCATTGGGAAATGGAATTGATACGATCGGAAGAAGCTTCATCGACGTTGCACAAAAAAATCACGCGATACTTCGACAGCGAAACGGTTTCCAATTGGCTGACGGTCACCGTGTCCATCGACAATCCGGCGCCGAAGACGTTCAGGCTGCGCAGATAGTGCGTTTCACTCCGCTGGGATGTTGCCAGGGGATCGCCGTCAACCAACAACACCGAGACCCCGTTGAGCACCCTGGCGGCAAACACTGCTGAACTGTCCTCAATCAGCTGGTCCGCTGACAGGCCCGTTTCACCGAGTGCCTGACGGTCGATTTCCGCGCGAACCCGGTAATTTTCGAAACGGGGAAGTTCGGACTCTTCGTCAAACGAGGGCGTTTCCGGCGGGCGATTGAACATATAACGAAACGCGATTTGCTCCGTTTGTCCGGGGGCAATCGAGGGAATGGTTTCGTATTGCGGCGTTTCATCATTAACCTGCAACAATACGCGAATGTCGCTGGCGGTCTGGTTCCCGTAATTGGCAACCGAGACATTGAACCGCACGATTTTGTCCGCAACCTGCAAGTCGAGAGGCCTGACTTCCGTGATGGCCAGGTTTTGATCGGCATCGCCCGCGACGTCGACGACGAAACAATCGACGGTTTCGTCCGCGATCGCCTGCACAATTTTGTTGGGGGCGGACTGCGCGTCGGCTTCGCCCGAACCAATCCAGTCGACTTGCCGCATATCAGAAAATACATAGGCGACCCGTCCGACGTTAACCCGTTGGCCGCTCACGTACCGCCTGAGTTCATTCAAGGCCGCTGGATAATCGGCCGCCGACTCGGAACATTCAATGTCGTCGACAACCTCGAGCAGCGAGCTGACCGTATTGCGGGTCAGCGGTTCGTTCGACAACACGGGTTCCGTAGGGCGACTGGTCAACATGACCGTCAACCAGTCATCGGTATCATTTGAATCGGCCAGATTCTTCATCAGTTCCTTGAGCGCGTTTTTGCCGACTTCCATGGCCGGCAGATTGCCATTGACGACTTTTTGGCTGAGTGAGTCGTCTAACAGGACAACGCGTTCATATTCCTGCTTTTGTTGCATGATGCTGGCGACCGAAGATGGCAGGAAAGGGCGGGCCAGCAAAAGTCCGATCAGCAACATCGCCAGGCAGCGCAACATCAACAGGATAAAGTTCTCCAGTTGGACTCGGCGTCGGTTCTTCTTGTCCGCTTCGAACAAAAAGTCCATGGCGGCCCAATCGACGATCTTGAAACGGCGCTTGTTGAGCAAGTGGATCAAAATCGGTGACGCCACGGCGAGCGCACCCAGACCCAACATAAAGGGATTCGCAAAAAATCCGAGCCAAGACATCGTTTCGTATCAACCCTTCCCGTTAAATAAGTTTCCGCCGAGATTTCGCCCGGAAATTCAGGTAGCTGGACAAGACCACGTCCAGCGGCTTGGACGTATCCAGCAGCACGTGATCGATCCCGGCTGTCGCGCAAACGCGCCGAACGCGTTGCAGGTAATTTTCCACTGCCTGCAAGTATGACGCCCGCAAGGCGCGCGGTTCGGTATGCAACTGCGCGTCGACTTCGATGCCTCGAAACAGCGTATTGTCCTCGAAGGGAAACGTCAGTTCGTCGCCATGCATGACGTGAAATACGACCACCTCGTGCCGCCGCAAGCGAAACTGGTTGAGCGATTCGCCCAGCTCTGCCGGGTCGAGAAACAGGTCGGAAAACAAGACCACCATGCCGCGCCGCTGCAGTTTGCCGGCCAGGGCCAGGAAAGGTTCACTGACATCCGTGACATCATCCGGTTCGGTTATTTCCAGTTCATGAAACAACTTCTTGATGTGCGAAGGATGGGAGCTTGGTTTGAATGTCTTGTCAATTTTGTTGCTGAACAGGACCAGCCCGACCATGTCCTGCTGTTGCTGCATCATGTAGGCCAGGCTCGCGGCAGCCGTTGCCGCATAATCAAACTTGCTCCAACCGCTCGTTTCGCCATACCGCATTGACTTGCTACAGTCGACCAGCAAATGGCATTTGAGGTTGGTCTCTTCTTCATATTCCTTGATGTACAGGCGATCGGTCTTTGACCAGACCTTCCAGTCGATATGGCGCAAGTCATCGCCGGGTGCATATTCGCGATGCGTGGCAAATTCCACGGCAAATCCGTTGTAGGGACTGCGATGTTGCCCGGTAATAAACCCTTCGACAACCAGGCGGGCGCGCACATCAATCTTCTTGATCCGATCAAGCGTTTTTGGGTCCAGGTAATTTTTCTGATCGGTTTTCTGTGGAATTGCCATCAAATCTAACCAAATGCCCGCGCCAGTTCCGGTGCCATCTGATCGCCATCACTCCGGTCGGGCAGTTCGGTCAAGAGCCGGTTAATGACATCGTCCGAAGTAATGCCTGATGACTCGGCACTGAAGTTGGTCAGCACCCGGTGCCGCAAGACGGGTCGCGCCACGGCCCGCACGTCATCCGTAATCGCGTAAGTGCGACCTTCGAGAACAGCGCGAGCTTTGGCTCCCAGCAAAAGATACTGCACACCTCGTGGCCCCGAACCCCAACTGACCTGTTCCTTGACGAATTCCGGACAGCCTTCTTCCAGCACTCGTGTCGCCCGCACCAACCGCAACGCAAAATGAATCACGTGCGGAGCAACGGGCACCCGTCGAACAAGGTGTTGCAGTCGCAGGATATCTTCTCCGGTCAGGACTTCCTCGACATCTTTGGCGATGTCAGAGGTGGTTGTTTCGGCGATGACGTACTCTTCCTCGTAGCTTGGGTATTTGACAAATACCTTGAACATGAACCGGTCCTGTTGAGCTTCCGGCAGGGTATAGGTGCCTTCCTGTTCAATTGGGTTTTGCGTTGCCAGGACGAAGAACGGCGATGGCAGCGCATGACGCTCGCCACCGATGGTGACCTGTTTCTCCTGCATTGACTCCAGCAGCGCCGCCTGGGTCTTGGGTGGCGTGCGGTTGATTTCATCCGCCAGAATGATGTTGGCAAACACAGGACCCTTGAGAAACTTGAATTCCCGCGAACCGGTCGTTTTGTCTTCCTGGATGACTTCGGTGCCCACGATATCACTTGGCATCAAGTCGGGTGTGAATTGAATTCGATTGAAATCGAGGCTGAGCGTTTTGGCGAGCGTGCTGACCATCAATGTCTTGGCCAAGCCCGGAACGCCTTCGAGCAGGCAGTGTCCCTGGGCGAAAATCGCGATCATCAATTGTTCGATAACTTCGCTTTGGCCGACAATGACTCTTGCCCAGTTGCCCGCGAACCGAGCCGTAAGCTTCGCTCAACTTTTCAAGTGCCTTGACATCTTCGCCGCTCAAATCGGCCTGACTACCAGAATCGGGTTTGTTCATAATGGGTTCCAACAGAATCTCGAGTTTGCTGCGAAGACGGAAATCCTCGAGAGAAGATTCGTCGTCCTAAACTAAACACCGGCGAGGTCGGGGCAGACCGTTTTCAGGCGAGTCCGATGTCGATCTCTTCAACCAGTCGATTTTAACCGACGACGCGGTCGATGTGCAGTTACGTTGCCTCACTTATTACCGCGATTGACCGGTCAAACGTAAGCAAAAACGTGCAAAATTACCGCCACCTACGCTGATTGTGCTATCCGATCGTCGCCATAGCATGTCAAGTTCCCGCCTGAATTCATCATTTCGCCCGTAAAAAGCAATTACCCAATTGTTGAGATTGGGATGGTTTCTGGTCTTCGCTGAATGTGCGGGTGTGGAATAATAAACGTATGAGTCAGGCCTACGAACAGCACCGTCCACACGAAAAATGGCGCCCGCTGGGACTTTCGTTCCTAACGCACTTGCTCCTGCTGTTACTCCTGTTTTTTAGCTGGCGTGCGACCGGGACAGTTGGCCACGGGGAACCCGAACGCCGTGTGGAGGTCGTGCTGACGGTTGCCCAACCGGCTGCCACCGAGTATTTGACCGAGTCAGACGTCGAGTTGGAGCGCCAAACATCGAGCGAGTCCTCCGCAAATGCCGCGGCTGCCGCGA
Source organism: uncultured Planctomycetaceae bacterium (assembly GCA_963697295.1). Taxonomy (GTDB): domain Bacteria; phylum Planctomycetota; class Planctomycetia; order Pirellulales; family Pirellulaceae; genus Mariniblastus. The sequence continues at coordinate 59,880 of CAVONL010000013.1, read as the reverse complement.
TTCCAGTGCAACCACCTCCAATTGAGATTTCCGATCCCAACGACATTGCAGGCCCGGCGGTTCCCACTGAGCTTTCGGATTTAGACGTCAACCGGATGACGCAGGTTCCGAACTCTCAGGGGCAAACGCATGAATTTGCACTTTCGGCGGAAGATTTGAAAATGATTGCGGCCGACCAAAATCGGTTAAGGGCGCAACAACCGGTGGGCGAACCTGCCGTCATCAGCGTGTTTGGCACGGGTCGCCTGGAAGGTCGCAAGTTCGTATTTGTCATCGACCGTTCCAAAAGCATGGGATCCGGCGGACTGGGGGTGATCGACCGGGCGCAGTCCGAATTGAGTAACGCCATCAATCAGCTTGAGCCCAATCATTCGTTCCAAGTCGTTGCTTACAATGACCGAACCGTTACGATTGAACGCAGGCAACTGCTACCGGCCACCTCGGTCAACAAGCAGCTCGTACCCGCATTTCTGTCGGAACTTGATCGCGTTTGGCTCGACCAGCCACGAAAATGGATTAATCGTCGCGTTAACGTTTAAGCCGGATGTCATCGTGTTCATGACCGACGGCGGTTTTCCGGAGTTGAACCGGGGGCAGCTGGACTTGATACGAAAAATGGCGGGTGGCCATACGCAAATTCACTGTATTCAATTTGGAACGGGACCGCTGCAAGATACCGGCAATTTCATGACCCGCCTGGCACGCGAAAACGATGGGACGTTTCGCTACCTTGACGTCACGAAATGGTAGTATTGGGAAATTCAATCATGAGATCTTCGCGAACCAAACATCTGTTTCCGGCGGTGGCTATCCTGACGTTGGGGAGTTTCTCAGGTACCGCGGTACTTCATGCTCAAACGTCGCAATTCACGATCGACTTGAAAAATGGTTCGGCATTAACCGTCGAGGTGGCGACGCCGAGCATTGATTGGACCAATGTTCATCCAGACGGACAAATGTCGACGCAACCAATCAGCCTCGATGACGTGCAACGACTTGTGATCTCGGCTCAGCCGGCCAGCGAACAGGTTGCCAACATTCGGCGATTGATTACCGATCTTGGCAGCAAGGACTATCAGCGACGCGAAGCAGCGGAGCAAGCGCTGTCGGACAACAAGATCGGGGGGCCGTACCTGGTCCTGATCGAACGGCATGTCAACGACGATGTGTTTGAAGTCCGTTACCGCATCAATCGCATTCTGCGTGAACTCAAATCGAAAAACTACGGCGACGCGACGAACGTCGCCACTTTTGACCGCCTGTTTCTGAAAAGTGGTGAAGTTCTCGAAGGTGACGCTGGCGACTTGAAAATAGACTGCACCTATGCCGGCAGGCCATTCGTATTGGACCGCGATCAAATCGTCCGTCTGCTGCGGGCCAAGACCAGCGATCCCGTCAAACAGAAATCCGAGCCCACGACTGTTAAAATGTTTCATCAATATCAGGATTTTGAAACGGATGGCCAGACGGTTGTTGATTTCGAAACGACGCCAGGCGGTGAAGAGTTGACGAAGTCCATGAATGTGAGCGACACCTTCACCGACCTGGGCTTGCGACTGGGCATCGAAGGCAACGGGTTCGTGGGTATCTCCGGTTATCCGTTTGATTTCAAACCTCTGCCACCAGGAGGCAATTCTGTTTGCGTGTTTGAAACGTCGGGCACCTTTCCCAAACGATTCCGGGGCGTCTTTGAGATCACGTTTTGTCTGCCCCAGCAACCTTCCACGTCGGCCGGCGTGAACGAAATCGGCTTGTTCCTCGCGCGCGTCGGACACAGTCGCGACTTGATCATGGAAGCCTACAACTCCGACGGACACTTGTTGGCGACGGTCGAAGCGACCGAAGACCCCTGCATGTTTGGCGGTGTAAAGTCCAACGAGTTGATCACGCGCGTGCGTGTCCTTTCGAGCCCGCATTTGTTCCGTCTGGATCGCAAAATCGATGAAGACTACGCCGTTGACAACATTATTTTTTCACCCCCCCAACCCTTGCCGTATGAAATTGCCAATGGCCAGGCAGTGGTTCGCATGACCAACGGCGATCAGTTCATCGTGGACAAGGTCGATTTTCTGGATGGCCAGATCTCTTTCAACGCAACACAACTTGGCTCGACCATGGAAGTCAGCCTCGCCAAGGTCGCGGAAATCGAATTCGAAAATAAGACCCAGGAGCAATCCAGTCAGTGGCTGGCGATGCTTGCCGATCGCAGTGTTGTGCGACTTGGTTCGCCAAAAGAGCTTGATGCGATTGACTTTGCCGACGTCAAGCTCGACAAGAAAGACGTCGTCGCAATCTCATTCGCCAGCCCCGTGTTTCGTTATCCGGAATCAGCCGACTTCGACAAGGGATCCACGATACTTGTGTTCCCCACCTGCCGCATTCTGACGCAGTCGGTCGATTTTCGCGATGACGAAATTCGGTGGGATAAAAATGCCTTGAAAATCGAACAGCCCTTAAGAACCCTGGGCAAGGAGTCCGAGGATGATCCGACGCCGACCGGGAACGCAGTCAGTCTGACTGATCCGACACCAACCATCTGGTATCACTCTCCGGTCACCCCCGATTCAACGACGGGAAAACTCAATTTGACCGACGGCCAGCAATTCACGCTTGGCGATGAGGCTGGATTTCACGTCACCCGCATCGACAAGGAAACCATTACAATCGCTCGCGACGGTGCTCACGTGAGTATCCCCTGGCACCGCGTGCGAATGATCAAATTCCCGTTAAAGGACAACTGATTTTCATGGACGAACAAGTTTCGCTCGACGTCATCGCGGTAGGAGCCCATCCCGACGACGTCGAAATCGGGTGCGGTGGCACATTGGCGGCACTGGCCAAACAGGGGCTGAAAGTGGGAATCATCGATTTGACGGATGGAGAACCCACGCCGTTTAACGATGACCCGGCGATTCGGATGCGAGAAGCCGAAGCAGCGGGCAGTATCCTGGGGATCACCAACCGCGTCGTGCTGGATCTGCCTAATCGCCGTTTGTTCGACAGTTTCGAAGCCCGCGTGGCGCTGGCCAGGCAGTTCCGGATCTTCCGACCCAAAGTTGTCATTTCGATTGAAGGTAAGACTCCACTGGCTTCCCCCGATCATTGGCAGGCAAGCCAGATTTCTGATGCGGCCGTGTTCTACAGCCGCCTGACGAAGTGGGATGAGCACTTTGAAGGCTTGCCCGTGCATACGATCGACCGGCAGATTTACTATTCGCTGTTTTTTGAATCGGAGTGGAGTGGAGGTGGTCAACGACAGTTTGTCTTCGACATCTCGGCGACTCTGGAAGCGAAACTCCGAGCCATCCGTTGTTACAAAAGCCAGTTCCCATCGGCCAAGGAATACCTGTTCAAGCGAGTCGAAGCGATGGCTACCGCCAGTGGTGCTACGGCCGGCTTTGACGCAGGCGAGGTGTTTACGTCGACGCGCTCGATTGGAACTCGGGATTTGATGGGCATGTTGTTTCCATGAGATTTTGCCGATGACACAGGCCGACACGGCAGCTCGATCATGGCGCTTTGAATTATGGCACCTGTTTTATCTGGTTGCCCTCTACGCCGCCGCCATCAGCATCTGGGGGCTGGGAGGAGTTCTTGCGGCGAGTTTGTATCTTGGACTTTGGCTGACGTATTTCGTGGGATCGACCAAACTTCGAGATGCCCGGATTGCGGCAGTGGTAGCAGCAACGCTTATGATTATCTACGCGCTTGCAAGTCCACTCCCCGAACTTCGGTCGGCCGCACGACGAACCAGTTGCCTGAACAATATTCGGCAAATCGTCCTGGCAATGCACAACTATGAATTTGTCCACAAGACGCTTCCCCCAGCTATCGAATTGAGCGATCAGGGCGAACCTTGGCACAGCTGGCGACTTGAACTTACATCCTACCTCGACGAAGCCAATCTGTTCGATCGTTACCGGAAAGACGAAACCTGGAATGGACCCAACAATGTCAAGATGAACGACAAGCTTCCTTGGGCCTATTCCTGCCCTGCCAATAAGACGAATACCAACACGCCTTATAAACTCGTTACCGGTCCGCGAACGGCCTTTGAAGTTGGTAACCCACTTTCAATTGCCGGCAACCATGACGCTCCATTTTCGGTCATTGTTTTAATTGAAGATGTTGCCCATCCGGTTCCCTGGCTTAAACCCGAAGATCTTTCGGTCGAAGAAGCCATTGCGATTTTATCATCCACGTCGCGCGAAAACTGTGCGCACTGCATCGAAACCAGATATCAAACACGACTTCTGGGAAACATCGTGGGAATGCTTGACGGAACTGCCCGCTTTATTCCACTGGGCGCCGATCCGGAAGTCATACGACAAGCCATCGATCCCCATGATGGAATCGAACCTGATTTCGATTTCGTGGATCTAAGAATCACGATTTTCAAATGGCAGGGTTATATCCGTCTGAGTATCCTCATTTTTCTGCTCGTCGTCCCGATCGTACTGGTCGGTCGCAAACGACGCATTCCCTCACGTGGCGAAGTTTCGCCGCGGTGAGTCGCTGAGACGGCGACCTCTCCCAGAAGGAGGTCGTGCAGTTTTGCTTCACCCGCCCGCTTGCGGGAGGGTCGGACGCGGTAGCGGCCGGGGAGGGTTTCGTGCGTAATCGATTGCGACCACCCTCCCCGCTCGTTCCTCGCGACCCTCCCGGCGGGCAACGCCGTAGCGGATTTTTAATTCGACTTTTCCAGCGTTTCCTCGTTTAACCGCGTGGGCAACGCCCCGCGTTTTTGCCGTCGTGACAAGCGCGGCCCGATGGGCACGCGGTTAAACGAAGATCAGGGTCCGCTACGGGGTTCCCCGGCGGGAGGGTGAAATGCATCAACCTTGATTCAAACACGACTTAAAAACTGCACGACCTCGAAGGGAGAGGTTACTTGATGAATCGCAACAGCGATTAGAATCAAGAGTAAGCACTATTGGGTTACCGCCGGCCGCTCGCCCATTATCATGATTCCTACATCGCTTCGCACTAGGTGGTTCGCCACAACCGCTGATCCATAGTTTAGATCTGGATGAAGCACTAGTCATAACAACCGAACCATAATCAAATTCCATGCCCAGTAAACGCATCTTTTTTGAAAACTCCAACAACATCCGGCTGAGCGGCATTCTTGAGCTCGCACACGGACCACCACGTGCGTACGCGATCTTTTCGCATTGTTTTACCTGCTCCAAAGATCTGAAAGCCATCGTGCGCATCAGCCGAGGTCTGGCCAAACACGGAATCACGGTATTGCGTTTTGATTTCACCGGCCTGGGTGACAGCCGGGGGGATTTCTCCGCTACCAATTTTGACAACAACTGCACCGACGTGATGGCGGCCGTCCATTATCTGTCCGCCGAATTGGAGCCACCCCAAATCCTGATTGGCCATTCACTGGGTGGCGCAGCGATGATGTTTATGAGCCAGCAAATTGTCTCGGCAAAGGCGATTGTGACCATTGCATCGCCCTCGTCGACTCAACACCTGGCCGATTTTTTGGCAGCGACCAACCCGGCTATCGAAGCCAAGGGAGAAGGCCCAGTCGAAATTGGCGGTAGAACATGGATCTTGCAAAGGCAGCTAATTGAAAATCTTCGCCGCATTGATCTTCCGGCGGCGATCGAAAGCATGCAACTGCCGCATTTGATTTTGCATCCCCCGGAAGATGAAACGTTGCCGTACTGGCACGCAGAGAAGCTGTTTGAAATGACAGGCGGTCCCAAGGCGATGGTTTCACTGGATGGCGCCGATCATCTCCTGGTGAAACAGCCCCAGGATGTTGGCTTTGTTGCCGACTTGATCGGCTTGTGGACCAGTCGTTACCTCGGTTAGCCGCCGCGATCGAATCAGGAAGCACGTCGCCGCCCCTTCATGACCTATTTGCTCGTGTCGCCGGACTCTTGCGGCGGCGAATCGGGACTGCCGGAAACTCCCAGGCGGCCATCGGCGCGTCGTTCACGACCATTTTTCGACGCGTTTCGCAAAAACTCCTTTTTGATCGCGATGTAGCGAGGTTCGTTCGCCAGACTCAGAAAAGGTTCGCGCTGAATAAAGTACGGTGTTTGATTCTCTGATTTAAAGCTAAGGAGCTGTTCCAGGATATCCAATGCGGCATCGTTGTTGCGCTCGAGCGTATGAATGGCAGCAATGCGAATCATCGCGGGACTACGGTAGCGCGGGTAATCAATGACATGCGAGTAGGCTGCAATTGCCTTGTCCGCGAGTTCTTTTTGTTTTTTCTGATTATCTTCGCTATAGGGCGTGGGGTCGGCCAGGGAAGGCCTCTTGCTTTGATCGTACAAACTTGCGTAACAGTCGCCCAGCTTGTACCAGGCATGGCTGTTGAACTCATCCTCGTTCGTCAGCTTGGACAGAAAGCGGATCGCAGACCGATAGTCCTTGCGGGTGAATTGTCGATCGGCCATCCGTCGAGTTTCAGAGAACTCGACCTGGACAGGTTCCAGATTTTCTTCCCCCAACAGGTTGATCGCCCTGGTGACCAGAAAAAAACCGACGCAGAACAAGCCCAGGATTCCAAAGTCGCGGATGAGTCGCTTGTGGTTCATGCGTTTGTTTCAGTCGACTTAATTTCCTTCGCGGACTTTTTGGAAATACTCGCGGGCATGCTCACGGGTTGATTTGGGCAATTTCTTTTCTCCGAGAGGATCGTTGTCCTGGTTCATGGAGGCCTTGATAATCTCGCGGGCTTCGCTGACTGATTTGCCCGAGATGTTATTTCCGTCGGCACTGCCGGTAACGACCGTTTCGCCTTTTTGAAGTTTGCCTTTGACCTGCGATTTAAAGCCGCTGGTATCACCGTCACCCTTTTCCCGTTTGCCAAATCCCTTGCCGCTCCCTTTTTTCCAATCGCCGAAGTTGGGCTGATCGCCGTTACCCTCGCCATCGCAATCGTTCATGGCGTTTTTGATGTCTTCGAGACTCTTGGCAAGGTCTTCCAGGTCATCCAGATCCTGCAGGTCTTGCTGCATCTGTTCGATTTCATCGGCAAGATCTTCGAGGGCCTCACCGGCTTTTTGGAGCTGCGCCTGGGCTTGCTGGTTGCCTTGTTGTCCTGGCTGTTTGCCTCCGGGTTTTTTGCCGCCTTGTTTCTGCTGGTTCATGCAGTCGGCACACTTTTGCAAGTTCTCGGCCATCTGCTGCATTTTTTGTTGCTGCTTGTCCTGCTGTTGCATCTTTTCGAGCTGTTGCTGCAACTCGGCAGCCTTGTTCAGGTCGCCCTGTTGTTGGGCCTGCTTGATTTGTTCTTTGAGTTTCTCTTTCGCCTGTTGATGCTCTTCGGCCATCTTTTCCAATTGCTTGGCCATCTCCTGGAGGTCCTTGGCGAGCTGCTGTTTTTCCGTGTCGCTGAGCTTGCCGCTTTTCAACTTTTCGGCGAGTTCTTTGACTGCCTTTTTCGCTTCTTCAAAATCGCCTGATTTCATGGCTTCGGCAATTTGCTTGGCAGGACCTTTGCTGACGGAGCTGAGCTTTTTAAGACTCTCTTTCATCTCGTCGGCGCCGCCGAGTTCTTTCTGGCGATCCTCAATCTGTTTCCTTACGTCATTCAACTTGACGAGTGATTCTTTCTTGTCATCAGGATCTCCCTTGGCCAGGTTGTCGATTTTCTTGTCCAGTGAATCCAGTTTGGCCAGCGCGTCTTTGAGTCCTTTGGATTCCGTCTCTTTGGCTTTTTCGGAAAACTTTTTCTTGGCTTGCTCAACTGCCACTTTGACTCGCTCGGCGTCAATCTTGTTTGACTCGCTCGCGTCGGCTCGTTTGTCCATCGCCGCGTTGGGCACAAACATCAACGCTGCCAGAATCAAAGCAGGGATAACCGGCAGCGCCGCCCGCCAAGTCGGCTGAAAGCCAAATTTATCGCGAACGTCAATCGTTTGAGCCCTCGAAACAGCGTCGTCAATCAGCGCGCGACCCGCATCTGATTCCGCCGTTGTCTGGTCAAGGACCATCGCGCTGGACATTCGCTCTTTCAGACCAAATCGGCGATCAACCTCGATCGCCGCGTTCAACCTCGACTCGCGACCGAACCAGGTCATCCCCGCCGCAACCAGCAAGCCCGCCAGCAAGCCGCCGCCAATCCAGCTCCATGTCCAGGTGTCCTGAAAGGTCGCGTCATTGAGGAACTCCAGGTGCCAGATCTTGGGGATCGCAAGCCCTACGACCGCCAGCAACAATCCGGCAAACACCGACCAGCAGAGAATTCGAAAAAATTGCCCAACCATCAAACGCCGCTGCGCACGAGCAACCTGCCTGGAGATTTCATTCATTGCCGTTGTCCGTTTCCTGTCAATTGTCCGATAACGTTGTCATTCGGCTCCCGGGAGCGGCGACCGCGAGCATCTTCTGGCGGCGCTCAAAATCCGGGAGAGCGATGAAGACGGTAATGCTCTTTGTCCGGCCTCATTATACGGGTCAAATTTTGTATAATGCTACGGAGAAAGTCGATTCTGGCCCGAAAATCTGGCCACGCTGTTGTTTGATCGTTGTTCGCGCAGCAAAGTTCCGGTCAACTGATTGGACAGTTAACGATTTGAACGCATTTAGCACTGAAATCCCGTGACAACGAAACTCGAAGAAAAAGCTCCGCAATCAGTCGCCGCCCGTTCGCCTGGAAATTCGGTGACGGGTCTGCCAAAATTGCCGTCCCCGGCGGAGCTGCCAAACGCGGAAATCGTCATCTACGACGGGCAATGCAAATTTTGTACGAAACAAGTCGCCAATTTACACCGCTGGGATGGAAAGGAGAGATTGGCTTTCGTTTCCCTCCATGATCCGCTGGTTGCGACCCGCTATCGCGATCTACCAAAGGAAAAACTGATGGAGCAGATGTACGTCATCACTCGCGACCAACGGCGGCTGGGCGGCGCCGAAGCGTTTCGTTATTTGACGACGCGATTACCAAGGTTATGGATCCTGGCTCCGATCCTGCACTTGCCGTTCACTTTGCCACTGTGGCAGTTTCTGTACAGCCAGGTTGCCAGGCACCGATATCGGCTGGCCGGCAAAACCGACGACGCCTGCGAAGGTGACGCGTGCCGCGTGCATTTTGAAAAGCAGAAATAATCACAGATTGTATCCTCCTGCTCTCTGCCTCCTGCCACCTGAACTACGGCGGATCATAGCCGCCACGATTGAACGGGTTGCATCTCATGATTCGCCAGACGCCTTTTACTGAACCTCTGATTGCGCCATACTTGCGCAGCGACTCAATACAATAGCTGCTGCATGTGGGTGTGAAGCGGCAATTGGGACCGAGCCAGGGACTAATGCACACCTGGTAGAACCGGATCCCCAGGATCAAAAGCTGACTCGGTAGTTTCAATAATTTCTCGATCAACTGCGACTGGCTTTCGTGACTATGGTCCGCACCGTTCAATGAACGCCCTGGTGTGCGCCCAGTTAGGGTTTCGAATTTCGCATCGCTTGTGCCGGAGGAATTTTTCGATCCAGCCGCGTGGCTAACCTTGTGAGTGAGCGAAAAATTGCCGAAAAATCGCACCTGGCACCCTTCCGCGGTCGTACGACCAAATCCAGGCCGGCGGGCAAATCGCTTTGCTGCTTTCGAAATGCTTCGCGGATTTTTCGTTTCCACAGGTTACGAACGACAGCGTTGCCAACAGGTTTACCAATCGACAATCCGAGTCGGCAAATCTGCATTCCATTTCGCCGACCGCGAATCACTAATGTGTCATCAGCCGCGAAATGGTCTGCCGCATGGACCAGATCGAATTCGCGTCGTGTTCGAATTCTAACTGATTTCGGGAACGTTTCATCTTTACCCATGCCGATTGGCTTTCCGCTTTACCATTTCAAATCGATGCGTGGACTCGCGTCGTTCCAACCGGCATCCAGTTTCTCGATCAACTGAATGTCCTTGGGGGAAAGATTTTTTGGCAAAACAATTTGCAGCGTTGCAATCAAGTCGCCGGTCAGATCTTTGCCCTTGATTCCCATTCCTTTGAGCCTCAGGGCTTTGCCGCTGGCCGCCCCGGGAGGGACTTTGACGGTGATTGTCCCGTGGGGCGTCGGCAAATCAATTTTTGCTCCATGGACTGCCTCCCCCAGCGTGATGGGCACTGTGACGATCAGGTTCATCCCTTTGCGTGAGTAGGTAGGGTGCGGAGAGACTTTGACTTTGATCAACAAATCGCCGCGAGGCCCGCCGTCAAACCCGGTATTTCCTTGACCTCGCAGGCGAATTTTTTTGCCACTTTCAATGCCGGCGGGAATCTTCACGTCAATCGTCTCAACTTTTCCGGACCGACGTTCGAAAGTGACGCGGTGTTCGCCGCCAAGAACTGCAGTCGCGAACGGCACGGTGATTTGTTGTTCGACATCGGGCCCCCTGGTGGGACCGGGCGGGCGTTGAAAGGGACCACCGCGAGGTCCGCCACCCATGGGACCGGGGCCGCCTGCCCCCATCCCGAACTGGCGGAGTAGATCTTCAAATCCGCCGGGACGGCCGCCTTGGCCGCCGAAAATCTGGCTGAAGTCAATTTCGGGGCCTCCCGCGCCGCCAAACGGTGATTGTCCTCCCATGCGATCAAAGTCCGGGCCGAGTTGATCATACATCTGACGCTTTTCAGGATCGCTAAGGACGTCATAAGCCTGTTGGATCTTCTGGAACTTCTGCTTGGCGGCGGACTTTTGCTTTTCTTCTTCGTCTGCGTGCAGGTCCGGATGGTACTTCCGCGCCAATCGTCGATATGACTTTTGAATCTCTTCCTGGGAAGCGGTTCGGGAAACGTTCAGCACGTTGTAATAGTCGTCTGCCATGGAAATCCGCAAAATCCGTAAGATTGAATCGAAGCGATGAAGACCAACCCGCTTTACTCTGAATTTCCCACAACAGGTCGGATGCCGACAAGTAAGCCCTGATTCGGAGTCGCGGAGCCAATTTTATTGTGTGCAGGCGACTAAATTCAACCGCCACCGCCAATTACGGGCAATTTCGAACAGCGCTGGCTGCGTGGACAGGACTTCCCGTACGGCATCGAAATCGACGTTTTCGAAATTCATCGTGATCAAAATCTGCACCATCATGTTGATTTTTTGCACGCCACTGCAATTGATTACAGCGTGGCCGCCTTTGATCCTGCCCCAAAACCACACCTTTTCGTGCTAATCCCGGGTTTCGCCCCCGTTTCACGACTTTTGGCATTACGGCTGCATAACTCACGATTGCCATCCAAGTCGCCACATCGAAACCAGCACCAACCGAGGAATACATGGCCAAAACAAGACGCAAAAGAAACGGTAATCCCACTGAGCCCAAAACCGATTTTGACGTTGACCGAAAAACAGCCACCTCCAAAGACGTTGATGGACCCGCCAAAGCTGCCCGAGAAAAACACGATTCAATCGAAGCGATCGACGATCCGGTACGCATGTATTTGATGCAAATGGGTCGCATTCCTCTGCTCACTCGCGATCAGGAAATTTCCGCGGCCGTTGCGATCGAAAATTCACGGTTCATTTTCCGCAATACCATGTTGGCGACCGATTTCATGCTGCGGGGAGCCGTCGACGCCTTGCGAAAAGTTCTCGACGGCCAGTTACGCCTTGATCGGACGATTGAAGTCTCGGTTACCAACAAAGCAGAAAAGAAACGAATCCTGCAGCGACTGGTACCCAACCTGAAAACGCTCGATCACTTGCTGGCGGAAAACAAAAAAGATTTTCTGTTCGTTGCCAACCGGAACAACGACCTGGCCCAACGCCGCCAGGTCTGGCGGGAGATGCTTCGCCGTCGCAACAAATGCGTTACGCTGGTCGAAGAACTGAATCTACGTTACAGCAAGTTGCAACCCATGTTTCAGCAGCTCGAAGAAATCAACGAACGCATGCAGGCGTTGGTGGAGTTGCTTGAAGAGGCACAGGAAACCGGGTTTGCGGGCGTCCGAACCGTCGAAGAAATCCGCGCGGAACTACACTACCTGATGAAACAGACTTATGAGAGCCCCGCCACCCTCCGGCGGCGAATTGCCAAGACCAACCGTTTGCAGCACATCCAGGATGCTGCCAAACGAATTCTTTCGGCCGGCAACCTGCGACTGGTCGTTTCGATCGCCAAAAAGTATCGCAATCGCGGGCTCAGCTTTCTGGATTTGATCCAGGAAGGTAACACCGGATTAATGCGGGCCGTCGACAAATTCGAACACGAACGCGGTTACAAGTTCTCGACCTACGCAACTTGGTGGATCCGTCAGGCGATTACCCGCGCGATCGCCGACCAAAGCCGCACGATTCGCGTTCCCGTTCACATGATTGATACGATGAGCAAGGTTCGCAACGTCATGCGTGAACTGGTGCAGGAACTCGGACGTGAGCCATCTCCCGAGGAAACTGCCGAAAGAGCTCAACTTTCCATCGACGACACTCGGATCATCATGAAGATGGCGCGGCAGCCACTTTCGCTTGACCAGCCAGTGGGCGATCACGATGACAGTTATTTCGGCGAGTTCCTGGAAGATCACCGGGACGATGATCCGCTGTACGACACCCACCAAGCGGCACTCAAGTCACGTATCAACGAGGCGATGGAACACTTGAACTATCGTGAGCGTGAGATCCTCAAGCTTCGCTACGGCTTGGCCGACGGATACAGCTACACCCTGGAAGAAGTCGGCAAGATATTTTCGGTAACTCGCGAACGCGTTCGCCAAATCGAATCCAAGGCTGTTCGCAAGCTGCAACAACCGTTCCGCAATCGTTCGCTGGCCAGCTTTGTCGACGGCGTCGAACCGACCATTGACAGCACGATCATCGAAAATTGAGCTGTCTGAGTCGCAAACATGGAACTACCACTGACGCCTGCCGGCTTGATGTTACGGCAGGCGGCTTGCGTTGTTTTTCGGTTAGCCGGAAGGCGTCTGTATTGCGAGCATTGAGCATACGCGCTGACGCCTGCCGGCTTGACTTTAAACGATTCGGCAAGCGCCTGCGCTGAGAGCGTCGAACAGACGCGAATTCTGCTGAGCGAACCATTGCCGATACTCAGGCGTAATAGTCGAGCAAACCGCGATTCCGGACAATTTCTGGCGAATTTGCGTAGCCGCCTGCACCGCAAGAAATTACAGCGAGGATCGTGATAAATTTGCTCAGCGCGGGTCCAAAGCGTGCCGCACTTCACCACAACGCAAACTACCGGAAAGTTAAATTGGGCGTGGCCTTTTGAGCTTTTTTGCAGTAACGTTGATTAGTATCGTGGAAGTTGCGCCAAACTGTCTGTTTTTTTGAGGAAACCGTGATCGTCAGCGACGTAATGACAACGAAATTCGTGAAGGCGCAGCCTGACTGGTCGGTCAACCGCATCATCGAGTTGATCCTGGATGAGGACGTTAGCAGCATTGCGATCGTCGACTCAGGCGGCCGCTTGGTCGGAATCGTCACGGAATCGGCACTTTTAGTGGCCGCTTTTGATCCCCAGTTGGGTACCGACCCGATTAGCTTGCACATGCAACGGAAATTCATTAGCGTGCATCCGACTGAGCCGGTCGAACAGGCGGCCGAAAAATTCCTGCTTCATCGAGTCCGGCACCTTCCCGTCGTGGAAAACAACAAACTGCTGGGCATTATTACCCGCCGCGACTTGATGCGGGCGATGTTAGGCACGAAAACCTCGCAAAAAGCCGGCTAGAAAGAGTTTCGAACCGGTGAAGCAACTTATGGTTTGTTTTACCGCTTCCCAGCTTGCAGCCGTCTTTGACCCAACAAAAACATGGGGTAATGCCCGCGCGGTAAATCAAACAACTCGCGCAGGTTTTTTTCAAAAAATCTGTTTTGCGATTACAATTAATTTTCTACAATCCAACACCTGTTCCTGCTTTCAGCCCGACTTATTTGACGTTCAATGCCGAGCACACGACCTACCTCGACTCGACGGAAAAAAGACCCAGCCTGGGTAAAACTGGAAGACGACGAACTCCTCGATATGCGAATTTGCGACTTGGGATTGACGCTCGAGACCAGCAAGCTGCCGCCTCTGATTGAACGACTTCACAGCGAACTTGCCCACCGCCAGCTAAAGCTTCAACCGCACGTTTGGCTTAGCGACGATTGGTACTCTCCGGATGGCATTCCCGGCATCGCCATTCCGTTTTACATGGGGCACCGGCGGTTGATGCGACTTGAGCGAAAACAGATGCTGGAAGTCGAAGGTGGAACGAACGCCTGGTGCATGCAGATTTTGCGGCATGAAGCTGGGCACGCCATCGATACAGCCTTTCGGTTGAATCGGCGGAAAAAGTACCGCCAGATCTTTGGGCGATACGCCAACCCCTACCCGGAATTTTATCGCCCCAAACCCAATAGCAAGAACTATGTGATCCACCTGGAGCCATGGTATGCACAGAGCCATCCGGCAGAAGACTTTGCGGAGACATTCGCGGTTTGGCTGAATCGGCGCAGCCGCTGGCGGACCGAATACAAAGACTGGAAAGCGATCAAGAAGCTGGAGTTTGTCGACGAGTTGATGAATGAAATTGCCGGACAGCCGGCGAAAGTCAGATCCCGTGTGAAGACTGATCCGGTACATCGAATCAAGAAAACTTTACGCGAACATTATGCGGAACGACACGACCGGTACACGATCGACTGTAAACGCTCGTTTGATCGTGATCTGAAAAAAATCTTCCCCCAAACCCCCAAGAGTCGCTCAACTCTTTCGGCGGTGGCTTTTTTACAGCAAAATCGTGTGGAATTAAGCCGTACGGTGGCTCTGTGGACTGGAGAATATCGATACAATGTCAATCAAGTGTTGCGCGAAATGATTGATAGATGTCGCGCGTTGGATCTGCGTGTTGCAGGTTCCAAGGCGGAAGCCAAACGAAATACCTTGGCGATGCTGACCGTCCACACAATGAATAACCTTCACGGAGGGCACTACCGGGTCGCGCTATGAAAAAGCTACGTGCACTAGTGCTCATGCACGAGTCGCTCGTTCCACCGGAAAGCATGGACGGCTATTCGGATGAGGAAATCCTGAACTGGAAGACCGAATTCGACGTCGTCACTACGCTGCGGGACATTGGACACGAGGTCCTTCCTTTGGGGGTCTGTGACGACTTGGGCGATATTCGTCGTGCCATCCGGGACTTCAAGCCCCACATCACCTTCAATCTGCTCGAAGAGTTTCATGGCGTGGGCGTTTACGACCACCACGTCGTCAGCTATCTCGAACTGATGCGGCAACAGTACACGGGGTGTAATCCCCGGGGGTTGCTGCTGTCGCACGACAAGCCGTTGGCCAAAAAAATCCTGTCCTATCATCGCATTCGGACCCCCCATTTTTTTGTCGTCAAAGTGGGAACCAAACCGCGCCGGTCGGCGGGGTTCGAATATCCGTTATTGGTCAAATCGGTATCCGAAGATGCGTCGCTGGGGATTTCGGAGTCTTCGATTGTCTACAACGACAAGGCCCTCTTTGACCGCATCGAGTTTGTCCATCAGGATACGGAAACCGATGCCCTGGTGGAAACTTATATCGACGGCAGGGAACTGTATGTAGGAGTATTGGGTAATCGACGACTGAAGACACTGCCAATCTGGGAAATGGTGTTCAAGAACGCCCCCGCCGGAATGCCTCAGATTGCAACCGCACGCGTCAAATGGGACACCGAATACCAGAAGAAATTGGGGATCATGACCTCGGAAGCGAAGGGACTGGACAACGGGCTGGAACAAAAAATTCTGAGTGTATGCAAACGCGTGTATCGCGCGTTAAACCTGAGCGGGTACGCCAGGCTGGACTTGCGTTTAAACTCGGCCGGCGAGGTACATGTTCTCGAAGCGAACCCGAACCCAAACCTGTCATTTGGAGAAGACTTTGCCGAATCGGCAGAACAGGGAGGCATTGAGTACGAAGAGCTGCTGCAAAAGATCATCACGCTGGGCCTGAACTATCAGGCCGAATGGCGACTAGTTTGATTTACTCGGGCCGAACGTCATGAGCAAGACTTCCCAGCCCAACCAGACTTCGCGTTTCATCGGCATCGCAGTCCTCGTTGCATTTGCTGCTGTGGGTTGCGTCGGAAATGCATCGTTTACGCACCTGGCGAGCGGCCCCGGCCCCAACGGAACGATCGCAGTCTTGTTATGGGCCATTCTCGGAATGATCTGCGCGCAAACCTGTGTGCTGTCCATCTGGCTGGTGCTGGGTAATGAAAGTCTGTGGCGGCGAGTCTCGGTCGTCAGCCTGGCAATCGTCACCGCGGCCAGCAGTTGGGCGTTTGGCAGCGCTCTGACGCTCGATGTCAATCAGAGTTTTGGCAACCAGACCGAGTGGGAAATCGTCTACATCTTGGGATTAATACCCGTTGCCATGTTGGGCCTATCGATTCCATTGCTGGCGATGCGATTCTTCTTTTCCAGACAACTTGCACTCTCGGCGAACCTGCCAGCAGTTCCGGTCAGAAAGTCGCATCGTTTTTCCATCGGCCAGCTGTTGTTGGTGACCACGCTGATCGGCATCGTGGGCGGCGGCGTTGAGATAACAAAAAACTTGATGAATCCTCAGGTAAATCACTGGCTGGTGGCGGGAGTGGTCGCAGCCTACTCGTTCGGCGTGGGCTTACTGGTCCTCGTTCCATTTGTTGTCGGTTTGCTGCGCCAGCGCCACCATTATTTCTGGTTGTTCGTTGTGGGCGTTTACGTCGTGCTGCTCGCCATGGCGACAGTTCCGACTTTGGAACTCCTCGATTCAAACGGCCGCCGCTGGTTTCCCAAGCGAATTAATGGTCTCGGTGCAGCGGTTGGACTGATGATTGTTTTTGGTGGATCCAGTTTGATCGTGTTTATGACCGGACTGCGGTTAGTGGGCTTTCGCCTGGTAAGAATTTCACGAAGGCAACTATTTGGTTTGCGGTGATTGGTTTGCCGGTTCCTTTTCTGTGTTCTCTGGCTTGGAATCTGCCTTGATGCCCAACCAGTTGTTAACACGTTGTTTTTGATCAGCGGTCTGGTTTTTGGCAGCTTTTAGTTTCCAGCTTCTGTCATCGTTGGCGCCAATTATCAAATTGACGGTTATCAGTTTGCCGCCACGCGAGATCAACAATTCCAGGTCATCGCCAACTTCGTACTGTTTCAATCGCGCATCAATGCTGCCGGTCACCCGAAAGCCATTGATGGCGATCAACTCGTCGCCCGTATTGAGCCCCGCGGCGGACGCCGGCGAGTCCGGTTCAATGCGTGAAATTCGCTCGGTGCCGGAAAATCCCAGCCAGCGATTGGGCTTGCCGGCAGACTTCTTGGTTGAACTCCCCTTATTTTCCTGAGAGGATTCCGCCGATTCGGCAGCGGTCAAACTTTCCTCGGAGTCATTTTTTGCCGACTCATCCGCGTTTTTTTCCGATTTCGCGTCTTCCTTGTTCATCGGAAATTCCAAGCCAAACCAACGATGCACATTTGAAAAATCAAGTTCATCGGTAGAGTCAACGGCACTGTTGAACCACTCGCCCAAATCTTCGCCGGCGATCTCGCTGGCGACGCGGCGAAAGTCTGCCGGCTCATAACCTGATTCCTGGTACCGCTCATACATCGTGCGCATGATATCATCCAGGCTTTTAACGCCGTCGGTCAATTCGCGGATTTTCGTGTCGAGCAGAAACGCAACCACGGCACCCTTGGAATAATAACTGACGCGCGTGTTCGAAGAATTTTCGTCGGGTCGGTAAAACTTGATCCAGGAGTCATAGGAAGACTCAGACAGGCTTTGCCGGGTACGACCCGGCGTTTTTTGAACCCCTTCGATGATCTTGTTCAACCGCTCAAGAAATTCGTCCTTTGTGATCAGTCCGGCCCGGACGAGCAACAAGTCCTCGTAGTAGCTGGTAACTCCTTCCGCGATCCAGAGACTGGGTGTATACGTTTCACTTTCGTAATCGTATTTGACCAAGCCCTTGGGCCGTAGCCGGCGGACGTTCCAGGCATGAAAAAACTCGTGGCTGGCAAGACTCAACCAGTCTTTGAATCGCTCCTCATCACGAAAACTCCAGATGTTGGTCATGAGCAACGAACTGTTGTCGTGTTCCAGCCCGCCCCCACGGCCGCAGATGACATTCAGGAACAGGTACCGCTGGTAGGGCACGGTGCCCCACATTTCGTGATGCGCGGCCACAACCTTGGAGAGATCGGTGGCTGCCTTGGTCCCGTCCCAGTATCCTGACTCACCCACATTAACAAGTTGATGCTGGACTCCGCCGACTTCGAAGGGGTAGACATTGACGTTCCCCGCGACAATTGGGCTGTCCACCAGTTCGTCGAAGTTTTTCGCCAAGAATCGGTGCGGCTGTTCCCCCGCCGATTTCAAGCTGGTCGCTGATCGCTGCCAATTCCGCGGAAGCTTGAGTAAAACCTCGTGCGGTTGGTCCAGCCGGTCGGGTACCGTCAAAAAAGTGGCACCTCCATTCAACACCGCAAATTCGTTGCCGACCCAATTCGTGCGCACCGACATTTCGTTGCAATACAGTCGATAGCGAACCTGAAAACTTTTCAGGCCATTTGATTCGACCGTCCAACGATTCTTGCGAGTCTTTGCAAACGGAACCGGTTTGCCTTCGTTGTCGGTCACTTCCATGGAATCAATGTGCCGGGCATATTCCCGAACCAGGTACGAGCCCGGCGTCCAAACCGCCATCATGAGCTGCGTTTGTTTGGCCGTGACCGGCACGGTCATTTCGATCCAGGCGTACTGGTTTTGGGCGTCGACCAAGTCCACGATATAGGTCAGTTTCGGCTCGACTGGCGATTGTTGCCCAAGACCAGCGTTGGGAAAGGTCCCAAATGCAAGCAGCAACGAAAATAATTTCAACATAGATCGGCGATTTTTCATGGATTCACTCGATGACGATTTTTCCTCATTTTACCATACACAAAATTGGCCGGGAGCAACCAAATTTCTCGTTCCACGGCAATCGCTTTCAATAGTTGTTAGACTGTAATTCGCGACTGGGCTGCCTGGGTTGGTACGATGATTGAACTGAAAGACATTCTGATCCGACAAGTTGAACTCGCCGACGCCGAGCCGTTGTTTCACTTGATCGATTCCAACCGGGAGCGATTGGTGAAATACCTTCCGATCACGCTGAGAGAGAATGCGTCCCCCGAATTGACCGGCCATTACCTGTCGCGGAGAGTCAACGAAGCAAAAAATCGAACGTGCTTTACTTGCGTCGTTGTCGACAAGCTGTCCGGTGCGTTGGTCGGCATCCTCATCGTCAAGAAAATCGACTGGCATGCCAGCGACTGCGAACTCGGGTATTTCGTCTGCCAGGAATTTGAAGGGCAGGGGATTACCTCGCGAGCCGTCGAGGCAGTTTGCCAGCATTGTTTTGACAAGCTCAACATCAAGAAGATCAGACTCGTCATCGGTCCAGAAAACATTGGCAGCATCCGTGTCGCCGAAAAGAACGGATTTCAAAAAACTGCTTCGTTGCCGGGCGGCCATCAGGGCTGCAACGGCGAACCGATCGATGTCGATCGCTACGAATTAAGAGCTGAAAGAGACCGTCAGTGCTTGGGAGAAAGTTGGATTCCCAGGCGTGGCTGACCCGGATTCCCACGTGGCGGTGCCGGCCTTGTCCGTTTGGAACAAACCGGCTGACAGGCAAACGGACCTGCACACCAAGAATGCTACGCCCCAATGACGTCTCGGCCCATAATCGGTCGCAGGACGTGAGGAATCACGACGCTGCCGTCGGATTGCTGGTGGTTTTCCAGGATCGCGATCAGGGCGCGGCTGAGCGCGAACGCCGTACCATTGAGTGTATGGACAAAATGCGTACCTTTTTTGTCTTTTTCCTTGTAACGAATATTCAATCGCCGCGATTGGTAATCCGTGCAGTTGGAAGTGCTGGTCACTTCACCATACTCGCCCGCCTCACCACGGCCCGGCATCCAGGCTTCAAGATCCCATTTTCGATAGGCGGGACCGCCCAGGTCGCCGGTCGCGGTATCCACGACGCGATAGGGAACTTCGATTGAATCAAACAGGTCACATTCAATTTGCCGAATCTCATCGTGCATGGCATCGCTCTGGTCCGGCAACGTAAACGCAAACATCTCGATCTTGGTAAACTGATGCACGCGATAAAGACCGCGCGATGCGCGGCCGGCGGCACCCGCCTCCGTTCGATAACAGTGGCTAATCCCGCACAAGCGGATAGGAAGATCTTCGTCCTGCAGGGTCATGCCGCTGTAGAGGCCGCCCAGCGTGATTTCGGCGGTGCCAATGAGCGACAAGTTCATATTCTCAATGCTGTAGATTTGCGTCTCTGGGCCACGGGGCAGAAATCCGATCCCCTCCAGCACGGAATCCTGCGCCAGGTCAGGTGTGATTGTCGGAGTATACCCGCGTTTGAGTAATTCGTTGACCGCATATTGCTGCAACGCGAGATCCAACAGTACCAGTTCACCTTTGAGAAAATAAAAGCCGTTTCCTGTCGTGCGGGCGCCCGCTTCAAAGTCAATCCAATCGTGCTTTTCGCCAAGTTCGAGATGGTCGAGGGGTTTAAAGTCAAACTCGCGCGGTTGATATTTGCCGCGGGCCACTTCCAAATTGGCTTTGTCGTCTTCGCCGATCGGCGCGTCGGGGTGGGCCATATTCGGCAACATGATTTGAATCGCCAGGATCTCTTCGTCCAGCCGGTCATGTTCGGTTTGAGCCGCGTCCTTGTCGGCGCGAAGTTGGCGGCCTTCATCCTTGCGAGCCTGTCGTTCCGCGTCGTCTTTCGCCTGCCCAATCGATTTGGAAACGGCGTTTGCACGCGTGTTGAGCTCCTGGACTTCCTGGAGTTTGGCGCGACGAATTTGTTCCAGTTCAACCAGACGATCAACGTCACAAGAGACGTTGCGGTTCGCGCAATTTTGTTTGATCAGGTCGACGTTGTCGAGGATGAATTTTCGGTCAAGCATGGGGATTGTTTCAGGTCCTTGGGTTGGGAGATTGGATTCAACACAGATGGTCCGCATGCGGAATGCGGAGTGCGGAATTAGTCACCTTCCGCACTCCGCATTCCGCACTCTGCATTTGTCATACTTCAATTTTGGCGATTTCTTCCCAAAGCTGGCAGCTGGATTTGATACCCCGATGAAAATCGGCAAGTGTGAATTTTTCGTTGGGGCTGTGCGGATCATCGCTGTCCAACCCCCAACCCAGCAGCAGCGTATCGATCCCCAGCATCGAATGGAATTTATTCACGATCGGGATACTGCCTCCCGATCGAATGAACACGGGCCTGGTTCCAAATCCCTTTTCGATGGCCAGCGCAGCTGCTTCCACGAAAGGACTGTCGAGTGACAGGACAAAGCCCGGAGCGCCATGATTATCGATCAGTTCCATGGTGATGCCGGGCGGGCAAACAGACTTCAATTTTGCTTTGAGGGCTGCGGAGATTTTCTTTGGATCCTGATTGGGAACGATCCGAAAACTGAATTTGGCACCCGCCTTCGCCGGCAGGACCGTCTTGTTACCCTCGCCCTGGTATCCACCCCACAATCCATTGACGTCGAACGTCGGCCTGGCCCAGCGGCGTTCCAGGGTTGAGAAGTTTACTTCACCCAGAAGTTTCTTGACGCCCAAATCGTGGGCGAAATCGTCCTCGTTAAAATCGAGGGCGGCAAATTCTTCTCGTTCGCGTTCACTCAGCGGCAACACGTCGTCGTAAAAACCCGGAATCTGAACCCTTCCGTTTTCGTCAATGAGCGAAGCCAGGATCTTTGCCAAGGCATTGGCCGGATTCGACACACTGCCGCCGAAGCTCCCCGAGTGCAGGTCGCGGTTGGGACCTGTCAGGTTGAGTTGGTAGTAGCAAATTCCTCGCAAGCCATACGTGATCGCAGGCTGACCGGCAGCATACTGGGAACAATCGCTGATCACGACGATATCGGCAGCGATTTTTTCGGCGACGGGAATGTCCTTGTCGTATTTGCCGTCGAGAAACTCGGCGATCCCTTCGCCGCCGCTTTCCTCTTCACCTTCAATCAGAAATTTTATCTGAATCGGCAAATCACCAACCGTGTTTTTCCAGGCTTCGACACTGAACAGGTGGGTGATCATCTGGCCTTTGTCGTCCGTTGCTCCGCGGGCATATACTTTCCCGTCGCGAACGGTTGGTTCGAAGGGAGGCGTTTCCCACAGCTCGAGCGGATCCGGAGGCTGAACATCATAGTGTCCATAGACGAGTACAGTGGGAGCACCTGCGATTTTAGGAGACTCGGCAAACACAATCGGTTGCCCACACGTTTCAATCAGCTCCGTTTCGAGACCGACGCCACGGAATTTGTCAGCCAACCACTGGGCCGCCTTTCTGGTTTCGGAATCATAGGCCGGATCCGTGCCAATGCTGGCCATTCGCAGCCATTGAAACAGGTCGGACTCGAATCGATCGTGATTCTGTTCGAGATAACTGTCAAGTTCTAACATTCGTTCCCCGGATCCTTGGACTTTCCGGATTTCGGCAAGCCCGATTTTTTTGACCAACCGCGTTTCAGATTTTCAGGCTTTTGCCAGAAAAAAACGGTTGTAAAATGGTAACAGGATACAATATAACGACCAATCAACGGGTCGACCATGCAGGTCGGCGTTGAACCTGGCTGGCGGCGCAGCGATTCTGAAGTTAAATGCGGCGCGAACCGGAACTGAGTTGAAGGGTCTGGTTGGAGGTGAACCTGTTCCGGATTGGCTCACCGCCCCGTTTTTGTTTTGAGTGACCAGTTTGTTGAGAGCGAGAGTAGATATGACAGAGCATGGATCCGCAACCGTTATGAAACCGGAAGTAAAAAAGGACGTGCGAACCGACAATCGCCCCAAGCGACAACCGCGCTACAACGTAATTCTCTGGGACGATGACGATCATTCGTATGAGTATGTTGTATTGATGATGAGACAACTATTCAGCCACTCGTACGCCAAGGGATTTGAAATCGCCAAGATGGTCGATTCCGCAGGTCGGGCTGCGGTTCTGACGACGACCAAAGAACACGCCGAGTTGAAACGTGACCAAATCCACAGCTTTGGCAAAGACATGTTGATCGGCCGCTGTGCAGGTTCGATGTCAGCTTCCATCGAACCGGTACCGAACGAGTAGAAATTGACCGCCAAACTCAAAACTTTCACGCTCGGCTGCAAGGTCAACCAGTACGAGACGCAGTACGTGCGCGAAAGCCTGTTGCGTTTTGGATTCGAGGATGGGTCGGACGAACAACCGGCCGACCTGTGCATCGTCAACACCTGTACCGTCACCGGACAGGGCGATGCGAAAAGCCGTCAGGCGATTCGCCGGCTCAATCGCGACAACCCGGACGCCAGAATTGTCGTGATGGGCTGTTACGCGACGCGGGCCCCCGCTGAGGTCGCGGCGCTTCCGGGCGTCGCCGAAGTGGTCACCGACAAACGCGAGCTGGGTGATCTGCTGCGGCGGTTTGGGGTCGTCGACATTCCCAACGGCATCTCGGGGCTGGCAGGCAGGCACCGGGCCTACGTCAAGGTTCAAGACGGTTGTTTGCTGAATTGCAGTTACTGCATCATCCCCAAAGTCCGGCCGGTCATGTACAGCCGACCGGTAGACGACATCCTGGATGAAGTTCGTCGCCTGGTCGACTCAGGTTTTCGGGAAGTCGTTTTGACAGGAATTCACCTGGGACATTATGGCGTTGATTTTTGCAAGGGCAAACCGAAGTCCGAGTGGACTCGCTTGTCGCACCTGGTCAGAAAAATCGTGGAAATACCGGGTGACTTTCGCGTGCGACTGTCCAGCATTGAAGCAACCGAGGTGACCAAAGAACTGCTTGCCGTCATGCAGGAAAATCCGCGGCGCATCTGTCCGCACTTGCATGTTTGCCTGCAAAGTGGAAGTGATCGAATTCTGCGCCGAATGAAACGTCGCTGGACACGACGGCACATCATCGACCGCTGTCAGCTGGTCAACTCCTTGCTGGATGTCCCGGCGTTTTCAACCGATGTGATCGTCGGCTTTCCCGGTGAAACCGAACGGGACTTCGACGACACGCTCGATGCCTGCCGACAAATCGGCTTTTCCAAAATCCACATGTTTCCATTCAGTCCCCGCCACGGTACGCCGGCAGCTGACATGCCAGACCAAGTCGACAACCAGACAAAAACGTCTCGCGGGGCGTTACTGGCAAACCTGGAGTCAGAGTTAAAGGCTCAATACTTTCAACAACTCGTCGGGCGTCGGCTGCAAATGATGGTCGAAAAAAACGACGCGGGTGTGGCCGCCGGTACGTCTTGCCGGTATGCCCAGATTCGCGTGGCGGAGCCAGACTTGCCGGAAAGTGCCCTGGTCGATGTGATGGTCGAACGGGCAGAACAGGATCATATAGTCGGTCGGTCGCTGTGACCTGCGAAGGCAACCAGGTTGTGTGGAACCGGCTGCCGTAACGGATGCAAAGCCGGTTCGCGGCCAACGCCTTAATCGTGAGACATGGCGTTGGCGTTTTCGAGGCCGAGCTTTTTCATTTTCTTGTAAAGCGTGGTCCGGTTAACACCCAACTGGTCTGCGGTGGCGTTGCGGTTCCAGTTGTTTTGCCGCAAGACTTGCAAAATGATCTGTCGTTCGGGACCCTCCAACGCCTCTTTCAAGGTTTGGGGGCGGCCGGTCGCTGACGCCATGGCCATGGTCGCGACAGGCGACCTGTTGTTTGAAATGTGAGACGGCAAATCGGCAATGCTCAAGTATTCGCTTTTGCCCAACAGCACGGCTCGTTCGACGACGTTTTGCAATTCGCGAACGTTCCCCGGCCAGTTGTATTCCTGCATCAAACGAATGGCATCAGCATCAAAACCGGCCAAAGCCTTACCCGTTTCCTTGCAGACCTTCTTCAGAAAATGTTCGGCCAGTACGGGAATGTCCGAGATTCGTTCTTTCAACGATGGCAACTCGAGGTTGATGACATTGATGCGATAAAACAGATCTTGTCGGAAACGGCCTTCGGCAACCGCCAGGGAAAGATCTTCATTGGTCGCCAAAATCACCCGGGCGTTCACGTGGAATGTTTCACTGCCACCCACCTGTTCGAATTCGAGTTCCTGCAGAACACGCAAAAGTTTGACTTGCATGGCTGGCGACGCAGTCGCAATTTCGTCAAGGAAAATCGTGCCGCCATCGGCTTGCATGAACTTTCCTTCTTTGTTTCCAATCGCGCCTGTAAAAGCGCCGGCAACATGGCCAAACAATTCGCTTTCGAGCAGGTTTTCCGGGAGGGCTCCGCAGGCGACTTCAATGAACGGCGCATCGCGCCGGTCACTGCGACGGTGAATCGCGCGGGCAATCAATGATTTACCGGTTCCGCTGCTGCCGGTAATCAGGACCGTCGCGCGGGTATCGGCGACACTATCGATGATGTCGAACATTTTTTGCATGCGGGCATCGTTGCCCACAATGCTTTCCATGCCAAAGCGATCGTCCAGTTGCGCTTTGAGCTGCTTGTTTTCTTCGATCACCTGCTGTTGCGACAAGGCCCGATCAATCGCGATCAGAATTTCGTCGTCGAGCAGCGGCTTGGTCAATAGATCAAACGCACCCGCGCGAACGGCTTCAATCCCGGTATCGACTGTCGCATAGCCCGTCATCAGGATCACGACCGTTTTGGGGTAGTGTTTTCGACAATAACGCAAGACTTCAAAACCGTCTTCATCACCCAAACGCAAATCAACCAGGGCCAGGTGAACCACGTTGTTGGCCAGTTGACTTTCAGCAGACTTGGAATTGCCAGCCAGGAGAACCTTGAATCCCTGCTCGCGCATCCATTCGCCCATCAATTGGAGCAGGTGCCGATCGTCGTCAACAAGTAAAATCGTCAATTGGGGTGCTTCAGATTTTTTCATCGAAATGATTTCTAATGGTGATCAAATGCAACATGGCCTAAAGATATGTAGGTCACGGAATCAACGTGTTCCTTTAAATCAGCCAATTTCCCGCAATTTCAGCCAACTGTGCGGCGATGGCTGGATTCATTCAATTGGGGAAGCTAATTTAAGGGCCGATGATCGTTGCGTTCGGTAATACCACTGCTGACCGCATGATCGGTACCTGGAATTTGAGAATTGCGGCTGTCAGGCCGCCCTGAACCGGAAAATCCCATGCCTCTAAGAATTGTCGTGGCAGATGATCATCCGGCGATTACAAGCGGAATTAGCTCGGCGCTGCGAAATCGCGGCGTTGAGGTTGTTGAAAACGTTCGTGATGCCAATTTGTTGGGAACCGGCTTTAAACAACATCAGCCCGATGTGTTGGTGATGGAAGTGCGGCTGGGTGGGAAAGACGCACTCAAACACCTGGAAAAGCTCCAGGAAGAATTCCCCGCTGCGCGGGTGGTTGTCTACTCGGCTTTCTCCGATCCGACACACATTGCCCGCGCCGCGGCGCTCGGTTGCAACGACTACATTCTGAAGACTGCCAGTCTCGAGGATTTGCTGTCAGCAATCAAAAATGCAGCCGCAGGTACTCCGGCACCTGAAAACAGTTTGCTGGTGTCGACGAAAAAGAAAATGAAACGTTCGATTTCCCGTCGCGATACTGATATTCCCTTGACGAACCGGGAACTTGAAGTGCTGAGGCACGTTGCCATGGGACTGAGCAACCGCGAGATTGGCAAATCACTGGGGATCAGCGTGGAGACGGTAAAAGAGCACGTCCAGAACATCTTGCGAAAGCTCGATGTGAATGACCGAACCCAGGCGGCCGTGCTGGCCGTCAAACGCGGGTTCGTCTGACATCCCTACTCCTGGGGAACATCCAGCTCGTTGAAATATTTCTGCATCCGGGCCTCGAGACTGTCGAGTTGTTTGCCGAAATATTTGGCAAAATCACGCTTGCGATCGGTTACCCCGTACGCTTCAAACTGCCCGCGTTTTGCATCGTTCTTGAGAAAATTGATGTAATTCTGGGGATATTTTTCGGCCAGGTAAAATGTCAATCCCCACGACATCGCATAGGCTAACGAGGGATCTTCGCGAAACAGATTGTCGTCTGAAATCAAGTCAATCCAGCGGTTTTCGACGTCGCCGTTTTCATAATAGTACTTCAACGCGATCAATCGTTCGCGATTGATCCGTTTCGATTCCTGCGAATAGTAACGACTGTTATTGATTCCCGGTGCTTCAAACATCATCGCCATGCCTTCGCTAATCCAGCGCGGAACAGGCCCAAATCGGCTGTGGATCCCTGTGTTGAAAGCGGTCTGATGCGTAGCCTCATGAATTATCGTGCTGGCATTAAAAAACCAGCTCTCGTCTTTGGGATCACCGCCCGACTGATCATAAGTCACGATCCGATTGCTCTTGGGCGAGTAGTAACCCAGAATGCCTTCGTCGTAGTCGTGGTAAGACGTCAGGAAACGGTCGAATTCTTCGCGAGTTCGCAAGACAACGGCGACCATCGGAAAGTCTGGATCGTCCAGCTGGAATCCTCGTGCCAGAAAATAACTTCGAAACCGATGATAGAGTTTTTCAAAGGGCTGTGCCCAGCGAGTTGCATCACCGATCGGATGTACAACGACAAAGTTCGCTGTCACGGATACCTGGTATTTGCTGCCGTATTCGTTGACGAGTTTTTTGCGGATTGTGAGTGGTTTCATCGGTTTAAACCGATCGTCCACCTTCTTGAAATCTGTCGTGCTTGTGGCCGGCAAAATGGCCAGGCGTCCGTCCCGCCGCAGCAATACGACTTCTTCACCGTCCCAGGCAAGTGGTTTGCCGTAATATGGTTTTCCCGCAAATTCGATGCGTACGGTCACGTCTCCTTCGTCACCGCCAGCCGGGTAGACCACCGCAGCTTCAGCCGAAGTTGTTGAATACACCCACAAAAGGCAGGTCAAAACGATGACTTTGGTGACTTGGTACATTTCGCATATTTGCCAATATTGAATCCGCGCAACAAATCTAGGTCATAAATACCGCAATTAGCTGTTTTTTAGACGTTTTGGCCGCGAATGTGTAAACTGAATCGTCACATTGGAACCGGATACGTATTATGCCGACTGAAATTGGAGTTTGTTTCCGCCGCTTGCTCGCGGGCGGTACCTGCCCGGTCATCCTCGCGCTGGGCGTTTTTGCCAGTGCTCAGGATGCCAGCCTCCCGCGTACGGGAGGTCAGCTTGCCGCGACCTTCGAGGATCCGGCATCTCCCACGGAACAGCCGCCGACAGCCAAACAGGAAAATGACGTCAATCCCGCTGCGCAAATGAGCGAAATGGAATTGATGGAACGGGTCGAGGAACTCAAGCGTCAACTGGCGTCGCAACAAATTCCCCAACGCGACGCGGCCGAAAAAGAGCTGGTCCAATACGGACCAATCGTGCTGGACTGGCTGGATGCATCCGAGGATGAAGTTTCCAGCGATAGGAACACGCGCTTGCTGCGGATTCGGAAGCTGTTGGAAAAAGCCGCCGCGGCCGAAGTCACCCGACCCAGTCGGGTGTCAATCAGCGGCAACGTTTCGATCGAAGAGATTTTCAAAAAAATCAGACAGCAAACGCGAAATGATGTGGGATTGGTTGAGGACGCGCCGGACCAACTCGCGGATCAAACCATTGATCTCGATTTGCAGGACGCCGAGTTTTGGCCCGCCATGAATGAAATCATGAAGAAATCACAATTGACAATCTCGCCGTACTCCAGTGCCCCGGGGCAACTACGCCTGTCGCCAACGGCCGTCGCGGTCGATGAGACCGGTGCGCCGCTGCCCCCGTCCAAAGTTGAAATCCCCAACGACCAGGCTGGGATTTTTGATTTTCAGGTAATCCGCATTGATTCGACACGCAACCTCGTAAGTCCGCAAAACAGTTATTCGAATCTGTTTTTGAGAGTTCGCTGGGAGCCCAGAATTCGCCCCATCTCCGTCGTCTTGCCATTGCAGCAAGTCAAAGCAATCGACGAGTTTGACAAGCCCGTGAACGTGGCCAATGAAGAAGCCGTCGTGTCGGGTATCGTGCAACCAGAAATTCCCGAACTCGAATTTAACATTCCGCTGCAACTGGTCGACCGCCAAATTGAAGAAATCAAGGTTCTCGAAGCCACCATCGATGCGGTCCTGCCTGGCCGGATTGAAACGTTCAAGTTCAAAAACCTGGGCAATCTCGCCATCGATACCGAACAAACCAAGGCCGGCGTCATCGTCAGCTTCGGTGGCATCAGCAAGAACGAAGACCTGTTCGGCGTCCAGCTGAATATCGGTTTCGACGAAGAAAACGAAGCCACCGAATCATACCAGGGTTGGCTTTTCCAGAATGAAGTTTTTCTGCTTGATGGCGACGGCAACCAACACGAGTACATCGGCATGGAATCGGGTGCCCATCGCGAAAATCGGACGGGAGCGCTCTACTATTTCGACGTTGACCCGGCTCAATGCTCACTGGTCTACAAGACCCCGGCGGCCATCGTAAAAATGCCGATCAAGATCAAGCTGGAAAAGATTCCGCTTCCCTGATGTTCGGGGAGTTCAATACAATGGAACAAAAATGGACCCCAAGTTTTTATTTTGGAACACGACGACAAAAATTGTGTTGACGGTGGGATGGCTCGCGTCAGCCTGTCATGGCCAAACATCCCAGGCATCTGAAACCGGGGCCATCGCAGCCCAGGTCGGCAGCCATTCGATTCTCGAATCAACGGTGCGCCGATTTGTGTCGACCAGGTTTCCCAATCGAAATTTCGAGGAACCCGCATTATCCGCGATCCAGGCCCATGCCCTGGAACACCTGGTTCACCGCGCCATCATTTACCAGTATCTGGTCACGACAGGCCAATGGGTGGACCCAAGCGCGATTCGCCTGGACATGGAAGAATTCGAAAAACAGCTGCAGCGCGCCGACCTCACGCTTGAGAAACATTTGGCAGAAAAGAAGATCAGCCGGGAACAGTTTGAATTCGAGACGGGTTGGCGATTGAGCTGGCGAAAATACTTGGACAAAACTTTGACGGAAACCAATCTCGCGGGATACTTTGCGGAACACAGGCGAGAATTTGACGGCACGCAGCTCAAGGTCGCCCACCTGCTGTTTAAAGAAGATTCGGAAGACGCCCGTGTCAAACTGGTACCAGATTCATGAACAGTTGCAGACTGACCCACTGGAATGGGGCAAGCTGGTTGCCAAACATTCGCAAGCCCCGTCGAAAGATAGCGGTGGCGAAATTGGCTGGATCGCGATGGACGGTCCCATGCCGCCCGATTTCACTCAAGCAGCCTTCGAGCTTGACGCCGGTCAGATTTCCGGCCCAGTCACAACGCGGATGGGTCTGCATCTGATCAAGTGCCTGGAAGTCAAACCGGGAAAAAAAGGGCCGCTTGACGCCCGCGACGAACTAATCGTCAGCGCGAAAGAATTCCTGTTCAACAAGTTGGCCAAGGATCATCGAGCCGAGGTTGAGATCCGTTATTCGGATAAATTTCCGCATCTGAATGCCAAGGGTGAACTTGTTGCACCGGGGCGTTAGACGCGGCCAACAACGTGGGGTGCATTTGCCGAATGCGACTTGTCACGAATTCCAACGGTTTCTGGCAATTCGGAGTAACTCTCGGCAAGAGTTACCCACTGTCCTTGGGCCGCTTCTGCCGGACACGACCTGCATCGTTTCTCACAAATTACCGCGGCGGTCCTGCTCCAGCTCAAGCGACTCAAACAGTGCCTTGAAATTTCCTTTGCCGAACGATTCACTCCCTCGGCGGCAGATAATCTCAAAAAACAACGTAGGCCGGTCCTGCAATGGCTTGGTAAAAATCTGCAGCAAGTAACCCTTGTCGTCGCGATCAACAAGCAACCGCAGGTCCTTCACCTTGTCGACGTCTTCGGCAATTTCGCCGACGCGATCCCAGACGATGTCGTAATAGGTTTCCGGAATTTCCAGGAAGTCGACTCCGCGTTGGCGGAGGTTTCTGACCGTGTTGATTTCGTCTTTGGTCAGCAAGGCCAGGTGTTGTATCCCGGCCGTATTGTTGTGCCAGTCCAGGTATTCTTCGATCTGGCTTTTGCGTTTTCCGGCGGCCGGTTCATTGATCGGAATTTTGATCAGTTCGCGACCCGAGTCCATCACCTTGGACATCAGTGCCGAGTACTCCGTCGAGATATCCTTGTCGTCAAAATGTTTGAACAGTTTGAAACCCAAAACGTCCTCATACCATTTCACCCAGGTATCCATCTGTCCCAATTGGACGTTGCCAACGCAGTGATCGACGTAAAACAGACCCGTTGGATTCTGGCGGTTGTATTCGTTGATGGCGAGATCGGGCATCAACTCAAACTTGGGCAGAAATGGCTTTCCGCGATGTTTGACTTTTTCCAGCCCATACTCGCCTGAACGCGAGACGAAGGAGTGCACGACCCGCCCAAACGATTTGATTCCGGCGTGGACCACGGTGCCGTGGTCGTCGCTTTCCTCACGGGGCTCATAAGCCGATTCGGCGCCGTTACGCATCGCCTGCTCGTACGCGGCAGTTGCATCATCGACGGTGAAGGCGATGTCCTTGATGCCGTCGCCGTACAGGGCAACTTCTTTTTGGGCATCGTGGTCCGGCGACAATCCGGTGGTCAGCAAAAACCGAATATTGCCTTGAGTCAGTAAATAGTTGGCCGACTCGCGCTGCCCCGTTGTCAAGTCGGAAATCTGTTCAATCTCGAATCCGAAAGCCTGCGCGTAAAAATACGCGGCCTGTTTTGCGTTGCCCACATAAAAGCGTACATAGTCGACATCGACCAGTCGCAATGGATCATTGGCCATCCGCGTGGAGACTGCAGTCGAAGGTGAACTTGAAGTACTCATATGTCTAACCTGTTCGTTCAGTGATATTTAAACGCCCGCACAGTAAAAACCGCGTATCTAACGGGCAGATAAATTAATCTTAACAGAAAAGACCGATTCGTTTAGCTCATTTAACGCAACAGAGGCAAATACGAAGATTGAAACCAAGATTGAGACTTGGACAGATCAGCAGTGCGATGACGGTCCAGACCTGAATCCGCCGGACTAGAAGATCCCCAGTTGATCGCGGGCGTCGTCGGTCATCATGTCTTGAGTCCAGGGCGGATCCATCACGACTTTGACATCGACATTTTCGACACCTTCAATTTCCCCGGCGTATTTCCTGGTTTCGGAAACCAATTGCGGGCCGGCTGGACACATGGGGCTGGTCATCGTCATTTCGATATTGACATCGTACTTTTCCGCTTCGCCTTCTCGGGGAACCAAGTCGACGACGTAAATCAGCCCAAGGTCGACGATATTGACGAACAATTCCGGATCGATGACTTTCTTGAGAGCTTCACGAACGTGATCTTCGTGCAAGGGCATAACGTGTTCCTCGTAGTGACCGGTTACCAGTTTGTAAAATTGGATGTGCGAAAAATCCGTATGTCTGCATTTCCGTTGTATCAAGGCCATGACAGGCAAGCTGCCTATCCCACAGTTGAATGAACGATATTATCGTTAGACGAAATGGCTGGCGTCCACTTAAATTGTAACCGGATTGGAATTCCCGTCGACTTGTATTCGCGCTGTTTTTCAGCCGATCCAAATGCCCGCTATTCGTTGTGGCTAGGCCTGCGAGAGTTTAACCGCCAATTCGTCGCCCACCATTTTCACTTCGTGCGCGTGAGTGTCCTGCGTCGCTGGCATCGTAAGCGCCTTTCCATTGCGGATATCAAATCGAGCGCCGTGGCGAGGGCACTCGATCTCACAGCCTTCGAGTTCGCCATCGCTCAGCGTGCCTCCGTCATGAGTGCAAACATCATCGATACAGTAAAACTCGTTGTTCAGGCGAAACAAAATCACCAGTTGCTCGTCAACTTCGACAAGTTTCATTCCACCTTCGGGAATATCATCCTGCTTGCAGACCACCTGAAATCCGTCAGACATGTTTATTTCCGTGTAAAATCGTCGATCCAATTCTGATTGCTTCATTCTACGCGATTGGACCGGAATGAACATGAGACAGTAATCAAGGGGGTCGGGAGTTTCTTTGAAGAAACTCTTCGTTGCGAGAATACGAGTCGCCAAAAAGACTCCCGCCCCCTCAGTTGAATGACTCGACTCGGAGAGTCAAGCTACGTGCATTTTGGCTTCATCAACAGCGAAGTTCTTTATTCGTACTCGCGCACGCGGCGGGAAATTGCGAGTGCCAATGCCTCGCGTACGGACGCGATCGTGATGCGATCGAACACCTGTTGGAAGAATCCCGTCACGATCAAGCGGATTGCTTCCTTGCGGGTATAGCCACGGCACTGTGCGTAAAAAATCAGTTCTTCGTCGACGCGACCGCTGGTTGAACCATGCGTGCAGCGCACATCGTCAGCCTCAATTTCCAAACCGGGAATGGAGTCGGCGCGGGCCTTCGTAGACAGCATCAAGTTGTCGTTACGCTGGTAACCGTCCGTTTGCTGGGCAGCCTTGTCGACCTTAATCATGCCTCTCCAGACGGTCCGGGACGAATCCTGCAATGCCGCCTTGTACAAAAAGTCGCTGGTGCAAGCTGGTTTCATGTGATGTTGCAGCGTGTGATAGGAGAGGTGCTGCTTGTTTTCGGTAAACATGACGCCGTTAACCTGGCAGTTGGCCCGCTCACCGATCAACGCCACATGTTGATTGACCTTGGCCAGCCGCGAGCCGAGCGCCCGACCGTCCATTGCAAGTTGGCGTCACGCCCGACAACTGCCTTTTGATGACCAAAATGCCAAACGCGCTGGCTCCAGTCCTGCAGGTTCACGTATCGCAAGTTGGCCCGATCGCCGACAAAAATTTCAATCGCCCCGTTGTGCAGTCCCGTCTCGCCTTCGCGATTGGTCAGTTCGGCCAACACCGTGGCTTCGGCGCCTTCTTCCAGCACGATCAGCGTGTGACAAAAATCCGTGCCGCCATCTGACATCGTGTTGAGCGTATGAATCGGCTGATCGATAACGACGTTCCGTGGGACGTACAAAAAAGTTCCTGTCGCCCACGCAGCCTGATGGAGCGCGGCAAATCGATCGACTTTCCCATCGAAGTTTTTGAACAGATATTTCTGAATGAGTTCACCGTGCTCGGCCAGCAAATCGACGATGTTTCCGAAAATCACACCTTTGTCGATCCATTTGCGATCGAGGGTGGGTGCCGACACGGATCCACCATCGCAAGTGGCAGCCGAACCGGCCAATTCCACGCCTGCGGAAAGTACGGCGTGAGGCAGTTCTGACGTTAGCGGTGGGCCGGGAAAGTGAAATTTGTTCAGGTCAAAGGTCCGGATATCCGTCCGCATCCATTCTTCATCGCGGGTGCTGGGCCATGGCATTGCTTGGAAATCCTGCCAGGCCGCGTTTCTGATCTCGGTCAGCCAGGCAGGTTCGTCGCGATTTTCAAGGAACGACCGAAAGCCCTCGTCGGTAAACGTCGTTTGGTTTGAAGTAACTGTTGTCATTGGGAATGTGAGTTTTGGATTTGAGATTTGTAAACCCTCACCCGGAGCGGAGCTTCAACCTCTCCCGGCGGGAGAGGCAAGTACTGACGCTGCGGCGGAGTAATAATTAATTGTGAGTGGTGAATTGTGATTCATTAATCATCAAAACCACCAACTTAACCGACCGAGCCTTCCATCTGCAGCTGGATCAGCCGGTTCATTTCGACGGCGTATTCCATGGGAAGTTCTTTCACCAGCGGCTCAATGAAACCGTTGACGATCATGGTGCTCGCTTCGGCTTCCGAAAGACCACGGCTCATCAGGTAGAACAATTGCTCTTCGCCAATCCGCGAAACACTCGCCTCGTGGCCTACCGAAACGTCCTGTTCATTGATTTCAATGTAAGGGTACGTATCGCTACGGCTGTCGGCGTCCAGTATCAAGGCATCACAAACAACGCTGCACTTCGAATTGACTGCACCTTTTTCAATTCGCGCCAACCCGCGATAACTTGACCGACCTCCGTTTTTCGAGATCGATTTGGAAATGATCGTACCCGTCGTATTCGGGGCGCAGTGAACCAGTTTCGCACCCGCGTCCTGATGTTGACCCTTGCTGGAGAACGCGATCGACAGGATCTCGCCGCGGGCCCCCGGCTCCATCATGTAAACGGCCGGATATTTCATCGTCAGTTTCGACCCGAGGTTGCCGTCAACCCATTCCATCACGGCGTCCTGGTAAGCGAAGGCTCGCTTGGTAACCAGGTTGTAGATGTTGTTGGCCCAGTTCTGGATCGTCGTGTAACGACAACGCGCGTTCTTTTTGACAATCACTTCGACAACCGCCGAGTGCAGGGACTCGCTGGTGTACATCGGCGCCGTACAGCCTTCGACGTAGTGCACCTGGGCCCCTTCGTCGACGATGATCAGGGTTCGCTCAAACTGACCCATGTTCTCCGCGTTGATGCGGAAGTAGGCTTGCAGCGGGAAGTCAATCTTGACGCCCTTGGGAACGTAGATGAACGAGCCACCCGACCAGACCGCCGAGTTCAGCGCCGCAAACTTGTTGTCCGCATTGGGAATAATTTTCCCAAAGTACTCGCGGAGCAATTCCGGATGCTCGCGGACGGCAGTGTCGGTATCGGTAAAGATCACACCTTGTTTCGCGAGGTCTTCTTTCAACGAACCGTAAATGACTTCGGATTCGAATTGGGCTTTGACACCGGCCAGGTATTTTCGTTCGGCTTCCGGAATCCCCAGTTTCTCAAACGTATCTTTGATTTCTTCCGGAACATCGTCCCAAGATTTGCCTTGCTCGTTGGTCGGCTTGAGGTAATAGAAAATGTCCTGAAAATCCAGTTCAATGTCGCCGCCCCAGGTCGGAGTCGGCTTGGAATTGAAGATTTCAAGCGATTCGAGACGAAACTGTCGCATCCAATCCGGCTCGTTCTTGATATCCGAAATCTGGTTGACGATTTCGGCATCGATGCCCTTGCGAGCCTTGAAGATCGCCGTGGTTTGCGTCTTGAAATCGTACTTGTTGATTTCAGTTTCGACGAGTTCCTGGGATTCTGTTATATCGGTTGCCATAGTTTCTCCAATGTTAAGGCCGGTCTCCGGTCTGAATTTAAACAACCGCTTCCTCGGCGATTTCGTCGTTGACCTTGGCCGCTTCGGGGTATTGTTCGCGAATTCGGTCGTAGCCGCGGGAGTGCAATTCGTCAGCCAGTTCTTTGCCGCCCGTTTCTACGATTCTGCCTCCGAGAATCACGTGCGTGAAATTCGGCGGGTTGTGTTCCAGCAATTTGTCGTGGTGAGTGATGATCAACAGACCCATCTTGTTGTGACCAATCTCATTGATCGACTGGCTGGCCAAACGGACGGCGTCGGCATCGAGTCCTGAATCCGTTTCATCGAGGATGGCAAATTTTGGTTGCAACATGGCCAGCTGCAGAATCTCGGCCCGCTTCATCTCGCCGCCGGAGAACCCGTCGTTGACATAGCGACGGGCAAATTCGCTGTCCATTTTCAGCTGCTCCATCCTGGATTTGATCTCCTTGCGGAACTCCCGCATCGGAATCAAGTCTTCCCCTTCTTTGCGGTCGGGGTTGCGAACGTTGGTCGTGGCATGCCGCAAGAAGTCCGCCATCTTGACACCCGGAATCGCGACGGGACGCTGAAACGCCATGAAGATCCCGGCCCGGGCTCGCTCGTTGGGTTCCAACTCCACAATGTCAACGCCATTGAGCAAGATTTGGCCAGAAGTCACTTCATAGTTCGGGTGGCCCATGATGGCTAACCCCAGTGTGCTTTTGCCACTTCCATTGGGTCCCATCAACGCGTGGGTTTCGCCCCGTTTGATTTCGAGGTTCACACCTCGCAGGATCGGCTTGTCGCCAATGGATACGTGCAGGTCGACAATTTTGAGAACGTCTTGCATGGGTTATTCAGCTCTGTATTTAGTGGGTAATTGTGGGATTGACGATGCCGGATTGTTTTAAACCGGGTTAACTTGCGGGTTTTCGATTTTGGATCCAGCCGATTGGAAAGAACAGCAACGGTCGCCGTCCTGTTGGCATTGGCACAGATCGACGGGCTGACCAAGCACTCGTTCCAATAGCTGCTGTTCCATCTCGCAAATGTCCCGATTGTCGTCCGCCAAAGTCGGGTAGGGACAACCGGAAACCTTGATTACCGGAAGGCCATGACGATGCTCGACGGTGACCGGGATCTCGCGATCAGCAAACAATTGCGTAAATGAACGCATTCTTTCCTCGATGGTCTCGCCTTCCATGTCCGTTTCATATTTCTTGGCTAACCGTTCGACGACACCGGCGATAACTTTGCGCCGCAGGGCGGAGTCAGCGATCTGCTGAACTTCTTCCCACAACACAACCGCCAGATCTCCCAAGTTGTTGCTCGCCGCCTGGCGGCCTTTTTCGGGTCAACTCGTAGTGGTGACTTGGCCGCCCTCGGCCAGCCGCAGTTTGGGTCCGGCTGATCAACCTCAAGGCCATCAGCCTGATCAAACGTTGCCGTCACCGCGGTTGCCGTGACCCCCAGCGCGTCGACCATTTGACCAACCGTCAGCGCAGGAGTTTCCCGCAATAGTTCGATTAATGCGCGATCGTTTTGTGAGATCGGGTCTGACATCGCGTGAACAGTTTCCAAGTGGTTCCTGAGACTGTTCGAATTCTATGCATTAAAACCATTTTTCACAACCAGATATGTCAAAATTAATTGAAAGTTGGAAAATCATTGACTTTTACGCACTCATCTTATAGAAAAGCCGTTCGAAATGCGGCTTATTAGCAGGTTCGACAGGACTCTGTTTCAATCCCGCGCCGGGGATGGAAAGTGCTAACTTTCGCGTTGCGACGTTCACAAACAGCAATCCAAACACGGGTCGAATCATGCTTATTCGCGGTCAACGACGGCTATTTCCGGTTCTCATGTTGCTCTTTTGGGGGTCGCTCGTTCCTCTCCCACTAATGTCCCAGGAAGGGACGGCTCCCACGGGTGAAACGGAAACGCAAGCCGAGACTGGCGCGGTAAGCGAAAAACCGGGCGGATTTTTGGACAATATCAAAGTCCAGCTCGACAAGGTGGACCAGAAGTTTGGCGAAAATGTCGTCACTCCGATGGGAAAAGTCATCTTTAACGGCCTCTGGACAGGCGACTGGACGGAACAGGTGACGGACCCGTCCACGGGTGCGGTCACGGAGATCAAGCATGAAGGTTGGCTGGCCGACGGGTCGACAACGGTTCCATTCATTGTGGCCTGGCTGTTCGTGGGGGCTACATTCTTCACGTTGTTCATGGGCTTCATCAACATTCGTGGTTTCTGGCACGCAATTCAATTAACCATGGGTAAGTACGATGACCCGAACGATGAAGGCGAAGTCACCCATTTTCAGGCTTTATCGTCGGCGCTCTCCGGGACGGTGGGGCTCGGCAATATTGCGGGCGTTGCCATTGCGATTGCGCAAGGGGGGCCGGGTGCGACATTTTGGATGATCGTGGTTGGTTTGCTCGGGATGAGCAGCAAATTCACGGAATGTACCCTTGGCCAAATGTACCGCCGCGTCGACGAAAGCGGGCGAGTTTCGGGCGGACCAATGCGCTACTTACATGATGGACTGAAGGAAAAGGGAGTCGGCTGGCTGGGAGCCATTCTTTCGGTACTGTTCGCAATTCTGTGTATCGGCGGTTCCTTTGGCGGCGGCAATACTTTTCAAATCAGCCAATCACTCGACGCGATCAAAACTGAAATTCCACTCCTCAATCAATACGGGTTCATTTATGGCCTGATCATGGTGGTAGCCATTGGTTTGGTAATTGTCGGCGGCATCAAGTCAATCGGCCGGGTCGCGTCGAAAATCGTACCGTTCATGTGCGCAGGATACGTGATTTGTGCCATTTTTATTCTGTTCAATCATTACGACCATATTCCCAACGCATTTAGAGAAATCTGGGAGGGTGCTTTCAACTGGCAAGCCGGTTATGGGGCGTTTCTTGGCTGTCTCGTCATCGGAATCAAACGGGCCGTTTTTTCGAACGAAGCGGGAACGGGATCTGCGTCCATTGCGCACTCGGCAGCAAAAACCGATATTCCTGTCCGCGAAGGGTATGTCGCCCTGCTGGAACCATTTATTGATACGGTCGTCGTTTGCACCATGACGGCACTGGTCATCATCATCACGGGAGTCGTCGAAGATCCAACGCAAACCGTTCGCTCCGAAACCGTGAAACAGGAACTGCGACTGATCGACCACGATTCGGATCTGGACGTAATTCCCGACAAAGAGGCGATCGAGATTTTGCTGGCCAAAAGGCCCGATCTCGACACCAACTCGGACGGGGCATTCACCATCGCCGACTTGATTGCGAAAGACCGCGGGGCCTACTTCACCAAAGAGGCGTTTGTCAGCGGCGGGCACGAGTGGTTCAAGTGGTTCCTGTACGCGGCGGTCATTTTATTCGCATTTTCGACGTGCATTTCGTGGTATTATTACGGCGAAAGGTGTTTCACGACGTTATTTGGGGAATGGTCTTCGGGACTGTTCAAATTCCTGTTCTTGACGTTTACATTTCTGGGAGCCGTCATTGCCCCCACCAGCATCAAAGACTTCAGCGACATGTTGATTTTGGGTATGGCGTTCCCGAACATGCTGGGAATGTATTTCCTGGCACCCAAAGTCCGCGCCCAGCTGTGGCAATACATGGCCGAGCGAAAAGCGGGAAAACATCCCAAAAACATCTAAACGATCGCGGACAGGCCGAAAAATTGACAATCTGGGTAGCCAGCTGCTACCCGGATTTTTTTCTGTCGAAATTCCTGAAAATCTTCCCAAGGTCCATTTGCCCGTCGCGAATAAGGACAAAAGGGCAACCCCGGTAGGGCCCGGAGCCAATCAAAAGTCAAAGATTCAACAGGAGCCAGGAAATGGCATTTCATATCCCGTTCGAACATCGTCAAAGAAACCGACAGCAATACGGGCCCATTTACATCGGATTTGACGTCCCCGCTCGTCGCCCCCGCAGGCAATTCAACTGGTGGGGTTTTCATGGCCTCTGGTTGTCCCTGGCCAGTTTCCTCACCGCCGGATTGTTGTCGCCAATTCCACTGTTGATCAGCCTGATTGGATTGCGGAAGGGACCGGGAAGAAAAATGGCTGCGGCCGGAACCATTTTCTCGGTTCTGGGAACGGGCCTGTTCGTATTCGATCGTTCTCGGCTCAATCTCACATGACCAACATCGAAAACATGTCGCACACCTGCATCATCAACAGCAGGTCGTATCCCAACAGGTTGAGACCACGGAAGCGATGATGAGCGTCGCTTCCGAAGAGCTCATCGAATACCGTGACGCCCACGAGGGGAAGCTTCCGAATTGGGTCGACTGCAATATGCTGATGATCAAGCACGAAGATCCCTGGGGTAAGTCATTGCGATTTGACGCTGACGCCGCGGACTGGGGAACGCTGCGTAGCGCTGGGCCGGATTCAGAGTTTGACACCGATGACGACCTGACAACGCGAATTGATGGCCAGACCGACCGGGAAACCACCTCAATCGACTAATCAGGCCGTCCAACAATTCACGAACAAGGCTGGGTCCGCGGACTCAGCCTTTTTTAGTCCCCCGACTCGCTGCGGCTATTTTATTTTTTCCACGACGTAATAGAACTTCCGGCCACACCGTAGCAAGCGAGTGCGGACATTCGGCGGTTTTTGCGAAGTTCCTTCGCATCTCTCTGCTGTCGGGCCATTCGAACTTGCGTTTGTTTGCGGTTGAGATTTTTTTGGACTCATCAAGCGTCTCCTTTACAAACTGTGACAAGGACCTAACTGTGAAGCGAAGGTCCAATTACACCGGCCTTTTGAGGTGCGGCCGATAAATTTGGTGCGTATCCAAGCCACCGGGTCGGCCTCAATCTTTCAAAAAAACCTCACTCACCGCGTTGCCTAATCGTCACACTTTGCCAGTCAAACATCACCCGCCGACTTTACGTGACCGTTCAATCCCTGCGCAGCGTTAGCCCCATCGGCAGGCAAGTGAACTTTGACGGCGGATCACGAATTGACTTTAAGCTCGACCGGTCAAGTTGGCGATAAATCGATTGAATTTCGAGTCACGTTGACTGAATCCCTTTGAAAAGAGTTGGCCATGTCGTTAAAGCGAGTTCTGTTTTTTATTTGTACATTGGTTTTGATTTTTGCGTTTAGCACCGAGAGCTTCGCACAAGTCCGAGGCCAGCGGGGACCTATTCGCAAAGCCGGGATGTTTACCGGACTGGGGTGGGGCAACGGCAACCACTGGCGCAACCCGGGAGTGAACCCAGACTATTACAATCCCTGGACGGCCCACAACTCAACGTACTACACGCGCGGTTTCGGCACGCCCGGGTTCGGCCCCGGCAACGACAACACGTTTTATTCGCAGCCTGCCACGGCGCCCTGGAACACGATTCCGGGTGAAGCGATCGAATTGGAAGTTGAAACTCAGCCAGCCCAAGCGCCAGCCAACGTGCAACCTCCTGCCGATTCAAGCGATCAGCCGGATGTTGAGTCCCCTAAGCCGGACACGAATGATTCTGTGTCTGGCTGGAACATGGACAATGCCGATTTCGATGAGAACAATCTGTTTGAACGGCCCGTCATGGCCCAACCCAAATACAAACCGACTGTTAACGACAATTCAGTCAACAAAAAAATCCAGGATCTCAAAGAAAACAACTTCTGGAACGAGAAATAGGTTCTGTTGGGCGCACGATTGGCCGTCCGAAAACGATTGACACCAAGTTCGCCTGGCATTCTCTGCGGGGCGAACTTTTTTTGTGTTTTGCCGGCAAACCACCAAGTTCTCGTCGTTTCACTCATTGTGCTAGCGACTGACGCGGCCGCAGGACCGACGACTTTGTATTGACCCGCGGCCCGCGGTCTCCATATACTCCCCGTTCAATCAAGGAACGAACGAGCCGCCACCTGCGTGTGCTCAGGTTTAGGGAGAAACCAATGGTGAAGAAAACCGATTACCGGACGATCAATTATCGACTCGCGACAATCATCAGCTGTTTAGCCGTCGTGTGTTTGGCCCCTGAAGCCCTGGGACAACAACAGCCTGCTCAAAACGATCAAGAACCGCGGCAGATTCAGGTGCTGGCCGTTGTCAACGGACAACAAGTCACGCGTCAGCAGGTCGCCACGGAGTGTTTGCGCAGGTTTGGCGAAAGCGTGCTTGAGAGCATTGTCAATAAACAACTTGTCCTCAACGAATGCCAACGCCGCGGTGTTGCGATCACTGAAAAAGACGTTAACGACGAAATCGTGAATCGGGCCAAAAAATTTGGCATGTCGGGTGAACGCTACATCAATCTGATCTGCACAGAACGCGACATCACCGTTGACCGACTCAAAAACGACATCATCTGGAACGAGCTGGCACTCCGCCGTTTAGCGTCGACCGATCTCAGAGTTTCCAAGGAAGAGCTCGATGAGCGAATGGAATTTGAATTTGGTTCCAAGGTCCAAGTTCGCGAGATCGCTGTCGACACCCAGCAGGAGGCTGAACAACTGCTGGCTCAAGCCAAGGCCAAACCGGAAGAATTCGGCCGTTTGGCAAAGGATTTTTCCGTTGATCCCAACAGTGCCTCGGTGCGCGGCCTGTTGCCACCGATTCGCCGAAACTCCGGTTTGCCAGATTTTGAAAACGTGGCATTCGCGCTTGAGC
The DNA here is from genome assembly GCA_963697295.1 of uncultured Planctomycetaceae bacterium. Taxonomy (GTDB): domain Bacteria; phylum Planctomycetota; class Planctomycetia; order Pirellulales; family Pirellulaceae; genus Mariniblastus. The sequence continues at coordinate 17,252 of CAVONL010000013.1, read as the reverse complement.
CCGGCCAAATCTCTGAAGTTTTTCAACTCGAAGACAAGTTCATTATTCTGAAATGCGAGCGAGTGTTTCCCGCCGAGCAATTGTCGCCCGACCAGTTGTTGCAGACTCACGAGCGCCTGGTGGAAGAGATCAGCAATGACAAACTGGCCGATGCCGCAGCGCAGCTGTTTAAAAACCTGCAAAACACGGTCAAGGTGACTAATGTGATGAATAATCCCGAGCTTAGCCAACAAATGCCAGGGATTGCGGCGCTCGTAGACAATTCAAAAATCACAAAACGGTATGTCGCCGAAGAATGCATTACACGATTTGGCAAAGGCATGCTGGATACCGAAATTAATCGCACCCTGTTGGTCCAGGCACTTCAACAGGAAAAGAAACAGGTTGATCAAAACGACATCAATGAGGAGATTTCGCTGGCCGCCGAGCGATTCGGATACGTCAAGGGCGACGGCTCGGTAGATGTCGAAAAGTGGCTATCGTTTGTGACGCAAAACGACTCCGAAAAAATTGATTTCTATATCGAAGATGAAGTCTGGCCGTCGGTCGCGCTAAAAAAACTCGTCGCTGAAACCGTCCAGGTGACCGAAGAGGACATGCAAAAAGGCTTCGCCGCAAATTTTGGAGAACGAGTCGAAGTTCTGGCGATCCTCTGCAACGATCATCGCCAGGCACTCAAAGTCTGGCAAATGGCCACGGCGAATCCCGACCATGAATATTTCGGAAAACTCGCCAACCAGTATTCGATCGAACCAGCCTCCAAATCGAACTTTGGGCAAGTTCCTCCGATTCAGCAACACGGCGGACGCCCCGAACTGGAAGCAGAAGCGTTTCGGCTGCAATCGGGGGAAATCTCAAAAGTCGTCCAGGTCGGCGAACATTGGGTGATCATGTATTGCCAAGGCAGAACAACTCCGCGCGTCACCGATTTTGATGCCGTCAAGGACGAACTCTACCGGGATATCAAGGAAAAGAAAATGAGAATCGCCATGTCCGATCGATTCCAGAAATTACGCACTGAAAGCCAGATCGACAATTTCCTGGCCGGCACCTCCCAGGCCGGTGCCGCTGCCGTCCAAGCCGCGCGGACCCAATCATCCGGCGGCAATCGTCAAGGTCAGGTCCCATTTCGGGGCAACCGCTAGGAGTTCGACAATCGAAAAACGAACTTCGCGATTCGATTCCCTTATCGACAGGGATACGCCGTTACAACGTCGGTTTGGTTTTGCACAACCAATTTCAATCGATTTAGCGGCGGAAAGCCCTGCCGTTTTCCTTTTTGCCCACCCTCGAAGCCAATCTTTTTTTGCATATCAATGGTGTACTCGGTGCGATTGCCCTCGCGCGCTGATTTGACCCGCTGCGGCTGACTTTGGACCAACTCAAAGCCCTCATCGATCACCGATAAAATCGTATCGCGATCGCCCGAAAACACGCTGTGGACCGGTCGCTCGGGCGCGTCTTTGCCATGTCGCAGGACGTGATCAATGCGATGCTCACCGCCTGGCCCCATGGTGTAAACCAGGCCCGCGGGTGATTCAAATCTGTTTTTTCGAATTTCAGTGAGCCTGAATTCGGAGGAACTTTTTGGATCAACACGCGTCTCACCCGAGTCAGCTGGTTTGACGGACATCCCGGTCCACTTTTCAAGCGTGGGTCTGCCGTAGGTATAGCCGGCAACCAACAGCACCAACCCAACCCAGATATATTTCCGCCAATTAATGGATCGTGATTTTGATTCAGTATTCATAAGTGTGAGCATGAATGTCTGGGACAGACACGACTACGAACCCTCAACTCTTCACCACTGCCGCGATCGCCTCACAGACGCGATCGATATTGGAGCCGTTGAGCCCGGCAATGTTGACACGGCCAGTCGCGAGGGCGTAAATGCCAAACTCTGTTTTCAATCTCTCGACTTGCTCGCGATTCAATCCTGAGTAGCTGAACATGCCGCGTTGGTGATTGATGTATTCAAAGTCCTGATCGGGCGTAATATCATTGACAATTTCCACGAATCGTGACCGCAGCTGTTTGATTCGGTCGCGCATCGCGGCCAGTTCACCGACCCAGTCCGATCGCATGGCATCGTCGGCCAACACCGTACTGACAATCGCGCCGCCATGCAGGGGTGGGTTTGAGTACATCGTGCGAATTTGCAGTTTGATTTGGCTGAGAACCGCGGCAGCCGAATCGGCGGACGAAGCGAACGCCGTGATCCCGCCGACACGTTCACCATACAGTCCAAAATTCTTTGAGAACGAGTTGCAAATGAAACCTTCGCCGCCCGCGCGGCAGTATTCGCGGATCGGGGCCGCGTCCTGTTCGATCCCTTCGCCAAAACCCTGGTAGGCAAAATCAAAAATCGGCACCAGTGATTTGTCCCGGAGCAGCTGATTGATTTGTTGCCATTGTTCAGCGTTAAAGTCGACACCTGTGGGATTATGGCACACGGTGTGTAACAACACGGCATCGTTGGGTTCAGCCATTTCCAGCCCGGTCAGAACCTTGTCAAAGTCGAGTCCCGTTCCGTTGTTGTCGAGATAGTCATACGTCTTGAGGTTAAGGCCAGCCATCTCGAAGATCTGTTTGTGATTGGCCCACGTGGGATTGCTGATCCACAGCGAGCCGACGCGATAAACTCGTTTGAGCAGGTCGCCCGCGATCCGCAGGGCCGCCGTTCCGCCCGGCGTTTGAGCCGTCACGCTGTGAATGGAGGTGCTGCGGACGGGTCCATCACCGACGGGACAAAGTTGATCACCGAGAATCAGATTGCCAATCAGGCTGTTGTAACTGGGAATCCCGTCGATCGGCAGATAGTCTTTGGCTTTCGCCTGCCGCAACAAAATGCCTTCGGCACTTCGGACACACTTCATCAGCGGAGTGGCGCCCGATTCATCCTGGTAAACGCCAACGGACAAATTTACCTTGTCTTTCCGCGGGTCTTTCTTGAATTCCTCGATCAATCCAAAAATAGCATCCGGCGGATTTAGCGGCGTCGATTGGAACAATTTGTCGACCGTATTGAGACTCATCCAGTCAATTCCAAGTAGGGGGAAAATCAAATATTGAAGACATGCAACGGCCGCACGAAATGGCTTGCCATTGCCCAGCGGGCAGAATCCACTATGTTAACAAGGTCGCTTAATTCAGGTAGTCCCCGACGTTTCTGGCCCATTCCATCTCCCCTTTTGGCTCTCAAATCTTTATGGCTCGTCGCGTCGGTTTGTGGATGATTGGTGCCCATGGCGGCGTCGCGACGACGGTTGCTGTCGGATTGGCTGCCCTCAGGGAAAACAAAATTGACCATTCGGGCCTGGTCAGCGCTCTGCCACAATTTCGACATTTGGACCTCGTCGACTGGAACGAGATCGTGCTGGGCGGTCATGAAATCCGTCAGTCCGGTTGCCTGACCGAAGCCATGCAATTGGCGAACAACAGTCGGGCGGTCGCACGGGAACTGGTCATTACTTGCCAATCGCATTTGGAGGAATTTGACCGCCACGTTCGACCCGGTGTCCTCCTCAACGTGGGCCAGGCGATCGAAAGTATCGCGGACAAAAAATTTGTCAGCCAACACGCCTCACCCGAAGCCGCAGTTGCCGCAATCCAAGCCGATCTCGACGAGTTCCGCACAGCCAATCAGCTTGATCAGATCATCGTGGTCAATCTCGCTTCGACCGAACCGCCGTTCGATCAATCCATATTGCCGGCGACCTGGGCGGAGCTGGAACCGCAGCTGGCGGCGCCTGATTGCCACCTGCCAGCCAGTTCAATTTACGCCATCGCGGCCCTGCAACGAGGCCTGCCTTTCATCAACTTTACACCCTCGGTCGGCAGCGGACCGGCCGCGATCCGGGACTTGGCGATTCAAACCGGGACCTGTCACATGGGTCACGACGGGAAGACAGGCGAGACGTTTTTGAAGAGCGTATTGGCCCCCGCTTTTGCCAACCGGAACCTCAACATCATGAGCTGGGTGGGGCACAACATTTTCGGCAACATGGACGGGCAGATTCTGGACGATCCGCGTAACAAAGAAACCAAGATGGCCAGCAAAGACAAACTGCTGGGCGAGATTCTCGGCTATCAGCCGCAAACGCACATCAGCATCGAATACATCAAAAGTCTGGGCGACTGGAAAACGGCTTGGGACCATATCCACTTTCGCGGATTCCTGGGAACGCCCATGGTCATGACGTTTACCTGGCAAGGCTGTGATTCGATCCTCGCCGCGCCGCTGGTGCTGGACTTGTTTCGATTTACCGAGTTGGCAGCTCGCCAGGGTGAAACCGGATTGTTGACTTACCTGAGTAGCTTTTTCAAATCGCCGCTGGGTGTCAAGGAAAACGACTTTGCGAAACAATTTCAGCTGTTGGTCGATTGGGCGACCCGCTAACTGCGATCTCGTACCCAACTTGTTTGGGCAGCGCCAACCTGAAAACATGCGCTTCGAGCTTGTCTTTGGAAGAATTTGGCGCCGTCCAGCTAACGCGACGGCCACAATGACGCAAATATCAACCCCACGATCAACCCAAACGCAATCCCGTCGATGATGTCCGTGATCAGCCGTTTCTTGAACCAAATTCCGTTGAGCACGCCCGACGAAGCGTGCGTCAAAATGCCAATCGTGCCCGCGACTCGAAAGACTTTCAGGAAGTTTGCATCGAATTCGAATGAACTCTGTGCTATTGCTTCAACAGCTCGACCACTGCCGCATGTTGTTGCGTATTGGCCAAGTCCTCCGCGGTCATCCCGGACAGATTTTTGTGATCCCGATTTGCTTTTTGTTTCAACAGTTCCTGGACCGCATCGGTGTTGCCACGATAGGCAGCCTTTTGCAGGGGAGTCCACCCATCAGAATCCGTCGCGTCGACGTTTGCGCCGGCCGATCGCCAACAGGCCAATCACCGCCGCGTGGCCTTGCCAGGCGGCAGCGTGCAGCGGCGTATTGCCCGTCGGCGTGGCAAGATCTGGTTTTGCACCGGCTGCCAGCAGCGCCGTTACGATTTCGGTAACTCCGTTCCAGGCCGCGTAATGCAAGGCCGTCCGCCCACTTGCGTCAACCTGATTTACATCGCAACCCTGCTGCAACAAACGGTTGACGACTTCTACGTGTCCGCCGTCGCAGGCGACCATCAGCGGCGACTGGCCAAACTGATCGAGCAAGTTGACGTCAGCATCCTTGGCAAGCAGCAGGTCAACTACGGCGAGCTCTCCGTGTTGGGCTGCGAGAAGGAGAGCGGTTTGCTGCTTGCCGTTCAGGGAATTCACATCGATACCGGAATCGAGTGCGCGAGTCGCCGTACTCGACATTCCATGTCGGCTAGCCCAATGCAGCAGATTTGTCCGCACCGATCGCCACATCCAGCACCTCGCTCTGCTCGGCCAGCGCGTCGACTGCCTCGTAAAACCCGCTGGACGCCGCGACCGCCAGCGGTGTCTGATCGTTATTGTTCTTGAGGTTGGCATCCGCCTTGGCCTTCAGCAGAAGATCGATGGTCTCGAGAAAATTCGTGGTAAACGAACGGTCGGCACCTGAACTGAGCCCGGCTCCATTGGCAAAGGCGGCCAAATGTAACGCGGTGTCTGCCTGTTACCGCGTCTTGAACATCCGGATTTGCGCCGCAGCCGAGTAACGTCGCCACAACTTGGTGACTGCCAAGGGAGCTGGCATGGAGCAGAGGCAATTGCAAACCAGGTAATGGTGAATCGAAATCCGCTTTCGCGCCATGGTCGATCAACAGGCGGACGACGCTTTCCTGATTGGACCATACCGCGTAGGACAACGGGGCAACTCCGAATTGGTCAAGCAAATTTACGTCGTTGTAATGGGGTAACAGCAGAATCATCGTTTCCGACGATCCCGATTTACTCGCCAAATGCAACGTGGACTGTTGATGTCGGTTAAACTGTACAGGATCGACTCCCAAATCCAGCATTCGTTGGACGGCTTCGGTCATCCCTGATGCGCAGACGGTTAGAAATGGAGTGGCACCCATGCTGTCTTTCACGTTGGGATCCGCACCCTTGTCCAGCAAGTAGATGATCAGGTCGGGCCGCCGATAACTACAAGCCATTTGCAGAGCCGACATATCCCGTGCTGTTCTTGATTGACAAATCGGCTCCCGCTTCGACAAGTCGTTTCACCATTTTTGAATCTCGCCGGTACATCATGGCGTACATCAGCGGAGTGGTTCCTTTGCGAATCGGGTTGATTCACATCGGCACCCGCTTCGATCAACTGGGCGGCAGCACCGTCATTGCGGCGGGCCAAGGCAAAATGCAGCGGCGTCTGGCCATTTTCAGCCATGCCATTAATGTCGGCGCCCAACTCCAGCAACAGTTTGATCATGTCTGTTTTTCGCAAGTTAATCGCGAAGTGCAGCGGCAGGAGCCCCTTGGAAGTTTGGCTCAAAGCGCTTTTATCGGCCGCGACTATCGCTCTGACCTGCTCGAAATCATTCGTGTTGATCGCGGCAAATATTTCCGGGCCTTGGGCAGCAGTCAGTCCCACCCACGGGCCGCAGGAAATCAAGCCCAATGCGCACACGGCCAAGGCAGCCAATCGGATCCGGGACGAGATGAATACCACAACAATCTCCAACGAAAGCAGAACAAAAACGAACTTTTCAGGATTACGATAACTGGAGTTTCAGAATCATCCACAGAGAAAAGACCGGGGAGGGCTTTTCGATTACTCACCCACAGCGAAACCCGGCTGATCTTCCCGATGACCGTTGCCAACTAATGGGGAGTTCCGACGCTGCGCAGATATTCTGCCAAGCGGGATTGCAGGTCGAGAAATTTTTGCCACTGTTCGCAGGAGATTTCGACCGTCGTATTACGATTGGTAAATTCAACCTCGCTTACAATACGGCGCATGTGCATGTGCAAAAATTCCAGCACCTCCGACAATTGAGCAGCTTGCCCCGGAGAGAGTCGTTCGGGAAGTCCGGGCGGGTCGAGATCCAACAGCGCCAGTTGATAATTGGGATTTTCTTTCCAGTTGGGTTTGACTGCCACGATTTCCTTGGAAACGCTGTTGGCAACGTCCGATGGCTTTTCAACGACTTCCGCAGTGCCGAGCCGGCCAAATCGTTGGTTGATTTCGGAACGGGTACCAAAAATCAAGGTGCTGCGTCCGAGCGTCACCATGTCACCATGTCGCAGGATCCGCAACTGAACTTCCTCGCCGTTGACCTTGGTGCCGTTGGTGCTTTCCAAATCGGTCAAAACGAGATCGTCGTGGTCTTGCTGGATCTTGACATGAAATCGGCTGATTCGTTCATCGTTCAGTTGAATCGAATTGCCTTCTTCGCGTCCGATGGTGATGGGGGCAGATTCGATCGAGAAGACCTGTCCTCGGTCGGCACCGTCGAGCACTCTTAAGGTAATTGTCATGCAGCTGAGCCTCGTACGATTGTCAATACAACCGCCGCCCTCCCAAAATTCAATGGGCGATCAGGGATTTGCCTCAAAGATAACCTTGAAATCCCGTCCACTCTCACTATACAGTCTAACACAACGGTGGTAGCGGTTTTATCTGGAGTCGAAAAACCAGACATTTTTCCGGGAAATTGTACGGACATCTTGGCGAAGCCTGTTGGCCAGGCAAGCTGGTCCGATTACGTGAACGCGAAGATCCGGCTGGTCGACGGGCACAAATCGGGTCAAATTCAAAGTGGTGCTGTTGAAATAAACCAAAAAGTCTATATTCTTTGGTTTTGACGGGGGCTGGCGCAGAAATTGCATTCGCAGGATGCGATCCCCAGCGGTACAGATGCGCCCGTGGCTCAATTGGATAGAGCATCGGTCTTCGGAACCGAGGGTTGCAGGTTCGAATCCTGCCGGGCGTACTATACCCTTTTGCCAGCTTATGGAAACGTATCATGATTGCCGATCACTAGCTGAAACCAGCAGTGCTATAAACATCAAGGAATAAGGCATCATGCTGGCCGATCGTCCCATCGAGTTCGAAGCTCCCGCCGGCCGTGCATCGCAGGTTTCCAAATGTAGATATACCAGAACACGGGCAATGCGAAACCGTTGGCAAGAAACAGAAAAGCGGCCCACGGCATCTTGTTTGCTGTCGGGTGGCCTCTGCTTCACAATAACTCGACCGCCGGTTGGATGGGCCGCAAAAGTGTGATGTTCTATCCTTTCAAGATAGCTGAAAAGACTTGGCACTTTCCATTTACTAGGTCGGCTGACGTGCGTTGAGTAGGGTGGCGAAGTGGCACCAAATAGTCATTTAAATCACCGATGTTCAACGCGCCGGTGGTCAGGTGCGGCGGCATCCGATTCCAGCGGTTCGCGCCTCGCATCATAGTTCAATCCCATCTGCGGTGGCTGGCCATAAAACTCCGGGTATTGGAAGGTGCCCTTTTCCAGGAAGATGAAAAAATCATCCAAGGGGGCGTTTGAAAGTTTCGTTTAAATACCAGACAAGTGGTGACAATCTATCAAAATTGGTGGATCGTCTTGTTCGATCTTGTTCCGAATGTGAGTTACTTCGATCATGCCGACCATGAAAACCGATGGCTTGGCCAATGGCGATTGGTTTGTGAGGCAACGGATGGAGTCCAGGATCAACGTTCGTTTTCGCAATCAAAGCCGACAAAACGATTGATAGTATCACTTGATGGAACTTCGGCTTGTTCCGAAGGAACACCAACAGATACATTCTGAGCCATTTGCGATTGGACACGCCGAAGCGAGCCGTCATGAATCTCCTTGTTTGGATGGGCCACGATGAAATCAAGAACGCCGAACGAATTTCAAGTTTGCAGTGCCTTGCGCGAGGCATTTCGCGACGGATACCGCCGTACGGACTGGAAATCGGATGTCGGAGCAGGCATCGTCGTCGGGGTCGTGGCCCTGCCTCTATCAATGGCACTAGCGATTGCTCAGCGGCGTGCCCCCACAACATGGGCTCTTTACCGCAATTATTGCTGGCAGCCTGATTGCTTTGCTGGGCGGTTCGCGTGTGTCGGTTTCCGGCCCGACTGCCGCGTTTGTCGTCATCCTTGCTCCGATCACGGCAAAATTCGGTTTGAGCGGTTTGTTGATCGCTTCCGTGATGGCGGGCATGATGCTGATCCTCATGGGAGTCGCTCGCCTGGGCAAGTTGATCCAATTCGTGCCGCATCCTGTGACGACCGGATTCACCAGTGGTATCGCGGTGGTTATCGCGACGCTTCAGGTCAGAGATCTGTTGGGATTGAGCGTCCCGCAAATGCCGGGTCATTTCCTTGAACGCATTTACGCACTAGCGGTTGCGCTGCCGACGGTCCGATGGTCCGACTTGGCAATCGGATTGGGCACGCTCTCCATTTTGCTGGGATGGCCGCGCCTCGACGATCGCATTCCCGCTCCGCTGGTCGCGCTGACAATCGCCGGAGTGTCGGCCTGGTCATTGCACTTCGCTTTTCCGGAATTCGATGTCATCACGATCAACGATCGGTTTTCCTATTCGATGGACGGCGTGGAAATGGCCGGAATTCCGCAAATTCCGCCGCTGCCGTGTTGGCCCTGGGCACAACCCGGCCCGGACGGCCAACCGGTCAGGATCTCGCTGGAATTGCTGCGGGCATTGGCAGTACCGGCATTAGCCATTTCTGTGTTGGGGGCGATTGAATCGTTGATGTGTGCCGTCGTGGCCGATGGGATGACGGGATACAAGCACGATCCGGATGCCGAATTGATTGCGCAGGGGATTGGCAACATCGTTGCGCCATTCTTTGGCGGAATTGCCGCCACCGCAGCGATCGCCCGAACGGCGACCGGCATTCGCGCTGGCAGTCGCTCGCCGGTTGCCGCGATCGTGCACGCGGCCTTTGTTTTGGCGGCCATGCTGGCCCTGGCTCCGCTGTTGGGATTCCTGCCGATGGCGTCGCTGGCAGCGCTGTTGATGATCGTGGCCTGGCGAATGAGTGAAGTGGGCCACTTTGTCCGAATTGTCCGCGTGGCGAGCCGCAGTGACACGGTTGTGCTGTTGACTTGCTTCACGTTGACGGTCGTCTTCGATATGGTCGTCAGCGTTACCGTTGGTGTCGTGTTGGCGGCCCTATTGTTCATGCGGCGCATGGCCGAGTTGTCTTACGTGCGATTGGTGCAAGGACAACATCCGCAGTTGATCGCGGAATTGCCGGCTGATGTGCGGCTTTATGAAATTGCCGGTCCGCTTTTCTTTGGCGCGGCGGAAAAAGCGGCCGGCCAGATGGCTCAGTACAGCCGCGGGGCTCGGGCGGTAATCTTGTACCTTGGTGGCGTGCCGATGATTGACATAACGGGATTGGTCGCCCTGGAGTCGTCAGTTTTGAAGCTGCATCACGCGGGTGTGTTGGTCGTTCTGGCGGGCGTAAACGAGGAAGTAGCAAGCGCGATCAATCGCAGCCATCTCGCGAAGATTCCCGGCGTGGTCAGTATTCACAAGACACTGGCAAGCGCGGAGATGTATGTCCGCCTGGCATCACCCGCCGGTACGGAAGTCGTGTGACGAACTTTCACGCGAGAAACAAATATTCCCGTTAATCCGGGTCCTGTTTGCTTGTCGACCGTAGGTTTGCAAAAAGTGAAACCCTACTTTTGCCGCTTTCATGGATACCGGTCTACAAGCTGGCCCTAGAATCGCAAACGCGTTCAGCGGTTTGAGGCCAAAAAAAGTTCGTTTCGCCGCGGATCGAAAAGCCACCCGTTTCGGCCTTACTCTCCGGGACCGACCAAGGGCGGTGATTTCGGCACTGAGCCAAATTCGAATCCATCAATCGGTCCATTCTTGGCGGCCGCAAAATCCCCGCCTGCGTGACAAGTTTTAGGTGTGGGCTGGCAAAGGTAAAAACGTTAAGGGTAATCGTGCCGTTTGACGGCTGGTCCCGTTCTCCCCGGGGGCACCTCCAGCGAGAACAAACCACGGCCACCGGTTCTTTCAGATGCTATTGTTGTAAAGAAGCCAAAGGTAGAAGGCGAGCAAACCTAAAGTAACAAGCGTGACAACGGCATTCAAAATGTTCAGCCATGTATATGTATCCGGGCCAAACATCCCAGACATTGAAAACACAACCAGGGGAAATAAACTTAGCAAGCCAATAGTCACCGCCATTGGCTTTCTGTAGACGTGCCCTGTGGGCCTGAGCGAGTATGAAGTAACGCCTGCGGCATCCTTCGCGAGTCATTCGTTTGCACCGTCCTCTCCCGCTTGGGTTGGCGCGTTGGACGAAGAGGGTGGTTCGGGTATCTCGGGACGCGCCCTTCGATCGCGGATGACCTGATGGTCTTCAAATCCCTTGCGAATGCCTTGCACAAGGTAGTTGAATTGACCGTTCTTGCCGGACGCCTCGCGCACGAGCAGATGGTCGGCGGCCTGCTCGGCGATGTAGAGCTGGAGGTAGCTTCCCACCGGCGTGAGGATGGCAGTCACGCCCTCGGCGTTCGTGACGAGGGCAAAGTGCTCGGGCAGCTCCACACGGGCCTCGCCATTGTGCAGTTTCGCGCTGCCGCGAATGTAGGTGCCCGCCTCACCGCCTTCAAGGCAAACATAGACCAACTCCTTGGTTGGGTCGTGCGGGTGTTCATGAACAAAACCTTTTTCCGCCGTCCACATAAAGATGCTCCGTGATGGCTACGTTCCCTTCGAACAATCCAGCGACAAACCCCCGTCCGTAAACACCGATGTAAGGTGAGGTACCGACAACGCCCGTGCCCGTGCCGGCGTCACTCTTGGCGTAAACACCAACACCAGTGGCAGATGTCGCTAGTGGACGTAGCATGGCCGTAAACGCCCGTGCCGGCGGTGCTGGCGCTCTCACCGCGGACGCCATATGTCCTGCCGGAGTCGCCGGACGCATGGCCGCAGAGCGCCTTCGCGCCGGTAGCGGTGCTGGTGTTGGTGATCGAGAGGCCACATGCTGCCGACGAGCCACTCCAGGAATCGCCAAAGAGCCCACCGGGTATGCTGCCAGCCGACTGTGCGTAACTCGCGTAAGGTATCGCGGTGATTTCCTGGCGGGGGCTCAGTACCACACCGTTGACGGCGATCTGCAGCCAGCGTTCGTCGCCGTTGAAAACGTAGCCGAAGTCGAGCTCGACGGTAAACTGGCCATTTACAACTGGCAATTCGTCGTTTTCAAATTCATTGCCAATCTGATTGCCGCCGATCGCAGCGTCCCACAACCTAAATTCAATGTCGAACACGCCGTTGGCCGGAACGCCGTTTTCCTGTAGCTGGCCCTGGTAGGTGAAAGGGACCTGCCCGCAAGCCACCCCGATCAAGGCCGAAATAAGCGCTGCAAAAATCGGAGCGCGAAGCAGTGTTTTGAAAGACGTCATGATTACTACCTTTACTTTCGGTTTAAAGTGTTCGTTAAGTTGTCAACTGCGAAGTCGGCAGAGCCGCTTGCTGATTGGATTCGGGATCTCAAAGATGTCGTTGTGGCAATCGTCCCTGATTGCTACTGAAGTGCTGAACCGATTTATCCGAAACACCATCATCGGGCCAGAGTGTGGCGATCTGTTTTCCCTTCGTCGTGTCGATCAGATTTCTCGCTCGGATTACGCCACGGGTCCGATTCGTCGTAGTCTGAAGTGTCGTGCAAATTTTGGACCAAGAGCTTGGCAGACTGGGGACACCGACCCGTCTTCATCAAATACCATCCGTGATGACAAAAATTAGTGTGCGGTTGACCCACAAAGACGAGCATAAGAGCACGTTCTTCTGAGGTAATGTTGACAGCCCAACGCGACGTCGTTGTTCAACACGGATGGTGAAAACGGGACGGCCAAATGAGACGAGGAATGGCGCGACCGATACGTGGGCTGACCAAAATACGTTCGTTTTGGCCGGGCGGGGAAAACCACCCGATTCCGCCGCACTCACCGGGGCCGACCAAGGGCGGCGATTAGGGCGTTACGCAAGATTGGCTATTCGGAAATCGGTCCATTCTTGGCGGCCGCAAAAACCCCGCCTGCGTGACGAGTTTTCGGGGGGGCTTGGCAAGGTAAAAACGTCAAGGGAAATCGTGGCGTTTGACGACTGGTCCCGTCCGATCCGCTGCGCCCAGTGCGGCAGCCCGATGTGTTTAGTGGAGATCACCGACGGCAGCGGCCGTCTGCTCTACAACCATCCGTTGCCCTATCTCGATTCCGGATGACCCTTCAAGACCCGGCTGTCACTCCGTTTCCCAAATCACGATTCTCGAAAGCCAATCGCACGTCGAGTTCCTAACGCTGCGCGGATAATTGATCGACAGACAGAAAAAGCCTCCACCGAGGCTTAAAGCGGGCTCCTTGAACAAAGAGTTTGAGCTTCGGCTCGCCGCAACTCGCTTCACACTACCAACGGAATCGTGCCCAACCACCACTTCAATCTCAAAACTCACCACGCCGCGAAGTCAAACGCTCAATTGTTATCTGGCCCTTCAATTGCGGACGAACTTACAATTCGGCATGGATTGTTCTTGAATTGAAATTGCTTCGTCGCGGATTGAAATCCCAGCAAGTTTAAGTGTTTTCAATCTGATCAATTCAGTGATTGGCGTCAAATCGTCAACGTGGGTTTTTTCAATTGACAACCATTGAAGGTTTTTTGCGTTTGCTAATGGTTCTAAATCATCCACATCGGTGTTGTGAATATCCAATTCAAGGAGGCTCGCCAAACCGGAAAGTGGGGCAATGTTGTTAACGCGGGTGTTGTCAAGATCCAAGATTTTAAGACTCACCAATCCCGCGAGCGGATCTAGGTCGGAAACGTCAGTGTTCGAAAATGCCAGCGTCTGAAGATTTCGTAGTCGTTGCAAAGGACGAAGGTCCTTGACCCGAGTGTCATTAAGAGATAGGTGTTCCAGAGTTTTCAGGTCGTCCAATGGAGCCAAGTCAATGACTTGAGAATTCGTCAGCCACAGTTTCTTGAGGCGTGTCAGATGAGCTATCGGTGTTAAATCCCGGACTTGCGTGCCATTAAGAACCAACGATTCCAGATTCGATAGATCCCTTAGCGGCGACAAATCTTCCTGCGATTCGCATTCGTTGAAACTGACTGCAACAACCGTTGAAAAGTAATTTTTGTCCAGGACTGCCATAAGCCACGACGGAACTGTGGGCTGACTGTTTGGTATGTAGACTTGGTTTTGATCCAATTCAAAGTCGTAATAGACTTCGCCGCCATGTTCTTTTACCCATCGAACCGCCTCGCGTTGACAATCAGCCCGGTAGGAATACCAGCCCAACCAGACGATTACAATCGTAATGACCACGAGAAAGGTCCGCAGTCTAAATCGAAACCATGAGTGATTCTTTTTCAAGTTCTTTGCATCTAATTGATGAGACAATGGTCGGGCCAGATAACTAATGTGTGTATCAGACCAAAAGGTCTTGGTAATACATGATAGTGAGTTTTATGGGTAGCTGCGTTGAATTTTATCGGCAACTCGTTAAATCGGCATGCAAGAACCCGATTGCCGCTGGGGTCAGCTTCAGATGCAAGTGAATCAGGAGGTCACAGTTTTGGCGTTCGCAAAAGGTTCCTTTTCTGCTGTCTTGATATTGCCCAGCATTGACGGGTTTGGCGAAAACGAACCAAGGTTGGCGGTTTGGGCGTTGAGCGAAAGCGCTGCTGAATCTGATCCCCACGTGGCCAGACAAGCACGCGGGGTGAAAACCGAAAATCAATTCCGCGCCGCCGTCTGAATCAATCGATTTTGATTCGTGTGGCTTCCAGCGACCCGTAATCGATGGATTCCTGCTGCAGTTGCCTAGCCAACTCTGTTTTGCCGACCGCCAACGCCGCGCGCGTTAGTGCACAAAGTGTGATGTCCGCAGTACACAGATAAAGAAAATGAAAGCTCCATGGTCCGGAATTACGCCAGATCTGAAGCGCTTCGTCCAGGGCCGCGACATCACCGTTGGACTGTGCCAATCCGGCGAGTGCCTGAACAAAAGGATGCCCGCCACCGCGAGCCCGATTTCTTCCCCGCAAATGTTGCACTGCCTGGTTGAACGCCACGCTGGCCGCCATGGTGTCGCCCTGTTGCAACGCTGCTCGGCCAAGACTACTTAGAAAGACGGCTCGCATCGTGTCGCGATACATGGCGTCGGATGCTTCAATGGTCGCAATTCCTGCCAACCCACACTGGCGGGCCTCATCAAGCCTTTCGGCACGTCGCAACACCTCGCATAAATAACCCTCGATACCCGGCAATTGTGGTTCGCTGCGCTCAATATCCGTCGCACGCCGCAAACAAATTTCCGCCTCATCCAATTGGTCTAGTGCCAGGTGCGCAATTCCCGCTCCCAACCAGCTCCAAACGTAGTTGGGCTGTAAGCGGAAAGAGTCTCGATAACGGTTGACTGCCTGTTCAAAACGCCAGCGATGAGGGTCGTCCACCACATCTTCGGGGTGCATTTGCCCAAACAATTCTTCGGCTTGTGAACGCGAATTCGTTGCGATTAAACAACCGCCGGCAAAGTAGTGAGCCATCACTGTTGTCGAATCCAGCTCGATGGCCCGCAGCTGATGTTGAAATCCATGTTGGATGTCGTACTCGTTAATATAGGCGTAACCGAGCCAAACGTGAGCCTCACCCAGGTTCGGGTCCAGCTCAAGCGCCCGTCGGGCAAATTTTTTCGTCAGTGGTATCAATTCGTGGTCCGTCGTATAGGTAAACTGCAAAGCGTGAACGGTCGCCAGTCCAGCATAGGCTAACGCGTAATCGGGGTCTGCTGCGACAGCCTTTTCAAACAAATGTTGAGCCTCAACGAGATCGCTTTTGCCGCTGCGCTTCCACACCTCCCGTCCCTTGACATAAAACTCGTACGCGGAGAACATGGGCCGAACACGGGTTGCCGGCGCGTGAGATTCGACTTCCGCCGGCGAGTCGGCAGATCCCCCAAGTCGTTTTTTGATCAATTCGGCCAGGCGATCCTGCATGTCGAAGATAGCGTCCGCCGAACCATCGACTTTTTCGGTCAGCACATCAGTATCAGTCAACAATTCATTGAGTTGAATGGTAAACCGCAACGCTTCGCCCATTTTCTGGAACCCGCCGGTGACCATCCAGCGGCAGCCCAACGACAGACCGATGTTTTGCCGGTCAGCTGCCAAGCCAACCTCGGAATTTTCGGCGAGTAAGCGGGACAATTTGGCGCGTGGCGTTACGTCAATCCCTTCCGTACCCGACAAATCAGCCGAAATACTCTCGGCAACTCCAGTGCCAATCCACTGATCATCCGGGTTGCCCGAGATGTTGTCAAAATCCATGACAACCACGGAATTGGGCAACTTCACTTTTAATTCCCCGGACGCCAATCGAGTCAAGTCGGTCATGAATTCGCCCACTGACGAATAGCGTTGTCGGCGATCCTTGGCCAGTGATTTTTGCAACACGCTGTTGATTTGCGACATCGCACCAGAGCCAGTCAACGGATCGAGAGCTCTCGCCAGGATGTTGGCAATTCGTTCCATCGGTGTCTTCCCGGGAAACGCTGGTTTGCCCGAGATCGATTCATAAAGCACGGCCCCAACTGAAAACAGATCCGAGCGTTCGTCAAGCTTCTCACCCCGTAATTGCTCAGGAGACATATATCCAATTGTGCCAACCACCGCTCCCTGTTCGGTCAGCAACGTAATCGTGCGGTCGTCAGTCGGTTGTTGAACGAATTCCTTGGCCAAACCAAAATCCAGCAACTTGACTGCCCGTTCCCCGACGAGCATGATATTTTCCGGCTTGATATCGCGGTGCAGAATTCCCACTGCGTGCGCATGACCCAATCCACCCAGCAAGCAGGCGGTTTGCGACAACGCTACGTCCAGCGGCAACGGGCCCTGTTGCAGTCGACAGCGCAACGTCGTTCCCTCGACAAGTTCCATGGAAATGTAGGCTTGTCCGTCTGCCTCGCCGGCTTCAAAAAAGGTCGCAATCCCTGGATGCTGCAAGCGAGCTGCCGTGCGGGCTTCATGCAATAAACGGTCGCGCATGTGACCGGGAAATTCGGGCGGCAGAAGTTTGACGGCACACAGGCGGCCAAGCCAAATCCGTGGCGCGATATACTTGACCCATACCGCCTTCGCCTATGAGCTCTTCCAGCTGATAGTGCGCCAGTGTTTGAGGCACGCGTCCGCTCCTTTCCAAGATGCTGCATCCAAGGCAGTCTAGGACAATTCTTCGACGCTTTCAAACCAGACCCATTGCGATGGTCGACGGACCGCCAGGAAGGTGCCGCGTTGAGCCAGATTGGCGATTCGAAAATGGGTCGTT
>CAVONL010000012.1:0-138690 GCA_963697295.1 uncultured Planctomycetaceae bacterium | reverse complement strand
TGATGCGTCGATTCGAAAAAGGGTTGAGTTTCTGGGAATTTCGCCAGTCGCGAGGCTGCCGAAATCGCGCAAGGGAAAACCCTGATCAACGCGAGGATGGTTAATCAAGGTTGGAAAGTTGTCGAAAATGACTAACCATCGAAGTCGGTCGCGAGCATGAGAAGTCTGGCGTTAATTGCACCGGCTTCTAACTCCACAGTTCTTTAAGTCCCTTGGGCAAACATGCCACCACATCCTCGATTTCGCCTGGCGTAATGTAATTGGCCAGCACCTTAAAAACAGCTCGCGTAATTTCCTCCGGATCGACGTATTCGTTTTCTGTATAGTCGAACTCTGGGAAACGTGAGTTGACTCCTGTGGCGAACTGCTCGGCCGAACGCAGGTCGGTCGGCTTGTGGCTTGGATTCCAGCCTTCAACAAATGCGCGCGACACGATCGCAATCACAAGAAAAATGCTCGGCGTGGTGCCGAGCATCCTTTTCATTCTTGGCAACGGGGCTTAATCAATCGACCAAACTGCTTGATCTGTATTCGAAGCGAATCTCTGCCGCGGATTGTCGGATTGAAACCGGATCCGGGTTTCGATTTTCAGGGTGCCGGCTTCCACGTAACGGCGCAAATCACCGGTTGCCGCGACGGTGACAACCGAGTCGGGTGCCGGAGAGCGGGCCGCGTTCGACGAATCGACCAAGTCCCATTGGCCTGACGAATAGTTAAACAGCTCAATCGACTGAACTACGTTCGAACGCGCAAAAACGGATCCCTCCAGGGTAAATTCAAAACTCAAGGGGGTCGCGGTGGGGCTGACGCCCTGGACCACAAATTCCGTGCGCGATTGAGTATCTGTTGACGCTGCGTTGCATCGAGTAGTCCACATTGTCACTTTCCGCGAGACTGGCAACGTCACCGCCGACGTTGATTCCCCGCGTTGGCGTTACCGAATCTGGAGCGACCGTGACAACGCCCTCAACGGTAGCGGTTAGCGATGCGTCATCCACGGCACCATCCCCCGCCACCCAGAACGCGACACCAATCGGATGTCCAATCTCCGGTGCTCCCGGCAACACGGTGTGGCTAATACTAATCTGAGTCCAACCCGCCATGCTTTGAGCGTCTGTCCAGGCAGGATCGCGATTCACAAAGTCGCCGGTGTCAGGAGCGTAACGCGCGAAGTTGAGCGAACTGGCTTCGGTAAACGGGTTCGCGCCGTCATAGATGTACAACCAGACGCGACTTGAAGAACCGTCCGCGTCATCGTCACCCTGGGCCCAGACGGAAAACGTGTATGTCTTGTTCGCTTCAAACACGGCGTCTGCCGCTTCCTGTCCGTTGTAGTAGCCGATCCCGTGCATGGCCTGGTCGCCCGGTCCGGGGAGTCGGACGAAAACCTGATGCATAGGCAGCGTTATAAAGCCAATTGCTAGCCCCATCATCTTCGCCGTAGTAGCCACCCGTCGCGCCGTCAGGATCATCGATCCAGGCGCTGGTTGGGCGATACTCGTCGGAGTATGCGTAGCCCACGGAGCGGGAACAACATAGGCCTCGAAACTGGGATCGCCCAAAGCAATATCTTCGAACGAGTAAACAAACGATGTACTCAAGAAACCGCAAGCGGCTATTACGAACGCGGCTGCTTTCCTCGCGATTCGAATTTTCAAGTTGCAGATTTTCATTTCTTGTCGCTCCTCTTGGATGGGTTGAATTTAATGTGGCACCCTGCCTATTTTGCCAACTTTTTGTGAAAATCCAATTAAGTATTGGCGGAAATCCGGCCTGTTTTTATATAATTGGCGACGTCCCGCCACATCATCTCGATCCACATTTTTGGCCCCGGTGGACGGACCGCAACCGGGAATCAGAAAGGCATGAACGCTCAAGTTGGCGCACAAACCAAACAAGAAAAAGCCGGGCCGTCGCAAACCGCCTGGTGCCGACCGACGTCTCAGGACGCTGGCCCATCGTGCCCAGAAACCGGTGAATCAGACCGCCAAGGGCGGTCGAGTTGCACCGCGGCATCAACCCGACATCAACATTGATCGGGCCCAACTGGCGTGGGATGCTCATCGCTTCGACGAAGCAATCCGCTATTACGAGCAGGCGCTTGAGCGGGATCCAACCAACGCCGTGCTACTGGTGGACGTCGCCCGGGCCTATGGCTTGAGATATCGTTATGCCGAAGCGGAAAAGCTGGTAAATCGAGCATGCGACCTGCACCCCAATGATGCACATTTGCAGCGAATGTTGGGGCGATCTTACGTCAGGCTGCAACAGTTTGATCGCGCAATTGCCTGTTATCAACGCGCTTTGAAACTAGAACCCCACTCGAATGACAAACCGCAAACCTTGTTCGAGTTGGCCAAAATGCATGAGCGGCTCCACGATCTGGAAGCAGCCCGTCGCTGCGCGGAGGAAGCGTATGAACTGGCGCCACAGTGGTTTCGGGTGAGTTACCAGTTGGCGATCCTGGATCGAAGAGCTGGCAATCCGGACGCAGCCCAGGTACGGCTGCGACAATTGATCGAAGGCGGGCAAGCGTCCGCGGGAGTTGTCGGTGACGCGTGGTACCAACTCGCTGCGTTACATGACCAGGCCGGTCGCTTCGACGAAGCGTTCGAAGCTTTGATGCGCAAAGAGGATTCTGGATCTCGCCGCGGCTGGCGCACGACGTGACGCCGCATCCATTTCCAAGACCGTGGAGTCAACTTTCGGCGCGATCACCGCTGAACATTTCCAACGCTGGAGCACTCAGGGCAAGGAATTCAAACCGATCGGCAACGGTTTGGCATTGTTGACGAGCCACCCCCGTAGTGGGACGACGCTTCTCGAGCAGGTGATTGACAGCCATCAAGGGCTGATCAGCGCCGATGAACTGCAGATTCTGACGCAAATGGTTTACGTGCCCCTGTTTCGTGGAAAGCCACGTACGACGAACGCCGTTCAGGCGCTCGATAAAATTACGACCGAAGAAATTAAGAAAGTGCGGCACGATTATGGTACGTCTATGGAGGGTGCACTGCGGGAATCGATAGGCAACCGGATTTTACTGGACAAGAATCCTGCCATGACGGGATTATTGCCAATGATCGGTCGCGTATTTCCAGAAATGAAAATCGTATTTGCCCTCCGCGATCCTCGGGACGTCGTGATCAGCTGCTTTATGCAACGATTGCCGCTCAACCCGGTTAGCGTCCACTACCTGCAGCTCGAAGATACGGCCAAGGAGTACGCGGTTACGATGCGCAATTGGCTCAAAATTCGTGAGATGCTCAAGAATCCCTGGATCGAAGTGCGTTATGAAGACATGGTAACCGACATGCAACATCAGGCCAAACAGATACTTAGTTTCCTGGAATTGCCATGGGACGACACCGTGCTGTCGTATCACCAACGTGCCAAAGAAAAACATGTACACTCACCGACCTACGAAGCAGTCACCAAACCGGTCTATACCACTTCGATCGGACGTTGGCGAAATTATGCGAAATGGCTGGAACCTTACGCCGATATTTTACAGCCCTTTGTCGAGGCCTTTGGTTACAAGTAATGCTCGCTCGCAGTCGGTACGGAGCAAATACCGGGCTACGTTTCAGGACTTGCTTCCGGTCGTACCCAGCGGCCGGCGAACAACTCGGCGAGCGGGCGGGTGGCTTCGTGCTGCTGCAAAATGATTTTGAGAATGGAAACAATCGGTGTGGCGAGAAACATGCCGATGATTCCCCAGACCAGCCCGAAAAACATCAAGGCTAATAACAGCACGACCGGGCTGACATCAAATGACTTCCCCATGATCCGGGTCTCAATGACGTTTCCGCTGACAAAATGAATCAACGCGATCAGGACAAAACAGATGATGGCGGAGGTCGGTGACATCAAGGGGTTGAGCATCAGGAACGGCACCGGGATAATCGTACTGATCAACGGCCCAATGTTGGGAATGAAATTCAGCAGGAAAGCCAGAAACCCGAACACAAACGCCAGCGGCACACCGAACAACCACAACACCACACCAAATGCCGCACCCGTGACCGCAGAAATAATGGTTTTCACGACCAGGTACTGCCGAACCTGACTTTCTACTTTCTCCAACAGTACCGGTTGTTCCTGTGCGGTTGATTCCTGGCCCAACAGCAGAAAAAATACAAATATCAAAATCAGAACGCCATACGACAATAATCCAGATAACGCACCTGCCAAGCGCAAGAGCATCCCCTGCAGATATTCGGTGGCCGACGCAAGCATGTCCTTTACGCCCTTACTGATATCTTCTTGCAAGCCTCCTTCATCAGTTTGGAGGGTGCTGGTTTCCGAATGTTCGTGTCCCTCGGGTTCTGATTTCGATGTACCCAATTTCGGAGTGTGGTTGATCGTCCACGTGACGATGTAGTCCAGACGCTCCTCGTAGATCGCTGAATTTCTGGCAAGATTGTTGATCGAAATCCAAGTAAGTGCGCCAAATCCAATAACTAAACCGACGCCAATCACAAAGGTGATGGCAAATGCGAAAAAACGATGCAATCGAAGCTTGTTTTCAATGAACTCCAGAATCGGCCGACAACCGATCACCAGAAACAAGGCGATCACAAATGGCAGCAAAACCGTGCGCAGGAAATACAGGCTGAAGCCAACTGCGATCGTTGTCAAAATAGCCAGGCAGGTTGTCTGCGTTCTTTGCATGATTTTTCAACTCAGATCATTTGGCGCACGAGAACAACGATCGCGTATTTCATGGAATTGGCAACCTTATGCATGTGCATCATTGCGCCCAAACCACAAATGTTGCACCAACAGGAACAGCAGGGCAGTGCTCCAGCCGAACAACAGAATGCCGTTCATCGCCTCGACCCCACAGACCATTCTCCACTTGTTGGTCAAGACGATATCTCCATATCCCAATGTCGTGTAGGTGACCGATGAAAAATAGACGGTGCTTTCAAAGTTGGCAAACTCTGCCTCGCCGGCGAAGTACCAATAGGCCACCGCCCACAGGACAATGTCGAGGTAATGTTTGACTGCCAGAAAAGCCGCGGTTAAGCCCAGGATCAACGGCCGCAAGGCAGGGCCCACTTGTTGGTGGTGGGGCAACCCATATCGCTTGAGAAGTCCCAGAATCAAGGAAGTCGCTGTCGCATGCAGCGCCACCGTGATGGCAAGACCCGCAATGCCGACAATGAGTGGAATCATTTCGAGTTAGCGACCTAGTTGTTTTGCCCGGCATCGTTTGGTTCATCCAGACGAACCATGGTCCATTGCTGGGTCTGGCCGTCTTCAAAATGCAACAAGGCACCCGCTTCCGGTTCGGTCAGGTTGTAGACGCCCGTCTCCATGATGGGCCAACTTTCTCCCACCGGTCCCCAGGCTGCCCGCTGGCTGTTGGTATCAATCGTCCCTTCGACCTCGAA
This sequence comes from uncultured Planctomycetaceae bacterium, assembly GCA_963697295.1. Classification (GTDB taxonomy): domain Bacteria; phylum Planctomycetota; class Planctomycetia; order Pirellulales; family Pirellulaceae; genus Mariniblastus. The sequence continues at coordinate 133,291 of CAVONL010000012.1, read as the reverse complement.
CGATTTGTTGGTGGCGGTGTCCTGAAACGTACCGGCAATGATACCTTCTTTGCTGATGGCCAATTGGAGGAACAACGTGGTATCTTCCGCTGAGCCGTCGTTTGCAGTTAACGCAAACACTCCCAATGGCAACCAGTCAATTTTGTCCGGGTCAACCTCGGGGACATTGGCCGCGATCGTCTGCGCTTGTTGAGCGTATTCCTCTACGGTGCCAATGGGTTGGCTATTGTAATAGACGTTGTCACCTTCGTAATAAAGGTTTGTGCCGTAGTCGTAATATACGGGCTGCGTCGCAATACCATTGACTAGCCAACCCGTAACCGCGCCCGCCGTTGCGTACGCCCACCAGTTTCGATTGTAGTTGTTCCAGCGATACCGATAGTTGGGATAGCGTCCCCAATAACCGGCTCCGTAAGCAGGCCAATGCCCCGGTCGGGGCGGCCGGTATCCGGGTGGACGATAACCGGGCGGTCGCGAGCCGGGAGGCCGGTATCCGGGTGGACGCGCACTCGGTGGATATTGCCCTGGTCGATGTCCCGGCGGGCGTCCAGCACCTGGAGGTCGCTGTCCCGGTGGACGCTCTGCTCCGGGTGGCCGCTGTCCCGGTGGACGCTCTGCTCCGGGTGGCCGCTGTCCCGGTGGCCGCTCTGCTCCGGGTGGCCGCTGTCCCGGTGGCCGCTCGGAACCCGGAGGGCGCTGTCCGGGCGGGCGCTGTCCAACTCCGTCTCCGGGACGAGGTCGTTCAGCTGGGCGAGTCGAAGGACGATTCCCCGGAGACGGTCGATTCTGTAAAAAATCACCTGCTGCCCCTCCGCCAGGCCGTGTGCTTGGCCGCGTCGACGGTCGGTCCAGGTCAAGGAAATCATTGAGCCCACCTTGCGAAGGTCGTCCACCGCTCGGGCGTCCAGTTGATGGGCGGCCTGCGCCTCCGGAAGGCCTTCCGGGCGTCGGACGTCCTGTCGACGGACGTCCTGTCGACGGACGTCCTGCCGACGGACGTCCGGGTGAAGGTCGGTTTACCGAGGGGCGTGTCGCGGGGCGATTTATTGATGGCTGTCGACTTGGTGTAGAGGGACGGTTCGTCGCCGGCCGTTGACTTGGCGAGGGTCGGCTCATCGACGGCGAGCGACTTGGCGAGGGTCGGCTCATGGAAGGCGAGCGACTTGGCGAGGGTCGGCTCTTACCGCCTCCACCGCGGCTTGTGCTGCCCCCACCGCGACTTCCACCACCGCCACGTCCTCGCTGAGCTGTCGCTTCATCGCACATCCACAGGCAAATCAAAGACATAAAAAACAAAAAATAACTGGTTCGAATGATTCGTTTCATGGAATGACTCTTGCATTGAATATTTGGTACGGGTCGTTTACTGACGATTTAACACGACCTCATCGATGTTTGGCAGCAGTTGATCCTCAACCACCTGATTGATCTTTTCCCAACTGAAACTTCCGTCGTCCTTCAGCCGCAAAATACCTGTAAATGAACCCGACTCGCCGCCACCCAGGGTCGCCACTGACGACACCGACCAGCCGTCATCCCGTTTGCTCCAGGTGCCCGTGACGACGCCGCCATCGGAATCGAACAGCCAACTGCGAATTTTCTTTTCTTTCGCATCCCAACCGATAATCTGTAGTCCCGATGATTCAACTTCATCCTCAACGATTTTGTACTGGCTGGCAATAAAGTTTTGCTTCGCTGTCCACTGGTTGGATATCTCGACCCGGAATCCCTCATCCTCGCCAACCCAATCGCCAATAAACGCTTCCAAAACCTTCAGTTGATCATAGTGGGTTGGCTCGACTGCCTCTTCCGTAACGCGGTCAATCAACCAGGCACCATCGCGTTTCACATAGACGACGCTGTAATCGGTTACGTCGATCTCACCGGTTGCCTGCGTCACGGTCGCCGTTCCCCGCTCGAGCGCAACGTTTGGCGAGACAAAATCGATCGAGTCGGTTGCCACCGCGAGGTTAGGCGCGGATTCATTGTCTTCAAACATTTCATTCAAAGATGCCGTCATTGCCTCTCGACCCACCGTCTCATCGCCTGTTGTGCGACTTGCATAAACTCCCTCCGGCGACCAGAGGCTGACCAGTTTGGCGACGTCCCGAGCATTAAAGGCTGCCACGTACGCCTGGATCGCCGCTTTCACGCCCTCCGTTTCATCGACCGATTCAACAGCAACGGTGTCGTCGCTGGATTCCACGACCGCCTGCTGGGCTGCCGCGGCAAGTCCGCTAAGGCAAAACGAATATGCGATTAAACATCTAAAAAAATTATTACGCATGGCAACTGCTCCGACTGATTTAACTATCTGCAAGTCCCGGATGTTATGATTTGGCCCAACCGATCGCAAAAATCGCGATACTATCCTTCGGCCGCGGCCATGTATTTCAACAAATCAACGACGCGGCAGGAGTAACCCCATTCGTTGTCATACCAGGCGACGATTTTGAAAAAATTGCTATTCAGCCCAATCCCGGCATCGGCATCGAAAATGGACGAGAGATCGCAACTCATAAAGTCACTGGAGACAACTGCTTCGTCGGTGTAACCGAGAATACCTTTAAGGTTGGTTTCCGAGGCCTTTTTCATGGCCGCGCAAATTTCTTCATAGCTCGTTGACTTTCCCGTTTTGAAAGTCAGATCGACCATCGAGACGTTGGCGGTCGGAACTCGCACCGCCATGCCGGTCAGTTTGCCCTGCAACTCGGGGAGCACCAGGCCCACTGCTTTGGCAGCACCGGTCGATGACGGAATCAAGTTGGTATACGCGTTGCGTCCACCGCGAAAATCTTTCTTGGATGGTCCGTCCTGAGTCGGTTGAGTCGCCGTGGCCGCGTGGACGGTCGTCATCAGGCCTTCGGCCAGTACGAAATTATCCTGGATGACTTTGGCCACCGGTGCCAGGCAATTCGTTGTGCAGGAAGCGTTGGAAACAATCTTGTGCTTCGCCGGATCGTAAAGTTCCTGATTCACCCCCATCACGAACATCGGCACCTGATCGGGGGATTTGGTCGGCGCAGAGATAAGCACGCGTTTAGCACCGGCCGCGAGATGTTTGCTGGCGCCGTCGTAATCCGTAAACAGCCCGGTTGATTCAATGACATAGTCGACACCCAGATCACCCCATGGCAATTTGCCCGGATCGCGTTCCGACGTACAAACCACGCGATGCCCGTTGACCACCAAGGCGTCTCCGTCAGCCTTGACACTGCCTTTGAACCGACCGTGATTTGAATCGTACTTCAGGAGATAGGCCAGATTGTCAGCCGGAACTAGATCGTTGACTCCTACGAACTCGAGATCCGGGCTATCTGCGCCGATGCGCATCACCAAACGACCAATCCGCCCAAACCCGTTAATGCCAATTCTGACCGCCATTGTACTGCTTTCCTTTTATTAATTTTCGCTGGTGTTCGTGTAGAACTTGTGATTTTTTCGCAGCCCATCACGCGGAATGAAATTTCACATCACCCGTGCGCCCGCCATGGATTACAGGCTAGGGGGCAGGTCGAAGTCCTCGTCCGTTCGACGCGCGGATTTTACCAGCCTTAGCAATCAATGGGTAGACCGCGACCCTTACCAAGAGATCAGGATTGTGGCTCGCTATGCCAGCCAAGCTCGGCCAGGCTTCTTGGGACCGCCGGAAGATGCCGCATGATCGGTTGAAGCTTCCAAGCGGTAAACCGCAAATCGCCCGCGGAAATTCGCGTCTGCTGTCAGGCATCTTTCCTTGGCAAGCCATCGACATTGCATGTTAGCCAGTTGATGACGTGATCCTCCATGATCTTGTAAAACGGATTGTGGCGACACCGCATAAATACGGAACCGGAAATTAACAAGGCGCTGGGCTCAGCACGCATACTTATCGACCCCAGTGACAATCCCGTGTCGGCTGTTGCCGCAGCCGTGCCGTAAACTCGATCTTCAGGCGGAATGGGTACCGCGATATGTGACAGCGACACGACACCCTCGGGCCACGAGGTACCTGTCGCTCGTTCGAGCCATTGCTCGCCGTCACGCGTATGCGTGGCAACCTCCGTTGAATCGGTTCGCACGTTTCTGACAACGGTCAGCCGATAGGGCAGATCCGTTCGTTTGAGCTTCGGAACGATTTTTTGTTCAAAAGACAAATTGAACAGGTTGCCCAGCCAGTCGACACGATTGATATCGAACAAGACCAACTCGCTTGATTCAGATTTCAGCCGGTCGAACAAAACCGTAATCAACTTGGGTACAACAACCGTCGAATCAACCACGGATTGCATGGCCAACACGGGCGGCATCTCGTGCATCCGACCGGACTTTTCCAGCGCGGCCAGCTTCCGCTCGACGGATTGGGTGACCGCCCAGGCCTGCACGCTGGCATTCATCGGCCACGAACTGAACTTGAACGGATCAATCTCCGCATCGATGCTTGACCATTGGGCTTTCTGATTTCGCGAGACCAACGCAACGGTGTGATAGAGTCGAGTTAATTTGGCCATGGGATTGATTCCAATCATGGGTGAAAACAAAACCAGTGCCTTGATTTTTGGCAATGCAGCGTCATCGAGGGATGCCAGCGTATATTGAACACTTAAGGCACCGCCGTTGGAGTAACCACCCAAAACGAGCGGCGCATCTTCGGGCAGCCGATCGCGCAATCCGCAGACAGCAACTTTTACCGCCGCCGCCCAGTCGTGCCTCGACACGTTGGCCAAAGCGCTGGGGCTGGTGCCGTGCCCCGGAATCCGCAACCAGACAACCGTGTACCCTTGGGCATGCAGTCGTTGGCCCAGAGCCCGGAGAGAATAGGGTGCGTCGCTCAGCCCGTGCAACAACAGCACGCCCCCGACGGGATTCGGCGCTTCCAGAACCAACGACCGATTCCAATTACGATCGACAATCGTTTCAGGATTGCAAACTGAATCGGCATGGTAACGGCTATAAGCCCCCGCGGATTGAGTTGCCCAAGGGCCGGCAATCAATTCATCGAGTTCCTGGAATACCCGGTCTTCCTGAGCCAGATAGTCGTCCAGATTGTAGCCCTTGACCGCGTCCGCAACACAAAATTCCGATTCCGGTTTTTCCAGATGCCAACCTTGCAGGTCCGGGAGGGAACCTGCCACTCGCACCCAGAGATACAACGCGCCGATGATGGCCAAGACAGCCGAGAAAACAAGATTGACACCGACCAGTCCGACAATGCGCAATACATGAAAGTTCCAGCCTCGATCCGGCATCGTTTGGGCGTATCGATACGATTCGACAACCAGCCACACGGCCGACACGACCGCGAGAAGGATGACTAACCACAGACAAAATCGCAGCAATATCGACAAACGAGACACAGAGTTTTTCATATCAAGTGACTTTCTTTCACGCACTCGCCGGTTCTGTTCAAAAAACAGGGCTATTGCCCAAGTGGCTCGATACACTCAGGCGATTCGTTGGCCGCGTGATTGACGATCCGCGACACGGGAACCGCTTTCAACTCGTCACTTGCAAATGGTTTCAACATCTGCTCCAGCGGTTCACGCTCGGCGAAGTCCTTGTCCAGCCACATGTCGAACTGTTCCGGTTCAAAAATAACCGGCATCCGGTCGTGCAGGCTCTGCATCAACTCATTCGCCGAAGTTGTAATGATCGTGCAAGTTTCGATCCACGGCGCATCGTCAGTAGTCTTATCCCGCCACGACTCCCAGAGACCGGCCATCCCAAACGGTTGGTCGTCTTTCCGCGTGATGTAAAAGGGCTGTTTGCCGTCGGCTTGTTTTTTCCACTCGTAGAAGCCATCCGCCATCACCAGGCAACGGCGTTTTTTGAAAGCCGTCCGAAACGAAGGTTTTTCGGCAACGGTTTCACCCCGCGCATTGATCATCCGCGCGCCCATTTTCAGGTCGGTTGCCCACGAGGGAACCAGCCCCCACCGCAAGTCGGCCCACTCGTTCCTGCCATCCTTGTTTTGCCGAACGCACAGCACGTTCTGCGTGGGAGCGATGTTGTAACGCGGCGCACGTTTAGGGAATGTCAGCTCCTCAAACAGGGCCGCCATTGTTTCCGCGGGCGTTCGCAAGGTAAATCTTCCACACATGACTCGTGACCAAATTCTGTAAGCGGCCAGGCGCTGGCAGCCGGTTGGTGCGTCCGCGAGAGCGTTGGAAAACAGTGCCCGCTCCCGGCGACACGTGAGGGTCCGGGAAAGGGATCGTGGGATTCCTTGCGGAATTCACAACCCTCGCCCGCCGTTGAGACGGCGACCTCTCCCAACGGCGATCAATAAATTTGGGTCAACCCAAGGCTGGATCCATTCCGCTCAGCCCAATATCACCATTCAGCTGGTCCAAGACGAAAACAGTCAATCTCCTTGCCGAGTTGCGCCCAGTTTGAAACATTGTAACCATCTTTAACAATAGCCGGACTTTGCTTGGATGCAAATGATGCAAAAATCAGTCGGCTTCCACTTTGGGCAGTTAATTAAATGACCACTCCCGCGTTTCGGCCAACTGCATCCATCGAAAATCTACGCCGGCGAGCCGTCGTGATCAGCCAGGTAAGAAAGTTCTTTGAAGACCGCAGTTTCTTTCACGTGGAAACGCCCGTTCTTTCTCATGATATCGTGGTCGATCGTTACCTGGATCCGATACCGGTCGCCAAGTCGGATGTTGTGCCATCGGCGTTAACAGGCGAGTCGTTATGGCTGCAGACCTCGCCTGAATTTGCCATGAAACGAGTTGTCGCGAGTGGTGCGACAGCGATTTATCAAATCTCGCGTGTGTTTCGGGCTGCCGAACGCGGACGACTTCATAATCCGGAATTTACGATGCTGGAATGGTACCGCGTCGGCGATTCCATGCACGAAGCGATGCACCTGCTGGGGGCCCTGGCCGAGACCATTCTCGATCGTCCCGCAACAGAAATGGTCAGTTATCGGCAGGTATTTGAAAAATACGCCGATGTCAACCCACATCAGGCGTCGCTGAAGGAGCTTGGCCACGCCGCTACAAAACGGGGAATCGAACTTGACGCCAGCGGCGAACCGCCGGATCGAGACGGCTTGTTAAACCTGTTGTTGACGCACGTGGTCGAACCCCACCTGGGCAACTCATCTCCGACAATCGTTTATGATTGGCCCGCCTCGCAAGCCGCACTTGCCATCGTACGCGATGAGCACCCGCCGGTTGCCGAAAGATTTGAACTCTATGTTGCGGGTGTCGAATTGGCGAACGGCTACCATGAACTGCTCGACGCTGCAGAGCTGGCCCACCGCAATGCGGAAAACAACCGTTTGCGAGTGGCCGACGGACGCCATGAGCTACCAAGTGAAAGCCAGCTACTGGAAGCGATGAATTCCGGAATGCCGGCGTGTTGCGGAGTCGCGTTGGGCGTTGACCGGTTGGTCATGTTGGCCCTTGATGCCCATTCGATTGACGAAGTCATCGCGTTTCCTATCGACAACGCATGAAGCAATCGTTGTTGTATGCTCTCGCCCACGTCTGCAACGAAAACGAGAACCACAACTCCATGTCGTGTCTCGTTCGGTTGTCACCCCGTGGCTGAGGGAATGCGATCGCATTAATGGTGCGACGGAGTTTCAGCGCCCGCAGAAACAGGACTGAAATCGGCATATTTGTTGATTCGTTTTTCTATGTTTGCTGAAGTTTCCACGTACTTGAGCGTCGCACCGGCATTTACCGAGGCGATGAGTTGTTCGGTTGCGTTGACGACCGCATTTCCGCCTCCATTGACCTGTATCTCAGTCTTCAGACTCGTCAAATTTTTTGCCAACAAAGTCGCACCTCCGCTGACATTTACCTCATGATTTGCGACCGTCCCTTCGATCTCGACCGAACCGCCGCCACCGATTCGCGTGATAATCTCTTGCGCCTGTACATTCGTCAAGCGGATTCGTCCGGCACCGCCGCAACGGATGATGATACGGTCGGCGGTAACACCGTCATTTGCGAGGAACTTGTTCCATTGTTCTGATCGCGTTGCACCAAGCGCGCTATATCGCACACGTCCCGCGCGCTGGTATTTCCATTTGATTCTCGTTTGAGTCGAAATTTGAGACAGACTCTTTTGGCACGAAAAGTGCGAATGGTTCTGACCGCTCATCAACCTGTCACCACTCACGCGGAGTCACTGCTATGGGTCTCAAAGAGAAACTCAAGAAAGATCGCATTGAACAACTTCATCTTCGCGAAGCGGTGACGGTTCCGCCATCTGCTTCCATGCGAGAGGCCGTGCAGCTGATGCGCGACAAAAATATTGGCTGCGCCATCGTCGTCGACGAAGAACACAAGCCTCTCGGAATATTCACCGAGAGCATGTTGACAGAGACGTTGTCCCATCGACCGAATTCGCTGGACGAACCGATCCAGGGGCACATGGCCGATCGTTGTCCGTGGGTTCGCACAACGGATACCGTTGCCGAATTGCTGGAAGCGATGCAACTAAAGAATGTGCGAATGGTCTGCGTGGTCGATGCCCAGGACCGCGTTGTGGGAACGACTGGCCAGCGTGGATTAATGGAATATATTGCCGAATACTTCCCCGGCCAGGTAATGGTCCAGCGAATTGGCCTGTCCCCCTACTACAGCGAACGCGAAGGAGCCTGACGATGACCGAGATTGTTCCTGCCCCGGATGAATTTCAGGATCCCCTGGAAAACTACGAGCCCAAACAATACGCCGACCCACTTGAGCGGGCACTGGTCGAAGAAGAAATCGGGAGCATTCGCCACGAGCCGTTTGCGACGATCTCCCCGGAAACGCCGGTCCACGAGGCGGTGAAAAAACTGGCTGGATTGCATATTGCCTGCCTGCTTGTCGCGGAAAATGACCGCTTGCTGGGCGTTTTTTCCGACCGCGATGTGTTGTCAAAAGTTGCGTTCGAATACGATGATGTCAAGAATCGACCTATTCGCGATGTCATGACCACCGATCCGATTTATGTGAATGAGACGGAATCGGCGGTCTATGCGCTGTCGGTCATGGCCATGTGCGGTTACCGCCATGTCCCGGTCGTTGATTTGGACGACAAATTGGTGGGTATCATCAGCCCCCAACGTGTCACCGACTTCTTGATGCGTAATGCCAGTTGATTTACCAGAAATTTTTTCGTTCGTGAGGAATGGACGCATGGGCAAAAGTATCTACGACAGACGAGTCAAAGAATTCTTGACTCGTGAAGCGGTCACGTTGAGTATTGATGACACAATCCACGATGCGTTGGCGCTGATGGGAGAAAATCGCGTTTCGGCGTTGCCGGTCATTGATGGTCGGAAACGATGCGTGGGAGTCTTGTCAACAGCTGACCTGGTCGATCTGACCCATGATTTCGATGAAGATTTGAGACAGCTGGATTTGATAAACGACAAGACCGCCGTCGACAGTTTGTCCGATCGACTGGGTAACGAAAAAGTTGGGGCTTACATGAGTGCGTCGGTGACCACTGTAGGTTTGGAAACGCTGATTGGCAAAGCCGCGCAGGAGATGCTGCGCAATCGGGTGCACCATTTGCCCGTCGTGGATCACAACGAGCGTTTGATGGGGATCATCTCCACCATGGATATCCTGACCGAGTTTGTCGATGCGGCCCCGGTTGAACTCGATTGACAACAGCCGTGGCGTCAGAAGCGTTCTGTCGCCGCTACAATTCAAGTGGATTGCTGTGGATTCAATCTGGTTGAGAACAGGTCTCGATTGGGGCAAGCCCAAATCGTGGACTAATCATGATGGCTGGTAGTGGTAACCCAAATAAAAACCAACCAATCAAACTGCATGACCTCGCTGGCTTTGCGTTGAGTCGCCGAAGACACCAATCGCGATTCAGTTGACGAAAACTTGTCGTCACAAGAAAACGCCTACGCTAACGCCTCTACTCGTCGACAGCCTGCCATTGGGATAAACTCCAAGTAGACCGCATAAACGGAGAAACAACGGAATGTATTATTGAATTTGAAGCGGCATCTCCCAGTGACATTCTTCAACCGGGATCAACACGTGATTTCCAAAATCTTCCTGGCTATTGTCGGTCTAGTTTATCTCGGACTCGCCGTGTGGTGCAGCGTCGCTCCGACGGTCACTTCCGACAAAGTCGGGTTTGAACTAAAATCAGGTTCCGGCCAATCAGAGTTTCTCGTGATTTACGGCGGACTGGAACTGGCGATGGCGTTGATTTTTTTCTTGCCATGGGTGCGATCAGATTACCTCGCGAGTTCGCTGCTCGCCTGCGTTTTGATCCACGCATGCCTGGTAGCGTTTCGCACGATCAGCTTCTTCTTGTACAGCGATATTTCCGCGATGACTTACCGGCTGGCCATTGGCGAATGGACAATCCTGATCCTGGCGGTCGTCTGTATGGTTATTACCAAAGATAAGGTTTGAGACACCCCCGTCGGCGTTCGCGGCCGAAAAAAACGAGCTTTCGTCGGGCAACTCAATGGCTTTCTCAAACATCTGCCCGTGTTTAATTCGTGAATGAACTGAGGCTCGTCTTGTTTTGGGTTATGTTGCACACTGAAATCCGGTTTTCTCAAGACCACTCCAACCAGAAAACAGGAGATCGTGTGATGTTCGGATCGAACAAAAAAGCAAAACTGGAAACCCGGTACAAGAAGCTGTTGGAAGAGTCGTATCAACTTTCGCACTCAAATCGGCAGAAAAGCGACCAAAAACTCGCCGAAGCAGAAGAAATCCGGAAACAAATTGATGCCCTCGAGACACTCCGCCAAATCGTGATTCGGTGATTGGATTGACTGGGCTAAGATACCAGGTGCAAGCTTTTTGAAAGGCGAGATTTTGAACGATAGCCAGACTCCCCCGCAGCGAATTTTGTTAACGGGAGCGACGGGATACGTCGGCGGCCGCTTGCTTCCGCTGCTGGAGAATGCGCGGCTTGTACGTCCGGTGCATGACTCGCAGATTGGCAAGTTTGGACGACGCCGTGGCGGCAACGACTGAAGTCGTGATCGGTGACGTACTCGAGAAGCCGTCCCTGATTGCGGCGCTCGACGGAATCGATACCGCCTACTACCTGATTCATTCGATGGGGGCGAACGACGATTTCGAAGAAACCGATCGCAAGGCAGCAGAGAATTTTGCCGAAGCCTGCTCTCAACAAAAAGTAAAACGAATCATTTATCTCGGTGGGCTGGGCAACCCCGACAGCAACCTTTCCAAACATTTGCGTAGCCGTCAGGAAATCGGCAACATTTTGCGAACATCGTCGGCCAGCGTCATCGAGTTTCGGGCATCGATCATCATCGGATCGGGTAGCCTCTCGTTCGAGATGATTCGGGCGCTTGTGGAACGGCTGCCGGTTATGATCTGTCCCAAATGGGTTCGCGTGCTGGCCCAGCCAATCGCGATCGAAGACGTACTTGCTTACCTTGTCGAAGCTCTCAGTTTGCCACCCGAGACAATTGTGTTTGAGATAGGTGGCCCCGATCAGATTTCCTACGGCGAAATCATGCAGCGATACGCAAAACAGCGTGGGCTGAAGCGGTGGATGATTCCCGTGCCCCTCTTAACTCCGTACCTGTCCAGTCTTTGGCTGGGCCTGGTCACCCCTCTTTACTCGCGAGTCGGTCGCAAATTAGTCGAGAGTCTGCGAAATCCCACGCTGATTTCGAACAACGTGGCAAATCGGTATTTTGCAGTGCGGCCCCGCACAGCCGACGAAGCCATCGCTCGCGCGTTAGTTTTTGAAGACGAAGAGTTCGCGCAGACTCGTTGGTCGGACGCGTTTTCCTCGGGTGGCGAAGAAAAAAGCTGGGGCGGAGTTCGCTTTGGATCGCGGCTGGTAGATTCACGAACGCGTCAAGTCCTGGGCACCGCCGAACAGGCATTTCAGCCCATTCGCCGGATTGGCGGCGATACGGGCTGGTATTACGGGAATTGGCTGTGGAAGCTCCGCGGATTTCTTGATTTGCTCGTTGGCGGCGTCGGTGTTCGGCGTGGTCGCCGCCACCCCGACCAGTTGCGCGTTGGCGATGCCCTGGATTTTTGGCGGGTGGAAAAGTTCCAGGACAATAAACTACTTCGCCTGGCGGCCGAAATGAAAGTGCCGGGTCGCGCGTGGCTGGAGTTTGAAGTGAACGAAGATGACGGGATTACGAGCGTTCGACAAACGGCGATCTTCGATCCCGGTCGGTTTGTTCGGGTTGGCATATTGGTACGCGCTGTATCCGCTTCACCATTTTGTTTTCAACGGAATGTTGCGAAACCTGTGCCGAGCGATAGACCAGTCAAATTCTGCAGGCAGTGATCGTAACAAACTATCAAGTACGCAAAGTCGACATACCGCCGTCGACGCCGATCACTTGACCGCTGATCCAACTGGAATCGGGAAGTAATAGAAATTTGGCGAGGGCCGCGACGTCACGCGGCAGACCAGTCCGGCCGAGTGGATGCTTCGCAGACAATGCCTCGCGGCTTTCGGGATTCTTGAAAAATTTGGACGATAGCGGCGTTTCAGTCAACGCGGGAGCCAGGCAGTTGACGCGGATTGTGGGAGCGAGGTCGGCGGCAAGCGAACGGGTTAGTCCTTCCACAGCACCCTTGGCGGCCGCAATCGACGAGTGCATTTTCAATCCTTGCCCGACGGCGACGGTGCTGAACAAGACAACACTTGCCGGTTGGTCGCCGGCTCCTCGCTTGAGCGCCGGCAGACAAGCTTGCAGAAACTTCACGGCTCCGATCAGATTGATTTCCAAATCGTTCCGAAAGTCTTCGGGCTTGAGACTGCGAAAAGAGCGGAGGTTGATCGAGCCAGGACAATAGGCGGCTCCGTGGATTTCGTTCGGCAGGTCATCGAGGTGCACGGCTTCGTCTGTAAAGTCGCAGGTGTGATAATGGACCGTGTCACTCTGTTCCGGGTCCTCTGACGAACGCGAATAAACATCAATCCGATCCGCAGAAGAATTCAGCAGTCGCACCAATTCTTGCCCAATTCCCTTACTTCCCCCTGCAATCACAAAATTACCGCTCATGTCCAATGTCCTTCAATTTAAGTGTGCGATTGGCCGACATTATGTTTTTAAATGCGACTAAAAGTCCAGACTTGGTTAACCGCAGCCGTTGCACGCCGGTAACGAATCGGCGGTCCGATTCGACTGATCATGCACCTGATTTTTCGAAATAACTTTCTTTGATGAGTGATGGTATGTGGAATTACACGGGAAGACAGCGACCGGACTTCGCAATCGAACCCGGCGCCGGGCAGGAATCCGTCTGGGATTACCCGCGTCCTCCCGTTTGTGTCGAGGATTCGCGCGAGATCGTGGTCCGAATGGGCGACGTGGTCGTCGCGAGAACGGTGAACGCCATTCGAATTTTGGAAACGGCCAGTCCGCCAACCTTTTATCTGCCGCCATCCGACATCAACTTCGAGACGCTGCAAGCAGCGAAAGGAAGTTCATTCTGCGAGTGGAAAGGAGCCGCAACTTACTGGTCACTGAACGTTGGCGGCTCGGTAATCAAGAACGTTGGCTGGAGCTATGAGGCTCCGTCTCCAAGTTTTGCCTCAATCAAATCGTATCTGTCTTTCTACCCGGCCAAACTGGAATGCACGGTAGCTGGGCAACTCGTCCGACCACAGCCCGGTGGATTCTACGGTGGCTGGGTGACGGACGAAATCATTGGCCCATACAAGGGCGAACCGGGAACCGGCGGTTGGTGATGCGAAAATCGATGTGCCCGCGAGTTTTAAGCCAAAGACAATCTCCACGCCGTGGCGGCAATCACGATGCTGAAGGCCCCGGAAAATAATTAATTGTGGATTGTGAATTGTGAACGGTTAATTCCGCATTCCTCAGTCCGCATTCCGAACTCACTTCACCCGCGTGCCGGAAACTTCCAGCTCGCCTTCGCCTTCGGCTTCGTCAAACGTGTAGTACAGCGATCCTGTCGCCTGGTTGTCCGTAAATTTCAAAGTCCACTCAACGGTCACCGGTTGTTCCTCGTATTCCTGGTGACTTTCGAAGTTCAGGGCACCATCTTTGAATTTGACGTTGCGGACTTTGGCAGTTTTTTCGTCGACAAATTTGATCCCTAGACCTTTGCCCTTTTTTTCGACCTCGATTTTGAATTCAAGGCCGTGCCGTCTGGGGTCTGAAATTCCAACAACCATTTACCGACTGCGGCACTCATCGGATCGACTCGGCTGGCCGTCCATACCACCGACTTGTTTTCGCTGTGAACGGAGTAGTTCATGGTGCCTTTGATTGCGTCCGCCGACAGTTTGCCTTCGAATTTGAGTGCGAATTCGGGTTGTTCCTCATGCGGGAATATCTCGAACGAAAAGGTACCGTCCTCCAGTTTTGCATTTTTGATTTCCAAATCGCGGTCTTCATCCTTGTAATTGCCCGAATACTTCCCGTCCTGTTCGACGACGTTCAGTTCGGCTTTGATCTTGGAACCGCCAAATTCCTGTTCCCAGGTCCAGGCCCCGACCGGCGTTACTTCGTCTTTCTTTTTTGACCGTTTGGTTTCCTGAGCGTTTACGGCAATGGAACAGACGACCAAGACTACCACAGGGAAGCACAAATGACGCGGCCGCTCGATGAATAGTACTCATAATCTAATCCAATCCAATTTAGTATTTGGTTTTGTTGAAGTTTGTCGATTCGAGTTGTTCGCGATTGAATAGTCAAGGTTGGAGAAATTCCGAAGAAATCCTAAATCTCCAGCTCTGGTTGGGTTGGCGGCAACATGATGAAGGTCAGGATCTCAAATGAAACCCCTCACGGGCAAGTGCCTTGGTAAAAAAGCAGGCGTTCGTCAATCTGCGTCGCCCGGCACACGACTTGCACTGTGATGCCTGACAATTTGCGTTGCGTTGATCTCGCCCAGCTTGTGATGTGGGTGTAGTTCTACCAGACGGGGCGACGTGCGTATTGGCACAGGTTCCCCGTGAGCCGGTTCCGATCGCGGGGCAGGGGCGACATCGTATAATTCAACCAGTGGCTGGTTTCACGTCGAGCCAGGAATTCAGGGGCCGCGCAATCAGTCGGTAACAAAAGATGGTAAACAACCAACTTGATTTGACGAATCCAAATCAGGATCGCGGAGATTTGTCTCAACGTGTCCTCGATTCACTTGCCGCCGAGATCGCTGTCCTCGACAAAAACGGGACCATTATTGCCGTCAACAGGGCTTGGCGGCAATTTGCCGAAAGAAAACGGCGGGACGGAGGAAACGACTGGAGTTGGCGTCAATTATTTTGACGTTTGCGGAAGCGCGCAAAGACGAGGATTTGCTTGCTGGCGAGGTGGTCCGCCGCGGTATCGAAAAAGTGCTCGACGGTTCGCAAGAAGACTTCCAATTCGAATACCCTTGCCACTCACCCGACAAGCAGCGGTGGTTTCTGCTGTATGTAACTCGCGTGGACGCAGCCGAACCATTGGTCGTCACGACGCACCTATCGATCACCCAGCGAAAGTTGACCGAGCAACGGTTGGTCGTGGTGGAACGGTTGGCAGCAATTGGCGAAGCGATGCAGGGTCTGAGCCACGAGGGTCGCAATGCAATTCAGCGCGCCCAGGCACACATCGGGCTGCTGCAGTTTCAGCTGGAAGACAATCCGACGGCGGTTGAATTGCTGGAAAGAATCGAGGAAGCCCAGGACCACCTGCTGGGGCTTTACGAAGAAGTAAAAAATTACGCCGCGCCAATTTTGCTGCAGCGCGAGCCATGCAACCTTCGCAGACTCATCGAGCAGATTGAGACAACGACCGCGTCGAAGTCGCCAACGGTGCGATTTCGCAATTCATTTCATCGCGACGAACTGACGTGTAACATCGACCGGCAGGCAATTGCCCAGGTATTGAAACAGGTCGTAAAAAATGCCATGGAGTCCGGAAGCGCATCACCTGAGATTGAGTTCGCCAGTGATGCTGACCAACTGGATGGGCTGCCAGCGATAACAGTGATCATCAGTGACAACGGCGTTGGAGTTTCTGAACAGGATCAACAGCAACTCTTCAAACCATTTTTCACCACAAAGACTCGTGGAACCGGATTGGGCCTGGCGGTCTGCAAGCGAATTATTCTCGAGCACGATGGCAAAATCGAATTTGGGACTCCTCGATTGGGCGGTGCCTCCCTGTATGTTACATTACCTGTAAAGTGAACTCCTGGAGGGAGCCCACGATTGCTTCACCAACCAGCTCTGCCGGCTCCTCAATTTCAGCTGCTCCGGTCGCTTCACCTATGTCAGTCGCGATCGGACCGGGATGGACGCCTGCCACACGAGATCTGGGTTGCTGATCAAGGGCCGGCCAAATGCAATCAAATCGGCGTCGCCGCTGGCAATGCGTGCTTCGGCCATCGCCTGGTCATGTCCACATTTGTCCATCAAAGGTCCGTTTAAACCATGCGGCTCGCACCGGAGCGAGCCGCCGCAAACTCAACGGAGTGGTCGCGAGTTTTCTGAAAGGTCTGGCTAAACTCATTGACTGACTTGGCGTTGAGCTGGAAACTGTTTTCCGAGACGTCCGCATTCACATCAACAATAAACCCCATGTACACACGGCGAAACATCCGCTGGAGCGTCATTCTCCATTTTTCGTGGTGGCAACTGCTCGTGTTTGCCGCCTGGAGCGCCGCGGTTACCTTCCTGTTTCTGCAGCTTAAGGAACGGGGCATTGATTGCAGTCTTCCCATCGCTCCGTTAGGGACGATCGGCGTCGCAGTCGCGCTTTATGTGGGATTCAAAAACAACCAATCTTATGACCGTTATTGGGAAGCTGCAAAATCTGGGGCGGGATTGTCAACGTCAGCCGGTCTTGGGCCAACCAAGTGATCAGTTTCGTGTCCGATGGCCATACTTCCGAATTGGTTTCGCCAACGACGGTAGCCGAAGTGCGGCGGACGCTCATTTATCGGCACCTGGCCTGGATCAACGTGCTTCGCTTTCAACTGCGGCGAAGAACCCCGTGGGGCTACGAACCAAAAGGACTACCCAGAAAGCTGGTTCAGCCAACCGACATCGAAGCAATGCGCGGGCAGGTCAACGAGTTTCTTCCCGAGACGGAACTCAACGTCGTCTGTTCGCGGATTAATTCGGCGACGCAGATCTTGCGGCTGCAAGGAGAACAGTTACGTCAAATTATCGAAACGAAGGCCAGGTTGATCGAGGAGTTCCGATTGATTTCGCTGATGGATTTGATCACCGAAATGTACGATTTGCAAGGCAAATGTGAACGAATCAAAAACACGCCGTTTCCGCGGCAGTATGCGTACTTCAGTGGAGTATTTGTCTGGATTTTTGTGGTCTTGTTGCCGTTTGGAATGGTCGGCGAACTTGCCGCCCGCGGCAATCTGATGGTTTGGTTGACCGTGCCGGTGTGCGTCATTATCTCCTGGATTTTCTATACGATGGAAACCGTCGGCGACACCAGCGAAGATCCGTTTGAGAACTTTATCAACGATGTTCCCATGACGGCGCTGTGCCGTACGATCGAAATCGACCTGCGACAGATGCTTGGCGAAACCGATGTTCCCGAACCGCTGCAACCGGTCAAAGACATCCTGGTTTAAATCACATCAAATCGCTCAGGTAGCGGTGCACGCGCGCGACAGCCAACGAGCCATCGCCGACGGCAAAGCCGCAGCGTTTGGTCGTGCCCGAGCGGACATCTCCAGCCGCCACACCCTCGAATTCTCGGCAACCGGGAATATCAAGCCGCCTCCAGCAGAATTTCGCTAACTGCGGGTAGCTCATTAAGCAGCCGTCGCAATCGAACGTGGCACATCCGAATCGCCTCCACATGCCCGTTGGCAATCGCCGAAATAACGGCTGACCGACCCGTGAGCATATCATCATCCCCGGTGATACCGCCCGGACCATGCGTCGCGATCAAGCGTTCATGATCGCCGCACTTTTCCGCGATCCGGACCTCACCGGACTCGATCAGGAAGAACGGATAGTCTTTTTGCCCCTGCATGATCAAGACCTCATCGAGTTCAAAGTCGACTTGTTCGCCAAGCTTCTTCGCGATCTCGAATTGTTCTTCGGAAATTGAAGGAAACGCGATTTTGTCGATTTCGGCTCGGATCATGTGTGCTCCCTCGATGTGCGGATTCGGGATTATTCCAGAAAGTCAAACCGATCGTTCAAACCGGTCGGTTTTTTCCGCACGAAATTGAGCGTCCATCGCGGTCCAACAAATACCGCCGGAGCACATCCAATTTCGTTATCAAATTCGCAGCTGAAGTGATACGCAATTTTGACGTGATTTGATTTCGTGTGCCTGCCTTCAAATTTTCTTCCCTAGCAAAACATTTTCTTTCCCCAGTCGTTGCGATTGCAGTATTCAAAGCTGCGGCATCGCGCTTGCTTTGCCGCTGATTATCGTTTCGACATTCAACGCGAGAAAATTTCATGCTCTCATGGGACACGCCAAGACGGTGATGGTCAACGTGAACGAACATCTGAAAGATAAATGAAGGCGCATTTGAAATGGTCGCCGTCAACAACCTTTAACGGAGTACCTCGTGAAACCTACCTACCTTACTTTCCCTGTTGATGATTCCTTGCTTTTTATCATTCCTTCCACCTTGGCAGCACAAACCTTTACCAGCCGTACCGAATGGGATGCGGCAACATGCGGCCAACTCGTCGAAGATCAGTTCGTCGAACGTATTTCGGAGTATCTGATCGCCAACGAATGTCAACCCAAACGAGGATTTTGGCCCGTTCGGCCTCCCGTTCCCAACCGACTTTGGTTGGGGCACCGTCTTCAGTTTTGGTTTCAACGATAACGCATTCATCAATTTCGTGACTGAAGATCGAATCGGATTGTTGATCGGTGAACGACAACTGAATGCGGCTGGGGAAGTTGAAGAAACCTACTTTTTAGATCTTGATCCCGCTTTGGGTCCCGTTGAGGGGTTCTGCTTTCGCTATGGAAGCCAGGGATTCAACATTGATATTTATGATGGAAACACAGTCGTTGAGTCGTTTCACGTGCCGTCCAGTGGGCCGACGGATTTGGCCGATTTTGGCTGGATCAACGTAGACGGATTGAACATCACGCGAATTGAGACTTACTCAGCTCCCGATGATCCGTTGGCCAATACAACGACCCTGATTTCAAGCGCCGATTTTTCATTTGGTGTGTATTGCCCACCTGCCGATAGTCTGTTTGATCAACTTGCCCGCGTGCGGGACGATGTTGCCGCACTGCTCGCCGACTCGAGCGGCTCGAACGCTTTTTACCTTGCCGGCGCATTGACCGCGTTCAACAGGATGCAAAACGCTTCCCTGTGGCAAGACGACAATCGGCTGAGTCGAAAACGGGGGCAGCCTGTTTGCCAACGCAGCGATCGCGATCGTTTTTCTTCAAAGGGTGACGAATCCTGCCGCCGACTCAATTGTCGACGACCTGGTGCGCACGCTCAGATCGATCGTCGACTCCGAAATTGCGTACGCAACAGAAAACGGTGGCTCAGGAAATCTGATCGAGCGGGCCGAATATTTTGCCAGTCTTGGTGATTCGATTGACAATCAATTTGCCACGACATTGGCCTATCGACTGGCTTGGTCATTCGCCTATGCGGCGACGAACTAGTGCAACTCACGTGTTCGGGAAGTCAGGCAACGGCAACGAGAGACTCAGGTCGCGACTGTTGGTGGTGTGTCGAGATGCAGAACTTCGCAGACCAAGCCGGGACGGGCTTCAAGGAAGCCACGCCGGCGAAGCAGGTTCATTTGCGGCACGGTAAACCCGTGATGCCTCATCGCTTCGTCAAAAAACGCCGAAACAACGCGACTGATCACGCGAATTCGAGCTGCAGGCAATTCTGCCCCATCTCGATCGAGGCAGCGGGTGGCTTGACGATTAATTCACCGAATTTCCGGTGGTTACCCGTTAATTTTGCGTTATATTGGGTGCAATATTGCCATCTCACATCTAAAATCAAATAAGCCTGCGCTTATCGCCGTACGGTTTTGATCGCGGTATTTGTTATTTGAGACACCAACTGAGGATAAAATGAAGACGACCAAATTGTTCTGCATAACGATACTATTTTGCGCGGTCGCATTGCTGTCGACGCGGAATTTGCATGCCCAATTCCAGGAAGCGGCCAGATGGGTACCCGAATCGGCAAATACGCTGGTACTGGTTCGGGCGGAAAAGATCCTCAACAGCCAGCTTGCGCAAGAGCAACATTGGAAAACGGATCGTTCAAAAGCGTTCCAATCGGGTGCCGCATTCTTGCCACCCTCCACCAAGCGACTCCTGATGGCGTCGGAAATGGATTTTGAATTTTGGGATCCGGCATGGCAGGTCACGATTTTCGAAAAGTCGGGTCCCGCGATCAGCGTCGCCAATGTCGCCCAATACGTGGGTGGAAGTGTTGAAAAAATCGGAGACAAAGACGCGGTTGTTTTGCCCAACGATTCCTACCTGGTAAAAATCGATGACGGCACGCTGGGCTCGATGACTCCGGCAAATCGGCAAGCGACGGCTCGGTGGTTAGCGACGCGGCAGTACGGCGTCATGAATTTGTCCAGTTATTTGACGGACGCCGTCAATTTTGCGGACAACAATGCCGACATCATTATCGCGTTGGACGCCGAATATGCGATCAGTCCCTCGATCATCCAGAAGCGATTGGAAGAATCCGGCATGTTCAAGCCGGAAGAATTGGAGCCGATGAGCAAGGCCCTGGCCAGCATGAAAGGATTGACGCTGGGTGTAACCATTAATGACAAAGTGACTGCCGCCGTCAAAGTTGACTTTAAGGGGGACCCTTCCGCTCTTACGGGTGCCATTAAGGGCATGTTGATTTATGCTTTGAAGAAACATGGCATGATGATTGATGATATCGAAAACTGGAGCGTCAAAGCGAACCCTGACGAAAACAACTTGATCATCGGCGGATCGCTCAGCGATACGGGCTTGCGACGCATGATGACGCTGATCGAGCATCCGTTGGCTGACAACTTTGCCGCCGAGGCCGTCTATGGCGATTCAAAACCGGACATGAAAACCTGCACTTTGCAATACTTCAACAGTGTCGGGGTCCTGATCAAAGAAATTCGCAAGCAGGACTTCAAGGCGATGAGTACTTACTCAAAGTATTTTGACAAATACGCAAGGCAAATCGACAATCTGCCAGTGCTTAATGTCGATCCGGTGGTGTTGAGCTATGGCAGCTACGTGGCTGACACGTTTCGCAGTATCTCGGGCGGTTTGGATACGCAGAACTTGCAGCGGGTACAAGACCGCCAGGAATATGTCGCCGGCAGCTCGAGCTACCACGGCCGGGGCCAATACACAAACTATAACGGCTACACCAGCCGCTACGGATGGGGCGGCGGGGCGGCGTTTAACCAACGAAACCGACAAATTGTAGGAGCCGAGGCGAATCTCAAAGGTGCCAACGAAGCCAAGGACACGCTGCGTCAAGTCGACGAGGCGACCGCCAAAGTTCGAGCCGACATGTCGGAAAAATACCAAATTGAGTTTTAGACAATGGTCACTCAACACTGGATCGTGAGGCCGATGCACATTGCCATCGGCCTTTTTTTGAGACTTGTCTGGCAGAAGCATTACCCAGCCATCGAAATCGAATTGAAAAAGAGGATGCGATGAAATCTCATTTGGGAAAAGCGTTGTTGGTAGCGATTTGCATGTTGACGACTCCGCTCCTACCCAATCACGCTTCCGCGGACTTTGCGGAGTTGCTGAAGCAAATCCCCGATGGTGCCAATGCGTTGATCATGATTAAGACCGCGGGCATCGAACAAAAGGCGTCACGGGACAACCAACGCGCGATCCACAATTTTGCCGAGGCGGCAAGGTTTTGGCCCGCGATCAAAAGCTGGGAGCCCCAGCGGCTGGTGATTGCGGCTGAAATGGATATCCAATTGATGTCGCCGCAATGGCAAATGGCCTGCATCGAATTTGCCCTACCACCTGATCTTGAGCGACTGGCCAAGAGCACCAACGGTGTCGCGGACAACTTGCTGGGATACGACGTCATCTGGCTGGAAACTGCCTGTATCCTGGCATCCGGCAAAAACCAATTGACGCTGGTGACCCCCTTGAACCGGCAATCGGCAACACGCTGGCTGCGGCGGATCCAAACACAGAATTCAATCGAACTCTCACCTTTCCTTGCCGAGGTCGCTGAAACGGCCGCTGCCGACTCGACCGATATTACACTGGCGCTTGATCTGGAAAACGTGTTTCCGCCCCCGCAAGTCGCCGAAGCGGTCAAGAAAAATCCGTTGTTTGAAAAAATCAAATCCGATCCCACGAAGATTCTCTGCAGTTTGCGCGGCTTGGTCATCCAATGCCAGGTAGATGCGAAACAACTCAGCACGATCAAATTGGAGTTTGGCGAGCCTGTTGATTCCTTTGCGCCGATTGCCAAATCGCTGATCGTCAGGGCACTGGCCAACGCCGGAGCGGTACCCGGCGATTTGGGAGGTTGGACGGGTGAAGCGGCGGGAACAGAGCTAACACTCAGCGGCAGCCTCCCGGCCTCCGCCCTGAAACGGCTGTTGAGCATTACCTCCATCGGCGCCACCGTAGCGAACGCCGACTCGGCAGCGATCGAACAACCAGCGACCGAGCCGGCCGAGACATCGGATGATGGCAAGGCCGCGGCGGAAGAGTTTGCAAAACTAAAAACAGTTCGGGCGACAAAGAAATATTTCAGTACGGTTACCGGTATCGTCTCTGAAATCGAAAACGAATTTGATCGCAAGTCGATGGATCAAAATGCACTGTGGCTCAATAACTACGCCCAGAAAATTGAGAGTCTGTCCTCGCGCGAGGTCGACTCGGACATGGTCGCTTATGGCCAGTATGTCTCGCAGGCGCTCAAATCCATGGTCGGAAATTTCAGTCAGGCGCTTGATCAAACGCGCGTCGATATGCGATATGCGACGCCCGTCTTTGGGGGGACGACGGTTTCGAATGTTCCCATCCCGACCTACAGCTGGGGCGGGCATCGACGATTGGAATATGCGCCCATGGTTACTCACGAGTTGAACCTCGGTTATGCCCGCCAGGAACGCAATGCCATTCGCGAATCAGGCAGGGCCCAGGCCAACGAAGCGGCCCGACAGATTCTCACCAACATCGACGACGCGACCACTCAAATCCGCCAGGCGATGTCTACGAAATACAACGAGTCGTTTTAGCGCTCGACAAGCAATCGGTGGCTGTCATTCAGGTCGCGCGGAAACGGGGACTACGCGCGGTATTTGTTCCGGCACGCGGTCGAGGTAAACGCGAATGTCCAAAGCAAACCTCGAAATCCTGGCGTACGAGGAAAGCCCGTTGGGACCCCTGTGTCTGCGTCGACGCGAATTGCTCGCCCAACCCGGTACCATTGTGACCGAAGTGACACTAAATCACGAGTTTCTGATGAGCAGCCTGTATACCGATTCCGAGCGGGCACTCGCACGGATCGCACTTGAGATGAACTCGGGCGACGCCCTGAACGTCTTGGTCGGCGGACTCGGGTTGGGCTATACGGCCTACGCCGCTCTCGCATCGGACCGCGTCGCGCAGGTCGAGGTCGTCGAGTTTTTACCACAAGTCATTCACTGGCTGTCCGACGGATTGGTGCCGCTATCGCGTGAACTTAACGACAACACACGATTGACCATCACCGAGGGCGATGTGTACGGTCGACTGGCTGGCCCGCCCCTTGATCTGTTTGACCTGATTCTGATCGACGTCGATCACTCGCCCGACGATCCGTTGGGCGACGAAAGTTTTTCCTTCTATTGCGAAGCCGGTTTGCAAACCGCACGGAAACATTTGGCCGCTGGCGGAGTATTGGGGGTTTGGTCGTACGCCGAAAGCTCGCCGTTCGCGGATGCGCTCCGAAAAGTCTTCGCCGACGTCCGCGTTGAGGCGGTGACCCACAACAACGAACTGATCGACCAGGTTCAAACCGACTGGTTATTCTTCGCCCGCGGGTAGGGCACCGTCAAATTCGACAGGGCAGTGGAACTGGTTAATAATTGCGGGATGATCTTTCGCGTTCTCGTAGAATGCTCCAATTGACATTGGCTCCGGAACCGCGCGGCCAAATCGATACGAACTTTAGCCGGGAGTTGAAAAATGCATCGCATAAAACTATTCGTTGCCTTCTTGTTGCTGTTGATCATTTATCCGGAATCGGCGGTTCTGGGTCAATTTGCGAGGATCCCGGGCCGGCGTGGAGGCTCAATCGGCGACCGTTGCTGACTTGCCGGTGCTGGCCCGCGAGGTGGCTGAAAGCTTCATCGCGATTGACGGGCGAGCCGAAATTCGCGTGCGGCCCACGGAAATCAGGATTGTGTTGGCAGTCACCAGCGAAGGCCAAACTGCGCAACAATGCCAACAGGCCATTGACGAAACGATGAGCAAGCTGAAACAGTCGTGGACCGCAGTCGGAATTCCTGGCGAAAACATCGTCGAAGATTTCATTGCGGTGCTGCCGGTGTACGACTGGAACATCGAGAAACGTGGCGGCGGCGACGTCGGCATCGAAACGAAGTCCGGCTTCCGCATGCAAACCAACGTTCACTTGGCGGTACCCAACGACGCCAACGCGGCCAAGGCATTCTCGCTGGCGTTTGAACAAGGGGTGACCGACATTATTGCCTTCGATTACTGGAGCCGGGACCTCGACGAAGTCAAAGTCAAGGCACGCGAGCAAGCGCTGCAAGCCGCCCGCAGCAAGTCCGATGTCATGTTGGCCGCTCTGTTCGAAATTCGTCCGTCGGTAATTAACGTGCAGGAACAAACGATCGTTCGCTATCCCGAGTCGCTCTACGAGTCGTTCGTGAACAGCTATGGCGGCGAAGTTACTCCTCCGTGGCGTCGCGAGTTGCCGTTTATCAAAGCCTATCGCCCCCGCAACACCTATTACCGCGGTCTGCACTCCGACGGCGACATCCAACCTCGCGAGCTGCCGATGCACCCCGAAATTTCTGTGGTCTCCACGGTTCGACTGTATTTCGAGTCGCCCGCGACCCAACACGTTGATAAAGAGGACGAGCAGGAAGATAAATAGTCAAAATATTCGGCGGCGTCACTTGCGCCAGCCGATTGGCCAATTCGACAAACGTGCAATTCAGGTATTTCGACGACAAAAATTAACACGAAAAAACTTGCCTTCATTTTGAGGATTGTCAGGAACATTCAGTTATGTAACAGGATGAACTTCGGGTTTATCAGCTCAAGACGTCTTTCCCGCAACAAAACAATCCTTAAAGGAACATTTACATGGCGAATATCGCAGAGACCGCAAAACAAGCTGGTCAATTTTCAACGCTCCTGGCAGCAGTCGAAGCGGCCGGTCTGGCAGGTGCCCTCACCGGCGACGCCAAGCTAACCGTGTTTGCACCTACCGACGAAGCATTCAGCAAATTGCCAGCTGGTACGGTAGAAGGTCTGTTGAAAGACATCCCCGCGTTGAAGAACATCCTTACCTATCACGTCGTCGAAGGCAACGTTAAGGCCGCGGATGTCATCAAACTGAAATCGGCCAAAACACTGCAGGGTGCAGAAGTCGCAATTGACGCTGCAAACGGTGTGAGAATTAACGACGCGACCGTCATCAAAGCTGATGTGCTGGCGGACAATGGTGTGATCCATGTGATCGACACCGTGCTGCTGCCAGCGTAGGCTCGCGGCGATCTTTATATGCGGCCCGTTACCAAGGTAACGGGCTTTTTTTATGGCTGGAACCGTCCGAATCGATGCAACAGAAATCGAATCTTAAAATGGCCAAGCCAGCCAGATGACGCCCCCGGCGATGGCAGTCAACGCAAATCCGAGCAAGATCAACAAACCATCTCGGGCGGTCAGGCCCAGTGCCAGGAGAGCAATGGCAAGTCCCGGCAGGAAAACGCCAAAGGGGACAAATGCCAACGGATAAAACGAAAGCGCAAGTAAAATCGACACGAACGCAACCGGATAAATCATGATCCCAACTGCCAGGTATTCGAACCGGGCATGAATGATCTTCTCAAACCACTTCACCCACGGTTGTGTTTTCTGCACGCCGCTTTTCAACTTCTCCCGTGAAAATTCAAAGTTGGCGAGGCGTTGGGGAATCCACGGTCGACTGGCAAATAACATCATCTGCACGGCGATCAAGATGACCAGGGTCCCCGTAACCAGGGACATCCCCGGGATCATGCCAACCGGTGAGATTGCGATGATGGCGGGAAACAGCAGCATGGGGCCATGACTGCGACTGCTCAGCGAATCGAGCAAATCAGAAATCGAGACTGCGGCTTGCCCGTCGGTCGTTTCCAGGAAATGGTCCAGCAAACCGCTCAAGCTGGTCGGAGCTGCTTTTTCGGAGTCATTGGCTTTCATTGTTTATTCGTTTACGTGCCGAATGTGCGCGTAATTCAGTAAAGCCACAAAGCACGATCCACCGATCAGATTTCCCAGCAATGCCAGGGAGATAAATCGGGCTGCCATTGACGGTGTAAATTCAGAACTCAGAAACATGGCGGTAAACATTTCGGCAGAGCCCGCGATGGAGTGATGCAGTCCTCCCAAGCCAATTAGAAAGGTGACGATATAAATCATGGCAATTTGAGCGATGGTCCGCGGACTGGAGACAGCCAGCCAGGCCCCCAGCGCCATCAACCAGCCCGCCAACACCGCACTAACCAGCAGCCCAGAATTCGAAAACTTGACCAGGTGATGACCGATCTCGATAAAACCGGCGCGCGCGTCAACAACTTCGGTGGCCCAGGATTGCAATCCACCGCACACCAATGCCCCCATCAGATTTCCGACAATTACAATCACCCACAGCTGAAACAGCTGTTTGAATTTTGCTTTACCGTCGAGTACGGGATAGAAGGCAGTAGCTGTATGTTCGGTAAACAGTTGCGCACCGCTCAAAATACATACTACGAATCCCAACGGATATACAAACGCAGTTGCAATTCGACTGACCAATTCGGTCGTTTGCATTTCACCGGTTGCCGTCAGTACGACGGCTACCGCCATCGCCGAAAATCCCACGATCAGGCCGGCAGCGATCGCCGACAACAGCAGCGAAATTGCCGGACGCTCAAGTTGCTCCAGCCCTTCCTCAATAGAATGTTGGAGGGCATCGTCGGGATGACGTCGCGTTTCGTCGGTGCGTTTGATGATAACAGGAACATAGTCCTGATCCTCCGTCTTGCGTTCTTTTTCGCGTTCTTTTTGTTTGTTCGCCCCGGCAACTGAGCCATCCGGCAACACGATGCTCGTGTCTTGGGTCGTTTCGGTTGCATCCTGCGATGGCTGCGGATCTGAAGATTTTGTCATTGGCTTATAGGAACTGGATGACTGCCGCTTCCAATTCTAACAGTTTGAGAGCGGTTTGGTTTTCAATTGTTTTTTCCGGCCTGGCTCGCAGGCTAGTGGGGACTATTTGACGCGGCGGGGCAGTACAAATGTCCGATCTTGGGCCGGCAGTCTCGCAACCAATGCGATCGTTGGCTGACCAGTGACGGTGTGGCAACGCCTAATTTCCTGCTTTCAGCGGCCATTCATCGCTCGAAATTCTGTTCGAGGAGTTTGGCATGGCAAATGCATTCTGTTTTGTCGTGTCGCGCCTCGTATCTGACACTTCAAGTGTCTCCCTGTGCTGATCATGTACTGCACGTCACGAAACTGGCTGTGACCGACCGACAAGTCTCTCATCAAATAAGGTATCATAAAATGAAACCGAAGTTTGTGGTTAAGCGTTTTTTCGAAATGACCCAAATGAAGTTGCAGTGCATCGATGGTGAGCTGGGGACGGTCGCAGACTTGCTGATCGAAGACGATGGTTGGCAAGTCCGCTATCTGGTTGCGTCTCTGGACGGTCCACTCCGAAATCAACAAGTCCTCGTTTCGCCAACGGCGATCGTGAGCCTTGACTTTGAATTGCGCCAAATTGGGATTGAGCTCAGTTCGCAGCAACTTTTTGAAAGTCCTCCCCTCGATTTGAAACAACCGATTTCACGACAATATGAACAGGCGTTGGTCGATCACTACAGTTGGCCGATCTATTGGCTGGGACGCATCATTTCGTCGCCGCAAGCGATGGCGTCCAACGTGGACAGCTCGATACGCGAAAATATCCGGCAGACTTCGTCAAATCTCCGCAGCGCGAAGGAAATCTGCGGCTATGTCGTCGACAGTAACGAGCGCAAAACAGGATATCTTATTGATCTGATGATTGACGTCGATTCTTGGGTTGTCGAGTATGCCACTTCGGATTCCGGATTCTGGCGTTCAGCGCAACGGTCCACATTCTCTACCAGTCGGATTGAAAAAGTCGACTGGTCCACACGAAGAATCTCGGTTGATTTGCCAGCTTGCAACTCACCGTGGGAGACAGTGCGCGAACCAGCCAACACATAGGCCCTTGACCTGACGTGAACTTGGCACTTTACATCAATTGCGAACTGCAACGTGACAGACGGTTTGGCATTCTTGAGTTCTGCAGCGAGATTGTCGTAACCGCGCCAAGCTGAAAAAACCCGGGAGACCTTTTCCCATTGGATTAGCCATTTGCTAGGATGTCGGCAAAGGAGAACCGATGCCCCACATTCTGGCGATTGATGATGATCGGACGGTATTACGTTTGATTGAAAA
Organism: uncultured Planctomycetaceae bacterium; assembly: GCA_963697295.1. GTDB lineage: Bacteria > Planctomycetota > Planctomycetia > Pirellulales > Pirellulaceae > Mariniblastus. Next base: position 104,688 of record CAVONL010000012.1, on the reverse strand, counting down.
AGCTTTTGAAGATAGCGATCACCAACTAACCACATTGGCAAACGCAGAAGAAGGCTTGCCGCTCCTGACAAAAGGGGAAGTTGACGTCTGCTTGTTAGACATTATGTTGCCCGAAATGAACGGGATGGAGTTGGCAAAAAGGATTCGTTCACTCGACGCCAGGCTCCCGGTAATTTTTATCAGTTCGCTGGACGATAGCGGCACAGCTATCGAGGCGATGAAATTGGGGGCCTACGAATTCTGCAACAAACCTCTTGACCTGCAGCAAGTTCAGGACATTGTGGAACGTGCCCTGGAAAATCGACGTTTGATGCGATCGCCCGTCGTATTTGAACAAAGCGATGGACTACCCGGCGATGATCGCGAAACACTCGTCGGCTCAAGTCCGGAGATGGTGGAGGTCTACAAACAAATCGGCCGCGTTGCAGCCGAAGATGTTCCGGTGTTGATTCGCGGAGAAAGCGGAACCGGAAAGGAACTGGTCGCGCGGGCAATTTACCAGCACAGTAATCGCAGCGGTGAATGTTACCTGGCCGTCAACTGTGCGGCGTTGTCAGAGTCACTTCTTGAAAGCGAATTGTTTGGACATGAAAAGGGTGCCTTCACAGGTGCCGACCTTCGTCATGTAGGAAAATTCGAACAGTGTAATGGCGGGACAATTTTTCTTGACGAGATTGGCGATATGTCGCCACGTTTACAAAGCAAAGTGCTCAGGCTGTTGCAGGAACAGTCGTTTGAGCGCGTCGGCGGAACCAAAACGATTACGACCGATACACGGATCATCTCAGCGACCAATCGGCCGCTCGAGGAAATGATCGAGGAAAATGAGTTTCGTCTGGACCTCTATCACCGGATTAACGCCGTCGAGATCCACATGCCGGCCCTTCGCGATCGCGGTGATGATATCAACCTGTTGATTAATCATTTTATTCGGCTGTTCTCAGACCAAATGAGCAAAAGCATCGAGGGCATATCCTTTGAGGCAGTTGAAATGTTGCGTGCCTATGCCTGGCCGGGCAACGTCCGTGAACTGCAAAGCGTGCTGCGCCGGGCAATCCTGATGGCAACCGGCCCCGTCATCGTTCCGGAAAACCTGAACGATGAGATCTCGCATCCGGAATCCATATCCAATGCAATCAAACAAGGCCGTTCGCAGACACCTGCTGAACAAGCAGGCCTCGCCCAATTTGTCCAGGCTCGAATCGCGTCGGGTTCTACAGAAATTTACGCCGAAACTCTGCAGATAATGGAACGTGTGTTGATCACGAACATCCTTTCCGCGACAGGTGGCAATCAATCCAGGGCCGCCGAGATGCTGGGAATTACCCGGGGAAGCCTGCGCACGAAGATTCGGTCGCTGGGAATCGTCATCGAGCAGGTCATTTCGACCGAGTCCTGAACTCACGTTTGAATCCGCCTTTTTGATCACTCCATGGATGAACACGATGAAGCTAACGCCGTCAGCATTGTCAACGAAGAAACCAACAACCCTCGTTCCTCACACCTTCGCCACTTAAATCGTCTAATAATCTGTTACAACACCATTTGAAAATCAATTTCTCGATTGCCGAAACGGAGCTTGGCCTTGTCAAAACGCATCCTGTTCAAACCTCACGAGTACAGAGAACTATCTGCGGATGAACAAACTCTGTTGGCTCAAGCGTATCATCACGCGATCGACGCGTTACACCGCAATGTGACTCCTCGTGGCTTTTCTGCCTGCTCGTTGCAGGATAATACGACCTACGGCACCGATGACAACTATCGAAGTGTCTGGGCTCGCGATGGAGCCAAAACCATTTGCTGGACAATTGACCTTGACGATGAGGCAATTCGTGAATGTCAAAAACAAACATTGCAGACATTGCTGTCGCACCAATCACCAACCGGTCAAATTCCTGCCAGCGTTCATCTGGACACAGACCAGCCAGAATATGCCGGCGTCGGCGGTATTACGTCGATCGACAGCGGGATGTGGATGATCATTGCCGCGTGGCGTTACACCCAAGTGACGGGTGATCAAACGATCGTCGACGATTTCAGCGAAGTGTTGCAAAAAACCATGGACTGGCTCAGCGCTCACGATTCGAATAATTGCGGGTTGCTGGAGATCCCCGAGGCGGGCGATTGGGCCGATCTGTTTGGGTGGAGCTATCATGTCCTGTATGATGAAGTCCTGTGGTTTCAGTGTCTCAAGTGCTATGCCAACCTTCTCGATCTGCAAAATGATGCCGGAAAAGCGGCCGATTACAGGAAGTGGGCCGCGCATGTTGGCAAGGTAATTCTGAAAAAGTTTTGGCCATCGACAGCGATGGATCTGCTCGATGGCGGGACAACGTTTAGCGATGTCCAATACGCACTGGGTGACGCCCGCTACCTGGTCGCCCAAATCTCTCCCTTTGCCTTCAGTTGGCGGTGTGACGTCTACGGAAACCTGTTGGCCTACCTGAACAACCTCGTCGACAGAGAACGGGCCATGATGACATTTCGTTTCTTGTGGGGCGTAGGCATCAATGAGCCGGCCCCGGTTGAAAATCTGTACCCACCGGTACAGGCCGGGGATCGTGAATGGCGGGATTACTTCGCCGTCAATTTGCTCAATCTGCCGCACCATTATCACAACGGTGGTGTCTGGCCATTCATCGGTGGATTATGGGTGCGGTACATTCACAAGCTGGGCATGCCCGATCTCGCCAGAAGAGAATTGGTCAAACTGGCGCGGCTATGCTCTCTGGGAATCAGCCAGGAGTGGGAATTCAATGAATGGCATCACGGAGTAACCGGTCGCCCCATGGGAAAAGCATTTCAAGCTTGGAGCGCCGCCAGTTTTGTCAAAGCTTGCCACGAACTTGACCTGGAACCCGATTCGATCGTTGATCATATTTAGTCCTGGCTAGCTATTCTTCATGGATGGACGTTGGCGCAACCGTAAAGGAATTCGCAATTCAGGTAGTCACTTTGGCTAACGACTTTTCTCGCTCGCGTTCCCGGGTAGCGATCGCACTGCGTTCCGATTCGTTCCGCAATTTGCTGTCGAGTTTGAGGCCGTCGATCAGGTTGAGGACTTGTTGGGCGATGCCGGTCCATGTAAACCGGGCTCTCGCCGTTTGCGAGCCTGCCCGCGCGAGTTGCTGGGCAACCCGCGGATGCTTCAGGATTGAGGCAATGGCGTAACCGAAGGCTTCCGGTTCAAAGGGATTTTCGTAGAGAGCATCATTTCCCCAGTTAATCAATTCCCACAGGCCGCCCTCGGTGGTCACGACGGTCGGCGTGCCGCAGGCCATCGCTTCCACCGCCGTCATGCCAAACGGTTCGTATCGACTGCTTAAAGCAAACACGTCTGCCGCACGGTAGTAGTCGGCCAAATCTTCATCGGAAATATAGTCGTGAAACAGGACGCTTTTCTCGATACCCAACGAGTTGACGATGCGATGTAATCCATTGACCTGTTGCGTCTCGGCCTCAGTCGGATCGGTCGAACCGACCGCCAACAACAACCGAGCTTCAGGAACCCGCTTGACAATGGCAGGCATCGACTGAATCAGCAAATCGTAACCTTTGTTGTGAGCCATCCGGCCGAGGGCCAGCACGAGTGGACCTTCAATTCGAAGTTCCCGTTTCAGCGTTGCCCGAGTTGCGTTGGAAACCGGATAGAATCGGGTGTCATCATATCCCGGCGGGATAACTTTTATCTTCTCTCCGGGTACATCATATTCGTCGTTGCGCATGATGTCCCTTTGCTGGGAAGTTGTCGCGATCAGCACATTGGATTGCGTGTAAATGTAACGCTCGTCACGAATTCGACGGGCGAAATTATATTTCCGCTCCAGCTCGACGGGCGGGCCGTCCATGTTCTCTCGTTTCCAGGCTCCCAACGAGTGGGGCGTATGCAGATGGGGAATCTCCAGCTGATTTGACAAAGACTGCCCAGCCAAACCCGCATCCCAGTAGTGGCTGTTGATAAACGCATAGCCTAACTTTTTTCCGCGGATATAATCACGCACATTGGCGACCCATTCTGGAATGTATTCGCACAGCGTTTCTTTGGGAATGAAATCGCGGCCACCGCAAGGCTGGCGCAAAATTCGCACGCCATCCGACACTGCTTCCATTGCCGGCTGTTTCTCGAAACGGCGGGTGTAGATGTCAACTCGAAATCCAAGTCTCGCGAGAGTCTTCGAGAGTTCAAGCAGGTAGACGACTTGTCCCCCCGTATCGGGCAGGCCAAACTCCGGCTCTGCGGATACGTAACCGTGCGTCGAGATCATCATGATTCTTGGTCGTTTGCGTGACATTTCGTGGATTCCTAAAGAGGTAGTTCGTTGTTCAATTGCGAGTTCCATTTCGCGCGAAGAGTACGCATTCAACGGCGAGGTACAACGCCATTCTTATTTTTCGGATAACAAATCCATCGTTTGTCGGTTTGACATTTAAGCGTTTGTTACGATCAACCATCGGTCTCTTGTTTGTACTCGGCATCCGGAAACCGTCAAACGAACTGGATCCGAACACCGCCTTAGAAGAACTTCGAAGGTCAAGCGTTTGAGCAACTCGTGGGCCGGGGAAAAACAAAAAACAAGAATCAAGCCAAATTGCCGCATCCTGGACGGGTTTTTCCGTGATGGCGTGACGACCGAATCAAGACAAGTCCGAATCATGAAGGGCATGACCGTTCGCGTTGATTCGCGAACAACCAACCTGGTCGTTTGGCAACCAACTGAAAAACGTTGCAGACGAGCCCCAGGCGACCATCCACCGTTGGCATGAAGAATGCACCGGTAGGATTTGGAGGAACAAAAAATGAACTTTAGTGTAACCATTGCTGTTTACGAAAATTTTGAAACACTTGGATCTGCCGTGCGACGACTTCAGACAGCCGGGCTCCCGGATCACCAGGTTTCTCTTGTCACTCACGACGTCCAAGCCGAAGTACCGGACCCCGCTGCAGTCGAGGGGTCTCATCAGTCGAACGTCGTTCGCGACTCGTCGTCGAGCGGGGCATCGACTTTGACACCGATCGCGACCAGTTCGAAAGAGGAGCGCGCAGCAAGTCCAATAGTTGGCAAGCTGGGATCATTCCTCAACCAATTTGCCGGCGAGTTCTTTGCCCAATTGCGAGAACGGTTTCATGGCAACGAAGAGATCGCACATTCGATCACCGACTATCAGTCGCTCGTCGCCGGGGGCCATCTGCTATTGGTCTTCACAGGGTCGACTGCGGATGTCGAGCGTGCCGCGAAAACGCTGGCAGAGACCAACGCACAGCAAATTAACATCCACTACGCGTCTTGAACACGATTCCTCAAACACGACAAAACAAGGAAATTTTCATGAATGCCGAAACAACCCGACCCGACAACCGAAAACCCGATCGTGCTCCGGACGCCGCGCGAGATAATGCGATCTCGCAGGCCTCAGACTTTATCATCGAGAATAAAACATGGATGCTGTCGACCTGTGGCAGTGACCACGTTATTCGGAGCCGACCGATGCTCAACATCAATGAAGTATTCAACGGCGATCTTTACTTTTTCGTTCGCCAAGACGACAAAGTACTTCGAACTATTTGCGAAAATCCGCAGGTTAATATTGTCATTTCCGAGCCCAGCAATCAGCGTTACGCGTCGATTACCGGCAAGGCACACGCAAGCGATGATTCAAAGAAATCAGAATTGTTGTGGAACCAGCAATGCGTTGACTGGTTTGAATCCGAAAATCCAGGCGACATGGCAGCGCTCATCCGAGTCGACGTCGATGACATCGAGTTCTGGGATTCGCATCAATTGATGTTGTCACGATTTGGCAAGTTGCTTACAGCCGCCGGACCCGGGCTCTCGGAAAATGACATCGAACATCAAAAAATTGATTGGCGAGGAGGCAGACATCCGGTCACCAATTGGTTGCTGCAACATCACGGCCAGTCCACAAAATAAGCAGTAGCTTAAATTACGTTTCCACATCCGCTCATGTTCACAGGTATTCATGGCTAACAAATTCCTGTTGATCAGTGACTTGGACGACACCTTACTCGGTGATGACCAGGCACTACAACGTTTCTTCGAATACGTGTCGTCGCACGTCGAACAGATCGATATTGTGTATGCTTCGGGGCGTTTCTTTGAATCAATTATCGACGATATTGAGTCAACCAATCTTCCGAATCCAGTTGCCGTCATCGGGGGAGTGGGAAGTGAAATCCGCAGTTTTCCTGCCGGAGAGTTGGACCATGACTGGGTAACACGAATTTCCGGCAGCTGGACAGCTGGAGAAGTGATCGAGCTCCTGGCCAACGAGCCCGAGTTGGAGATTCAGCCTGCGTGTTTTCAATCGGATTTCAAAGTGAGTTATTTTTTTCGGAACGCGGGCCGCACCCAACTCGATCGCCTGAGACGTAAACTCTCCGAGGCCCGAATCGACGTAGACATGATTTACAGCTCCGCGCGGATCTGGACTTGCTTCCCGTTGGCGTTAACAAGGGAACGGCTGCGGCGTACGTCGCCGGTCGTTTGGGGTTTGATCCGTCACGGGTCTTCGTAGCGGGCAATTCTGGAAATGACATCAGCTTGTTTGAACATGACTTTTACGGAGTGGTTGTTGCAAATGCTCACGACGACCTGAAATCTTCGGCACGAGGACCGCGCGTCTTGATCTCTGCATCGCCTTACGCCGCTGGCGTGCAGGAAGGACTCGACCGGTGGATACAAGCGTGGGCCGAAACCCAACCAAGGTGACAAAACAGTCTTGCTAGCGTCGTGAAAACATCGCGCCCTCAATATTAATGCGAGCGGCAAACAAGACTTGACGAATATTTCGAATTGGAAAAACTATGATTCGATAAACAGGGTTTGGCAAATGCCGGAAACGGATTTTTCCGAAGCATCTGCGTGGACATGATGTCCAACGCTTGCCTGTGCGATTTGCTGCCTCCGCGATAGTTGTCGGGGTCAGTTTTTGTCTAGGAATTGCGTCAGGAAAGGAAACCGCCATGCTCGTGCTGTCACGTCGTGAAAATCAAAAAATCCTCTTCCCCAACGTGGGAATTACCGTCGAAATCCTGGGCTTGAAGGGCTCCAACATCCGCTTGGGGATTGATGCGCCTCCCGAAATTCGCATTCTGCGGGCCGAATTGAATGACCAAGAAGAAAGATCTCGGGACAAAACCGCCGAAATACCTGAGAGCCGGGCGGAAAGGCACGAACGAAACAATCTCCTGAATACAATCGCCCTGCAACTCAACCTCGCCGAAAAATTACTGCAGCGCGGTGATCATGACGAAGCAAAAGGTTATCTTCAAAACGCATTGGAAAGTTTGCGTGATCTCGACGAACAGGCGTCGGTGAGGCCACTGATCGGCACGCAAAGAGTCCGATCTGACGGAACGAGATGGCGAGCCTTGCTTGTCGAAGACGATGCAAACGAACGCGATCTGCTGGCCAGTGTCCTGCGAATGTGCGGTTTTCAAGTCGACACGGTCGCAGACGGAATCGCTGCGATTGCCTACCTTCAGCAAAATGAACAGCCCGATTGTGTCTTGATGGATATGCAAATGCCTCGCCTGTCCGGACCAGAGACGATTTCCCTGATTCGCGAGCAACTCGAATTCACCGACGTACCCATTTACGGTGTTTCCGGGCTGCAGCGTCACGAAGCGAAAGTGCCGTTGGGTGAGCGGGGGGTTTCCGGTTGGTTTGACAAACCGGTCGATGCAAACCAGATGTTGCGGCAAATTTTTGCGGACTTTGATAACGCGAAGGCAAGCGAGACAAAATCAATGAACTAGTCTGCAGATTGCAATCGCGGCGCGATGAAGCAGATTCTCACCCAGCCGATCACCCTCGTTTGGAGATCGTCCAGCTTTAGTGGGTCGCTTCTGCCGGATGCGATCAGAAATTCGAACCAGTGTCTTCTTGTGTTTGAGCCTGGCAGTAATTGGCTGCTGTTCCTCCAGACTGGTAACTCTCGGCAGGAGTAACCCACGGTTGCTGGCGACATGACTTAAACCGCGAATTTACCGAGGCATAAAGTGGGATGACTTTGCTTTTCTCGGAACGTAATTTCCGTTCGCGACACGAATGCCGCGCCGCTCACCATCTGCGTCATAAACTTCCCGACACAGAATTTCCCGCCTCCAGCTAGGAAGCCGGTTCATGCTTGCGGCGGGCCGCGCGAGCGAGTGCCTGTTCCAATTTGTGCGAATTAACGGGTTTCGTGATGTGGTGATCAAAACCAGCTTCGAGGGCCCGCTCGATGTCTTTGAGTTGGCCGAAACCGGTTAGTGCAAACAACATGGTGTGTTTGTTCATTCCCTTCTGGCACAATCGGCGGGCAACTTCATAACCATCGATTTCGGGCAACCCGATATCGATGAATGCGACGTCGGGCTTTTCTGCTTCAATCGTCGTCAATCCAGCCAAGCCGTCGTGCGTTGCAATGACAGTGTGTCCGTCCATTTCCAGGGCCAATTGCAGCATCGCTCGACTGTCCGCGTTGTCTTCTACGATGACGATTTTCATCGCAGGCGCATGCATGGGAGATTCGCTGGCCGCATCCGCGTGATCCAAAATCTCTGCGTCCGAAATGGGAACGGAGACCGTAAAGGTACTGCCTTGCTCCAGACCCGGGCTTTCGGCCGTGATCTGGCCGCCGTGCAGTTCCACCAGTGATTTTACCAGAGTTAATCCAACACCCATGCCGCCTTCGGCGCGATCGATTGTATTTTCACCTTGCACAAACGGCTCGAAAATTCTCCTGATTAATCGCTCGGTCATTCCGGCGCCGGTATCGGTGACACTGGCGACGACTTCGTCACCCACGCGGTTGATCGCGAGATCCACGGATCCGCCTGCGGGTGTATATTTAATCGCGTTGATCAGGAGATTGACAAATACCTGCTGCATTCGCGACTGGTCTCCGAACACGGGCTGGGATTGTTCGGTGATGCTTTGTGTCAGCGTAATTCCCTCCGCGGTCGCCATCGACCGCACCGCGAGCACCGCATCTTCGGCGGACTGACGAAAATCAAACAGTTTTTTCTTGAGTTCAATCTTGCCCTGAACCACCCGCGAAATATCCAACAAATCATCGAGGATGCGGGAAAGTTGATCACTTTGCCGGCCCACCACTTCGGAGACGGTCCGAACCCTCGGATCATCCGATTCGATTCTCGACAAGACATTGGCCGCATTTTGAATTGCCGCCAGCGGATTGCGAAGTTCGTGAGATAACATTGCGAGGAACCGGTCGCGTTCGCGGATCGCCCGTTGGGCCTTGCGTTCGGCCAGCTTCCGTTTTGTGATTTCCGTCTTGATGCCCGCGATGGCAAAAATTCGATTGTTCTCGTCGCGCAACGGGTATTTCACCGAGAGATAGGTGCGGCCCTTGCCGTCCCGGGGAATCGTCTCTTCAACCTGGATCTTTTGCCCCGTACTCGCAACCAACACATCGTGTTCCTCGATCCGATCCGCGACCTGCGGCGGCAACAAGTCATGATTGGTCTTGCCAATCAACTGTGCAGGGTGTCCGACCAAATACTTTTTTCGATTGTGAATTGGCAACGATGTACTTGCCCTGCAAATCCTTGATAAAGATGAATGAGGGCGAATGGTCTAGGATTCCTTTGAGCCGGATATCTCGCTCGCGGACATCCGATTGAGCCTTCTTGACGGAGGCAACATCAATCAGCGTAATGACGACCCCATCAATCTCGGAAAAGACGCGATAGGGTAGAATCCGCAAAAAATAGTCGTGACCAGTACTGTCCTTGACGTCGGTTTCGTAAGGCTGACCGGACGAAAGCACCCACTGGATATCTTCGATCAGGGTGTCGTGGCGGATATTGTGAGTAAAGTTGCTGAACGAACGGCCGATGTCCTGTTCCAGAATGTTAAACGACCGCGCGATTCGCGGCGTGAATTTCCGAATCGCCAGATCCTGGTCGAGGAACAACACGCCCACATCCGTGCTGATCAGCAAATGGTTCATGTCTTCGGTCATTTCCGTCAATTCGCCGATCTTTCGCTGGTATTCGGCATTGACGGTATACAGCTCTTCATTGACCGAGTGCAGTTCCTCGTTCGTAGACTGCATTTCTTCGCTGGAGGCGACTAACTCCTCGTTGGTCGCGTGCAACTCTTCGTTACTTGTTTCCAGCTCTTCAATGGTCGCTTGCAGGTTTTCTTTCGTATGCCGCAAGTCGATTTCGAGTGATTCGATTTGGTCGCGGGAATCGGCATTTAAGTCAATTTCGGTTTCGGTAACATCCGCCGCAATTGTTCTTGCCGAATCCGAAATCTCTTCGAACGTGATCAGCATGTGCGTCATTTCGGCGTTGCGGCTGAAGATGGGCAGCACGGACATCTTGATCTGCCGTCGGTCATTTTCCGAGTCGACGTTGACGCCCGTGTAGGCCGTGGCCTTGCCATCCTTGGCGACCCGGTGAATGGCACCTGAAATCGCTGTTTTCAGGTCTCCGCCAAACAGATCGAGGATATCTCCGGTCGTCCGCCCCCGTTTGATATGCAGGTACCGTCCTGCATCTCCGAAAACGTGCACGATCTCGCGTTCCTGATTGATCAACACCGATGGCGGCAAAAACTGGTCGAGCAATTCATCATAAGCCTGCGACAGTTCATTCGCGGATGACTTGGGCTGTGAAAACTGCCGGGGACCCGCCAACTGCAGGCCAGTCCGGCCGGTCAATGGCATTCGCAACGTCGAATGCAGACGCACGTCCCGACGCTTCGAATAGACCTTCCAATGTCGGTCAATCGGCCGAAACTCATCTTCCAGGTCGCCCAAGCTCTCGCTGGGTCCGAGCATTAACACACCGTTGGTACGCAAACCGAAATGAAACAGAGAGATGACCTTCTTTTGAATTCCGGGTTGCAGATAAATCAGCAGGTTTCGGCAGCTGATCAGATCGAGTCGGGTAAACGGAGCGTCCTTGACCACATTCTGCGCCGCGAAAACGATCATCTGCCGCAGTTCTTTGGCGATTTGAAAATCTTGGCCAGATTTGGTGAAGTACCGCGCGATCCTCCCCGGTGAGACATTGGTCATACTGGAGGCATTGTAAATTCCCGCGCTGGCAAAATCCAAAGAAGTTCGATGAACATCCGTCGCAAAAATTTTCACGTTCTCACGTTGGGCCGGTAACATTAACTCATCCAGTAAGATCGCCAGCGAATAGGCTTCTTCACCCGTCGCGCAGCCGGCAATCCAGACGCGAAACTCCTGGTCGGCGGGATGCTGTTGCAGAAGTTCGGGCAGGACTTGTTCTTCCAGCAAATCAAACGCTTCACGATCCCGGAAGAACTGGGTAACGCCAATCAGCAAGTCGCGATAAATCGCCTGGAGCTCATCGGGATTTTTGCCCACCCGCTCGACGTATTCGTCAAGATCCTGGGTCTCACTCATGATCAGTCGCCGCTCAATGCGACGAAGCACCGTCGGCTGTTTGTAGACCGAAAAGTCGATTCCATGGACTTCGCGCAACAAACGCAGCAGCTTTTTCAGCGCTGGTTCATTGACTTCCAGCCGGTCCGCTTCTGCGACCAGTTCACTGCGAATCGGACGCGCGACGTAACGTCCGAGTGTCTTGCCGATTTCGGCCGGCGGCATGATCAGGTCAAACATGCCCGTTTCCACTGCGCTTTTGGGCATCCCGTCGAATTTTGCAGTCTCCTCGCTTTGCACGATCACCAGTCCACCGGCCGCATGGACGTCGCAAATTCCCCGAGAACCATCGCTGCCGGTGCCCGACAGCACGATGGCCACCGCCTTTTCTCCATAGTCGCGTGCCAGAGATTTGAAAAACTGGTCAATCGGTAACGACAGACCCTGCCCCGGGTCTTTATCCGTCAACAGCAATTTGCCATCCGAAATGATCATCTCCTTCTTGGGCGGAATCAGGTAAATGCAGTTTGGCTCGACGAGCCATGCCATCCGAAACCGTCTGAACTGGCATATCCGTTTTTCGGACCAATAGCTCATCCATCATGCTCGCAAAATCCGGCGAAAGGTGCTGCACGACAACAAACGCCATGCCCGTATCGCTCGGCATCTCCAGGAACATCTGCTCAAGTGCCTCGAGGCCGCCCGCCGAAGCACCAATCCCGACCACGTGTTTTAGAGGCGATCCTACTCGGGGACTCGCTGCAGAAGAAACGTCGGGCATGTCCACCTCCGTGCGCTTTGAAAAGTGAACCACGAATGAACTTTCAAACACCGATACCGTATTATTACCGTTTCAAATAGCGATAAACAACTCTCGATTCTGCTTTGTTAAAATGGTCAAGATGTTAGCACAACCCCGTTCGATGACGATCCAATGCCAATCATCCGTTTTCAAAATCAGATCATTGAGTGCTCCGCAGGTGAAAACCTTCGCCGAGTCCTGATGCAGGCACATGCGCCCCTGTACAATGGAATTTCGGCGGCCATTCATTGCCGCGGGATGGGCACCTGCGGCACCTGTGCAGTTCAGATCGACGGCAACGTGTCCGAGATGACGAGCATCGAAAAATGGCGGCTCAGTTTCCCGCCGCACCGAGCTGGATCCGGGTTGCGACTGGCCTGTCAGTGCCGCGTGCTGGGAGATTTGCAACTGGTCAAATTCGGAGGCCTGTGGGGTCACAAGAACGAGCTTTCTTCTTGAATCGAAGAACACGGTATACAATAAGCCAGAGATCTCCGGGAAAGCCAGCTCTCCTGGACACTTTGAACTCAATTGGCTTCGAACGAATTTAAACATGCCCGGAAAAAAAATGTTATATCTGATCGTGACCATCGCGATCGTTGCGATCCTGTTTGTGGGATGGAAAATGACATCGCGGAGCAGCTACGAGTCCGCCGAATACACGGTGATTGAAGCCGACGGTTCGTTTGAAATTCGCGAGTACCCGGATTTGATGCTGGCCACGACCGCGATGAAATTCGAATCGCAGGGAGACGATGGTAGTTTCAATCGACTATTCCAGTACATCAGCGGCGAAAACACTGATCGTCAAAAGGTTGCCATGACCACGCCCGTGTTCATGGAACCCGAAAACCAGGAGTCGAAAAACCGGAAGCCGGAAGGGCAAATGGGGTTTGTCATACCCAAACAAGTTGCCCAAGAGAGCATTCCCAACCCCGACAACCAAAACGTGCAAATTCGAAAACGCGACGGCGGTCGATTTGCAGTCATGCGATTTTCCGGGCGGATGAACGAGAAAACGCTGTCCGAGGCTCAAGACAAGCTGCGCAAGTGGATGGAAGCCAAAGAACTGTCCGGAGTGAACGGTGCCGAATTCGCCGGTTATGATCCGCCGTGGACACCGGGCCCATTGCGACGTAACGAGGTCCTGATTCGGCTCAAATAGTCGGCAATCACATCCTGTTTGTCCCCCGGTCGGAAACTGTATTTGCAAGTTGCTTTGTCAGTGAGTAGCATGGGGTTTCCCGTTTGGAATTCGAATGAGCGCGTCGGATTTTGAATCGAGATTCCCCTTCTCCGCAGCAAAATAATTGACGAATACTTAGTGCCTCCACTTAAGAGACAAACCATGACAAGATTTCTTGCCTTTGCCGCATTGTCGGTCACGTTTATGTCGCTTTTGCCTCAGCTTGATGCGCAAACGCCCGACCGCGCAACAGACGAACAGGCGATTCGAGCCGCCGCCGCTGCCTATCAGGCTGCCTTCAATCAAGGTGATGCCAAAACTTTGGCCGCGCTGTGGGTCGCCGACGGAGAATATATCGATCAAACCGGATTTTTGATGCGTGGCCGGGAAGTGCTCGAAAAAGCGTTCTCGGATTTCTTCAGTCAAAACAAGGGCGCCAAGCTCGAAATCAATATCGATACGATCAAGTTCCTGGAAAAAGACGTCGTTTCAGAAACCGGCACAACCAGGACGGTCACGGCGGATGGACAACCGCCCGCCGAAGGCCGCTATTCCGTGATTTATACGAATCGAGATGGAAAATGGCTCATGCTCAGCGTGCAAGAGCGACCGCCTTACCCACCTTCGAATTACGGCCGACTGAAAGATTTGGAGTTCTTGATCGGTGATTGGATTGACGAACAACCGAACGGCCCGGCAGCCCCTGGAGCTCCGGTGATTCAGATCAAGAGCTATTGGTCGGTCAACCGCAATTTTATTATTCGCGAGTTTGTGGCGACGGTGGATGGCGACGTCCGCAACTTGGGTACACAGAGGATCGGCTGGCATGCTCCTTCCCAACAAATTCGGTCTTGGGCATTTGACTCCAAAGGCGGGATCATTGATGGAAGCTGGTCAAAAAACGGGACCAGCTGGTCGGTGCAATCGACGGAGGCCCTGCCAGATGGGCAAATCGCAACCGCGATCGAAACCGTTACTCAAAATAGCGATCGCAGCCAGACGTGGGCCGTCACCAACCGCAACCGCGGAGGAAACATCTTGCCTGACGAGACTTTCAAGCTTGTCTCGATGCGAAACTAGCCGGTTCGCTGCCGTGTTTGGCGGCGAATTTCAATTAAACAACAAGAAAATTTTTATTTTGAAGGACGACGGTCATGAAACGCAAAATTCATCTGCTAACAGGTTTGACGGTTTGCATCATACTTTTGATCGGGTCAATGCCCTCGGTCGCTCAAGCCCATGGTGGAATCGGCGGTTTTCACGCCGAGGGAGTTCATGTTGGCGGAGTTCATGCAGGGGGGATCGAGGCAAGTGGTTTTCATGCGGGCGGGTTCAATCACGTTGGCTACTATCCCCATTTTGATCCGGGCGTGGGCTATTATCATCCCGTCGCCCGCGCGGCAGCCTGGAACACCGCCTACAACAACAACTTTGGCTATGGCGGTTACAATCCGTACGCCTACCAACAACCAAACCCTTATCAAGCTCCGGCCTCCGGGGCCAGTTTCAGCGGAAACAGCAGCGCGGGTGACAATGCCCTGAAAAGTGCTGCCCAACAAGCGCAAGAACAACTGGAAGCTGAACTCAACAAGTCCAACAACGACAAATAACCGCCATCAACTCATTTTTGACCGGCGGGCTGTTTGCCAGATGCTCCCGACGTGAGTCGGTCGGGAGTTTCACTCACTGACCTGGCAAACAGAATTGCCGTTGATTCTTTCACCTTTAGTCTGCATCGCCCGACCCATCGGTTTCGACCTGCCGGTTGTTTGCCAACACCCGCGTAAAGTAGGCGAATACGGCGATCACACAAAGTCCGTAGACCATCGCGACGAGCGCAATCGCAACGTCGAAGGGTTGCTTTGTCGATAGCGAAATTCGCAACAAAACGGTGGATATCACAAAGCCCGCGTTACGAAAGACATGCTCATAGCGCTCGTAATATGAAATTGAAATGATCAACAGAAACACATCTGTAAAAATCATGAATTCGAAAAACGCGGGGAAAAAGAAGTTGTCGATATCGGCGGGGCTCACCAATATTGAATTCTCGATCGACAATGAAGTTAACAGCCAGACTGCCAGGTTGAAGGTAGCCAAGCCAACCAGCACGGCCCCAAGTAGCACCGCGATCGCTTTCTTGATTGCGATGAAGCCCTCGAGATCCCGCTGGGCAAATGACTTAACGACGGTCAGCCGGATTCGATAGAATGCAGCGACAGTCAAGAACATCAACAATGCGCCGCCCATGTCCAGGAACACCATTCGCAACGCGTCCGTTTGCGCCAACCAACTTTCTACGTCTTCGAACGCACCAATATCTTTGAATACGCGTCGAACCACGATCAAAGAAATAATTTCATATTGCTTGCCGATCGAACTGGTCAGCGACTTGGGCAGGGCCAGCACAAGCAACAGGACTTCGTAAAACAAGATGAAACTAAACGGCGTGTAAACAGCGTGCAGATAATTCTT
This sequence comes from uncultured Planctomycetaceae bacterium, assembly GCA_963697295.1. Classification (GTDB taxonomy): domain Bacteria; phylum Planctomycetota; class Planctomycetia; order Pirellulales; family Pirellulaceae; genus Mariniblastus. Next base: position 88,831 of record CAVONL010000012.1, on the reverse strand, counting down.
GCCAATACCGGAGAGCAAACCATTCTCGAACTCCGGATTTAAACGAACCACCAAAATCAACATCAGATGCAGGAGAAACCCAGCCACCGCCAGCGCGACCACCAACCGCTCCAGCCGCTGATGATTGGGGCCACTGTCGAGGCGATCATAGACGTCACCGATTCGCTGAACTACCGAGTGAATCATCGAGCTCCTGAACTTCATTGAAACGAATTTAAAATCTCGGCCTCAGCCGCGCTGGCTGGGGCAGCGGAATCGACCCACGCGGAAAGTTCTCTTTCCCAAGTGCTTGGTCGAGCGTCCGTCCGTTCTTTGACGCCATAACCGAAACGAGGACGGGCATAGCCTCGATCGCATCAGTTTGATGACTTGACCAGGTGTCAGATCAAACTGTTCGTGGATCGCATCAAACGTGGTTCGATCCTCCCAAGCCATCTGGATGACACGATCGACTGCTGCTTCGGTAAGCTTGATTTGTGGCAACGAAGATTTCATCAAAACTTCGATTTTGGAAAACCAGCTTTCGAATCGACAACCCGAACTTTCGCGCTTGTCTTTTCGATTTCGAACAAGTGGTTGCACCGCCGAGCCATCAAACCAGTTAAACCTGCCAACACGGCACAGGCAACCGCGTAGATCCAGGGCAATGACTGGTACGAGGAATCTTTTGGATTGATCCCCACCAACGTAAATAGCGTGGTGGCCATGATTAAAGTCAGTGAAAGTCCGAGATAAAACAGGTAACGAGTTTCGTTTTTCATTTCGTAATGTCCTCGAGAAAAAAAGTTGACAGGTGTAAGCGTGTTAACTGGAGGCGTTTTGAACCGACGATAAAAGCCCTCAATTCGAAATTGGATTTCTGAGATCAGGCATTTGGCTGCGACAACCAGCTTTTGCCGGTTCGGAACGTAGACCCGCTGATCCATGACTTGAAAATCTCGGCGTCGGATTTCATTGCCGATTTCCTGATAAACTTTTGCGGCCAATCGTATGGCATATCGCGCACCGTGAGGCAAGTCTTCCAGGCCGCTGAGACCGGTGGCGTAATACGAATCCGCCAGTTTCAAAAGTTGTTCGACCGCCGGGCGGATTTCCTGGTTCGACGGTGTCTTGTGCTTCTGTGGCGTAAGCGGCAACCATTTTGCCGGCAGGTAGCGTCGACCGCGTTGCCAGTCTTCTTTGATATCCCGGGCAATGTTGGTCAATTGCATGGCAATCCCCAACGCTTCCGCTTTCGGAAACGCTCGCGGGTCAGTGACGCCCATGATGCGACACATCATCAGACCCACCGTGCCGGCGGCCCGGTAACAATACAACAACAGCTCATCAACCGATTGGAAGACAGGTGTTACCAGATCCGTTTCCATGCCGGCGAGTAAATCGAGAGGCAGTTCGATTGGTAGTTTGTATTGCTTGACGACGCTCGCCAGCCAATTCGACGCCGCATGAACAGGATTTGCACCCTCGTAAATAAGTTGCACGTCGGCTCGCAGCAGATCAAGCCGGGCTTTGGCTGATTCGACATCGGGCGCGCTATCGACCGCATCGTCACACCACCGACACCAGGCATACAGTTTTTCTACGTCCGGTCGAATCTTGGCGGGGAGCATACGGGCCGCCAATGAAAACGAGCGGCTGTGATGTTCGATCACGGCGCTGTCTTCAGTCGGCAGTTGATCAAAATCAAAGCTCATGAGACGGCGACTCCGTAATCGGCTGCGATCACTCCGGACGTCGCTTTGGCCGTGTTGACCACGCCTGGAACGCCCGCGCCCGGATGAGTTCCCGCGCCGACGATGTAAAGACCTGGAATGGCGTCATCACGATTGTGCGGTCGAAAAAATGCGCTTTGCGTCAGTTTTGGTGCCACCGAGAAAGCGGAACCATGAAAGGCATTGAGCTCAGTTCGAAAATCCCGAGGAGTAAAATGTCGACGCGTGACAATTGAATCGCGCAATCCAGGCAAATAGTCTTCCAACGATTCCAGGATTACATCACCATATTTTGGAGCGACGGATTCCCAATCGATATCGGCCTGGCCAAGATGCGGAACGGGGCTGAGAACATAAAACGCTTCGCAACCCGGAGGCGCGAGACTCGGATCGGTGACTGTCGGTGCATGCAGGTAGAGGCTGAAGTCTTCTGGCAAGGAATTGCCCTGAAAAATGTCTTTCAACAGACCCTTAAACCGCGGTCCAAACAAAATCGTGTGGTGGGCAATGTCGTCATATCGCTTCCGGGTGCCGAAATACATTACGAACAGCGACATGGACCACTCCATCCGCTCCAGTTTCCGGCGACGCTTGTCAGCGACGGTGACAGACTTGTAAATTTTTGAATAGGTGTGATGAACGTCGGCGTTGGAGACAACGAGATCGAATCGAACAGGTTCCTGGCCTCGGGTTTTGAGCCGGTGTTGAACCGGGTGCGGGCTGACTGGATTTTCCGATGAAACCAACTGCACATTCTCCACGGGAGAATTCAGTTGTAACTTTCCCCCGATGTCCGTGAAAAGTTTTACCAAGCCATTTACCAGGGCACCCGTTCCACCCTCTGGAAAAAACACCCCCCATTCGCGTTCGATCCAGTGAATCAAGGTATAGATCGAACTGGTATCAAAGGGGTTGCCGCCCACCAACAACGGATGAAAACTGAAAGCTTGTCGCAGATGCTCGTCCTTCATGAACTTGGAGACGGTTTTGTAAACGCTGCGGTCGGCCCGCAGTTTCATGAGGTCAGGCGCGACCGAAATCATGTCCCGAAACCGCAGAAATGGAGTCGCTCCCAGCTCGACATAACCCTTCTCGAAAACTTTTCGAGTGTAGTCCGCGAACCGTTTATAGCCATCAACATCGGCCGGATTAATTTTTTCGATCTGTTTCAGCAATTCGGATTCTTCACCGACGTAATCAAATTCGACTCCATCGCTCCAGCGCAGCCGATAAAACGGTGAGACAGGAAGCAGCTTGACATAGTCGGTCATCGATCGCCCGGCGACTTCGAAGAGTTCTTCCAGGCAGTGGGGCGCGGTGATCACGGTGGGTCCGGCGTCAAACGTGAACCCTTCATCTTGGTAAACATAGGCGCGGCCACCCGGTTTATCGCGACCTTCGAAACAAGTCGTTTGAATGCCCATCGCCTGCAGTCGAATCGCGGCTGCCAATCCACCAAAGCCACTGCCGATGACGGCTGCTGTCAGGCCACTTCGCTGTTCCGATCCTCTTGCCGAGTTCGGGCGAGAGTGTTGGAATGTTTCAAAATCGGAAATTTTACTTTGCAATGCTGACAAGTTAGACATACCGGTTCTCCAACCTGTTAATGATTCGGTTGATGGCGTCCATTGATCCCGCTTCAAACTCTTGCTCGAGCACCGCAGTCGCTTTTCTCAATTGCCTGCCGACAGCCACTGGGGCGAATTCAGAAACGGCTTTCAGCAAACATCCGGCGACTTTTTCATCGGTGACGGCGTCGTCGGCAAGCAGTTTTTGCAAGCGGCAGAATTCTTGAGGGGTTGCGAACTTGCTGAGCCAGGCCCAGGGCCAGGTGACGCGCTTGTTGCGCAGATCATCACTTCGTCCTCCGGGCGTCAGACAACTTTGCAGTTCGGTAAGATCGTTCTGCATCTGCAATCCGATCCCCAGTTGCATCCCAAAGTTTTCGAGAACTTCGCACTCGGAGACTGTGGCACCGGCGACGGCAGCACCCAACCGGGCAGCAAGCGCTGTGAGCCCGCCCGTCTTCAGCCGTGCAATGGTGCTGGCGGTCGGCAGGACTTCTGCCTGCTGAAGTTCATTGACCTTGGCCGCCAAATTGATGGCTTGGCCCTCATGGCAGCGACGAAGGGTCGAAATTGTTTGCCCGATGATCTGCGACCCATTTGCCATTGCGAATGGCAAACTTGCCAACTTTTCCAAGGCCGAGAAATACATCCAATTACCTGTGTTCAAGGCGATCGGAACGCCGACAGCGCGATGCAAGGAGGGACGTCCACGCCGAAATTCGGAATCGTCCTCGATGTCGTCGATAATCAGGGAACCGGCATGCATTAGCTCGATGAACTCGACGAGCTGAGATGGAACTTCACCGTTGCCGCCCGTCAAGCAAAATGACAGTTCAATCAACTCGCCGCGAATTCGCTTTCCATCACGCTTGAGAAACCCGCTCAGGGGGCCAAGTAATCCCAGTTCCCAAAGCCAGTCAGGTGCTGCCGCGTTCGCACGCTCGTCGGGCAAGCTTTCGGCAGCTTTCGCCGCCTGCGGGCCTATGATTGTGTAGCTAGACATGGGGAGGCCTCAAAAGAGTTAAAAAATCGTACGGGCGTCAGACCTCGAGGCGGTGCGCCGATGATCATCCGCGCCGCATCCAGTCGGGTGAATTGGTGTGCGTAAAATCGCTCAATCGCAGGGTCCGGCATCGCGCGGTAAAACCGCCGAAAGATCTGCCAACGCTGATCCGCTTTCACAGCTCGGAACAGCAATCGATTAAGAAACCTGGCAAATCGAGCCTGAAACTGGTTTTGTCTCGCCAGCCGTAAGATTCGCTGGGGGGCCTCATGAGGGGGGATTGAGGCCACCGCGTCAGCGAATCGAACGGCCAGCGGAAATGAATATCCTGTAGCTGCGTGGAACCAACCACCGGCATAGCCACCCCGCAACGGATCAGCGAGTTGCGGCTGGAAGTTCTTCGAGTAGGGCATCGGCAAACAACCTTGCTCTTCGCGAACGATTTCGAAACTGCTCACGGAGCGATCCTCGAGATAACGCTTCATTGACCTGAGGCAATCTGCCCGCTGCAATCGCGGATTATCGGAAAAGCAGGTGTCTTCAATCAGGACGCGGCGATTGTTCAACGGCAGCACATACAAAAATCGAAACCCGTCGGCTTGACTTATTCGAGCATCCATCAAGACCGGATCTCGGCTCGCCCACTCCTGTGACAACTGGATTTCAAACCCGTGAAATTTTTGATATCCACAGCGCACGTCCTCGGCCATCTGATCTCGTGTGAGGCCCCGGCAGTCGATGACCAATTCAGCGTTGAATAATTGACCATCTGCCGTTTCCACCGACGTTGAATCGACCTTGGTAGCGGATGTTCCAGTCAATAGCTCGAGCGAGTGTCCGTTAACCAAGCTTTCGTTTTCATCCTCATCGCCAGCCATGTTGCTAATGGCCTGACGCACATCCGCCGACTGCAGGGAGCAATATTTCAACCCGACGCGCCGTTTCAACCCGGGAAATTCTACGGTGTAGCCCTCCCATGACTTAATCGGTAAACCTCCAACCCAACAACTCGCGGAGTTTGGAACATCGCTGGCGTGGAACGACCAGGTATGGTTTCCGCACAGCATTTCTGCTTTTTCGATCAGCAAGATCGAGGCAGTCGATTGATAGTGGCGGAGCGCCTTGACGATTAACGCCGCCTGCAAACCACCTCCAACAATGATGTAATTGAACGATTTGTTCTGAGTTGAATTCATGGTGCAACTCCCGGCGACGTGCGGTGAACCAGTTGCGACCTCGAATCGTCACCCGCCGACCTGCTCAGATCGCTGATGACATGCAGTAACAGATGGGGTACGGCAACCGCGCTGAGACCGATGAAAATGGTCCGCACAACAGCCGGTGTCACGTCGTCAATGGTGGACCAAAAGTAAAATCCCCCGGCAAACAAGACTATTGCGGCAATTGAAATCGGCAGCAGTTGCAGGCCCAAACTTCTTGCAGAGCCGCCAACTTGATCATGCAAGTGAATCAGCCCTCGAATGGAGTGCCACCCGCAAAAGTAGATTCCAAACGACAAGATTGGATTGGCCACGGCAAATAATGCGAAAAATGAAATAACGCGCAGGCGATGCTGCCACGTCGCAGCTCGGTCGGCTGTTGCTTGATGCTGTTCTCCCGACGTCCAAAGTTCAAAGCCGAACAAATCAACGACGGTCAAAACAATTAACAGCGGACCTACTACCTGAATGATGCCGACTACGTGATTGGCCAAATTCAAATCAGCTTGCGGCAAAACCAGATTCAGTAAAGCTGCGACTTCGGGCCCCTGAAACATCGCCGGCACCCAAATGACCATCCCACCGCGAGCGATCAATCCCGCCCATTGCAGGGCGCTGTGGTGCTTGCGGTCGTCTTCTTCAAGACCAAAGTGCCAGGCCGACAGGCAGAAAAAGACCAAAATCGTCAACCGCGGCAAAAGATACCAGCCTGCGACAACCGTCGCCGACACCATCATGTACATCAAGAGGAAAGCGAGCGTGCCGCTCAAGCTACGATAGCCGATTAGATCGCGTCCGACCACGTGATCAAGTCCGCCATGCGGAACTCCAATCAATGCGACGGCAATTGCCACCCCAACCGCCAAGCTGCCAAACGACAGACCCGAAAGACCAAGTCCAGCACATTCAAGCATCAGCAGCAACACAATCGAATTGGTCACTAAAATTGAATGCATGGGATTTCCCAATCTGGTTAGTCATGCCTTGAAAACGAACCGCAGGAAGCAACAACGGGAGTCGTCAGCACCAGGAGGTTGCCAGCCGCTCGAATTTGGAGTTCAAGCGGATGACAAACCCTGAAACCTGTTAGTTGGATGATTACTACAGTGCGATTAAGCGGTTACCGGCATGGCAACTGCGTCAGGTGAAATACCCCGGTCAGCATCGTCCTGGGTTTTCGCTCGAGCGATGAAGTAGATCAAGACTCCAAAGCCGGCTTTGGCGGTCATGTCGGCAATCGCGTATCCGATTTGAAGACCGACGATTCCACCTGCGCCGGCGGTGCCGCCAGAGGCAGCCTCAAGAGCTGACGTTGTGCTACCCAGACCATAGGCAATCGGGTACACGAGCCACGTAATTAGAATGACCGCCCGGGCAAATTTAATGAGCCCACGAGCACCTTCGGGTTGCGTGTCCAGTGATTTCGTCAATTCGACCCACAGCACGTACAAGATGTAAAAGAAAGGTATGCAGGACAGCCCGCCCCACACCAATCGCATGGTCTGACCTTCCGGCGAAGAAATCACCTCGCCCGGATAACCAAGAGCGATCATGGCCGCTGCGGCGATTACCAACTTTGTAAGCATCGGTCCGGCTTTTTCTTTTGCCAGCCGCATCACCACGACCAATTCAACCAGCAGCAAGGGCACCGTCAGGATCCAGTCCGCATAGCGGTAAAAGTCATTGAACGCGGCACCGCTCGCGGAGTAACCGGAATCGCCGAGCGTAAAAGCGTCCTGCCAACTGTGACGGATCATGAAGTAGTGGTAGCAAGCGATCGCCACCACGATTCCCGAAACCATCAGCGCCGGACGATAGGCTGCGCCGACGCTCGAACGAGACATGAAAAAAAACAGAGCCGCGGCACCCATGGTGGCCACGGTCATGGAAAAGACGTTGTCGACCAAACTATATTGGAAGACTGACAAGTCCGGCATTGCAGCCAAAATTGACACTGAATCAAACATGAGTAACCCTTTCGACTATTGCTTTTGACAAAACTTTAAACTCAACAGGCGAGGCTCTACGAGAGAAATTCTCTCCAAACCTCTCACATGTTTGACTCAACCGTGGTAGTATTTTCACCATTAACTTCAATCAAATGGAATGATTTTCGAATCTTGCGGATTTCCATTGAATCGTTGTGCTGGATGAGCCAAAACAACCAAAACGGTCCCTCAGCAATCAAAAATCTTCCAAAACAACCAGTCGGTCTTTCTATGCAAAGAGTGCTTTCAACTTCAGAGTTTGCAGATGCCATCGGCATTAGCGAGTCTTCGGTCCGACGGCTGGCTGATTCCGGAGAACTCCAAATTCGGCGTACAAAAGGTGGACACAGGAAAATCCCCATGGCGGAAGCCATTCGCTATGCCCGTGAATCAAAAGCCAAAATTCTTCGACCGGATCTGCTTGGCATGGTTGCTTTGGAGGACTCGGCGAACGCGAGTTCCTACTCTGACCGGCTATTGGACGCACTCTCTGCAGGTCGCTACGACGCCGTCATCAGCCTTATGCAGGCCATGTACGTCGAAGGTCGCTCGGTGGCCGAAATTTGCGATGGCCCAATTCACCATGCCATGACCTCGATCGGCGCAACTTGGCCACAAAACAAACGTAGTATATTCATCGAACACCGTGCCACCGTGCTCTGCGTGCGTGCGCTTTGCCAGATACGACTTTTATTACCGGAAATTCAGGACGAGGCGCCAACCGCGATCGGCGCTGCCCCGCAGGATGATCCCTTCTTGTTACCGAGTTTGATGACCTCCGTCGTGCTACATGAAAGCGGATTTGATGAAGTCAATCTCGGTCCGAACACGCCCATTGACGTCTTAACCGATTCCGTCGAGGACGAGCATCCAAATGTTGTGTGGCTCGCCATTTCAAACCCGATTCGCAGTCGATTGCACCATCGAGAAATCGAAAAGCTGGCAGAAGTCGTTCAAGCTCACGGAGGCATATTTTTGATTGGAGGCCGGCAAGCGGCATCCTACACGGGTCCCGGTTCCGAGTATTGCGATTCGATGTGCGAGCTTAGCGATCGCGTGGCCGGAATCGGTAACGGCGGTTCTTGAATCGCCCTCACAATAGCGATAGTTGCCTCGTTAGAGAATTTTCGGTTGTGATGATTCGCAAGCATTTCCCCAACAAGAAAGTAGAAAACATGCCCACTGCAACTTTAGCTGACAAGACGACTCATTTCTCCGCCGCAGAGAAGTCCATTGCGGATGGCCTATCGCGCGTTTTGGCCGACACTTACACGCTCTATCTCAAAACTCAAAATTATCACTGGAACGTAAAAGGTCCGTTGTTCCATACACTTCACGCGATGTTTGAGGAGCAGTACACGGAACTCGCAATGGCTATCGACGAAATCGCCGAACGCATCCGGGCACTGGGATTTCCTGCACCCGGTTCGTTCACAGAATTTGCCCGGCTGAGCGAAATTCAGGAAGAGCAAGGACGTCCGAAAGCCGAGGAAATGATCGCCACGTTGATCGCTGATCAAGCCACGCTGGTAAACACGGCAAAAAACGTATTTCCGCTGGTGCAAGAAGCGAACGATGAACCGACGGCCGACTTGCTCATTCGCAGAATGCAGATCCACGAAAAAACAGCTTGGATGTTGCGTAGCTTGACGGAATGAAGGCTCGGTAGGAACCACTGAGATCTAGACAAGGAACAAGGGTTTCTGCGGTAGGTCTTCGGTGGGGACCACCGAGCTACTCAATGTGGCACGGATCTCCGAGACGTGAACAATCGCACAACTCACAACCCACAACTCACAGCCCGGAGGTCGGTGCCACAATTCTCGGTGGGGACCCTCGAGCTATTCAATGTGGCACGGATCTCCGAGACGTGAACGATCGCACAACTCATAACCCACAGCCCGGAGGTCTGTGCCACAATTCTCGGTGGGGACCGCCGAGCTATTCAATGTGGCACGGATCTCCGAGACGTGAACAATCGCACAACCCATAACCCACAGCCCGGAGGTCTGTGCCACAATTCTCGGTGGGGACTGCCGAGCTATTCAATGTGGCACGGATCTCCGAGACGTGAACGATCGCACAACCCATAACCCACAGCCCGGAGGTCTGTGCCACAGTTCTCGGTGGGGACCACGGACCTACTCGATGTCGCTCGGCGGTCCCCCGCAAAATTTTCCAAGTTTCCCGGCTGGCACGACGTCAGCTATAATAGGGCCTGCTCACGACGCCCACACGTCTCGACAAGCAGTTGTTAATCAGGTTGCTGATCGGTATACGTGCGTCAACGATCGCTTCAGGCTTTATATCAATCATTCAAGAAACGGAATCTTTGTGGTCAATTCAGTACGTGAAAAACCCGAACGCATGCAATGCATGGAAATTTGGGGTGGAAATCGCGCAATCAACAAATACTTTGAAGCGGCGGGTCTTGACATCTACGTGCATAGCGCTCCTTACAAAGACAGCCAGACGGGTGGAGGCGATATTTACTACCTCACTTCATGTGCTTCCGGTCGAATCTCCCGCTTCCTCCTGGCCGACGTGAGCGGGCACGGCGACGCTGTCTCTACGATTGCCGTTTCACTGCGGGACATGCTGCGCAAAAATGTCAACAAAATCAGTCAGGAACAGTTCGTCGCAGAAATGAACCGCGAATTCGGCCAAATGTCCGACGAACGCGGATTCGCAACGGCCGTAGTCGCGACATTTTTCGAGCCCCGAAGAAGTCTGGCCATCAGCGTTGCGGGGCATCCTTACCCGGTTTATTACCGCGCCTCAAAACAAAAATGGGTGCATCTGAATCCAACTCAACTTGACGAGGGGCTGGAAAACCTTCCGCTGGGAGTTCACGAGGACTCCAATTATCCCGGGCGGACGATCACGACCGAGGCTGGGGACATGTTTTTGATGTACTCCGATGCATTCATTGAATCAGTGAATTCTGACGATCAATATTTGGGAATCTGCGGCGTGTTGAAGCTACTGAATGAAATGGAACAACCACACCCGGGAGAGATCATTCCTTTCTTGCGCGAACAAATCGGGGCCATGGCAACCGGCAACCTCACGGACGACGATGCCTCGCTCATTCTTGGGCATTTTACTTCCACCGGTGTTCGCTTGAGCGACAATCTCAAGGCTCCCTTTCGGCTGCTGGGGGATGTCCAGGACAGAACCGAGATTCTCTGAGTTCAACCGGTTTGCCAGCCGCACCGCCCAAGTTCGCTGGCTAGTTGTACGTCGCCGGTTACATCCCACCACTCTCGACGGTTTGAACAGGCGAAGGTGTCAGTGTGACACGACAATTTCCTCGAACTGAAAGACAAACCATGAACAACGAACACACCAAGAATTGGCCCGATTTGGCAATTGGACTCTACGATCGACTGACCGGTAGTAACGCCGAGATCCGATATCAATTTGACAACATGCACGTTCAGATTCCTAGCGGAACCGGCTCGGGTGCGGAGCACGCGGAGTGGGTTCTGAATGGCGGGCTCGTGATCAGCACGAAAGAGAAGGGCTCGGCCCCAAACTAATGTTGGCCGGTTCAGTTACCGCAACTGTGTCCGGCCAAGAAGTCTGCATTGACTTTATCGACGAAAAAATTGTGTTAAGACTCGCCAACTTCCGTTCAGCCAGAAGGCTGAACGGAACTCGGCTTCCAGCCCCAACGGTGATTGCTCGCTTTCTGAGATTTACAGACAAATCTCTGCACGCTCAGATCGGCGCGGGCCGACAGTTGGAACTGTTCCCAAATCCGGGCTGGCTGGTCCGACTTTTAAGTCCACAGCTCAGAAAGCTGGCGAGAGCTTAGGAGCATATGATTTGTCGTGTCCAAGCGAGGTTGTAACAGGTAAAGATGACTGAGTCTGAAATAGTGTTTCTGATTCACGGCCTGTGTGGCAGCCGGCTGGACATGAGGCCCATTGCAAAGCGGCTGCGACGGCGCGGCTATACCATTCGTAACTGGAGCTATCGCAGCTTCGGGAACAGCATTGAGACTCATGCCGAACGATTGTCTGACGAATTGACAGCATTAGACAGAGAACTGCGTAACCATCGGTTTCATGTCGTCACACATAGCATGGGTGGCATCATCGCCCGCAGCGCTTTTGCAAATCGTCAACTCGAGCGTCTCGGCCGCGTCGTCATGTTGGCACCTCCCCATCGAGGATCACACGTTGCCCGCAAACTTACGCCATTTCTTGGGTGGCTTTCTCCGAGCCTCGAACAGCTTTCGGACGAGCCTGACAGCTACGTAAATAATCTTCCGAACCCGTTTGCGGAAAACGAAATCGAATTCGGGATCGTCGAGGCGAGTAAAGACCGGGTGATCGCACCCGGCAAAGTCCGTCTGGGAGGGTACCAGGACTTTGCGACCGTTGAGGGACATCACGGAATTCTGACCTGGTATCCACAGACGGCGAAACTGGTTGAGAATTTTCTTGCACACGGCAGGTTTGATGCGGCGCCGATAGCGAGGGCCAACAAACTCCAACGTACTCTCCATGTCGTCTAATTCTGACTCCAGCGATGATCTGGCCGTCGTTCCGTGGTACACATCGTCCGAACAATACCTTACATTCCGAGAGTGCGCGGTCGACGCGGAGGATTTCTTTACGTCTTTTGGCCAGTGGAAGGCCGTGGCGATGGAGCATGAACTCCGGGCTGCAGAGCAGGGGGTGATCATCATTCGCATCAGGATGGTTCTGGACCCATTTCTGAAGTGGTGTACGGCCAACGGATGTCAAAATGACGCTGTCGGACGTTCTTCGTACGCTGAGGATCGTGCCAAATTAATTCTTGGACGCTAACCCTCGCGACCGCCTTAGTGCTGCTGCGAAATGCATACGCATTAAGGCAAAACTGGTTGCCAGGCTGCTGCCGATTGCACGCTTGTTTGCGTTTGCGATCTTGAGGAATGGATTTACTTTCGTGTGTTTCGTATATTTCGTGGTTCACTACTGTACCAAAGCCCCAATAGTCCAGTCGTTATTAGCCAACTTAGAAAACAATGCCGGATCAACAGCACAGATTTGACCGAGTCGAAGGCTACTTGCACCATCGGCCGCCTTATTTGCTGGTCGAAAAAATAGTCTCGATCGAACCAACCAAAATCGTTACGGAAAAGTTGTTCTCCGGGGATGAGTTTTTCGCCAAGGGTCACTTTCCCGGCGCTCCGATTTTCCCCGGGGCGATGATGCAGGAGTTAACGACCCAATCAGCCGGGATCCTGATTGCCGCGCAGTACAATCCGATGCGGGAGTTCGATACGAACGATCCGTTTTTTAACGAGTACGCGTTGGGTGTCTTGGTCAAGGTCAAGCAGGCCCGCTACAAAGGATTTGCCCGGCCCGGTGATACGCTGTCCGTCACGGTCGTCTTGAACGAACGCGTCAGTGACGTGTTTGATTTCTCGGCGACAATTTCGGTAGCTGGAAAAACCGTTATGCGAAACGGATTCCAGTTGATGAATATCAAATCGACAATCTTGCAGGGCTCCCAGGTTGGCCAACCCGACTAAGACGCCACGTTGGTATGCACGCCGGTGACGGCGAATGCCGCGATGCACAAGGCGTGTTGTAATTCGCCACCGGCAATCATCTGCGCAACGCTGTCCAGCGGACGCAATTCAATTGTCATTTCCTCGAACGGTTCTGGAGCGGGCGGGTGTTTGGGCAGACAGCCCCTGGCGACGGCGATGTGAATTCGGGCATTGTTTAACGCCGGATTGGGCAACAGCGGGCCGCAGATTTCGACGTTCTCGGCCACAAATCCAGTTTCCTCACGCAGTTCGCGAATGGCGGTATCGGTCGGACTTTCGCCGGGATCCATCACACCTCCAGGAATTTCCAGAATCAGTTCGCCTCGTCCATGACGAAACTGACGAACGAATACGACCTCGTCTTCAGGGGTAACGGCAATGATCAAGACCCAATCGGCTGAATCGCAGACCGCATAGCCGCGTTCGTCTCCAGTCGGCAGGTACTGATACGTGTCTTCCCGAACGCTGACCACGCGAAAATCACGCAGGGTTGTGCTGCGAACCAGTTGCCAATTCGAATTTGCCATTAACTGGTACCCGTTGTTAAGTTGTCTGAATTGTCGATCCCGGATTTCGAGGCCACCACGCATTCCGCCGCACGTCGACCGGAAACCATCGCACCTTGAATCGAGGCGGTATCCAAATAGTCGCCACACACGAAGATCCCGTCTTGTCGCATCGCGGGCTTGTCGACCGGTGAGAGAGCCGGCGGATTCTGGTTGGGAAGTGCAAACGGAATGCGATACGTTTTCAGATGTTGCCACTGGTCGACCACTGGTCCGAACCAATCCCTCAACTGTCCCCGCACTTGTAGGCGAAGCTCACTTTCCTGATCTCCTGGAACCAATCCCAACACGGATACGGACACGAGCGATTTCCCCGGCGGTGCGTAGGCGGACGACACCTGGCTGGGCACGCAAAGATTGTTGATCGGCCCTTGACCCTCGCCGTTCAAAACGAGGATCGGTTCCTCGATCGGCGGCCTTCTCTGCCGCAAAATACAGACATGTTACGGCGTTGGCTTGTTTGGCGTTGCTCCTCACCAAGCAGCTGTGCGGCAGCGGGCGCTTCGCAGGCGACAACGACCGCCGAAGCGGTCAGCACTTCGCCCCCTTCGAGCCGCACTGAGTTTTTCTCGACTTGATCGACACGAGCATTCGTGCGAATTGATTCAGTTGGCAAAGCATCGGCAATCTGATTCGCCATGGCACCCATGCCGTTGGCGGCACGGCGGCATCACCCAGCGAAAACATCCGAAAGACAAACTCAAACATCCGACTGGAAGTATTCAAATCTTTCTCCAAAAACACACCCCCAGGAAAGGCCGGAAGAAATGTTCGATAATGCGATCTGAAAATCCTTCGTTGTGCAGACTGCTCCAAAGTTGTCTTCTGCGGGCCGTTGGTAGCAGTTCATCCAGCGTGCCACGACAAACGCGGCTCCGCAACCTCGCCACCCGTAACTTGTCACCCAAGCTCGCGACGGGCGAAAGAGCTGTCGCAAGTAAATGCTGTGGTCGTCGCCAGGGATCCGCAAACCGATGAAACTTTCCTCGGTAACGAATCAGGGCACCCGGCTCAAAGCGAGCCAGCTCCAGTTTTTCATAGTCGAGCTCGTCACGGGCTTCCGGATAGGCTGTCAACAGCACTTGGAACCCACGATCCAGCAAAAAGCCGTCAACTTCGTCCGTTCGCGCACGGCCGCCAACGGAGTCAGATGCCTCCACAATTTGAAAAGAAATACCGGCGCGGTGCAGGTGGCGAGCACAACAAAGCCCGGCTAATCCACCCCCGACAATCAACACCTCAGGTTTCGCCATCGTAAATTCCAGGAACTTCAATTGGTTTTTTGGCGACGTGCGCCGCGGCGGCAGCGTTCACTGCAATATTTCACTTGCTCCCAATCCTTCTGCCATTTTTTCCGCCAGGCAAACGCTCGCCCGCAGACTTCGCATTGTTTTTCCGGTAACGTCAATTTGCGATGAGCCATCAGACCGTTCGCCGAACCCGAGCCAAGGTGAATTTGCTACGATTGTCCCGGTTAAACCGAAATCGGACAACCGTCATAACGATTCGCTCTCGTTGCTCCGCCATACCCTGGACAGATCCCATGATTTCAAATTTACCCAGTCATTTGCAGGAGAGATCGCGCATCGTGATGGATCATCCCATGAGCGGCCAATTCGTGCTGTATTGGATGAGGACTGCGGTTCGCGTTGATGAAAATCCGGCCCTGGACGTTGCGCGAATCATTGCTGATGAACACGGGTTGCCGTTGCTGGTTTATCACGGGCTTTCGGAAAACTATCAATACGCCTCGGACCGGCATCATACGTTTATTCTGCAGGGTGCTCGCGACGTGGAACGTCAACTCGCCAAGCTGGGTATCAGTTACGCCTTTCACTTAGCCACACCGGCGGATCGCGGGTCGCATCTGATTACGCTGGCAAGTAAGGCGGCCGTGGTCGTGACCGAAGAAATGCCGGTTGATCCCCCGCGACGATTTTTGGACGCGATTGTCAAAGACATCCAAACACCCATCGTCTGTGTCGATACAGCTTGCGTCGTGCCCATGCAGTTGGTCAAGCGGCCGTACACGCGAGCCTATCAATATCGCAGCGCGACAAAGAAACTTTACGCCGAACGACTGACGCGTGACTGGCCGGAAATCAACCGTCCGACAATGCGATTTGAAACAGACTCGCTTCCTTTCGCGGCTGTGGATTTGCAAACCGAATCAATCGCTGAACTTGTTTCACGCTGCGAAATCGACCACGCCGTAGGACCGGTCGTCGATTCAGTCGGCGGTTCGACCGCAGGTTATCGGCGTTGGAACCAGTTCAAATTCAAAGGCCTCAGCAGCTATGGCCGTCGACGCAACAATGCATTAGTCGATGGCGTCAGTCGTATGTCGCCTTACTTGCACTACGGCATGGTATCGCCTTTTCGCATTGCGCGGGAAGCGGCCCAAATCGACAATGCTGGCTCCGAGAAGTACCTGGACGAGCTATTGATCTGGCGCGAGCTGGCCTACGCATTTTGTTTTCACCGCAACGATCACGACCAGTGGTCCGCCATTCCCGACTGGGCCCGGCAGACACTTGAGTCCCACGCGGGCGATCACCGCGAACAAGTTTATTCGTGGGAACAACTGGCCCGCGGCGAGACCGACGATCGGTTATGGAATGCGGCCCAAAAGTCGTTGTTAATGCAAGGCGAACTGCATAACAATGTGCGCATGACGTGGGGCAAAGCAATCTTGAACTGGACGAATACACCACAACAGGCTCTGCAGACAATCATCGATCTCAACCATCGATATGCTCTCGACGGTCGCGACCCCGCTTCCTACGGCGGGATCTTGTGGTGCCTGGGGCAGTTTGATCGACCCTTTGAACCGGAGCTGCCCATCATCGGCACGGTCCGCCCGCGCCCAACCGCCGGACATGCCAACCGTCTGGATCCGCAAGAATACGCGAACAAGGTCACGGCGCCTCGCTTTGATCCAATTCTTCAGGTGGCAGTTATCGGTGCCGGACTTTCGGGTGTGTTCGCAGCGAGAACCCTCGCCGACCACGGTCTGCAGGTAACCGTATTTGAAAAAAGCCGGGGAGTCGGCGGGCGGATGGCAACTCGCCGCCTGGATGACGCAACCAGTTTTGATCACGGAGCTCAATATTTCACGGCGCGGGACAAACGATTTCGCCGCTACGTGAATTCCTGGATTGAACAGGGACTCGTGGCGGCCTGGCCCGACCCACGGCTTGGAACGGATCAAAAAATTGTCGTCCTAAAAAATGGAAAAATCGAATCCGTATCCGCCTCGGAACAGCGGTTTGTGGGAGTCCCCGCCATGAACTCGATCTGCAAACACCTTGCCAGTGGACTGGACATCCGCACGGAAACACGCGTCGTGCGCGGTGAGCCAAGCGAGCGAGGAATTGAACTGCTGGACGAAGAAGAAAGTTCTCTTGGTGTTTATGAACGATTGATTGTCACTGCGCCCGCCGAGCAGACGGCCGAATTGCTGGTCAAGTTTCCGCGTTTACATGAACAGATTGCCGGTGTGAAGATGAATCCTTGCTGGGCCACCATGATCCAGTTCGCCAATCCGATCACGGACGAGTGGGTCGGCGCGTTTCTTCACGATTCTTTCTTGGCCTGGGCAGCTCGCAACGGTACCAAGCCGGGCCGCTTTCGAAGCGAAGAAACGTTAGTGCTGCATGCCAAGCCCGACTGGACCGCGGATCACTGGGACAACGAGCCCGAGGCGGTCGCACAAGAGATGCTGAATGAATTCGGCCGCGTCTCGGGAATCAATCTTCAAACACCGCTTCACCTGCAGGCCCATCGTTGGAAGTTCGCGATTGCAGAGCAACCCGCGCAAGCAAATTGCTTCTTTGACGCCGAGGCCGGGATTGTCGCCTGCGGTGATTGGGCGAGTGGTTCTCGAATCGAGGGCGCATTTCTCAGTGGCATGTCAGCCGCCGGCCGGATTCTGGGAACACTCGCGCCGAGCCAGGCAAAAATCACGGCGACGCAGTCAGAACTTTTTTGAGCAACCCGTCGTGAGCTGAGTCTCCGGCGTTCAGTAAATCCGCGCAAAGTTTCCAGGCCACCTGGATCTCAACTCAATTCCGGGTCGCTACAATATTTCTCGCTGGGATCTCGTTTCGGAGGAGCGAAAATTGAATGTGATTCTTGAGCAGAGCCGACATTTGTTCGAATCCGCCATCCGCCGACGCCGGTTTCTGTCCAGCCTGATTGGCGGAGTCTCGGCGTTTGTTCTCGGTCGAAGCAAACCCGGCATTGCTGATGATCGTCAGCAGACAGGAATTGCGATACCGATCGTTCAACCGACCGAAGATCTATTCGCTTATATTCGGCGCCAAAAAGGCGAATTCGATCAACAGCTGTACCTTCAATTGTTGGGTGCCTGCAACGAATTCAAGGAAGGCGACCAGACTCAAAACATCGCCGCCGCCAACGACGAGTCACGTCAAAACGCGCGCACCTTGTTGAGCAGGACCCGCATCGCAGACGTCAACACTCAATCGATTTACGAAGACGACCTCTGGCGATATATCAACGGGGTGGTCGATGCCCAGGTGCAGCGCGAGGTTGCCCCCTGGACAGTTGACGATCTACGTCGTTTTCTGATCGAAGCGGACCAGCAGCAAATCAAACGGATCATGCCCGGCCTGACCAGTGACATCATCGCCTGCGTCGTGAAGTTGATGAGTAACGATGAATTAATTGCGATTGGCAACAAGGTGTTTAATGCATTGCCGGGAACGCAGATTGGATCACCGGGGTACCTGGGAGCGCGAATTCAGCCCAACTCGCCGACCGACGACCCCGACGATATACGTTGGCAAGTTTTCAACGGTTTTTCGTTTGCCGTGGGTGATGTCTTGTTGGGTACCAATCCGGTATCCAGCGAAATTGAATCGGTGGCGTTGGTCGAAGCAACCTTGGCAGACATTCTGAAAACGTTCGAACTTGCAGATACCATGCCGCATTGCGTCTTGGCCCATATCGATGTCCAAGCCGAGGTCGAAAAGCAGCATCCGGGTTCGACAGCATTATGGTTCCAAAGCCTGGCGGGAGTTGAAGACGCCAATAAAACGTTCGACATCAGTGTTTCCAAAATGGACCAGCACGCCCAGTCACGAAGCGGCAAATACGGGCTGTACTTCGAAACCGGCCAGGGCGCGGATGCGACCAACGGACACGGCAAGGGTTTTGACATGGTGATCCACGAGGCGCGCAAGTACGGTTTTGCCCGTGCGCTCAAGCAGCAAGTGGCTGCCGCGCAACAGACAGCCGGTCGACCCGCAGAACCGTGGGTGCACGTGAATGACGTCGCCGGGTTCATCGGCCCGGAAATATTTCGATCCCGCGAGCAGTTGGTTCGCTGCTGCCTGGAAGATATCGTCATGGGCAAGCTTCACGGTTTGACCATTGGGCTGGATATCTGTTCAACGCTGCACATGGATGTCGACCTGGACGATCTGGACTGGTGCATCGACCAGGTGATGCCCGCCGCGCCTGCCTACCTGATGGCGCTGCCGACGAAAAACGACCCCATGCTCAGCTACTTGACCACCGGTTTTCAGGATCATGTCCGAATTCGCGAGCGGTTCGGTTACAAGGTCAACGATCGGATGTGGAAGTTTTTCCAGACGCTAGGTGTCATCGACTCACAAGGTCAGCCCACCAGATATTTCGGGCAGCCGACATGGGTTTATCTGCAATATCAACGAAGAAAAGGCGATGATCGATCTGATGCCGACATTCTGGCCGAAGGCAAGGCGATCCTGGCCGAAGTCCGATCGCGAGGCGTGTTCATTGCGGAAGGATATGGCGACAAACCCTGGTCAGTTCAACCCGAACTGGACCGGCGCGTTCGTCATCTCTACGAGGACAGCAAGAAATGTATCTGGGCCGAAATCCCTGATGAATTTTTCGCCCGGATTCCTGGCGTTGTTTCGATTCGCTCACAGTCGAACGATCGCCGCGACTACATCTTACACCCGCCATCCGGCGAAAAGCTCAGCGATGAAGCGATCGCCGAAATTCGAAATCTGCGAAAGACTCACGAGGGAGCTTACGATGTCCAAATCGTCATTTCGGACGGGCTCAATGCGTTGGCCCTGACCGACGATCAACACCTGATCCCGTATTTGGAAAATGTGCGGGACCGGTTACAGGCAGCGGGTTACCATGTCGCACCAGAATCGATCATGGTCCGTGGCGGTCGAGTTCGGGCGGGGTATCGGATTGGCGAAGCATTGTTTGGATCGCTACCAGAAGAAAACTCCAGACGAGCCATCCTGCATATCATCGGCGAGCGCCCCGGATCGGGACATCACGCCTTTTCAGTTTATATCACTGCCCCGACAGTGCGCACATGGACAAATTCCGGCGAGGTGGACCACAACATCACGAAAGTCGTTTCCGGGATCGCCGACACCTCACTACCACCGTCTCGCGCCGCGGTTGATACCGTCAATATCTTGAAAGAGATGACTGAATCCGGTGCTCGATAAGTGGGTAACTCTTGGCGAGAGTTTATCCAGGCCAAGTCGCTTCCGGCAGAAGCGATCCACTGCTGAAAGCGGCAGCGGACGAGACGAAACATTCCCAGTAAATCACGCCCTGCGGCGCAGCAGAATCAGGTCGGCCGCAAGTGTCACCTTCATCGCATTCAATGATTCGACACGTTGTTGCCGGGAGTGTCGTCCGGCACGGTAGGTCATCGCCAAGGCATCGATGATCGCGTCCCGTTCCAACTCGACACGGTGCTGCCATTGTTTCTGTTCGACAAAATCGAGGCCAACGGCCGACATTTCTTCCACAACCGTTTCCCAACGACTGCGGCGATGTCCGGCTTGTTGCACCTGTTCGCGAAGTTCGATCAGGTCGTCTTCGCCGGGCACAGCGATCACGCAAATTCCTGCCGGTGCCAGTACGCGGCCGATTTCCGCTGCCGGACGACGTCCAAACAGTGAAACGAGCTGCGCGACACTTGCATCGGCAACAGGCAAAATTCGATCGGCATTGGCCAGGACCCACGTCGCATCCGGCCAACCTTTCGTGGCAAGCTTGATGGCGCGTTTGGACAGGTCGATGCCACAATATGAATCTGCGCAGTTAGGGAACAGCGCGGGTCCGAAAAAACCATCGCCACAACCCAGATCGAGAGTCCTCGGCGGCGAAGTTGGTTCACTCGTGGGCTGATTGGTCGCAGGCAGGTTTTCGATCCATGGTCCCAGTGCCTCGATCAACCCGGCGGCGTACCCGCGTGCCAGCCAACGATGCCTGGCCAACACCGCCTCCTCGGTATCGCCCGGATTTCGAGATCGCCGATCCTGCGGCTGCAAGAGATTCCAATAACCTTCTTTTGATCGGTCAAAGTGGTGGCCAGCCGAGCAAAACAACCCGTTTCGGCGCATGGAAAGCAACCGGGTGCAATTTCGAACGGTGCAACGAAGGGCAAACATTGTCTCATCCTATTGCTTTGCCGCCATGCTGAAGAGGTGACCGGTTCAACTTTGGTACTTGCAGTAAACAAAAATGTTGAAAACGACGCACTCCCGGAGTATGCTGAGGCCTTGAGAACAACAGACTCGTTCACGCCGTCGCGAAACTCGCACGGCAGCCAAGCTTCTTTTCGGGGGGTGATCCAATGACCAAAAACATCTTGATGACGTCGACCGTTGTAATCCTGCTCACGTTGGCTGGCATGTGCCAAAACGGATTTGGTCAATTGATTGTCGGCAATGACCAATCGGGAACCGCAACGATTTACAACGTGAATCCAACGACCGGCGTTGCGACGCCGCTCTATTCCGCCTCCACAGCGGAGGCCAAGCCATGGGGCATGGCATACGATCCGGGCTCCAACACGTTGTATTGGAATAACGGTAGCACTCTGTACAGTTCGGTATACGGTCCGGCGTTGAACCCCACTTCTTTGGGTACGATGATGTTTGATGGGAATACCGTAAATTTCGTCGGACTGGGATTCCGCGATGGACAGCTGGTTGGCACTCGCAATATCCCGACGGAAGCGGTTTACGAAATTGATCTTGGAACATTGACAGCCGTTCAGACATACGTCTATCCGTCGACGTTCGACTTTGGCGGATTGGATGTCGACCAAACGACCGGACGACTGTACGGATTGAGTGACTCGGGCGGCGCGGGACTGTACGAGATCGACGACATGTCCCTGACGACGACGTTTCGGGCGCCGTACCCGGTAGGAGAAACCGACATCGATGGCTTGGCGGTTTTCAACGGAATTGCTTACTACGTTACCGATGGTCCCAACTCGACTCAAGCGAACTTTTATCGCTATGACATCAGCACCGGTCAATTGTTGGGGACGATTCCGTCACCCTTTACAGGCAGTGGCACGTTCGCCGCCGCGGCTTACGTGGCCGCGATCCCGGAACCTGCTACGCTGGGCGTTCTGAGCATGATCGGCTTTGTCGGCTGTTGGCGGCGACGCAGGTAATGGTGATTCACCGGGATGGTTTATTGACCTACCCGGTTAACTGACCCGGTTGACTGACCTACTCAGTTGACCCGGTTGACTCGGTCGAATCAGTTGTCGCGGGCGTCGGTCGGTGACTGGTGGTATGTTCCTCCTGTTTCGAATTCACGTTGGGTTCGGATGGGGCTCCGTTCGTATCCGAGCTCTCGCCGCTGAACTTGATCAGCGACTCGGGCAACTCCACTCCGCCGATATCTTTCATCACTTGCATCATCGGGGGGAACGTTTTTGCTAATCCACTGATAAAGTCGGCGGTGTTGGTGCGACCGTTGCTGCCGCCATTCTCCCAGACCACGATCTTGTCAAACTTGATATTCGAAATCGCTCGCGCGGATGCATCGGCCAGGTTGTCGAGGTGTTCGAGCATCAACATCTGGAACGCTTCTTTGGCGCCGCCACAGGCATCGACGATGCACTGCAAACCTTCGCCTTTTTTGGACAGAATCTCGAATTGTCCGCGGGCTTCGGCGTCCAGTTTGGCAAAGATGGCATCCGCTTCGCCTTTGGCATCGATCCGTTTTCGTTCGGCTTCCGCTTCGGCCTCGACAATCTTTTTCGCTTTTTCCGCTTTGGCTGGTGCTTCGAGTGCGGCACGTTGTTCGGCTTCAACGCGTTCGGCGTCCGCCAAGAGCGGCTTTGGCCATGGCCAGGTTTTTGACAACGAGCACAGCTGCTTCCGCTTCCTTCTTGCGACTTTCACCCAGCTGATAGGCGTCAGCCTGTTTGACAGCCAGTTCCGCCTTGGAGTGCGCGATTTTTGCCTGGGCAACGTTTTCACCTTCGATCGCGGTAGCATCCGCATCGGCGACCTTGATCCGCATGATCCGCTCGGCGTCCCGGACCAGAGATTCCTGTTGGAAGGCAGCTTCCTTTTCGCCGATCGTCTGTTCCTTGACCATTTCGGCGATACGAACCGCCTGGTCTCGTTCCGCCTCGCGCGTCCCGATCATCTTCTCCTTTTGAGCAGCGGCGACCTGGATCTCTTTGTCGCGATCCGCGGAGGCAACCCGGACTTCACCCATTTTCAAGTTGTCGGCCACATCGCCGCGGGCCTTCTGGATGGCTTCCGAAGCTGCTTTTTGTCCAATCGCGTCGATGTAACCGGACTCGTCGGTGATGTCGGTGATGTTGACGTTGATGAGTTGCAGACCGATCTTGTTCAGTTCCGGTTCGAGGTGGCTTTGAATTCGGTCCAGGAATTTGTCGCGGTCGCGGTTGATTTCTTCGATTCCCATGCCGGCGATCACCTGCCGGAGAATACCGAAGATGATTTCTTCGGCCTGCTTGCGGATTTCGGCGACGGTCAGTCCCAACAAACGGATGGCTGCCTGGTGCATGACCTCCTGCTCAGTGCCCACCGCGACCGTGAACACGCTCGGCACATTGACCCGAATATTTTCAGACGACAGCGCACCGCGCAAGGGAATTTCGATTTGAATCGGTTCGAGGCTGAGAAAGGCATAATCCTGCAACAGCGGCACGACAAATGATGCGCCACCATGCACTGTCTTGGCGGCCCGCCCCTCGGTGCCCGCGCGGCCGAAAATCACCAGCACGCGATTACTTGGGCAGCGTTTGTACTGCCGGGACAACAAAACCAGGAATCCGAAAAGGAACAGCCCGACCAAAACGGCGGCGGCTCCGATAATGGTGCCCATGCCACCGGGGATTTGAGCGAAGAGGGTTAACGAGTTCATCGAGTTCTCCAATTAGTGTCTGCGGGTGGTCGTCACGTTGTCGCGGGTGATGCTATCGAACGAGCATTGATTGATTGGGGTCGTGGCAAGACGTTAGGCCGGTTCTGCGTCGGCTGCCACGGCCATGTCTTTATTAGGTTTGCGAGCCGTCCGCACTTCGACCATGTTGGGGCTGATCACGTCGACAACCTCGATCGGAGTGCCGGTAGGAATCACTGCGGGTTCGTCGGTCATCGCCCGGTACTCCTTCAGGCAGTTGTGTAATTTCAGTTGAATTTTGCCGGCCCCGTTTTTGTGTGGCGGAATCGGGATGTATGCGGTTCCGCGCCGGCCAACCGATTGCTCAATCCCGATGCTGCCTTCGTGTTTCAGTCGAAACAGGGTTCGCATCAGCAAGTGAACGGAAATCAACGCCGCAAACGCAGCGATCAAGGCAACAGGTAATGCCACGAACAGTCCCTGGTTGGATTCCAGCGCACCCAATCCTGCCAAGCCAAAAAAGGCCAACGCAGCGGTCAAGGTGCGAAACGAAATAACTCCGAACAACCAGGTCGAACCATGATCGGCAACTTGCCCATGCTCAAACGTGTCGACAGGTAAATCGTGCGGCATTTCGATGTCATCGAGTCCAAACCCAAACACGGTCATCAAGAACTGAATAACAAATATGGTGCCACCCAAAACGGCGCATACGAGAAACATGTAGAACATCAGAACACCCCCGACTGGTCAGTGCGTTGCACAATTTACGCGTTCGTCGAATTGCCAGATTCATTTATTATCAGTCAAACCACTGGCGTTTACAACAATTACGGTGCCAGCTGGCATTGCGAATTCGACAGATATTCGTTGACGGGTCGTCTTTCTTGGCAGTAATCGGTCGAGTTTACAATCTCTCAAACTCCCAGGCGGCGCTGGATTTATCCACGGCGGCAAGGCGCGGGCCTCCGGTATGTGAGCGGCAAGGATCCAGCCGCCTAGGGCATAGAAGCGGTGCCTGAATTCGCCAACAGTACGGAATTTTGGCTGACGGAAAGGGCCGAAACGGGAACGGAATGCACCGAAGATGAAGCCTGGCGCACGAGGTCGTGGTGGATAGGAGTCGAACGAAGCGCGATGCAGCCTTGGGCGACCGTGCATTCACCAGGAGGTCCGACACTGGCGATCGGACAGAGAATATTCCCGTCCAGTTGATTCCATAACTTGTTCAGCGTGTATGGAACCGAACCCGAGCTCACATTGCCAATGTCGCGGGCCATCCCATTAATAACATCTGCGGTAAAGCCAGCCTCTTCCAATTTCATTTCGGCAAACCGAACAATCCCCGAACCGGCTTGGTGCGGCACGATGTAATCAATGTTCCTCGTTGTCCATCCAGTTTCATCCAACATCTTGCTCGCCGCACTGGCCATCGCCCGCGGGGCAGCATCCGCGATGCCCATGCCATCCAATGAAAATACAACGCGCTCCGAATCGAATCGCTTACCGCCATCGCTGGTCGGAGTGAGGACTTCGCTGCGACGAAAGAACTGAAAGAACGGTCGATTCGTCGGAGTCTCCTCAACATTGGCGCCCAGCAATTCGAAATGGACGGGATATGCCTCGCTGTCCAATCGTGAAATCATCGTCGCCGTCGCCAAGTCACCGAACAGGGCCGAAGATTGACGACAAGCATAATCGGTGATGCGGCTGATTCGGCTGGCCGTCAACACGAGAATGAACTCATCGGCTTGCAGATTAATCGACGCGTTCATATTGTCCAACACGATTGACAAGGCAGTCGCGTAGCCTGCGCAATACGTATTCCCCGCGACAACCTGGCGGGGCTGAATCCCCATTTCCTTGACAAACCTGGCCGCAGCAGCATCCAACTGTTCCCGCTCGGCCTGCTGTTCGTCCATTAATTCTCGCGCAATCGGCAGCGGGACAAACGAAGGTGATGTAAACACGACTCCCGCGCAATGCTGCATATCGCAGGCCGTCTCTCTGACCAGGTTGTTTACGGCGTGGACGGCGAGCGCCACTTCATCTTCCGTCGAAACCGGGCGTTGCTTGATCCCGGTATGGTGCTCAAATTTGCGAGCCATGGTTTCGAACCAGTCGTTCGGCAGGATCCACGACGGCTTAAATGTCGACACCGCGGAAATGCCAATCGGAGCGGAAGAAGAGCGTGGAGAAAGTGGGTCACTGATCATGCGGCAATACATTTTGAGGTCTAGCTATCAGTTAAAGCGGACCGCGAGAATTTTTGCGCGGTCACACTGCGTATCTAGATTTGTCGGAAGAAAATTTGAGTGTGATTGGTCCGATTGTGATAAATGGGGTGGAATTTTTCTGTACCTGCGCTCCAACGCTGGCAAAACCGTCAGACTATTCCGATTAGGTAATTTAGTCCAATTGGTTCGTTGAAATCGATAGACCCTGCCCGTGCGAGGTCGTGCAGTTTCCATTTGATTATCGGTAGCGGATTTAACCTTGTTTGCCACCATCGCAGCTTGCCTGCGCGGAGCAATGTTCACAACCAGATTTGAATACCGCCAAATACCGCCATCATTGCAGCTCGCCTGCGTGGAGCGTTGTTTCACGACCTCGTGCCTGAGAAGTAGTGAGTTTTTTCGCGGGTCGAACTTGCCGAGTGCGACTGGCACCGAATTACCGCGTTTTTTGACGGTTCGAAGTAACTCTCGGCAAGAGTTACCCACGATGGAGCTGTTTCAAGAACGACTCAGCATGCTGGTGATGAAGTTTCCTTTTTTTGGCATCCATTTTCTTGGCCATGCTGCACATCATCGCCCACCGCGGGTTTTTGGCGAGTTCGTCAGAATGCAGGCCAATCCACCGCCAGTACAATCCATCCCACACGTCACACCAGTCACCTTTTTTATAGTGACTCATTTTTCGGACGTACGACGATCCGGAAAAATATGGCTTGGTGGTGATCAGGCCGCCATCGGCGTGTTGGCTCATCGCATAGACGTTGGGGACCATCACCCAGTCGTAACTATCGATGAACATTTCCATGAACCAGTCATAGATTTCGTCCGGGTGAAACTCACACAGGAACATGAATCCTCCCAGCACCATCAACCGCTCGATGTGATGACAGTAGCCGGTGTCGAGGATCCGCCGGATCGTATCGTCGATCGGCGGAATTCCGGTAGTGCCGTCATAAAAGCTGGATGGGATTTCGCGGTGGTGATTCCAATGGTTGGTCGTCCGCATTTTCACACCGAGGTCCTGGTACGTCGCCCGGATAAACTCGCGCCAGCCAATCAGCTGGCGTACAAATCCCTCCAGAGAATTGAGCGGCACTTCGTGTTTTTCGGCAAAATCCAGTGTCGCTTTGACAACCTCCTCAGGAGTCAGCAAGCCGGTATTCAAACAGGGTGTCAGCACGCTGTGCCACAGCCACGATTCCCCTTCAACGATCGCGTCTTCATAGTCTCCGAACAATTCGAAGCGATTGGCCAGGAAATGCTTGAGCCATTTTTTTGCCTCGCGATGCGAGGTGGGGTAATAGAGTTGCGTCAGGTTTCCGGGATTGTCCGCAAATTTTTTTTCAACGTATTCTCGCGCGTCTTCGTCGATCGAATCGGTTTTGACTGTGGGCAACGCGGGGATTTCGCCCAGCAATGCCTTGGGGACTTTCTTGCGGTTGTCGTCGTCAAAGCTCCACTTGCCACCAACCGGCTGATCTTTTTCGACCAAGATTCCGAGTCGTTGGCGTTGCCATTTGTAGAAATCGGCCATGAACCAGCGGTTCTTGCCGTCGCGGTATTCGAAATTCTCCCGGGGAGTGTTGAGGAATGCCGGAGTCGGCAAATATTCGAGTTCGACATCGAGTTCCCGGGCATGCCTTGCCAGTCGCTTTTCGAGCATGAAATCAGTGGGATGAGCCACCACAAAGCGCGATGGTTTGGATTTCTTTGGCTGGCACAGTCTTGCCAGATGCTTTCCCAACGATCCGGAAGTCGGGTCGTAGTCGAAATAAATCGTCTCGAAGCCTTTTTCCCGGAGCATTGCCTCGTAACGCTTCATCGTTGCCCGGTGCAACCACAGTTTTTGCTTGTGAAATCGGAGGGGATAACAGGCATCGCCAAAAAAAAGGCTGTCCTCAAAAAGTACGACTCGCGAAGGGCTAAGCTTCAGCCCAGGGTGCTGCGCAAACAGCTGGTTTGGAAATATGAGAAGATCCAAATTGGTTCCTTGACGTTAAGGGTTAATTTTTCATCATAACTGCAGAAGACCTCATCGGGTAACATGACACGGTCGGTCATCTTGAGTGGCCAAGCGAAGAAATGAACGCCAAATAACTGGGTCAACCAGGAGGCTTGATGACTCTTTTTGTTATTTCCGTAACCGTCGTGTTTCTCGCGACAGGAGTTTGCGCGCTGGTGGAAGCAGCACTATACGCAGTCCATCGCCCCTATGTCCGTCAGTTGGCGGAGTCCGGACAGCAGTCAGGCAGGTTGTTGTCTCAATTCAAGGAGCAAATGGATTATCCGATCTCCGCAATTCTGATTTTCGATACCGTTTTGGGAGTCGGGGGCGCGGCGATCGCCGGTTCGCAAGCCCGAGCGCTGTTTGGCCCGGAATTTGTGATCTGGTTTTCCGTCGGCATGGCCGCGAGTCTGCTAGTTGTTTCCCAGATCATCCCGAAGATCCTGGGGGTCGTTTATAGCAAGCCGGTCGCGCGAACCTCTGCGGTGCCGATCGCTTTCGCGATCAAGTTGTTGTTTCCGATTGTGTGGGTCATCGAGAGATTTACACGGTATTTGAAACCCGATGAGCCCCTCCGGCGTGCCAGCGAGGAGGAAGTCAAACAAATGGCCCAAATGAGCGCCGAGGAAGGGAGTATCCTGGGACTGGAAGCAGATCTGATTCAGAATTTGCTAAAACTGAACGATGTACGAGCCGCACAAATTATGACACCTCTCGAACAAGTAGTCTTGCTGCCGGCAGACATGACGGTCCATGACGCGTTTGCGAAAATCGACGAACGGGCGTTGTCTCGAATCCCCATTCACAGCCCTGGCAAAACAGATCACTGGACGGGACTGGTGATGAGTCGGGAGATATTCCATAGAATGGCCAAAGGTGATTTCGAACTTCGGCTTTCCAGTCTTGCCAAACGATTGTACGTCGTAGACGACGACACGCGCGGGCATGTGCTGCTGGATGCATTCCTCAAACGTCGTTCGCATTTGTTTGGAGTGCAAAGCAAACAACGAAAATTGATCGGCGTCGTCACCCTGGAAGACGTCATCGAGGAAATTCTTGGCAAGGAAATCGTCGACGAGCGTGAAACTACGAATCCCGGCAGTTAGAGGGGTTCATCGTTGGTACTCTGGTGAATCTGAAAGGCAACCTTGCTTACATGACGTTATGGTATTGAACGAACGGCTGCCATCATACAGATTATTCTCAAACGAACAGCCGCCAGGACAGGAGGAGACGAGATTTTACTCTACTACGATCCGATATTTCAATTGCACGATACCGGAGCCCATCCGGAAAACGCGGCGCGGTTGTTACCTGCAGTCGAACATCTGAAATCCCTGGCAAACGACGCGGCGTATCGTCGTCCGAAATGGGAACCTGCGTCGCTGGCACGAATCCAGCGTGTTCACACGCGGTCTTACGTCGACGAAGTGAAGACGTTCGCTGCCGCGGGCGGGGGACAGATTGAACAAGATACGGTGCTCAGCAGCAAATCCTACGACGTTGCCTTGCTGGCGGCGGGCGCTGTTTGCGACGCGGTCGAAAGGATCGATCGCGGTGAAGATTTGACCGCGTTTTGTCTTGTCCGACCTCCAGGCCACCATGCGTTGTCGGATCAAGCGATGGGTTTCTGCCTGTTCAACAACATCGCGGTCGGGGCGAGGTTGGCAACGCAGGAATTAGGATACGAGCGGGTGCTCATTGTTGACTGGGACGTTCATCACGGAAACGGGACCCAAGCCACGTTTTGGGACGACCCCAAAGTCGGCTATTTTTCGATGCACCGCGACAATTTTTACCCGGGTACGGGCAGGGCCAGCGAAACGGGCGATGGCCCCGGTAAGGGAACCACCAAAAACGTGCCCATCAAGTTTGGGACACCACGCGACGCGCAATTGCAGCTTTTCCAGCAATCGCTGACCGAATTCGCCGAAGAAATGCAACCGCAACTGGTATTGATCAGCGCCGGGTTCGATGCTCACAAAGACGATCCAATCGGCTCGCTGGATCTGGAAGCAGAAGACTTCGACACCATGACACGAATTGTCACCGAGATCGCCAACAAGCATGCCGAGGGCAAAATCATCAGCGTGCTCGAAGGTGGCTATAATCCACTCGCATTGGCCCTTTGCATCGCCCAGCATCTTGCGGCGCTGGGAAACTGGAAGCAGCCATTCAAAAACCGCTCCGGGTGACTCGATTCTCGATTTATCCGCGTTGCGCGGAGCTAATTTATTCGGTTCACCCGAATTACGAAATTTAATAATCGGTTTAAAGTCAAATAGACCCTCACCCGCCGCTGAAACGGCGACCTCGCCCAGACGGAGAGGTTACTTTGTGAATCTCAGCAGCGTTGTAAAACTAAAGCAAACCCTTGGATGCTGATGAGATCTCTAGTCTGGTTCCGACGAGATTTGCGCGTTGCCGACAATACGGCTCTGTTTCGCGCCGCGAAGGAATCCGAGGAAGGCGTAATCGGACTGTTTGTGATCTCTCCCCGGCAATGGAAAGAACACGATGACGCCGATTGCAAAGTGAAATTCTGGCTGGACAATCTGGCCGCGTTATCAGCCGAGTTGAGCAAACTCCGAATCCCGCTACGGATCGAGACGACCGATTCGTTTTCCGAAATTCCGGATACGATTGTTGAGTTTGCCCGGAAACACAAATGTTCGGCGGTCTACTTGAACCGCGAATACGAGGTCAATGAACTTCGACGCGATGAGGATGTATCCGCGGCGTGCAAAACAGCCAATATTGCCGTCTGCCGATTTCATGATCGAGTGATCGTTCCGCCGCGTGAGATCGCCACCAAGGAGGGCAAGTTCTACTCCGTGTTCACGCCGTATCGCCGTGTGTGGGATACGAAAGCACTCGATTTCGTGGATGTGCTGCCCAAGCCGGGCAAACAGCCCGAGCAAAATCTCAAGCCGTCCAAAATTCCCACCAACATTCCCGGATTTGATTTCGGCGATTTCCGCGACGATCTCTGGAAGGCTGGCGAAGCAGAGGCACAAAACCGGCTGAGCAAGTTTACGCGCAAGATCTCGAACTACCACGAGGCCCGTGACATTCCATCGGTCAACGGGACCAGTCTGCTTTCCCCCTATCTTGCTGCTGGAGTGATTTCGCCAAGGCAGTGTCTGACCGCCGCGGTTGCTGCCAATGGAGGTAAAATCGCGGGTGAGCAGGGAGCAACAACGTGGATTTCGGAGCTCACCTGGAGAGACTTTTACACGCATGTGATGGTCGCCTGCCCCCGGGTGTCAAAACATCAGCCATTCAAGTTGAAAACGGACGCCCTCGACTGGCGGACCAACGAGAGCGACTTTGAGGCCTGGAAACAGGGCCAAACCGGGTATCCCATCGTCGACGCCGGAATGCGGCAGCTCAATCAAACGGGCTGGATGCACAACCGGCTGCGGATGGTGACCGCCATGTTCCTGACCAAAAATCTGCTGATCGATTGGCGATGGGGCGAGCAGTATTTCATGCACAAGTTGATCGATGGCGACTTGGCGGCCAACAATGGTGGCTGGCAGTGGTCGGCTTCGACCGGAACCGACGCCGTTCCCTACTTTCGGATCTTCAATCCCTTCAGCCAAAGCAAACGATTTGATCCGGACGGATCGTTCATTAAAAAGATGTGTCCCGAACTCAGCGATGTGCCAAGCTCGGCACTGCACGATCCTCAAAAACTGAGCGGTGCGATCAACAAGCTGGGTCTGGACTATCCCGATTTCGTCGTCGATTATAAAGCCGGAAGAGAACGGGCATTGCAAGCCTTCAAGTCATTGGACTAACACTCGGTCGAAACATCGAGTCTACTCTCGTATCAAGCTGAAAGACAGTTAATCACAAGATGATCGTTCACCGACTAGCCTGGGTAGCCCTTGTTTCCGTGATCACTTTGGTCGTGGCAGGTGCCACGGTGCGGGTCACCGGATCTGGTTTGGGGTGTCCAGACTGGCCCACTTGCTGGGGGTGCCTGATTCCGCCGACCAGCGTCGAGCAAATCGATGTAAACAAACTCGACATCGAGAAATTCAAACGGCATGCGATTCGAAAAGGAATCGATCCCGACACGATCACGCGCGAGACGGTGCTCGACAGTTTTGACCCGGTGCAAACCTGGATTGAGTTTGGCAATCGTCTGACCTCCTTGCCGCTCGGGTTCTCGGCTCTGTTCTTGGCCCTGTTTTCGTTCCGCGCGAAAAGATTCAAATGGTGGATCGTCTCGCTTTCGTGGTTTAGTTTGTTCGACGTCCTGGCCAACGCGATCATGGGTGCGGTTGTGGTTCGCAGCGGCTTGCATCCCGGGATCATCACGTTGCACATGGCGTTGGCTTTTCTGTTGATCGCTGTGTTGATCACGGTCATCTGGTTGTCGCGGCCGGATCGCGACCCGCAAATCGCGATTTCATCGGCTGAGCGAAAGCGTTTACTGATTGTCTCCCTGATATTTTTCACATGCCTGTTTGTCGAGGGACTGATGGGCAGCCAACTGCGCGAGCAAACCGATGAACTTTCGCAAGCGGCGGAGGGTCTCGCCCGCGATCAGTGGATTGGCGAACTTGGCTCCACCCTGATTTTCAAGATTCATCGCAGCTTCTCCTGGAGCCTGCTGATTACGTCGGGCTTGCTACTATTCTGGGCGCGAAAATCCGGCGGCGAGAAGTTTGCAGAACCCAGGTTTATTTTTGCCATGGTTGTGGCCATGATGATCATGGGGGTCGTTTTGGGGCACATTTCCGTGTACCAGCTGGTGCAGGTCTTCCATGTCGGCACAACCGCGGTGCTTCTGGCGGTAACCTGGCACTGGATCATCAGGCTCTGGTTCATGGGCCAGTCGCCTACAACCGCGAGCGAATAATCGCCGGTAAAAATCGCGGACTTGGGAAGAAGGTTGTTTCTACCTCGAGTAGATCCGGGAAGGTTTTACTCGCAAGCGCGGGGTTCAACGCTTGCAAAAAACACCAGGTCTTACGAGATTATCACACAATCTCCTGTTATGCTACTGCGCCGACGTGGTCTATACTGTGTTTTTGCTCGTACAAAAATGGGCGAACCCAGTCCCCATGTTTTCAATTCGATTTACTGATCGGCAAGCAACATTGAATCGAAGGCTTTGTCAACTCTTTCGTATCATTCGATTCTTCGGAGTTGTCTCGGCGCTTCTGGTCATGTTCGTGATTTCGTCGACTGCATGCTTTGTCCCAGAAGGTAACGAGGGAACATCTTCGACGCAAATTGAATGGTTGCTTTTCCGCCAGGATACGCAGCGGGCGAAACCAATCGCTGCGATCATCGACAGGAGTTGGCCAGATTCACCCCAACTGCCAACGGCTAATCCGTACCACGACGCGCCTCAGGCGGTCGCGACTGAGCGATCGAGATTGAACGGAGTTGGGACGTATTTGCTGATTTAACCGTTCCTGCCTGTTCGGGTTAGGCGTGCTTTCAATATGCGAAGGTCGCGACACCAATCGCAGCTTGCGTTTCGAATCCGCCCCCCGCGAGTTGACAAGTTGACGGTTTTTTTCGACTGAGTTAACTGCCGGGCCGCAGGTTCACTGATCTACCAGCTGAGTCGACCAGGTATGATCCAGGAGTTGCTGAGTCAGGGGCTGCAATGAAGCGAACACGTTAAAATCAACCAGATCAAAATTCATTCATCATCGGAGGCAAGTAAATGACTCAAGTCGCTGGTAAGCAGGACACGGCAGAAGCAAACAACGAAGGTGGCATCTTTTCTCATTTCCGCGAAGATTTTATGGCGTCGATCGTCGTCTTTCTGGTTGCGTTACCGCTGTGCATTGGTATTGCGGTAGCCGTCGGTGTCAGTCCGGCCCGGGCGCTGTTGACGGGCATCATTGGAGGCATCATCGTTGGGATTTTCTCCGGTTCACCGCTTCAGGTCAGCGGGCCGGCCGCGGGTCTGTTCGTAATTGTGGCGGATCTGTTGGCCAAAGGCCGCGAAAGTTTCATCTCCAAAGTGGGCAGTGGTGAAACCGTAAACGACGGCGAAGCGATCGCGTATTCGTTGATGGTGCTGGGCACTGCGGTGTTTCTCGCCGGTATCATGCAGATTGTTGCTGGTCGGCTGAGTTTGGGGCAATGGTTTCGCGCGGTTTCGCCAGCGGTCATCAAGGGGATGCTGGCCGGGATCGGGATTCTGATTCTCGTCAGCCAGTTTCACGTGATGCTCGATCACACAGCGATGTGGCATGGCGAGAAAGCTCACGGCGGGTTGCAATACCTGGCAACCATTCCCGAGGCGGTCGTCAAGTGTTTCTCTGCCGACACGTCCGCGAACCACCACCTCGCGGCGTTGACAGGAATTGTGACGATCCTGTGCATCGTGGGTTGGCCGTTGCTGGCTCCCAGGCAGCTCAAGGTTCTCCCGGCGGCCCTGATTGCGATTGTTACCGCGACTTTGTTTGCAGCGTTCGCGGGCCTCAACATTCAGATGTTAACCGTTTCGGCAAATATGTTTGCGGAAACGACCCTGCCGACCAGCGTCACCTGGATTCAACTGTTGTTCGAACCGATGGTGATTACGGGGGCGATTGTGATTGCCCTCGTTGCCAGCGCTGAAACATTGTTGTGCGCGACAGCGGTTGACCAGCTGCATTCGGGTGTTCGCACCGATTATGACAAAGAGTTGACGGCGCAGGGAGTCGGAAATGTGCTATGCGGATTGATTGGCGCGTTGCCTATGACGGGCGTGATTGTGCGCAGTTCGGCCAACGTAAACGCGGGCGCGAAAACACGATTGTCGGCAATTCTGCACGGATTCTGGTTGCTGATTTTTGTCGCCGCTTTGCCGTTTGTATTGGCCTACATTCCCCGAGCGTCACTCGGGGCGCTGCTGGTTTATATTGGCTACAAACTTGTCAACTTCAAACAAATCAAAGAACTTTGGCACACCAGTCGCAGTGAGGTCGCAATTTTCACGATCACGCTGATCGTGATCGTGTGTGAGGACTTGCTGGTCGGCGTCGTTGTCGGCATCTTGCTCTCGGCTGTCAAGTTGTTACACCGGTTCTCGCACCTGGATCTGGATTTGGAGAATGAAGGCAACGTGTCCCGCTTGCACATGCAGGGTGCCGCAACGTTCCTGCGTTTGCCAATGCTGGCCCAGAAGCTCGAGGACGTTCCGGACTCTGCCGAGCTGCATGTCGAATTTGAGCATTTAAGCTATATCGATCATGCTTGCCTGGACCTGTTGATGAATTGGTCCAAACAACACGAGGGAACTGGCGGAAAATTGGTGCTCGACTGGGAAAGACTCCATGGTCGTTTCTCCGCTGATCCCGGTGACCGGGCGAAAACCGTGTTGACGAATCGGCCCCCCATGCCCCGGCCAATATCAGAATCCGGTGAGATTCCCAACCAACATCAACGGGGCTGAATGCAGACAATTGAATCGAAGTAAACGCAACCTGCTTATTCAGATGTCAAACAGTTTGTTGCGGGCCTGTTTGACCACCAATAGCGTTGCGTCATGATGCACCCGTTTCTCAGCCGAGATTGCGTAAAACTTGTCCAACACTTCAGGGATTCGCCCGACGAGGTCAACGCCGTACTGATTTCTGACGATTCCCTCGATTGCGGTTGGCACCGGGAAGATTCCCTCTCCGGCCTGTCCAAAGACCTTGAGCAATGCACTATCTTCGAACTCCGCGATAATGTCCGGAAAAATATCATTGTCATCCATCCAGATGTCCAGCGAACGCCGAACCGCCGTGTGTTCGGTAGGCAACAAACACGGGGCATCGGTGAGCGATGCCGGGAAACTCTGTTTGTACTTTTTCGCCAGCAGCGGCGTCGCCAACATCGACATCCCACACTCTCCCAGTTTGTGGGTGTAAACCTTGAATTCCAGGGTCGTCGGAGCGGGTGAATCGGAAATCACCAGATCCAGTTTGTGAAGGGCCAGGTCGGACAATAAGCGATTGAGTTTGCCCTCGTAACAAATCGTGCGGGGACGATTTTCCATGTGAAGCGCCGGTTTCAACAATTCAAAAGCCACATGTTTGGGAACGACATCCGGGAGTCCAACCACAAAACGCCTGCGATTGCCCTGGTGTCCTGTCTTGACAAATTCCCGCAATTCATGCCCCAGCGCAAAGATCTCGTCAGCATATTGATGAATCTGTTGGCCAAACTCGGTCAACACCAACCCACGCCCCTGCTTTTCAAACAGCTTTCTCCCGACAGATTTTTCCAGAGCTTTGATTTGAGCCGCCACGGTGGGGCGAGCGAGCTGCAGGGACTCGGCAGCGGCGGTCACGGTGCCTGTTTTTACGGTTAGCCAGAAATAAAATAAGTGATGGTAATTGAGCCAATCCATGGATCTCCCGCTAATTCGGGCTGAATTCAAAACGAAGAAATAATCTACTATCGAGTTCAATTATTGCTTGTTTTCCTTCATATTCAAAGTGCCGTATAACTTGAGATATCAATCCATCTTGAGGACCGGCCGAAACAGGGAATTCATTATGTTGGCTAATAAAACGCGAAAAATCGAAAAAACCGTCACATGTCCCAAATGCGGCGCTGCCACCAAAGTTGTTACGATGGCAAGCGTCCGGGTTAATCAATGCGTGATCGGTTGTGGGATTTGGATCAACCAGGTTGAACTCGATTCCCATACCAGGTCAAAACCCTGGCTGGAACCTTCGATTGGGGAAAGGCCAATTGGACTTTTCCGGTTTCAACGATTTGTCAGACATTAATTGGGTTCTCAGCCAAATCTTGAAGTAGACTTTTGGCCGCTCCTTTTCGCAGCGGATACGCCACGCCCCCCCAGCCTTTTTCAATTTCCGCAACCAACCATTTGATGACAGCAACGATCGGACAACACGCCAGTAATGCCGAGATCATTGAGCTTGCCCGCAAGGTATGCGAAGTGAACGCCATTGCCTTTTCGGCCAACGACGCCAACCAGTCGCTTGCCGACGCGGGACGTTCCCCTAACGTTGTAGACAGCCAATTATTGGACGCGGTCGGGCAGCGAGTTGGGATCCGCTTCCGGGAGGTTGAGGGTAGTTTTCGTGACCTGATTCTCTCGGCGATCGAAGTCAACCCGATCATTGTCGGACGCCGGGCTCCTGCCGGCCAGGAACGCAGCGGCTACTTCGTCATCGTGCGGCGAAAATCCCAGTCGCACTTTATCATATTTGCGGACGGAGAAGAAGCAACCGTTTCACATCGTTGGCTGCGGACGCATGCGTTCCGCAATCCAGCTGGAACGTATAGCTGGTATCTGGCGCAACCCATGTTCGCTGACGAGGCTGCTTCCTCCTATAACTATCAGATGGGAACCCAGTCCCAACCGTTGTCACCCTTGCGGCGTTTGGTGGCGTTTCTCAAACCTGAATCCAGAGATATTCGAACCGTTTTCATTTTCTCGATCTTCGTCGGGATCTTGAGCCTGACGACTCCTTTGGCGGTCGAGGCGCTGGTCAACACGATCGCCTTTGGACGCTACCTGCAGCCGCTGGTGGTCCTGTCGTTCATTGTATTTGTGTTCCTGGCATTTCGTGCCGGACTGGGTGTGATGATGACGATTGTCGTGGAAATAATCCAGCGGCGATTGTTCGTCAGAGTTGTCGACGACTTGGCCCTGCGATTGACGCGTGTCCCCGTGGCGAAACTCAAAAAACAGCATGGTCCGGAGCTGGTCAATCGCTTTTTTGACATCGTCAACATTCAAAAAATCACGTCAAAAATGCTGCTGGAATCGTTGATGCTGATCCTGCAAACCGTGATTGGATTGACGGTATTGGCGTTTTACCATCCATTCCTGCTGGGGTATGACATTGGCCTGATCACGATCATGATTATCGTGTTGTTCGTGATTGGTCGCGGCGCCGTGAAAACCGCGGTGAAGGAATCCGCACTCAAGTACGAAACGGCCGCCTGGTTGCAGGAGATTGTTCGCCACCCGACGACCTTCAAATTCAACGGTGGCCTGGGATTTGCGATCAATCGGGCCGACGAACTGGCGGCGCGATACATCCAAAGTCGGCGCGAGCATTTTCGGATCCTGGTGCGGCAAGTCACTTTCTCGATGCTGATGCAGGCGGTTGCCGCGACGGTTCTGCTGGGGTTGGGGGGCTATCTCGTCATCGAAGGCCAAATGACACTCGGCCAATTAGTAGCTGCCGAGCTGATTGTGACCGTCATTCTCGGTTCGTTCGCAAAAATTGGCAAAGACCTGGAAAGCTTCTACGACTTGTTGGCATCGGTAGACAAGCTGGGGAAGTTGCTGGACCTGCCGGCCGAAGCGGCGGACAAACTCCGGCTGGCCGCACACGATGGGCCGACCGGAATCAAGCTCGTCGAACTGAAGTGCGCGCCTGGCCCCAACAAACTCACCGTTGACATCCTTCCGGGGACGACGGCCGCGATTGTCGGTCGCTCGGGCTCTGGAAAAACGAAAATCATCGAAACGATCGCAGGCTTGCACGCGCCGGTTGATGGATACGCGTTGGTCAATGGCTTTCGCGTTGATTTGATTGGTGCGGAATCGCTGCAGTCGCGAATCGGATTTATCAACGAGATCGAAATCTTTGAAGGCAGCGTGGATGAGAATCTGCGGCTTGGTCGTCGGGAAATCGATTCCAGGTCGATGAACGAAGTCATTGAAAAAATGGGCTTGCACGAGACCATCACCAATCTGGAAGACGGAATGAAAACCGAATTAAGCGTGTCCGGGTTTCCGTTGTCGACCGGCCAGGCAATTCGGCTGGTTTTGGCCCGCGCATTGATCGCGCGACCGGGAGCCCTGTTGGTCGATGGCTTGTTGGATCGCCTTTCCGACGAAGACCTCAAGGATGTCCTCGCCAGACTCGACTTGTATTCCGGAAATACCACGATTGTGATCGCAACTGGCCGCCAGGCCATTGCCGACTGGGCCGATTTCAAAGTCGAGGTTGCGATTTGAACCAGTTAAATGCAGGGTATGCTGGGCCAATGTGAAACCTTGACGAACAGGCAAGGAAACGTGATTGGACACGAAAGAGTGATTGAGCATTACGAAAACAACGATGATTAGAAATAAAAGCTTTTCAGCGACTGCGACCTTTGTGCCTACCAAAGGCAAGTCAGCGATTCACCTTGTGCAATCCTCCCAGTTTGCACAGCGTTTGGCCCGCTTGCTTTTGTACGGTCTGTTCCTCTCCGTGTTGGCGATGTTATTGCTCCCCTGGCAGCAATCGTCACGGGGGAGTGGGCAAGTGGTCGCGTACGCACCGCAGGAGAGGCAACAGACGATTGAGGCTCGGGTGAAAGGAGTCGTTGTTCGAATCGCAACCGGACTGGTCGAAGGCTCGGAGGTCAAAAAAGGCGATTTCATCCTCGAAATTCAACCCATCGCCGCCAGTCTGAAGGAGCAGCTAGCAGCTCAAATTCGTGACTTGCAAACACAACTGGAATCGGCAAATGCAAAAACGGACGCATATGAGCAACAAGTAATAGGATACACGGAGGCTGGCGAGTTTACCGTCAAGGCGGCAAATGAACTGGTCGAATCGGCACAAGACAAACTCGACAGCAAGAGAAAACTACTCGCGGCCTATACCGCAAAAGAGTTGCAGGCCCGCTTGAATTACGACCGGCAAAAGTCGCTATTCGAATCGGGGATCAAGCCAGAGAAGGAAATTGAAAAGTTAAAAAAGGAATGGGACGTCGCGCAAGCCGAGCTCCAATCGATTTACGAGGACATCGAGTCTTTGGAAAAGGAGTTGTTGGCCAAACGAAATGAACTCGAGGAAAAACGCCGCCTGGCTCAAACAAAAATCGACTATGCGGTCGCCATGAAGCAGGATGCCATTGGTAGTGCTTCCAAAATTCAAAAAGAGAAACGTGACATTGAAGTGAAACTGGAGGAACTCGGTGGCCTGACAATCACAGCACCTCGCGATGGAACGATTTTTCGGATGCCCGTGTATGAGCAGGGGCAGACGATCAAGGAAGGCGATCCAATCGTCACCATCGTGCCCGAGGCGACGCAAAATGCGGTCGAACTCTGGGTGCGTGGCAACGACATGCCACTGGTGCAGGTGGGGCAGGAGGCGCGGCTGCAGTTCGAAGGCTGGCCGGCCGTGCAGTTTCCCGGCTGGCCCTCGGTGGCAGTCGGCACTTTTAGCGGCACGGGTTGCCAACGTGGATGCGACCGATGATGGCAAAGGTCAATTTCGAGTCCTGATACTTCCCAACGAAAACGACAACACAAAATGGCCAGCCGATCGTTACCTCAGACAGGGCGTACGCGTCAACGGATGGATCATGCTCCGCCAAGTCTCGTTGGGATACGAAATGTGGAGACAACTCAACGGCTTTCCGGTCATCATTTCCGACGAGGCTCCCGAAAAATCATCCAGCAAACCACCAAAAATTCCCAAGTGACCATCGTGCTGGTAGCAATGCTGGTCCTTGGCCAAATGGTCGGCTGCAAATCGGGCAGTCCGATCACCTGGCCGAAACCATTTGCAACGGCCAACGACACGGGTTCATCATGGAAAACCGCTGCTGTGAACTCGAAAGTCGGTTTGGTCAGCTACCAAAACGACCAGGAATCCCAGTCTGACAATGCGTCTGCCGCACTGATTGAAGCGGAAACAGAATCAGGCGACTTGGGCCAATCGGCACCCGATTCCATGGTCGCACCAGCCAGTCCGTGCACTTGATTCGGGCGAACTATCGCTCGCGCAAGTTCTCGATTCGGTGCAACAGTGTTACCCGGAAATTGAAGTTGCGATCGGCGAGATCGAAGCAGCGGAAGGCAAGATCCTGTCGTCATGGGGCCAGTTCGATACCGCCTTCGAAGCCTTCAGCATTTCCCAGCCGCTGGGTTTCTACCAAAACTACCGAAACGGGGCCGGCCTGGCGCGACCCTTGTGGAACGGTGGCGAAGTTTATGGAACATATCGGATCGGACGAGGCAATTTCGAACCGTGGTATGGAGAACGGGCCACTGACGAAGGCGGTGAATTCAAAGCCGGATTCTCGCTGCCGTTGCTCAAAGATCGCGCCATTGACGCGCGACGCGCCGGCGTCCAATCCGCCATGGCGGGACGCGATGAAGTGCAAGCGGACGTCGAGTCGCGGTTGCTGCAGTTTCAACGGTTTGCCACGCAGGCCTACTGGGATTGGGTGGCGTCCGGTCAGGCGGTTGCGATTCAACAACGGCTGCTGGAATTGGCGCAGCAACGTGTCGAACAGATCAACGAACGCGTGGAGAAGGGTGACCTGGCCAAGATCGCGCAGATCGACAATGAACGTTTCATTGCCAAACGACTCAACGACCTGATTAAAACTCGCCGAACGCTGGAAAAGGCCGCTATCAAAATGTCGTTGTTCTTACGTGACACAAACTGCACACCGGTGATTGCCGGCCCCAACCAGTTGCCTGGCGGCGTGCCCGACGCCCAGCGTATTTCGGAGGGACAGCTGGAAACCGACGCCGCAGCTGCAGTTACGATTCGCCCGGAACTGCAAGCGCTCAATGCGGCCCGTCGACAGGCATGCATCGATCTGCAATACGCGAATAACTTGACGTTGCCCAAACTGGATGTGAAAGGGTACGCCGCCAAGGATGTCGGTGCGCTTGCCAGTTCGCTCGGTGACAAACAGCCGTTTCAGCTGGAACTCGGAGCCATTGCCGAAGTTCCGCTTGCAACGACGCGAGGGACTTGGAAAAATTCGCACCGCCGAAGCAAAACTGACGCAAATCGACGCCAAGACCCGGTTTGTAACGGACAAAATCCGGGCCGAGATCCAGGACGCCGCATCCGCCGTCAATGCCGCTTTTGACCAGATACAGCAATCGAAAAAGAACGTGGACCTGGCTCGTCAGTCACTGCAACTCGGACGCCAGCTGTTTAATGCGGGCGACATCGACTTGATCGAACTGAACATCTACGAGAACTCTGTCGCCGACGCGGAACTGGAGTTGCTCGAGGCAAACCTCAAGTACTTCTTCTTCCAGGCAACATACGAAACCGCCAAATCCGGTCAGGCGTTTGCTCCCTAAACTCGCACTTGCTGGTGCCAGATTTCGGAATTATGAAACGGTCAAAACCTTACTCTGGTGGGTTAGCCAAAATCGTTTCCAGTTTCATCGCGAGTAACGAGTGAATCACTCCGCCATCAGCGCCAGGATCCGGTTGACAATTTCACCTGAATCCATGGATTCGGTTGAGATGATCCAAGCGGCGTCGGTTGGCAATTCAAATTCGCTACCCACACCGGGCAGACCCCTGATTTCGCCTCGATCCGCGGCGTCGTAGATGCCGGTCTGGTCCCGCTTGCGGCACACCTCAAGCGGAGTCGAGAGGTGGATATGCAGGAAGTTCTCCGGGCCGATCAACTGCTTGACTTTCGCTCGTACGTTTGCCTGCGGAGCCACAAATGCCGCGATACAAATTAATCCGGCGTCATTCAGGAGTTTGGCAATCTCGGCCGCACGACGGAGATTCTCAGATCGCTCCTCAGCCGAAAAGCCAAGATCGCGGGAGATTCCCGAACGCATGATTTGACCGTCCAGCAGCACGCTTTTCTTGCCTGCCTCAAACAGTCGCCGCTCAAGTTCGAGCGCAATGGTCGACTTTCCAGAGCCACTTAGTCCCGAAATCAGGATCGTCAGCGGCCGTTGCGCGTAGGCAGCTTGCCGTTGTTCGGCCGTTACCTTGCTGACCACCGTCGAAGGGATAAAGCCGGTTTGCGTCTCCGAACTCCAGTTGTCAGCTTGAAACGGGTCAGCACCAGCATCGAGAAACATGCCGGCGGCAACCGTTTCATGTGTGAGGCGGTCCACCACGATGAACGAGCCCGTTGATCGGTTCCTTCGATAGGCATCGAACACGACCGGATCATGCGTCGAAATCTGGCAACGACCGATCTCGTTGAGTTTCAGCGTCGGTGTGTTCAGTCGATGAAGCGTATTGACATCCACCGCGTACCGGACCGTTTCGATTTCACAGGAGGTACGCTGATGGGCATGCTTGAACCAGTAGGATTTGCCTGGCTGCAGCGGTTGCTCAGACATCCAGACCAGCATGGCTTCGGCCGTCCGCGCGACCTTGGGCAAATTGCCCGGTCGCACGATCATGTCACCCCGGACCACATCGATCTCGTCCTCCAGCGTCAACGTCACCGATTGCCCGGTGTAAGCTTCTGTCAGCTGCCCGTCCATGGTTTCGATGCTTTTGATCCGGCTGGACTTGTTCGATGGCAGCACGGAAACCTGGTCCCCGACGCGCACGACACCCGAGGCAACGGTACCGCTGAAACCTCGAAAACTTGAGCTTGGACGATTGACCCATTGAACGGGAAATCGCATGTCTTTGCGATTTTGATCGGAACCAAAATAAACCGTCTCCAACAGATGCAGCAACGAGCCGTCTTGATACCAATTCGTCTGAGAACTGGGCTGGACAACGTTGTCGCCAAGCAACGCGGACAGCGGCACGAACCGGACGTCGGGAAAATCCAGCTGGCTGGCGAACTCACTAAAATCGGCAACGATTTGATCAAAAACGGATTTGTCAAAATCAACCAGGTCCATTTTGTTGACCGCCAGGATGACGTGCTTGATGCCCAGGAGCGAAACGATAAAAGCGTGTCGTTTCGTTTGCGTCAAGACACCTTTGCTGGCATCAGCGAGAATCACGGCGAGATCAGCCGTCGAAGCCCCCGTCGCCATGTTGCGGGTGAATTGCTCGTGTCCGGGAGTATCGGCGATGATGAATTTTCGTTTGCTCGTGGTGAAATAACGGTAGGCAACATCGATGGTAATCCCTTGTTGCCGCTCGTCTTCGAGCCCGTCCAGCAAAAGTGCCGGATCGATGGCGTCGCCGTTGGTTCCGTGTTTCTCGGAATCTCTCTTTAGCGCCAGGATTTGATCGTCAAAAACGGCCCCCGTTTCCAATAACAACCGACCGATCAGCGTACTTTTCCCGTCGTCCACACTTCCGCAGGTGATAAACCTCAGCATTTCCTTGTCGGCATGTTCGGCGATGAGTGTTTTGATTGCGGTGTCGGGCCGGGGACAACATGTTGGAGATATTCATGGTTGTGTTTTTCTTTGGGCGTTTACAGACATTTCGGAATGAAAACCGTTTCCTGACATTACGACGCGTCACCAATTTCAAACGCGCCCGGACGAATGGATTAAAAGTAACCTTCGCGTTTTTTCTTTTCCATCGCGGCGCTTTCATCGCGATCGATCGCCCGACCATTCCGTTCAGACACCCGCGTGGTCAGCAAATCGTAAACGATCTTCTCAACCGTGTCGGCAGTTGATTCCACCGCGCCGGTCACCGGGTAACAGCCGAGGGTCCTGAATCGAACCATCATCTGTTCGGGCTGTTCGCCGTCTTGCAAACGCATGCGATCATCGTCAACGACAATCAAGTCGCCATCGCGGCGAACGACGGGGCGTTGCTTGGCCAAATAAAGCGGCACGATGGGAATCTGTTCCTGCAAGGTGTATTGCCAGACGTCCAGTTCCGTCCAGTTGGACAAGGGGAAAACACGGAAGCACTCTTTGGGATTGCGCCAGGTGTTATACGTGTTCCAGAGTTCGGGCCGCTGATCCCTCGGTTCCCAACGATGGTTCGCATCACGAAACGAGAA
This sequence comes from uncultured Planctomycetaceae bacterium, assembly GCA_963697295.1. GTDB lineage: Bacteria > Planctomycetota > Planctomycetia > Pirellulales > Pirellulaceae > Mariniblastus. Next base: position 44,161 of record CAVONL010000012.1, on the reverse strand, counting down.
GATTCTCTCTTTCGACCGCGATCGTTCTTCATCACGTCGCCCGCCACCAATTGCCACGTCAAACTTGTATTCTTCCAAAGCCTTTTTAAGTGGCTGGGTTCGCATGATGTCCGTGTAGTTTTTGCCATGGTCGAACGGATTGATGCCTTGAGCGCGACCGTCTTCATTCACATAGGCGATCACGTTAAGCCCGAGTTCTTTCCGCGCGTAGTTCTCGCGAAACTCGATCATCTCGCGAAACTCCCAGGTTGAGTCGATATGCATCAGGGGAAACGGCGGCTTACCCGGATGGAACGCCTTGCGTGCCAGATGCAGAATCACGGAAGAGTCTTTGCCAATCGAATACAACAGGACCGGGTTGTCAAATTCGGCAACCACCTCGCGGAGAATTTGAATCGCTTCGGCTTCAAGTTGTTCAAGGTGCCGCGTTCGATGCTCTCGAAGCGTTGGATCAACGGTTGTTCGGACAGCTGAGTTGCTCATGTTTGATTTCCAAATTTTCAGGGTGCACAATCTTGAATGTTTGTTTTTCTTTTTTGGATGAGATGGCCGCCGCAGCGGTCAGAACACAAGTCTCAGCGGCAAATGAGCTCCCTCCGCGGTTTCCTTGCGGTCACCGCGGTTGGAGCCCATCCGGTTGGCACGTCGCGATGCAACGCTGGCTGCGCTCCACGCAAACAGCGACTCGCGGAGACTTACTCGCCTTGCCCCAGTGAGAACGCAGCCTCTCCGTCGAACGTGCACAGATTCTCGGTCTTGATGAAATCGAGACCTTCTTCTCTAATCCGGCCCAGTAAACCGAGAATGTCATTGTGGGTGACGGTGTATCCATTGGTGCTGGATTTTTTGAATCGACAACGCCAGTGATCCGTGCAATAGGTTTCCGGGAAGCCCTCAGGCCAGACCTTCACCCCCCGGTTGGTAATCATTTTGATGTGCAAACCATGGCCGCTGGCTCGTTCCAGTTTGGCGGCCAGTTGATCCGGGGCGACGCCGTCTTCATGAATGAAAACGTCGACACCGACCAGTTTTTTTTCGGCTGCCGGACGCTTGGGAGCCGCCGTCCTGATCCGGGCCACGTTCTGGCCCGCTTCGTACTTGACCGGATCGAGCTGCGAAGGCTTTTGCCCCAGTCTTTCAATGACGGCAGCAGCGAACTGTTCCGTGCCCGCCCTGACGCGGGTGAATTGCTGGGAGGCAATTTCGCCGGTGTGGATTCCATCTTCCAGCGTCTTCAACCAGGCGTTGTGAATGTTTTCTGCAATCTCGGGCTGCCCGATATGGACCAGCATCATGATGGCCGCATGCAGCAGCCCCGAAGGATTGGCGATTCCCTGGCCTGCGATATCGGGAGCCGATCCATGGATCGCCTCGAACATCGCAAAGCCTTCCCCGATGTTGGCCGATCCCGCCATGCCGACCGAGCCGGTCATTTCTGCCGTGATATCAGAAACGATGTCGCCGTACAGGTTGGGCGTGACAATGACATCAAACTTTTCGGGCGACGTTGCCAGACGCGCGGTTCCGATGTCAACGATCCAGTGTTCGTTTTCAAGCTGGGGGTATTCGGCCGCGATTTCATTGAAGACTTGATGAAACATGCCATCCGTCATCTTCATGATGTTGTCTTTGGTAAGACAGGTCACTTTGCGGCGATTGTTGGCGACGGCGTAATCGAACGCATACCGGCAGATCCGCTCACATCCGGGACGTGAAATCAGTTTCAGGCACTGCGCGACTTGATCTGTCTGTCGATGCTCGATACCGGCGTACGTATCCTCTTCGTTTTCACGAACCACGACAACGTTCATCGTCGGATACTTGGTTTGCACGAAGGGATGATAGGAAATGCAGGGGCGAACATTGGCGAACAACCCCAGCGTCTTGCGAATGGTTACGTTGAGACTCTTGTAGCCGCCGCCCTGAGGTGTCGTGATCGGACTCTTCAAAAACAAACGTGTGCGCCTGAGCGAATCCCACGCTTCCGTGGAAATCCCGGATGTGTTGCCAGCCAGATAGACCTTTTCGCCAATTTCAATTTCCTCGACATCGAGTCGGGCCCCCGCGGCACGCAGAATGTTGAGCGTCGCGGTCATGATCTCGGGGCCGATACCGTCACCATACGCAACTGTGATTGGAACAGAATTCATTTTGATTTTCTTTCGTTCGTTAATAGTTTGTGAAACCGTTTAATTGCTGATTGTTGACGTAACTAAATTGACGAAATTCTTCGAAATTAATTTACCAACGCCTGAAAAGTTCCGGTGCGTCGGTGATAGAGACAAAACACGCCGCTCTCGGCGCGATAAAACAGTCCTTGCAGCCTGATCTGGTTGCGCATCAGCCGCTGTTCTACCGGCGAATGAAGACTCAATTTTTCAAGTTGATCCTGGAAGTGCGTCTCGCAGCCTTCGACGAGCGATTGGGCTTGTCGAACTCGTTCGATCAGCGAATTCGGGGCAGAAAGTGATTCAACTTCCGCATCGGTTTGTGACTTGACTTTTCCACCGAGCAATTGGACCTGGCCCATCGGTGTGCCCCCTTGGGAATGGCCAACCAACACGATGCCTTGCACTTGCAGTTCGTCCAGGGCCCACTTCACGACTTCCTCGACCGACTCATCATCCATCGCCCAACATTCCTGCGGCAAGGCAATCACTGCCAGTGCATTATTGGGAAACGCTTCGCCAAGTTGGACCAGCATTCGCTCGTCACGATGGGCAATCACCAGCCAGTCAACTTTCAGGTCGCTGCAGGTTGCCAGCTGTTGACGAATTTGTGCAATGTAAGGGTTCGCATACTTTGTTAGCTGTTGGATCATCAGTGGTTCCTTTAAAATTTTGTTGAATGTTGGGGACATAAAAAAAGCCCGCAACGAACGCCCATGGTTCATGGCTGGCCTATCCGTAGCGACTCGTGTTCGCTTCGGCTTCGCATCGAGCACATCAAATTGTGGTTGAACTGGACAACGGTGCTTGCCGTCATGCAATTCTCAGTCCCGGCCGCGGCCGGAAAAACTCAAGTCGGCGAAACCCTCATCAGCTACGGTTTCGCAAGTCACTTCATCGTTAGGCAAGGTAAATGTCGGACGGATCACCGTGGTGACGAATTGGGGGCAACGGTTCGCCCTGGTTCTCCGGTGCGATGGTCGTTTTGTGAAACCAGGTCAGGAGGGCGACCGTTAATTGCCAAAGGGATTGAATCTGTTTCATAATTTTTCCTTCCAGTTTGTTGCTGAAGCCGCGTTCCTGAAGGCACAAAAAAAGGCCGGGAAACCATCTGTTGGTTTCCCGGCCTTTTTGCACAAACGCGATGTTTTGTGTAACAAATACCGTTTAATTCGCTTGCCGCAAGAGCTTTCAATCCCCTGCAACTTTTCCTCTATCGACCAAATCTACTTACAGGTTGAATCGATGTCAACTCCTTTGTCAAAATTTTTTGGAGCGTTCGCAAATCGTGTTCTGTCTGCCAAAATATTTTGGGACCGGTGTACCAAGCATGAACATTTTTCATCCAAATAATCTATGGCTGGCGCACTAATATCAATTTCGTAACTCAGGTTTTGCCTCAAGAGTAAAGACAATCACGCGCTCACCCGTTTTGGCACTGATGTCGGTATGCAGGCTGACCACACCGATGCCAAGAATATCCTTGATGACGATGTCCAACAACGGCCGGCCCTGTTCGATCAACTCTTGCCTGATCTGCTTGATGAGGTAGCGGCCACGCTCGCGAACCTGAGATTCCGCCAGTTTGAGTTCCGCGGGCGTAAGCACATTTTTCAGCCGGACCAGGACCATATCGTCAATGATATACGTCTTCGCATCGAGGGGTCCGCGTCCCATGAATTCCTTTTCGAATCGTACGATCGCCTGGCTGATTTCCTTTTCAGCCTCGCGCTGATTTATGATTTTCATCTATACATTTATTTTTCGAATAATCTATTTATAATTTATCTATTGGTGCTATAAATATCCTGCGCCCTATGAAAATTAGGTGTTACCTTAAATGGTCTCGGTCGGCAACCGGTTACGACGTGGCCCATCTCTGGTAACCAGGGGCGTTGGCCGCCCGTGAATCCGGGCGGATTTTCAACGACTCAAAACTTGACGACGGAGATGCTGATGGAATCAGCAGATGCAAATTCCTCGCCGCTCGTCGGCGTGGTGATGGGGAGCACATCCGACTGGCCGACGATGCGGCATGCATCTGAACTGCTGACCGAGTTTGGAATTGCGCACGAAAAGCTGGTCGTGTCGGCCCATCGGACGCCTGACTGGATGTTCAAGTATGCCAGGGAAGCCGAGGAGCGTGGACTCAAGGTAATCATCGCGGGGGCAGGGGGGGCGGCCCATTTGCCCGGCATGCTCGCGTCATTGACAACGCTTCCGGTGCTTGGCGTTCCGATTCAAAGCCGCGCGTTGTCAGGCCTCGATTCGTTGCTCTCAATCGTTCAGATGCCGGCGGGCGTTCCCGTGGGGACTTTGGCAATCGGTGATGCCGGCGCGAAGAATGCCGCCTTGCTTGCCGTCCGCATGCTGGCAAACGAGAGCCCTCCACTGCGTCAACAATTGCGGGACTTTGCGCGTCATCAGCAGGATCGAGTCATGGAGTCAACTGAGTTATGAAATCTCGACCGAGCAATCAAGTTTTCCAACCCGGTTCAACCATTGGTTTGTTGGGAAGCGGCCAACTCGGACGCATGTTCGCGATCGCGGCCAAACAGATGGGCTATCGAATTCACGTTTTTTCGCCCGCCTACGAATCGCCCGCAGGACAAGTTGCCGATCTTGAGATTCAGGCGTCCTATGACGATCTGGAAACGGTAGCTCGCTTTGCCCAGCAGGTCGACGTGATCACGCTGGAGTTTGAGAACATTCCTGTCGCGACGATCGAGGCCGCCGGGCAATTCGCGCCCGTCCGACCAGGGTCCAGTGTCCTGCACACGACGCAAAACAGGTTGCGGGAGAAAACTTTCCTGCAGCAAGCCGGATTGCCGGTGACCCGGTTCCGCGCGGTGAGATCCCTGGACGAGCTCAATTTGGCTTGCGCCGAACTGATGCCGGCGGTATTGAAGACGACAACAATGGGCTACGACGGCAAAGGGCAGGTCACCATTCGCGACATTTCGGAAACAGCATCGGCTTGGGAACATCTCAATACCACCGAGGCGATTCTCGAGGAATTTGTCGAGTTTGATTGCGAGGTCTCGGTGGTCGCCGCGCGCAACCCGCAGGGGGAACTGGCTGCTTACGCTCCGATCCGAAATTTGCATCGCAACCATATCCTCGATGTTTCCGTTTGCCCGTCAGGAATGGAGCAGGATCTGCATGACGAAGCAATCAAAATGGCTCACACCGTGCTCACTGAGCTGCGGGCGATCGGCGTCTTTTGTGTTGAGTTTTTCGTCACCGCTGACGGACGCCTGGTCATCAACGAGATTGCACCACGGCCGCACAACTCCGGACACTTGACGATCGAAGCTCACGCGACGAGCCAATTCGAACAACAGTTGCGGGCAGTTTGCGGATTGAAGCTGGGGTCGACGCGGCAGCTCAGCCCTGCGGCAATGGTCAACCTGCTTGGCGAGTGCTGGGAAACGGGTGTTCCCAATTGGGTCCAGGCATTGACGCTGCCCGAGGTAAAGCTTCATCTGTACGGTAAAGTCGTGCCGGAATTGGGCCGCAAGATGGGACACTTGACCGCTCTCGCTGACTCTCCTGAACAGGCTGTCGAACAGGCGTTGACAGCACGCCGGTTGCTTGAACCTGACGGCTGCTCGAAACCGCTGACTGGACAACTTTGACCTCTAATCGAAGGTTTACCTCGAGCCATGTTAGCTGAAATCCTTGGTGGACTGATGCGTCGGTACAGCGACCGGGTTCCGGACGTATCCGCCATTACCGCGGCCTTGCTGCAGGAAGGCGTGATTGCGGATCATGAAGCGATCGAAAACGACCATATCGCCTTTCGCACGATGGGCGTTCCCCATTTGGGTATCCGCTCGCTGGAAAAGATTTTCCTGCATTACGGCTACCAGCGGCGTGATCCTTACCAATTTCCAGCAAAGAAGCTGGACGCGTTTTGGTATTCGCCGCCCCAAGCCGGATTGCCGAGGATTTTTATCAGTGAGCTACGTGTGCACGAACTGTCCGTCGACGCTCAACGGATCATTCACTCTTATACTGACGCAGTCACCGGCGATCCGGTCAATTCGCTTGATCTTGATGATTGGCAGGCAGTGGACGAATTCCTGCACCGTTCCTTGTGGCGTTTGCCGACCCTGCACGATTACCAGCGACTGCTTGGCGAAAGCGAATATGCCGCGTGGGTCATTTTTAACCGCTATTACCTGAACCATTTCACGATCTCCGTGCATAATCTTCCGCCGGGTTACAACACGATTGTCGACTTCAACCGCTTCCTGGAATCGCACGGATTCACGCTCAACGACTCCGGCGGCACGATCAAGACCAGCCCCGACGGACTGTTGATCCAGAGTTCGACCGTCGCCCAGATGATCGAGGCCGAATTCGACGACGGACAGGGAGGGCGGGTGACGTTTCCGATTGCCGGTTCCTACGTCGAATTTGCTGAGCGCCGCCTATTGCCAGGTCAGTTCGACCCACAAGGCCAGCCGCTGCGGCGCGAAGGTTTCGAAGCCGCCAACGCGGACCGGATTTTCGAAAGCACTTATTCTGCGCAAACGAAACGCCGCTAGGTTCTCGTCGAACCAATTAGCGGCCGGGCGCGGTGACCACGCAAACGTCAGCCGAACAACCGATTGCGGGCGGCTTGTGAAATTGCAATCACCGCCGGATGACGCAACTTTTTTTCGATCGAAATGGCGTAAAAACGCTCTACGACTTCCGGAATCCTCCCCACGATTTTGACCGAATACTGGCGACACACTTCCTGTTCAATCGCCGATGGCGTCACGAACAGCCCATGGCCTGCCTGGCCGAAGACTTTCAGAACCGCGGAGTCCGCGAACTCGTGCGCAATTTGGGGATGAATTCCCCGGTCATCAAACCATTGCTCAAGCAGCCGCCGGAGTGAAGTGTTTTGCGTCGGCAGAAGCAGGGGAGCTTCGTCAAGCGATTCCGGGAAATTGTGTTTGTATTTACGAGCCAGCGGGGTCGTTCCGTAAACGGTGACACCACATTGACCCAGCAGGTGATTGAAGGCCCGCACGTGGGTATCAGGCGTCAAAGGTCGATCCGCAATCACAACATCCAACCGGTGCAAAGCCAGTTCGGCGAGCAACTCACCAATCTTGCCCTCAAAACAGACAATCTGGTATTCGCTCTGATCTCCCTCCAGCGCCGGACGCAAAAGTTCGTAGACGATCAGCTTGGGAATGGCTCCCTGGACACCCACCATCAGTCGCGACTTTTCCTCGTCCTTTCGGTGATGAAGCACATCGAAGAGCTCTTGTCCCAGACCAAATATTTCATCCGCATAGCGAAACACGAGCTGCCCGGTTTCGGTAAGGACCAGGCTCCGCCCCACTCGTTCAAACAATTTGTGCCCGACGGCGGATTCCAGCTTTTTGATCTGGCTGCTCAGCGTCGGTTGGGCCAGATGGAGTTTCTCCGCCGCGCGCGACACCCCGCCTTCCTTGGCCGCGGTCCAGAAGTACAGCAAATGGTGATAGTTAAGCCAATCCATCAAGCGCCCCATTATTTGTTTTATCAATGTTTTAATTGATAATAATCTATTGGATCTATATTAGCATTGCGCCGTATAAATAAACATACGAAATTGCATTGATTCTTTCCAAGGGGAACGCAATGGGATATCAGACGACGATTATCGACGGGGAGCGGGTGCTCCACCCGCTCCAGAAACAACTTGCGGAGAAATTGATCTGGCGGGCTTTGGTGCCATATGCCGGAACTATCGATCGTGTGGTTTTCCGCATCAACACATTCATCGGAGAGAACTTTCAGGTGCAATATCTGATGCAAATGAATGTAAAGTTGACGTCTTCGAAGCGCGTCGTTGTGGACACAACCAGTCGTAATCGACAGGCCGGCATACGCTTCTTGACCGATGAAATTCAACACATGATGTCCCGTGAGGCTGCATTCGAAAACCGATTAGCCGCCAGTTTCTGGACTGGGCTGGCGCGGCGGTTTCGAGCCAATTTCCACAGCGCGAGCTTGTCCCGGGAAAAGGCGATGACCTAGTGGTCTCCGGATGTTGTCATGGGTGGTCTTGGAATTTTCAGCAACCAATTTTTTGCTCAGAGGAGAAGCAGATGTTCCGCTTTGAGAATCACATGTCTGCAAGTTGGAATTGAATCGTCATCCAAATTCGCCAATTTTGATTTAGGAGAACCACATGAAACTTTCGATCTTTGACAAGGACGGACTGCTAAGTGATGCGGCCATGAAACAAATCGAATCCAAGCTGGCCGCCGCGTTATCAAAATTTGGGCCTCGCATCCAGAAAGTGACTCTTTCCGTCAGCGACGCCAATGGTCCGCGGGGAGGCCGTGACCAGGTGTGCCAGGTCAATGTGATGATAAAAAATTCCGCCGCGGTGGTGGCCTCGGTAACGGACACCTCCCTGTCCAAAGCAATTTCGAGGGCCATCAACCGTTCCGAGCGTGCGGTTGCCCGTCGAGTCCAGAAAAGCCTCAATATAAATCGCGATCCGCGATCCGATTTCGGCTTCGCTGTCGGTCGCTGATCGGCGGCCCGCGTTATCCCTCCGGCTCCACGTCCAAGTGGAGGCACATTTACCCTTCGATACCCAAAGAATGACGACCTATTCATGAACGATTTGAAAAACATCCTGCTCGTTTATCCGTGCGACGGCAAGACGCTGGATCTGGCAGCAAAACTCTTGCAAACTCACCATGCCAAACTGACGGTAATCCAGGTGGCCCCTGTCATCGAGGAAAGCAAGGTGGTTGGCGAGGACGGAAAAAAACTGGATCTGCAGAAATTACTGGTCCGTGAGTACGAGTCCGAGTTGGAGGAATTTGTCCGACCGCTGCAAGCAAAGGGGCGGCGGGTTTATCAAAAAGTTGTCGTGGGCCAACCCTTTTTGGAGATCATCCGCCAGGTCATATCCAACAAACACGACCTGGTTATGATGACGGCCGACGGAAAAGGCGGGTTGCGAGAACAACTATTCGGTACGCTTTCACAACACTTGGTGAGAAAGTGTCCTTGCCCAGTATGGGTCGTCAAACCAACACGCCGAAAAAAGCTGAGGAATATACTGGCCGCCGTTGATCCGGATCCCCACAATGAAACGCGGGATTCGTTGAATGCCCAAATTCTGCAATTCGCCTTTTCCATTGCGAACCTCGATGGGGCAGCGCTGCATGTCGTTCACGCGTGGACGACGTTCGGCGGTGAAGTGACGCGCAGCCGTCGTTGGATGACGGCGGGCGAAATTCGACTCTACGTCGAAAAGGTCGCTTCCGAACATCGCCTCCGCCTGGACCAGTTGCTAAAGTCCCATCCCGAAGCAAAGCCCAGGGTGCACATGGTGCAGGGTAAACCAGGCAATGTCATTCCTGAAATTGCCAACTCCGAAGCGATCGACCTGTTGGTGATGGGAACTGTTTGCCGAACAGGAATTCCAGGATTCTTCATCGGCAATACAGCTGAAATGATCTTGAACGAATTGGATTGTTCCGTGCTGACACTTAAACCGCAAGGATTTGAGACCCCCGTCAAGTTAAGCTAGGATCATCCGACAACCCGAAGGAAGGCGATTCCGCGATCTCGACGGCGACACGAGACGGTCGGATCTGTAACTCGCCAAAATGATGCTCGTCTTGTCCCAGTGGCCGCTGGACTTTACGCTCTTTAGGCGACCGCCAGATTGCGACCTTGGGCAACTCTCCGAAAGATAATTCCGTGATGATAACTCCCGGCAAATCGACGCGTCGACGAAACTACGTTATCATCGCACTGGCTGTTGCGATTCCAATCGTATTTTTGTCGGCGATCAGTTTGTTTTCCTCCCAACCAGACAACCTCGGCGTCCACCAAGGTCAGCTTGCCGCTTGTCCGGCAGCGGATAACTGCGTGTCCACCCAAGCAGCGGAAGAACGGCACAAGATCGCTCCGATCGAATTTACAGGCTCTGCTGCGGACGCCATGCAGGCCGTCAAGAAAGCGTTAGCCACGATGCCCCGCATCACGATCGTTTCCGAGGACGAGCACTATCTGCACGCGGAAGCGAGAAGCCTGGTGTTTCGATTCGTCGATGACGTCGAGTTCTTTGTCGACGAATCCAATCACCTGATCCAATTTCGTTCGGCATCCAGAGCGGGTTATTCCGACCTGGGAGCCAATCGCTCCAGGATGGAAACGTTCCGCGCGGCATTTGCCCAGCCGCAATAAATTAACAGATGCGGGGAAGCTGTTCGCCGATCGGAACCGTAATCACACGAGACGCGCCAATCGTCGTTTTCGCAACCACCATTTTGGGATGTTCCGCCACAACCCTCCCGATGATAGCGGCCTCCGCACCGAATGGACTGGATTGGATTGTGCGCAGAACCTTGGCGGCGGAGTCCGCCGGAACGATACAGATCAGTTTGCCCTCATTGGCAACCTGTAATGGATCGAGCCCGAGGATCTCGCAAGCCGAACTGACCGTTGGGTTGATCGGCAAGTCCGCTTCGTTAATAACCATTCCACAATTCGAAGCTGCCGCGATTTCATTCAGGCTGGCCGCCAAACCGCCTCGTGTTGGATCACGCAACACGCGAATATCAGGACATGCAGCCAACATGTCAGAAACCATCTGATTCAGCGGAGCCGAGTCGCTTTTAATTTGCGCCTCAAATTCCAGTCCCTCGCGAACGCTCATGATCGCCATGCCGTGATCGCCAAGCGTTCCGCTGACGATGATGACGTCTCCGGGGCGAGCGCGATTCGGTGCGATGTTGATTTCATGTGGCACTGCGCCCACGCCAGCGGTGTTGATATAACAGCCATCGCCGTGACCGCGCTCGACGACTTTCGTGTCACCCGCAATGATTGCCACCCCGGCCGCCCGCGCAGCTGCCCCCATGTCCTGGGCGATTTTTTGAAGCCGGACGATCGGAAAACCTTCTTCGATAATGAATCCGGCACTGAGATACAACGGGCGTGCGCCGCTCATGGACAGGTCGTTGACGGTTCCGTTGACGGCCAAATCACCAATGGAGCCGCCGGGAAAAAACAGGGGCTGTACGACGTACGAGTCGGTGGAGAATGCCAGCCGACCAGCCGCGACGTCGAACACGGTCGAATCGCCAAGTTGCGACAAATGCTCGTTTTCGAATGCAGGCAAAAAAATGTGTTCGACAAGCTCGCTCGACAATTTCCCGCCGCCACCATGCCCCAGGATGACATTCGGATAGTCCTGCAACGGCAAGGGACAACTCAGCCCGTCAAAGCTGACCGGCTGGAAGTTGGCTTCATTTTCTTGTGGTTTGATTTCAGGCAAGGCTTTGTTCTCGTTTCTTCTTGGCCTGACGCTCCGCGGCAGGCACTACCGTAGCCGCGTCTGTCCCGTGTACGCGGAATAACCACGACTCTGACTCGGCGTCAGTCTGGGACAGACTGACCTACGTTGGCTTCGAGTTTTACAAACCGCCCGTAGTTATAATAAGCGGCACACGCGCCTTCGCCAGATACCATCGTCGCCCCCAGTGGATTCCGCGGCGTGCATTCCTTGCCAAATGCGGCGCATTCGTTGGGTTTGATCGCTCCTTTCAATACATCGCCGGCCCGACAACGCGTCGATTCACAAGTTTGAATGTCCGAAACCGTAAACTTGATCTCGGCATCGAATTCGCGATAGGCCTCGCTGAGTCGCCAACCGCTGTAGGGGATCACCCCAATTCCACGCCAGCCACGATCGGTGATTTCAAAAACTTCATCGATGACCGCCTGGGCAGTCACGTTGCCTCTTTCGGAAACCACGCGGGGATAGGCGTTTTCGACTTTGGCCTGACCCATTTCCAACTGGATCACGGTACGACGAATGCCTTCCAGCAAATCGAGCGGTTCGAAACCGGTGACGACAATCGGAATCTTGTACTGTTCGCAAAGCAGCGGATACGCTTTAAAACCCGTCACACAACAGACGTGTCCGGCCGCCAGGAACGCATCGACCCGGTTGCCGGGCGAATTCATGATGGCTTCAATTGCCGGCGGAACCAGGACATGCGAAACGAGGGCTGAAAAATTCTTGATCCCCTGGTCTTTGGCGACTTTGACAGCCATCGCGTTAGCCGGGGCCGTAGTCTCGAAACCGATCGCCAGGAATACGACTTCTTTGACGGGATTCTCGCGAGCGATTTTGACGGCATCGAGCGGCGAATAGACAACGCGCACATCGCCACCGGCTCCCTTGATCTGGAATAGATTCTCTTTCGAGCCGGGCACCCGCAACATATCGCCAAACGAGCAAAAAATGACTTCCGGACGACTGGCAATCGCCAGCGCCTTATCGATGACTTCCAGCGGCGTCACACACACGGGGCAACCGGGGCCATGGATCATCTCAATCTCATCCGGCAGGATCTGGTCGATTCCGTTACGGATAATTGAATGCGTCTGGCCGCCACAGACTTCCATGATCGCCCATGGTCGGGTCACGAGTCGGGAAATTTCTGCAGCCAATCGTTTGGCTTTCTCCCCGTCGCGGTATTCGGTCAAGTACTTCATCGGGCGCTCCTAACGCGGTTGGGAAGTTTCGGCTTTGATACTCTCCTCGAATTCCGTTTCGCGAAGTTCGGCCAATTCGTCTGCCAGCAGTCCGAGTTCCTCAAATGTCCGCAGCGTTTCCTGCGCGGAGGCCTCGTCGATCTGGCTAATGGCAAAGCCCACGTGAACGATGGTGTAATCGCCAACCTGAATGTCCGGCAGGTAAGCCAGGCAGACATCCTTGACGACGCCGCCAAAGTTGACTTTGCCCATCCGTGTCCCTTTGTCCTCGAAGATTTTTTCAACTTGTCCAGGTACGGCAAGGCACATGTTAGTCCTTTTGGTTGTTTGCGTGGTCGATAATTTTACGACAGTCCCAGAGCATGACGCGATTGTTACCCGAGTCGGCGATCGCCAACGTCCCGTTGTGAAAACAGATTCCATAGGGCCAACAAAGCGTGTTTCTGTTAACCGCCTGCCAGTGATTTTCACCATTGCCGGAAAAATCAACTTGCCCGATAACATCGAACGCCGCCGAGTAACATGTTTCTGAAAACGGAATTTTCCAGAACAGCACGCGGTTGTTGGCCGTATCGGCCACCGCCAACACGTTTTTGCAAGTGTCAATCGCGTAAGGAAACCTCAGCCGCTGTGAGCCCTGAGTGTCGTAGGGAAGCTCGTAGGCGGTGGCAAAGTCTTTTTGGCCGATCACTGAATCTGCCGGGGCGTCCACGGCCGGGTGCGCGTTCCAACCTAGCACGCGATGGTTGCCGGCGTCCGCGACAAACAGTTGCCCCTGATGGCCCGCGACATCATGCGGCCAGCGGAATGAATTGGCCGCCACGGCACCGCCACGATTTTCGTCGGAGCCCGTCTCCGAGATTTGTCCCAACAAAAAATCGGCGGGCTGACCCGGGGCCGGAATTGAATTCCACACCAGCACGCGCCGGTTGCCCGTGTCCGTGACGTAGAATCTGCCATCAATCCAGCCAATGCCATAAGGCCAGTACATCCCCCCGAGGGACGGTCGCCCGCCACGGTTCGTGTCGACCGCCGAAAGACTCCCTTGCCCGATGGCAGCGTCAGGGGGCGTGTCGGATTCGACGGGGACCTCGTTCCAAACCAGGACTCGATGATGCCAGGAGTCGGCGACGAACAACTTGCCTGCCGCGACGATCACACCGGTCGGCAAGTGCATTCCGTTTTCCGGACCACGCCCGTGCGCGGCGGCTCCTTCCGATTCAAAACCTGGCTGACCAAGCACCACATCGGCGGGGGCCTGATCATCTGTCGGAACTGAATTCCAGATCAACACCCGATGATTGCCCGAGTCGCACACGATCAGTCGTTCCTCATCAAGCCAGACGCCGCGCGGAGCATACATCGTTGCACGGCTTGGCTGGGCGTCGGGCAGAGCGAGTCCGAACGGCGATTTCGCACCGAGCCAGTGCATTGGATTTCCGAGCGCAGGCGATTTGAGCGATGGCGCGGAATCATCAACCGGCATGACTCGCTTGGAGATGCTGACTGACTGCACGATCGATGGTGGTTTCAATTCCGACGTCATTGGCAGGTTGTCTCAATTTCTGAATTCGGCTTATCCGGGACGAACCCAAACGCGATCTTCCTTGATGCGCAGCGGAAACGGTTCCAACTGGCATTGGGGCGCGGAAAAACACTCACCCGATTCGCTATCGAATTGAAACCCGTGCCAGGGACAGGTAAGGGTTCCATTGTCTTGATCGAGCATACCACCCTCAAGCGGCAAACCCTGATGAGCGCAGGCGTTGCGATAAGCCCGCATTCCCTTCATGGACTTGATCAGCAGAATTTTGTCTTCGCCACTTTCAAATGCGAAAGGCTTGTCCGTGGTGATCTCGGACACGAGCGGACCTGCAACCCATCCATGTTCTTCCGAGTTGGTCGGCCCGCCGTGCAACTGGACCAGTCCGCCAACCGCCGGCTCCGGTTCATTGGGAACGACTTCGACCTTTTCAATTTCCGGGACGTGCTCGGCCAGTGATTCTTCCACGGTATTTCGAAGTGTCACCGACGACATCGAACAACCATTGCAGTTTCCGGACAGCCGCACGTAGGCTGTTTTTCCTTTGACATCAACGAGGCTTACATCGCCCCCATGCGATTGCATGTAGGGTCGCACCATTTCGATCACACGACTGACCTGCGTTTTCAAATCGGCGCGGACCAGTCCGTGCATGGCAAACAAGGCGTACACGGTCGGCTCTTCGACCAGTTCAAACAACAGTTTCTTGCCGTTGGGATCGTTCTTGAGTTTCCTGACGATCTGGGTCAGGCCAACTTTATGAAACTCCTCGATGGTCGATTTGAGCGTCATCGCTTTCGTGCGAATTGCGGGTTCCAATGACTGGACCTCAGCGATTGCTTTGTCGACGCGCTCGGCCAGCTGTTCCAGGCTGTCGACGGTAACCATCGGTGTGCTCGGGTTGGCCTCGGGTGTATCGGTTGACATGGGTGCTCCGAGTTAAACAGACTGGTAGCCTGAATGCTGTTCCAAAGATTCAATTGTTTTTTGCAGCAGTAATTCTGCAAACAGTTTCTTTGCCATCTCGATCAAAGTCGTCTCGACCGTTCCCGGCTCAACGCCTGCTACTTTTCGCTTCGCCAGTGACTGGAGGATAAAACAGGCTCCCTCCACGTTGTCGAGCAGAAAGTCTTCAAAGACGGCGTCCGTGAATTCGTTTAACCAGACGCCCTCCGCGTTGGGGTTCTGGTTAAGCGTTGCCAAGGCCCCATCCGCCCCTCGAAATCGTTCTTCCAGCCGTGCCACGTATCGCTCGGTCGCGGTTTGCAGGAAAAATCCAAATTGTTGTTGTTGGTAGAGATCCATGGTTACTCCGCATTGCGGACTTCGTATTGAGAATTATTTTCTTCCATCCGCTGGTTGATCTGTTCCAACAGTTCCCGGGCTGCGTCGGCTTGCTCGGTGCGATCGTACCAATGGAAAAGCTTGTAGGCTTCAGCCACCTTCTCCACAGCGGGTTTGAACATGCCGAGGTGGGCCAGCGCATTGGCTTGATTCAACAGGACCAGTGCATAGGCAACCGGATCTTTGGCTCGGGAGCGAACCTGCAGCACATCCTCGTAAAGCTCAACGGCCTGAGCCAGGTTCTCTTCGGGGTGCGAAGTCGGAGCATACTGCAGCGCGTTGGCCAGATTCATGCTGACACTGGCCCACATGTCGGGATGCTCTTCCATCGTGTAAACCTTCAAAGCATGGCGAAACGATTGCACCGCGATTCCATTGCGAAGCTGATCGCTGGCTCCCATTGCTGGCATCGAAAGATACGCGAGGCCCAGGTTGTTTTGCAGTTGGGCGAACAGGGCCGGGTGGTTCTCTTCGGTGATGCCATTTTGTAATGCCGACTGGTACGCGTTGACAGCCTGCAGCAGAACGCCGCGTTGCCCATTGGCGGCATTTTGCAGGACCATCCCCAGATTGGCGTGCAACTCGGGAACCAGCAGCGGAAGTTTTGTATCGCCCGCCAAGCGAATCGCTTCCTTGTAGTCCTGAACCACCAGTGCCAGGGCAAATCCCGGCATTTCAACTGCGATGTCAGCCAGTTGCGATAACAGAATGGCGGCCAACAATGGCGAAGAATGCTTGGCGGCGGCGACGGCAGTTTTGAGTTTTGTTGCCGCCGCTTTCAGTTCATTTTGTTCAATGTCCGCGGCGGCGGAAGTTGCCAGGGCGAAGGCTTGCAATTCTCCGTCGAGTTCAAACTCGCTGTTGATCGTGTCCGCAACGCCCGTCGCAAAGGCGGCCACGTCAAGCAGTTCTCTCAACTCGCCGCTCAGGATTTCGCGGGCCCCACGATAGGTTGCAGGAGTTGGAGTCAATACAAACAGGTTGTAAACAGAAATGGGTGACGCCGGATCGCGAGATCGAATCAACTCAATTGCCGATTCGATTTCGCCCCGAGCCGCGGTTGCAAAAAACTCCCATTCGGTGGGCATTTCGACATCGAGATCGCCACTCATCAAGGATTGCCACTCAACCTCATGCTGGTCTTCGACCGTCGGCAACAGCAGGTTGGCTGCTGGAAACGGATGAATTCCAATCGGTTGAGGTCTAAGTTCAATCATGCGATTGTATTTTGTTGGAAATTGGTAGGCCGTGGCGAGCTCCGCGCTGTTACGGCAGCCATCATCGTCGTCACACGCTGGATTGCCGTAATGTCGCTGCGCTCGTTACGGCCTCCTTCCATGCACGTTGTCTTTGTTTTTAATTCTAAAAGCCCGTTGGCGGGCGAATCGTTTTGTTTGCTGATCTTTCATACCACGAGGCAGCCACTTTGGCATCCGCTTCGCTGGAATAATCATTTATTCGTTTCCAGTCGTTGTTGACGGGATCTTCGTTGTCTGGCTCCCAGGACTGCACATTCAAATACACGACCCAGCGACCGTTTTCCTGTTCTACTCGAGTGATTGCTTCCAGCGGCACAAATTTTTTGGCCGGTTTGTTTTCGTTCGGTACGTCGTCGGATTGGTTCATGGTTGGTGGGATAAGTTGACTCTCAGACCTCCGATACTGTCATCCCAAATCGCCGTAAACCCGCCAGAGGGAATTTCAAAATCAAACACCTCGGAAATTAATACGCTTCGATCACCATTTGCATTTCGTTGCTTCAACATCAAACCGCCCGCTGCCGCGCCACGGGTTGGCAACAGCACCAACGATCCGTCGCGCCATAACGCCAGCAGCGTATCCTCCGGAAAAAAGTACTCCGCGTCGTCGCGCGTAAGCCGCAGGTAACCATCTGCCGACAAATTCAGGCTGAGGGATCGTCGAGTTGGCTGGCTTACTTTTACGTTCATGCCTTGATCTTAGGGTTTTTCACCAATCACTTCAAAAAGTCTGTCGACGAGTTTATCAATGGCGGCATCGACAACGGGAGAAAGCGGTTCACCGACTTCAAATTCCGAACCTTCAATCAGGTAGACGGTGATTTTTTCCGGATAATCGTCTTTCAACAGCCAACGCCCAAACGCAATGGCATGATCCCAGCGAAACGCGTGCAGGTTGATGCCATCCATCGGAGGAAGCTGTTCGACTTCTTCGCCCGGAACCTCGAAGATCGCCCCGGGTTCACTTCCGGACTGGCATGCATCGACCAGGATTACATGGGGCACTCCCCTCATTTGGAAAGCGACATCCATTCCACCGGTGCCGCCGTCGGCGCAGTGGACGTGCGCTGGCAGTCCCCGCTGCCACATTCGCTGGATCAGCACGGGCCCGGTCGCGTCGTCTCCGCGAAGCAAATTGCCACACCCAATGATCAGCGTCGCGATTCCGCTGATCGTCGGTTTTGCCGGATCGAAGCCCTCAAGATCGTGGTTCAGTTCGGTAACCATGTCATCAAAAAGACTCGGCTCACTTCGAAGGCGACCGAGTCCTTTGCTTGCCCCGTTGGGTTAACTAAAAAATGCCTTGGCTGGCGGCGAAAACAATCTGTGTTCTTCCAGTCGATAATTACGCGCCTTCGCCGATGCGGAAACGGGCTAATTCTTTGCCTGTCTTGCTGTCATAGGTGTGGACGGTGCAAACCAGGCAGGAATCATAGGATCTCGCGACATGTCCCATTTCAACCGGGTCGCTGGGATCAGCGATCCGGGCGCCGATAAACGATTGTTCCATCGGGCCATGCACTTGATTCCCGTCCTGGGGTCCAATGTTCCAGGCGGTCGGCGTCACAACCTGGTAGTTTTCGATTTTTCCGTCCTCGATAACGATCCAGTCGGAAAGGGCGCCACGCGCGGCTTCGGTCGCCCCAAAGCCTTTGCCCGATTTGTGCTCGACGGGTTTGGTGTAAAACTTGTCGTGCAGATCAAGCTCGCTGAGCCATTTTTGCGCTAACTTGTAATACTTGCAGGCCTCGTGCATTCGGGACATCACGCGAACCAATACGCTGGGGCCGGCAGTTTTGACGGCGTCCAGGAAGAGCGGGTCATAGTCTTGATGCTCCAGCGCATCCGGTCGGCCCGCCACCACTTGGCGCGCCAGTGGCCCGGCCTCCAGCGGCATTGACCCTTTTCCCGGAACTTCGTACCGCGGTGATTTGGCCCAGCTGTATTTGCCTTGCTTGTGACCCTCTTGCGGATCGATCGGATCGGTCACTCCGTCCCACGGGTGCAAGTAGGAATCGCCTTTGAAGAAAGAATGAGCAATTGACTCGCGAACGTGCAGATGATTGAAATCGTGGAATTGCTCGCCGTCGTACACGCCCGCGCGATTAATGAGCGCGTGGTTGCGGCCATCAATGGTCGGGTTTTCGTAAAGCTCGGGTTGAAAATAGGTTCCCGTTGCCAGAAAACTGCCACAGCCATACCCGAATTTGTCCAACCCGGCAGCCTTGGAAAACCGCAAAAACAGGCCGCAGTCAGAGTTGCGTTGGCTGTCATTTTCGTCAGCCCATTTCCAGACGTCCTCCCAGGACTTGTTTTCCATCCAACGTTCAATCGAACAGCCAAGCCAACAGCCTTCCAGCCATTCGCGCTTCCAGTAATCGAGAATGGCAATGGAACGAGTCACGTCAGACAGGTTCGGCGCGCACATCACACCGCCCGGGACCATGAAACTCGAATGGGGCCACTGGCCGCCGAAGATGGCGTAAACTTCGACCGGTTTACCGGAGAGCGTGACACCTTTTTCGTAAGAGGTGCCGACAAAGGGAGCGAATCGTTTTACAACTTCATCGTACTCGGGGAGGTTGGCATAATTCTTGTTGGTCAGATCGATCGCGAACAATGCGTAGAACCAGCGGGGGATCGACTGTAACGTTTCGCAGGCCTGGGCGATGTTGCGCACCATCGTGGCATTCTGCGGAACGTGTGTTTTCCAGGCCGTGTCCAGCGCGTAACAGGCTTTATACAGGTGGCTACCGCCGCAGATCCCACAGATCCGTGGAGTCACGATCAAGCCGGCCTGCGGATCCTTGCCTTTGAGAATGATCTCAAAGCCTCGAAACATGCTGGCCTCCGTCCAGGCGTCGGTCACCACGCCGTCAGTGACTTCAAGTTTTAGATCGAGATCGCCTTCAACGCGACCAAGCGGACTGATTCTCATGGGGGTTGCAGTTGCCATATTCACGCTCCCGTGGTTTTTTCTGCGCTAGGTAATCAAAGCTATGGAATCGAATGTTCAAGTAAAATTAAACGACGAAAATGTCTTCCTTGGACCATTGCGGGGCCGCAACGCGGGCGGCCGCAGCGTGTGCCATGTAGGTCACGTGATCCGTTCCCGTCGGCGCGTCCTTGGGAATGACGCCGCCAATCTTCTGCGTTTTGAAGACGGTACCGGGGGCCAGGTCATAAAAAGGAAACTCGGGTTCGGTACAACCGGTGCAGGGCATTCCCGCACGTGTCTTTGACGACTGACGGTTCCAGAGAATCCGATTGCAGGGCGAGTGAGTCATTGGCCCTCGGCAGCCAAACTCGTAAAACAGGCAACCGGTTCGGGTCCCTTGCCCAAACTCCATCGTGGATTGCTTGTACTCGAAGAACTGGACGCGCGTGCAGCCGGTTTGCGTGAACGTCTTGAAAAACGTTTGCGGACGTTGCAAGTCGTCCAACGCGATATCGCCCGCGCGACCGGTTGCAATGGCTACCAGAATTTGCGTCACCCAGTCGGGATGACAGGGACAACCAGGGATGTTGACCACCGGCAATCCCCATTTCGATTTGAAGTCCGCCCCCAGATAACCGCCGTGGTTCCGTTTCAGGAATTGCAGGCCCACGCTATCGGTGGGGTTGGGAGCGTTCGCCGGGATACCACCCCAGCAGGCACAGTCACCCAGCGCGACGACGGCGTTTGCCTGGGCCGCCAGTTCTTTGACCCAGTCCTTCATGGGGCGATCCGCGAACATGTTGAACCGACCAGAACCGTTGGGCCCCATAATGACGGTCCCCTCGAACACGAAAATGTCCAGCTCTTTTTTACCGGAAGTAATATCGCGGAGCATGTTCTGGACATTGTCACCCATGTCCATCCCCAGCGAGGGATGCCACAGCACGTCGATCCCGAAGTCTGTCACCAAGTCGCAAGCACTGGGTTCTTCGGCGTTGAGAAACGACATCGTGTTCCCGCTGCACGCGCCGCCTTGAAGCCATAATAAAGATGCCATGAACAACTCCCTTTCGGATATGTCAATTCAAAATATGTCAATTCAAATTGCCGATCGAAACCGATCTTACAAGCCAAACTTCATGAACACGCCGCACAGCAAAATCGCAAACCCGCCAATCGCATGACTGTAACGGTGCAAGTTCGGCAGACGCACAAAACTCATTCCATAAGTTAAAAACATGACCGATGCGAGCATGGTGCCGACCGTCGCGATCAAAAATGCTACGACAACCGCCACAACTGCAAACAAGTTGGCCTCCGCCGCAGGATACATCAGCAGCGGAATCAAAACCTCGCAAGGCCCAAATACAAATATCAAGAACAACAACCAGGGTGTGACGGTTCGTTCCGGTTCACGGCGTTCCACGGCGAGGCCCACGTCCTGATGCAGATGTCGATGTTCAAGGTCGTGTTGGTGAACATGGGAATGCACGATTCCACCTGCATGCGAATGCAAATGGGCATGGGGAATATTTCGAACCGCAGTTACGATCCCCCACGTCAGATAGGCCAGTCCGAATCCAATCAACAGCCAGGCAGCGACGTCACCGCGAAAGGCCTCCAATGCTTCGATTTGCATGAGCATGGTGCCCAGCATCAATCCGAGTGAGCCGATGACAACGGAACTCAGCACGTGGCCCAGTCCGCACAGAGCCGTTATCGAAGCCGTCTTGGTGGCCGGCCAGTCGTTGGTTCGCGACATCGCGACAAACGGAATGTAATGATCCGGTCCGAGAATGGTATGCAGAAATCCGACGGAAACTGCTGTCGTCACAAGAATGCTCAGTTCTGCATCCACGCTCACACCTTGTAACTCGGGCGGGTAATGGAAATCGGAAAGTCAACAACTGATGTTACGGATTTTGATGTTTCCGTAAACGGAGCGAAATAGCATGTTCATACCATTGCCGGGAGATTTCCAATTTGAGAGCCTAACGGCGGTTGTGTTAGCGCGCACAAACGCGGACCGCCAAAACGTTCGAATCGCTCACGTACCCGTTAAGTATTGAGACGACCAATATCGATTCCGGAGCAAAATCCATGTCCATCAACGGCGTTGCATTATCGGACCAACTGCAGGACAGACTAAACGATCCCAAGACGGCGGAGGGTTTGAATCGCCTGCTGGATCGATTAGACGTGATCACGTTCGCGGTCGAGTCGCTGGAAGAGTTCATTAGCCGCGGCGAAGTCATCACCGATTCGATTGCCGCCAGTTTGGGCGATCTCAAAGGGCTCGGCAACGAAGAAACCGCTGAACTGTTTCGAAAAACTCCTGGTTACCTCGCCACCGGTACCAAGCTCGCAGACGCAGCAGGCTCGATGGACGTCGACGAGCTGGCCAAGTCCAAAATATTGGAACGACTAACCGATCCACAAACGCTCGCGACGCTAAATCGGCTTCTCGATCAATTGCCACTGGCGGCCTTCATGCTCGAAGCACTGGAAGGCTTCATTAGCCGCGGTGAAACCATTACCGATAACGTGGCCGACGCGTTTGGCGAATTGAAGCTGGACCAAATCGACACCAGTCAATTCACATTGCTCCTGCAGTCGCTGCCCAAATTGAAAGAAGCAGGGGAGAAGTTACTGGAATCTCAATTGCTGGGCGACAGTTTCCAAAAAATCATCGACGCCGGAAACAGCATGATCGAATCGGGCATGGTTGACAAGAAAGTCGTCGGCGTCCTGGGAGACCTCGGTAAAAAGAGCGCAGAAACCTACCTGGAAGTCGCCAGCAAGCCGGTTCAACCGATTGGCGGGTTGTTTGCAACGCTAAGGGCCACCAAGGACCCCGACGTGCAAAAATCGGTCGGTTTCTTTTTCGCGTTTGCCAAAGCGTTCGCCAAGCACTTAAAATGAATCAGCTGGCAACGCAGTTTACCGAGTCGATATAAATGCACGAACTTTCAATCGCCAACAGCCTCGTTGAACTTGCGACGGAGCACGCGACTCAGGCCGGCGCGGACAGAATAACCTCGATCACCCTGAGGATCGGTGCGTTATCCTGCGTGCACAAAAGTGCCCTCGAATTCAGCTTTGAACTCGTGACCCAAGGTACGTTGCTTGAGGGTGCCCGGCTCAGGATCATCGACGTCCCCGTAACCATCTTCTGTGTTCCTTGCGAGCAGGAAGTCGAACTGCCGGGGATTCAAAGCTTTCGCTGCCCGCTGTGCAACACTCCGAGTGCCGACATTCGCCAGGGAAAAGAACTGGATATTGATTCGATCGAAATTATTGACGAACAGGAACTGGAAGTGAAATGAAAAACGCAGGGGATGACGCAAACCAGTCACCGACGACGAGAACCAGCCATGATTGAACCCAGAATCCTCGAAGTCCGCACCAAGATTCTCAAAAAAAATGATGAGCTTGCTCGCGATATGCGAAAGGAATTCGTATCGGCTGGCGTGCTGGTTTCGAATTTCGTTTCCAGTCCGGGGACCGGCAAGACTGCGTTGCTCCGCGAAACGCTCACCCGCATGGTCAACTCAGGCGATAAAGTCGCGGCCATTGTTGGCGATCTGGAAACGGATAACGACGCGCGGCGGTTATCCGACAGTGGGGCCCCGGTTCGGCAAATCATGACGCACGGCTGTTGTCACCTCGAAGCGGACATGGTCCAAAACCAACTTGGCGGTTGGAATATTGCTGGACTTGAGTATCTTTTTATAGAGAATGTGGGAAATTTGGTGTGCCCGACAAGTTGGGATCTTGGCGAGTCGGTGCGGGTGGCATTGCTTTCGGTTACCGAGGGCGAAGACAAACCGCTGAAATATCCCGGCCTGTTCAATACGTCCGACGTGGCGGTCATTACCAAAACCGATTTGTCGGAACCTTGCGAGTTTGATCGCAAGGCAGCATTGGAAAACATTCAAGCAGTGCGTCCGGGGATGCAGGTATTCGAAACGTCAGCCAAAACTGGCCTTGGGATAGACAAGTGGATCGAGTTTCTACGGCAAAAACGAAACCAGTTGACGACTACACCCAATTCAGTCGCCACTTAGCGATAGATCCCAACTCCCTCGACGAACTCTTTCCGCCGGATTCCGACGGGCGCTCGGCCGATCAACAAAACGATTACGAACTTCGCCAGGCGTACCGGCAACTCGAACAAATTTCTGTTGCCGCGGAAGCATTCTCGTTGCAACTGGATTACCAGGGTCTGTTGGCAGACATTGCAAAACACGGCTATGAAATTCTTCGCGCGGACCAGATTTTCGTTTATTCCAACGTCGACAATCAATTGCAGGTTGAGGCTCAATCGTCCAATATCCGGACGCTTCAAATTGACGTGAGTGACGATGCTGCCTGGTGCGTCAAGTACCTGAAAGCCAAAGTGACTAACGATCCACTGGGTGATCACATTCGCAATTCGCTGTGTGTCCCGCTGGTTTCCACCCAAAACCGGGTCCTGGCCGTCATTGAAGCTCGAAATAAACGAACCGGCGGTAATTTTAATGACCGTGATGTGCGGGTCGCCACCTGTCTGGCGCGTGTCGCCGCCAGTGCCGTGGATCGGGCCCGGCTGTTTTTCCGGATCGAGGAATGGCGGCAGTCACTGGAAACGCTGCTGTCGTTCAACGCGACGGTTAATCAACAACTGGAACCCGCGGAAATGGTACGTGAACTGGTCGCCAACGTAAC
The DNA here is from genome assembly GCA_963697295.1 of uncultured Planctomycetaceae bacterium. GTDB lineage: Bacteria > Planctomycetota > Planctomycetia > Pirellulales > Pirellulaceae > Mariniblastus. The sequence continues at coordinate 19,681 of CAVONL010000012.1, read as the reverse complement.
GGGGTTTCTCGATGCCGACGGCGGTGCGGCTGGAATCGTGATTCACACCGACCAGGGCGCCATTGCCGATTGCGACAGTTTCTGGTTTGACGGCCAGTGGCATCCGTACCAGCGGCAGTGGAAACCAAACGAGGGCATTCCCGGGATCGTTCTGGAAACCGAATTTCCCTTCCTGATCAACGATTACCAAACCAACGCGCTGGCCGATCCAGTTCTCAAGCAGTTTCAGATCGGCTCGTGCATTTGCGTTCCGATCAAGAATTCACAGGAAGAGGTCCTTGGTTTTTTCAAACTTCACCGGCATGTGGGCGAGCCCGAGTTTACCTGGCAGGATGCCGCCTTCCTGGAGACTTTGGGGAACACGGCCGCGGTGGCGATCGAAAACGCGAGACTGGTCAAATCATTGGAGCTCAAAAACGAGCAAATCAAAAAGCTCTCGCAAGACCACGTTCGTCGACTGGAAGAGGAGCGGCGGCGCATCGCCCGCGAATTGCACGACGAGACAGGGCAGGTATTGGTCGGGCTCAAATTGCGTTTGCAGGTTCTGGCCGGATTGCTGAACGATCAACAAGTTGATGCGAAACTCGAATTGGCCGGACTGCGGGTCCAGGTCAACCAGGCCGCATCGCAACTAAAGGACCTTGCCAAACGACTGCGGCCACCGACGTTGGATGAACTCGGTTTTGAAGCATCACTGCGGCAACTGGTCGCGGAATTTCGCCGACAGGCAAACTTTTCCATCCGGGTTGATTTCCAGACGCGACCTGACTTGCCGGGGTATTCAGAAACCGCGCTGTTCCGGATTGCGCAGGAGAGCCTGACCAACGTCGCCAAACATGCTGAGGCCAACAACGTTGAAATTGTCTTTCATCGGCAGGGTGCAAACCAGTTTTTTTGCATCCGCGATGATGGATCCGGATTTGATCCGCAGATGTCGACCAGCGGTCTGGGCCTGATTGGAATCAAAGAACGCGTCAAAATGCTCGCCGGCACCGTCGACATTCAGTTCGTCGATTGGAATGGGAACGTCAATCGAAATCACATTGCCCAATGCCCTTGTAAACCGATGATATTCAAGCCAATGACTGCCTTCATCAAGAAACGCGTGATCCTGGTCGACGATCACAACCTGGTCCGCAGTGGAATGGCGGCGCTACTGAACCAAAGCGGGCGCTTTGAAGTCGTTGATGAGGCCACCAATGGAGCCGAGGGAATCGAAAAAATCGGATCGACTCCAAGTGATTTGTTGATCGTCGATTTGGCAATGCCGCGGCTGGGCGGAATTGAACTGATCTCGGAAGTACGCCGCACCAACCGCAAGGTGAAGATTCTCGTGCTTTCCATGTACGATGACGCCCAATTCGTCGCCCGCGCGATGTCGGCCGGCGCTGACGGCTACCTGCTCAAGCATGCGCTCGATGAAGACTTGTTTCACGCGATCGATGCGGTATTTGACGGTGAGCAGTTTATCAGCCAGTTGATTGATCAGGACGCATTGCGAGAATTCACTTTTGATGACGCGGATTTGACATCGCGCGAAAAGGAAGTTCTGCACTTGATTGCCGAAGGCATGACCAATGGTGACATTGCTGACGTGTTGTCGATCAGTCCCCACACGGTGACGCGTCATCGAGCGAACTTGATGAAAAAACTCAACGTGCACAATCGTGTCGAACTCGTCAATGTTGCCAACAGTCGGGGCTTGATCGTGATGCCGAAAACCGCGCGGCATCTGGATTGAGGGGGAGGGGGTCGGGAGTTTTTTTGGAAATCCGTCAACAAACTGAAAACCTTTTTTTTTCAAAAAGACTCCCGACCCCTTGCGGCAACGATCGCTTGCCCCAACGCAAGGCCTCCGTCGTTGGGCGGGACGATTGAATGCGTCAGGACATCAAACCCCTGTTCGCTGAGGCGTTGCTTGGTCAACCGCAGCAACAGCACGTTCTGAAAAACTCCGCCAGTTAAACCAACGGTATTGAGTTCGACTTCCTGTCGCGCCAACTGGCATACGTCGACCACCATGTTCGCAACCGCATGATGAAACTGGGCGGCGATGCGGGACGGCTCGACACCCGATTTGAAATCATTGCAAACTTGTTCAATCAACAACCCCGGATCAATCACATGGCAGCCGCCCGGGGGATTGGAAATGGACATGCGATAGGCGAGTGGATCCGCATCAACAACTCTCGCCGCCAGCGACTCCATTTCCATTGCAGCCTGAGCTTCATAGTTGACTTCATGCCTCACACCGATCAGTGAGGCGATGGCATCAAACAACCTTCCCATGCTGCTGGTCGCAACGCAGTTGAGATTCATTTCCAGCTGTTGCCGAAGTAATTTCAGTTCCGCAGCGGGGCAAGCCGCAACGCAAGGAAGCTCTTTGGCCCAGGGTAAACCGGAATTCCACAACTGAGCCAGCGCTACGCGATAGGGACGGCGAATACTGGAGTCACCGCCGGGTAACGGTGCATATTTCATCTGCGCAACCCGTTCAAAACCGTGCGTGTCGGCGACCATGAATTCGCCCCCCCAAATCGCTCCGTCCGGGCCGTAGCCGGTTCCGTCAAAACAGCAACCAATCATCTTTTCACTCGCGGTCAAATGGTGCTCAGCAAGCAGGCTGGCCACATGGGCAAAATGATGTTGCACGCGAATCAACGGAACATCCAGCGAGTCCGAAAATTTACTTGCCCACTGTCCGGACAAGTAGCCTGGATGGAGATCCGCGACAACCGCCGCTGGGTCAACACGAAACAACCGCAGGAAATGCTCGACACTGCGTCGCATCGCATCAAGGGTTTCGAGATTCCCCATATCGCCAATGTGCTGGCTCAGGTAGGCGTAATCGTCTTTGGTCACACAAAAGGTGGATTTGATCTCGCCGCCGACCGCCAGGACGCTCCCACCCGATTCGTTCAGCCGGACTGGCATGGGTGCGTAACCGCGCGAGCGGCGAATCGGCAGTAACCCACCATCGACACACCTGACAACCGAGTCATCACAAACGACTTCGATTTCTCGATCGTGCAGCAAAAAACAATCGGCAATTTTCTCCAAGCGTTGTTTTGCTTCAGCGTTAGTTCGCACAATCGGTTCGTCCGAAAGGTTGCCCGAAGTCAAAACTAATGGGGTGTCACCGACCAGCAAATAATGCAGCGGCGAATACGGCAGCATCACTCCGACAAAATCGTTGCCGGGGGCGACGGCAGCCAGACAGACTCTGGCCGACGGGTGATGGATGCTCCCTTTTTGACAACAACACGATCGGTCGGGCATTGCTTTCGAGTAGCAATCGTTCCGGCTCGGTCACGATGGCAAACGAACTGGCTTGCTCGGCATCGCGAACCATCAACGCAAACGGCTTGTCCACGCGACCCTTTCGTTCGCGCAGCCTGGCAATCGCCGTTTCATTGCCCGCATCGCACGCCAGGTGGAATCCGCCAATCCCTTTGACGGCCACGATCAGCCCCGCCGCGATCGCGGCCTGAAATTCATCAATAGCGGATTGGCGATCGTGTTCTTCGGCCGGACGCGACGCGAATGATTTATCACTGGCCGCGCTGGCGATGAACCAGACGACGGGGCCGCACGCTGGACATGCGTTCGGCTGGGCATGGAAACGTCGATGGGCAGGATCATCGTATTCTTGCTGGCAAGCACCGCACATCGGAAACGCACGCATCGTCGTCGATCGGCGATCGTAAGGAATATCGCTGACGATCGTAAACCGGGGTCCGCAGTTGGTGCAGTTAATAAACGGATATCGATAACGCCGATCCTGAGGATCGTTCAACTCCCGCAGACAATCCCCGCAAATCGAGATCTCTGGCGAAATTGGCGTACTGTGAGTCGCCGCGAACTGGCTTTCATGAATTGAAAATGTTGATTCAGAAACTGTTTCGATGTCGGTAACGGTCAGCGAATTAATGTTTGCCAAGCGTGGCAGCGAGTCCTCGAAATGTGCCAGGAAGTCGTCGATCTGTAACTCGTCGCCTTGAATCTCGATCGTCACGCCCGACGAATCGTTATGGACCCATCCATACAAACCCAGTGCTGTCGCGCGTTTCCAGACAAAGGGCCGAAACCCGACGCCTTGAACAACACCCGTCACGCGCAATCGTTTTCGCCTGGCTTTGGACGGCCGTTTCTCGTTCATAAGCTAAAGTCATTCCGGATACTTTTATTCTCGCTGCCAGACGGTATTATCCCGGCGCACGCGCCTGGTTGAAAGAAGACATGTCTGATTGCAGTCACTGGCCCGTTTAGCCGACGGGTCCAGATTATCCGCTGAAAATCCGCTTCATTTCCCAGCAAGATCCGCCAAAACCAAATAACTGGGCTGCCGCGATCGGGTTCTTCTGCTTCTGCCAGGAATCGATTTGACCCCGAATGATCAAAACGTAAGCTTTGGTTGGGTATTCTTAACAGGACTTTTGCAATGAATTCGACAACGAAAGTAGTTCCGAAGCGCGATCAAATGCCTGTTCTCCTTGATCGCAAAATCTTGATTGTCGATGACGAACCCCTGGTCGTTCGTACCGTTGCGGCTCACCTTCGCAAAGGCGGCTTCAACAACCTTCAGGTTGAAACGGATGCTCGGCAAGTCATCGAAGCGCTTCACGAGTTCAAGCCTGACATGGTCCTGCTCGATATTTTCATGCCACATATTTCCGGGCTTGAATTGCTGGAACAAATCAGTGCCAACTCAACTTTTGATAACATAATTGTCCTCATGCTTAGTGCTGCCGGTCAGGACGAGGAGCGTAAATCGCTCGAATTGGGAGCCATGGGATTTCTTCCCAAGCCGACAGGTGCCGAAGAGCTTATCCGAATTGTCTCCACTACTTTTCGGATCGCTAACCGCTTTGGCACGCGTTAAATCTCGCGATGTCTATCGCATCGCAACGCAACGAGTCACTGACGGCTATTGCCAGGGTGCCCAGTAAATGCCGTTGCCGCGAAAACCAATGTCGCCCGGCGGAACGCCGATGTTGTAGTAATGGCTGGCATGAAACCCACCAATGTACTTCGGATATTGTTCCCACCGGTCGTCGTCGGGCTCGGTTCGCGGATCGTACAGGCGAGGTCGAGCAGCGTTCTTAAAACGTGTCGGGGATTGGCGATTATCGAATTTTGGCCCACGTTGAGCTTTAAAGAGACGCGGGCCTTGTTCCGCCCGTGCGCTGCGCGAAAGCCACCCTTGTTGTGCCTGACATTCCGCGGCGATCCCGATGACGGCTGCAAATATGAACGCTGTCAAAATTCGGCTCATGAATATACTCCGAGACGCTGGCCCAAAGAGTCGGCTCAGTTACCAGGAAACAACTGGAACTGGTTTGATCGTATTCGGACACGCCCGGATATCGTGATCAGCAAAACTGGCAGGAAGCACAATGGGAGGGCCGACTATTGCGGCAAACTGGTTCAACTCGTGTAATCGGACAAGTCGACCACCGCAGATCGTCGGCGCGCGTTTCTCGACCCTCAACTCGGCCATTCCTGTCGAGACGGTCTCAGTCCAATCAGCCCACGTTTTGCAAGCCGGCGGCGATGCCGCTGACGGATTGCAGGATGACTTCCTGGATTTGATCGCGAAGCTCAGGTTCAGAAGTGTCGCGGTATCTTTGCAACAATGCGACCTGGATATAGTTCATCGGATCGACGTATGGATTTCTCATCCGGATACTGTACTGCAACCATGATTCGGTATCGAGTAATTCCTGGTGCCCCGTAACTTCGAGAACTCGCCGTTTGGCCAATTCAAACTCATCGCGAATTTCCCCGAATAGACGCGCACCAAAATCCGGATTGACCAGCGTGGAGTACAGCCGGGCAATGTCCATGTCGGCACGCGCCATACCGAGATGGGCATTATCCAGTAGTGTCCGAAAAAATGGCCATTGTCGGTACATCTGTTGCAACTCGGCCAGGCGATCTTCACCGCCGCCGTTAACCCAGTTATCGATCGCCGTACCAATTCCAAACCAGCTGGGAATGTTCGTGCGCGACTGCGTCCAGGCGAACACCCAGGGAATGGCCCGCAAATCGTTGATCGACTCCGTAGATTTTCGCCGCGCCGGGCGGGAACCAAGATTCAAGCGGTCGATTTGATCGATGGGCGTGGCCGCGTGAAAATATTCGATAAACTCGGGGAGTTCCACCAGGTCGCGGTATCTGCGATGGGCATCCAGGCTGAGTTGCTCCACCGTTTCAGACCAACGATCCAGGTCAGCGAATTCCGGTCGGGAACCGCTTGAACACAGCACCGCATGAAACAGCTGTTGCAAATGACGCCTGGCAATTTCCGCATGGGTGTAACGCGATGAGACGACTTCGCCCTGCTCGGTAATTCTGATTCGTCCCTTGATCGACTCCGGCGGCTGAGCCAGGATCGCCCGGTTTGCCGGACCACCGCCACGTCCGATCGAGCCTCCGCGTCCGTGGAAGAGGGTCAAATCCACGTTGAAGCGTTTGCACGTTTCGGCCAGTTGACGCTGGGCCGTAAACAGCATCCAGTTCGCGCGCACGAAACCACCGTCCTTGTTACTGTCGCTATACCCGATCATGATCTGCTGACCGTGATTCCGCTGATTCAAATGGCGCTGATAGATGGGGTTTTCAAACAGCGCCGTCATGATCGCGGGCGCTGCTTTGAGATCGTCAACCGTTTCGAACAAGGGCACGATATCGAGCTTTCCGAATAACCCGGCGTCACTCATCAACAACAGCACTTCGAGTACATCGCTGACGCTCTCAGTCATACTGATTACGTAGGACTGGATGGCTGCTGCGCCTACGTGATGATGCGCTGCGGTCACCAGTCGAAACAGTGAGACCACTTCGTTGGTCGTTTCCGAAAAGTCAAGTTCAGCCGTGAGCGGTCGGCGATTTTCGATTTCGCGCGAGAGCAGTTCGACGCGCTGTTCCTCCGCGAGTGATTCGTACGGGTCGCAAACGTGATATTTGGCAAACACTTCCTGGAGTGCATCGGCGTGATGTCCCGAGTGCTGCCGAATGTCCAGCGCTGCCAAATGAAAACCAAAAACTTCAACTCGTCTGATCAGCCGCGTCAAGCGACCGTGCGTCAGGATTTCGCCGTTGTTATCGCGCAAGCTCTGTTCAATTTGTTTCAGTTCATCGAGGAACTCGGAAGCCTGTTTGTACGCGCGCCGATTCACGACCTCCGAGCTCCAGGGACGTTCATTTTGTTCGATGGTCGCCAACAGTCTCCGATAGATCAGAATCAATTTCTGACGATACGGCTCCTGTTGAAACCGCATGATGGTTTGCACTTCGGCATCGGGAAGCTGTTCAATTTCGGCTTTGAGGTCAGCAAGCAATTGCGCGTTGAAGGTGGCGCGCCCAATCGCGGGACTGAGCATCTCGTACAGCGCTTGCACATCCGCCGCGTAACGTTCCAGCACGACTTCCTGGTGGGCCCGCAATGTTGATTCGGTCGTCTCGTTGTCCACAAATGGATTGCCATCCCGGTCTCCGCCAATCCACGAGCCAAAACGCAGGACCGCGGGCACGTCGATTTTCTGAGCCGGATAAAAGTTTGCCAGCGCCTGTTCCAGCTCGGTGTAAATTCTCGGAACGACGTTGAACAGCGTATTTTCAAAAAAGTACAAGCCTGTATTGCGGACTTCATCCATCACCGTGGGCCGACGATTACGGCTTTCGTTGCTCTGCCACAACAGCGTTATGTATTCGGTCAGTTCTTCCTTGATTTCAGCGTGCTTGAATGCCTGTGACGTTTCGAGCTCGATGAGCGAATCGGAAATATGCTTCAAAATCTGGCGAATGGTTCGGCGACGCGATTCTGTGGGGTGAGCCGTAAACACGGGCATGATCAACATCTGAGTCAACATGCTGCGGACCTGCTCGGCAGTAAATCCCTCGCGTTTCAATACACCGATCGCGGCGGGAATCGACTCGTCCATCCAGCTCTGTTCTTCGAAAGCCCGGTTGGCCCGCTCCCGCAGAATACGAATTCGTTGGTGCTCCTCGGCCAAGTTGACGAGCTGAAACCAGGTAGAAAAAGCTTTGAGAATGTCGCTGGTCAACGGCAAATCGCCGACCATCTCTGCGATCCGCGCAGGCATCTGTTTGAGCGGTCGGATCACCCTCGCGCCAGTTTTTGGAGAGCGCGCGAATGGTTTCTTCGAGCTCGAAAACAGTTTCGCCCGCCTGTTGAACGATAATGTCGCCCAACAGGTCACCCAAGAGGCGAATCTCCTTTGCCAATTGATTTTTCATAAACAGCAATCGATTTGTTGACGGAAGCCAGAACTTCAGTTTTAAATCATTACACGCCGGTTGCCGATGGCAGGTGGTGTTATTGATTACTCGGTCGAGGATTCAACGGTATCTTCTCGTCCTCGTACTCAGTGCAACGGCACTCGTACTCGAACGGCGATACCAGCCGACTATCAACCCTGGGATTACGAGTAGGAGTAGGAGTAGGAAATTAGGAAAAGCCCGGCAAATACTGGGAGTTTTTTGTTAACTTAGCAAATCATGAATCGTTTTTGAACTTCAACACTTGCGAGGATGCGGTCAAGCTGCCCAGAATACAACTGCCAGTCTCGCAGTTTTTCGTCATCTGTGCTTGGTAAGAGTCTCTCAATGCGTATGCGAACAAATCAAGTCTCGGTCGTTGCCGCAACGATTTGTTTGATCGCGATCGACGCAAGCTTCAGCAGGGGCCAGGAACCGGCCACCGTCGATCGCCAGATTCAGTTCGCTCTCGATATCCAGCCGATTTTTGAAACGCATTGTTTTGCTTGTCACGGTCCGGACCGGCAAGAGAGCAATTTCCGGTTGGATGTCAAATCGTCCGCTCTGGGGATTGCGGATTTTGGCGATCCGCCGATTGTACCCGGTAACGCCGACGAGAGCCCGCTGCTTCAGTTCGTCGGGGGAAATGGCGATCTGGCCATGCCGCCAGAAGGGGAGGGGAGAGCGCCTTGATCAAACCCAGGTCGAAACATTGCGAAAATGGATCGAGCAGGGAGCCACTTGGCCCGAAGATTTGGCTGGTGAGACCGATGCTGTTCTCACGACCGATCATTGGTCTTTCCAACCGCTCACGCGTTTTGAACCGCCAGGAATTGATCCTTCCAATTTGACAACCGATTTTCCGCTGCGAAACGACGTCGATCGTTTTATTGCCAAACAATTGATCGAAAACGGAATTCAGCCGTCCGAGCCGGCCGATCGAGTCACGTTGATCCGTCGGATTTATCTTGATTTGCACGGCCTGCAACCAACGCCTGCGGAGGTTGAGGAATTTGTCAACGACGAATCGGACGACGCTTATTCAAGGCTGGTCGACCGCGTGTTGGCCAGTCCGCATTATGGCGAGCGTTGGGCGCGGCACTGGCTGGATGTCGTTCGATTTGGCGAGTCGACAGGCTATGAAGTCAATCGAGACCGTGCTAATGCCTATTACTATCGCGACTACGTGATCGAATCACTCAATCGTGACAAATCCTATCGAGACTTCATCATTGAACAACTGGCTGGCGACGTGGTCGGCGTTGACGAAGCAACCGGATTTCTGGTGGGCGGGCCGTACGACATCGTCAAGAGTCCGGATGTCAAGTTGACGCTGATGCAGCGCCAGGACGAGCTGGCCGATTACGTAAACACCACCAGCACGACTTTTCTGGGCCTGACGGTCGGCTGCGCGCGTTGTCATAACCACAAATTCGACCCGATCCTGCAACGCGATTTTTATGCCTTGGAGGCGGTGTTTTCCGGCGTCGAGCACGGCGAACGGCCATTGGTGAACCGAGTTAGCCCCCAGGTCCGCGATTCGCTGCAAAACGCCGAAACAAAATTGAACGACCTGGAACGCCAGTTCGCCGACTTGCGATCGACAGCACCCGCGCCCGAATCGGCCGCCGAAAACCTGCTGCCGATGGTTGACGCGAAGCTGAACACCGACACGTTCGATCCGGTGAAAGCCCGTTTCTTGCGATTCACGATCCGACGCACCAACCAGTCCGAACCTTGCCTGGATGAATTGGAAGTCTTTGCGGCAGTGGATCCGGGTGAAGTCGCCGAAAACGTCGCGCTGGCCTCGAAGGGCAGCACTGCCACGTCGTCCGGTGATTATGCCGGTGACCCCAAACATCAGCTAACGCATATTAACGATGGCAAATACGGCAACAATTTCAGCTGGATTTCGAATACCGTTGGATAACAGCTGGGTGCAAATTGAATTTGCACAACCGGCGATCATTGAGCGCGTCGTTTGGGCCCGGGACCGGGAGCAAGTCTTTGCCGACCGGTTGGCCATCGATTATTCCATCGAAATTTCTACCGACGGACAAGAATGGCGGGAAGTTTCCAGTTCGTTGCGTCGCCAACCTTTTTTGATCAACGGCGAAGAACTTGAGGACGCCTTCATCGGGCGTTTACCCGCCGATCAACAGGAATCGGCCAAGCGGTTACTTGAGCAAATCAAACAGCTTCGTGAACATGTCAAACACCTGAACCAGGAAATCCCGTTGGGCTACGTCGGCACGTTCAAAGAACCGGAGCCGATTCATCGGCTGTATCGTGGCGATCCGTTGTTTCCGCGCGAAGAAGTTGCCCCAGACGTTTTGACTGTCATGGGTAGCCTGGCATTGGACACGACAAGTCCCGAGCAACAACGGCGACTGAAATTGGCTGAGTGGATTGCCTCGGACGATAATCCTTTGACCGCGCGCGTGATTGTTAATCGAGTTTGGCACTATCATTTCGGGCGGGGCATTGTTTCCACACCCAGCGATTTTGGGAAAAATGGAACGGCACCGACGCACCCCGAATTGTTGGATTCGTTGGCGGCGCGATTCATGGAAAACGGTTGGTCTCTCAAATGGCTGCACCGTGAAATCCTGTCGTCGAGCACGTATCAGCAATCCAGTTATCCGCGCGACGCGGCGCTTGCCAAGGATGCCGACTGCCGGCTGTTGTGGCGGTTTCCACCACGGCGGCTGGAGGCGGAAGCGATTCGCGATTGCGTGTTGCAGGTTTCGGGCAAACTGAATCCACAATCAGGCGGACCCGGATTCCTGTTATTCAACATTGATCGCGAAAACGTGCATCACTACTTTCCATTGGAAAAATTCGAACCACAGCATTTCCGGCGGATGATTTACATGACCAAAATCCGCCAGGAACAGGATGACGTGTTCGGTACGTTTGACTGTCCGGACGGGGGACAAACGATTCCCCAGCGCAATCGCTCGACAACGGCGCTGCAGGCACTCAACCTGCTGAACAGCCAATTCATGATTGAACAATCCGGGTTTCTGGCGGAGCGATTAATCGATCAGGCCGGACGATCAACCGGAAGACCAGGTGCGGCTGGCGTTCGAATTGGCGTTTTCCCGCGCCCCGGAACCCGACGAATTGGCCGACTCGGTCGCGTTTGTTGAAGCTTACGGGTTGGAGGCGTTTTGCCGGGCCCTGCTGAATGCCAATGAGTTCCTGTTTGTGAGCTGAACCATGCATCGTGAAATCAACGCCAGGCATTTGCTCAATCGTCGTTCGTTCCTGTCCAATACCGCAACCGGCTTAAGCAGTATTGCCTTGGCTCAGTTGCTTGCCTCGCAAAACCATTTATTGGCAGCAATCGACGACAAGTCACCGATTCGACCACGGATTGATCCCCAACACCCCAACCGGGCTCGCGATCCCCATTTTGCACCGGCAGCAAAAAACGTGATCGTGATATTTTGTGCGGGCGCCTGCAGCCAGGTCGACACGTTTGATTACAAACCCGAGCTGATCCGGATGGACGGCCAACCCATGCCGGGAGAAAAAGTCGTCACATTCCAGGGCGACCAGGGAAACTTGCAGCGCAGCCCATGGGAATTCAAACCGCGTGGCGATTCGGGCAAGATGGTCTCGACATTGGTCGATCAGCTGGGCGAACTGGCCGACGACATGTGCTTTCTTCACTCGCTCACAGGCAAGACCAACACCCATGGCCCGGGCGAAAATTTCATGTCGACTGGTTTTACGCTCGATGGTTTTCCCAGCATGGGCGCCTGGGTCTCGTATGCGCTGGGAAGCGAGAACGAAAATCTGCCTGCGTTTGTTGCGATCCCCGATCCCCGCGGCAAGCCCCAGTCGAGCGTGAACAACTGGGGACCCGGGTTTTTGCCGGCAGTGTTTCAGGGAACTGATTTCAATGCTTCCCAACCCATTCGCAATCTGGCTCGGCCAAACCAAATCCCGGCCAACCGTGACCAGGCGACGCGCGAATTTCTGCGGCGGTTAAACGAAAGGCATCTGGCTCGCTTCCCAGGCGACACCGAATTGTCCGCCCGCATCGCGAGCTATGAATTGGCCGCCAAGATGCAGTTGAGTGTTCCAGAAATCAGCGACCTTTCAACCGAACCGGATCACATCCTGAAAATGTATGGTGCCGATGACACCGAAAACGAACTGAAAGCGGCGTTCGCACGAAACTGCATTTTGGCTCGGCGGCTGATTGAAAATGGCGTGCGTTTTGTGCAGCTGTTCAACGGGGCCTATCAAACCGGCGGCGAAGGCACAAGCAATTGGGATGGTCACAAATTTCTGAAGAAACAATACGATGTTCACGGTGCGATTCTCGATCAACCGGCGGCCGCCTTGTTGAAAGATCTGAAACAACGTGGCTTGCTGGAGGAAACGCTGGTCGTCTGGTGCACTGAATTTGGCCGGATGCCGACATTTCAGGCAGGCGCCAGCGGTCGTGACCACAACCCCGACGGTTTCACCGCCTGGCTGGCTGGCGCCGGGGTCAAAAAAGGTTTCAGCTACGGTGCCACCGACGAATTTGGATACAAAGCGGTCGACAAGATCGCCACGGTCTATGATTTTCACGCGACGATCCTGCATCTGCTGGGCCTCGATCACCGGCGGCTTAGTTTCTATCACAACGGGATCGAACGCCGCTTGACCGACGTCCATGGCAATGTCATCACTGAAGTGTTGCTCAATTCGTAGCCGAACCGGCGCAGCCGCGCAGGGAAATTCCGTGTATGCTCGGGGAACAGGTCAATTTTACTTGAGCGAATGGGGACGATGGCGTTTTTCAAATCCACACCAAACTTGCCGGACGACGAAAAGGCAAGAATCGAATTTCACCTTCAGCAAATCGCCGAATGCATCGGTTTCGATCGATTGAAGCTACCGGTATTAAGTGAACGCAGTTTGCTGTCCGGAGAACTTCAGACGGCCGAGCAAATTAAAAATCGGGTTGGCGAACATCTGGGTCATGACGTCAGCAGCGTCAAGCTCCAGACGTTTCCCATGCAGCCCGAGAAGACTGGCGGCGGTGGCTGAGGCGGCGGATCTTGCGAAGGTCTCGGCGGTCTGCCGGGCAAGTACGATGCAACCGAGAGAACAATTGTCCTCAATACGGAGATGAATTACCAACCAAAACTCACCGCGGCAACCGTGATCCATCATGTGGTTTGCGACATGTTGTACCAGCATGAGTTTGACATCGTGGATTTCCCCGAGATTGTCGATCTGGCAGTCATCAACACGGGGCTGGGGATCCTGCGAAGCAACTTCGACTTCGTCAAAAAAACGGGCTCCTTTTGGGACTCAACTCACTGGACCGCGGTTCCTCGCCCGTTTCTCGATGCTCAGACGCTGGCGTATGCCAATGCAGTTGCGGCCTGGGTTCGCAGCGACAAAAATCCCGCTTGGGCCAGCGAACTACCGAGCGAACTCATTCGTCCGATGCGAAAATCGCTCAAATACCTGTTCAGCACCAACGATTCGTTTTTTGATCCAGCGACGGCTGGCCAATCCTCGCTGACACAATCGCAGGGCGAATGGCTTGAGCTGGCCGGGCAAAAATCGACATCGAAACAGCTGGTGGCAATTCGTCATTTGCAAGCCGACGAACAGCTGGAGGACAAGCAAGAAATTCTGTTGTTGGACAAACTGCGATCGCCTGCGCGAACGATTGTTTTACATTCGATTTCGGCCGTTGAATCGCTGAAGTTGGCCAGCAAATCGATTGCCGAAGAACTGCGATTTCTGGCCGAACACCGTGATGATGAAATTCGGGCCAAAGCGATGATCACGTTAACCAAACTGGGACAGATTGACGAAACGACGATTGGCAGCGCGGCGAAAATGATCGATGGCAACGCCAGGCACGTCGTGTTTGCTGGTGTGTTTGCGCTTTCGTCGCTGGATTCGGTGCCGGAGGACGTATTGCGCGTCATGGAACGCGGGTTCGTACGCGCATTGCAGACTTGCGACTATGAATTCGTCGGTCTGTTCGCGGCTGCGTTTGACAAGTGTCTGGACAATCCCGATTCTCGTATCAAGCAGCTGCTGCAAGACGAACAACCGGAGTATTTGCAAATTGCAATGGAAGCACTGCAAAATGTCCACGAGCAATCAGCGGCAGGAAGTTAGTCTGAAGGGACCGTCGTGGGTAACTCTTGCCAAGAGTTACCCCAGACCGAGTCGCATCCGGCAGAAGCGACCCACGGGTGCCGCTCGTTGGCGGCAAGCCGAAGTTCCCGCCGGCGGACGGCAGCGATCACTGGGGCGGCCCACGGCCGTCAGAGTCACCGCCTAATCCTGATCTGCCCGCAGCACGGCGACGAAGGCTTTCTGGGGGATGTTGACGCTGCCAAACAGTTTCATTTTGGCTTTGCCCTTTTTCTGTTTTTCGAGCAGCTTCTTCTTGCGCGTGACGTCGCCTCCGTAAAGCTTTTCGGTCACATCTTTGCGGAACGGAGCGATCGTCGAGCGGGCGATGACGTTGCCTCCAATCACACCCTGGACCGGGATCTTGAATTGATGGCGAGGAATTTCCTTGGCCAGTCGTTCACAATAATGCAAGGCCCGCGTCCGCGCTTTGTCGCGATGAACCAGGTAGGAAAGCGTGTCGACTGGCTCCTTGTTGACCAGGATATCAACCTTCACGACATCGGTTTTTCGATATTCGATTGGCTCGTAATCGAACGAACCGTAACCACGCGTAATCATTTTCAGCTTGCCGTAGAAATCAAAGAGCACCTCTCCCAGCGGCATTTCGCTGATCACTTCTACCCGACCGACGGACAGATAATTCATCGTCTGGCTTTCGGAACGGTGTTCGCGACATAGCTCCATGACGGGACCGACGTATTCCTCGGGCGTCAGAATTGACGCTTTAATGTACGGTTCGGTGACCGAATCGATCTGCGTTGGATCGGGCCAATAGCTGGGATTGTCGACCTCGATCTCCGAACCGTCTTTCAGCGTCAGATGATATTTCACCGACGGTGCCGAGATGACCAAGCCGATATCAAATTCCCGCTGCAAACGCTCCTGAATCACGTCCAGGTGCAGCAATCCCAGAAACCCGCAACGGAATCCAAAACCGAGTGCCGCTGAACTGTCTTTCTCGTAAGTGAGCGCCGCATCGTTGATCGCCAGTTTGTCGAGGGCCTTGGTGAGATCGACGTACTGGTCGGTGCTCATCGGATAGATGGACGAAAACACGACTTGCCTGGCTTCCTGATAGCCGGGAATCGGTTCGGCCGCCGGGTGATCGAGCAGCGTGATCGTATCGCCAATCTCAATGTCTTGCACGCTCTTCACACCGGCGACAATGTAACCGACTTCGCCGGCGCTGAGTTGTTGTTTGGCATTGAGTTTGACCTGGTTGTAGCCGACTTCGTCGACGGTAAAATCGCGGCCTCCATGCATGAAGTGGATGGTGTCGCGAGGTTTCACGGTACCGTCCATCACGCGGCACTGGAGAATGACTCCTCGGTAGGTATCAAAATGAGCGTCGAACACCAGTGCTTTCAGCGGCGCATGTGGGTCACCTTGCGGAGGTGGGAGTTTCCCGACAATGCCGGCCAACACGGCTTCGATCCCTTCCCCGGTCTTGGCGGAAACGGGAATCGCCTCAAACGGATCCAGCCCCAACTCCGCATCGATCGCTTCCCGTGCGCGGTCCACGTCGGCAGCCGGCAGATCGATCTTGTTGATCACCGGCAGCAGTTCCAAATCGTGCTCCAGGGCCAGGTAAAGGTTGGCAACCGTTTGTGCTTCGACTCCCTGGGAAGCGTCGATCACGATCAATGCCCCATCGCAAGCCATCAACGAACGGCGAACTTCGTGGGAAAAATCAACATGCCCGGGCGTGTCGATCAGGTTCAGCAAATAGCCCTGACCGTCCGGGGCGCGATAGTTGAGCGAAATCGAATTGCTTTTGATCGTAATGCCCCGCTCACGCTCGATATCCATCGAGTCCAGCATCTGGTCGTGAAACTCACGTTGCGTCACGCCACCACAGGCCTGGATCAACCGGTCCGCCAGCGTCGACTTGCCGTGATCAATATGGGCGATAATGCAAAAGTTGCGAATGTGTTTCATACGGGTCTTTTTGGAAAAAATGTCCAGTCGTAAACGGACATTGCCACAAGTGATCAGGGGCAGGGGAAGTACTCTGGCCAACTTCGAATTCTATTCGACGAGGGGTGCAACTGATAGGGATTGGTTGACAACCTATGGGTTGGATTGACGAATCCCCTGGCGGGCTTCGTCGTACCCACCGGACGGCTTGCGCCGTTCCGCTACGATTTGTTGGCTCATTGAAGATAGGGAGTGTAAAAATTCTTGCGGGCCATCACAAAGTCAACACATACCAACGATCGCAACTGCAATGGCCGGTCTTGCCGATGGGTTTGTCCAGCAACTCGAAACCGTTCTTGCGATAAAGCTCATTGGCCTGCCACATCCGATCAAGCGTCTCGAGGTAGCACCGTTTGTAACCTCGTTTCCTCGCTTCGTCCAGCAACAGCATCAACAACCGTCGCCCAAGTCCGAGCCCACGCGTCGCGGGCAGAAAGAACATCTTGCGCAGTTCGCAAGTGAATTTGTCGCCGCCCTTTAAGGGACCGATGCCTCCGCCCCCCACGATCCTGGCATCGAGCTCGATAACGTAATAACACGACCGTTTGTTTCGATAGTTGCCGTACATGTCATCAACTTCCTCGTCGCCAATGGAATAGCCTGCGCCACCGCTTGGAACTCGGTCATCACTTCGCGAATCACCCGGGCGACGTCGGAATTATCGTGTTTCTCGATCAAACGCATCTTGTAATTCGACTGCAAGCGGCTCTTTCGCAGTGCACCCGAATACAGCTGCAGGCCCTGGATTACGATCTCTTGCTGATCCGGACTCAGGTTTTCGAGCGCCTGTTCGACCTGTCGGTCGGCTAAACTGGTCGTACAGCCCAGTGCCTTTTTGCCTTTGGCGGTGAGACTGAACAGCTTCTGCCGATTGTCGGCGGTGACTTTTTCGGCCCTGACCAGCCCCAGCTCCAAGAGCTTCTTGACGGTTCGACTGGTATTCGATTTATCCAGCAGCAGAATTTCCGCCAATTCCATTAACGTCAGTTTCTTGTGCTGTGACAACTCGAACAGGACGTGGCACTGCGAAAACGTATACCCGGTTCCCAGGTACACGCCTTTCACGACGTCCAATTCACGAACGAGCTGGCGGGAATGTTGGCGAATCTGGCTTACGGTTGTTTTAAGGCTTGGCATAGATGCGATTGTATACTAAGTTGTTGTCATTGACAACTATTTATCCAAAAGTCGGCAAGATCGCCAGGCAAGTGGCGAATAGTGGTTAATTCCTTCCGGTGATGGGTGCCCGAAATCAGGTGCGTTTGTGGAGAAAGCATGAATCAAATTCCGAATGCAGTTCTCAATATCCTGGTGTCGCTCATTTTTGCAATGTCCATCTTGGCAACAAGCTACCTGCTGGCAGATACGCAATATCGTCAAACAGTTACGTATCTGCTAATTGCAATTTGGTGGATCCCGTTTTCGCATTTCTGTTGTGGCCGCCCTCGCGGTTGTGCTGGCAGTCCACGCCTTAAAAAACCTGAAAAAACCTGAACGCTGAAACCAAATAAGGAACAATCCATGTTACGAATCTTGTTGTTGACTTTTTGTGCGGCCATGATCGCGATCCAGCCCTCCGTCGGCCAGGAGCCTCAGACCACGACCTGGAAAGGGACACTCGATGCCAATGGAACCAAATTACGCCTGGAGATTGACTTCACCGAAAATGCAGGCGGATTTTCCGGCGAACTTCGCAGCCTGGACCAGGGCAATGCGCTGCTTGAAAACAGCCGATATCAGTTTCGACGGTGACACACTCAGCTTTTCGATCCCACAAATCCGGGCTGAGTTTACGGGAAAGCTACAACAAGATGGAACGGTTGCTGAGGGCACGTTTAGCCAAAGCGGGATGAATCTGCCGTTGACACTGACCAAGTCAGATTCGAAAGCCGAACACAACAAGCCGGCCGAAAAGCTCAAGGAGGCATGGATCGGCGAGCTGAACATGGGCATCGTCAAACCCCTGATGCAGTTTCGCATCGTGACCAAAGAAGGGGGCGACACGGGTGCCTACTTTGATAGTGTCAGCGAAGGGCGAACCGGCTTTGCCGCCACCTGGTCGATCGACGGCGATCAGCTCAACTTCGACGTGGCCGAAATCAAACTGAGCTACCGCGGTACACTGAACGAAGCCGGCGACATGGCGGAAGGAACCTGGAGCCAGGGGGGCCGCGACGTTCCCCTCACATTGAAAAAACAGGCCGCGGAATACAGTTCGGAAAACGTCTGGGAAAACCGTCCGCAGCGTCCTGTCGCACCGTTTCCCTACGACAGCGAAGAAGTCACTTTCGAAAATACTGCCGACGGCGTGACGCTGGCCGGCACGTTGACCATTCCAGAAAATCCAGGGCCACATCCGGCCGTTATTTTGATTAGCGGATCGGGTCCCTCGGATCGCGACGAATCGATCATGGAACACAAGCCATTTCTGGTCTTGGCAGATTATCTGACTCGCCGCGGGATTGCCGTGCTTCGCTACGATGATCGTGGCACGGAAAAATCGACTGGCGACTTCGGCAGGGCCACGACCGAGGATTTTGCCCGCGACGCTTCGGCCGCGGTTGAATTTCTCAAAAACGATGACCGCATCAACCCAAAACAAATCGGCTTGGCGGGTCACAGCGAAGGCGGGTTAATCGCGCCGATGGTTGTCGGACTGCGAGACGACGTTGCATTTGTCGTCTTGCTGGCGGCCACCGGTGTTGACGGAACGACCATTAACGAGACGCAAACTGCAGCGATGTTGCGGGCCGGAGGAACACCAGAATGGGAAGTCAAGTTAGCCTTGGCGATTAACCGCGTGGTGATTGCTGCCGCCATGAAAGCCGGTCCCGATGAAGATTTTTCCGAAGAAATCAAACCCGAGATTGAGAAGATTATTGAAACGGTGCCGGAGCCTTTTCGCGAAGCAGCAGCCAAAAACATCAATCAAGGTATCGGCAATGCGAGGCGACAATTGAAAAGCAACTGGATGCGATTCTTCCTGGCCTACGATCCCCGGCCGGCATTGAAAAAAATTGCTTGTCCCGTGCTGGCAATTGCTGGCTCGAAAGACCTGCAAGTGCTTCCCGACTTGAACATGCCCGAAATCAAACAGGCACTGTCCGAGGGGAGTAATCCGGATTTCGAAATCGTGGTCCTGGACGGTCTCAATCACCTGTTCCAGGAGTGCGAAACCGGATCGATGAACGAATACATTTCGATCCAGGAAACGTTCAATCCTCTGCGCGTGGCGAAAATTGGCGATTGGATT